>JAAHFP010000002.1:166350-768686 GCA_010672925.1 Symploca sp. SIO1C2 | reverse complement strand
TATACTAGTGCTTCTAACTTTTTCAATAATGATCCTCTGCCAGTTTATGGACAGATAACGGAAAAACCAGTTTTTTCTGGAAAAAGAATCCAGCGAGGTTTATACCGTACAGATGGAGGATTTCTCTATCAAGCTGATGTGATGGGTTCTTACAATATTCTCAGAAAAGCATTCCCAAATGCGTTTAATCGCTATGGGATAGAGAGGTGCGTAGTTCACCCCAGGAGAATTAATCTCTCAAAGTGAAAGTGAAGGGAATTTCTGAAATGGAATTCAGTCTGTCTATATTTGACTATACTTTTACTAACTATATAGCCAATTGGCTTATATCCAGTTCGCTCAGGTATTTATTCAGTCGTGGTTGCTGCTGTCTTGTACTCAACTAAAGAGGAACGCCTTCCCAGCAATCTGCTTAGATGAAACTGCATCTGACCTTGTAACTGAGGAAATTTGCCCAGCATACAAGATAAACCATAAAGTAAAGCGTCTTTGGAATTAAGACCTCGTTGCTGTAGATAATAGCGATAGATACGGTAGGTCATCAGAGGGTAGCCACCCAAAAGTAGTAAACTCAAGCCACGGGTAGGCAATGCTGAACCCAAAGCTAGTAGGGGGATAATTAAACCCCACAGCCAGATGCTCCGACTCTCCTTGACCCAGTGACGCTCTGGACTCCTACCATGTAACCAGGAGCCTTCTGCATAAGCATGACCCCCTCGCAGAAAACGCTTCCACCACTGACTCACACGAGTCATTTGGGCATCATGGAGAGTCATTTCTGCATCAAGGCGAAAGATCTTCCATCCTTGTTCACGCAACCGCACGCACAATTCTGGTTCTTCGCCAGCAATCAGTGTGGCGTTAAAACCTTCGACTTGTTGGAAAGCTTCTGTGCGCATCATGGAATCACCACCACAAGCTGAAGCTTCCCCTACTGGTGTGTCCCACTCAATATCGCATAATTTGTTGTAGATTGTTTGCTCAGGAAAGCGTTCCCGGCGACGCCCACAAACTACTGCAATCTTAGGCTGAGCTTCGAGTTCCTGTTGAGCATGAGCAAGCCATCCTTCAACTATCTCACAGTCACCATCCACAAATTGGACAAATTCAGTTTCTGGATAACTTTGCAATAGATGAGCAAATCCTTCATTCCTCGCACGAGCCGCTGTAAAAGGAATAGACAGGTCAAGTTCAACTACATCGACCCCTAGCGATCTCGCCATCTCAACGCTACCATCTGTTGAACCAGAATCTACATAAACAATGTGGGCTTTTCCTGTTACCGACAGCAGACACCGGCGTAGGCGTTCACCTTCATTGCGTCCAATAACTACTAATCCTACTTGTTTTGTCATTTGTTGTTTGTCATTTGTCATTTGTCATTTGTCATTTGTTGTTTGTTATAACTTACTACTTATAACTTGTTACTTGTTACTTATAACTTGTTACTTATTACTTATTACTACCATGACGTTTTTGATGCCACTGCCAAGCATGTAATACAATGTTACTAATGTCAGGGTATTGGGGATACCAACTAAGGATATTTCTGGCTTTTTCAGAGCTACCGACTAAAACTGGTGGATCTCCAACTCTGCGATCGCATTCTACTACCTTGATTTCCTTTCCAGTAATCGAAGAAGCTGTTTCAATTACTTGCTTAACGGAAAAGCCATTACCATTACCTAAATTAAAGGCTTCACTCTTGCCCCCTGCGGAGAGATACTTGAGCCCTAGTAAATAGGCATTTGCCAAATCACTGACATGGATATAGTCTCGCAGGCAAGTACCGTCTGGTGTGGGATAATCAGTTCCCCAAATCGAAATTGAATCCCGTTTACCTAAAGCAGTAAAGAGTACCAAAGGAATCAGGTGAGTTTCTGGATTGTGGTCTTCACCTATTAATCCTTCTGGATTTGCACCGGAAGCATTGAAAAAGCGAAACACAACTGAGCGTAGATTATAGGCGCGATCAAAATCGGACAGCATCTGCTCCACAATCCGCTTGGTCATTGCATAGGGATTAATCGGACCAATGGGATGCTCTTCAGTCATTGGCACTTGCTGAGGCATCCCGTAAATAGAGCAGGTTGAAGCAAAAACAATCCGCTTAACATTGGCTGCGACCATTGCTTCTAGGAGTGTCAGGGTACCGCTAACATTGTTACGGTAGTATTTAGCTGGATCTTTTACTGACTCTCCTACAGCAATATAAGCAGCAAAGTGCATCACTGCTGTTATGTTGTAGCTAGCAAATAGCTGGTCTAGAGTGGGGCGATGATTAATGTCTCCGACGATTAAAGGAACCTTGAGAACATTTTCCACTACTTCTCGATGCCCGTATTCCAGGTTATCAAGTATAACAACGTCATAGCCTGCCCTTAACAGTGCCAACACAGTATGAGAGCCAATGTATCCGGCTCCTCCTGTTACGAGAATAGTTTCTTTTGCGTGCGACATTGTGATGTTTTTACTGTCTATATTGGTTGTTCTCAACTTTAAGCAATCACTAGAGTTGAAAGTGACTTTAATCGCTGCCGATGATAACTAATAGAACTTGCGGCTATCAACTGAAAGAGGTTTTAGGTATTAGGTTAATGGTTTTTATCCCTCCCAGAAGTGCGTGTTTTTTTAGACGATAGAGAAAATATTTATAAATCTTTATCAATAAAGTCTATTAAAGCATTATATCTGGGTGAACCTTCTTGGTCTACATGTTCCAAAGCTCCCCAACTTCCCCATTTGGTATGTTGGCCTATATCAGTAAAGTTCATAAATAAGCCCCGTGTTCCTTCAGTATCTTTCCAGGCTTCTAGCATTTGAGTATATAAATCGTGAAATTCTGGTCTTCTATGCAATTCTATGAAGAATTCTGTGAGTTTATCATTATTTACCACTTTCCCTATACCGACAACATGACTACCTCCTTCATAAACCAGTAACTGTAATCCTTTTTCTTTCACTATGTTTGAATACTCTTCAAAAGTTTTGCCTAAGTGTTCTACGGTATCACTATCCGTACCTAATACACTGCCATTTTTCAGTTGAGTTAGGGCTCTTTCAAATTCATCAGTATTCTTATCATCTAACCATGATGCTACAGTAGTTTCATATTTAGGGTCACCTAGTTTTCCGCTAAAGTATCCCGTTATTGCCAGGGCGTCAATACCGTGTTTGTAGCAAGGAGCTTCTTTCCATTTCTCACAATCTAAAACTTGACCGGCTACCCAAGGGTTACCGGTTTGAGTTCCCATAACACATTTAACTCGATTACTTGCTTCACCAAAAACCCCTTTCCACATATCGCACGTTTGCGCAGTCCTTACACCGTAGGATTGGTAGGGAAGCTTCTCCCCTCGAATCGAACCATTCTTGGCAACCCATTCAAATTGTTTAAACTGGGCATTCCAAACTTCATTGGAATATTCCAAGTAAATTGTTAAATCGGGATCTAAGCTATCTTTTACTATTTCAGCAAACTTAGTTATATATTCATCTGTAGCCATGTGTGGCAGAGTAAACCAGGGGTCAACTTTTAGCTGATTGGCTAGTTCTACCATGACTTCTACTGGCGCACCTTTCTTAGCATAGGAGGCATCCTCTATTTTCGGTCGATTTGCCCATTCACTTTGCTGAGAATTATTGGTTCTCATCCAGTCCATAAAGCGAAGAGCTTGGAACTTTTTAATTTTTTCTATAAAATCTGGATTAAATATTGCCGACTGGTAGGTATTTTCATACTTTGCTGGAACGACCCGAATGTTGCGAATATAGTTACCAGTTTTTTTGGGGTCAGTGGAGGTAATAATCAGATATATCCCACCTTTCGATGGGGTGACATTAATTACGTCCCTCCCTGGAGTTGATGCTGCCTCATCTTTGGTAGCATCAAACCTATATTCTATCGTACCTTCTCCATCATAGAGAACTACATACTGACCCCCAGGATAAGGCTCAACACCCCTAAACAATAATGTTGCTACACGAGTATATTCAGGAGGATCTTCTGAAGCCGGTAAGGATTTAACCCAGCCATGTTCATCTAAGTCTAACTTCTCTTCTTCATCAGTACTCCAAGAATTACTGCACCCTGACTCTCCTTCTTGACACTGAGTAATCCATTCTCTTGAAGATTTGAAAGCATCTAAAAAAGGGAGTTGAGTTGACCAATCTGCAATTTCGTTCAGATTAGTCCCTAATGATAAGGTTGCAGGAGTTGCACTTGCTGCAATTTGAGTATCATTGGAGTTGGTTTGAGATACTAGCTTACTGTTGTCATCAGCACGACAACTAATTATTACTAGAGAGAAAGACAAACTAAAAAGAATAACTGGAATAATTGAGTTTAATTTAAATTTTCTTAGATTTTTTTTTAATGTTTTGATACTCATTGTCCAATTTTTGTTTATTATTAGATAGATGACCCCCTAATCTCTCCCTGTATCTCTAGAGTTGTTTGAATTATCAACTTACTGTAGGACTGTAGAAATTCTACTTACTTATTCATAATCATTTTTACTCTTCAGGAAGAAGGCAGGAGGCTCCGAGGAGCCAAGGGAAGCTGACTTCTTTTTTATCTTCTTTTTGAGACTGAATTTTATCCCATTCCCCATTCCCTGCATCGTCAGACACTAATTGCTATCGGAGATGACTTGCTGAATTGTCTTAATAAATTCTCCCTGTTCAAAATAAGCGTTGTAAGCACTCTTCGCATTAGCTGCAATGCGAGTCGCTTCCTCAGGGTGTTGTAAATAGTAGCGAAATTTTTCTTCCACGTCTGACAAGTTCAACTCAGTAGGCACATAAGTTTCCCCAGCCACGAAAATATTCGGATTGGTATCAACGTGTTCTATCGACGGTTTGATCAATAAGCAGTTATGGCAGGCTGCTTCGTAGTCTCGCCACGTTACTTCCCCCCAGCCAAAGGGTGCGAATACTATACGACTGTGCTTGATTTCGTAAGCATATTGCTTTTTCGATACGAGTCGGGCAGCTTCGGGACTCATATCAACAGCTAAACTATACTCCGAAGCTAAAGCTTCCAGCATTTTCACCGCTGCTAAGCGATATTGACCATACCATTCCAGTTTTCCAGGGGAACCAAACGATAGACGACAGAAAATATCAATCGTCTTTTTTGTGGGAGGACGAAATTTTGAAAGTAGGGAACCGCGTAGCGCCTTCCGAAAACGCTTAGCAGTAGCAAAATTCCACCCCGTAGCAATGCGATGTTCGTAGCCTTCCGGTACTTCAGAACCTACATGCCACCCTTGAAGGTCATAGTTCAACTCCCTAGCAAGGTAATCGGTGAACATTACCCCACCGATAAATTTTTGCCTATACTGGCTGACATCTTTAAGGCGCTGATATTTCAAAAACCAATCTACATAAGGCAATACATTGAAGTACCGACTAGCAGTTTGGTCAAAGGGGTCGAGGAAGATCAGTTTCTGGTTTGGGTTATTTTTGCGTACTTCTGCAAGCACTTTTTCCGCTTCATTAGGATCTTCACGCCAGCTAGGACGGATGAAGATAATATCTGCTTTGGTGTTTTTGCAGGCTTGGCTAATATCGGAAAATGTCTCAGCCTGAATATGATTGAACTGCAAACCCAATTGGCGTTGAAGCTTTTGTCGCTCCTGAAAAAAAGGATAAAGCTGAGCCGCCGAAATGTTATCAAGTTTGCGGTTAGCATTACCAACAATGAGTGCTTTCATTGACTTCTCTTTTGGGATATTAACTTTCACATAAGGTGACAGGCAAGTTGAAAACTAGACAGGGTGTAAGGAAAAGTTGTACTTACAAAAAGAAAAAGCCTTTTAAGCGTATACTTTCTGATAGTAAGCCTGATATTCTTCTGACAGCAACGGTTGCCACCAATCACGATGAGTCAGATACCATTCAATGGTGCGACGGAGTCCTCCTTCTACAGTTTCTGCTGGTGTCCAACCCAGTTCGGTTTGAATTTTGCTGGCATCAATGGCATAGCGTCGGTCATGTCCGGGTCTGTCTTTAACAAAGGTAATCAACTCTTGAGCTGGACGCACAGGCAACTCAGGGGCTAACTCATTCATTAGTTCACACAACTTATTAACCAAGTCAATATTTTTGACTTCGTTATTGCCACCAATATTGTAGGTTTCACCCGGTTGACCTTGGTTAATCACTACATCTAAAGCACGACAGTGATCCTCCACATAAAGCCAATCCCGAATGTTTTGTCCATCACCATATACTGGCAAAGATTTGCCCAACAGGATATTGATACACATTAAAGGAATCAATTTTTCTGGGAAATGATAGGGACCGTAGTTATTAGAGCAATTGGTGATGAGAGTAGGCATACCATAGGTATGGTAGTAGGCGCGGGCTAGATGATCACTACCAGCTTTGGATGCGGAATAGGGACTATTCGGGGCATAAGGTGTAGTCTCGCTAAATCCAGCGTCATCGGGGCCTAGGCTACCATATACTTCATCTGTAGAAACATGGAGGAAGCGAAAATTTTCTAGAGCTCCCTGGTGCTCCCAATGATGTCGAAAACTATCCAATAAGGTAAAAGTGCCGACAACATTAGTACGGACGAAGGCATCAGGTCCTAAGATGGAACGGTCAACGTGAGATTCAGCAGCAAAGTGAGCTACGGTATCGATGGGTTCTTCCTTAAATAAGGCTTCTACCATCGGACGGTTGCAGATGTCACCTTGGACAAAACGAAAATTCTTATGTCCTGCTAAAGGTGCTAAATTTTTGTAATTTCCCGCATAGGTCAAGGCATCTAACACTACAACGCGGTCTTCTGGATAGTTGTTGCACCAGTGATGGACGAAATTTGAGCCAATAAATCCAGCCCCACCTGTAATTAATATGCAACGAGGTTGTCTTGGTAGTTTTTCAGAAGCAGAAGTCATTGTTTTAATTAATTTTGCACTTGTTCAATTAGTATTGTCCCCAGACTCAGGAGAGTTAATAATTTTGGCGGGAATGCCAACCGCAGTTGCTCCAGGTGGTATATCATTAAGAACCACTGCATTAGCACCAATTTTTGCATGATTGCCTATAGTCACAGGACGAATAATTTTGGCACCAGCACCAATATCAACATGACCACCGACTTTGACATCTTTGACAATTGTGACCTGTTGAAGAATTAGGCAATTCGGTCCAACAGATGCATCTGAATGAATCACTACACCAATAGGATGAGTTAGCAGCAGTCCTCCTCCAAGATCGCAATTTATGGGAATATCGGTGCCAGTTACAGCAGTCCAAAAGCGATACTGGAGGACATTGTAAGCACTGAAAAATCTTCCTAAAATACCACCACGTTTCTTCCACTTTTGATATTCACGGATAGATTTAAGAAATTGACGTGAAGGATCCCACCAAGCCCTAAGTTCTTCACGGCTCCAATCTGGTTCTGTGGCAGAAATTTGTGAATTAGTTACTGATTTATTCAGTGTACTCATACATTTTATAAATTGATAATTTGAATTATAAAATCTACACAGTTTATGTACTTACTTCCCTTTTCACTGCTTTGTGGCTTACATTTTTATCCAACTGAATAATTTTGTATGTTCCAGTGAAAAGTGGTTTCAGTATAGACTACTTATAATTATTTAACGTAGTCTTTGCTGTTCATTGATTTTCAGTTCAAACTAACTCGATTTGCGAATCATCACCAATCATGAAACGTAAAGCTTTGGGACGCCGGGGAGCTTCTTTGAGCTGAGCACGTTGTCCAATTACACTGTCAACGACCCGCTGTTGAATACCGATAACCTTGGCTCCTTGTAAAATTACACTATGCTCAAGATCTGCATCAATCAGGGTGACTTGATTAGCTACGCTACTGTAAGGTCCGATAAAGCAGTTTTCTAAGTGACAGTCGCTACCGATAGTCACTGGACCTCGAATTGTACAATTGGTTATTTTAGAACCCGAACCAATCTGTACCCTGCCAATAACTCGGCTCTTTTCGTCAACTTCACCCTCTACAGCTGCTTGCAGGCAGGTGTCTAGGATAATGCGGTTGGCTTCTAGGAGGTCATCTTTTTTCCCTGTATCCAACCACCAACCCTCAAGTTGTCGTGCTTCCACTTTTTTTGGTTGATCAATCAAGTATTGGATGGCATCAGTAATTTCTAGCTCACCTCTGGCAGAGGGTTGAATCGAGGCAATAGCATGGTGAACCGCATTGGAAAACAAGTAAATTCCCACCAATGCTAGATTAGAAGGAGGGACTTTTGGTTTTTCCACTAACTGTAACACCCTTCCTTCCTCATCAACCTTGGCAACTCCAAAAGCACTAGGATTTTCTACTGGACACAACAGAGTTAGGGCATCTAGATTGCGAGTTTTAAATTGTTCACAGAAGAGGTGTAGGTCACTTTGAACTAAATTATCTCCCAGATACATCAGGAAGGGAGAATCTCCGAGAAAAGGTTGGGCTACTTTGACTGCGTGAGCCAAACCTGCGGGCTGCTCCTGAAGGATATAGCTAATTCTGGCACCAAAGCGATCGCCATTGCCAGTTTTGGTTTTGACTTCTTCTCCAGTTTCCGGACTAATAATAATGCCAATATCTGTAATGCCTGCGGCAACAATTGCTTCAATCCCATACCATAAAATGGGTTTATTAGCAACAGGAACAAGTTGTTTGGCGCCAGTATAAGTTAAGGGTCTTAGACGTGTTCCTTTACCGCCGGAAAGAATAATTGCTTTCATACTTGTTGAGCATAGAGTGGTTTAAGCATTTGCCCGAGTCCGAAGCGCCAATAGGGGGATTACTTCCCAAAACTGCTGATATCTTCTTACCAGAAAGCACCGAAAAGTGGAACACTTGGCTGATGTGGGACATTCAGCAGTTGTCATAGGCACGAACCGTGCTCCTTTCAAAGGAAGGCAAACAATTGAGCCTTCTTCAAAGATGGTAATAGCGAAATCATACCAACTGGTAGCATCACCATGAGTAAAGCAATAGATACCTGTTGGAGAAAAATTCTCTGTCTGCTCCCTTGCTAGTTGGGTAAGCAATTCCAGCATAGCTTGAGCAATATCGTCTGTCCAGGAAGATGTGCTCACTTGCGCCACACATTTTGTGGAGAGGTGAGAAGTGTGGGAGGTGTGGGAGGCTGACAAGGGTAGGTTTTTTACTTTCGGGTTGGGACTAGACAAGATGACAAGGGAGAAAATAGGTTTAGAGCATATCTACAATTAAGTTATGTATGCTTTGTGCCCACGCATTCCAATTTAAACGACGATCATATTCTTCTCTTGATGAGCAGACCAACTGTTCATACCTAGCTTGATCATCGAAGATTTCCGCTATTAACTTAGCAAAATCATCCCCTGAAGCAGACAGGGGCAGCATATAACCATTTTTACCTTGCTTAATAATTGTGGGGAGTCCTCCGACATTAGTTGTGATTACCGGAAGACCAAATGCATTAGCTTCACAAGTCACAATTGGTGAACAATCAGCACGAGTAGGAAAAATGAAGAAGTTCGATTGCAAGAACAATTCGCGGAATTGCTGCCTCTGTATAGGGTCATTTTTGTCTAAAAATGGAATGACGGTTAGCTTATCATGTTTAATTTCAGCGGGTGGTACACTTCCTAGAACAATCAGTTCCGCATCAACTCCCATGTCGTGCAGAGATATTAGTGTTTGAAAAGCAATCTCACCACCTTTTCTCTCCCAATCCTTCCCAATGAATAATAAACGACAAGATGAAGTGCTTTTTTGGCTAAAATCAACTTCCTTTACAGCAGGAGGATCGTCTAAATTTGCACCAAATGGAATTACCTTAACCTTGTTCGTTTCTGCATCATAGTCATCAATTGCTGACTGAGCTGCCCAATCTGAGGGATATACTATTTTACTGGCTCTTGATATTGCCGTTGACTCTATATTAGAAATCCATTCTATTTGTTGTTGATCAAAATTTGATGGATAGTAGCCATTATATAATTCAAAGGTTATATCAGATAAATAAATAACAGGAATATTTGTTTCTAGATAATTTATCTCCAATGAAGCAACTGGCCAAAAAAGTACGTCACAGGGAGTTTTTTTTAGTTGCTTTTGTATTAGTGAAACCTTTTTTTTACCTTCCTCAATGTAACCAGATGAAGCGACTTCAAAATATTTTTTCTTGGGTGACACGCGATTAACAAGTTTTCTCAATAGAGTAGGCTTGCTCGGATTCCCAAGATTAACCATTTGCACTCCTGTTGATTTTAATGAATCATACATGTGATAAACTGCACCCGACCAAGCATTTCTATCGAAATAGTTGTGAGCAGATAAAAAACCAACTTTAATTGATTGCATTTAGATTTATTTTATTCAAGATCACATTCATATTCCCGCATAAAATATATCTTTCCGGATAATTATAATAGTTTTCTTTGGAGAAAAATAAGTAATACAAACAGCGATTATGTATGACAAATAAAATACGTAATCAAAAGATGTCAAATGGGATTATTCATTCAAATAGTAACCTAGGTTACTAGTTACAAAAAACAGGTTTAAAAGTGCAAATACTGAGCAAAAAACTTTGAGGAGAAAGCCAGAGACAGTAACAGCATGAATCTTTTTGATAAAGCAGACCGTAATACACCTGAGTTGGAGATAACAGCGTCTCACGGACGCGACGCATCCGCAACGGATGGAAGAAACAAGTCCAAGGGAAGAAAGAAGGTCGCAAGGGAAAAGGGAATTATAAGCGATTATCCGAACTTGATATAACACCCAATTTTTCGTAAAAAAATTGTAGAGACGTTGTATACAACGTCTCTACAAGTAAGTCATAAAAAATTTATGTACGAAGCATTTGAGCGAATTTGGTAAATTTTCACCAAGCTTTCGCCATGTAAGGATCTAGGGTAGAAAACAGCAAGGCTCCAAGGGAAGAGACCTTATACCTTCTTTCAAACTATTGAGCGTGGAGTTGTTGAAGCATTTGCCTTAGTCCTGAACGCCAATGGGGAGGATGGTCTCCTAAAACTGCTGATATTTTCTTACCAGAAAGCACCGAATAGGCAGGACGCTTAGCTGGTGTAGGATATTCCGCAGTTGTAATAGGTACAACGCGCTGCACTTTTAAAGGAAAGCCAAGTTGTTTAGCTTCTTCAAAGATAGCAACAGCAAAATCATACCAACTGATAGCACCACTATTAGTAAAGTGATAGATACCCATTGGAGGCAAATTCTCTGTTTGTTCCCCTGTTAATTGAGTGAGCAACTCTAGCATCCCTTGAGCAAGATCACCTGTCCAAGAAGGAGCACCAACTTGATCAACAACAACCCGTAGTTCCTCGCGCTGGGCTCCCAGCCTCAGCATGGTTTTGACAAAGTTCCCTTTGCCATAAGTACCATAGACCCAGGCTGTCCGGAGAATCAAGTAGCGATCGCAAGTTTTCTGGATGCCTTCTTCCCCTAGAAGCTTGGAATAACCATAGGCGTTGACGGGGTTTGAGGCATCCTCTTCCAGGTAGGGAGTATTTTTTTGACCATTGAATACATAATCTGTGGAAACATGCATCAATGTTGCCCCTAGCTTCTGGGCTTCTTCCGCCATGACGGTGGGAGCAGTAGCATTAATCGAGTTGGCTAATTCTGTTTCTGTTTCAGCTTTATCAACCGCTGTGTAAGCAGCAGCGTTGACAATAAAATCAGGTCTTACTTCCTGAATTACCTGACGAATTTTGTCCGGTTGAGTTAAATCTAAAGTCTGATGACTGAAACCATTCACTTTACCCAAAGGAGCTAGGGTCTGTTGTAATTCCTGACCAAGTTGTCCCGTAATGCCGGTAAGCAAAATTTGTTTCATGAGTATACCTCAGCTGTCTTTAATGGCTGACCTGCTTGGTCTTTAGCAGATAAAATTGGCTCTCCAGTCAGATGCAGATGCCAGTCAATGGCCAAATCCGGGTCATTCCACAGCAAAGTCCGCTCATACTGAGGAGCATAGTAATCAGTAGTTTTGTACAAAAATTCTGCTACTTCTGAGACAACTACAAAGCCGTGGGCAAATCCCGGTGGTATCCAAATTTGTCGCTTATTCTCTGCACTGATTAAGTAACCAACCCACTGACCAAAAGTAGGGGAACTTTTCCTCAGATCTACTGCCACATCGAAAACAGCTCCAGAGATAACCCGCACTAGCTTACCCTGAGCTTGTTGAATTTGATAGTGCAAGCCCCGCAAAACATTTTGGCTCGAACGGGAATGATTATCTTGAACAAAGTTAACTGTTACTCCTGCCTTTTCTGTAAAGGCTCTTTCGTTGTAACTTTCATAGAAAAAACCTCGGTTGTCTCCAAAAACTCGCGGTTCAATAATCAAAACCTCTGGAATTTCCGTTGATATAATGTTCATTAATTAATTTTTCGCATTTACTACTTCAAGGCGTTATGCCCCAGTGGCGCGTTCATTGCTGAGACTCGGTTAACCAGAAAAAGTGATAAGCTATACTTAACTCCCAAGGCGCTAAGTCTTTTTCTTTCTTAAGTCTCCAGCAACTTTTATCATGGGAGCATCCCGTTGTGGGAAATAGCCTATCTGAGGCAACGAAAAATCAGGGCTTTTAGAGGTATTTGAACTAGTCCTCGTGCCAAGATGGGATGCTCCCTTGATCATTGCCAGAGTTACAAAGTTTTACTCATTGCTTCATATCTCAAGCCAATGTCCAAATGTCTCCAAATTCGACAAGGGTATGCTAAGTAGGTACAGAATAACATCTATATACAGATATATACAGACTAACATCGCAGTTATCCAGATGCAATTGATTTACTAGCAAGTACAATAAAAATTTAAATAAAACAATAATAATCCTGAGCACGCCCTAGATAAGAATGTCATAATAAGCATAGGAACTTCAAATGACAGGAAAAATAACTCTCGTTCCGAGCACTAGGTAAGTATAATCACTACCTCTATCGCAGCTTACTGTTTTACAATAACCATAGTGTAATTGTCACTACGGCTTTACAGACTGCGACAGAGTTATGGTGCAATACGGACTCATCAGGTGTAATACTGACTCATCAGTTAGTAATTCGCCAAGAGGATTTTGACCTTATTAACACATCTGTGTGTTTTTTGCCAAGAGCCAAATAAAGCTGTTCACAAACTGTCAAAACAAGTCAACTAGACTACTATTTTTTGTACTTATCACTGATTATCCAGATTTGCTAACAAGCAAATTGTTGTTGTAGAAATACCATATAGAAAAAAATATGAGTGTTACCCAGACAAACAATTCAAGCCCCAAAGAGGCTCCAGAAAACACCTCAATCCATGAATCACAACAACCAGGTGCTGGACAGACTACAAAAACTCTTGAACATATCGATGAGCCTCTCCTAGCAGCAGCTTTGCTAACTCATCCATCAGTTGATGACTGTGCAGTAAGGCGGAAGGCAACTCAGACCTCTGAACAAGAATTCGTTGCCTATGTGGTTTTAGCAGGGCAATTCTCATCAGAGAGACTCCAGTCCTACTTACCAACTGTTCTACCTCAAGTTGTTCTACCCAAGGTAAATTTTGTACCAGTTTCTCAACTACCACTGACTAATGAGGGTCAAATAGATGAGCAAGCTCTTGCTAAATTGCCACTCATTGACTCTGACTTGATCCAACAATGGGAAGAGCAAATACTCTCACTACCAGAGATCGAACAGGCAGCTGTGGTGCTACAAGAGCAAACTGACGATATACCTCCTCTTCATTTGTCAGATCTGCTGCCAGACTGGAAGACAGCCTCTAGAATCTCATCCCAGGCAAAAGTTACACCTCAAGACCTTCCAACAGACTCAGAAGCACCATCAGAATCCAAATCCTTTTCTATCAGTGAAGGTGAACCTCTAAGAGAGGAAGCTGATGCACCAAAAAACCTGTCCCAAGCACTAAGACGAACAGTACAACGCTCCCCAGATAAAGGAATTACTTACATACAGAAAGACGGCTCTAACACCGTTCAACTGTATCCTGCTTTACTAGAAAAAGCCGAGCGAATTCTGACTGGACTCAGAGCACTAGGACTCAAACCTCAAGACAAAATAATTTTTCAGTTTGATAGCAATGAGGATTACATTCCAGCATTCTGGGGTTGCATTTTAGGAGGATTTGTTCCGGTACCTGTGGCGACTGCTCCTGTTTATGAGCCATCCAATAGTGTAGTCAAAAAGCTACACAATACTTGGCAGACTTTGGAGCAACCAATAGTATTCACTAATGGCAGCCTTGCTCCCAAACTTCGCGCCTTGTCCAGCCAATTAAATTTAGAGAATTTTCAGATTGAAACGGTTGAGGATTTCCTCTCCTGCGATCGGGAGCAAAATTGGTATGATAGCCAACCTGATGATTTAGCAGTATTACTCTTTACCTCTGGAAGCACAGGTGTCCCGAAAGGAGTGATGCTTACCCACGGCAATATTATTAGCAATGTGGCAGCAAGTTCCCAGATCAATAGTTTTAGCCGTGAAGATATCTCTTTGAATTGGCTACATTTAGACCATGTCGGTAGTTTGGTACGTTGTTCAATTCGGGACATTTATGTTGGCTCTCAGCAAATTCATGCACCCAGTTCACTAGTGCTCGAAAACCCTTTAAAGTTACTCGATTGGATTGATCAGTATCGAGTAACTTTTGCTTGGGCTCCTAACTTTGCCTTAGGTTTGATTAACGATCGCGCAGAAATCATTCAACAAAGGCATTGGGATTTATCCTCCCTTAGATCTGTGTTGAGCGTAGCTGAAGCTATTGTGCCCAAAACAGCTAAAAAATTTACCCAATTGCTAACTCCCCACGGGTTTTCCGCAGAACTGATGCATTCAGCTTGGGGGATGTCTGAAACTTGTGCTGCTGTAACGTTTTCCCACAGGTATCTGCTAGCATTACCATCTGATGACTATCCCTATGTAGAAGTAGGCGGCCCTACCCCCGGTTTTCAGATGCGCATTGTGGATAATAAAAACCAGTTAGTACCTGAGGATACCGTTGGTCGCTTACAAATTAAGGGTCCAATGATTACTGTGGGTTACTATCAGAATCCTCAGCTTAACCAAGATACATTCACCGAAGATGGCTGGTTCAAAACTGGGGATTTAGGACTTTTCCGCCAGGGACGTCTGACGATTACCGGTCGAGAAAAAGATTTGATCATTATCAATGGTCTCAACCACTATAGTTATGAGATTGAAGCAGTAGTGGAAGAGGTTGAAGGAGTTGAGGTATCTTATACCGCTGCTTGTGCTCTCCGACAACCCGGTAATGATACAGATCAATTGTTGGTCTTTTTCCACACCCCCTTTGCTGAAGATGAGCGTCTCATTGAGATTCTCAAGGAAATTCGTAGCAATATCGTTCGCGAAGTTGGTATTAGCCCAACCTACCTGATTCCAGTTACCAAGGAAACAATTCCTAAAACTTCCATTGGTAAAATTCAACGCTTGCAACTAAGAAAACAGTTTGAAGCAGGTGAATTTGATGCCACGGCTAAGCGCGTTGATATTCTGCTGGGCAATGAAAATACCCTTCCAGACTGGTTTTACCGCAATATTTGGCGTTGTAAAGAAGCACTTTCCTTAGAGAGTCAATCTAGAACAGGTTTGTCCTTAGTATTTTTGGACTCATTAGGTTTAGGAGAATTATTGTGTGGTGAGTTAGGCAAGCATAATCAACCTTGTGTCGGTGTTGAAGTAGGTTCAACTTTTGCCAAACTTGCGGACAACCGTTACTCCATCAATCCTAATCATCCTGATGACTATCGGCAACTGTTGCTCTCTGTTGCTGAGGAAAAGCTTTCCATCGCTCAAATCCTGCACCTATGGAATTATCAGGAGTATGCAGGGGAAGTTTCATCCCTAGAAGCATTAGAGGAAGCTCAGGAGAAAGGAGTTTATAGCCTGCTATTCTTAGTTCAGGCATTAGCTCAAATCCAAAATTCCGAAACTCCCATTCGGCTACAAATAATTGCTAGTCATAGCCAACCCACCTCACCAGAGGATGAAGTAGCTTGCGAGAGAACACCGATACTGGGTTTGGTTAAAACCATTCCTCAGGAAATGCCTTGGTTAGATTGTCGCCATCTTGATCTATCTCTAGAAGAACTTGATGTTAACGCGGCACAAGTTATTCGAGAACTCCAGGTAATTCCCAGGGAACAAGAAGTAGCCTACCGCAATGGACAGCGCTTAGTTTCTCGATTGGAAAAAGTAGACTTCTGTCAGCAACAAAAGCAGGAGATGCCCTTCAAGCCTGGTGGAATGTATCTACTAAGTGGTGGGTTGGGTGAGATTGGTGTGGAAATTGCCAAATACTTGCTGCAACAATATGGAGCTCGACTATTATTAGTAGGAAGAACTCCTTTACCTCCTAAAGATACTTGGGAAACCTATCTTAATCAAGAAAATGGACTATCTCGGCGCATCAAAGCTTACCAGGAGCTAGAGGAACTTGGAGAAGTACATTATGAAGTAGCTGATATTTGTAATCTAGCTCAGTTAAAACAAGCCGTTGAGAATTCATCCAACCGCTGGGAATCTCAGTTAGATGGCATTATTCACCTAGCGCGAGTGACTCAAGAACATCTATTAACTGAAGAAACGCGAGAGAGTTTAGCAGCAATGCTGAGTCCTAAAGTATCTGGTGCTTGGGCACTACATCAGCTCATCAAAAACCAACCAAATGCTGTCTTTGTCAACTTCTCTTCAGTATCCAGCGTGTTTGGCACTTATCGTATGGGGGGCTATGCTGCTGCTAATCGTTTTCTAGACTGTTTTTCCCATTACCAACGCTACAAGCAATCTTTACGAAGCTATTGCTTTGCTTGGAGTATCTGGGAAGAAGTAGGAGCAGACCGTAGTTATCAAATGAGAGACTTATCCCAAGCTCGCGGATACTATACGATTCCGTCAAAACAGGGATTGAGCTCTTTCTTTGGGGGGTTAAACCATGACCAGGGATATGTGATTGTCGGGCTGGATGGCAGTAACCCCTATATGCGACGTTATACAGAAACCCAATCGCCTCATACCCAACAGCTATCTGCTTATTTCACTAGTCCGAGGGATCAGGTATCTACTTCTGTATTACAGGAATTAAAAGTATCTGACCGTTTTGGTCAACCTAGTACCTGTGATTTCCAACAACTCGAAGAAATGCCCTTGACAGAAGCAGGTGAAGTTGATCGAGACCAACTCTCATCTACAGGTGCTCAAGCATCTGCTGAAAAGGTTGCTCCGTCAACGGAGATAGAACGAAAATTGGTTGATATTTGGCAGCAAGCTTTGGGCATTTCACCAATTGGCATCCGTGATAATTTCTTCGAGTTAGGAGGAAGCTCAATCCTGGCGGTTAGCTTGTTTGGAACCATTGAAAAAGAGTTTGGCAAAAGGTTTCCTTTAACTATTCTCTTTGAGGCTCCGACTATTGAGCAATTAGCCCAAACTCTAGAGCCATCAGAACAAGTACAAACCTGGAAGTCATTGGTGTTGCTCAAACCGGGCAATTCCAAACCACCTTTGTTTTTTGTGCATGATGTTGATGGTACTGCTATCTTGTACATGAACTTAGCTCGTCGTCTCAGTCCAGAAAGACCTGTTTATGGATTAAGACCCCATAGCACAGAGGGTTGTTCTATTCTTCATACCCGCATCTCCGATATGGCAAGTTACTATATCGAAGAGATGCGTAGCGTTCAACCCAAAGGACCTTACCTAGTTGGCGGCTTGTGTGCTGGTGGGGTTATTGCTTTCGAGATTGCTTGTCAGCTTCAAGCTCAAGGTGAAAAAGTTCCCCTAGTGGCGATTATTGATGCCATTGATGTTAAAGGCCCCAGTCGGTCGGGTTACAGTAACTCTAAGCGTATGAGTCGGTTTTCACAAGCTCTAACTCAAGGGCAACAACTCAAAGGGCAAGAGTGGCTGACATATGTCCTCAGTACAGTAACGAAGAAAGTCAAAAACCTGATTTCTTATGAAGTAAGCAAAAAAATTCAAGATACCCAGGAGACATTCAAAGTCACGCTCTACAGGTATTACCTTGATAAGAAGCTTCCCTTAGCTCAATTCCTACAGGATATTCCTGTTCGCACAATTTATAACAAATTAGCGAAAACAGAATATGTTCCACCTGTTTACCAAGGTAAATTGACCCTCTGGCGAGCTACGGAAAATGTCGGTATGGATGACCCTTTAATCGATGATACACCAGCAGTCGAGATTATCAGTGACCCCCTATTAGGTTGGGGAGAAAGGTCAACTAACGGAGTAGAAACCTTTGATATCCCTGGTGGTCATTCCAGTATGCTCCAGGAACCTCATGTAGAAGTTCTGGCTGAGAAGTTGGAAGCTTTTATCAAAGAAACTCAAGCAGATAATTAGACAAAACCCAGAACCATGTTTGTAGAGACGTTGCATGCAACGTCTCTACAAGGTTTTTGTTATTTTATAGAAAAGATGTAGCTAATATAGCAATCGCCAAGGCGTTTAGGACAACACCAAATGCTGAAACCTTTACCTGTCCATCTCTTCCCTTCTGTCTTTTGCTATAAGTCTGTGGAATGTTAGTGATGCTGCTACAGCAGAGATGATGAAGCGATTCTACCGCAATATGTTGGAGGAAGGTTGTCAGCAACAGCAGCTTTGAGAGCAGCACAGTTGGAAATGCAACAAGAGACTCAGTGGAAGGCTCCCTATTATTGGGCTGCTTTTACGCTTCAAGGGGAGTGGAAGTAACATAATTCACTTTTCCGTACCAATGCCGTTACACAAGCCCTTCTCTTCCTCTGTAACATTGGGATTGTGCAGCAAATAATTACGGACGCGATCGCAACTACGTTCCATCAAAAAGTTCAAGTCTAGGTTCCAAAGTTTGATGGTGTTGTCCTCACTGCCAGAAGCTAACATCTTTCCATCTGGGCTGAAACTCACGCTATTGACAGAATCATCATGTCCTAGGAGAGTAGTGATTTGTTGTTGTGTTTCCACATCCCACAGTTTGATGGTGCCGTTGGTACTGCCAGCAGCTAAGGTCTTTCCATCTGGGCTGAATCTTACGCTTAAGACATTACCATCATGTCCTAGGAGAGTAGTGATTTGTTGTTGTGTTTCCACATCCCACAGTTTGATGGTGCCGTCCTTACTGCCAGAAGCTAACATCTTTTCATCTGGGCTGAAACTTACGCTATTGACCTCATCATCATGTCCTAGGAGAGAGGCGATTTCTTTTCCTGTCTCCACATCCCACAATTTGATGGTGTTGTCCCAACTGCCAGAAGCTAAGGTCTTTCCATCTGGGCTGAATCTTACGCTTAAGACAAAATCATCATGTCCAGAGAGAGAGGCGATTTCTTTTCCTGTCTCCACATCCCACAGTTTGATGGTGCCGTTGGTACTGCCAGCAGCTAAGGTCTTTCCATCTGGGCTGAAACTTACGCTATAGACCTCATCATCATGTCCTAGGAGAGTGGCAATTTCTTCTCCTGTCTCCACATCCCACAGTTTGATGGTGTTGTCCCAACTACCAGAAGCTAAAGTCTTTCCATCTGGGCTGAAACTCACGCTCTCAACTAAATGATCATCATGTCCTAGGAGAGAGGTGATTTCTGGTTGTGTTTGTACATCCCACAGTTTAATGGTTCTGTCGATACTGCCAGAAGCTAAGGTCTTTCCATCTGGGCTGAAACTCACGCTTGTGACCTCATCATCATGTCCTAGGAGAGAGGTAATTTCTTTTCCTGTCTCCACATCCCACAGTTTGATGGTGTCGTCGAAACTGCCAGAAGCTAAGGTCTTTCCATCTGGGCTGAATCTTACGCTATAGACAAAATGATCATGTCCTAAAAGAGTGGCAATTTCTTCTCCTGTCTCCACATCCCACAGTTTGATGGTATCGTCGCTACTGCCAGAAGTTAAGGTCTTTCCATCTGGACTGAAACTTACACTCCAGACAGAATCATCATGTCCTGGGAGGGAGGTGATTTCTTCTCCTGTTTCTACATCCCACAATTTGATGGTTTTGTCGCTACTGCCAGAAGCTAAGGTTTTTCCATTCGGGCTAAAACTTATGCTCTGGACATAATCATCATGTCCTGGGAGAGAGGCAATTTCTTCTCCTGTTTCTACATCCCACAGTTTAATAGTAAAGTCCTTGTTATATGTAGAAGCTAAGATCTTTCCATCTGGGTTGAAACTTACGTCTATGTTCCAAGAACCTCCTGGAAGAGAGGTGATTTCTTCTCCTGTCTCCACATCCCACAGTTTGATGGTGTAGTCCGAACTGCCAGAAGCTAAGGTTTTTCCATTCGGGCTAAAACTTATGCTCCTGACAGAATCATCATGTCCAGAGAGAGTGGTAATTTCTTCTCCTGTCTCCACATCCCACAGTTTGATGGTTTTGTCGCTACTGCCAGAAGCTAAGGTTTTTCCATCTGGGCTGAAACTTACGCTTATGACCGAGCCAGTATTTTGCAAGCGGTTGCGTTCCTTGCTGTGATAAACGTTGCTGATTAGGGCGCTCATCAACTCTGGATCAGTTGCTTTGTGTTTTTGTAGGATTTTACCAGCCCGAATTGCCTCTAGAGAAGCATCCAATTCTTTTCCTTCATTAAATAAAGATAAGGAATACCGAGCAAGAGAATCTGCCTCACCTAGTTCCGCCTGTTTCTGCTGATACCTACCCCTCAAAAATAATCCAGTGCTAATTGCTACTGCTACCAAGGAACCTACAGCAATGCCCCACGCTGTCCTAACTTCGCGTCGCCTCCGAGCTTCTTTCTCCTTATTCAGCCGTTCCTGATCTTGAATACTCTGCTGGATAAACTCTGTCTCATAAATTAAATCTTCTGGGCGCTCACTCAGCTTTTCTTTCGCTTCCACCAAAGCTGCTCCCCGCAACAAGGAACCAGGATCTTGATTCGTTGCTTCCCATTGTTCCTTGGCTCCTCGTAATCGCTCCTGCCAAGCTCGAAATACCCTGTCTGTATTCATCCATGCTTGCAGCTCATCCCAATTCCGAATCAGCGCTTCATGGACAACTTCTACTGTTTCTTGATCACTGCCATTACGACTGGTTACCACTAACCGAGCATCAGCCAATTGTGTAACCAAAGACCAACTTTGCTCCCCCAATTCCTCTTTCAGTGCGATTCGTCTAGTATCCTCTGTTCCTTCACCGGGACGCACCAATTGAATAAAAATGCGCCGTACTTTTTCCTTCTCCTCATCAGTTAAATTGCCATATTTGTCGTCAGCATGACGAGCTAAAGCACCTTCTACTTCACCAATATCTTCATAAACTTGGTGAGTTAACTGTTTACCTGTGCGTTTATTCCACAACTCTGTTAAAGCAAACTCTAGCAAGGGTAGATTTCCTGGTTGCTCTTCCACATCATTGAGAATCCGTTCCACCAATCCCGCTTCAAATGTTACCCCCAACCTTTCCACAGGTTTTTCAATAACAGACCGAAGTTCCTGACTATTCATCGATCTGATTTTGACATCGGCTTCCCGTAACTGATCGGCAAATTCTGGATAAGCAAGAGCATTTCCCAAAAAATCAGCCCGCATGGTTGTCACCAAGACTGTAGCCAAGGAAGATGGGGAAGTAGAATTTCCTAGGCAGGTCAATAAACAGTCGAGAAACTTACGCTGAATTTCCTCCTTACAAAGGGTGTAGAGTTCTTCAAATTGGTCAGCAATTAATAGTACTCGGTGATTGAGGCAATTTTGTTTAATTTTGGCGAAAACATCAGATAAGGGAATAGTATTATCTCCCAAATAACCAGCTAGCTTTCTGGCTTGGGCAATTTGCTCCGTATCATCTAACTCTGGTGTATAAAGGGGAACAAGAGCTAAAGCTAAAGCATGAAAAGGATCAGAACCAGGACGGAAATGGGTAAACTTCCAGTGCCCCTCTTGTTGTAACTTAGGAACAAGTCCCGCTAGCACCACCGAAGATTTACCACTTCCCGATGCACCGAGTACGGGAATAAAATTACGGGTTTTAGTAGCACTGTAGAGTTCTTCGATAAAGATTTCCCGTCCAAAGAAAACCTCTGCATCATTGGGGCCAAAGTGAAACAAACCACGATAAGGACAAGGGAGAGATTCAGCAGTAGTTTCTTTGAGTTCAACGGGTAATACTTTAGCTTCTTCTCGATAATAGTAGTTGGTAATGGTAATCGTTGCATTACCGGCTCTCCCGTACTAATGTTGATAAAATTTATTTATATAAGCCAAAAAATTCCTTGACTTTAGTCTTGGCTCGGAGCGCTAGCGGAGAGTCAAGACTACACTAGTCAGTACTCTTAACGCTTTGACAACAGTTAGCCAGGAAGTAACAAAAGGAATCGCACTTTGGGGTAAATACACCATGCGGTCTTTCCCTCCCTTAGCATCAATTATCTGTAGCGCTCCCGTCTCCGAGTTAAAGTCCCTTATATTTAGCTTCACTACCTCAGATCTTCGCAAGCCGCCACCCCTCAGGATAGCGATTAATGCAGTATCCCGAACTCCAACAGTAGTTGAGTCGTTTTGGCACACTGCCATTAGTGCCTTAATTTCTGCTTGAGTTAATGCCCTGCCCCTAAGCTTGGTATTAACTTTAATCTTGGGTAAATTGATGGCAGCTTCGTAGTCTTCCGCATTCATAAGTTTAAGTTTTTGTGCCTCAGAAAGTACTCGCCTCAAGGCTGCTATCTTCTTTTTAACAGTCACAGGGGAATTACGCTCGAGTAGCATTGCCTGGACTGCTGCTGTATGTTGATAAGTTAGTGCTGCCCAATTAAGGGTATCAGCATCACACTCACCATTAGTTAATAATAGAGCGATCGCATCAAGAGCCTGTCTCATAGTACGACGTGAACCAGGATGCAGGCTGCGCAGATACACCGCCACTGGATGCTGGGTTAAGGGCAACGGTTGAGTTAAGGCGAGTTTGGGGGTAATCAGTGATGCTCTCATAGCAAAAATCAGTTAGCTTCTCACAAACCTCTGATAACTACTAATTATAAAGGGGTTTAACCAATTTACTTATGAGAAATACCCTTCTCGAAAGTAAAAGTAACAGAGTTGAGAAACATGGCTGAGTGGTCGGTTCGCACATAATAGGGTTTGCACCTCCGGGAACCCCTGGAGCTATTGTTGAAATATTCAACAATGTTCTAGGCATGAGTTACCAGGGAAGCAATGTTAAAGCAACTTATTAAGTATTTTGTCTATCAAACAAAAGGGCATATCACCAAAACACAGCTGATTAACTTTTTGTATTTAGCCGATCTTTATGCTGTTAAATGGACAGAACAGCAACTTACTGAGCTAAACTGGTACTACTATCACCATCGCCTTTGGCAGGAGGATATCGATACTGCTCTAAGTCAAATGGATGGGAAAGAGATTGGTCAAGAATTTGAAAATAATACCACTTTCATTCGACTAGGTGTTGCAGCAGATACAAAGGAGGATATCGAGATACCTGTAGGGCTACAATTTATGCTGGACAACATTAGAAGAGAATGGGCTGGGACTGGTTTGGCAAAATTGCAGCAGTTAGGGGAATATGTGTATAATACTGCTCCGATGCTTGAAGTAAAAGGGAATTATCAACCCGAAGCAAAAGTCAAGCTAAATTTAATTGTAGAAAGAGACAAATTAGTAAGTGAGTTAGAACTGTAAAGTGGCTGGACAAAAACCTCGGCAAGGGTGGATTTACCAAATTAATCCTCATCGTGTCTCTTTATGCTGTGGGGCTGGTCATGTTCACATTTACGATTTACCAGAACCAGGTAGCTTGATCGAGTGTAATCATAGCAATTGTACTTTAAAAATAAACCCTAGTCGAATCTTGAGAGGAAGTCATCCTTACATTATTTGGATGAGTAATCAATTGCAAGTTCAGTCTAGCTACATCCAAACATTTACAGTAATTCCCTTGATTTCCCAAGAAACCAATAAAGGTTTACCAACAGTCTATCCCATCAACCCAACAGGTAGAAATGGTCTTGCGGAGCAATTGTACGCTTGTGTTCATCAGATATATACTATTGATGCTAATTGCTTGAAGGATTCTGACCATAACTGGTTGAAACGCATAGGACAGTTGGACAAGTCAGATAAAAACGCGATCGAGGAACGTTTAGACTATTTTTTGGGAATACAAGATAATCCGAGTACTGATTGGTTTAACTGTAATGGCTCTCCGGAACTGCTGCGGAAGATATTTTATAATTTATCTGAAGATGATAAAACTCTAGTTATAGAAGAATTTTTGGATTTTTGATATAGTGTTTATCATTCTGTGATGATACTTTAGTTTCTGGTTATTGGAAATGGAGAATAGGGGACTTGAACCCCTGACCTCTGCGGTGCGATCGCAGCGCTCTACCAACTGAGCTAATTCCCCGACTGTGCCTGTATTATTGTAGCACTCAGACTAATATCATCACCGTCCGTCCCTACACTGTCAAAATTCCAGCCAAACTCAACACTAAACCTGGCATAAGCTCCTCCCCAGAAATCTCCGTTGGATTGCCTAAAGATTCAACCGGTTGATTAGCTCGATATATCTCCACTGTTTTTGTGTCTGGATCAATCAACCAGCCTAACTGTAACCCATTATCAATATACTCCTGCATTTTCAGCCGCAAATCCTCAATATCATCCGAACTTGACTTCAACTCCACCACAAAATCAGGACAAAGCGGTATCCACTTTTGGCGTTGCTCAGGTGTCAGAGTTTCCCAACGAGTTTGACTCACCCAAGCTGCATCAGGCGACCTAATCGCACCATTGGGTAAACGAAACCCCGTAGAGGAGTCGTAAAGATGACCTAAGCGAACCTGGCGATTCCATAACCAAAGTTGCCCATTTAGTTCAGCATTACGTTCACCAGTATCTCCACCTGTTAGGGACATAACAACAAGACTTTTCTTAGCAGTGCGCTCAAATTTAAGGTCACGGTTTTTGTGACAAATTTGCTCAAATTGAGCATCGGTTAGTTCTAGTAGCGGCTGGAGATTGACGGTGATAGACACGGGTTTAGTCTCCTTTTCCAGGAATTATACCAATAATGGAGTCTTTTTTTCCTTTGTGCTCTACCCTTCGGGAACTCCTAGGGAGAATGTGCCTGTGTGGTTTTTAAATTATTACGCGATCGCTTATTGCCTTTTAAATATTACGCTGAAATTCCTCAAGCAAATCCATCAAGTTCGCCTGACATTGCGTCGGTAGCAAATCAGCTAGGGGGATTTCCCGCTTACCACCAATTTTAACAGATATATTTTGGAGAATTTGTGATATTTGGTTCTCTTCCAAGGAATTATCTGTAAGTAGTGGATAGAGTTGTTCTGCCAAGGTGGTATGTAGATGAGCTTCCCTTAAGTAGAGACGCCACTTAGCGACATCAATGTAAATGTTTTCGCCAATTTCAGCAGCAAGGTTTTCAATTGCTTGTGTTGTGTTTGCCATGATAGGTGTTAGGTAAGTGGTAGGTATAATTACGGTTTGATGTCCTTGTTATTAATCACCTTGTCCTTTACTGAATCTGTCGTCTGAAGGCAGTTTCTAGGATTTATATTGTGAGATACATCTCCAATTCCCAATTCCCAATTTCCAATTCCCAATTCCCAAAAACCTAAATCAGAAACGCTATAGTGAGGTTGATTTACCCTTGAGAGGATTCTTCTGAAGTCTTTTTACCAGATATAGGGGAATAATTAGCGATCGTGTAAACATAAAGCCAGTGTACCAGCAAGATTCCTCCCCAGATACCGCTTACCCAATATACCCAATGCCAATCGGCATATTCTATAGTTCGGACAAACCACATACCAGAGTTGAAAGCACCAAAAATAAAAAGATGGACAATGAAGTTCATCCGGTCTTCAGCTCGACGATATTCTGGATCACGCCTATCTGGTTTACGAGGCCAACTACGAAGCATAGGTAAGTCTTATCTGGTCAGTGGTCAGTTGTTAATAATGGCAACTTACCTCATTTTAACCCCAATATCGTTGGTATAACAAGCGTATGCTGTGGGTAGGAGAGGCCAAAGGGGTGGCATTGATTATGCTGGATGTTAGGCTGTGAGGTGCAACTGTTAAGCAATAATCTAGTTAGATAAAATAGGGATGGTCGTATTAAAACGTCAGTTATTCGCCTTATTTGGCGCCGGTTTCCTCAGTGCGTTCCTCGCTTCTCCCTTACAAGTCCTCGCGACCAACCAGCCAATTCAACTGGCATCCACCACTACCACTACGTCTCAAGTTAATATTGTTCAGGCTACAATTTTAGGTTTGGTGCAGGGATTAACGGAATTTCTGCCTATTAGCAGTACTGCTCATTTAAAAGTAGTACCAGTGGCTTTGGGTTGGGGAGATCCCGGAGTTGCCTTTACCGCTGTTATTCAGCTGGGCAGTATTGCAGCAGTGCTGTGGTATTTTTGGGGAGACTTAACTAATGTTACCACAGGAGCCTTTAAAGCAATTAGGACATCTGATTACCAGTCCCAAGAGTTCCGTATCGCAGTGGGAATTATTTTAGGAACTATACCGATTGTTTTCTTTGGACTGTTGATTAAAGCCTTTATTCCCGATTTCGATAATTCTCCCATTAGAAGTACCGCTGCGATCGCTTGCACTTCGATCGTTATGGGATTATTACTCGGACTTGCAGAAAAAATCGGCAACCGCAAGCGTAGTTTTGAAGATTTGGATCGTCAAGATGGGATACTAATGGGATTAGCTCAGGCAATTGCTCTGATGCCCGGTGCTTCCCGTTCCGGTTCAACCATCACTGCTGGTTTGTTTATGGGTTTGGAAAGAGCTACTGCTGCTCGATTTTCTTTTTTGCTGGGTGTCCCTGCTATTAGTTTAGCTGGTTTGGTAGAGTTAGTCGGGTTGTTATCCGATGGGTTAGGGGATGCTAAATTAGTTCCCCTAATTGCCGGAGTAATATCTTCAGCAGTATTTTCCTATTTAGCGATCGCTTGGCTTATTGAATACCTTAAAAATCGGAATACTTGGGTCTTTGTTTGGTATCGTATCGCCTTTGGGATAGTAATTTTAGGGGCGATTTCCATGAATTTGCTACCAAATAGTTAGTTGTTTGTTATTTGTTGTTTGTTATTTGTTGTTGGTTGTTGGTTACTTCTGACTTCTGACTCTTGACTCCTGGCTTCTATTTTCAGATTATACGGTATAGCACTACGCACTTAGGTTAGGAGATTAATAAAGCCTGAAACCTAGCCATGGTCTATTTTAAAATTTTGAATTGCGCGTAGCGCTATACATTCACTTCGGTGAGGACAAGGCAAATCATGCAAGCAATGGAAAGGACAAAAGAGGCAATTCAAGAACTAACCTTAGATGCACCGGTTTCTCAAGTCACATTACTAGAAGACCGTGCTTTAGTTCAACGCAGAGGTAAAGCTAACTTAGCCCCAGGGTTGTGGCGTATTCGAGTGGAGAAGGTTGCTCCCGTGCTCTCGGATAAATCTTTGCGGGCCGAGTTTTGTGTAGACTATCCAGAGGCAAGGATTGATGATGTCCGTACTCGCCGTCGAATGCTGATCAAAGAAGAAGAACGACAAAACCCGCCCAAGGGATAACCTAGGGAATTTAGAATTAGTAATTGGGAATAAATTTACGTAAATTTGTAGGGGCGGGTTTAGGGTCACCCTTAAGATATTTGGCGACAATTTTTCTACAAAACCCGCCCAAGCGATAACCTAGGAAATTGATAATGAATGCGATCGCAAGCTTGTTACAATCGATGTAATTCTTATTCTTACATCAGCACTAATGCAAATCACCCTAGAAATTCCTGATCACCTCGGTGAAAGGCTACAACAATTGGGAGATCGCTTCTCAGAAGTCCTTGATCGCGCACTTCAGGAATTAACCCCTACAGAAACTATTTCCTATCAAGACGAAATTCAGATTGTTGAATTACTTGCGAGTCAACCTAGTCCAGAAGTTATTCTCGCCATTCGCCCCACGCCTGCATTGCAAACCCGCATGAGGGAACTGCTTGATCGCAATAAATCTGGTACTCTCTCCCAATCGGAAGAAGTCGAACTTGATCGATACTTCCTCTTAGAGCATTGGGTTCGCTTAGCCAAAGCTCATGCCTATAAACGCTTACAGACATCAACATGAGCTATATTTCAGCCACACTACGTCAGCTAGTGACTCAACGTGCCGGAGAGCAATGCGAATATTGCCGATTTCCCCAAACAGCTTCATTCTTTGCTTTTGAAATGGAACACATTATTGCCGAAAAACATGATGGCATCACTGAAGCTGAAAATCTAGCCTTATCCTGTCCTTGTTGTAACCGTTTCAAAGGAACTGACCTCGGTTCGATTGACCCTGAGACACAACAACTAACTCCCTTTTTTAATCCCCGTCTTCAGGAATGGTCAGATCACTTTCGGCTAGACGGAGGAACGATCATTCCACTGACTCCAGAAGGGCGTGTAACAGCTAAAATTCTTAAATTTAACCTACCAGAACGCATCCTAGAACGAGAGCGACTCATTACAAACGGAGAATATCCACCACCTAATCTACAAACGTAAGTTGAGATTGCCAGCTGACTATAAATCAGTTGATTATACAGATTAAAATGGAGATAACGATAACTGAGACACCAGTTGAAGGTGAGCCGGTAAAATCAGGAAAAAAGGCAATGCCAAATATGTCTTCTATTGAGCGTGACCAGGTTTTTATTAGCTATAGTCATAAGGATAAAGTCTGGTTGGAAAGATTCCAGATTATGCTCAAGCCTTTGACACGGAATAAAACCATTGATATCTGGGATGATACCAGAATCAAACCAGGAGCCAAATGGAAAGAGGAAATTGAGAATGCTCTAGCAGCAGCTAAGGTAGCTGTATTAATGGTAAGCCAAAATTTCCTAAACTCTGATTTTATTGATAAGCAAGAATTACCACCTCTACTAAAGGCAGCAGAAGCAGAAGGATTAACAATCATCTGGGTATATTTGAGTGCTTGCATGTACAAAGACTCAGAGATTGAACCTTATCAAGCTGCTCATGATCTTTCTAGGCCCCTATATATTTTGTCAAAGGCAAAGCGAAATCAGGTATTGCTGGAAATTGCAGAAAAAATCAAGGCAGCTGCAACTGAAACATCTACAGACCCTTAAATCGCCCACTGTTGTATTCTGACACCATGTCAGTGGGCTATAATAAGGTGTCTACTCATGAAGGAAAAAGAAATAGAGGGAAACTTGAAACCCCGCCTGATTTACTTTTTGATTTGCTGTTGAAAATTGACTTTAAGCAGCAGGTAAGGTTAGTGAAACAGGTGACTGATTTGCACCGAATCGCTGCTTTCCTAGTTCACGGTGAATCTAATTGTGGACAGCGACTTTTAGTTACTCGCTTATGCTGCTTGAAGCGACAGTGGAAAAATATCTCGCCGATTAAGATTGATGTGAGCAGCAATGGTGTAGGAATGAGACTTCCTCACTTGTGGCGACAACTTGCCTATCGGTTTCGTTTGCCCAAAGATACTCAGCCTAATGAAATTATAGAGAAGGTTTGCGATCGCTTTTCGACTCAAGATGTTATTTTTATTTTTTACACGGTAGACTATATGCCATCAGAGTATCTCGAACAGTGGCTTCAGGAGTTCTGGGAACCTCTCGTGGCAAGGGTTGAGTCAAGTTGTCGGACTTCTAAGGAGAAACACCTATTAATGTTTCTCGTCGATAATAGCAGTAGGGTTTATCAGTCAAATATTGCCCTAGCAAAGCAATACCAGCAACCGGAATATCCCCGAATTCCTTTGCCCTTGCCACCTGTTAGTCCTTTTACAAGCAATATTCTGGATGATTGGATTAGTGACGCGATAGTACATAGGGATGTGCAGATGTCTGCTGAGTTAACTTCCCAAGTCTTATTAGAGAAGTCTGAAGGTATTCCTGAATTAGTCTATGAAACAATTTGCGACTACTGTGGTCATGATTGGGAAGGAGATTTAGCAAGATGGCTGATTTAACTAGGGTACTCGCTACCAGTGGTAAGCAGTTTTATACCGGTAAGCCCATTTCATCGGAGGAGTCTCAGCAGAAAGGACTTGCCCCTTACTTACCATCACCGGAACTGATTAAGGCTGTCAACCTCGCCATCTTTCTGGAAAAACGTCCCCTGTTACTCAAAGGGGAACCGGGATGTGGTAAAACTCGCTTAGCCCAAGCGGTGGCACAGGAATTGGGATTGCCTTATCAGCCTTGGTATATCAAGTCTACTAGTAGGGCTAGGGATGGACTCTATACCTACGATGCTGTTAGACGGTTACACGATACTCAATTGGTGCGGATGGGGGAAAAGAGCCAATCTCAGGTAGATAATTTAGATAATTATATCGATATGGGACCCTTGGGAAGAGCTTTTGAGCAATCGCAGCGTACAGTAGTGTTAATTGATGAAATCGATAAGGCGGATATTGACTTCCCTAATGATTTGTTGCGGGAACTTGATGAACAGAAATTCACGATTGAGGAGACGGGAAGGGAAGTAGAGGCCAAGTATTCTCCTATTGTTTTTGTTACCAGTAATGATGAAAAGGATTTACCGGATGCCTTTCTGCGCCGTTGTCTGTTTTATTACATAGAGTTTCCTTATTCCCAATTAACGGAAATTGTTAATGCTCACTTTCCCCAATCTTCCCCTGAGGTAGTAGAAGCAGCGGTAAACCGTTTTAGGGAATTGCGGCAGAATATGGAGAAGGGTAAGTCGGGGAAAAAGGTAAGTACCAGTGAGTTACTCGATTGGTTTGCGGTATTGCGTCAGTTTCCTCAAGATGAGCTATTGCAGCAGCTTAAGGGAGAATTACCATTCCCAGAAATTTTGTTGAAGAAATGGGAAGATCATCGACGGTATTTGAAACAATCAGATAAGTAGGGGAGAAGCATTTGGGCGATAATTCATCTATTAAACCCAAGATATACAATCCAAATGCTTCGCCCCCCGGCAGTTTGAAAACACACCCGACAGTCAATATTTGTGTTATTATTTAAATAATGGAAAAGATGTGCGCCTGTAAATGCAACACTACTCATTAGGGGTTGGTGCATAAGTCGTAATTTTCTGGTGGCTATAGGTATTAGGTACAGTATTGAGAGATTTGTTCATCTTGAAATGTTTTAATCCCCCACTGCCTATTGTGCTGAAAATATTGTCTTTTGTCATATTTGGCCAATTTACCTATTGTCTCAGGGTTGGGATAGTTCTGATTTTTTCTAGTTCCTGGCTTCTGTCCTTTGTTTTGCGGAACAGTAACTGCGGCTAAGATAAAGTCATAACCAGCTTCATCAAAAATATTCTTAGGGGAAGGTTTACCTGTGTTCTCGTCAATTGGGTGAAATGGGTTCAAATCTAAGATACCATCTTGGGTAATTACAGGACTTTCACTTCCTTGACGAAATCTTTGATAATAGTTTTGAGCATTATGAAGTTTCTCATATTGATTTACTTCGTTTTTCCATGCTTTTGACCATGTTGAGGTAATCAATGGTGCAAATGGGGAATTTTGGTTAATCAGGATGGAAATAGTACACCAGTTTTTCATAAAAAAACTATCCCTGGTAAATACCCCTTCAGCTATGGACAACTCTTTAACTGCTGAATTTAATTGTTCTGTAAAATCTTGCTGATTAAATTTTGGCCGTAATTCAACTACATAGGCTTCTCCCATATTTGGGCTAGAGAAACCATTATCGAGATTTTTAGAAAGAACCATAGTGTATAGTTCATTTATATTAGTAGGTGCAGAATATCTTCCATATCTTATGGGCGCAGTTACTTTTTTTTGGTTAGCTAGGATCAAGTGTTTGTCTCTCCAATTCTTTCTTTGAAGATCCCACGGTTGTCTTGTAGAACCGTCTTGCCAAAATAGAGAGCCGATGATCAGCACGCCACCTTTTATCCTTTCTCCTGTTTTACCCATTGGGCTGATATTTTTTTATTACGAGATTTGTGTTATTATTATGGAATAATAGAAAAGTTGTGCACCTGTAAACCCGGCACCACACATTCAACCTTCTGTAATTCCGTGGTTCCCTTCAAACTGCCACTAATCAATATTTTTGACAGCCTGCGACAACGGCATGGTTTACCCTTGGGAGTTGATGAATATTTGGTAGTATTGCGATCGCTTGAGGCGGGTATTGGTATTGGCTCTCGTCAGGAGTTGGAGCAGTTGTGTTGTATGTTATGGGCAAAGTCTGAGGAAGAGAATCGCTTGATTCGACGGCTGTTTCAACAGATGTGGCAGTCTGAGCCAGGGGAGTTGGAAAATAAGGATAAGCGATCGCTAGATGATGATACTACTGAATCATCCCAACCATTATCTATAGATGAAGCGGAAACACCGGAAGAACTATTCTCTGATGAACCTTTATCTGAACTAGAGACACAACCTAGCATAACTCCAGAACCTGTACAAGCAGTCCAAGCGGTGCGGAGTAGTCGGCGGGATAGGGAATTGAGACGCCCTCGCTATAGCCTGCTGACGGAATATTTCCCCGTTACCCGTAGACAGATGAAGCAAAGTTTGCGTTATTTGCGTCGTCCGGTAAGGGAAGGAGTACCGATAGAATTAGATGTAGAGGCGACGGTAACAAAGATGTCCCGTGAGGATATATTACTAGAACCGGTACTGATACCTCCCCGTTCTAATCGGACTGATTTGGTACTGATGATTGATCAGGAAGGTTCGATGGTACCATTTCACGAGTTATCCCGGCAGTTAAGGGAAACGGCAGAGAGAGGTGGCAGGTTAAGGCAGACTCGTGTATTTTACTTTCATGACTATGGTGATGAGTACCTATATCGTCATCCTGCTTTGCTAGATGCTCAACCAATTACTGAGGTGTTGACAGAAATTGGAGAAAGAGCTGTAGTAATGATTATCAGTGATGGAGGGGCAGCCAGGGGGAATTTTGATCAAGAACGGGTGGAAAGTACTAAAGTATGGATTGAGCAGTTGCAACAGTCGGTGCGTTATTGTGCTTGGTTGAACCCGATGCCTAATGAATGCTGGCAGGATACCACTGCTGGGGAAATTGCTCGTTTGTTGCCGATGTTTGAGATGAGTCGTCAGGGCATGAATGCAGCAATCAGTGTGTTGCGGGGAAGGTATCGTAAAGTTTTACTAAAAATATAGTCAAACCTAGTCATTTATACTATCATGTACACATGAAGCTTTCTCAATATGCTACAGCTAGAGGCTAACGGACAGTAATGTTACTAGCAGAAAGACACATTATTAAGAAAGGGCATCGATTTTGGACACAGATAGATAATTTATCTTGGCAGTCGAAAAATCTTTACAACTGTGCTAATTATCTCATTCGTCAAAACTTCATTTATGGCCATGGCTATTTGACTTATAATCAGATGGCTTCCTTGATGAAAAATAGCGAGCAATATCGAGCCTTACCCGCTAAAGTGTCACAGCAAATATTAAGAGGATTAGACCGTAACTGGAAATCCTTTTTTCAAGCTTCATCAGAATTTAAGACTAATCCCCATAAGTTTCTGGGTCAACCGAAAATCCCCGGTTACAAAGATAAAAAAAAGGGTAGAAATATTTTAGTATATACGATTCAAGCTATAAGTAAAGTTGCCCTAAAAAAAGGTTTGGTCAAACTATCGGGAACTTCAATCGAGTTAACGACTAGAGTGGCTTCTTGGATAGCTGAAGTGAGAATTGTTCCCCAATGTGATTGTTATGTAATCGAGGTAATTTATGGTAAAAATGAACAGTTCTTAGCCCCTAATGACAAGATAGCAGCAATAGATTTAGGTGTAGATAATTTGATGGCTGTAACTTCAAATCAACCAGATTTTACTCCTTTGTTGATTAATGGCAGACCGTTAAAAAGCCTGAACCAATTTTATAACCAACGTCGTGCTTTCTTACAATCTCTCTTAAAAGGTAATCGTCAAAGTTCTCAAAGAATTAGCCGTCTAACTCGCTGTCGAAATCAGAAAGTAGATGATTATCTTCACAAAGCTAGTCGTTATTTAGTTAATCTCTTAGCCCAGGAACAAATTACCACTTTAGTCATTGGTAAGAATCTCGGATGGAAACAAGAGGTAAATTTAGGAAAAGTCAATAACCAAAAATTTGTGGCTATTCCCCATGCTCGATTAATCGACATGATCACTTACAAGTGTCAATTGGTAGGGATACATGTGGTTCTTCAAGAGGAATCTTATACTAGTTCTTCTAACTTTTTCAATAACGATCCTCTGCCAGTTTATGGACAGATAACGGAAAAACCAGTTTTTTCTGGAAAAAGAATCCAGCGAGGTTTATACCGTACAGATGGAGGATTTCTCTATCAAGCCGATGTGATAGGTTCCTACAATATTCTCAGAAAAGCATTCCCAAATGCGTTTACTCGCTATGGGATACAGAGGTGCGTAGTTCACCCTAGGAGAATTAATCTCTCAAAGTAAAAGTGAAAGGAATTTCTGAAATGAAATTTAGTCTGTCTATATTTGACTATACTTTTACTAACTATATTGCTTGGGAGAGGATGTACTCATGGCTGCTGTAACATCTAAGATTAACCAAGAACGTGCTTTGCGAGTTGCGGTTAAGCGGATTGAAGGATTTACTAAGCAATTTGGGAAAGGACATCGGAACTTGGCTCTTCATGCAGCCTTTCCCCTAGCCCTCACTCCTGATTTACTCTACCAAATTTGGGCAAACTTTGTCCCGGAAGCTCCTTGGACAGCAGTAGCTCATGTTTTACTCTCCCGCTTGTGTCGGGAAGTAGGATATGAGATGTATGAAATGGAGATAAGCGATCGCAATTTGTTGTTGAGGGAGTTGAAGAAGGAGTTTGGACAACAGCGATTGGATGAGTTGGCTGAGTTTTTGCTCGATTATGTGGCGCAGCGGCTAACTGGGGATGATTCGGATATTCGGGATTTGCGGGAGGCGCAGGAATGGACTGCTTTAGCTTATACCAAGCCGAGTGAGTTGGCGCGGGAGTTGGCGGAGGCTTTGAGTGAGAGGGTGAAAAGGGAGGATATGGGAGAGGTACTTCGTCTTACTTCATTGGCAGAAACTTTTGCGGAGCCTTTGGTAGAGGCAGGATTTGAGCCGTTGCTTATTTATGCTGATGGAATGGCAAGTTTTGTACGTGGCGATTTAAAAGGTGCGACAGCTAAATTGCGGAATTTGCCTCAACGTAGACGCCTAGTACAGATTGGGAATATAGATTTACCCATTCCAGATTTACCTATTCCAAAGTCCAATCAAAATAGTATCCAACAATTATTGCCTATACTCAGACCCTTCTTGCGGAATGAAAGTGAGCGTCGAGCCTATTTGATGAGGGCGTTAGGAACTAATGCAGATGCATTGAACTTGATTTGGAACGAACCTATCAATATTTTCATTCCGAATATGGTGAACACATTGGTAGCGTTTGGTGAACTTACTCCTGGTAAACCTGCGCTTTGTGCCTTGTTGGAGGTAATTCGTCAGGATGTAGGGGAAGATGTAAAGGTAAAGATCGATAAATTGCTACAACAGATCAGAGAAGAACTAAACCCCAGAGACAATCAAGTTCCTCCAGGGTATCGGAAAGCTGTAGCTCAATATTTTTATGTCACACTACAACGACTGAAAGAACAAGGATGTTTGAATATCCGCAAAGACGTAGTTAATGCCGACAGGCGACTGAACTATGTTGCTCAAATCACCGATTTTGAGTTACCCTTCGCCGTGATGAATATGCGCGGTGATGCTTTTTTCATGTTTTCTGAGTTTTCTGCGATCAACATGAAAACTTTACGGCAGTTTTCTGCCCAATGCATGAATTTGGCAAGGCAGCAGGTTACTCCCTCTGCGGTTGGTAAAGCTTTATACAATTTTAGAATGCCAACTCACTTTTGTTTTGCAATTGCCCTGGTTGACAGAGTAGAGCAGAAAACTGCAACTAAAGTACAGACAACCAATCCTTTAGATCATACAACGGATGTGTTGTGGTACGAAATACCAATAATTTATGAACTCAGTCAACAGAAGCTTTATTTCTATGACAACCCATCTAGTTTCTGGGAGAACTTTAAAGGGGAGGTAGCTTGGCGAAATGTACGGGCAGTTATTCAGCAGGTATTATCGGGAAAACCTCTTAAAAAACTAGAAGCTGATAAAGCCTCTCTAGAGGAGGAACTAAAAGATTCTGAAGTTACAAAAGATCAGCTAGAAAAACTCGAAGATGAAAATGAGGCATCAAAGACGAGTTCGCCAACCACGACATCTGCTATAAGACTTTCATCTGAGACAACTTTCCAGGGACATTCAGAGTTAGTTCACTCTGTGGCAATTAGTCCGAATGGTCAAATACTTGCTAGTGGTAGTGTTGATCAGACTATCAAGCTTTGGAATTTGGCAACTGGTAAATTACTTTACGCCCTTGAGGGACACTCCAGTGCAGTTCTATCTGTTGCCTTCCATCCTGATGGGAAAACCCTTGCTAGTGCCAGTAACTTGGCTGTTGGAAACGGCAACCTCAAATTGTGGGATGTCAAGACGGGAACACTACAGCAAGTGTTTGACCAAGGATTGCTCAATTTTCGTGTTTCCTGTGTTACCTTTAGTCCAAATGGACAGACCCTTGCCACCGGGAATATTGATGCCACAATTAAGCTATGGAAATTAAGCAATGGCAAACTATATCGTACTCTCAAAGGGCATGGGTGGGATGTCACTTCAGTTGCCTTTAGCCGTAATGGGAAGCTTCTCGTGAGTGGAGGATTGGATGGTGGCATCAAGATTTGGAATTGGTGTACAGGGGAATTACTACATGCATTGAATCAACCTTCACCTTCAAATATTATTGGTTCCTTAGTATCCTGGTTTGATTCCTCAGTTGGGGCAATTTACTCTGTGGCGATCAGTCCTGATGGACAGATGATTGCTAGTGCTGGTAGTGAGCAGCCAATCATATTATGGAATTCTGAGACGGGAAAATTGGTACGTACTCTTACGGAACACTCAGGTTCAGTTTTTGCTGTAGCGTTTAGTCCCAAGGGGAAATGTCTTGCTAGTGGTGGCAAAGATAATACTGTGAGAATTTGGAATTATCAGACGGGAGAATTACTTCAAACGCTGGAGCATTTAAGTCCAGTTCATTGTCTTGCCTTCAGTCCTAACGGACAAACTTTAGTCAGTGGCAGTGCAGATGCGACTATCAAGGTTTGGTCTGTATAACCTTCTTTATATTGCCCTTCCGGAGAGTTTTAACTCTCTCCTGGGAGGTTATCGAAATTGATGAAAATTTCAGAAAAAACTACTGTCTTATGGAAAAATCAAATTATCCAGAACTAGTGCAAGAAATCATCAAGCTACACTTTACCCACCTTAAAGATGATGAGGAAGTACAGTTAATTCTTGATAGAGAACACAATCATTACTTACTAATGTTCGTCGGTTGGCAGGAACAACAACGAGAATATGGGAGCCTAATTCACATTGATATCAAAGGTGACAAAATTTGGATTCAGAGTGATGGCACAGAAGTTGGTGTTGCCAATGAATTAGTTGAGGCTAGAATTCCAAAACAGGATATAGTCTTGGCATTTAAATCTCCCTTCAAGCGACAATTTACCGAATATGCTGTTGGCTGAGGGCATCAGGCATCTCTTTGGTATGAATGAACCACAAAGACACAAAAAGCACAAAGGAACAAAAGAGCGATCAGCTATTATCCTAAATTTACCAGGTTATCGTTGACTGGCAAGATGCCAGTTCCACAATGATTTTTTAAATTCAGTAATAGTAATTTATACCTTACAGGCGCACACCTATTCCATTACTAAGACAATAACAAAAAATTACGAAAATTACAACATATCCGAGCCGATTCAGGCAAATTTAACTGTCCCATGCATTTCTTTCCGCTTGCAAATCTCGATTAATCTCTTCTGGGCTTCTACCAGATTTACACTGAGAGTGAATTATTGCCTCCTTATGTCCTATCCTTTTGAAATTTAGCTAACGGCATAGTCAGTAAATTGTCGCATGAAGGGGGAGTGAAACCCTAGAACAATATCCTCTTTGGGAACACCCAGTTTGACGAACTCTTCTCCTAGCTGGATTTCTGTCATGTTGTGCTGAATCCAGATTTTCCCATCCTTGATATCAATGTGAATAGTACAGCCATAGATCCGACGCTCTTCACGCTCATCCCAGCCCATGTTAACAATTTGATAGTGGTCATTTTCAGTATCACAAACAAATTGCCGCTCAATCGTTTTGTTCAAAGACTTATAGCTGGCATATTCTGTCAGTAGTTGCTTGATATAGCTTCGGTATTGTTCTAGTTTATCCATTGCTTCAGTACCTCCAAGTCTGGATTATATACTACTATTTTCAGGCCGTGAGCTTGGATCATTTCTTGAACTGTTTCACGTTTAAAGAAAGTATTGTAAGTTCCAACTGGAACAGCGAGATAGAGTTTTCTGTCTGGCTCAACTTTGTTGAGGATAAAGCGATAGTTGACAAACTGACCTACAGCCATGTGAAAATCAAACATGGTGGAAGTTCCTAAGAAGGTTTTGATTTCAATGGCGATCTTTTGATGCTTTCGTTTGGCGGCTAGGAGTCTATTTGCTCCTAAGTCAATGTAAACCTCAATATCTGGTAGCTCAATATGAAGTGGATCGTGAGTAACAATCCAGTCTTCTTTTTCCAGGGCGTGTCTGACTGCCTGATGAAAGAGATCTCTTGCTGGCATAGAGGAATAAGATAGACTGAACTATATAAATAAAAACCACAGTGTCAATATATATCCGAGCCGAGTCAGGCAAATTTAACTGTCCCATGCATTTCTTTCGGCTTGCAAATCTCGATTAATCTCTTCTACGCTCCTACCAGACTCACGCTGAGAGTGAATGTCTGCTAATATTTCCAGAATCGATTGCTCCGTTGATACAGTTTGCTTATCTGGCAACAGAAGAATTACCTCAATGATTTCTCCTATGGTATTGAAGGCAATATCAGGGGGTAAATCAATTTCAATTTTATTGCCAGGTAAAACTTTGGTTTCAATTCGTAAGGCTGATTGCATTAGATTGCTTCCTTGTGTCTTGTCCTTTAAGTTATCCTACATTTTCCTTGCTATCTCAAGAGTTCAGCAGTAATTACGAGAGGTAACTGAGGTTTCCTAAGACTGCGCGTTATCGCTGACTGGCAAGATGCCAGTTCCACAATGATTTTTTAAAGTCAGGAATAGTAATTTATACCTTACAGGCGCACACCTATTCCATTGTTAAAATAATAACAAAAAATCATGACAATTACAAGCAATAAGCAAATTTAAGTAAAAAATCATGTGCTGTAATAATAAACCACAAAGACACAAAGGTCACAAAGAAGAACAGGTGAAAAATTTTTTCATTGAGACTGCCTTTTGCTAGATCAATCCTCAATTTTTTCAACATACTGACTATCTAGCAGAAACGCTCCTTTAGAAAAGCGAATGCCCCAAAATCCTCCTGGGCGTCGGTCGAGGACTACTCCTTCTTCCCCCAAATAAAGTACACTAGGAGGCCGTAGCATGGGCATTGGTTCAGCTGTCTTCACGTAGCGCGGTAACTCAATCACTCTAACGCGATCGCCAACTTTAAATTCTTGAGACATATTTGTTGTTTGTTGTTTGTTATTTGTTGTTTGGGAATGGGAAATAGGGAATAGGGAATTGGGAATTGGGAATAGGGAATTGGGAATATCTTCCTTGTCTCCCTTGTCTCCCTTGTCTCCCTTGTCTCCCTTGCCTCCCTTGTCTCCCTTGTCTCCCCATCTCCCCATCTCCCCACTAAGGGGCTTGCCAAATCCTCTGATGGTACTGCTCCACATCGGCATAAGGATCTGGAGTGCTATGAGAATGGTCGTGAGAATGGCCATGTCCATGACTGTGGTGATGATGGTGGTCATGGCCGTGGACTGTACCATTTCCCACTGCGGCTAGTCGGAACTTACACATCTCACAGTTCATCTGCACTTGTCCTAGTTGAGTCTCAATCTCTCGTTCCCGGAGTACCGATAGTAGCTGTGGTTGAATCCCCATTTCTGGCAGGCAAGTTAGGGAAATTTCTGGATATTGTTCTTGTTGTTGAGCAGTGATATTAAAAATTTTCTTCACTAACACCCCAGTAAAGAGGAAGTAGGGAACCACAATTATACGCCGAGGTTGATAGAGTCGAGCGCGACGGAAGCCTTCTTCGAGACGGGGATGGGTAATGCCAATAAAACAAGTTTCAACGGTTTGGTAGCCACTACCTTCCCAAAGCATACGAGCCATTTTGTAGACATCACCGTTAGCATCAGGATCACTCGAACCCCTTCCGACAAATAGTAAAACGGTATCTTTTCTACTGGGGATGGAAGATGCAGAATGCTCTAGTTGTTCCCCTGATAGCTCATCCAGGGTTGCAAGACGCTGACGCCACAAATCCAGAATCTGGGGGTTAATGCCAAAGTGACGCCCATAGTAAAACTTCAATTGGGGATGTTTGGCTCTTGCTCTATCTAACTCGTTGGTAACATCAAACTTATTGTGCCGTGCCGCAAACAGCAGAATCGGTAGAACAGAAAATTCCCTGTACCCCTGGGCCACACATTGATCGACTCCTTCCTGAATTGTTGGGCCTGTTAGCTCCAAAAAGCAAGGTAAAACAGGGCGAGAGGAGTCTAAGGTTTGGTAGGCATCAGCAAAATCAAGGAAACTCTGACGCCCATCCTGATCCTTGGTACCATGACCAATCATTAACAGAGGACGTTTTAATGGTAGGGGTGGTAAAGCAGTTGATGCCTTAGGGAAATGGTTTGTATCAGTAGCAATCATTAATTTATATGCTCCCTTCCTATGCAAGGCAGGAAATAGAGTGGACAAGCAACAGATAGGTATTCTGACTTATGAGAGTATAGAGTTTATTAAGCAAAAGGGTGTCAAAATTTCTGTTTTATCCTTTATCTGTGACACTTGAGCCTTATTTCATCCTTTCTTCCACTTACAGTTGCCGCACAGCCCCGGAATTCCACCGGTGTTTCCCTCTCTGGTTGCAGTTTATTCGTGCTTTGATATCTTATATCAAGTTCAGTTGAATGCTTACACTTCGGTTGCAATAAGGCAGAGGGCAGTTCGGCAAAGCCGTTGCCGCAGGCTAGGCAGAGGGCAGAAGGGAAGAAATAATGTTGCAAGGTAGAAGGGAATTATCTCTGTTTATCCGAACTTGATATTAACTGATAGCAGCCAGACTAAGCGCCGTACCAAATCCGGCACACATCAACCCGTTATATCCCCATTGTAGAGACGCGCCATGGCGCGTCTCTACAGATTGCAGCAAGATCTATCCATATATAGCAACCGCAAGGGCAGTTAGGACAATGCCAAATGCTGAAACTTTTACCTGTCAATCTTTTCCCTTCTGCCTTCTGCCCTCTGCCTTCTGCCTTTTGCTATATAGGGTTTCTCCTTTAGAGTGTAAATTTGTATTACGAGCATCTTGTTTGCCATAATTCCTTCGGAGTTGGAGATCCCTAAAAATACATGAGCCAGATTTCTTCCCCAGCATCTACTCCTTCCCCACTCAACCTATTTAAGCAACCTCTTGATTGGTTCTATGCCTTGTGGAAATTTTCCCGTCCTCATACGATTATCGGTACTAGCTTTAGTGTGGGGGCGCTGTATCCAATTGCCCTGACAGCCACCAATACTAACCTCACCGTAGGAAATTTTGAGCAGTTATTGGGAAGTTGGATAGCTTGCTTGTGTGGCAATGTCTATATTGTCGGACTCAATCAACTAGAAGATGTCGAAATTGACCGAATCAATAAACCCCATTTACCCATCGCTTCCGGGGAGTTTTCTCAGGGACAAGGCCAGTTAATTGTTGCGATTACTGGCATTATGGCACTGCTGTTGGCAGGACTGTTGGGACCGTGGCTGCTGTTGATGGTCAGTATTAGTTTAGCAATTGGCACGGCTTATTCCCTACCACCAGTGCGGTTGAAGCAGTCTCCCTTTTGGGCTGCTTTGTGTATTTTTTCGGTGCGGGGAGCAATTGTCAACTTAGGACTGTTTTTACATTTGAGTTGGGTATTGCAGGGGGGTAAAGTAATGATGCCGACACCTACGGTATGGGTATTGACCTTATTTATTTTGGTATTTACCTTTGCGATCGCGATTTTTAAAGATATCCCTGATCTGGAGGGAGACAAGCAATACAATATCACTACCTTTACTATCCGCCTAGGCAAGCCAGTGGTATTCAATCTGGCCAGGTGGGTAGTAACTGCTTGTTATGTGGGAATGATAGCAGCGGGTTGGTGGCTCAAAGCTTCGATTAATCCTGTATTTCTGAGTATTACTCATCTAGCAGCACTGGGCTTATTGTGGTGGCGTAGTTACAATGTAGACCTACAAGAGCAAAAAGCGATCGCTAGTTGTTACCAGTTTATCTGGAAACTCTTCTTCTTAGAATATTTGCTGTTCCCGATAGCCTGTCTTTTAGCTTGAAAATTGTTTTTTGTCTTTTGTTGTTTGTCTTTTGTTGTTAAGAAAAAATATGTTAACTTCAAGCAAACTCGGACTACTGACTGCCATTTCTGCTCTCATTGCCCTAAATACTGGATGTGCTGCTCCTGAGCAATCAACTACATCCTCTAGTGCAGTAGTGGAAACCACTGCACAAGCCACAACTACCATCACTGATGGAGAAATAGCCAACAAGGAAACATCTCTTGACTGTGATAATGCCCAAACTCAGGCAGAGATCAATGCTTGTGCTGGTTTACAGGCACAAGCAGCAGATAAAAAATTAAATCAGGTTTATCAGCAACTCCAGGCAAAAATTAAAGACTCTCCCCAAGAGCAACGACTGATAGAAGCACAGCAACAGTGGGTTAAGTTTAGGGATGCTGATTGCGAGTATGCCAAAGGTCAATATGAAGGAGGTTCAATTGTACCGACGATTCGGGCTGGTTGCATGACCCGATTAACTGAACAACGTACTAAAGATTTAGAGGAGTATTTGGAATAAGCGCCTAATGGCGAATTCAAAATTCAAAATTCAAAATTCAAAATTAATGAATCGCCGAAAAAGAAGTCAGAAACTAGTCAGATAAAGAAATTCATCTATCCCTTTTCTCTTTTAGTGTCAGCAAGATTAATAAGTAAACTGTTTTCCTAATGATAGTGTAGGATAAACTCTCAATTCCCAATTCCCAATTCCCAATTCCCAATTCCCAATTCCCAATTCCCAATTTTTCATTTAAATTTATGGTTGAAACTCCTCAACAAATATATCCCCTAGCTATTGCTGTAGTCAGTATTATTCTGGCTGTACTTGTTTTTTTATTGCGAAAGACAGTTGTTACTTCATCTCTGTTCCAAAAAGGGGTAGGATTTTATGAAAAACAGGATTACCCCAATGCTGAGGTAGTGTTTCGTCAAGTGATTAAGCGCCAACCAACTAATGACATGGTTGCCTTACTGTTAGGGAAGTCCCTGATGGAGCAAAGTAAGTTTGAAGATGCAGTTTCTGTATTGCAAGGATTAATTAATCGTTCACCTAAAAATGTAGATGGTTATTTGAGATTGGGAGAGGCTGTGCTTAAACAGGGGCAACTAGAGGAGGCGATTACGATATATCGGGAATTAATCCGCCGTACTCCCCAAAATACGGAAGTCTCCTGGCAGATAGGCAAAATTCTAGCCAAGGAAAACCAGTTAGAGGAAGTAATCGCTGGTTACCGAGAAGTAGCGCAGGAAGATCCCCAGCAAGCAGTAGTTCATTTGAACTTAGCCAATATGCTGATGGCACAAGGAGATGTGGAAGAAGCCATCGGTGAATATCAAGAGGCTATTCGTCTCCAAGTCAAAAAACCTGCTGCTTACTGGTACTTAGGGGATGCTTTAAGCCAACAAGGTAAGCAAGATGAGGCGCTAGCTATCTGGCGGGAAGGGGTAAAGCTTAATCCCAATGATACGGTGGGGATGTCAAAAATTAAGCAATTCCTTACGGAAAAAGGCAAGTTGGGTTAGGGTGTATGCCTGTTGGTAGAGGCTTTTGACAGGCTAGAACCCTGTTCCACAATGGATATATACTTAGAGCAACAAAAATATAGGGTCTACTATGCCAAGAACTCAACGAAACGATAACTTTATTGACAAAACCTTTACGGTGGTGGCGGATATCATCCTCAAAATTATGCCCACCAACAAACAAGCAAAGGAAGCTTTTGTCTACTACCGTGACGGTATGTCTGCTCAAGCTGATGGGGAATATGCTGAAGCCCTAGATAATTATAAAGAAGCTCTGCGTTTAGAAGAAGACGTTTACGATCGCAGCTATATCCTCTATAACATGGGACTGATTTACGCCAGTAACGGTGACCATGAGGAAGCCCTGAAATTATACCATCAGGCAATTGAGCTGAACCCCCGTCTGCCTCAAGCCCTCAACAACATTGCTGTAATTTACCATTACCAAGGGGAACAAGTAAAGGAAGCTGAAAACGAGGAAGCAGCTGAAGATTACTACAGTAAAGCAGCTGAATATTGGAAAGAAGCGATTCGCCTTGCTCCCAACAACTATATTGAAGCTCAAAACTGGTTAAAAATTACAGGACGTTCTGCAATGGATGTTTATTTCTAGTTGTTTGTTGTTTGTATTAATGACCAATGACTAATAACCAATAACCAATAACCAATAACTAATATCATGATTGACAAAGAACAAGTTCACAAAGTTGCTACTCTTGCTCGTTTGCAAATGACGGAGGCAGAAGAGGAACAAATAACTACTCAAATGAGTAGTATTCTGGAATATTTTGAACAACTGAGTGAGTTAAATACGGATAACGTACCCCCCACTACTAGAGCAATTGATATGAGCAATGTAACTAGACCAGATGAGTTACATCCCTATCCTAACCGAGAAGCAATCCTCAAAGAAGCTCCTGACCCTGATGGGGATTTTTTCCGAGTCCCAAAAATTCTTAGCGAAGAGTAATATAGCAAAAGGCAGAAGGCAGAAGGCAGAGGGCAGAGGGCTCCAAGGAAAAAAATTGACAGGTAAAGCTTTCAGAATTTAGTGTTGTCCTAACTGCCTTGGCGGTTGCTATATCAATTACTTTTGATAGCAGTTCTTGCACCAATTCCCAATTCCCAATTCCTAATTCCCAAAAAAATCATCAAATAATATGAAAGCACTTGTGACTGGAGCCAATGGATTTACAGGCTCTCACCTAGTAAAAGCATTGGAGGAGCAAAGTCATGAAGTTTGCGGTTTGGTGCGCAAATCGAGCAATCTAGAGCGTCTAGCTGATTGCAAAATACAATTAGTTTATGGGGACATCACTGACCGGGATGCCCTCAAAACAGCCATGACTGGAGTAGACTGGGTTTTTCACACTGCTGCCTATGTGGAATTAGGACTAGTTAATGAGGCTCACATGGAGCAAGTGAATGTGGCAGGAACCCGTGCTGTGGTAGAAGTGGCTCAAGCTGCTGGTATCACGAAAATGGTTCATTGTAGCACTATTGGCATCTTTGGGGATACGAAAGGTCAAGTGGTTGATGAAACTTTCCAACGAACACAAACTGACTTTTCCTCTGCCTACGATCGCACGAAATATCAAGCTCAACAAATAGTAGATCAATCTGTTACTCAGGGTCTACCCGCAGTTAGTATCTTACCATCAGGAATTTTTGGTGTTGATGACCCCCATTTTGGTCCAGTCATCAAGCAATTTCGCTCTGGGAAGCTAAAGTTGTGGGCAGGAAGCGATCGCATTACAGGTATTGTTCATGTAGATGACTTAGTTGCAGCCATGATTCTGGCAGCCCAGAAGGGTAAACCGGGAGAAAAATATATTATTTCTGCTGGGGAACTTACTACCGGCGAAATGTTTAATCAACTCAGTCAAGTTACGGGTATTCCTGCTCCTAAGGAAGTTCCCCAACCCCTAGTAAGATTTGTCGGTAACTTACTTGATCCTATCGGACGCTTACTCCAATGGCAGCCACCTCTAAGTAGAGAAAGAGTTCATTATCTCTATGACCGTTGTGTGCGGGTGGATGGGACTAAAGCTGGTCGGGAATTAGGTTTGCAGTATCGTCCTGTATCAGAGACTTTGCGGGAAATTGGGGTAGGTGGTAGGGGGTGAGCGAAAAAAGGTGTGGGGGAGCTGAGGAAGCTGAGGGAGCTGAGGAAGCTGAGGAAGCTGAGGGAGCTGAGGGAGCTGAGGGAGCTGAGGAAGCTGAGGAAGCTGAGGGAGCTGAGGAAGCTGAGGGAGCTGAGGAAGCTGGGGGAGCTGGGGGAGCTGAGGAAGCTGAGGAAGCTGGGGGAGCTGAGGAAGCTGGGGGAGCTGAGGAAGCTGAGGGAGCTGAGGAAGCTGGGGGAGCTGGGGGAGCTGAGGAAGCTGAGGGAGCTGAGGAAGCTGGGGGACAAGAGAGAACTTATAGCTATTGGATACAAAGCTCAAGAAATCCCACCCAAAATTTCGTTCACCCGGTGGTAGGTGGTAGGTGGTAGGTTTTAGGTTTTAGGTTTTAGGTTTTAGGTGGTAGGTGGTGAGTGAAATTTCGTATCCCCGCGTTTCCGTATCTCCGCGTCTTTTTTTCACTAATATCAAGTTCGGATAATTACTTATAATTCCCTTCTCCCTTGCAACTTTCTTTCTTCCCTCCTGCCTCCTGCCTCCTGCCTTCTGCCTCCTGCCCTTGATATAACTCACTGCTCCCTAAGCCCTAACTGTCGCTGCTTTTCCTGCTGACGCGCCTTTTTTTCCGGTGTGAGGTGTTCAAAACAATAGGGGCAAGAAATTCCTTCTTGATATTGAGGAGAAGTTTTATCCGATGCAGATATGGGATGTCCACAGCTACGGCAAAAATCGTAAGTTCCTGATGCCAAGCCGTGGGTAACGGCAATACGTTGGTCGAACACAAAACACTCCCCCTCCCACAGACTTTCTGCGGTTGGGACTTCCTCCAGATACTTCAGGATGCCTCCTTGGAGGTGGTACACTTCTTGGAAACCTTGACTCAACATCAAAGATGAGGCTTTCTCACAGCGAATGCCCCCGGTACAAAACAGAGCAACTTTTTTATGTTTAGTAGGGTCGAGATGCTGGTCAACGTAATCAGGAAATTGTCGAAAGGTATCAGTTTGGGGATTTGTTGCCCCTTGGAATGTGCCGATATCCACCTCATAGTCATTACGGGTGTCAATAACCAGTACCTCCGGATCAGAGATTAAGGCATTCCAATCCTGGGGACTAACATAAGTGCCTACTTCTTGGTTTGGATTAACTTCCGGCATCCCCAAGGTAACAATTTCTTGCTTGAGCCGGACTTTGAGACGGTCGAATGGGTAGGAGTCGGTGTAAGATTCTTTCGGTTCTAGATCTGACAAGCGAGGGTCTAACCGCAGCAAGGCGAGAACTAAATCAACCCCTTCCCGTGAGCCTGCTATGGTACCATTAATACCCTCTGCTGCTAAAAGGATTGTTCCTTTGATACCTTGCTCTTGGCAGAGTGCCAGCAGAGAGCCTTGCTTTTCGGCAAAGTCCGGCAAGCTGACAAATTTATAGAATGCTGCAACTACTAGAGCCATGTTCCCTTTTGAACTCAGATCTACAAGCCTCTCTACCTTAACTTTAACAAGGATCAAATTCTTCCCAAAAATTTTTTTTCCCATACCCCTATACAAAACTAGAAGATATGCTATGATGACAAAGGCATGTTGATTAAGACATGTTTACCCAGTTCGGGGGTATAGCTCAGTTGGTAGAGCGCCTGCTTTGCAAGCAGGATGTCAGCGGTTCGAGTCCGCTTACCTCCATTATTAATTAGGGTTTGCTGAATAAGTAATTAGCTATCAGCGCCTTACCTAACCGAAAAGCTCTGCGATCGCACTTGGTAAGCTATAATATTGGTGCTTATACAACCGCTATGTGAAATAAACCACAAAGACACAAAGGACACGAAGGTTGAGATTTACGTCTTAAGACCAGTTTTGTTAAACTTAAAGAGAGTTCAGTTCTCGATAAAACTTAGCTCCTTTGGAGTTAGACTGGAGTTATCTAACGATTATGATAACTGGTGAATTTTGAAATCCTTGGCGTTATCTCTGGAATAGAAACGATCGCCATCGGCAGTTCCATCCGAGAATTACCCAAGTTACGAGAGAATTACGGCGTAGGGCGTTGGCGTAAGCTAAAAGGTTTTGCAACAGTGCGCCTGGGTAATGGAAGTATCAGAGAAGCTGAGTTGCACTGGTATGAAGCACACGGTATCGGTAAGAAAAAGATCAAGATTAAACGTTTCTTGGACTAAAGGGATGGTAGCCACAAAAAAATCACAATTAGTAATTTGTCTTCGCAACGAAGGTTGTGACGATTTAACGAGGTTTAAAGTTTATCAAGTTTTGCCCGATTCCTCTGCAGCGAGAGATAACTATATTCGAGTTGTAGATGATTGTGGAGAAGACTACTTATATCCAGAAAACTACTTTTTGCCAGTGGAATTTCCTCAAGGGATTGAGGAAGTACTGTTAGCAAGTTTGAGCAAACTGTAGGGTTACTCATATCTACTGTCAATGCATTGTACATACATTAAAGGAGGTTTTAGCGATAAACTAGGCGATTTTCACGGCTCTTGTTCTTTAAATAAAGATGGTAAATTGCGGCGACCACTAACTACGCGCAAAATCTCAATACCATCATCCAAAATTCTGTAGAAGATAATATACCCATCCAGAGGCAAGCCTCGAAGATTGGGACGTATTTGTGCATAGCTCTTGCCTAAATTGGGGAAGTTGACTAATTGCTGGCAGCGACGGGCAAAATCTTGAAAAAAACGCTCACCTGCTTCGATATTATTGGTGGTGAAGTAATCGGCAATTTCGTTAAGATCTTGGCTAGCAAGAATGTTGATGAGATAGCGTTTCATTTTTGAGTCTCGCGTGCTTGCCGGAAACGCTGCAAGATGTCAGCAATAAAGGCTTCGCCATCAATAGGAGGGGTATGCTCGGAGCAAGCAACAGCAGCATCTATTTTTGCACGTACAGAGCTAAGCCATTCACTATCAGTATATTCACCAAGTGTCGGCTCTGCACAATCGTATTCATCCAACAACCGCAAGGCAACTTCCAACACTTCTTCCGCCGAGCGATATTTGCCTGTTCGCAGTTTGGTCTGGATAAATTGTTCTTGTGTCTTTGTTAGAGTAATACTCATGTTCACTCAGCAAGCAGATTCATATTAATCTTAGCAACTATGCAATGTAGTTGTATATTCAGTAAGGGTGAACGAAATTTTGGGTGGGATTTCTTGAGCTTTGTCTCCAAAAATTATCAGTTCTCCCTTCTCCCTTCTCCCTTCTTCCTCTGCCCCTCTGCTCCTCTGCTCCTCCGCCCCTCTGCCCCTCCGCCCCCCACCCTTTTTTTCGCTCACCCTCTCCGTGTCTGGTGTGTCTCTCGATTCTCCCACCTACTCAATCAACGGCTGCCAAAAAATCTTGGTAAACCTTTTCAATATCCCTGGAGGCAGAGGAAACATCTGTCTCTAACTGTCGCAAACGAGCTAATTCGGCTCCACGATTAATTTCGCGGGATTCTTTTTGCTGGAGTAGATTGTCTAACTCAGCTTTGCGAGACTGAATATCGTCATTTACCCGCTTAATCACTTCTTCCTCATAGTTAGCAAAACATTCTTCAATGGCATCATAAATTGGTTGCCATTGCTCCTGTGCTACCTGAGGGAGATATTTCACCAACTCTTTCCTGGCAGCTTTCACCAACTCTTGACGAGCCTTATCCATCTGCAAAGCTCCTACTCCTAAACTGAGCAATGCTAGTATCACTGGCCCCATAATACTACCAGCGATCGCGGTAATAATTCCCCCAATACCCATCACTGCAATCATGTTGAGTAAGATATCTTTCCAATCAAAGCCTGCTCCTGCCAAGGCTACGCCAGCTAGGTTACCGGAAGCCAGGGAAACTAATCCCATTGCCCATTTTGCCCAACCTGGGGAACTATCTTGCTCAGAAGAGGAGAGATTACCTGCTTGTACCTTATGCCCTGTGAGCTTTTCTGTAATTCTACCTGTTACTTTGGCGTAGTCCGCACCGTAATTAGCGGCAATTTGGGATAGCTCAACGAAAGCACCATTCATCTCATGCTCTGCTAGAATACTCCAAGCCGCAATTTTATCGTTAATGTAATTCTCGAATGCTTGGGTTAGTGCTGCTTCAAAAGCCTGTCGCTTGCTTTGGCTCATGATATCCATAAATCGGATTTCCGGCTGATAACGTAGGAAGTCCGATTCAAAGGTATTCCCCAAGTTTAAAGTATAGGTGCGAAAAGAATCCGCGATCGCTCTTGCCTTTTTCTCTCCAACCTTCCTAATTTCCTGCTGCAGTTGATTGCGAATATCTGTAAGTTTATCGAATTCCGGTTCCACTGAGCTAATCCGACGTTTCAACTCTTCCACATCTTGATTCAGCAGGGGAATACGTCGTTCAATTGCTTCCTGCACATGGCTATCCGCTTGCCGTGCCAGGGTTCTAGCTTGCCGTAATTCTGCAATAGCTCTTTCTTTGGTTAAAAAGGTATTTAAGGCTCCCATAAATTTGGGAAAGCCAGTACCTTCGAGTGCTGCTGTCGGATTTTTGATACGTCGCCTGAGGGCATGAATGGAAGAAACTTCAAAGACTCTCTCATCATACAGGTCATAGCCATCTTGCTGACAATATTCTGCTAGGTTGGCTTGGAAAACTCTGCGCAGTCTATCCTCTGCTTCTGCTAATTCTTCCGTATCATCAGGATCAATCAAACTTTCCTTAATTTGATCCCAAGCATTAATCAGAAAGAAAACCGTTAAACCTCGACCTTTGATATAATTTTCCAGATAGCGGCGTTCTCCTAGGGTACAAGGCTGAGATGCTCTGAGGACAAAGAGAATTGCATGACAATTATTGATATAACCTAAAGATAGTTCATTTCTTGCTTCTGTATCATTAAGTCCCGGACTATCGACAATTTCAATACCCTTTGCCAATAAATCTAAGGGATACTCCACAATTGCATAGTCAACGTGAGGAAAAGCTTGCTTCTGTTCTTGTTCTAGTCTCTTGGCTTCCGCCGGATCTATAGTATAGCGACGCTTGAAACTTTTAAAATCAATTTGCTCTGGAGCAGTGCCATCATTAAAGTACACCGTAACTTGCTTATTAACGCCATAACGTAACAAAGTGAGTAAGGCAGTACAAGGATTGACATCACTAGGTAACAAGTTCTCGCCAACTAAGGCATTGAGAAAAGTGCTTTTGCCTCGTTTCATATCCCCCAAAACCAGTAGCCGAAAGACTCCTTGTTTTAAATTGTTACTAGCCTTGGTAAGGTCTTCAATATCTCGGTCTAAGCCTAACTTGCCAGAGTTATCTGCTCCTGTTGATTCCGCTTGCTCTAAGGTGGCAGTAATCTGGCTCAGACAGTCGGCTACTTCTGAGCGAACCTTGGCAAATCGCTCTAAATCTTTGAGGAAAACAGTAGTTGTTATTTGTTGTTTGTCATTTGTCATTTGTCATTTGTTGTTTGGGAATTTAGAATCTATTGTAGGTTGGGTGTAGCGCTAGCGTAACCCAACAAAACCCAACTCATACCAAATCCGCTTATATCCTAATAATTTTGCACTAACTTATATTATTACCAGTCGTCTTGAGACGACTTACGCTATAAGCCTCGGAATTAATTCCGAGGCGGAAAACCTTTTCGACTATTATCTTACCCAAAATCAATTAATCAGGGCAAACGCCTCTAAATTAGTCTTTACAAAAACATAATGTTGAATAGTATCTGTTAAAAAACTGGCAACATCCCGATTCGCTAACTTGGCAAAGCGCTGAGCACGTTGATAAATTTCGTCTGGCAAAGTGATTGTGATTAGGGTACTCACTGCTATATTATTTATATATCAAGGGGATAGCTAACCCGGATTTAGTGTTATTCGAGCTTTTCTGGAAAGCTAAGTAAACCTGTTCTGCAAACACGATGCGCCCTACCTAACTGATCCCGTCGGTGTTGTGATATGCGAGGTGAGTAAATCTCACGAGGGACGCAAAGTTCATCAATTGTGCGATATCCAGCAATACCATCGGGGGTCAGTCCTAAATCACGTTGAAAGTTTTTAATCGCAGTTTCGGTTGCAGAGCCAAAGATATCATCATTATCGTCTTGGTAGTAACCTTTTCTAATTAATAGCTCGATAATGCGGCCAACTGCTGGTCCGCGATCGCCTATTCGGTAACAATAGTCGTCACTTTGGCTACAGCGGGAATATTGAAAATCTTTTGCTTGTAGGAGATGAGATTCAGAGGATGCTAAAACAACTTGCCCTCTTAAAGTTATTTTTGAAATCACTCGATTCAACCCATATTCTCCACCATCAAACTGACTCACACCATAGCAAACTTTACTTCTATCATCTGGACATCTACCAAAATTATAAATGTTTTTCCAGCCATTGTTTGTACCAGTTCCAACAACCCATCTTCCAAAAGACAAATAATTCGATACTATTGACTTGTATCCACTACTACTTCCCTGCAAAATCAAAGTTTGACATCCTGCTGAGCCACACACTGCCGAATTTATAATCGAAACAAGAGCCTCATCATAACCATCACTGTTTAAGTCGATTTTGTGATAGGAATAACTTGTCTCAACACTGTCGATAATGTCTCGTCCAATTTCTCGAACAATTACTTGCTCTAAATTGCGATCGCGGACAGTTTCACCTCGAACATACTGCACTTGACTCGTATCGATTCCTGGGACTTCAGGTAAGCGTTCAAACCCTTGAGCTTGTACTAGTTTAGGATTAAGGAAAGCAGCACCAGAGCAAAATATAGAAAGGCTAAACTTGAGCCAGCTTTTCATAAGCAAATCCCAATTAAATTGTACACATTGTAGGAGTGGGTTCACTAATCCGGCAAGCACATTGACAAATCAATCTAGTAAACCAACCCCGGTGATACTGTTGGGGTGAGTTTAGCTAAATTATCGTGTCCTATCAAGTTCGGATAAACAGTGATAATTCCTTTCTACCTTGCAACCTTACTTCTTTCCTTCTGCCCTCTGCCTTCTGCCCTCTGCCTTTCTATCACCAAAGTATAAGCATTCAACCAAACATGATATAAAATCATACCCTTGTGTATCCCAATGTAATCGAATGCGCACCGACAGCCTCTTTTATAAAGTCTTCCAAACCCTCCCTGGCACTCTCTTTGAATTCCTCGGAGGCAAAAGAAGGAAGTTTTTGTCTATTTGGGACAAAACCGGTGGCCACATGACTGGCAAGCAGTAGTATTTTGGGCTAAGCGCAGCTTGGATATGGGAATTCCCAAGTGTTTCAATGCTGAAGTCCAAGCAGGAAACCTACGCTCGTTTTACCTCGACGAAACTCCAAACACTTCAAACTCAATCGGGTTAGGACTAGTACGACTGGTAGTAGAACCAGAAGCTAATGTCCCACAACGAATAAAACAACTCGAAAGATGTGCGCGAGCTCTGCCAGTGGCACAGCAAAGGAATGCGATAGAATTAATAGAACAAGCTTTGGTGTATAAATTTCCTAAACGTCCTTGGAGGGAATTAGAAGTAATGTTTGGACTTACAGAATGGAAACAAACCAGATTTTATCAGGAAGTGAGTGCTGAAGGTTACCAAAAAGGTGGTCAAGCGAAACAGCTAGAAATCGCACTCAAGCTTTTAGAGCTTGGTTCATCCATTGAGCTAGTAGCTAAGGGCACAGGCTTATCCGTTGAACAAGTCCAACAGCTTCAACAACAATTAAATCAATCTTCCCAAAACTGAAGGAGTGGAACTGGCATCTTGCCAGTAGAAAGTTATTCCTTTATTAATTGCAATAGTAACTACTTGTTGAGTCTCAATTCTCCATTCCATGAGACAGTTTTAAGGAATGATTAACTGTGGCATTAAATATTGTCAATGACGAACTGGAAATAATCCTAACTGAACTGCGATCGCAATTAGCCAATTATTATGGCGCTCGTCTTAAAAAAATAATTATGTTTGGCTCTCAGGCAAGGGGTGATGCAGAGCCGGACTCTGATATTGATATATTAGTCGTTCTCGAAGGAGAAGTAAATGCTGGGGAAGAAATAGAAAAAACAAGTGATATTGTGTCAAGCTTATCCTTAGAAAAAGATGCAGTCATAAGTTGTATCTTTATGAATGAATATCGGTTCACCAATCGCTCTGGTCCTTCTGCCTAGTAGGGGCGCACCGACGTGCATTGGTGTCAACTTAAGCTTAGACATAGCTGGCTAGCTAGGGTCTGCTGAATAAGTGTGTAAGCCATGCTAGACAGGTGTTTCAAGCATTTTTTTGCCAAACAAGTCCAAGGAAATCTGGTAAAATGGCTCAAAATCCTTGCACCGCCCTGACGGGAAAATGTACCGAAAAGTTGAATCAACCCCCAGCTCACCGGAAGATTTTGACTTTCCCTTAGAGAGAAAGTTATCACTTGATAACAGATGGGTAATCATGGCATCACTGGTACCATGGTCTGAATTTGAAGAGGAATATGCCAAAAACTTTGCTGAAGATATGGGAGCGCCAGCGCTGCCATTTAGGATGGCATTGGGTGCATTAATAATCAAGGAAAAATTAGGAATAAGTGATAGAGAGACAGTAGAACAAATAAAGGAAAACCCATATCTACAATACTTTATAGGTCGTAGAGAGTACAGCAACGAAGCACCGTTTGATGCTTCACTCTTGGTAAGATTTAGGGAAAGGATAGCAGCAAATTTTGTCAACCAAATAAATGAAAAAATGGTAGAAGAAGCTCTAAAAAAAAAGAGAATGAGATAGAAGAAGAAAAAGGAGAAAATGGAAGAGAAGAAAAAAGCGAATCGGGAAATAGAGGACAATTACTGTCCGATGCAAGCTGTGTCCCAGGAGATATTAGGTATCCGAATGATTTAGGAATATTAAATGAGGCAAGAGTTGGTAGTGAAGAAATAATAGATACCCTTTACGAAGCGGTGAGAGAAAAAGTTAATAAAAAGCCAAAAACTTATAGAAAACTAGCGAGGAAAGATTATTTAAAAGTAGCAAAAAAAAGAAAGCCAAGAACAAAACAAAGAAAAAAAGCAATTAAAAAACAACTGCAATATCTGAAAAGGAATCTGGGACACATAGAGCAGCTAATGCAAGCAGGGGCGTTGCTTGACGGATTGAGCGCTGCTCAATATAAGAGGTTACTTGTGATTACTGAAGTCTACCGTCAGCAACAAGTAATGTATCAGAAGAAAAGCCAAAGAATTGAGGATAGAATAGTAAGTATCAGCCAACCTCATATTCGTCCAATTGTGAGAGGGAAAGCCGGAACATCAGTAGAATTTGGAGCCAAAATATCTTCTAGTTGTCTAGATGAATATGCGTTTGTATACCGTATAAGTTGGGATAACTTCAATGAATCAGTAGAGTTAAAAGACCAAATCGAAGCTTATAAAAGCTACACAGGATATTATCCAGAATCAGTGCATGTAGATAAAATTTATAGAACTCGACAGAACAGAGCATATTGCAAAGAAAGAGGAATAAGAATGAGTGGTCCACGTTTAGGAAGACCACCAAAAAATGTCAGTCAATCANTTTCATACATTAAATTTTAATAAATCTGTAAGAATAGAATAGAAAATTGTGTTATTTAATTTAGATTTGAAGATCAAATTTTTTTCTCGTTTCAATTTCAATCGATTTTTGAACTTAAGCCTTGTATAAATTAGAAAAATTTAGTAAACTAGAATTCAATAAAGAAATAGGACTTCTTTTGCTTCGGGATATAGCTCAGCTTGGTAGAGCACCTGCTTTGGGAGCAGGGTGTCGTAGGTTCAAATCCTACTATCCCGAGATAAAACTCTAGGATTATGTTGCTGGAATTTAATTTATTCTTTATACTCTTTACTTATAAATCAGAAATATGAACTGATTATCGGTTTCTTATATTACGTCTTATTAACTTACTTAAAACTTTCAAATGAGTTTAGATGAAAAATTTGCTTCAGTTCGAACTGCCTTCTATAATCTAGTAGGTAATTTTTTTAAAGGAATAGCCGGATTATTTGGATATCCAACAAATCCGGGAATGCCTGCAATGACGGAGATTCCAAGGGATCAATATGCTCGATCAAGCTTTATTGAGAGTCTCCCAATACATCCTACTTCTTGGCCACCAATTCAAAGACCTGAAACATGGTTTGAAATGATTTTTGGTCCAACACCAAAATTGGAGTCAGTCCCTCGATATATTTATGAAAGTAAAGAAGAAGGTTTTTATAATTTCTATATTGAAAATTATAAAAATATTTACTTTCTACCTGATTGGCTTTCAACATTTATTCAAGTAAAATTAAATATTTGTTTAGATATCAGTGTTTTAGAAACAATTCGTGAAGTTGTTTTTATTGGGCTTGTAGTTTATTCACAAATTCTAATCCTACGAATCAGTTTATCTTGGTTTATTTATATTAATCCTTATACTGTACCATGGTGTTATATAGCTGCGGCCGTTGATTGGACAGAAGATCTTTTACAAGGAATTGTACCCTCTATCCTTGGAGTAAATATTACAGGAAGTATATTCCTCGGCATGCTTGGAGTTCTAGCCGATAGTTTAAATCATTTAGTATTTACAATGCCGTTTTTGCCAAGTGAAGGGGAAGAAACTAAATTACTTTTAAATGAACAAATGAGAAATGTTTTAGTTTTTCATTACTTACCAATTTTATGGTATCGACATCCAATTCCAAATGATATAAGAGAATTCTGGTACAAAGAACGACCTGATATTTTAGAATATATGGAAAAAGCTTATCAAGATTTAGACATTGAATTTTTACCGGATGATATTCTTACCAAATTAGATCAGGGAAAATTAACATCTCTAGTTTCTACTTCTTCTATAGATCTAAATAGCAATTTTCATTATTTTAATTCAACAGAATTATTATCTAATGTTAATTTTCCCAGTACCGATTTGTTTGTTACACAGTTAAATCACTTCATGGACTATTTCATTTGAATTGTAATTTTATAATTTCTATGCTTAATGACCAACTTTTTTCTTCAAGAAGAAGGTTGGTTATTAAGCATAGAGATTGTATTTTGTTTTTAGTTATTTAAATTAAAGTTAAATTTTATAATTAACTAGTTAGTCCTTAAACACTTTTACAAATTTTGAAACTTTTTTAGTTAAAAATATTTTCTGAAAGAAATTAAATTTATAAAAAGATAACTACTTCTTCCGCGCTTTCAATAGTAATCTATAATTCAACTTTATAAAAATACTTTTACAAGTAATTTAAGGAAATTTTAAGAGAGTTTGATCCTGGCTCAGGATGAACGCTGGCGGTATGCCTTACACATGCAAGTCGTACGAGAGTTTTTAACTCAAGTGGCGGACGGGTGAGTAACACGTAAGAATTTACCTTTAGGAGGGGGATAACAACGGGAAACTGTTGCTAATACCCCATATGCTTTCGAGTAAAACGGATTTCCGCCTAGAGAGAAGCTTGCGGCTGATTAGCTTGTTGGTGAGGTAATGGCTCACCAAGGCGACGATCAGTATCTGGTTTGAGAGGACGATCAGACACACTGGAACTGAGACACGGTCCAGACTCCTACGGGAGGCAGCAGTGGGGAATTTTCCGCAATGGGCGAAAGCCTGACGGAGCAATACCGCGTGAGGGATGACGGCCTATGGGTTGTAAACCTCTTTTTTCAGGGAGGAATCAATGACGTGTACCTGAAGAATAAGCATCGGCTAACTCCGTGCCAGCAGCCGCGGTAAGACGGAGGATGCAAGTGTTATCCGGAATCACTGGGCGTAAAGCGTCTGTAGGTGGTTTAATAAGTCAACTGTTAAATCTTGAGGCTCAACCTCAAAATCGCAGTCGAAACTATTAGACTAGAGTATAGTAGGGGTAAAGGGAATTTCCAGTGGAGCGGTGAAATGCGTAGATATTGGAAGGAACACCGATGGCGAAGGCACTTTACTGGGCTATTACTAACACTCAGAGACGAAAGCTAGGGTAGCAAATGGGATTAGATACCCCAGTAGTCCTAGCTGTAAACAATGGATACTAGATGTTGAACAGATCGACCTGTGCAGTATCAAAGCTAACGCGTTAAGTATCCCGCCTGGGAAGTATGCTCGCAAGAGTGAAACTCAAAGGAATTGACGGGGGCCCGCACAAGCGGTGGAGCATGTGGTTTAATTCGATGCAACGCGAAGAACCTTACCAGGGTTTGACATGATACGAATTTTTTTGAAAAAAGAAAGTGCCGTTTGGAACGTATACACAGGTGGTGCATGGCTGTCGTCAGCTCGTGTCGTGAGATGTTGGGTTAAGTCCCGCAACGAGCGCAACCCTTATTTTTAGTTGCCTTATGGAACTCTAAAAAGACTGCCGGTCATAAACCGGAGGAAGGCGGGGATGACGTCAAGTCAGCATGCCCCTTACACCCTGGGCTACACACGTGCTACAATGGGCGAGACAATGAGATGCAAGCCTGCGAAGGTTAGCTAATCTATAAACTCGTTCTAAGTTCGGATTGTAGGCTGCAACTCGCCTGCATGAAGTTGGAATCGCTAGTAATCGCTGGTCAGCTATACAGCGGTGAATTCGTTCCCGGGCCTTGTACACACCGCCCGTCACACCATGGAAGCTGGTTATGCCCGAAGTCGTTACTCCAACCATTCGGAAGAGGACGCCTAAGGTAGAATTAGTGACTGGGGTGAAGTCGTAACAAGGTAACCGTACTGGAAGGTGCGGTTGGATCACCTCCTTTTTAAAAGAATCATTTTAGAATTTGTGGTCGATGAATATTTAGGGCTATTAGCTCAGTTGGTTAGAGCGCACCCCTGATAAGGGTGAGGTCTCTGGTTCAAATCCAGAATGGCCCAAGGGGGGTATAGCTCAGTTGGTAGAGCACCGCCTTTGCACGGCGGTTGTCAGCGGTTCGAATCCGCTTACCTCCACATGAAAAATTAATAATTGTCAATTTTTTCAAGTAAGAAAATAGTTAAGATATTTAACTATTAATGTAAGAAAACATAAGTCTTAAATTCAAGGAATTAAGAGTTTATGGGGGATACCTTGGCATTCAGAAGCGATGAAGGACGTGGTTACCGACGAAACGCTTCGGGGAGCTGGAAACAAGCTAAGATCCGGAGGTCTCCGAATGAGGAAACTCTAATACTACTTATTGAATAGATAAATAAGAAAGAGCGAACCTAGGGAATTGAAACATCTTAGTACCTAGAGGAAAAGAAAGTAAAAACGATTCCCGTAGTAGCGGCGAGCGAACTGGGAACAGCCTAAACTGTGAAATTTCATTTCACCGGGTAGAGGGACAGTTAGAAATGATTAAATGTGACAGTTAGACGAATTAGTTGGAATGCTAAGCCAGAGAAAGTGATAGTCTTGTAGTCGAAAATTGAAACAATCAAACTGGATCCCAAGTAGCATGGAGCACGTGAAATTCCGTGTGAATCAGCGAGGACCACCTCGTAAGGCTAAATATTCCTGAATGACCGATAGTGAAATAGTACCGTGAGGGAAAGGTGAAAAGAACCCCGTGAGGGGAGTGAAAAGAACATGAAACCATAAACTTACAATCAGTAGGAGGACGACTAAAACGTCTAACTTCGTGCCTGTTGAAGAATGAGCCGGCGACTTATAAGTAGTGGCAGGTTAAGGCAGAGAATGCCGAAGCCATAGTGAAAGCGAGCCTGAATAGGGCGTTTGTCACTGGTTATAGACCCGAACCCGGATGATCTAACCATGGTCAGGTTGAAGCTTAGGTAAAACTAAGTGGAGGACCGAACCGACTGATGTTGAAAAATCAGCGGATGAACTGTGGTTAGGGGTGAAATGCCAATCGAATTCGGAGCTAGCTGGTTCTCCCCGAAATGCGTTTTGGCGCAGCGATAAATCTTATAACTTAGGGGTAAAGCACTGTTACGTATGCGGGCTGGTAATTCGGTACCAAATCGTTGCAAACTAAGAATACTAAGTGGATAATTTATCAGTGAGACTGTGGGGGATAAGCTTCATTGTCAAGAGGGAAACAGCCCAGAGCACCAGTTAAGGCCCCTAAATAATTGCTAAGTGATAAAGGAGGTGGGAGTGCATAAACAATCAGGAGGTTTGCTTAGAAGCAGCAATCCTTTAAAGAGTGCGTAATAGCTCACTGATCGAGTAAACCTGCGCCGAAAATGTACGGGACTAAGTAATTTGCCGAAGCTGTGCGATATATAGAATATATCGGTAGGGGAGCGTTCTGTTGTAGGTTGAAGTATTAGCGTAAGCGGATATGGACGAAGCAGAAGTGAGAATGTCGGCTTGAGTAACGAAAATATAGGTGAGAATCCTATACCCCGAAAACCCAAGGTTTCCTCCGGAAGGCTCGTCCGCGGAGGGTAAGTCAGGACCTAAGGCGAGGCTGAAAAGCGTAGTCGATGGACAACGGGTTAATATTCCCGTACCATTATTTGTTGATATCGAGGGACGGAGAAGGCTAAGCTGGCCGGATGTTGGTTACCGGTTTAAGCGTTCAAGGTGTCGAGAAGCGGAGAAAACGCTTTGAGCTAAGGCGTGAATACGAGATACTACGGTATCGAAGCAGTCTATGTCATACTTCCAAGAAAAGCTCGCACTGTCAAAAACAAACTAATGCCTGTACCATAACCGACACAGGTGGGTAGGTAGAGTATACTAAGGGGCGCGAGATAACTCTCTCTAAGGAACTCGGCAAAATAACTCCGTAACTTCGGGAGAAGGAGTGCCTTTTTAAGGCTGCAATAACCAGATCCAAGCAACTGTTTATCAAAAACACAGGTCTCCGCTAAGTCGTAAGACGATGTATGGGGGCTGACGCCTGCCCAGTGCCAGAAGGTTAAAGAAGTTGGTTAGCCTTGCGAAGCTGATGACTGAAGCCCTGGTGAACGGCGGCCGTAACTATAACGGTCCTAAGGTGAATTTGTTGCCTTAGTAAAACTTAACTGTATGCTGGAATATCCTCCAAAATGTAGCATACTCGTGTCAGATTTTTCGGACTAATACCGCACTCTTAGGTAAGCCGGTCTTAGCAAGACGCAGTGATAATTGACTATAACATGGGGACAATCAGCAGGAAACTTCAAAAAGGATCCTCAGAGACTATACGTTAAGGAGAAAGATATATGGATTTAAATGCTCAGTGGCTAGTTGGTTTTGTCGACGGAGAAGGATGCTTTCACATAGGCATTAATCAAAACAAGGAAATGAAATTAGGAGTTCAAGTTCTTCCTGAATTCACTGTGACCCAACACCAAGTAGACGAACAAGTCTTATATGGTTTAAAGGATTACTTTGGATGTGGAGTTGTTCGAAAGAATCATGGTAAAATAAAGTGTTACCGAGTTCGTGGACATCAGAACCTTCTGACGAAAATTATTCCTTTCTTCGAAAAACATCAACTTAAAACAAAAAAGCGAATTGATTTTGTGAAATTTAGAAGGGTTGTCCGTCTGATGGAAGATGGAGCTCATTTAGAATCTGAAGGCTTAGAAAGAATTCGGGAAATCAAAAATCAAATGAATTTAAAAAATTAAAACTTTCTTAAGATAGAGTCCGGCTATAATGGAAACATTACTAGATAATTCGAGCGAAATTCCTTGTCGGGTAAGTTCCGACCCGCACGAAAGGCGTAATGATTTGGATACTGTCTCGGAGAGGGACTCGGTGAAATAGACTTGTCTGTGAAGATGCGGACTACCTGCACCAGGACAGAAAGACCCTATGAAGCTTTACTGTAACTTGAGATTGAAATTGGACTTTATTTGCGCAGTATAGGTGGGAGGCTTAGAAAGTATTCTTGTGGGAAGACTGGAGCCATCAGTGAGATACCACTCCTGTAATGTTAGATTTCTAACTTTGTATCATTATCTGGTCAAAGAACAGTCTCAGGCGGGCAGTTTGACTGGGGCGGTCGCCTCCCAAATGGTAACGGAGGCGCACAAAGGTTTCCTCTGAACGGGTAGAAATCGTATCTAGAGTGCAAAGGCATAAGGAAGCTTGACTGTGAGACTTACAAGTCGAGCAGGGACGAAAGTCGGTCTTAGTGATCTGACGGTGCTGAGTGGAAAGGCCGTCACTCAACGGATAAAAGTTACTCTAGGGATAACAGGCTGATCTCCCCCAAGAGTTCACATCGACGGGGAGGTTTGGCACCTCGATGTCGGCTCATCGCATCCTGGGGCGGTAGTACGTCCCAAGGGTTGGGCTGTTCGCCCATGAAAGCGGTACGCGAGCTGGGTTCAGAACGTCGTGAGACAGTTCGGTCCATATCCGGTGTAGGCGTTAGAATATTGAGAGGAGCCTTCTTTAGTACGAGAGGACCGAGAAGGACACACCTCTGGTGTACCAGTTATCGTGCCAACGGTAAACGCTGGGTAGCTATGTGTGGAGTGGATAACCGCTGAAAGCATCTAAGTGGGAAGCCCACCTCAAGATAAGTATTCTCATCATGAAAATGAATAAGGTCACGGTAAGACTAACCGTTTGATAGGCATTAAGTGTAAATCTAGTAATAGGTGAGCTGAGATGTACTAACAGACCGAAGACTTGAATTTTACATTTCGAAACTAAAATCTTAGTTTCGAAAAACTATGATACCAATATCAATGATGTTGGTATTTTTGCTTTGGTGTTTTTAGTGTACTAAGCGGAACCACACTGATCCATTTCGAACTCAGTTGTGAAACGTTATAAATCGACGACAATACTTGGGAGGGGACTTCCTGGGAAGATAGTTCAATGCCAAAGTTTTTGATAAATTTAGTAATTCAGGATTATTTATCATGAGACATTAGATGGAAAGGCGTCATGAATTAAAGCTATAAAGCTATTCTGAATCTCATAGTTTGTCGCAGAGACGTTTTTTTAGGGAAATCATAATTCCTTAAATGAAACTCTAGCAAATAGATAGAATAGAATCTGCTTTAATTGAAAGACTCTCCACTCTGCAGAAAAAAAATAAAGATTTTTCTATTGAGTATTTTAAAAATATTTGATATAATATTTTTTACAAAATACTTACGATAAATTACAATTACAAAAAATTGACATGGCCGTACCTAAAAAACGAACGTCAAAAATGAAACGTAACTCTCGCAAATCAAACTGGAAACGTAAAGGTTATCATGCAGCACAAAAATCTTTATCGTTAGCAAAGTCAATGTTAAAAGGAAAAGCAAACAGTTTTATCTATAGTATTGACACTAGTGAAGAATAAATTATTACTAAAATTTATTCTTCTTTTTCTTGCAATTCTCCTCTTTTCACTTATTTATTTCTTTAGTTTCAAATTATTACTCTTTTATACGCTTTACGGGTGTGGCGGAATTGGTAGACGCGCTAGGTTTAGGTTCTAGTAACTTATGTTGTGAGAGTTCGAGTCTCTCCATCCGTAATCTTTTCAAACAACTAATTAAGATATTTTATGCTTCCTTTCACACTTCAACAACTGCGAATTTTGAAAGCAATTGCAACTGAGCAAAGCTTTACTAAAGCTGCTAAATTACTGTATTTGTCTCAGCCATCTCTAAGTAAACAAATGCGGATATTAGAAAAAAACTTAGATATGATACTACTTAATAGAGAAACTCCTAAAATTTCGTTAACTGAAAATGGTCAAGTTTTTCTTCAATATGCAGAGCGAATTCTGGCTTTATGTGAAGAAAGTTGCCGAGCTTTGATTGATTTAAAAAATGGAGAACGTGGTAATTTAATAGTTGGTGCGAGCCAAACTATTGGAACTTATTTGTTACCAAGAGTTTTAGCATTATTTGCCCAACGATATCCACAAATAAATTTAAAAGTTCAAGTTAATTCAACACGATTAATAGCTAAACATATTGTAAATAGAGAAATTGATATTGCTATTGTAGGGGGTGATATTCCGCCTGAATTAAAGAAAAACTTATTGGTAGAAAGCTTTGTAGAAGACGAATTTAGTTTAATTGTTTCACGTGCTCATCCATTTGCTAAAAAAAAGTTGATCACTAAAGAAGACTTATACCATCTCAAATTTATTACATTAAGTTCGAACTCTACAATACGGAAATTTATTGATACGATATTAACGCAAAATAATATTCAAACAAAACAATTAAAGACAATAATGCAACTTAACTCCATAGAAGGCATAAAAACTGCCGTTAGTTTAGGTCTTGGCGCTGCTTTTGTATCATCCTCTGCCATTGAAAAAGAAATTCAACTGAAAACTGTTCAAATTTTAAAAATTGAAAATATCAAAATTAATCGAACACTTTCAATAATAAGCAATCCAGATTGCTATAGATCAAAAGCGTTTAATTTTTTTTATCAAGAACTCTTCGATTTAAAAACTCAACTTTAAAATTAAAAGATAATTCTAAAAAAGTTGACGGTTGAAAAAAGAATTTAGTATCATAAGCCTAAATAAAAATAAAGTAATATAGATTATGAAATATGCAATTATTGAAGTAAACGGTAGACAGTTCTGGATTGAAACTGGAAAATACTATGACTTTAATCGAATTTCAACAGAATTGGGTAAAAAAATTACGTTAAACCGTGTTTTGTTAGTAAATGATGAAGGAAATGTTTTAGTTGGAAAGCCTTATTTAGAGAGTGTTAAAATTACGGGTAAAATTTTAGAACATCTTCGAGGAAAAAAAACAATTGTATACAAAATGAGACCAAAAAAGAAAACTCGTAGAAAGCAAGGTCATCGCCAAGAACTGACACGTGTTTTAATTGAAGATATTAATATTAATTAAGTATAAAAATAAATAGATTAGGAGTAAAACTATGGCCCACAAAAAAGGTGCAGGGAGTACAAAAAATGGTCGTGATTCAAATGCTAAACGATTAGGTGTAAAAAGATTTGGCGGTGAAAATGTAATAGCTGGAAATATTTTAGTTCGTCAAAGAGGTATGAAATTTAAGCCAGGTATAAATGTTGGATGTGGGAAAGATTTTACATTATTTGCATTAACTGATGGAGTAGTTAAATTTGATTACAAAGATAGAAAACAAAAACGTGTGAATATTGTAGTTTCAAATTAAATAACTCAATAAGTTTAAAATGTTAAAAAATCCCTTTAAAAAAAGTTCACTAAATAAATATCAAAATTTAATTAGTCAAATTAATACACTAGAGAGCGAATTAGTCTTACTAAACGATAGTGACTTAAGGGCAAAAAGCTTAAAATTACAAAAACAATATAAAGAAAATCAAAATTTAGATTCCTTGATTGCTGAATCTTTTGCACTTACTCGTGAAACAAGTCAACGAACATTAGGGTTAAGACATTATGATGTTCAGTTGGCTGGTGGACTTGTTTTAAATGATCAAAAAATCGCTGAAATGAAAACTGGTGAAGGAAAAACCCTTGTAGCAACTTTACCTGCGGTTTTAAATGCATTAACAAAGAAAGGTGTCCATATTGTAACTGTCAATGATTATTTAGCAAACCGAGATCAAGTTTCGATGGGGCAAATTTATCGTTTTTTAGGATTAAGTACTGGATTAATTCAAGAAGTAATGTCAAAACCTGAGCGAAAAAAAAATTATAATGCGGATCTAACATATGTTACAAATTATGAAGTCACATTTGATTTTCTTCGTGATAATGGGGCATTAAATTTGAATGATCTTGTTTTACGCCCATTTCATTATTGTATAGTAGATGAGGTTGATTCAGTTCTGATTGATGAAGCTCAAACTCCTTTAATTCTTGCAGATAATATATCAACACCCGTCGATAAGTATATTCTGGCTGCAGAAATTACCGATTATTTAGATTTAAATGTTCATTATAAAATTGACGAAAAAAATAAAAATGTTATCTTGACGGAAGAAGGTAGTAAACAGATTGAACAAATTTTAAGTATTCAAGATTTATACAACCCAAATGATCCTTGGATCCCTTATATAAATAATGCACTTAAAGCAAATGCGTTATATTTTAATAACGTTCATTATATTATTCAAAATAATCGAATAATTATTGTCGATGAATTTACTGGACGAATTATGCCGGATCGTAGATGGGGTGATGGTCTACATCAGGCCATTGAAGCTAAAGAAAAGCTTCCAATTCGAAAAAAAACAGAAACAATAGCTGCTATAACATACCAAAATTTCTTCTTATTATATCCAAAATTAGGAGGAATGACAGGAACTGGTAAAACTGCTGAAATTGAATTTGAAAAAATTTATAATTTATCTGTAGAAGAAATTCCAACGGCACAGTTAAACCAACGACAAGATTTACCAGATTTAATTTATAAAGATCAGTTCTCAAAATGGAATGCTATTGCACAAACTTGCAACAAGATTTCAATGACTGGTCGACCTATATTAGTGGGTACTACTACTGTTGAAAAATCAGAAATGTTGGCGCAGTTGTTAAGTGAATATAAATTAACTTACCAAATTTTGAATGCAAAACCTGAAAATGTACGTCGGGAATCAGAAATTATCGCGCAAGCCGGTAAAAAAGGTAATATTACGATTGCTACAAATATGGCCGGTCGTGGAACCGATATTATTTTAGGTGGAAATATAAGCTTTACAATTCAAAAAAAATTGTATGATCTACTTACATTATGCAAAAATTACAAGCTATTGACTAAAAAAGAACTCTTAGAAGCAAGTTTTTTGGAACAATTACAATTTGCTATCAATGTTGACTTAAGTCAGGAGCGTGCTACCTATATTAATGATGCAGGGGTGGAAGTAGTCGAAACTTTGATTAATATCGAAAACCTAGTGGGAAGTGCTTTCGATGATGTACTAATTGGTGATGATGGTAATAATGTACTGCGGGGAAATGCTGGTGTAGATTACTTCGATGGTGGTAGTGGAATTGATACTGTCAACTTTTTTTATGAGCAATTTGCCATCACTGCTGATTTGAGTCAAAATCGTGCCACCTATACAGCGCTTACCGCTGCAATGAGGTACACCTGAATAAGTTGTCAAGATTTGATATATTTTTTCCTAGTCGATTTTACTGTACCTCGTAACAGCGCGAAGCGCTGTATTAATGATGCAGGGGTGGAAGTAGTTGAAACCTTAATCAACATTGAACGATTAATTGGTAGTGCTTTCGACGACACACTTATTGGTGACGATGGCAATAATTCGCTGATAGGGAATGCCGGTGCAGATTACTTCGATGGTGGAGATGGTATTGATACTGTTAGCTTTCTGGAGAACTTTGCCATCACTGCTGACTTGAGTCAAAATCGTGCCACCTACATTGATGATACTGGAGTAGAAGTAGTCGAGACTTTGATTAATATCGAAAACCTAATAGGAGCGGCTTTCGATGACACACTTATTGGTGATAATGGCAATAATTTGCTGCGGGGGGAAGCTGGTGATGATTTCCTTGATGGTGGTGATGGTATTGACACTGCTTCTTTCTTAGGTTCACAAGCAGGAATGATTGCTAACCTCAATCAAGGGACTGCTACCTCTGTTAATCAGACAGAAGTTGACACCTTAGTGAATATCGAAAGCCTTACTGGTAGTAACTTTGATGATCAGTTGATTGGTGATGCTGGTAACAATACCTTATTGGGTTTAGCAGGAGATGATCTGCTCACTGGCGGTGCTGGTGCAGATATCTTCAACTTCAGCTCCTCCAACCAAGGAGTTGATACCATTACTGATTTTAACTCTACTGAAGGAGACCAAATCCGAGTATTTGTCAGTGGTTTTGGTAACGACCTCACCGCAGGTTTGCTAGATGCTGAGGAGTTTACCATCGGTTCGGCAGCTACTCAGGCAAGCGATCGCTTTATCTATGATGATACCACCGGTGCATTGTTCTTTGACCCCGATGGTACTGGAGCTATAGCACAAATTCAGTTTGCACAGCTTGCAGTTGGAGTTGCTCTCACCAACAGTGATATTTTTGCTTTCTAGGAAAAAATCTGTAGAGACGTTGCCTGCAACGTCTCTACAATGGGGGCATATACGAAAATCATTGTCCTAATTTTGCTATTATTTATGGTGCGTTAACTATGCGCTCATACATAAAATACTACATCTAGTGAGCATCCCAAAGTTGCAAGTTCACTAAGAGATTTGTTGTCGCATTTCAGGGAAGTGAGGTAAAAATTGCGCTATAGCTTTGATTGGAACCCAACAAAATAACAGCAAAATATTCGTAAACATCGGGTTTCTTTTCGTCAAGCAGCAACAATCTTCCGAGATCCCAACCAGCTTTCGATCTATGATGAAGAGCATAGCCAGGATGAGGAACGTTGGGTTACTCTTGGAATAGACAACACAGGCATTCTTCGCGTTGTTGTACACACATTTCAACAGATTAACGATGAATTGTGTCAAATTCGGATTATTTCGGCACGTAAGGCTACGAATACAGAAGTAAAGAGGTATAAAGAGGGGAATCAATGAAAGCAGAGTATGATTTTTCTAATGGTGAACGTGGTAAGTTTTATCATCCTGATGTAGTGTTCAGTTTTCCTATCTATCTTGAACCAGATGTAAACGACTTTATCAACCAGCTTGCCCATGAAAATGGAGTTGAGGTTCAGATATTGGTGAATGAATGGCTCAGAGCTAATATGAAGTTAATTGAAAGTTTTCGACGAGCCAATTGAATCTGTGTTCTAGCGCACCATGTTACCGAAAAGCACTAATGTTTCTATAGTTCAACTATTTATCCACCAATACGAATTTAAGCTATACTGACATAGTAATATCAAGTTCGTTTGAATACTTACACTTTGGTCAACCAATCAACTAAAACACTCTTGGAGAAATTGAGTAAATAATTGAACCTTAGTTGAAAGATGGCGATTGACAGGATAAATTATACACAACGTTAATTGTGGTGATTGATGATTGGGCAAAATAATTTCTAACTCCCCTCGCTTAATTTCTCGCTCCACAATAAAATCAGGAAGCAGGACAATTCCCAAGCCTTGGACCGCCGCATCTCTCAAAACTTCGCCGTTATTGGAAGAAAAAACTGCATCAACAGTAATTCGCTCTTCTTGTCCCTGATGGGTAAATTGCCACTGATAACCTGTAGCCAAATAGCTATAGTGTAAACAAGAATGTTGTTTTAATTCATAGGCATTGTGAGGAATTCCTCTTGCTTTCAAGTAACTAGGTGCGGCACAAATGATACGAGGAATGACAGCAATGGGATGAGCCACCAAACTAGGAGATTCTGAGGGGTAACCAATCCGGATCACTAAGTCGTAGCCTTCACTGATGGGATCGACAAAGCGGTCTTCTAGGGTCAATTGAATCTTAATTTCTGTATAACGAGTCATAAACTCCGCTATTCTCGAACCTAAGAAGGAGATGCCGAAAGACATAGGGGCATTAATTTTGAGGGTTCCTTTGGGTTCACTGTGTTGTTGGGATACGGCTAATTCCGCTTCTTCTAAGCTACTGAGAATATCGATACAGCGCTCATAGAAGGCTCGTCCATTATCTGTAGGGGTAACTTGGCGAGTCGTGCGATAGAGCAATTGTACTCCTAGATGATTTTCTAGGTTAATGACTAATTTATTAACAGCGGAACGAGACAGCTGCATTTTTCTGGCCGCAGCAGCAAAGCTTCCCTCTTCGATGACTTGAGTGAAGGCAGACATGCTTTCAAACTTATCCATAGTTCTAGATTGTAGAATAAAAAGAGACAATGTGTCATTTAAATTGCTTATTGTCTTTTTTATAGAAACATCTAATAATAATAATTAAGAGCTCAATGATTCTCAAAGGAGGTCAAGAGGATGATTACTGTTCGTTCCACCGAAGCCAGGGGTCAAGCTAGTTTTGGTTGGCTTGAGAGCAAACATACCTTTTCCTTTGGTTACTACTACGACCCCAAACATATGGGATTCGGCAATCTACGAGTGATTAATGAGGATATTGTTCAACCAGGTATGGGTTTTGGTACCCATAGCCACAGGAACATGGAAATTATCTCCTATGTCCTAGCAGGAGGGCTAGAACACAAAGATAATCTTGGTAATGGTTCGGTGATTCGTCCCGGAGATGTACAACGGATGTCTGCGGGGACAGGCATTGCTCACAGCGAATATAATGCATCTAATACTGAACCAGTCCACTTTCTACAGATTTGGATTCTGCCTAACCAAACTGGAATTAAACCCAGCTACGAACAAAAACACTTTCCTCTAGAGGAAAAACAAGGAAAATTCCGCTTAGTTGCTTCTCCTGATGGCAGAGATAATTCCGTAACTATTCATCAGGATGCCAACCTCTACGTCACTGTTTTGAATCAAGGCGATCGCATAAACTATATTAGTGAACCAAACCGGTCACTTTGGCTACAAATAGTCAGGGGTTCTGTAGAAATTAATGGTGGAAATTTTAGTGCTGGTGATGGAGTTGCTATGACTCAAGAAAACAATATTGAACTGACAGCAACCAGCGACAATACCGAAGTTTTACTGTTTGATTTAGCTTGATTGAAAGCAGCAGGAGGAACCCACCCCTAGCCCCTCCCAGGAGGGGGACAGGAGGGAGGAGGTAAGGGAGGCAATACTGCTCGGTTAAGAGAAGTTATCAGTTTAGGGAGCTGGGGGAGCTGAGGAAGCTGAGGGAGAAAAATTGGGGCTTAACCGGGCAGTATTGGTAAGGGAAGAGGGAAGAAGTAGAACGAGATAGGAAATAATGTTTCTCTCCATTCCCAATTCCCAATTCCCAAACAACCAATTCCCAAACAACCAACAACAAATGACAAATGACAAATGACTACCAATACAAGCGTTTAGCTAAAGAAGATGCAGTTGTTTTACTAATTGATCATCAGGCTGGCTTAATCTCCTTAGTACAGGATTATTCTGCCAATGAGTTTAAAAATAATGTTTTGGCTCTAGCAGAATCAGCTAAGTTCTTTAACCTACCAACAATTCTGACAACTAGCTTTGAACATGGACCCAATGGACCTTTAGTTCCGGAAATTAAAGAATTTCATCCTGATGCGCCTTATATTGCTCGTCCTGGTCAAATCAATGCTTGGGATAATGAAGATTTTGTCAAAGCGATCAAAAATACAGGCCGTAAGCAACTAATTATAGCAGGAGTTGTTACTGATGTCTGTGTTGCTTTCCCTGCATTGAGTGCTATCGAAGAAGGCTTTGATGTATTTGTAGTAACCGACGCTTCTGGTACTTTTAGTAAAGATGTACGAGATGCAGCTTTATTGAGGATGCAAGCAGCGGGAGTACAAATGATGAACTGGTTTAGTGTTGCCTGTGAGCTACATCGAGACTGGCGCAATGATATTGAGGGTTTAGGTGCTTTACTCTCTAAATATATTCCCAATTATCGCAATTTAATGACTAGCTATTTTGCAACAATAGGGAATGGGGAATAGGGAATAGGGAATGGGCAATAAGGTAAAATCTAAGATGATCTTGGGTTAACTCAGAAAACCTGCATAGGGCTTACTGTTTATCATCTATTACTGGCAAGATGCCAGTTCCACCCACTAGCAGGATGCTAGTTCCACTTACTGGCAAGATGCCAGTTCCACCCACTAGCAGGATGCCAGTTCCACTCATCTACTAACAAACAAACAACAACTAATAACCAACAACAAACAACAAACAACAATGGACATTTTAGACGCAGTTTATCAACGTCGCGCTGTTAAGCATTTCGATCCTAACCACCAAATAACTGCTGAAGAAGAACAGAAACTTCTGGAAGCAACAATTCAGGCTCCCACCAGCTTTAATATTCAACATTGGCGTTTGGTCATTCTTCGTGATCCAAAGTTACGACAAAAGATCCGCAAAGAGTATGGTAATGATCAAGCACAAATGACTGATGCTTCTTTACTTATTCTCTTTACCGCAGATATGAAAGCTTGGCAAAAAGAGCCACAACGCTATTGGCAGAATGCACCGGAAGCAGTGGCAGAGCTAATATTAGGTTGGATGGGGCCTTTCCATGAGGGACGGGAATGGTTGCAGCGAGATGAAGCTCAACGTTCCATTGGTATGGCTATGCAGACTTTAATGCTAACGGCTAAAGCGATGGGTTATGATTCTTGCCCAATGATTGGTTTTGATCTTGCTCAAGTAGCAGAGTTAGTCAAGTTACCTGACGATAATGTCATCGGTCCAATGGTAGCAGTGGGGAAAAAAGTCAAAGATGCTTGGCCTAAACCTGGACAATTACCCTTGAGTGAGTTAGTAGTTGAAAATAGCTTCTAAACCTGAAATGGCTAATGGCTAATGGTTAATGGCTAATTGCTAGTGGCTAATGCCTAATTGCTAATCTCTGAGGAAACTCCTAGTCACTCAGGACAAGGTTCCCATGTTTGCAACTGTGGCTACATAGTTGCAGAAGCTGTACGGGGGAAAGGCATTGCCTCTGCTATGTGCAAACATTCTCAGCAAGAGGCGGTGAAACTTGGATTTCGTGCTATGCAGTACAATTTAGTGGTTTCAACCAATACTGGTGCTGTTAGGCTTTGGCAGAAACTGGGCTTCGAGATTGTTGGGACATTACCCGAAGCGTTTTTACATCCCTCACTAGGCTTTGTTGATGCCTATTTGACATCCTCCCCGCCCTAGAAGGACGAGGATTCCTACGAGTCGAACAGCGCTAGCTGAACGTACTCTCGGTGGGTTGACGCTTACTCGCTAGCGCTGCGTCCGCTTCGCTAACACGGGATACTGCTTCCTTGACGGAAGTCTTACGCTTTCCTCCACGTCCGGTTTGAGTCTCCGAGTGCCCCCCGGCGACTAAGATATTCCTTGCCGCATTGATATCGCGGTCGTGTGTTGTACCGCAGTTCAGGCAAGTCCACTCTCTAACACAAAGATCGAGCTTGCCACCACGGAAACCACAGCAAGAGCAAGTCTGAGAAGTTGGCTCCCAACGGCTGATTACTCGAAACTCACGACTATACTTTTCGGCTTTTCTTTCCAGGTATGTCCGGAACTGTCGCCAGCCCAGGTCACTGATAGCTCTCGACAGTTTCCGGTTTTTAACCATGCCTGCAACGTTCAAGTCCTCCAAGACAATCGTTTGGTTCTCACGGATTATCTGGGTGGATAACTTATGCAGAAAATCTGTTCGGGTATCTTTCAATTTCGCTTGTAGTTTTGCCTTGCGCTTTCTAGCACGTTCATACCGATTACTTCCTCTCGTCTTGCGGGATAGATTCTTGCTCAATCTGCGAAGTCGATTGATTCTATGAGTCAAAGGTTTGGGAGCGTCTATCTTTTGACCATTGTCCAGGGTGGCAAAGGTAGCGATGCCTAGGTCGATGCCAACACTGTTTTCAGTCTTAGGCAAAACATCGGAGGCTATCTCAACAACGAAGCTAACAAAGTATCTGCCAGCAGCATCCTTGATGATAGTTACCGAAGATGGTTTAGCAGGCAATGGTCTAGACCAAACAATTTTAACTTTGCCTATCTTGGCTAACTTGACTTCATCTTGACCAACTTGAAAACCACCTTGTCTAAACCTTGCTGAGGAGCTAGCATGACGTTTCTTGAACTTTGGAGGCTTAACTGACTTACCCTTCCGTTGTCCCTTGCAGGATTTGAAGAAGTTTTGGTATGCCTGCTCTAAATCATTGAGTGATTGCTGAAGGGGAATGTTGGAAACCTCAGACAACCACTCTCGCCCCTTAGTTTTCTTGGCTTGGGTTATGAATTGCTTCTGAAGCTCTGCATTATTGGGCTTCTTCTCTCCTGTTTTGTACTGATTAATACAGAAAGCTAAGGCATCATTCCAGACGACCCTGACGCAACCGAACAACTTGGCTAGTGCCATCTTTTGTCCGGCTGTTGGATAAACTCGGTAGCGATAACGTGCTTTCATATAATGAGTATATCATTTGGTCACCAAAAGTCGCCCTAGAAGGGCGAGGCTTGAAACCCATTTTTTTGGTCATGTACAAAAAACTTGAAATTTAATTGCAGGAGAACACATCATGGCTTACGACATTAACAACAAAGTTATCTTAGTGACTGGCTCTAATCGAGGTATTGGCAAAGTTATTTTAGAATACTTTCTGGAACAAGGGTCAGCCAAAGTCTATGCTGCTGTCCGCAATCTAGAAACTGTTACATCTCTGGTTGATAAATACGGAGAGAAAGTAGTCCCTCTAATGATTGACTTAGCCAATGATGCCTCCATTTACGCTGCAGCTGAAGTTGCTCAGGATGTGGATGTAGTAATTAATAATGCTGGTGCTTTTAAAGGTGGTGACTTCTTTGCAGAAGACATAATTCAATCCTTGGAATTTCAGATGAGGATTAATGTTTATGGATTGGTTAATATGGCTAAAGCCTTTGCTCCTGTCCTTAAAGCCAATGGCGGTGGCGTATTTGTCCAGCTTAATTCCATTGTTTCGATGAAAAGTTTCTCTAATTTCCCCGCCTATTGTACATCGAAAGCAGCTTCCTATTCGATTACTCAATCCCTCAAAGAATTACTAGGTGAACAAGGAACCAGGGTTTTAAGTATCCATCCAGGCCCGATTGCTACTGATATGAGCAGTGCCGCAGGTTTTGCTGAGATTGCTGAACCTCCTTCTTTAGTCCCAGAAGCAATTATAGAAGCTTTGCAAGGGGATGATTTCCATGTGTTTCCTGACTCGATGGCCAAACAAATTGGTGGTGCTTATCAAAGTTTTGCTGAAAATGTAGTAGAAGCAACCATGACTGAAGGTTAGCCGCTGCGCGGAATTTAGAATTTAGAATTTAGAATTTAGAATGCTTACTCTATAAGGATTATATCGACTCCAACTAGTAGGTTATAGCATTCGAGCCCTCGTGTGTTTACAGATTGACAGAGGTGAATAATCCCTCTTCAGAAACTAAAAATGAAAAGCGATGACCGAATACTTTGATATGACCATTTTTTGAATTCAAAATTCAAAATTTGCCGGACTCCGTCCCGCTGCGCTCTCACGTTAGCGAAGCGGCGCGTAAGCGCAGTGTAGCGTTAGCGTCTACGCTTTGCTCACCATGCTACGCAAACAAAATTCAAAATGTAGGAAAAGATAATTTTGGAATTGATTAATTTTGGGTACAAGCCCCCACTAATTGTCTTCAATTTTGAATTGATAATTTTTAATTTTGAATTGTTTTGACTAGTTTCTGAATTATTTTTGGACTGAAGTCCTACTACAACCTGAGCAATTTCAATTATGAATAATTATCAGAAACTCCAGAGGCGAGATTTTTTCAAATTGGCTCTGGCGGCGGGACTTTCTACTTATTTATTGGACCGGGGTAAATCTTGGGGACAAAATCCTGCTGATACTAGTATCAAAGCAGATTTAATACTTCATAATGCCCTGATTGCCACCCAAAACGATCAACGCTCCTTTGCTGAAGCTTTAGCCATTACAGGTAATCGTTTTCTCGCCGTTGGTACAGAAAAAGAAGTAATGGCTTATCGGGGAGATAACACAAGAATTGTTAATCTCAATCGTCGTACTGTCATTCCTGGTATAAATGATAGTCATACCCACTTAATTCGTGGTGGTTTGAACTACAATATGGAACTGCGTTGGGATGGTGTTCCTTCTCTCGCCGATGCCCTACGGATGCTCAAAGAGCAGGCAGCGAGAACCCCTGCTCCTCAATGGGTGCGGGTAATTGGCGGTTGGAGTGAGTTTCAGTTTGCTGAGCGCAGGATGCCTACCTTAGCCGAAATTAATGCGGTTTCTGGAGATGTACCGGTATTTATTCTAAATCTTTATGACCGCGCCTTACTTAACGGTGCAGCCTTAAAATCTTTAGGAATTGACAGAAATACCACACCCCCTCCTAATTCAGTAATAGAAAAGGACAATAAGGGCGATCCTACAGGAATGCTCATTGCTACACCCAATGCTACCATTCTCTATGCCGCGATCGCTCAAGGACCTACCTTAGGTTTAGAAGATCAGATTAACTCTAGTCGTCATTATATGCGGGAAATGAATCGCTTAGGGATTACCAGCGTGATTGACGCTGGGGGTGGGGGACAAAATTATCCCGATGACTATCAAATTATCGATCGACTTCATAAAGAAGGACTAATGACGGTGAGGGTTGCTTATAATCTGTTTACCCAAAACCCAGGAGCAGAAAAAGCAGATTTTGATAGATGGATTGCCATTGCTAATCCGGGGCAGGGAGATGATTTTTATCAGCTTAATGGTGCAGGGGAAATGTTAGTTTTCTCCGCTGCGGATTTTGAAGATTTTACTGAACCGCGCCCAGATCTCAATCCCAATATGGAAGCAGAATTAACGGAGGTAATTAAACTTCTGGCTAGTAATAAATGGCCTTTTAGACTCCATGCTACCTATAATGAATCAATTTCTCGGTTTTTGAATGTCTTTGAGAATGTTAATCGAGAAGTTCCCTTTGAGGGCATCCACTGGATTTTAGACCATGCAGAGACAATTAGCGATCGCAATATTGAACGAGTCAAGGCTTTAGGTGGTGGCATTGCTATCCAACATCGTATGGCTTACCAAGGAGAATACTTCGCCCAGCGTTATGGTTTTGCTAAAGCTAGTAATACTCCTCCCATTAAGAAAATCATGGCAATGGATGTTCCCATCTCTGCGGGTACAGATGGCACAAGAGTAGCTAGCTACAATCCCTGGGTTGGTTTGTACTGGTTAGTTTCTGGCAAAACTGTTGGGGGAACACCTATTTATCCTGAAGCCAATCGCTTGGATCGTATGGAGGCTTTGAGATTATATAGTACCGCTGCTGCTTGGTTCTCCAATCAAGAAGGTAATAAAGGTGCAATTGTTCCCGGTCAATTAGCGGATTTAGCAGTGTTATCAGAAGATTTTTTCTCTGTACCGGAAGAGAGAATCAAACATTTAGAGTCAGTTTTGACTATTGTAGATGGTCAACCGGTATATGGGGCTGCCGAATTTAGTAATTTCTCTCCTCCACCTCTACCAATAAGTCCCGATTGGTCACCGGTGAAGTATTATGGTGGTTATCATAACGATTCTAAGGTCAGTTTTGTCTCCTCTCCTCAGTCGAAACCAACGATAAGCTCTTCTTCTAGGCGGCATTTGGCTTTACCTTCCCTGAGTACGCCCGGTAGTCTATCTAGGTTTTGGGGTGGTTTAGCTTGTGCCTGTTGTTTTTGAGAAGGCAGGAGGCAGGAGGTAGGAGGCAGGAGGCGAGAGAAGAAGTATGTATGTCAGGACTTTTAATTTTTGGTATGAGCGAAAAAAGGTTTGGGGGTAATGATACCAAATCCGGTATAAAAGTTCGGTTGAATGCTTACACGGTGTCAAGAATAATTCATAATATTAAGATAAATGAACTCATGATATTCTGGATATGGAACCCGCATTACTTATAATCGTTGGCATCGCTGTAGTAGTGATCGCAATCACTGGTTTTTCCATCTACACTGCTTTTGGCCCACCTTCTGTGGAATTAACCGATCAGTTTGAAGAGCACGAAGACTAGTATCGTGGCACAGCTAAAGAAGCTGAGGAAGCTGAGGAATAAATCTATTCCCTTATTTTAGGTGTACCACGGCAGTTGGTTGGGTTTAGCGATCGCGACCCCCAACCTACCTATTCCACTATCTTGGCTGTATCTCTGTCAATTCCCCATTCCCCATTCCCCATTCCCCATTCCCACAGCAAAACTAGCAATTTGCCAAGGTTCAATCTTGAAAATTTGACCATTGTGGGAAGTTTCCGTTAGAGGCATTGGTGCTTCGAGTAAATTAACTGGATAGGCAATACTCAACCCTAAATCACTCTCTAATGACAACTCAGCTGAGTTACCCTGACTTTCATAACAACGCAAAATCCATTGCTGGGAATTATCTTCTGCTCTCTTGAGAGTTGTCAGAATCAGATTTTGAGCTGATAAATTCAATAATTGACCCAGAGGTGGTAAAGATTGATCACCATCTGAGTTTGGAGCAGGGCAACTAATCAACTGAAGTGGTAAGTTTAACTCATAGCCTCGCCTTACTGTACCTGCTGACTGCCAGTTGCCACTATGGGGATAGAGAGCATAGGTAAAATTATGGATACCCCTATCTGCTGCTGGATCTGGCCAACTGGGACTTCTGAGCAAGGTAAGACGTAATTGGGAAGAGTGAGCATCATAACCATATTTGCTATCATTTAGCAAACTAATACCATAGGTCTCATCACTAAGATCCGCCCAACGTAAAGCACTAACCTCCCATTTAGCTTGCTCAACAGGAGTTTGAGGTTGGGTAGGACGTTGGATTGCACCACAGGCAATTTCATAGGTAGCATAATTGGCTACCAAATTGAGGGGAAAAGCAGCTTTAACTAATACATGAGATTCCTGCCAGTCTACAGTGGTAGCAATTTTTAGCAGAGGTGATGCCACAGAAAGGATGTAGTCTTGGCAAAATAGGGATTTCCCCAGCTGACGGACAACCCGCAAACGATGACACAGTGGCCCTCTATCTATCCACTGAATAGTTTGCAGTTGAGTTGAGGGTAAAGGGTATTGCTCATAGTTGGGGTCAATATTCCAAGCATCCCAATATTGACCCTTGTCTTGGAAAGCTTGTAACTGATTGCCAGAACCACTCAGGACTTCTCGCTGCTGTATTTTATCAAAGACGCTACTCAAATCTCCAGTTTGAGGATCAATCACGACTCTCAGGAATTGGTTTTCTAATGTGGTTTGTTGTTGGTTGTTTGGGAATTGGGAATTGGGAATTGGGAATTGGGAATTGTCTTCCTTGTCTTCCTTGTCTTCCTTGTCTCCCTTGTCCCCCTTGTCTCCCTCAACTCCTCCTCCCCGCGTCTCCTCCTGACATAACCAAAAGACACGATAACCTACAGAAGGGATCTCCTTTGCCAAAAATAGCAGTTTTGATTCGTCGGTTGGCTGAGATGGTATCTTTTCTCCGGAAAGGTCATAAATTACCCAAGGCTTCTCATCTGATTTCGGTAAAGATACAGTAACTAATTCCGAACGTTGCCAATTGAGAGGATTAAAGATGATAATTGGTTGGGCGTCTGATTGGGGTGGTGGTGGTAGACTGATTTTAGACGCGATCGCACTGAAGGATTCCTGCAATATTCCCAAACCAACTTGTTCGACTTCCTGCCAAGCTTTATTGGCATCTACGAAGACTTCAGGAATTGATGTTCCTGGTAAGATGTCGTGAAATTGGTTAAAAAGCACCTTTTTCCAGGCAGCTTCCAACTGTTGCTGAGGATAGGTTATGCCAGTAGTGATAGTTGCCAGAGAAGCAAACAATTCTGCTTGGTAGAGTAATCCTTCACAACGACGATTCCAGAACTTTTGGTCAGCATGGGTAGTATAGCAACCCCGATGGAATTCTAGATAAAGTTCGTCATTCCAAATGGGATTGTTGTTTGTTGTTTGTTGTTTGTTATTTGTTGTTTGTTGTTGGTTGTTTGTTGTTGGTTGTTTGTTGTTGGTTGTTTGGGAATGGAGAAGGTCGAAGGTCGAATTGGTAATATCTTCCTTGTCTTCCTTGTCTTCCTTGTCTCCCTTGTCTCCCTTGTCTCCCTTGTCCCCCTTGTCTCCCTTGTCTCCCTTGTCCCCCTTGTCCCCCTTGTCCCCCTTGTCTTCCTTGCCTCCCCATCTCCCCATCTCCCCATCTCCCCATCTCCCCATCTCCTTAATACTCTCCAAATACCCCTCGGCAGTAGTAAACTCCAAGTGGGGAAAAAATGGAGATTGCTGCCAACGTTGAGCTACTTCTAACATATCGCGAGTAGGGCCACCACCATGATCTCCTACACCGGGAAGCCAGAATATGTCTTGTAGATTTGTCTGGGTTTCCCAATCCACAGCATAGGAAGTCATCGTAATGGGATTAGTATCCATCACACCAGCAAGGTTGGGGGGAGACATCAGGCTGAAGATTTGGCTGCCATCAGGGGATTGCCACCAGAAAGCACTGTAGGGAAACTTGTTGGTATCATTCCAATGCAGCTTTTGAGTGACAAAGTATTCAATGCCTCCCTGTTGCAGCAATTGAGGCAGTTGCCAAGGGAAGCCAAAACTATCAGGAACCCAAGCAACCCTAGTCAACTTACCAAATTTTTCCTGAGTATAGCGCTGAGCATAGAGGATTTGGCGCACAATTGATTCACCATCAATCAAATTCAATTCCGGTTCTACCCACATCCCCCCTACCACTTCCCAGCTACCAGCGGCGATTTTTTGTTGGATTTTGGCAAATAAATCAGGACGATGCTGTTCTATCCAAGCATAAATAGCTGGTGTAGAATGGCAAAAGATTAAATGAGAAAACTCTTGCTGTAGGTTTAAGACAGACTCAAAAGTACGTACTGCGACTTCCCAAGTTTCCCTCACTGGCCATAGCCAAGCCAAATCCAAGTGAGCATGTCCTAGTAGATGGATACAGCGTTGTTTGGGTGCAGGCAAACCATGATCTTTGATCAGGGATTGGAGATATTGGCGGCAGGTAGCAAGGGAATTAGTAAATGCTGCTTGCTGAGACACTAACTCCCAATCAATCTCAGCAACCGCTGTAGCCAAGATAGTTAATTTTTCTGGTGCAAAAGCTGCTACATACTTCTGTAAAACTGCTAATTCATCCGCAACAAATCCTGGATCAAGGGAGTGAGTTGATTCATACCAGCACAGAGAAGCCATCAAACCACCAATATCATGACCAGGACTCACTAGCCGCAAAGCTACGGTAATTTTTTCCCCAGTCACTACCGCAGGACTCAGAAATATCCTAGCAGAAGAATCGAATAAATCTCCCTCCTGTACCAGTTGACCATTGACAAAAATCTGAGCTGATTGAGCCCACCAAGTTAACAGCAGTCTTAAACTTAATCCGACTAAGGGATAACCTTGTAAATCCTGGGGAATGACTAACTCTTGACCTAACCAGATTACCTTTTCCCCTGCTGACCAAACAATATATTCTTTATCGTTTAATTCTGAGATTGACCAATTTTGCCATTGTTCAAAATCTGTGGCAATAGCCACCGGCAAATCCTGGAGGCAGTATCGCCAGTTGTGTTGCACATTAATTTGAGTTAAGGCACGTAGTTTTTTAATTGAGTCATCAAGAGATAGAGAGCAGGAGTTGGAAGGATTCATTAATAATCAGAGCTTAGGGATGATAATGACTATGATAAAATTCAGCGGTGCATTAGAGTTCACAATATTGGGAGGGATTTGAATCCAGGCAGGAAGCCAGAAAACATTGAAAATTGCTATAACTTTTAAAACTACTGAGAAAATTCAATGACAAATTATGTCTACATAGCAACAAGCTTAGATGGCTTTATCGCTACAAGTAATGGTGGATTAGATTGGCTAGAAGAAATACCTAATCCTGAACAAAGCGATTATGGATATGCTGAGTTTATCAAAAGTATAGATGCCATAGTGATGGGCAGAAACACTTTTGATAAAGTTATAACTTTTGGTCAATGGGTTTATTCCAAGCCTGTTTTTGTCTTAAGTAATAGCTTAACAAAGCTTCCAGAACAGCTTCTTGGTAAAGCTGAAATTATTCGTGGAGACTTAAAAGAAATAATTGCTCAGTTGCATCAAAAAGGATATCAAAATCTATACATTGATGGCGGTAGAGTAATACAAAGTTTTCTCCAAGAAGACCTTATTGATGAAATGATTATTACTCTCATTCCAATTCTTTTAGGAAAAGGATTTCCTCTATTTGGAGAACTCGAACAGCAGCTTCGATTTAGGCACAAAGCAACGGAGATTTACAATAATAATCTGGTCAAAAACCACTATATACGAGAGCAATAAAGTTATAGCGCTATGCGCAATTCAAAATTCAAAATTCAAAATTCAAAATTTGGAGCTTCCTGCCTCAAGTTCCCCTCCTGGGAGGGGTTAGGGGTGGGTTCCACCGAAGTGTAAGATTCTACCGGACTTGATATTATGCGCTAGCAGCGGCATCTGCTGTTTTTTGTGGTGGCTTGGTAATACCCATGCGAATTTCTGAACAAAAGGAGGTTTGGGAAAAACCGCCAAATCGCTTAATGATATTAGTACGGAATCTTAGGTTAGGACTAGCGTACCACAGGCGCTCCTCAGTATATATTTTCTCATCCTCAGTAATCATCGTTAGAGAATCATCCTTAGCCAGGATATAGTGACCAGTAACAGTTGGTTTCTGACTATTACCGATTGGTCGTAAAATCTTACCTTGGTTAGGCTGATCTGAGTTAGGAACAGGTACAAAAATTGTTGAGCCTACTCGCTTTTTAGCCTCCCCTGCCATGATGCCATCCCAGTTAGTTTTCACACCACAAAGAGCAGCAGCAGGAGCTATATTGTACTGTTGGCAGAGTTGAACAACCTCCGGTACATCGTTAGCAAGTATTTCAATGACGATGTCTGACTTACCGCTTTGAGCTGGTACAGAAGCAATATAGTGATTGGTTCGTTGAGAAAACCATTTACCTGCACTCTGATCTAAAAATTCTTTAATATCCATTTTGTTATTGGTTGTTTGTTGTTTGTTGTTTGTTGTTTGTTATCGGTTGTATTTCATTACTTATTACTTATTACTTATTACTTATTACTTGTTACTGACTCAAACCCTGTAAAGCAAGAGATGCCGCATTGGAGACTTGAGGATTGCTGTCTTTTACTAAATATTTGAGGGCAGAGATACTTTTGTCACTTTTTAGTTGACCGAGGGTTTCTGCTAAGCGTTGACGAATTAACCAATCTTCTGATTGTACAAAATGCAGGAGGTCATTGATCGATTCTACCGCTTTGATTTCTCCTAAAGCCGCAATTGCTGCTTGCTGCAACACAACTTCATCACTATGCAAAGCTTGGGTCAGAACCTCACGGGCGCGAGGCTCTTGGATATTACCGAGAGAGACAGCAGCACTAAAACGCACTAACCATGAGGTGTCTTCGTAAAAAGCATGTACTAGAGGTTCAAAGGCTCTTTGGTCTTCCAAATATCCCAAGGCTCCAGCAGCAGCGGCACGGATACCATAATCTGGATCAGTTTGGAGTACTTCGAGCAAAAGAGGATAGCACTCTTCTGTTTGCTTAACTCCTAAGGCAAATAGTGCCATAGAACGAACTGGTAGGTGTTGGTCATGTAAAACTTTTTTAATTAGAGGAACTGCTTCCACTGCCGGAACTTCACGCAGCGAAGTAAGAGCCAGTAAGCGATCGCGTGAATCAGGGCTCTCAAGCTGAGTGGAAAGTTGCTCTAAATCAGGATAGGGCATATAATAACTTTAGTTTTATTAAAATCCTAACACGACTTAAAGCGCTTCTGATTATCTACTTTTACTGAAAAAAGGCAGAGGGCAGAGGGCAGAAGGCAGAAGGCTATAAGGGAAGTTGACTTGTTTCTCCTCTTCTTTTTCGACGCAGTATTTTATTCTATTCCCTGTTCTCTAGTTCGTCAGAAGCTTATTACTTATTACTTATTACTTGTTACTTATTACTTGTTACTTATTACTCAATCTAAAGCCTTGGCAAAATCTCTGGTAGGAGGCTACCTGGAATATTTGACAAAGCCAGATTTTGTCCTGTAGTACCACTTTCGCGGTAAAAAGCACGAATAGTTTTGACTATGTAACTCAAGGCACTTTGATAGGCATCGGATTCTGCACTAGCAGCGGTTATTGCTTGTACCTGCTGGTGTAAAGCTGCGTGGAGATGAGCTAATCTAGCTTCTTTGGTAAGAGAAAACGGCGGTTGAGTTGCTAGTTGATAGTGAGCAAGTGCGAGATTTTTGTAAGTAGTGCTGAGCTCAAAATTGACTGTTATCGCTGGAGTTGCTTGTTGAAGTTGTTGGGCAAGAGCGATCGCACTCTCGTAAGCTGTAATAGATTGCTCTAAATATTCTACCTTGGCTTCAGATTCTTCTGGTAATTGGTCTGCTAAATGCCAATAGGCCGTAGCTAGGTTATTTTGTGTCGCCGCACAAGCAGCGGGAACTACTTCCGGTTTCCGGTACTTTAAGGCTTTTTGATATGCAATTATTGCCTTGTCTAGGAAAGCTTCCGGTTGTTCGTACTGAGCCAGATTCCAGTAAGCTGTGCCCAGGTTATTTTGAATCATTGCCCAATTGAGGGGTGATACTCCCTGAGGAGAAGCTGCTTGGTCTTGATTCAGGTTAGAATTAGCTTCTAACGGCTCTGATTCCAGATTATAGGTCGAGAGAGCTTCAGTGTAGGCTGCGATCGCTTCTTGTAAATTGGTAACAGGTGACTGTTGTTGAGCGAGGTTCCAGTAAGCTGTACCCAAATTGTTTTGGGTGGAGGCATATTTAAGAGCATCCTTCTCTTCATCACGATAGCGTAAGGCTTCTTGATAAGCCTGAATCGACTCCTCCAAATTTGCCGTTGGCTCTTGATGACGAGCTAAATCTCCATAGGCTGCTCCCAGGTTATTCTGTATCATGGCATAGGTGTGGGGAGTTTCCTCGGCAATGAGTTTGCTTAAGGCTGACTGATAAGATTGAATACTTTGCTCTAAATAGGAGATAGTAGGAGAAGATTCTGAAGAGTCTCCTGCGGCCTTAGAAGAACGGGAGAGCATCCAGTAGAGATTACCTACATCATTGAGAATCTCTGATAGAGGAGTGTTGGTTGCCACTAAATTAGGAATGGTATCAGAATCCCCTGCTAACCATTGCAAAGCCTGCTCATAAGCCTCGATTGCATGACCCAGGTTTTCCTCCGAGGCTTCTCCTTGTTCAATTAAAGTGCGATAATAATTACCTAATTCTAGATAGGTGTCAACGAGAGACACTTCCAGTGTTACAGGTTTTAGGTGAGAAAGTTGTTCTTCAAAGGGTAGTTCTGAGTCAGCTGTTTCCGTTGGATGGACTAAATGTGAAGTAAGATTGCCATTCTCCCCTTCCCCTCTTTCCCTGGTCTCCGCGTCTGCTGACTCCTTTTTTCCCTCACCCGTTTTCGTTGGCGACTGTGGTGCTAATTCATCGGATTGAGTAGTATCAATCGTCTCTTCCGGCTGGAGATCCTCTAATTCTTGACTAGTGTTATCTGGTAGTGGTACATCTACCGGAATCTTTGGTAGGGGGATTGAGGTTGTATGTTCCTTCCCCTGGAACATTTCCCAAGGTAAAGTTTGACCTAGATAAGTTGCCTGTTGTTCACTTAGGTCTGGGAACAGCGGTAAATTCTTCTTGGTAAGCTCAATAGACTCATCACTCAACAGCTTCCGCAAGTCTTCCTGAAACGAAACAGTTGCGGCTTTCTTCTTCGATAACAGAGCATGAGAAGAATGAGTTGCCTCGGGAGTATGGGAAGTTTCTGGTTTGACGGCTCCCACAGGAGGCAGTGGTGTGGGTTCTCCTTCAAATTCAAACAATCCAGTATGCCACTGCCAGAATTTTGGTACAGATTGTTGAATATTATAGAGCCAAGGTCGTGGTAGCCAGAGTAATAGCGTCGATTCTAGGCTCAGCAGATAACGCTCACTTGCCTGTAAATGCCTGAGGAACAGTCGCTGTGCTTCTGGAGTTTGTTCCATCAGAAGTTCCACACCCAAAATCTGAAAACCTGGTTGCCAGTAAGGATGTTCTGATTTCTTGTGTTGAGCCAACCATTGAGCAATTTGCCTCAGAGGATGGGGTTCCCTCAAGTTTAAATCCAGGCTTACTAACTTGGGGTAGTCTTGAGTCTCCCTAAATTCTCTGGCCGAACTTTTACCCAATTCGACTTGCAATTTTTTGGCTAGACGATTGCGCAAGTTCAAATCATCACAAATAGCCACAAACAGTTGCCGCCGTAAACCCAGACTCAAAGCCAGTTTCAAACGTTGATAGGTTTGACGATTCCAGCTGGAAATTTTTTGCGAAGTAGTTTCTTCTACAGTCATGCCGGTAGATGGGAGAGCCAAGGAGTTATGGTGGCATTTCATCGCCAAGAAAAGAATATAGGAGAGTTGGGGAAATTACTGCTTAAAAATCTTTTCTGGCTATTTGTACCTAAGTCCGGATTCGCTCACAACATCTGCGAGTTAAAGTGAGGAATGGGCGTTTGCTTAGTAGCGTGACACACCTAAAATGGTGGAATAAGTAGGTTGGGTGTAGCCCGATAGCGAAACCCAACAGGGTCGCACATTTCGTTGGGTTTCACTCCGTTTCACCCAACCTACATTTTTAGCTGTGCCACGGTACTACAGGCTCTTCTGGGATTTATGAAAGAGCTCTAGTCTAATAGGGCTTTGATTCGTCTGATGTTAGCTGCCTTCGCCGCCTTCACCGCCTTCACCACCTTCACCACCTTCGCCGCCTTCGTCATCTTCTTCGGCAGCAGGTGATTCTTCAGCAGCAGGAGAAGGTGATTCTTCAGCAGCAGGAGAAGGAGAAGGTGATTCCTCGGTGGTAGGTTCAGTTGTTTCACCACCCTCATCTGCTGGACACCCAGTTAAAGGCGCGATTAATCCCATCAACAATAACATTCCTGCGGTTTTCTTTAACATTTTGTTATTTCTCCTGGTCTATTACACAAGAAATTGAATTGCTCAATATTGTGATTTACTTTACATATAAATGGCAAGGGGTATTTGAAGTTGGAGGCTCCAAGTAATGATTCTCTCCATTGCAAAGGTTCTCACTCCAGAGGAACTAAATCTGATTACCGAACGATTGGATGCTGCCGACTTCATTGACGGTAAGGCAACTGCCGGTTGGCATGCAAGGGTGGTAAAGCACAACACCCAGTTAGCTAATCAGGCTACCTACGCTCAAGATTTAAAAGACTTAGTAAAGAAAGCTCTTTGGCGCAATCAACTGTTTCAGATTGCCGTACAACCTAAAGTAATTCACTCAATTTTATTTAGCCGCTATGAAGAAGGCATGTCCTATGGTAGACATGTTGATAATGCTCTGATGGGTGACCAGAATAAGTTACGCTCAGATGTTTCCTTGACTGTGTTTCTCAGTGAGCCTTCTACTTATGGTGGTGGGGAACTAGTACTGGAAACTATTGAAGGGGAGCAAGCTATCAAGTTAGAAGCTGGGGATGCAATTGTTTATCCTTCCTCCTTTCTGCATCGAGTAGAACCTGTAACCGAAGGAATCCGGCTAGTTGCCGTGGCTTGGGTGCAAAGTTTAGTCAGAGATCCCCAGGATCGAGAGATTTTGTTTGACTTAGATACCGTTCGTCGGGCAATCTTTCATAAGGATGGTAAAACCACTGAGTTTGATTTAATCTCTAAAAGTTACTCTAATTTGCTACGCAAGTGGGGTGATGTTTAGGTAGGGCAAAAGGCAGAAGGCAGAAGGCAGAGGGCAGAAGGCAGAGGGCAGAGGGCAGAGGGCAGAAGGCAGAAGGCAGAGGGCAGAAGGAAAGAAGGTTATTAACAGATAGCGAATATGCTAACATATAATTATATAAGCTCACATAGGCTTACATGAATTACGTTACGTTAAGAGAAGCAGTTAAACGACTAGGCTTGCACCGGAACACTCTCAGAAAATACGCAGACAATGGCAGCATTCCCTCTATCCGCAATCCAGCAGGACAACGCCTTTTCGACGTTGATGCCTATCTCGGAGCAAGTAATAAAAGTACCATTGTTTGCTATTGCAGAGTTTCCAGTACCAAGCAACGAGACGATCTTCAACGACAAATCGCCTATATGCAGTCCCTCTACCCGCAAGCCGAAATTATCAAAGACATTGGAAGCGGACTCAACTTCAAAAGAAAGGGTTTGCGGGACCTACTGGACAGACTTTTGCGCACAGATAAGCTCACGCTTGTTGTTGCCTGTCGTGACCGACTCGCGAGATTTGGATTTGAGCTTATTGAGTACCTGGTCGAGCAAAACGGTGGCAGCATCGTGGTTCTTGACCAAACTGTATACTGCCCAAGCACAGAACTCACCCAGGATCTTCTCAGCATTCTCCACGTCTTCTCTTGTCGAATGCACGGACTCAGAAAGTACAGTAAGAAAATCAAGGAAGACCCGGATTTATCTGAGTCCTGAACAGAGAAAGATAGTTAAGAAATGGTTTGGTATCTCACGATTCGTTTACAACAGAACAGTCGAATACTTACAGCAGCCTGAAACAAAAGCTAGTTGGAAATCCATCAAGACGGCAATATTACAATCGTTACCGGATTGGTGCAAGGAAGTTCCTTATCAGATTAAGTCTATAGCTATCAAGGATGCTTGTAAAGCTGTAAATAATGCCAAAAAGAAGTTTTTTGATGGTGGGGGCATAAGCCGGGTAAGATTTCGGTCTAGAAAGACTCCGGTTCAATCGTGTTACATTCCCAAATCCGCAGTTAGCAAAAAGGGAATTTACTACACCATCTTAGGTGAAGTCTCCTTCAGAGAGGCTTTTCCGCCAAGCTTTGGGGATTGTAGATTAGTATTGGCCTATGGTGACTACTATCTCAGTGTCCCCAGAGAAGAGCCACGACAACTAGCCGAGAACCAAGGCAGGGTCGTAGCTCTTGACCCAGGCATCAGAACGTTCATGACGTTCTTTTCAGAAGACAGTTTTGGAGAATTAGGAGCAGGTGCTAACTTAAAGATTCAACGCTTATGCTTCCGTTTGGACAAAGTAGTTTCTCGCATTAGTAAGGCAAAATGTCGGCAGAAGAAGGGGTTGAAACTTGCGGCTAGTCGTATGAGGGGAAAGATTAAGAACCTAGTAGACGAACTGCACAAGAAAGTAGCTAGATTTCTAGTAGATAACTTTGACATTATTCTGTTGCCAACATTTGAAACCTCTCAAATGTCGAAGAAAGCTAAACGTAGAATTAGGTCAAAGTCAGTAAGACAAATGTTGACTCTATCTCACTACAAATTCAAGCAGTTCCTAAAGCATAAAGCTTTTGAGACGGGCAAGGTGGTAATGGATGTCAACGAAGCTTATACCTCTAAAACAGTGAGCTGGACAGGGGAAATTGTTCCTAATCTAGGTGGAGCAAAAGTCATCAAGTCCAAGCTTACAGGTCAGATGATGTCACGGGATATAAATGGTGCGCGAGGGATTTTCCTTCGTGCATTGGTTGATACGCCCTCTCTCAGAGAGTGTATTTGTTAGCATTTGTTAGCAAAAATGTATCGGTTACAAGACTCTAAGGAGCGAAAAAAAAGCTCTCTTGGCAAAATAGACGAGAGAGCATCATCATGAATTTGAGGAGTAAGGCATAGTCTCCCTACTCACAACCTACCGGATGGATTTGACACAGAAGTGACAATCAGGTGTCAAGGCTGTGAAGCTGGGGGAGCTGAGGGAGCTGAGGCAGCTGAGGAAGCTGAGGAGAGGAGATTTTTTCTTGTTGCCTGTTTCCAATTCCCAATTCCCAATTCCCAATTCCCGATTCCCTTTGCGGAGCATGGTGAGCAAAGCGAGGCAAAACAACAAACGACAAATGACAAACAACAAACAACAAATGACAATTCTCAGTAAAAATGCGTAATTTTGATTATAAAGAGAGATAAGTAAATAACACTGCAAGAAACTAGGAGAAATATTATGCCTTCGTTTCGTCAATATACTGCCCTTAATGCTTTAGGCTTAGTCCTCGCAGTTTTGGCTACTAGCTGTGGAGAAACTAAAGTCGCCCAGTGCAATAAACTAGTTGAGGTAATCAACAAGGGAGAACCACTCGCCACAAATTTTCAACAAGAGACAGCTCAGTCTGGTACGATTTTTACCAAAATTACCAGTTCTCAGGAAGCTAAGGAGCAAGCAACTCAAGTGGCGACTACTTTTAATCAGTTTGCCCAAGACTGGGAGAATCTCAATCAAGAAGTACAAACCGTTGAGTTGGCAGATGAAACCATAATTGCTCTACAGCAGCGCTATGTCGATGCAGGTAATGAGTTTGTCCAAGCAATGCAAGACTTGAGTCAGGTGATGACAGATTTAAGTACAGTAGAACTCACACCAAAAGGCTTAGAAACTCTCAAAAAAGCCTCATCCGACTTTGGTGATATTTCACAAAAAATGGTCACCGTAGGCCAAAAGAGCGACCAAGTAGTTACCGAACTCAATAGTTATTGTAGTGGTAGCTAGTGCCGCTGCGCGGAATTAAGAATTAAGAATTAAGAATTAAGAATTAAGAATTAAGAATTAAGAATGCTTATAGAGTAAGGATTCTATCGATTTCAAACTGGTTACTTATTTCCGCCGCGCTGCACTAGGCTAAAGCCATTAAATCTCAATTCTTCATTCTTCATTCTCCATTCTCCATTCTCCATTCCCTACTCCAGTCCTGGAGGGAAGAACAACACTGGATGCCAACTACGACGCATCAATTCACCAGCAAAGCTACGCACTGGCCATTCAATCAGTTTTCCTAGGTGATCAGAAGAAATCGCGATCGCACTGATGTCGAATACCATAGCAGCATCCAAAATCTCTGTATAGGGATTTCCGGTTCTTACCTGGGTATCTACCTGCAAACTTAGCTGCTCCAACTCAACTTTTGCTTGGTCTACTTGTGATTGAGCTTCCTGTAATTGGATATCTTTATTTAACTCTTTACGTCCTCCCTCGCCAACCACGGATATCAAGGTACATTGTTGGAGTGCATTATTTGAAGTAGTTTTGACAGATTTGCTGATTTGTTCCACTAGATACTGGGAAGCGTGGCTTCCATTGTAGGGAATCAGCAAATATTGGAACAGATGCCGACAGCGCAAATCTAATTCTTCACAGGTGTAAGTAGAAAGCAGTTGGGGTCGTAGAATTAGTAGAGGTGTCTTAGCTTCTCTTGCCAAAGCCGCTGTTGTGCTACCAAAAAGCTTTTCCTGCAACAGGCTCCGAATAGGCATTCCTGTAAGAATAACATCAGCTTGATAATGTTTTGCTGCTTTAGGAATTTGATCTATGGGACGTCCTGAAGGGGTTTCGATGAAAACTTCCACACCCTCAGGTATATTTTCTGTAGCTACTTTTAAGCGATCGCGTGCCGCTGCTGTCGCTTCTTCATCGATACGAGGGATTTCTCCTTCTTCCCACAAGGGAACACAATACAAGAAAATGATTTGCTTGATGCCGCTAGCAGCCAAACTAGGTACAAATTCTACCAGCCGATACAAACCATCAGAAAAATCGGTGCAGATTAAGCAACGCTGAAACATAAGCAGGCAAGATAGCTTTCTCTCACCTTATCATTTTTGGGGGAAGGTCGAATTGAGAATTAAGAATTAAGAATTAAGAATGCTTATAGAGTAAGGATTCTATCGACTCAAACTGGTGGTTTATTTCCATGCCCGCTGCACTAGGGTCTTTTATGCTCAATTTATCTTAACAAGATTGAGCTACCCGACAGATCTGTAACATATTTATCAGTTTTATGAAGCAGCAACAGAAACATTATCCTATGTTAGAGAACCAAATTCCAGCGGGCAAAGCCTTTAGAGAATTTGCCAAAGCCGAAATTGAGCAATCCCTCCCAGAGAGGTTTTCCCAACAGGTGAGGAGAACCCCTCAGAATATTGCCATCAAAACGAAGCATTACCAATGGACTTATACAGAACTAGAAAGGACTGCGGAGGGTGTGGCACAAATAGTCCTCGACAAATGCAGTGGTGGGGAACAACGAATAGCCTTGCTATTGGAACATGACGTCCCGGCCATAGCAGCAATTTTAGGAGTTCTCAAAGCTGGAAAAACTTATGTGCCCCTCGACCCGAGCTATCCCAGAGAAAGACTGGCTTATATCCTGGAAGATAGCCAAGCAACGGCGATGGTGACCAATAAGCAGAATCTAGCTTTGGCAGTGGAATTAAACCCGGAGGGAATGACCCTCGTCAATATTGATGATATGGATGTAGCGGGTGATAAGTCCTACAGTCAACCAGAAATTGCCCCAGACTCACTAGCATACATTCTCTACACGTCGGGTTCTACCGGACAGCCTAAAGGGGTGATGCAAAATCATTGCAATGTGCTGCACTTTATCAGAAACTATACCAATAATCTCAAAATCACGTCAAATGAGAGGTTAACCCTGCTGTCATCAGTGAGCTTTGATGCCGCAATTGTGGATATCTTTGCGGCCTTGTTAAATGGTGCAACCCTGTATCCCTTCGATATCAAATCTGAAGGTCTAGCTCCTCTGCCGGAGTATCTGAGGCAGTCGGGGATTACGATTTATCACTCCACCCCTACAGTCTATCGATACCTGATAAGCAATCTGAGTGCAGCAGAAAAGTTCCCACAGATGCGTTTAATTGTCCTGGGAGGAGAGGAAGTTAAACCCCAAGATGTACAGAGTTACCAACAGCACTTCAGTGCGGACTGTATCTTGGTCAATCTGATGGGTTCGACAGAATCAACCGTTACCTTACAATATTTTCTAATATCAAGTTCGGTAGAATACTTACACTTCGGTTGCAACAAGGCAGAGGGCAGAGGGCAGAAGGCAGAAGGGAAGGAAGAAGTTTGCAAGGTAGAGAGGAATTATAACTGTTTATCCGAACTTGATATAACCCAACTTCCAGAGGTCAGCAACAAGGTTCCTGTTGGTTATCCCATAGAAGAAACAGAAATTATTTTGCTCGACGACAACGGCCAGGTAACGGATTTTTATGGGGAAATAGGGATATTGAGTCCCTACCTCGCCCTGGGTTACTGGCAGCAGCCTCATCTTACTGAGAAGGTATTTTGTGCCGACCCCTCAGGGGGAGACCGACGGATGTACCGCACGGGAGATATCGGTCGCTTGAGACCCGATGGCAGCCTGGAATTTATCGGGCGTAAAGATTTTCAGGTCAAGCTAAGGGGATACCGGATTGAACTAGGAGAAATCGAAGCAGCGCTAGTACAACACTCTCAAGTCAAAGAAGCAGTGGTTATTGCTCGAGAAGACATTCCAGGGGATAAGCGCCTGGTTGCCTATGTAGTGAAGCACCAATCTCAACCGGTGATTAGTGAATTGCGCAGCTTCGTGAAAAGTAAGCTACCGGATTACATGATTCCGGCGGTTTTTGTGATTTTGGAGACTCTACCCTTGACTCCCAATGGCAAGGTGAACCGTAGAGCCTTACCCACACCAGAACTAGTCAGCAGCCTAGAAGCCAATTTTATACCGCCTCAGACTTCTTCTCAAAAGTTGCTGGCGGCTATCTACGGGGAGGTTTTGGGACTCAAAAAGGTAGGAATTCATGACAACTTCTTTGAACTGGGAGGACATTCCCTGCTTGCAACTCAAGTCATTTCCAGGTTGCGAGAAACCTTAGGGGTAGAAATGCCCCTACGCAGTATCTTTGAAGCTCCCACAGTCGCCCAACTAGAAGCACAACTCAACCGCAGAAGTCAAAATGATCAGCAACTTCCCATAGCCCCAGCCATTGTAAAGGTAGATTGTGAGCAAGATTTGCCCTTGAGTTTTGCCCAAGAGAGATTGTGGTTTCTCTACCAACTTCAAGAATGGGATAAGTCCACCTACAATATGTCTGGTGTCTTGCAGCTAATGGGCGAACTTAACATAGATGCCCTCAAAAGTGCCCTGAGAGAAATCATCCGTCGTCACGAAGTCTTACGGACTCGCTTTCAGTTGGTGGATGGCAGGCCGATACAGGTTATCGATAAGATATGTCCAATGACTTTGCCCGTCATCGACTTGCGGGAATTTTCAGAATCGGAGCAATCTTCGAGAGTGCAAAAGTTGGCAGCAGCATCCGCAAAGCAAGCTTTTAATTTAGAACAAACACCTTTAATGCGGGCAAGTCTCTTGCAACTGTCCAACCAAAAGTATATTCTCCTGTTGAATGTGCATCATATTGCCTTTGATGGTTGGTCTTGGGGGATTTTCCGTCAAGAGTTGTCAGTGCTTTATACTGCTTTTATTTCCGAACAACCATCCCCCTTAGCCGAATTGCCCATTCAATATGCCGACTACGCCGCATGGCAAAGGCAATGGTTGCAAGGAGAAGTCTTAGAAGGTCAGCTAAACTACTGGAGACAGCAATTATCAGGGGAGCTACCCGTATTAGAACTACCCATCGATTATCCCCGTCCCCCCGTCCCAACTTTTACGGGGGGGAAAACATCCATCAAACTATCTTCGGAATTGACGTTATCGCTTCAAGAGTTGAGTCGGAAATCCGGCGTGACGTTGTACATGACTTTACTAACAGCCTTCAAAATCTTACTCTCACGCTATTCGGGACAGTCGGATATCCTCGTTGGTACTCCCATTGCCAATCGCCAACTCTCAGAAATGGAAGGTTTGCTGGGCTTTTTTGTCAACACCCTAGTGTTGCGGACGAACTTGGAGGATAATCCCAGTTTTCAGGAATTATTAGGACGTGTAAAGGAAACAGCCTTGGGAGCTTATGAGCATCAAGACATGCCTTTTGAGAAGCTGGTCGAACAGTTGCAACCGGAGCGAGATTTGAGTCGCAATCCTTTGTTTCAGGTGATGTTTGCTTTACAAAACGTCCCTGAAAGAAGCTGGGAGTTACCCCATTTGGTTGTAACACCACTCTCCGTCAAGAACTTCACGGCTAAGTTCGATCTAAGTCTCGAATTATGGGAGACAGAAACAGGACTTGAGGGAAGATGGGAGTACAACGCAGATTTGTTTAAAAGTGAGACCATAGAACGGATGAGCAGGAACTTCTCAACCTTGTTAGAAGGAATAGTGGCTGCTCCGGAGCAAAAGGTGGGCTTCTTACCTTTATTAACATCAAAGGAACGCCATCAATTGTTAGTTTCCTGGAATGATACTTTTGCCCCATATCCTGAGAATAAGTGCATCCATCATTTGTTTGAAGAACAGGTGGAACGCACTCCCGATGCGGTGGCAGTAGTTTTTGAGTCGGAACAGATAACCTATCGGGAGTTGAATGCCAAAGCTAATCAACTGGCGCGGTATTTGCAAAGTTTGGGAGTGAGGCCAGAGGTATTAGTGGGAATTTGCGTCGAGCGCTCTATTGAGATGGTTGTAGGATTATTGGGAATTCTTAAAGCTGGTGGTGCTTATGTGCCGTTAGATCCTGACTATCCTAGCGATCGCATTGCCTATATGATCCAAGACTCCAAGCTTTCCCTACTGTTAACTGAGTTAAAGTTAATAGGTTTATTTTATCAAAATGAGATTGAGACAATTTTATTGGATACAGCCAGTGAATTTTTACTTCAAAAAAGTGATAAAAATATTGTAACTAAATCAGGCATAAATAACTTGGCTTATGTTATTTATACTTCTGGTAGTACAGGAAAGCCAAAAGGAACCATGATAGTCCACAAAGGGCTAGTTAATTATTTGAGCTGGGCTACAAAAACTTATGCAGTAGCAGAAGGAAACGGCGCTCCGGTGAACTCTTCATTGAGCTTTGATGCTACAGTTACTAGCTTATATTCGCCTTTACTGGTGGGAAAAAAAGTAATTATACTGTCGAGCACAAATGAGATTGACGCTTTATATGAATGCTGGCAGTCTCACCCAACTTTCAGTTTAATAAAAATAACCCCAGCTCATCTGGAAATCCTTAATCAGTTGTTATCTAAACAAGATGCACCAGGACATACACGAGAATTTGTTATTGGGGGTGAGGCTTTATTGGGTAAAAATGTTGCCTTTTGGCGAGACAACGCTCCTGAAACGCGAATAATTAATGAGTATGGTCCGACGGAAACAGTGGTAGGATGTTGTACCTATCAGGTGAAGCAGCAAACTTCACTAACAGGAGCTATTCCCATTGGTCGTCCCATTGCCAATACACAAATTTATATCCTCGATCACCATCTCCAACCCGTCCCCATCGGCGTACCGGGAGAACTCCATATCGGTGGCGCGGGTTTAGCCCGTGGTTATCTCAACCGCCCGGAATTAACCTCCCAAAAGTTTATCCCCAATCCTTTTAGTCAGGAAGAAGGTTCGCGCCTCTACAAAACCGGGGATAAGGCACGCTATCTCCCCGATGGCAACATCGAATTTATTGGACGTATCGACAACCAGGTGAAAATCCGAGGCTTCCGCATCGAACTCGGAGAAATCGAAGCAATCTTAACTCAACATCCAAAGGTGGGCAAAGCCATTGTTATTGTCCGCGAAGACATCCCAGGAGATAAACGACTCGCAGCCTATATCGTTGCTCAAAAGGAAGTGGCATCCTCAGACTTGCGCGGTTTTCTCAAAAGCCAACTTCCCAATTACATGATGCCTAGTGCTTTTGTCTTTTTAGACGCAATCCCTCTAACTCCCAACGGCAAAATAGATCGCTGCGCCCTTCCCGCACCAGATGTTTCGACTCAAGAAGCAGAAAGAATAGCCCCCCGCACCACTACAGAATTGCAACTAGTACAAATTTGGTCGGAGGTTCTCAATATTCCTAGGGTAGGAGTGCGAGACAACTTCTTCGATTTGGGCGGTCATTCCCTGTTAGCCGTGCGTCTGATGGCTCGCATTGAACAACAGTTGGGAATTCTGCTGCCCCTGGCAACTCTGTTCACCGAACCCACCATCGAAGGTCAAGCCAGTTTACTCAAGGCTGCCCCCAATACTCAAATTTTCTCACCGCTAGTCCCAATTAAGCCAACGGGTTCTTTGCCACCATTTTTCTGTATTCATCCAGGGGGGGGTAATGTTTTGTGTTACGCAGCCTTAGCTCGTCAGTTAGATGTGGAACAACCCTTCTACGGTCTACAATCCATAGGACTAAACGGACAACAAGACCCTTTAACCTCCATCGAGGACATGGCTGCCACTTATATTAAAGCCATACAGACAGTTCAACCCCAAGGGCCATACCAAATCGGCGGTTGGTGTTTGGGTGGTATCGTCGCTTTTGAGATAGCCCGACAGCTACAGTCTTCAGGACATAAAATAGCACTGTTGGCATTGATCCAAAGTTTTCTGGAACCGAGCGAATATGATGAAGCTAGGTTCGTAATCCGTTTTGCTGAGTATCTAATTCATAATTTTGATAAAAAATTGCCAGTATCAGTGGATGAATTGCAGTCATTGGGGTTGGAGGAAAAGTTAAACTATGTCCTGAAAAAAATACTTCAGCTCTTGCCATTAGAAATCAGGCTAGAGCATATGTGCCAAATGTTTGCAGTTTACCAAGCAAACATTCAAGCCGAGAATAGTTATGTACCCCAGCCTTACTCCGGTCAAATTACCTTCTTCTGCGCCGAGGACCCACCAGAACAATTAGCAGAAAAACAAAAACTAATGCAAGTCTGGAATTCTCTGGCTGCTGGCGGCATAAATATCCACACAATTCCTGGCAACCATTTCTCGATTATCCCCAGTGAAGCCTTAGCCCAAGAGCTAGGTTCCTATCTCAGATCTTGAGAACCTACCACCTAACACCCATTGGTGACAAGTTAAGGCAAAAATGCCGTTGTCAAGGGAGCTGGGGAAGCTGGGGAAGCTGAGGGAGCTGAGGGAGCTGAGGGAGCTGGGGGAGCTGAGGGAGCTGGGGGAGCTGAGGGAGCTGAGGGAGCTGAGGGAGCTGAGGGAGCTGGGGAAGCTGAGGGAGCTGGGGAAGCTGGGGAAGCTGAGGAAGAAGAATACAATTTTTCCGACTCCTTGGATTTTTCCATATATAGAGTCTTTTTTAGCGCCTAAACACCATATATGGGAGTTGACACTCATGCGCGATCCTTTAACTTGTCACCATTGCATACCACCTACCACCTACCACCTACCACCTACCACCTACCACCTAACACCTAACACCTAACACCTACAACCTACAACCTAATAGAGTACGCGATAGAGCTGAAGAGGCTGTTGTTTTCCTTTTACCCTAACTGGGGGAATTTTGACTACAGGAATTGTGCGATCGCTTAACTGATTCAAGGTAGTGTTGGAAATTAGAATTTCACCTCCCTTGGCCACATCACAAATACGGCTAGCTAAATTAGTGGTATCGCCGATGGTTCCATATTGAATCAGCTGCGGTGAACCAATATTTCCCGCTGCCACTTTCCCTGTATTGAGCCCAATGTGGATTTTAATCTGTAAATTCCGCCGTTTAGCCCAATCCCGATTCAATCGCCCTACTGCCCGTTGCATCTCAATTGCTGCTTGCACGGCACGCTTGGCGTCATCTGTTTGTCGATAAGGAGCACCCCAAATTGCTAGCAGTCCATCCCCTATATACTGCTCTAAAGTTCCCTCATACTTAAAAACAATATCCTCCACCATCACTTGGAAGTATTCATTTAACATCTCAATTACTTGTCGTGGCTCCATCCGAGAGCAGATTTGGGTGAAGCGGCTGATATCGGCAAACAAGGCTGTCACCTCAGTATCCACGGTCTTCAGCTGGCCTTCTTCCTTGAGCTTTTTACTGACAGCTTCGGGGAAAAAGCTCTCAAATTTAGCCCGCATCACGGCTTCTGCTTCTATCTGTTTGTATAGTTTGGCATTTTCAATCGCGATCGCAGCTTGGTTAGCCAAAGCTGTCAGAAATTCCAAATCTTCCTGACGGTAAACATTGACCATTGAGAGATTATCAGCATATAGTACCCCAATTACTCGCTCTCTCGGTTTTAGAGGTACACACATTGAGGAACGGATTGCTTGTGCCAAAATCGAGTTAGCATCATAGAAACGATTGTCAACACAAGCATCTGAAATTAGGATCGCCTCTCCATTTTCGTAGACGAAATTAGTAATAGTGGTACTGTAGATTTGACCATCATTAGGTATTCCATCCCGAAACTTAACAGCTTTTTGCTCAAGTTCCCCAGTTTTTTGATTAAGCATGAGGATAATTGCCCGATCCACATTCATAATCTGCAAGAGCAAGTCAAGAATTTTGTCTAAAAGCTTTTGGGGCTCTTCAGGAGAAGAAAGCTGCTGGCTCACTTCCAATAAAATCTTTAACTTGTCTAATGCTCGTTGCTCAGCACTCTGCTGCCGTAGCATAAGTACTGTGCCTTGCTGTTGTGAACTCTGTTGATCGAGTAAGTCTTGGAGGGCTACACGAGTTTTCTCTGGTGTTAATCTGCCAATAATTGATAAACTTGAGCCTTCACCCCCTAGGGTTTCCGGTTTGGGACTCTTAAGCCTCTCCACAAAGAGAAATACTACAGCTCCATAACGTACCCAATCTCCGTCATTAAGTTCACATTCGTCAATTTTATATTCGTTAACAAAGGTATTATTGAGGCTTCCCAAATCAGTGATAATTGCCCTTTCTTCAGCAATCATAATTTCGGCATGGTGACGGGAGAGACTTCTATCAGCCACAATGATGCTGTTGTCGAGCTCTCGTCCAATGGTATTTACTCCAGGTTTCAACTGATGAATTTCTGGGTTAGTAGCGTCTGGGTTTTTGATTAAATATGGCACACTCTAACCTCTCTTGGCGTTTGCATGTTTATCAACTGCCAAAATTATTAAGCTTATCCCACGACTAGAGTACGTGGGGTTTCGCGTTATTGGTTGTTGGTTGTTGGTTGTTGGTTGAATGTTTAAGATAAACAAATAACAAACAACTTTTGCGCAGCATGGTAAGCAAAGCGAAGCATAGCAGTGGGCGGCTATCTCTCCCATTCTAAAAGAAATGGGTTTCCCGCCGCTTTCTGTGATTTACTTAATTAATACCCAGCTTGGCCACAGATGAATCCGCTTTTGTTTCCTGAATTTTAATAAGCTCGCAACGAATTTTAAATGCGTTTGAGCAGGACAAAAGGCACTCGTGCACAAGATACAGGGTATTAGGCTCCATCTTTGTTATGGGATTTCACCTATATACATTTATACATTTAAAATGCATAACTTGCTCTGCGGCTGCAAGCCCTCAAACTTCGCGACCTTTTTCTTGTGCCTTGTGCCAATTGTTCGAGCTTTTAAGCTTTCTGGAAAGGGTAATCTTGTCTTTACACATCTAGAGTGCAGACATCTCGCTAACTAGTACTCTGAAGGCATAAGGCTGTAAGGTTTATGGTATCTGCTTTGCAAGTCTTTTATTAACTGGTAAGTTATTTTGTGTTGCGGAAGCACTAATGCCTCAGCATTGAGTAGTCTACACTTCCTGGAAACTTAAGTCATGGCTGCTGGTAGGCGTAGATGACGCTCCAGTGCTGCTTCAACTTCTTCTAGCATATAAGGCTTACTCACATAATCATCGAAGCCTGCCAACATGATATCCTCTCGCTCTGAGGTATTAGCCAAAGCCGTTACCGCAATCACAGGAATTTTCTGAACTTTGGAATTTTCCTTTAACCTAGCTAGAACTTCTGCACCATTCATATGGGGCATGAGAATATCTAATAAAATTAAAGCTGGCTGAGCAGTTTGTGCTTTCTGCAAAGCACTCATACCGTCAACTGCAGTGATCCAGGAACAGCCCAAGTGATCTAGAACATGAGTCATCAGCAGTAAATTGTCTTCGTCATCATCGACGACTAAAACTAGTGGCGGTTTAATGGTATAATCTTTCACGGCTGTAACATTGTTAAATTTTGGTTCACTACAAGTAGAAATACTCGAATATTTCATGCTTTTTTTAAGGTAATCCTGCAATTTTTATCTTACTTCCACCCTAAGAATGAACGAGACATTCCCCAAGCGTCCCTGATTTGTGCTTTTGCTTGGGGCGTAGTTAGTATATGGCGGCTCTCGTCTTGCCTTAGGGGTTAATTAGAAACCCTGAAGCTCTTAATTATATTATATTTCTATCATAGATAAATATAAAATCCGTAAAATGAAACATTTTTTTGCCTTTTCTCCGATACTCCCTTTGGTGGAGGCATCCGCCGGAAGGTAGGTTTGGGTATGGGGAGATGGGGAGATGGGGGAGACAAGGGAGACAAGGGAGACAAGGGAGACAAGGGAGACAAGGGAGAACTGATGATTTTTATTCGTCCCCTCAAAATTGCGTTGTTATCTGTTGCCTCCTGCCTCGGAGCCTTCTGCCTGGATGAGGTGAAATTTTTGGTGGGATTTCTTGAGCTTTGTATCCAAAAATTATCCGTTCTCTCTTCTTCCTCCGCTCCTCTGCTCCTCAGCTCCTCAGCTCCTCCACTCCTCAGCTCCTCAGCTCCTCAGCTCCTCAGCTCCTCAGCTCCTCAGCTCCTCAGCTCCTTCCTCGGAGCCTTCTGACTTCAAAATGACAACTATAGACTTGTTTATTGTTAAGCTAAGAATAAGTGAACTGTACCCAAGATACTTTGGGGTAGGAGAGAAGGTGCTATGGGGATCGCCACAATTAACCCAGCAACTGGGGTAACAATCAAGACTTTTGAGCCCATAAGTGGAGAGTCAATTGAAGCTAAGCTAGCTTTGGCGCAACAGACCTTTGGGCAATACCGCCAAATACCCATGAGCCAAAGAGCACAATGGCTCAATCAGGCAGCAGATATTTTAGAGAAGGACAAAGTCAACTTTGGTAAGCTGATGACCACAGAGATGGGTAAAACCATCAAAGGTGCAATCGCTGAAGTACAAAAATGTGCCTTGGTTTGCCGCTATTATGCCGAAAACGCTGCTGAATTTCTCGCAGATGTTCCTGCAACTACCGATGCGAGCCAGAGTTTTGTGCGCTACCAACCTCTGGGAGCCATCTTAGCAGTCATGCCCTGGAATTTTCCCTTTTGGCAGGTGTTCCGTTTTGCCGCACCAGCACTGATGGCGGGAAATGTCGGTTTACTCAAACATGCTTCCAATGTACCCCAATGTGCTTTGGCGATCGAGGAAATTATTAAACAAGCTGGATTTCCCGAAGGTGCTTTCCAAACATTACTAATCGGTGCTGATCAAGTAGCAGGGGTGATTAATGATCCGCGAGTCAAAGCAGCTACTTTAACTGGTAGTGAAGCCGCAGGTGCAAGTTTGGCTGCTGCTGCTGGTAAACAGATTAAGAAAACTGTCCTTGAACTAGGGGGAAGTGACCCTTATATTGTCCTAGAAAGTGCGGATATAGAGGCAGCGGTTGCCACAGGAGTAACGTCGAGGATGATCAATAATGGTCAATCTTGTATTGCAGCAAAACGGTTTATCCTACTTGAAGGGATTGCTGATGAATTTGAGCGACGCTTAGTGGAAAAATTCCAAAGCCTTAAAATTGGTGATCCTATGGAAGAAGAGGTCGATGTCGGTCCTTTAGCTACTCCTGGTATTCTCGCTGACTTAGACCAGCAAGTCCAAGCTTGCATAGAACAAGGATCCAAAGTTCTCACTGGAGGCAAACCTCTAACTAACCTTCCTGGTAACTTCTACCCTCCTACTATTTTGACGGACTTTCCGACCGGGACACCAGCTGATCAAGAAGAATTTTTTGGTCCAGTAGCTTTACTATTCCGAGTGAGTAACCTGGATGCTGCCATTGAATTAGCCAATAATACACCTTTTGGATTGGGAGCCAGTGCTTGGACAACGGATGAAGAGGAGAAACAGCGACTGATTAACGAACTCGAAGCCGGTGCTGTCTTTATCAATGGTTTAGTTAAATCTGACCCCCGTTTACCCTTTGGAGGCATCAAATGTTCTGGCTATGGTCGAGAATTAGGAATTCAAGGTATACAGGAATTTGTCAATATTAAAACAGTGTGGATTAAGTAGTTTTGGTCATTAGTCATTAGTCATTGGTCATTGGTCATTGGTCATTGGTGATTAGTCATTGGTCATTGGACAAATTATTAATGATTCTTGCATCCCACGTAAGTAATGCAATTCGTGGGATGCTCCTAATCTCCTTGTTCTCTATTCCCCAATTCCCAATTCCCAATTCCCAATTCCCGATTCCCAATTCCCAATTCCCGATTTACCATAACAAATACTTTGTAAAGTTTTGTAAACACAAGCATAATTTCCTAGGTTGCATCAGAGAAATTTACTAGGAAGCAATGTATTTTTCCCCCTTGAAAAAAGTGGAAGGCACATCTACAAAATTGAAGTAGACAACGCTGAATAATCCTACCTTCAGAACCTGGTGATGAAACATTTTTCAAAGGGAGTTGCCTTGGCACTTGATTGCGATAGCACCAACTAGCCAGCTAACTTGTCTCAAGGAACTTAATCCGCCAGAATGATGTCTGGAAAAAGACATACTACCTCAGACTAAAATTGTAGTAAAATGCCTACTCTTGCAGTGCTTTAAAGCGGAAAGCTAAAAGCTTAGTTGTCAAAGAGTTACTTCAATTCCCTAAAGCCAGACATTTGTATTATGAGTTTATTAAAATATTTTCAATTTTTGGGAACCCTGGCCGCTGTACTTTCTCCAACATTAGTAACTGTTGCTAGTTTACCACCACAGCCACCAGCTCAATTGGAATCGCAGCGGGAAGTCAGCCTTAAATTCCCAGATGATACAAAGGAAAGAGAACGTATCAATTCTTCACTAGGGGGGGGATCGCGGGGGATTGGGGTAGCCTCTTGTATCAAAGAAGATGAAACACCGGAGAAAACTTCTTTAAAAGCATTGGTTCCGATAACGGATTCAAGTAGAACAATTGCTGAGAATCCCAGTTTGTTCGTTTTTGTTCCTGAAACTACTGCCAAATCTGCTAAATTTATTGTCCGAGACAACAATGGAAAGGAAGTTTACCACTCAGAATTTATCCCACCAGAAACTTCTGGTATAGTTAAAATTACTATCCCTGAAACTGTTCCTTTAGAAGTGAAGCAAGAGTATCATTGGGAGTTCAAGCTGATGTGTAATCCAACGAATTATTTTTCAGAGGAAAATAAGTATGTTGACGGGTGGCTCCTACGTACCCAACTAAATTCCGAGCAACAAAAACAGTTAGATTGTGTAAGACGAGCTCCAGATTTACAAAACCTGTTACAATTCCCAGAGGAACCAAGTTTGTTTTCTTGTGTCAGACAAACTCCAGAATTGCAGAATCTGTTAAATACGGTGAGACAATCTCCGGAACAAAGAGAGCTCTTAGAGCGCTTGAAACAATCTCCAGAGGAAGCCAAACTCTATGTTGAAGCCTTAGTATATGCCAATGCTAAGATTTGGCACGAAACAATAGATAACATTGCTCAGTTAAGTGATGCTCACCCCAACGAATGGCAAGAACTTTTAGCTTCAGTAGGGTTAGAAGATTTTACTCAAGAAAAATTACTTGATTGCTGCACAGCTAATTAGGTGGTAGGTGGTAGGTGATAGGTGGTAGGCGTTATGCAAATCCGGTTAATATATGGAGTACTTACCACCTTATTTTTTCTTGAGTAACCTAATACCTAACACCTAATACCTCATACCTAAATTTTATGCGGGCAAAGTTAAAAAGTTTTGTTTGGCAATGGCGTATTGTCGGGTTGGCCATTCCTAGTATTACAGGATTAGTAATCTTACTGCGTTTGGCTGGTTTTTTGCAGCTTTGGGAGTGGGCAGCGTTTGATCTATATATGCGTCTGTCTCCCCCGGAATTACCAGATAATCGAGTTGTCATTGTTGGCATTAACGAAGCTGATGTAAAAAACTTGGAAGATGCCATCATTTCTGATGAAGTTTATGCTAAATTTCTCAAGAAACTAAAAGCTCAGCAACCAAGAGCAATTGGTCTAGACATTTATCGGGAATTTCCTGTAGAACCTGGTTATGAGCAACTAAAAGAAGTTTTTGAATCTACTCCTTATTTAGTTGGTATCCAGAAAGTAGCGGGGCAACCAGGACGTGATACTGTTGATCCGCCACCAGTACTCAAAGCTTTAGGGCAAGTGGGAGCTAATGACTTAGTCTCTGATGCGGATAACAAGGTACGGCGTGGCTTTTTGTACTTAACTACTCAAGATGGAGAAAGAGTCTATAGCTTGAGTTTTTATCTGGCTTTGCTTTATCTAGATGCAATGGGCATTTCCGTCGAAACAGTGGATGAGTATAAAATTAGTTTGGGAAAAGCGATATTTGCCCCCCTAGAAGCTAATGATGGGGGCTATGTACGTACCGATGCTGGTGACTACCAACTCTTGTTGAATTATCGCGGACCCAACAGACATTTTCCTACAGTTTCGCTGACAGAGGTTCTCGAAGACAAATTACCTCCGGATTGGGGACGCGATCGCGTAATCTTGATTGGTAAGGTAGGAGTCAGTTTCAATGATGTGTTTTTTACTCCCTATAGTGGTGGCTTGCTTGGTCTTTCCGAACCGATGTCTGGGGTAGAAGTTCATGCTAATCTTACTAGCCAGATTATCAGTGCTGCCCTTGATAGTCGTCCTTTAATTCAAACTTGGTCAGAACCTGGGGAATGGTTGTGGATATTGTTCTGGTCTGGAGTTGGTGCGACTTTAACTTGGACATTTCGCTATTTGGGTAAGCAGAAATCCAACACCTTCCATAAGCAAGCTAGTCTAATTTTATCAGCAACTGCTTTGTTGGGCTGTACCTATGGGGCTTTTTTACAGGGTTGGTGGATACCGATAGTACCACCCTTGTTGGCATTTGGTGGAGCCGCGATCGCAGTTACCGCTTATATTGCCCGTAGTGCTGGAGATATTCGCAAGACTTTTGGACGTTATCTTACTGATGAAATAGTAGCCAAGCTGCTAGAAAATCCAGAAGGATTATCTCTCGGTGGAGAGAGGCGGAAAATCACGATCCTAGTCTCGGATTTACGAGGATTTACCAGTCTCTCAGAAAGATTACCCCCTGAAGAAGTAGTGAAAATTCTCAACTTCTATTTGGGATATATGGCAGATGTAATTACCTCTTATCGGGGAACCATTGATGAGTTTATGGGGGACGGAATTTTAGTTTTCTTCGGTGCTCCCACAGTTAGGGAAGACGATGCTGAACGAGCAGTTGCCTGCGCTGTGGCCATGCAGTTAGCTATGGAACCTGTTAACGCCAAGATGAAAGAGTTAGGTTTACCGCAACTAGAAATGGGTATTGGAATTAATACTGGGGAAGTTGTGGTAGGGAATATCGGTTCAGAGAAACGTACCAAATACGGTGTAGTTGGTAGACAGATGAACCTAACCTATCGTATTGAATCTTATACTATTGGTGGCCAAATTCTTATTTCAGAATATACCTTAAAAGAATTAACACCACCTTTAAAGATTAACGGTGAAAAAGAAGTACTGCCAAAAGGGGTAAAACAACCAATTAGTATCTATGATGTTGGTGGTATTGGTGGAGACTACAACTTATTTTTGACTCAGGCAGAAGAAGAATTTTTAGATCTTGCAGAAGCTATTCCTATCCGCTACCTAGTCCTGGAAGGAAAGCATATGGGGGATGCAGTATTTAGAGGCAATTTAGTCAAGCTTTCCGCCAAAGGAGCTGTAATTAACTTAGACAATGCTCCACAGCAAGAAACACCTCCAGGGTTGAGTAACATCAAGCTCAATTTGTTAAACCAGGAGCTTCCCGAACAAGCTAGTGAAGATATTTATGCCAAAGTTTTGGAGCAACCAGCAGCATCTGGAAGTTTTTGCATCCACTTTACCGCTATCCCTCCAGAGGAAAAGGCTAAGCTTGATAGTCTTTACCAATCTTTAATAGTTTAGATTTTAGATTTTAGATTGAATCAACCTGACGGAGTGACAACTGTAACTACAAACTTTATTTAGTAATTATTGCAGCTTCCTAGTAATCAATAAAAATTCCTTTATCGGGCTCATACTGGAGGGCACAAGCTTTCATTGGTGTCAACTTAAGCTGAAAATGCTCGAAGTATGGGGAGCAGAGGAGCGGAGGAGCGGAGGAGAAAAGGAGCAAGAGAATGCTGCTGTCGCTGGCTCTTTTTACTGTTAATCAGGTAGGGTAACGCTACCCACTCAGTTGAAGTAGAACGTCTCTAAAGCATAAATCGGCAATGGTTGTAGCTTAAGTTGATACCAATGGAACCCACCCCTAACCCCTCCCAGGAGGGGAACCGGAGGGACGAGGTAGAAGGAGGTGGGAGATAGTGCTTTTTCCATTCTGTGGAACTGGCATCTTGCCAGTTCAGTTCCCTATTTGTTGCAATCCCAATTACTTTTTGCTATTATTAGTAATGGCAAAAAAAATGTAGCCATATAAACAATTTCCTCCTTCAGATTTCTCGCCTCATAGGGTAGGTTGGACACAAACAGAGATAATTTATTAGTCCATCATACCAAATCCGGTATAAATAGGATTTGCTGCAATTTGTCGATATGCGATCGCATCTTTTATAAATAGAAGAAACACTTTTGGGCGGCTGTAGGGGCGTAGCGTGTGGCATTGGTGTCAACTTAAGATGAAACCCTTATCTCGCCTGGGGTTCAAACCCCAGGCTAATAGCTCAAGTCATCTTTAGATGACTAAACTTAAGGTGAAGCCGAAGAATTTAGTCCATTTCAATGGACTTTTGCTATTAGCCTTGGATTTGAATCCAAGGTGAGGCAAGGAAATCTAGCTAGCCAGCTATGTCTAAGTTTAAGTTGACACCAATGGCAAGCTTTGCGCCCCTACATCACGAATATTATCCCAATGTAGCCAGAATTAATATTACTTATTACTCTTCAGAAACTAAAAATGACAACGGCATGTCTGAATCCCTTGATATGATTAGTTTCTGACTTATTTTTCGGCGATTAAGTCAATGAATTCTTAATTCTTAATTATTAATTCGCCGTTAGGCGCTTATTACTTATTACTCATTACTTATTACTTAACCCCTGTTGCAATACAGCTAATACCTGAGCCAAATCTCCTGCTAATAAAGCCTGTTTATCCAACCACAAACCAGGAAAAACTTCACTCTTAATGATTCCTTCCTCATTCGCAACTAGCTGAATATATTTGCCTTCCACCAAGCGAAACCAATCTAACTCTCCCTCCTCAACTCGCCAGACAATATATTCCTGTACTTGATTGCGTCGGTAAACCTTCAGTTTGTCATGTACATCAATAGATACGGTACTAGCGGCAATTTCTGCAATTAATTCCGGCGCACCTTCGACATAGCCATCTTCACTAATAGTTGATTGCCCTCCCTCTTCTATTCTTAGCAGTGCATCTGGTTGAGGTTCATTATCTGCATCAAGGCGCACTGTACAATTATCTCCTAATTGCACCCCTGCTGTGTAAGCTTGATAAACCATTAACCAGCCAATAATTGAACTATGGGGGTTGCCATGTTGGGTAATTCTTAGGGGTGATGCCATGTAAACAATTCCTTCAATCAACTCTGCTTTTTTCAGCTTGGGCATGGTGCTATAACGATGCTCAAACTCAGCCAGAGTTAGCCTATCACCATTTTCTAGAGGTGGAATTGTTTGATGGGGTATGATTTTTTCTTTACCCTGAGCAATTGACGCACTGGCAATCATGACGATAGTCTCCCCATAAGCATTCAACTATAGCTATTTTAGCAATAGCGAACACCAACCGAGAGACTATATAGCAGAAGGACAAGAAGATTTAAGCAAAACCGGTTGTTTTAATCCAGATTTGGTATGACAAAGAACAAATGACAAATGACAAATGACCAATAACCAATAACAAAACTAAACCACTTTCAACTGCGGTTTTTTAAAGTGCCAGTTAGTCGATTGCTCATAGGCATAAGCCACCTGAAGCAGTTGATCTTCTCGTAAAACTTGACCAATCAACTGTAGACCAATCGGTAGTCCTTGCTCATCAAAACCACAGGGAACACTAATTCCTGGCAAACCGGCAAGGTTAACCGGAATAGTCATCAAGTCAGAGAGGTACATACTTAAGGGGTCTTCTGTCTTTTCCCCTGCTTTAAATGCTGTTGTGGGAGAAGTAGGACATACTAAAACATCTACTTTCTCGAAAGCTCCTTCAAAGTCTTGTTTAATCAGGGTACGAACTTTTTGAGCTTTGAGGTAATAAGCATCGTAGTATCCTGCTGATAGAGCATAGGTTCCTAACATAATCCGGCGCTTGACTTCTGCACCAAACCCAGCGGCGCGAGTTTTGGTGTACATGGAGAGGAGATTATCAGAGTCAGCTTCCCGAAAGCCATACTTAACACCATCGTAACGAGCCAGATTAGCTGATGCTTCTGAGGGGGCGATGATGTAGTAGGTAGGTAAGCCGTAACGAAACCGAGGACAGGACACCACCTGAATTTCGGCTCCCAAACTTTGCAGCTGATCTATGGCAGCGGTTACTGCTTGTTCAACTACAGAGTCTAAACCCTTGCCAAAGGTTTCTTTAATAATGCCAATCTTGATTTGTCCTCTAGGTTTAAGACTGGGCTTGAGTAATTTGGCGTAGTCAGGATGGTCAACTTTAAGACTAGTGGCATCATTAGGATCATAACCAGCGATCGCATCTAGTAAAATTGCCGCATCTTCCACATTTCCCGCTAAAGGACCAATTTGATCCAAAGAAGAAGCATAGGCAACTAAACCGTAACGAGAAACTAAACCATAGGTAGGTTTCATACCGACTATCCCGCACAAGGAAGCCGGTTGACGGATGGAGCCACCAGTATCAGAACCAAGAGCAACAACACATTCTTCCGCTGCTACTACTGCTGCTGAACCTCCAGAAGAACCACCAGGAACACGGGACAAATCCCAGGGGTTGCTAGTGACTTGATAGGCAGAGTTTTCTGTGGAACTACCCATCGCAAACTCGTCTAGATTGGTTTTACCAACCATCACTGCTCCAGCTTCCTTGAGCTTTTGGGTCACCGTTGACTCGTAAGGTGGTACAAAGTTTTCCAAAATGCGGGAAGCACAGGTAGTAGGAATTCCTTGGGTACACATATTGTCTTTGATACCAATGGGAATCCCCGCCAATAGACCAATTTCTTCTCCAGCAGCGATTTTGGCATCCACTTGACGTGCCTGCTCTAGGGCATATTCTGAAGTTACATGCAAAAAGCCATTTATTTTTGGCTCTAGAGACTGAATACGGTTCAGAGCTGCTTGAGTGATTTCTACAGCTGAGCGTTCTTTACTAATGAGTTGTTGATGCAGCTCGCGAATGGATGCCATCTTTAGGGGCGCTTAAGCGTGACAATTTGAATCATTCTATCAAAAGTAGGTATTAGGTGGTAGGTGTTAGGTTTTAGAGGAGCTGATATAGCAAAAGGCAGAGGGCAGAAGGGAGAAGACAAGAGATTAATCGGTAAAGGTTACAGCATTGGGTATAGCTAAGCGCACAGCGCTTAGCTATACCAACCTGAAGGGGTGATAATAATAGCTGAACCTCCTATCCCTTAGCGGCAATTGGAGTGTACGGGTAACGGGAAACTGGCGAATTATCTTCCGTTTTGAAGACGGTAAGGCAATGGATATTGATTTGGTAGATTATCATTAGGAGATAGACTCATGAGTAACCCCGTACATCCCGGACGCATTGTCAAAAGTGCCTTGGAAGATTTGGAAATGACCGTCACCAGTACAGCAGATGTGCTGAACGTGGCGCGGCCTACTTTGTCCAACCTGATCAACGGTAAAGCAAACCTGTCGCCAGAAATGGCTGTGCGCCTGTCCAAGACTATTGGCAGCACCCCCGCCTTTTGGATGCGGCTGCAACTTAATTATGATCTGGCAGAGGTTGAAAGCCGCGCCGATACTATCATAGTCAAACCCATGCCAACACAACACACTTTCGGCTAAGTTTTTCATCCCCCATAAAGCCTCCCCAAAGGCTATAAAATCCTTGAGACTAGAGGTCGAATCAGCCTTCGCCGCCTCTATTTCTTTCAATTGAATCTCACAATATCAAGCTACTGCAAAACCCGTATATTCCCGGATTTTGGGATGGCGAAAACCAAGTACAATATCTTCTTTAGGAACGCCTGCTTCTAATAAATCGGTAGCAATCCCTTCCTCGGTATCATCATATTGAATCCAGATTTTATCACCGATTAAATCCAAGTGAATCGGCGTGGCGTGTAGATAATTGTGATCATTCCAGCCAATATCTAAGATTAAGTAGCGTCCTCGCTCATCATCCAATAAAACTTGGGAGTCATAGCTGTCAGGCAGAGACGCTCGATATTGGGCATGTTCTTGCAGTATTTTTTTAATGATGTCTCGGTGGTTTAATCGGGTATCCATAGTGCAATCGCTTCACACTCTTGATGTTTGGCTGAGATATATGTTGGGTTTCCTTGGTCAACCCCACCTACAAAATCCGCGATCGCACTGTATCGTGGTAGATGCCTTTCCCCGCCATGCTGATTTATGCACTTTTCCATCTTCTTAAGCTTAGTACTATTGCTACATTTTGCGTTAATGCTGGACGGGAACAGATGTTGGGTCACAAAAGCATCAACTCAAACTTCCGCTAGTCAGTATTCATGTAAGCTACCATCATTCACAGTAGCAAGTGAAGTTATCGTTATCAGAACAAATGACCGATGTTACTGTAAACCCAGAATGTCCTTTCTCCGTTGAGACTTTTGATCTTCTTTCAAAATTGAATACAAATTCAGAAGATTTCTACATAACCTATGAACAAGAATTTAAAAATTATGTTATGCATCCCATTCAGCAGCTTTCTCATCAAGTAGCTGCTCGATTACCAGGTGGGATGATCAAGCAAATAGAATTAAAAGTTGATGGAGCACCTGATTTTTACAATCAATCTTATGAATGTTGTTTTTCCAAAAAGTATGATGGTCTAAACAAGACGGCTAAATTGTTTATTAATATTACTTCAGACGAATTTCGTTTCGGATTATTTGTTGTCAATAAAACCCATAACAAAAAACTGTTTATTAAAAATTCACAAAACAACTTTAATAAAGAAATTATTTTCCAGAATACTCACCTAGCTGATAACTGTACACTACACTATTTTTCATCTTCTGGAAAAGATCTCGATCACATTAATCGTTTGGGGGAGTGGTTAAAATTTCTGACTCGAAAGAATAGTCGTACCAATAATATTCAAGCCAGTGTACATCTCAAGCAAAATCGAGTTTTGCTTTGTTCTAGTGAACAATTAAGCACTCAAATTAAGCAAACTTTTGAAGGTCTTTTTGTTCTGTTATTAATGGCAACCTGCAATGACCCAATTCAAGAGACGAGAAGATACTTAAGTCCCTATAATAAGTATTGGGCTGAGCAATCTTTAAAGAAAGGGGTTAACAATTTTGTTCAAGGAAACTACCAAATGTCAATTAAAGACTTTGATAATGCTTTAGAACAAGCTCCCAATTTAGCTGAGGCTTATAGCTACCGAGGACAAGCTAAAGTTGAACTGAGAGATATTGAGGGAGTTATATCAGACTATAACCAATTACTACTGATTCAGCCTAAAAATTATGAAGCTTACTATAATCGAGGCAATGCTTACTATAAGCTAGAAGACTACTATACAGCAATTCAAGATTACAATCAAGCTCTGAATATTAATCCTAATTTTGCTTTAGCCTATTACCATAGAGGACTTACCTACTTAGAACTGGAGAATAAGCAGAAAGCCATTGAGGATTTACGCAGAGCGGAAGAACTCTTTGAGCAGGAAAAAGACACAGATAGATACGAAGAAGTAAAGCGTATCCTCAAAACGATTCAGGTAGACTACTCTGAACCATCATTTCCAGATATTTGCAAGAAAGTGCTTGCTCAAGGTCTGCGTATCTCTGAAAGCACTCTGCGCCGCTATCACTTAGCTCTCAAAAGCAGGAAATTCGTAATCCTCTCTGGAATAAGTGGCACAGGCAAGACTTGGCTAACCAAAGCTTATGCTGAGGCAGTAGAGGCTGAATATCTTTTGGTTCCAGTAGCTCCTAATTGGACAACTAATGAAGATTTGCTAGGTTATCTCAGTCCAATGGACAACAAGTACCATGACACTGACTTCAGCGGATTTCTAAAAAAGGCAGAAGAGGAGTATCAGCAAGCCCAAGCCAAACAACTTACTCCCAGACCTTATCATCTAGTCTTAGATGAGATGAACCTAGCACGGGTGGAGTATTATTTCGCGAAATTCCTCTCTGCGATGGAAGTGCGGATGCGTGAAGGAGTAGCCCAAATTCAGCTATCATCAGAGAAACAAGTCTTACTTCCTCCAAACCTCTACTTTATTGGTACAGTTAATATAGACGAAACAACTCACAGCTTTGCTGACAAGGTTTATGATCGAGCGCAATTGATTGAGCTTGAAGCCTCTCGTCAGGATTTATACGATCATTTGGGTGAAGTTCCGTATCGTGAGATACTAATGCAAATTTGGGATGAAGTACATACAGTTGCTCCCTTTGCTTTTCGGGTTATAGATGAAATCAAGATCTATGGGAAAGAAGCTGAAGCGCTAGATTCATCTTGGGAAAATGCTTTAGATGAACAGCTTTTGCAGAAGATTCTGCCCAAACTTAAAGGTGCTGATGATAGGGTTGGAGTAGCCCTCAATGAATTTGTAGATATTGTTACTGATAAGAACTTCCCCCTAAGCCACAAAAAAGCTACTAAGATGCTTGAAACATTCAATCAGCATGGATTTACTTCCTACTTCTAAACTAAGCTTTCTCAACCGTGAAGGCAAAATCTTAGAGGCTCCATTAGAATGGCAGCTTGGTTTTTTAGAAGTTCAAGTTCAAGAGCCTCAAAAACAATGGAAAGAGGTGCAGCTTTGGCGGCAGGGTGAAAAACTCCAAATTGTTTTAACATCTTTGGGCAAAAAGGATAGAGTTCTAGCTGATTGGCCTCGCTCAAACTCTGGTTACTATCAACTGCGACTTGAGTATCAGGGTGAAGTTGAGGAGCAGATTGTAACCGTTTGGCCTCGGAAGATTAGCCGTGAAGCTTTTGCTCAAATGCTAGAGGATTTGGATACTCAACTTCCAACTTCAGTAGCAATAGCTCTACAACGTACTGGGGCTTTAGCTGGTCTCCAACTGCCACAACTTAGCGAAACTACTTTGGCTCAGGAAATGGTGCGCCTGCGTCGGGCTGTCGAAGGTGCAAATAAGCAACCTGGTCTAACTGAGATTTTGCGTTCACTTGCTCACAACCCTCACAAAAGTCTCAAAACCAATGAGGTTTGGGTTCGGCAAGAGCAAGTCCGCCGACCTTCTCCTAGTGGTCTAGTTCAGGCTTTTAGTCGAGGACATAACCTAGCTGCGAAGGGGCAACCTATTCGCGTACCTGATACGCGGGTAAGACACACTGTTGATGTTTATGAAAATCAGTTAGTTAAGCTGTTTTTTGAGCTAGTCAATCAGAGACTTCGACGAGTTAGGTTGATCTGTGAAGCTGATCCTAAAAATAAGCCTCTGGATGAAGTAAATTCTCTTTTTATACAACTGAAAAAGGCTCGACAGCAAGCAGCTTTTCTAGACCAGGTAAGTCAGCTTAAACAGCAGCCTAATCAAATCACGATGGTTCTGTTAAAGCGTTCCCCGTACCATGCTGCTTTAGAGGGGTATCTGGAATTTATCAGGAGTCCCACCGTGCGATTGGAAGAATCAGACCTAAATGCACCTTTGGAGAATTTGCCCCATCTCTACCAGGTTTGGGGCACTCTATGGGTAATTCAAACGCTGCTAGAAGTAGCTGAACAAAAAGGATATCAAGTAGAAAAGCAATCCTTGGTGGGTAGAGATAAAAGCGGAATTTACATCCGAGTTTTACCCAATGGTCAGCCAGCATTAACCTTAATTCATCCTCAACACCAAACAAGGGTTAAGCTAATTCCAGAACGAACCTATGGTAAAAATGGTGAACTCCATAGCTCTAGCGTTCAACTTCGCCCTGATGTCGCAGTAGAGATTCAGCAATCTGATGGCTCTCAGCAAGTCTATCTTTTCGATCCCAAATATAAGAAGCTGGATAGTGAGAGAGAGGAAAACATACAGAAAGAAGGAAAGGCCAAGTCAGAAGACATTCAGAAGATGCACACCTACCACGATGCCATTCAAGACAATAAGGGTAGACAAGTAGTGTGTTACGCGGCTATTCTTTACCCTGGTGCCTTCGAGTCTTATTCGAGGGAAGAAATAGAGGCTCTACCAGCCTATCCAGGGTGCGAGGCGGAACTACAGGAGCATTTGCGTCGAGTATTAGACAAAGCTCTCAGTTAAAGCTTGCACTTTTGAAGCGCGATCGCTCACCTCATCTTCCTCACAAATTATATTATGATTAAATCTGTAGTGTGATCGTGTCGTGTGCGCGTAGCACAAAAATCTTGCTCGCTTTCTGTATTTCCAGGGAGCAAGATGCTCCCAATCAGCTGTTTCCCTTTCCCTTCTTCTTTAACAAAGAAAACCCAACCTCTACTCCAATTCTTGTACCAGCTCACTCGCTTCCCCGGGATAAAAGCTATTATCTAAAATTTGCGTCAAACTGTAGGAACACTTCTGCGGAAAAGTTTCCTCTGGTAAATCAGTTTCTCCCATTGCTAGATCTCTGCCATTTTCGTAGGCTTCTAGCAATGCATCCTCTAGATAAGACTTTAAGCTTGGGTTATCTTTGAGTAACCGTAACGTATCGCGACGCTGCACCCGAATAGTTGCCAGCCAACTGCGGCTTCGGCGTTGCGGTTGGTACTGCCATTTAAGTAAATGCCCAATCAACACACTCAAACGATTTCGCAATTCTTGACGTTGCTGTTTCCCCAAAGATTCAATCTCCTCAATTAGATTCAGCAAGTCAAGCTCACTCCACCGATGTTGACGGAGTAAAGATACTTGTTCTTGTGTCCAGGCGTAGAAATCTGCTTCGTAGAGGCTTAGTCTAGTTATTGTATTTGTAGAGTCTGTTGCCATAGTTTTTGTATGTAGGGGCGTTCGCAAAGCGTTCTCTGAGAGTAGTATTTGGGCGATAATTGAAGTACATATGCCCAAGTATATCTATCCAAATGCTATGCTGCTTCGCACCATGCTACGCAAACACCCAACCCCTGGGGGCTAATGGCTACCCATTGGTGTCAACTTAAGCTGAAAACGCTTGAAGTATGGGGAGCTGGGGAAGCTGGGGGAGTAAGATAATACTCCTGTCGCTGGCTTTTTCTCCTGTTAATCGGGTAGGGCAAGACCACCGGCTCAGTTTAGGGATAACGCTCTTTTCAATCAATTGTCAAAACAATTCAAAAAATGGTCAAGGGTTGTGGCTTAAGTTAACACGGGTGGGGGTCGGGAAGCGCAACTCAACACAGCAATCGCATAATTTGTGAGAAATATGGTAGAGGCAATTCATGAATTGCCTCTACGTTTGCTCCCCAACTTCAAGCGATTTTCACCTTAAGTTGACACCAATGACGGCTACCCCCTAACTTTAGTTAAGATTGAGCAAATACCTTAGCAGCAGCGGCAATCCCAGCACCAGGTGTCACTGAATCAACTCCCAATTCCTGGAGAGTAGCTTCCAGAGCACCAATAACAGTGAGAACATCGCGATCGCTAACAAAGCCTAGGTGACCGATACGGAAGATTTTACCCTTTAAGTGATCTTGTCCTCCAGCTAGAGCAATATCGTAGTGTTTTTTCATCACTGTACGGATTTTTTCTGCCTCAACCGATACTGGAGCAACAGCAGTTACTGCAGGACTAGCATACTCATCAGGACCCAACAAAGGTAAAGAGAGAGCCTTTACCCCAGCACGAGTTGCCTTCATCAGGCGCTGATGGCGATCAAAGATCGATTCCAAGCCTTCTTGTTGCATCATACGCAATGCCATTTGTAGCCCGATGACTAAGTTAACTGGCGGGGTAAAGGGATTGCTATTTTTCTTGGCAGTTTTACTGTAGGGTCCCAAATCCAGGTAGAATTTTGGCAATTTTGCGGTTTTATAAGCTTCCCAGGCTTTGGGGCTAACACTAACAAACCCTAGTCCTGGAGGAATCATATAACCCTTTTGGGAACCAGAAGCTACTACATCCAAACCCCAGTCATCTATGGGCAAATTAAAGGCTCCTAAACTGGTAACCGCATCAACCATCATTAAAGCTTCCCCGTGGTCTTTAACGTAACGATTAATGGTTTCCACATCGTTAAGGACACCAGTAGAAGTTTCTGAATGAGTGACAATTACTGCTTTGATGGTCTTTTCCGTATCAGCAGCCAGCTTTTCTTTAAACTGCTCAGTGTCTAAGGGTTTTCCCCAATCAGCGGTAATGAGCTCCACCTCTAAACCGAAGGCAGTGCTCATCTTACCCCAGCGATCGCCAAATTTACCATTACTTCCGACCAAAACGCGATCGCCTGGACTCAGGAAATTAATAATGCCAGCTTCCATTGCCCCAGTGCCACTCACTGTTAGGGTCAAGACATCATTTTCCGTTTGATGTAACCATTTCAGGCTTTGGGTCACCTCTCCCATGATTTGGCCAAATTCACCGCTACGATGCCCGATAGGATGCTTAGCCATAGCTAATAATACTTGTTCGGGCACTGGCGTGGGGCCAGGAATCATCAGCATTAGCTTGTCGTTCATTTTCTCCTCCTCTTAATATTTTTTGCTTCCCAGCAGCTAGGATTGTATAACTACCCCAACCATTTTTAGATTAAGATCACTTTCGTGATTAATTGTTGGTTATAAACAAATTACTAATGATCAACAAAAGCTTAATTATTGATTTCGGGTTTTTGATGATTTAGGGGAAAAACATCTGTTGAGTCTTCTCGATCAAACCCAACGTTGTTGAGAGACCAACGATACTCAATGGGTACGTTGTTCCTCTGGCAGCTTCCTTCTAGTTGCTTTTGCTGAGCTAGAGCTTTGCGAAGAGTGATAATCAGCTGCTGAACTTGTTCTCGAACCACTGGTTGTTGATTAGCAGCAAACAGAGTTTGGCGCTCTAGTAGTTGGAGTAGGAGTTCGTAGTGGACATAAGATGGAAGGGGAAGTGGCTCCATGAAACCTGGTTTACCTCAAATGGACAAATCTAGAAATTACCCAAGCTAACCTACGGGCATAGTTGCTCCTGGTCTCTCACTACCTAAGATAACGCTTATTGCTTAAAGGTTACCGTGTGGCTAGAAGCGAATGCTAACGCCATTGACTTTTTTTCATGAGTTACAACTTACAAACTAGAAAACATATCAGTGATTGCGATTTTGGGGTCAGGGTGTCTCATTAATGATTCTCCGATCAAAACAGCATCAGCACCCGCAGATGATACACTATCGAGATCTTTACGATTATGCAACCCAGATTCACTCACCACTAGAATTCCACGCTCTTGCAGTTGGTTGCCCCTCGCTGCGAGAAGTTGGTCAGTAGTTTGTAGATCTACGGAAAAATTTTCCAGGTTGCGATTGTTGATACCTACTAGGGTAACTTCATCCAGGGATAAAACGCGGTCTAACTCTGAGAGGTTATGAACTTCGATCAAGGGTGTAATTGATAGAGCTTTGCTAATTTTGATGAAGTACTGAAGATCTTGATCACACAGAATTGCCGCAATTAGCAAAACAGCGTCTGCTCCTTGACTACGAGCCTGATAGATTTGGTAAGGATATAGGATGAAATCTTTACATAAAACTGGCAAATCAATTGCGGCACGAATTCGTGCTAGGTTCTCCCAACTTCCTTGAAAGAATTTTTGATCTGTCAGTACCGATATGGCACTAGCACCTCCTTGATAGTAAGAGTTAGCAATTTCTACTGGGTCAAAATCCTCACGAATGAGCCCTTTACTCGGAGATGCCTTTTTAACTTCTGCAATTAGGGCAGGACTAGTCTTTCCTGTTTTGAGAGCTTGGAGAAAATCACGAGCAGTAGGTGCTGCTTGCACCCGTTTGCGTAACTCTGATAAAGGAAGACGCTCCCGCATCTGATCAACTTCTTTCTCTTTGTGCCAGACAATTTTTTCTAAAATATGGCGAGGTTCAGAATCGGGAAGAGCTACTTGATAGCGAAGTACATCAAGGTTAATAGCTGGATTTGGTGGGCGTCGGCGAATTTGCATTAATTAGTTGTTAGTTGTTGGTTATTGGTTGTTTGTTATTTGATTTAAACAATAACAAACAACTAGTACTTTGAAGGCAGGAGGCGGGAGGCAGGAGGCAGTCCCGATGAAACAATTTTTTCACCAGCAGGTCATGAAAGTAGGTTCTTCCCAATTCCCAATTCCCAATTCCCAATTCCCTACCACTGCTAACCAATGGTCATTGCTCGTTTGTACGCTTCGTCCAATACCTCTGAGAGGGTGGGATGGGCATGAACTAGATAGCCTAGGGTGTTGACCGACTGCCGATTGGCAACTGCCGCAGATGCCTCATGAATTAAATCTGAAGCATGAATGCCCAGGATATGGACTCCCAGGACTTCTCCTGTATCCTTGCGGTAAATTACCTTAGCGACACCATCTGCTTCTCCTTCCGCGATCGCTTTAGAATTGCCTTTAAAGTAGGATCTTACGGAGGCTACTTCAAACCCCTCCTGTGCTGCCAACTCCTTCGCCTGTGGTTCGGTTAAACCCACATAGCTAATTTCTGGATGAGTAAAAGCAGCAGCGGGAATACTGCGATAATCTACAGTACGGTGACGCCCACAAATATTTTCCACTGCGGTAATACCTTGAGCTGAGGCTGCGTGAGCTAGCATCATTTCTCCTGTAGCATCGCCAATTGCCCACAGATGAGGTACCGGTTCTCCTTCTAATAAAACTGCCATCGTTTCATCGACAGAAATAAAGCCTCGCCGATTAGTTTCTACTCCGACAGCATCTAATCCGATATCTTTGGTGGCAGGAATTCTTCCCGTTGCGACTAAGCAAGCATCTACTTCGAGTACATCTACCACTTCTTTGGTTTTAGTGTCAGCTAATTCAATTACGACCGGTGAACCAGGAGTAACTTTGATGGCCAGCATCCCTGTTTTCGTTTCAATATCTCTGGGATTAATAAGAACCCTTGTTGCCAGCTTAGCAATATCTGGATCGAAGGTGGGCATGAGCTGGTCTAGAGCTTCAATCATGGTAATTTCACTGCCCAATGCCGTATAAACATCGGCAAACTCTAAACCAATATAACCACTGCCAATAATTGCGACCCAATCCGGTAGCCACTCTAATTTCAAGGCATCGTCACTAGTAAAAACTGTTTTACCGTCAATGGTGATTCCTGGAGGAACAAAGGGTACTGAACCAGTAGACAGAATAATATCTTTAGCAGAGATAATCTTTTCGCCACTGTCTGTAGCGATTGCTACTTTTTGTGGACCAGCGACTTTACCCCAACCTTGGATAATATCTACACTCAAGCGTTTGAGGCTATTAGTCAAGTCCCCACGAATTTTAGCAACCAGATTGCCAGCGTGCTCAGAGATCACTTGCCGATCAAATGTTACCCCTCCCACTTGGATACCCAAGGACTTGAGGTGGTGAGCGTCGTGTAACTCTCTTACCCTACCGGATGCGGCTAATAAGGCTTTTGAAGGGATACAGCCTCGATTGACGCAGGTTCCGCCCATCTCAGCGGCTTCAATAATCGCAGTTTTTAATCCGCAGCTAACCGCATGTAAAGCAGCACCATGTCCGCCCACACCAGCACCGATAATTACTAAATCGTAATCAAATGCTTCGCTCACATCTATCTCCCTACTCAATCTGTATTGCCTCCTTATTTTCAACTCGACTCATCAATGAGTGCAAGTTTTTATTACGCTGGCGTTGAGCTTCATACAAAATTAAAGCAGCTGCGATCGCCACATTCAAAGATTCTACTCCTGGCATCAGGGGAATTTTGACTTGTTGATCTGCTAGAGCAGCCAAATCCGCTCTCAAACCCGTTGCTTCGTTACCCAGCATAATCAACGTGGGAGTTTGCAAGTTGAGTTCCCAATAGCCCATAGTAGCATTAGGTATAGTTGCTACTACCTGTATTCCTTGAGCTTTATGCTGGTAGACCAGATCTTTCAAATCGCTACTCACAGTCATTGGTAACCGGAACCACTGACCAGCTGATGCCCTTAAAACTTTCGGGTTATCTAAATCTACACTATCTTTGCTCAACCACAAACCCTCAGCACCAGCTGCCGCCGCAGTCCGGATTATTGTACCTAGGTTACCGGGGTCTTGTATGGTCTCCAGAGCTAAACCGAGAGATAGGGCTCCAGAACAATTGGGAGAATTTAGGGTTCGCTGCGCCGTTGCTACCACACCATCCGGTTGAACTGTAGTCGCGATCGCTTTTAGTACCGACTGACTAACTAATTCTGCCCTTTGACACTTACTACTGGCATACTGCCAAAGTTGTTGGTGATGTTCTTGCCATTCTGGTGTACAGCAAACGGTTACTAGGGGATAATCCACTGCACAAGCTTCTTCCAAAAGGTGCGTACCCTCTAGTAAGAATAAATGCTGCTCTTGCCTACCCTTGGCTGTTTGCAACTTCCTAATTTTCTTGATCAGAGGGTTCTGAGTACTTGTGAGCATGGCAATTTTAGCTTTTAGATATCGACGGCGAATCCAAAATCCAAAATTGGTATGCGGAACCCGGGACTTGAACCCGGAAGTCCTTGCGAACACTAGAACCTGAATCTAGCGCGTCTACCAATTCCGCCAGTTCCGCTTATGGTGTGTTAATTTCCTTTGCAGTTTATTATCATGCAACAACCGGAGACATTAGTCAACTTATTTGATCCAGATATATAGGCTGCAATAAGCTATCGTATTACATTTTAGGGCTGATGATTTTAATTACTAACCTAGACATTTGCAATCTTTCAGGTAGAATCATTAGCAAATTTTAAAAAATGCAAAGTATTCCACTGATTCTGGAGGTTAGACCCATTAATCACTCTTCAAGCCTGAAAGATAACGACCCTCTGCCCAAGAAAGACCAATCTGTTTTACATATTTGGGGCAGGGCTTCCCTGAGTGGACAAGTAAAAATTAGCGGAGCCAAAAACTCTGCATTAGCAATTATGGCAGGGGCTTTACTTTGTCCTCAAGACTGCCGACTGCACAATGTTCCCTCCCTAGTAGACATCGAGAAGATGAGCCAAATTCTCTCTGCTCTAGGTGTCAAGCTGCAAAAAAATGGTGATATCTTAGACATCAATGCTCGCCATCTTGGGCATTCTACTGCCCCCTACGAGTTGGTCAGTCAACTGAGAGCTAGCTTTTTTGCCATTGGTCCATTGCTAGCAAGGTTGGGAGCTGTACGGATACCTTTACCTGGAGGTTGTGCCATTGGTGCTAGACCCGTAGATCTCCATGTTCGCGGCTTACAATCTATGGGAGCCCAAGTACACATTGAACATGGCATGGTTAATGCCTATATCAGTGGCAGTGGCAACAAAAGGTTAAAGGGGGCTAAAATTTACCTCGATTACCCAAGTGTGGGAGCAACGGAGACCCTGATGATGGCGGCAACGCTAGCAGAAGGAGAGACCACCATTGAAAACGCTGCTCAAGAGCCAGAAGTAGCAGATTTGGCCAATTTTTGCCGAGCAATGGGAGCCAAAATTCGTGGTGCTGGCACCAATACCATTATCATTTCTGGGGTTCCTAGCTTACATTCTGTAGAATACTCCGTAATTCCTGATCGCATTGAGGCAGGGACATTCTTGGTTGCTGGAGCCATTACTCACTCAGAAATCACCCTTGCCCCTGTAATACCAGACCATCTTAGTGCTGTTATTGCCAAGCTGCAAGAAATTGGTTCTAAGGTGATTATGGAGGGAACAAATCGCCTGCGGATTGTTCCTGATAGAATACAAGCAACAGATATTGAAACTTTGCCTTTTCCAGGGTTTCCCACTGATATGCAGGCACCATTGATGGCATTGTTAACTTTGAGTGAAGGAGATAGCGTCATTACCGAAACAGTATTTGAAAATCGGTTGGGTCATGTTCCAGAACTCAATCGTATGGGGGCAGATATTCGTATCAAAGGTAATAATGCAATTATCCGAGGTGTGCCCATGCTATCTGGGGCTCCTGTCATGGCAACAGACTTACGAGCATCTGCTGCATTAATACTGGCAGGGTTAGCTGCAGAAGGGAAAACCACGATTAAGGGATTGCATCACTTAGACCGGGGTTACGAAAATGTGGAGGAAAAGCTGCGGAAATTAGGAGCCAAGCTCAAGCGGGAAAAGGAAGAGCATGAGCCAGAAGCAGAAGAAACTTCGACAGCTCAAAGCAAAATAACTGTAACACCCTAGTAATTGTTTAGGAGCTAACTCCAAGAACAAGTAAGCTTTTCCACATCTAAATTTTCCTAAGTATTTACCAACTAGGCATGATGAGCTATCACTCAAAACACAGGATTTACATCCTGGTTACCCTGTTCTTTTTCCGTTCTCTAGGTTCATTCGTTGCTCCCATTAGGTAATTTAAATGTGGTTTAGCTTCACATCAATTCAAATGCTGTTCCCTCCTGGCTTGGAGACTCCTGACTCGGTGTTTCTTAAGAGCAATTAGCCATTAGCCATTAGCCATTAGCCGTTAGCCAGAGTGTTTCTTAGGAGTTTTGTGTGGCTAGATAAGCTATTTCTCCATATAGAGTCTTATTGGTTGGAGAAATTTATGCTATAAAACGAATTTGTGTGAGGAGCTCATATAGATGAATGTCTGTAAAGATGCATTGGAGATTCTGAAAGAAACTAGTCGGACTTTTTACATCCCTATCAATCGTCTACCTCCAAGACTCAAGGAAGCAGTAGCATCAGCCTATCTTTGTATGCGTGCCATCGATGAAATTGAAGACCATCCGGGACTCGATAACTTTACGAAGGCACGATTGTTACGCACGATTAGCGCCAATTTGCAGGCTGCGGTTGACGGCTTCACCCTTGATGAACTGTTCGTCGGATTTAGTAGGCAGGAAAGTCAGCTAGCGGAAGTAACTATTAGAGTGGGAGAATGGGCAAAATTAGCACCTGAGACCATTGCACCTCGGATCTGGGATGCTACAGCGGCAATGGCAGATAGAATGGCTTATTGGGCTGAGCATAACTGGGAAATTTACACCGAAGCTGATTTAGATCGTTATACGTTTGGAGTAGCAGGTGCGGTAGGCTTGTTACTTTCTGATTTGTGGGCTTGGTATGATGATACCCACACTAACCGTCTCCATGCTATTGGCTTTGGTCGAGGCTTACAGGCTGTGAACATTTTACGGAACTACAAGGAAGACCGAGTAAGGGGAGTCGATTTCTTCCCCAATGGCTGGACTGAAGATGATATGCAAACTTATGCTCGTCGAAATCTAGCTCTGGCTGATGCCTATACCAAGGCTCTACCTAAAGGACCGGCTTTAGGCTTTTGCCAAATTCCCCTTACTTTGGCTCACGCCACTCTTGATGTTTTAGATAATGGTCAAGAGAAGCTCACTCGCTCTGCTGTTGTAGCTTTAATTGAGAAGGTGACTAACGGTAGGCGTTAAGCTTTCTTGTTCAATAATTGATAATGAACAATGGATAATGGATAATTACCTCTGGTTAAAACCGAGAGGATTGAATATAAGGAAATCTACTTACACTTTCTTCTCCTTAAAAGGAGAGGCTTTAAACCTGATTAATTAATTATCAATTATCAATTATCAATTATCCATTGGTAAGAAGAGCCACCACAGGGAGATTAATCCCACTTCGCGATCGCGAAGAGAGTTATTTTGTGGTATGATTATTTTATAATAGGGAAAGTGTGCGCCTATATATAAAAGCTCTAGGGTTTGCTGAATAATGAGGACAAGAGAGACAAGGGAGACAAGGGAGACAAGGGAGATATGTACACTCACCAATTCCCAATTCCCAATTCCCAATTCCCAAACAAACAACAAACAACCAACAACTAACAACAAACAACCAACAACCAACAACCAATGCTCAAAGATTGTAGTTGACGCTAAAGTAAATACCGTCGTCTTGGGTATTGGTGGAGCGATCGCTCAAATCTATCAAGGGTATTGTAAAATCCATCCTTAGGGTCAAGTCTTCAATGGGAGAGTAGATAATACCTGTCCCTAAACCAGCGAGGAAATGCTCGTTGGCAATCTGATCGGGATTACTGGGATTGTTCCAAACTATGCCCATATCGGCAAAAGGAGCAACTTGCAATAAGGAGATTCCTGGTTTTCCTTGGACTAGGGTAATACGGTCTTCTATCGATAGCCGCCAACCATTATCCCCTGAACGGGCTCCTTGGCGATAGCCCCGTAAAGTTTGACCTCCCCCTATCGTAAAGCGTTGGGAACCTAACAGGTTATCCGGAGAGAGTTGGATATTCCCTTGGACGATTAACAGTTGTTTTGGGGTTAGCTGATGGATGCGCTGTACTTGACCATTCCAATTGAAGAAGCGACCATCGGGGATGGGGTCAGGATTGGTGGTAGCATCTAATATGTCTAAACCAAAGTTGAACTGAGAGCGCAATACCCAGGCTCCTTGGTTATCCCGGCGCAAGTAATCTTGACCAAAACTTAATACTGTAGTGCGGGTTGTACCGTCGGCTTCTGCACCACTGCCGAAGGCTGTACCTACATTATCGAACAGGAAAGTTTGTCCGTCGCGATGGTTTAAACCGACAGATAGGGCAAATTCTTCAGTGAAACTGCGCTGTATCGGTTGCCGTACCGAGATCTCATAGGTTTCTGATTCCCCTTCGATACCTAATTCGTCAAAGGGAGATTGGGTAACTTCATTGCGATCGATAGTTGCTCGTAATTGTACAGTGCCATCGAGGGCATTGAAAGGAACTAGGTAGTTAAAATCAAAGATAGTTGAGCCGCCGGTGAAGGAACGAGTACCGGTAGCAGTGAAGACATCTCCTACACCGATTAGGTTACGATAGCCACCGCTGATGCCAAAACGTTCCGATCCTACACTAGCAGCAGAGTAGTTATCGATAAAGGCAGAAGCAAACCAGGGGCGTGCTTCTTCCACATTGAGGCGGAGGATACTTTCTCCGGTTACCTCTGCTGGTTCTAAGTCTACTTCAAGCTCTTCGATTAAGGGATTAATTTGTAATAAGCGTAGTTGGTCTTCTAATTGATTAACATTGAGGGGAGTATGGATACCCCGGTTGAGGCGGGAGGTAAAGTAACTGGTACGAAAACGTTGTTGTCCGCTAATCTCGATATCAGTAATTGTTCCTTCAATGACTTCAATGGTGGCTACCCCATTGGTAATAGTTTGTTCTGAGAGTAAGGCGCGGGAGTTGATATAACCTTGATCTAGATAGAGTTGGGTAATGGCATCGGCAACTCCCCGGAGTTGGTTAAGGGTGACATTGTGTCCGGTTAAGGGTTCGATAAGGGGGGCAAAGTCTTCGGAAGAAAAGATGGTGCTGCCTTCGACATTAATCCTTTCGATGGGGAAGCTGGTACTATCGGGAAGTTCAGGAGGAGTAGTTTCTTCCGGTTGGGGGAAGAGGGGTTCTTCTTCCGGAGGCGGAGTAATGGGTTCTATGGGTTGGAGGAAGTCTTGATTAGGGTTGGCAGGGTCGGTACGTTCTTGGGGGGATTGGCTGATAAGCTCAAGTTCAGTAGGATATTTATGCTTTAAGTTTGCACCACTGTCAATAATAGTCAATCTCTCCTTGTCCCCGCGTCTCCCCGTCTCCGTGTCTCCGGCTGTCGCTACGGTAGGGGTAATTAATCCTAACAGTAGTAGGATTTTGCTCAAAATAGTTACTTGTTGAATTTTCATCTTTCTCCTCACATTTTTCCTGTAGGGGCGCACCGACGTGCGCCCTTAACTGTGCGCCCTCAACAATGTGTTACTAGAGCAGGTGCTTGGGGTGCTGATAATTCATTGAAAACAGCACGGGGAATGATTATCTTGTCGTAAAGATTTGGCAATAAATCTATCAAGTCAATTAGAACTAAATAACACAGGGGTGAAGTATCTGCAACAACCTTCATTTAAATACTAAACTTCAGCTTTTTTCTTTTGATACTAATTCTTGCATAGTGAGTAAATCTTGCTCAAGATCTGCCTCATCGTAGTGTAAATAGGCTCCTGCCCGCTTGAGAAAAGCATCTACTTCGTAGCGAGAAGCTATATTCAGCATTCTCCCAACTTGTGCTGAAGTGATTACTTCCTGGCGGTAGGCTTCGATGGCTATACACTCTAGGGCTTTGCGAGGAAAATTATCCCACTTTTGACCCATTGTGTTGGCAATTTCTTCTGGTAAGTCAATAGTAATTTGCATTTTTGGATTCTCTAGTTATCTAATGTTTTTCCTACAGCATACCTCGGTTGGTATAAATTAGCGATCGCTTACAGCACTAGTCGGTTGAGGGCGCACCGACGTGCGCCCCTACGTACCTGATTATTCACTGCTATTCCCCACCGGCTGACAATTTTGATTGCGTTGAACTTCGGTTTCTATCACCTCATCTAGGGTAATTTCTTCGACCTTAGAATTGATAACTACAGCTGGAGTAGTTGTACAGGCAGACTCCTCTAATCCATATTCGGGTAACTCATCTAATACTGATTGCAAAACGGAAGTAAAGTTGGTGGTAAAATCACCTGTGTTAGTAGTAGAATCACCAGGGACTACTACCACTGGAGCAGCAATATTAGTCAAGTCGAAGTTAATCTCAGCAACTTGGATTTGCAGATTATCAGCAAAAGCCGTGTTGACAGTGGTGTTCTGGTTATTGCCAGTTAAGATAGTTAAGATACCAGAACCGGGATCGTTAGTGAGGTTGAAGTTAACAGCAGTAAGTCCGGTGGCAGTTGCTGCTACTTGATAGTTCCCTGTCACGGTATTAGCAGTAGCGGTAGTAGTAGCAATGCCAGAATTATCGGTTGTTAGAGTGGTATTACCTAAGTCAGCATTGGCTTGGGTGCCGAGAGGAGTGAGGGTAATCTCAATACCTTCAGCGGGAAGAGGTTTATTTTCAAAGGTTTCCACCACCTGTACTTGCAAATTCGTGGCAAAACTAGTGTTAACAGTGGTGTTTTGTCCATCTCCTGCTGCTGCAATTAAGGCAATACCTTGAAATTCAAAAGCGCCAATATCTACTGTAGTATTAATAATCCTGACTGCTCCCCGTTGATCTGTAGTTAAACCCATTAATTGGGCGTTATCTCCCACATCAAGGGCAGGACTATCCGGTAGAAGGGCATGGGTTTGAGTGGGGCCACCGTAGTCTCCTAAAGGTGCCAGTCTAGAGTCCTGGGGGTTCATTGCATTCCCAACAAGGGTGCTGATGTTAAATACTCCTGTTGAAAATGCCGCCGCCGCTGCCTGCGGTATTACCAGAAACGGTGCTACTGTTCAGGGTTACATTGGCTGCATTCGCCACCATTCCACTGTTGTAAATGCCGCCGCCTCTGAAGTTTGCCGTATTACCAGAAACCGTACTATTGTTCAGAGTCAGGGTTCCCCGATTGAAAATCCCCCCACCATTGTTTCCAGGTCCTCCAGCATCAGCCACCCCATTGGAAATGGTAGTATTATTAAGCTCCAACTCGGCTCCTAGGGCAATATGCAGAATCCGGAAGTTAGGAGTCATCGCACCTGCATCCCTAGCAATGGTGAAACCCATACCATCAATCGTCAGCTTCTCTGCCGCAGTAATCGAAGGTAAACCATTAGCACCATCGGTATTATCTTCTACCGCCGTCAGGGTAATATTCCCTGCCAAATTAATCGTATCGGCTTCAGCATTAGCATTAGCATCATTAATTGCTTGAATCAAACTAGCATCATCAGTTGCCGTAAACACCGCCAACTTACCAGTAAAATCCGCTAATACCTGTGACTCAAACCCTAAACCAGTTTCAATGTCTCCCGTTTGCTTCTCAAAATCCCAATTACCCCCCAATGCCTCACTACCAGTTAAATCCGTCGAAAAGGAATTTAGAATTTAGATCCGAAACACCTGCCCAAGAAGAACCCCTGAGAAGTGTCCATACGAGCAACTTCCCCCAAATTTTAACTCAACAGTAAGAAGTTTATTGGGAGTTATTATCGATGGGAACCAATACTACTCGGTTAAGAATTGATCCCCCCAACTCCCCTTTTTCAATGGGGGCTTTTGTTCCCCCCTTACGAAGGGGGGTTAGGGGGGATCTACAGGGATTAAACCTTACTAACCGAGCAGTATTGCGATGGGAACTCTCGTCAAGAAGCTGTCTCCCATTGGGACATGGAAGTTGAAGATAAATAAAAATCATACCCAAAATCAGCAGTGCCGTAATTCTTAATTCTTAATTCCCTGTTGGTTGTTATACTCCACTTGACCATAGTCCAACTTAATAATCCGGTCTGCACAATGAAAGTAATGGTCATCATGACTAATTACCATTACCATTTTCCCTTGCTCTCTGAGCTTGGGTAAAAACTCAGTATAAAAAATATCCTTAAATATGGGGTCTTGATCCGCTGCCCATTCATCAAACAAATAAATTGGTCGGTCTTCTAAGTAAGCTGTAAGTAGAGTTAGTCGTTTACGCTGTCCTTGAGACAGAGCAGTAGTGGAAAGTTCTCCCTGTTTTACCTTGACTTTATGCTCAAGTTGGAGTTGTTGAAGATACTTTTGAGCTTGAGTATCTAAATCAATGTGCTGCAACCCTAGGAGTCGCTCAAACAAATAGAAGTCAGAGAAAATTACGGAAAAATGTTGGCGATACCACTCTCGATTCTCTTGATTAATGGGTTGCTTATCTAAGCAAATTTCTCCTGATTCTGGAATGTAAAGGCCGGTAATTAGCTTAGCCAGGGTTGATTTACCGCTGCCATTACCACCAATGATAAATACTACTTCTCCTGGTTGCAGCCTCAGATCAATCGGACCGAGGGTAAAATTAATATCTTCTTGCTCACTGTAGTAAGTATGAGTCACCCCCTTAAGTTCCAACAAATGCCAGGAAGACAAAATCTGAGGGGGAACTGTTGCCACTTCCGCTCGATTAGCTAGGGATAAGCCAAGAGTCTCAATCTTATTTAAAGCAATATTAGCTCGACTCAGGATAGGAAGTTTGTTGACGATATTTTCCATTGGCCCAATCAAGTAGGTAAAAGTCAAAACATAAGCAGAGAGGGTTAGGGCATCGATGGTAACAAAATGGGGAAGCACAAACATCACAAAACCGACTGCAAAGAAAAAGATGAACTTACCCCAACTATCGGTGGCAGCGAATAGGGTTAGACCATAAACGTTATGACTACGGAATTTGGCAGCAGTTGCCTGTAGTTCTTCGGTGAGGAAATCTTGGCGCCGGTGATAATGTAGCTTGAGTTCTTTGACGCCTTCGGTTATAGTACGGAAGTGTTTAAATAGTAAGTCCTGTTCTTCTCTACCAAGGGCAAGTAACTGACCTGCTTTTTTCAACAAAAACCTGCAACTACCGAGTGCGATCGCGGATAAGCCCAAAACCATCAGCAATACTTTCCAGGAAAGCCAACTGATGTAAAACAGACACCCAATCACAATTGCTACATTAATACAGAGGAAGGGTACGACAAATACCGCATTGGCAATTGTTTGCACATCTTCTGTTAGGGTTGCCAACAAGCGGGGAGAGCCCAGCTTTTCTAGATGACTCAACTCTGACGACAGAATTTGGCGACTGAGACGCATCTGTAGGTGGAAAATGGCGTCTTGAGAGAGGCGAATCAGTACTACTCTGGTAATAATACTGGTCATTAGTGCTACCACAGTCAACCCCACAAAAGCCCAGGCAATTAATGTAGGGGAAGAAGAATTACTGTCGCTAAAGACACGACTAATCACAGCAATTAGCCCAGCACTACTACCACCACTCACAAAGCCAGTAGCAATTGCTATCGCTACGGTTTTCCAAGAGTAGCGCACCAGAAAAGAAAACAAATTCATCTCAAGCTCCAATAAATAATAAGCGTCTAACGGCGCAGGCAATAGGCAAAACGAAGTCTTTTGTATAAATTACTACCGTTAAGCCAATCCCTAACTTAGGTAAAAAGGAGCTCCTGACTTAGTCTTGAGACCGAAACTTCGATACTTTGTCTAACAAATGATGGTATCAAGAGCATATTGATATATCTCAATATCTGGTTGACAAATCTCGGCAATTTTCTCTTTTATTTCCTCGGAAAGGATAGCTTCTCGTTCTGATTTTGGTTTGGGATTTTGATTCAAGACCCTAATCTTTAAATTTCTGCCAAAACGTGCGGCAAATAGTCGCTCAAAGTCTTCCAAACATTCCAAACATCCTACCAAAGAAAATTTATGCAAATTTTCCTTGGCTCGGTTTATAGCTCCTGCATCGCTGTAGTCGCCTTTCTCATCAGCACCACCCAAAAAATTGACATATACCCGCCCTGTTTGTCTTCCCAACTCTGAATTAAAGTATTCCTCAATTCCCATTTCTATTTTACAATGTTTATTTGTTTTATAGCGATCGTAAAAATAGGTAGAAACACACCTTTTAACAGGGTCTCTTAAGATAGTAATAAATTTATATCGATCGCCAAAACTATCGTAAGCAGTCTGGCTAAATGGAAAATGCCCGCTAATATACTTAGCATTTTGACACATATAGTACAGCAGCAACTGTTCTCTCAGTTTCAAGGTGGCAAAATCATTGGCTAAGTAGGAGTTTTGAAGGTTAGATTTTAGTTTGCTAGCAGCCTGAAATGAAGCTGGCGCAGAGAGTTGAAATAAATCGCGCTCTGCAATATTAGCCCAAGTAACGTAGCAATGCTTAATTGCTTCTACAATTGAGGAACCGCCGCATTTAGGAATGTGGAGGAAGAAGATCGGCTCCGACAAAGAACCAAAAAAAAATTACGAGTTCTAGCTCTGTATAAGTAAGCGGTATAGGGCAATTTATTCATCCCAATCATCCAATCCAACCTCAGCGCTAATTTATCAAACCAAGAACCCCTGCGTAAAGCTCCTGGGTTTCGCTATCAATTCAAAGGATAGCAGATAAACGTGATCGCCTATAGCTCGAAGATTAATTTTCCCTCAGGGTAAACCCATCTAAAATTGTATAAATCTTACTTGAAAAAAACAATAAATGCATAGGATTAACTTCCTAGGGTGCGAACTATTTTCATTCCCCTAACTTGACTTCGGTTCCGTTGGGTCTGCTGTCCAGCTGAAACTCTGATTCTTTCTTTCATACATTAAAAAGCTTTTTTGTCAAGACTAATTTAGATGCCTTTGCCATGCTACTCAAACTCAAACTGAGGCATTAGCTGAAGCATGCCCAATCCCAATTCCTTGGAAGAGAGGGCTCGTGTTTCAAATAAAGCCATCATATCCCGATGCTTGGGATTGCCACGAGATGCTCCAGTCAAACCCATAGCAATGATTAAACCACAATGTCCCTTAATTTGTTTGCACCGCTGATCCCACTTCTTGCGGGCAGCTATATGGGTAGGGTCTGCTTCGGGAAACTCTCCAAATAAGTACATATCACTATTTTCAGTTTGGAGAATACCCAGATCATAACTTTCCCCCTCAAAGGGGTCTTCCCCGGGATTAAAGCAAATACCTTTGAGACCCCCAGCAGATTTGATCTGCTCAATTATTACCTTAGCTTTGGGACGGGTAGTTTGAATTAAAATTACAGGCATTCCTTCCCCTGCTGTCTTGATTTTTTTAGACTGATAGCAAGCGATATTAGAGCGCAACTTTTCCAAACTATCCCAAGGCATCATTCCCAGGCTAAGGAAGGCATCTTTAGGCACTAAATCATCCCTTAGGGGTACTGCCATTTCCTCTTCGTCAATTTCATCGTCTTCCTCAAATTCCTCAGCCATATCCCACAACTGAGCTGCCAAATCCGGCATTGTAGCAATTTTAACTGCAACCTTTGACTCCGACTCTGTTTCTAAAGGCAATGGAATTTTGTAACGTTTAGTAATTGCGGGGAAAGAACCTTCATCCAACTGCTGATATGAAGCGCGGAAAAACTTGTGGATAGCTTCTAGGGCAAAGTAAACAGCGAGTGCTTCTTCCTCATACAAAAATGAGCGCATTCCCTCAAAAGGATGCACTACCCCAAAGCCAGGAACAACTTCTGAAATTGACAAGTCAGCTAAATCAATATCATCATCGTCTGTAACTATATCAAATTCATCATCAGTTCGTCCGAAGGTAATAAACAAACAATCTTGGCCTAAAAATGCTTGTTCCATTTCTTCTAAAGACTCTTCTGCCAAAACTGATGCCCGGAAACGCTTAAGAGAATCCAAGGAACGATAAAGCAGCACTCCATACTCCATACCCAACATACCCATCACGGAAGCATATAGAGTTTCCACATCCCACTGATTTAGTTCAATGGAGAGGATATTGTGATCAGCTAGCAATTCCCAAGGAGCATCACGCCAAAGGTCATAGGCTTTTTCCTGTAATAGTTTGGCATATTGGGGGGGGAGTTTAGGCTGTTGGTTGAGAGCCACTTCCTCGAATCCTCGAAATAACTCATCAATCAAGGGCAAATTCGGGACGTACTCAACTGTAATATCTAAACCCTGAAGAACACCTCGTAAAAAGAACTGAATTTCCCGGTCTCGGACTACAATTTTTGATGGTCGTGCAGGTCTTGCTGGACTATGAGGATGCTCCATTGACCGCAGTAAGGTGCGAACCACAGCTTCTGGCCCCATTTCTGGCGAGACCATATCCATTGCTCGCACCACTCCTTCTGAACCGTCCACCCAAAGAATGCATTCGCTGCTATCTTCAGTATCTGAGTTCGCCCTGTCTGAGAGAGCTAACACCGGACGGCGATCACCTTCCCACACATTGGGCATTTGTTGTAATCTTTTGAGCCGACGACGAGTAGTGGGATTCAAAGCAGACATAAAATAGCTAGGTTTAGTGCAAACTTCCAGGGGAAATTGAAACTAGTAGTAGAGGGGATACTCCTATTAAACCTCAATAATTTCCCAGCGGTTGTTCTATTTGAGTTAAGTTGTTGCAACAGCAACAACGGAGGTAGATCAACATCATAGTGGATTGCGGCAAAAGTCTTCAGGCAAAGCAGACCAAGGGAGCAATTAAGATAAAAGGAAATAGTTAAAATGAGGGATAGTGAAGATTCTCATCCATATACAAGAGCAATTTAGGAGTCCCAAGCAATCATGACCCAAACAACTGTGCCCCAAAAAAAAGGTATCCAATTGACACCAGCGGCTCTCAAGCATTTGTTGGCACTACGAGAAAGCCAAGGAAAAGAGCTCTGCCTGCGGGTTGGTGTCCGTCAAGGAGGATGTTCTGGAATGTCTTACATGATGGATTTTGAAGACCCTAGTAACGTGGCAGACAAAGATGAGGTCTTTGATTATGATGGCTTCAAAATTGTCTGTGATCCGAAGAGTATGCTTTATCTCTACGGTTTAGTCCTCGATTACAGCAGTGCGATGATTGGGGGGGGTTTCCAATTTACTAACCCCAATGCTACTCAAAGCTGTGGCTGTGGCAGTTCTTTCGGTGTTTGAGCTTAACAATCCGTTACAGTTCCTACCGCAGAAGAGGCGGTTAATACTTTCCTCCTCTATAACTGCTCAAATCAGTTCTAGTGCAGCGGGCATGGAAATAACTGAGCAGCTAAAATTTCCTTGTCCCCCTTGTCTTCCTTGTCTTCCTTGTCTCCCTTGTCTCTTTTGAGTTGCTCAAGAACTTCTGCCTAGCTGCACTAGTGGGAGCGTCCCATTTCTGTGGGAATACTCTCACTCCTAAACTGCACTCCATTGATAGCAGACTTTTTTCCCAGCTTCCTTTCTTACTTTTCTAACTTTATGACCGAGTCTGTTACTGTTCTTTTTGATACCAGCTTGGAACGCTATCAAGCTGGTGAAGGTCCGGAAACCTTAATCCCTGTTTTCAAAGAAATATGCGATCGCTCTCCCAAATTTTCTACTGCTTGGAGTTGCCTAGCATGGTTGTATTTACTCGATGACAAACCTGAAAAAGCATACAAATTGGCCCTCAAAGGCGTCAAGTTAGATCAAAATTCCCCTCAAGGTAGAATTAATCTAGCAATTGCGATGTTGGAAACTGGGCAAACTGGTGTTCGTAAGCACATAGATGTGGTAAAACAGCTAATAGCGATGAATCCAGACATCCGACCAGAATTGTTTGAGAGTATTGAAGACGGATTGAGTAGAAAACCAGACTGGGAAAGTCTCAATCGCATTAAAAGCTGGTTAGTTTAAGCAAAAGAGTCATTTGTTACTCATGAACCATGACCAATGACTAATGACCAATGACCAATGACTAATGACCAATAACCAATGAACAAAACACCGCTAGTTGGTCTCAGGGCAGACCATTTTCGTCACCCCCTAGATTTGGCATCAACTAACGCCCTCAAACAGATGCCAGGGATAGATTTGATAGTACGCAATCTCCTAGGACCGATAGCGGAACAGTTTTTTTATCTTAACAATATCGCCGCCAGTATCTTGGTGGGAGAGAATCAACTGCCTCACTTGCATAAGCTACTCTTAGAGGCTTGTGAAGTTTTGGATTTGGAACCACCCCAGCTGTATGTGCAACAGCATCCATATCCTAATGCCTATACCTTTGCCATGCGAGGGAAGCAGCCTTTCTTAGTGTTGCACACTTCTCTGATTGAGATGCTGACCCCAGAGGAGATTCAAGCAGTTATTGCTCATGAACTCGGACACCTCAAATGTGAACATGGAGTTTACCTGACTCCTATCAACATCCTGGTGTTAGCCACTGGTTTAATTCCTAATTGGGGCACAGTAATTGCCCAAACTGTACAGGAAAAGATGCTAGAGTGGGTACGCTGTGCTGAATTTTCTTGCGATCGCGCTGCGGTGTTGGCAACTCAAAATCCGAGAGTGGTGATGTCAGTGCTGATGAAATTGGCTGGTGGTTCCCCAACCCTTGCCCCACAACTCAACTTAGATGCTTTCATCGCTCAAGCTAGGGCTTATGATATCGCTAGTAATACAGAACTAGGACAAATCCTCAAAGAAACCCAAACTTCTCAACTCTCTCATCCAGTGCCAGTACTGAGAGCACGAGAAATTGATCGTTGGGCTAGCTCCCAAAATTATCAGTCCTTGTTAGAAAAGCAACAAATCGGTTATAATAAGCAAGTTGCCCCTAAGGGCGGATGGCGGAATTGGTAGACGCACCACACTCAAAATGTGGCGACCTTTGGTCATGAGAGTTCGAGTCTCTCCCCGCCCACTTTAGTTGAGAGGCAACACTCATGACACAACGACTCAAGCGGTGGGAGTCTCCCCGCCGCCAAGGAAGAAACGATAAAGGCAAAGGTGGCTCTGCTCGACGCCGACAACTGAAAAAGCAAACCCAGATGTTGCGCAAGAAGCTCAAAAAGAGTCAGAAAGCCAAAAATCAGAATCACAGCAGGGGAAGAGAATTAAATTCTCTTCCTCTATTTTTTAATAGCAAAATTAAAATCAAAATTTTCAAATACAAGGAGATTAGAAAATGAGGAGGAGAAAACCAAAACACCCTGGAGGTATAATTAAGCGCCATTATCTTGAACCTCTAAATATTACAATTACTGAACTCGCTAAGATTCTTGATGTTTCTCGCAAAACAGTGTCAGAGATAGTTAATGAGCGCTGTTCCGTTACTCCTAATATGGCACTTCGCTTAGCAGTTGCTTTTGATACAACTCCAGAACTTTGGTTAAATCTTCAACAAAAATATGATTTATGGATGGAGGAAAATAAACCATTCGACTGGAAGAAAATACAGCAGGTTGATTTGCAAGTTAGTTAGTGATCTCTCTTGGTTCCAAAAACTTCCTCACTAAGTGGGGAAGCTAAATAGGGCTTGCTATATAAGTTTTGGAAAGAGTTAGGATTATCCAAACCAGAAATCTCCGATCCAGTAGAATCAGAAATTGAAATAATCTACAGATCTCTCCGTCAAAGGCTTAACGGGGAGTTTTACGAAGATGATGAAACCTGACTTTACCCAAATGACTCGTAAAGAACTAAAAACATACATACGACAACACCCTACTGATGATGAGGCACTCAGAGAATTGTTTGTTAATCGTCGCAGTCCTAAAGCTAAAGCCTATCCTTTTCCCTACAACATGACTAAAGAAGAGTTAGACGAAATTTTTCACTCAAGGCATACAAATTAATCATGGAGTAGGAAGTAGAGGGTAGGGTAAAAATATCACATTGCGATCGCAAGCGCCTTTGCTGTTACAGTGTGTAGATCCTCAACTTCTTATTCGGGCTTATCGAGTTAATCACATTCTTCAGCTGAGAAGTCGGGGATCTCGGTTGCTGCGTTATATTATGTCTAAATGTATGTTTGATAGAATCAATCTGTAACGTTATAGTTAGCTGTTATGAAAACTAAAGGAATTCATCACGTTGCAATCATTTGCTCTGATTATCAAAAGTCAAAGCATTTTTATGTAGATATTTTGGGATTTGCGATTATCGAAGAAACTTACCGAGCAGCTAGAGACTCTTATAAGCTAGACTTAAGGGTTGGTGATTGTGATGGGATTGAGCTTTTTTCCTTTCCCAATCCCCCGGCAAGAGTAAACAAGCCAGAAGCTTGTGGTTTAAGACATTTAGCCTTTAAGGTTGAAGATATAGATGAATCTGTTTCCTCTCTCCAAGCCAAAGGTGTGGAGATAGAAGAGATTAGAGTTGATGAGATTACTGGCAAGCGGTTTACCTTTTTTCAAGATCCGGATGGTTTACCGTTAGAGATGTATGAAAGTTAGTCATTGGTCATTGGTCATTAGTCATTAGTCATTAGTCATTGGTCATTAGTCATTGGTCATTAGTACAAAGGATAAAGAACAAATAACAAACAACCAATAACAAACAACAAACAACAAATCACTCATCCTTACCAGCAAAGAGACATTGCGCTGCTTCCATCATGTCGGCGGAAATCTCTCTGAGATCTTCTCGATTGTCTAAGTAGGTTTTCAGTGCCTCCATTGGGTCTATACTACTACCAACCCCCAGCTCTGGTAAACGGGGACGTGCTAACTGACTGATTAATTCCGGACGAATTGTATAGTTGTGAGCTTCAGCTAATGCCTGATGTACCGCACCGTTATCGATTAAGTCTAACTGTTCAGAACGGAGCTTGTAAATCAGCCTGACTACAGCATCTTTAATTTCCTTTTTTTTGATAGCTTTGATTAGAGCTTGCTGTGGTTCCTCAGCTTCTGCAAGATTCACTTCAATAGTGCAGAAAGAGCGTACTGACAAAGGACAAAATTCCCACTCAGCACGACCCTTTTCCAAGTTAATCAACACATAGCCTTTATCTTCCTTTTCCTCACTAAAATCGACCCGTTCAATACTGCCTGGGTAAATTACTGGGGGGTCATTAGACTTGTTGAGATTCTGGTGTCTGTGGACGTGACCTAATGCTACATAATCAAAGCAGGGTCGTGTTAGTAGGGAAAGGGGAATGGTAAAACCCTTACCTACAGCCAAAAAGCGCTCGGCTCCATAGCTAGCTCTGTCTGCCATCAGGTGAGCTAAGAGAACAGTGGGCACTTCCGGATCTAGTCGGCGGATTTCTCCTTCTAACACTGGGTTGAGTCGTGAGATCAGTAAATCATTCACCTCTGAAAGCGCTAGACCTTCGGTTTCGGGGCGAGTTAGTAAGGTAGAATGAGTCAGCCAGGGGAGGGTAATTACCTGTACCGAGCCATTGCGAGTTTGGATCTGGTGAGTGTCAATGGTATCACCTACGATAAATCCAGGTACTCCTAAGGTACGATAAATACATAGGCTAGCTCCTCCATTACCTTGGGAATGTTGGTCATGGTTCCCGACTAAGAGGACTGTGGGAATATCTGCATCCACAAGGCGGCGAAACTGTCCGGCAAAAGCTTCTTGCACATAGGGAGGTGGTGTAGCATCGGGAAAGGCATCACCCCCGAAGATTACTAAATCTACAGGTTCTGAGATAGCGCGGTCAATACATTTAGCCAGAGTATTGACAAAATCTTCTAATCGTGTATTTAAGCCATTGGTTGGGTTAATTTGACCGTGGGAAAAACCACTACCCATATGGATATCGGAGAGGTGAAGAATTTTAATCATTGGGATTAGTTTTTGGTTGTTGGTTATTTGTTATTTGTACATGGGTTTTCTATTGCAATAATTACACATTTTTCTAGCAAGAAGATGATAAATTACTAACTAACAAAGCTAGCCAATATTCCTAAAATCTTTGGTAAGTTTTCAACAGAATATTCCTGTAAGTCTAATACCACCACTTCACCTTCTAACTCTAAAAACTGCCAAATAGTTCCGGTAGTAATAGCTCCATAAATTTTGTCAATATCGTTACCTTGACGTTGGTTAAAAATTTGAGCGGCAACCATTTCTGCTATGCATTGCGCCAAACCAGATTTGAGGTTGTCGTTTTTCGCTTCTACCAAGGCAATAACCGGAGATTCGATAAAAAATTGCTGTGTGGAGTAGCTAATAATAAAATCACAAAAACCATTCAACCCAAGTTCTGAATCAACATTGAATTCGATACCAGAAAATAAGCTTATCTGTTGGTTTAAGTGTTTTTTTACTGCCACTAGAATAGGGGCGACTATTAATTCAGACCGAGCTTTTTCTGAACCGATGGCCACTGCTAAGGGTAAATAATCCTCTAAGGCTTCCAGAAGAAATTGACTAGGAGCAACTTCTGGTAGATTATTAAATTTTCCTTTAATTCCTGTCAGAGTTATGTTGAATTTTTGTTTAAGCTCATTTAAGGTGAATTTACTGTAAGGCATAGGGGGTTTAATCAAATTCAGTTGATTAATCAGTTAATTTATGCTTTTTTCCTCCTTGGTGAAAAAATTAGCAATTCCATAAACTATAAAACTGGCAGTCATACCGGGAAGCACTTCATAAATTGCACCGGATAAGTTGAGTCCAAGATTCCAGGTTATAGCAGCGGCAATACCAACAATCATCATCGCGATCGCTACTGGTACAGTCACAGACTTTTGCCAAACCCGCAAGACCAATAAGGGCCCCAAGCTAGAAGCTAAGGCTGACCAAGAGAAAGTAACTAAACTGAAGACATTGTTGCTTCCTATTAGAGCGATCGCTAATACAATAGTTGTTACTGTCAGGGTTCCTATTTTAGCCATTCTATAAGAGTTGGCAGTAGCTGGCAGCAAATCTTGAGTCAGTGCCGCAGAACAAGATAAGATCTGAGAGTCGGCGGTAGAAATAGTGGCAGAAAATAAACCAGCTAACATCAATCCCACTAACACTACGGGCAATAATTCCAGGGATAAATAGGGCAGTGCTAACTCTGGATCTCCCGATGCGGTTAACTCTGGAAGCTGGACTCTAGCACAAAGTCCCACACCAATGGCAGAAAAGGATGTTAGCAAACCACATAGGATTTTGAAGTTACGAGCCAATATCAAATTATCAGGAGAATCGATAGCCATCGCTCGAACCGTGATATGAGGTTGACCGACAGCACCAAAACCGGCTACCATCCAGCCGATAAAAAAGGGCACAATCCCAAACTTAAGGTTAGGGGGATTTAAGGTGACCAGGGATGAGTCAATCTCGCCGAGGGTTCTCCAGAGTTCTCCCATACCACCACAAGCGATTAAGGCAAGCACTAACAACAGTAACAACGAACCAATCATAATGGTTGCTTGCACCGCATCAGTCCAGATGGAAGCACGAATGCCACCGGAAAAGCAGTAAATCGCCACAATCACTGCTCCTGCAATTATCCCCACATGGTAGTTCCAGCCAAATATTGCATGGACTGCTTTTGAGCCAGCGACTAGTTGTGCTGAGGCATAGGTAACCAAAAAACCAATGATAATCAGTGCTGAAGTGACGGTAATCCAGCGACTTTTGCCTTTTTGGTCTTGGCTGAGGAAAGATGAAACAGTTTCAGAAGCCGTTGCTTCTGAGAGCTTTCTTAAACCCTTGAAAACCCACCACCAAGCAAGATAGTCTCCTATTGCCCAGCCAATGACCAGCCAGATAGCAGAAATACCGACTTGGTAGGCGAAACCAACTTGACCGACAAACAAAAAACCACTTTGACCTGTAGCCATAGCGGATAAAGCCGTCAGCCAGGGGTTCACACTTCTACTAGCTAGCAAATAATCAGTCGTTGTGTTTGAGGTGCGAGTTGAAGAAAAGATTCCCACTGCTATGAATAACAGCAGAAACACGATGAAAGTAATTGCAATCCAAGTTTGCTCTGGCATTTCTCATTTAGATGAGGTATAAAGTTTTTGGGAATTGGGAATTGGGAATTGGGAATGGAAGAAGATTTATGCAGCAAGACTTTTTAGATCCCCAAATTTCAGATCCCCGATTTCACAGAAGAAGTCGGGGTTCCTATACCAAATCCGCTTTAGAGGGCGCACGTCAGTTGAGGGCGCACGTCAGTTGAGGGCGCACGTCGGTTTAGGGCGCACGTCAGTTGAGGGCGCACGTCAGTTGAGGGCGCACGTCGGTGCGCCCCTACCAATAATTGTCTGAGTATTTTAAAATTTGAAAATGACTCGATAGGAAATGATCTCACTGGTTACCTACGGCGTTGTTGCAATTTGCGATAAACGTCCCGCACATCCACCTGATGGTAAGCTAAGGCAACCAGGGTGTGATAGAACAAGTCTGCTACTTCAGAAGCGATCGCGTCTTTGTCATCATCTTTACATGCCATCACCACCTCTGCTGACTCTTCCCCAATTTTCTTGAGAATCTTGTTATCACCACCGTTTAGTAGCTTAGCTGTATAGGAACTTTCTACAGGATTATCTCGGCGATCGCATATTACTTCAAACACCTGGGATAATGTATCGGCAACCGGTGCAACTTTTGTGCCGTCTATTTGATGGAAGCAGCTTCTTTCCCCTGTATGGCAAGCAATATCATCTATCTGTTCTACGGTAAACAGTAAGGCATCACTATCACAATCATAGCGGAGGGTACGCACTTTCTGGAGATGACCAGAAGTTGCTCCTTTATGCCACAACTCTTGACGGGAGCGACTCCAGAACCACGTTTCACCAGTATCCAAGGTCTTTTGCAAGGACTCTTGATTCATCCAAGCCATCATCAGTACTGTACCATCCAGGTAATCCTGAACAATCGCTGGTACTAATCCTTGGTCATTGTAGCGAATTTCTGCAACTGGGATAGCTTGGCTTAGGGAGGTAGATTCGTTAGCTGACATGCTTTACACAATACCCGTCTATCTTATCTTTTAAAATAAAGGCTATATTATTGTACCTTCTGACCGGTATTCTGTGCGCTCAGCTTCAAATTCAGCGATCGCACTGCCGCAACTTTAAATTAAGCATACCCCATGTGATGCCAATCGTGGGATTTCACGTCTTCTGTTATTACTTATAGCAACGAGCGATCGTATGTTTACAGATTGACCGTGGTGAATAATCACAAATACCTTTATTTAACAGTACTTTCCACCTCCCTAACACCTAACACCTAATACCTAACACCTGTGCGAAGCGCTATATAAGGATGTTGCATCCCAACTAAGGAGATTGCTGTAGATACTCTTGCTTAATCGCTGCGTTTTCTATCTGATTACGAAATAGATCAAGCATATTGATTACTTCTCTATGTAGCTCTATGTACTCTTCTGTGTCAAATATCAAATAATTACCGTGAGCAATTGTATTCCTTGTCTTTAATAGTTTAGTATCTATTAAAACCGACTTACGTGAGTATTCTGAGAAATCTATACCGAGAAGAGCAGTGATTTCCTTCAAAATCTCTGAAGATAAATTTGAGGCAGTAGATACTATATCTTTAGGTAGAGAGCATCTTTGATCCAACTCAGAAAGAAAAAAATCACAAACCGGGATGTAAAGCGATGGCTTATTTGTATCCTTAGCTTCCTTAAGCCTTTCTTTCATCGCCAAAGCTAAGAAATTAGTAGAAAGCTCCCTATAAGTGAGCCTTTGCAGCCTGACGTACTCTAGATAAGAGTTTGCAGCAAACTTAACAAATCCTTCCCAGTGGGAGTATAGAATACACACACCACTTCTAATTAAAGCCCTATGCCTTTGCTCAGAAATATTTTTAGATTCCACAAGAGACTTAACTTCTGTAAGCTCCTTTTTTCTCCATAAGAGATCGCTAGATAATTTATCATTCAACTGTTCAACTGTACGGATACTCATGAATGGGAAAATAGTTTTCTACCAAGCTCAATAAGATGTGGCAATCTGCGGCCTGCATTAACACCAGCCCCTGACCATTGCTGATACACGGGGTCTGACTGAATACTCTTTACACGATCTAATATCTCATCTTTTGGAGGTGGATTTTGATAGTTGTACCCGATTCCTAGAGCAACTACCTCATATAGAGACAGTAAAAACCCTCCTGCAAATTTATCACTACTTGGTTTATATCTCTTAAAACATTGATCCGGCATAGTTTCACTAAGAATGTTAAAGGTAACATCAAATGCTCTTTCAATATGACTAATATCTAAATCTTTTTTGAGAGCCAAATCACGCATCTTAGTTGTTAGAAACTCTCGGACATCAAGTTGAGTTAATTTTTTAATTATGTCAAGATCTTGATCAAATAGGATAATAAAGCGTAGAACTAGTTCCATATCGTACTGTTCTTCATATAGCCTATCGCTCAGAGCAATACAATTCTTATATGCCTCACGATCTGCAAGGGATCGCATTGAATCATACAAGTTCTTATTCAACATCAGAAGAATACAGTTTCTTACCTCTTGTGGAGTAGCAATTGAGCCCCCTGTATTTAGTCGCTGAAATAACTCATACTTGATCATCACATCACTTTCTTTCTCCACTATATTTACTGCGATCTTCGCTCGTTTTATCAATAAACGCTGAGTCTGGGTCAAAGAATTGTCTGGATCATTGGTATCATGCCATTTTTTGCCATCTAGTGAGGGAAGATAATGTGTTTTTTGTAAAGCAAGTGCAGATTGTTTTTGATCTTGTTCAGCTAATCTTAAAATACCTACAAACTCATATATAGTTGACAGTCTCTGCAAACCGTCCACTACATCCCATATACCATCATCTCTCTGACTAACAAAAATTGGTGGTATGGGGATTCCTAAAAGAATAGATTCTATAAATGCTGATTTCTGTTGATCTGACCAACGAAAGAATCTTTGAAATTCTGGATGAATATCAATTTCCTCGTCCTTGTAAATACTTATCCATTCTCCAATAGACATTGAATAGCCATCTGTTTTAATTTCTTGTCTTGTTTTGTCGATTTCTTCTTGCAGAGACATGGTGAAATACTTGAAATAGCTATTGGGATTTGATTAAGGTAACTGTAAAATCTATTTTATTGTACCTTACAGTCGTATTCAGCAACAGTGCGATCAGCCTTGGAGCAAATACTGACTTATTTCCTGTTACTCCTCAACATCCCCATCGTCAATCCAAGACTGAAGCAGAGCAATGGCTTGAGCAGAATTGAGTTGTTCAAAAGTTGCAAGGTTGTAGCCTCAACTGATAGTCTTTGCTGCTGGGCTTCCTTTCAGTGGATAACAGTTTGTTATCAGTGATATTCATCTGTCACTGAATCGAAATCCACAGTAATCTGCCAATCGTTATCCACCTCTTGTACAGATAGATTAGGAGTACTCCGAAGTAAATCAATTAATTTTATTTCAGGACAAATGCTTCGCATCACAGTCCGTATTGGTTGTCCATAATAGCCACGAAAATTTTTACTCAATATTGCAATTGTCGCGAATTTTGTTTGGTGATTTGCCGTTAAACTCTTGATGATTTCTATCAGCGCTATCTCGAAGTCATCTATTGATTTAATTTCGGAGACTAAGATTGGCTTATATTCTGAAATCTTTTGTAAAGGTCGCTTGATTCTGTATTTACTTGAACTTGTTTGAGCTTGATCATAACTAGGGACTACAGCTTGAAGAAGAGCTACATAAAAGTCTTGTGGCATTTGAGTACCGTAGATCGAAAAGCGCCTGCTACTCGTGAAAAGACTCATCAAACTGTAGTTGTAGCCTTGAACTTTTGCTACTTCTTCGAGTGACACTCTATATTTTTCGCAAAATAGCTCACTGAGTTTAGCCACGCTAATCCAGGGATTACCGTTCCTGCTAGATTCAATAGATATGAGGTTTTCTAATTCTTCGAGTAGCTCTTGTCGCGACGAAAACGAAGAAGGATCTTGATGCAACTCCATGTTTTAATTATATTTTCAAAACGCATTGGCCGTAGGCAATCGCAACCGAGATATTTTGTTAAATGAGAGCATCAATCAAGCTCAACCTCTACCAACTAGCAGCGATCACTCATTAAGAGGAGAATATTTTACACCGTGATAACAGTAGCTTTTCCTTTAGCGGCTGTAGCCATAACTGCTAAAACTTTTGGTACTAGAGGCTTCAAATCCGCCAAACGATTAGATGGTGCTTGCAAAACAATGACTGCAATATCAAACTGTGGCAAATTCTGTTGAAACGACAAATTGCGGTCAACTGTGATGAAATTATCAAATTCTGCTTCTGCAAGGGCAAGGAGTTGAGCATTTTTTACTCCACCCCATCCCATCTGAGGAACTGTTTTCACGTCGTAACCGACAAACTCTCTAGCTAGTTTGCGATCAACACACTCATCCAACAAAACCTTCATATTATGCCACCATAGTAACCAGTTGCTTTTCAGTTTCCTCAAGAAAAGCAATAACTTGCTCTCTAGTGACGGTGGGAAATCCATCTAAAAAATCGTTGATTGACTCCCCTGCCTTGAGATAATCAAGAAGAGTCTGCACTGGGACTCTGGTACCAGCAAAAACTGGGGTTCCGCTCATAATTTCCGGGGATGTGCTAATAATGGGGCTTTCTTGAAGCATAAATCCTTGACCTAGTTGGTTCCCTACCTCATAGTTTATCAATAAGGAAAGAGAAGGCGATCGCAGCCGAGATATTTAGTGAAATCTGAGCATCAATGAAACCTATTCAACCTTGGCACTGGCGAAAGCTCCCTCTTACTCAGCGTAGTGGCTCACAAGTTTTTGAGACGCTATTTCTCAATTTCAGAGGTAACATCAGTGATAATGGGAAAATACTGTATGGGCAAAACCGTCAACCTATTGCCACTCTCCTAGAAAGTCCAGTTACACCAGATAGCACTAACTTAGCTCGATACTCAATTTGTGCCGGTTCTCCCCGCTACATTGAAACTCAACCCCGGTTATGGACACCCCCTGTAGGAGAAATTCTCCCCTTCCTACGCCATTTACTCAGTGCTTACACCCAGAATGAAGCCGAATTGCTCTTACCTCCAGAATTACCCTTTACAGGTGGCTGGCTGGGATGGCTGGGCTATGATTTAGCCTGGGAGATTGAGCAACTCCCTCACCTCAACACCGATCCTCTCCCTTTTCCCGTTGCTTACTGGTACGAACCAGAATCCTTTGCTGTCTTGGATCATCAACAGCAAATTTTGTGGTTAGCTACTACAGATGCGGCTCAACTCGATTCTCTGGAAAGGCAGTTAGAGCAAGCTGAAGTCAAACAAGAAACACCTAATTTGAGCACAACTGACTATAGTAATTCTGCCACTCCCTTTTATCACATGGCTCAGGAAGATTATCTACTGGCAGTGGAGCAAGCTAAAAAATATATTCAAGCTGGGGATATTTTTCAGGCTAATTTATCCTTGCGGTTTGAAACCCATACTTTAGCTGATAGTTGGTCAATTTACCGGGCTTTGCAGCAGATTAATCCTTCCCCTTTTGCTAGTTATTGGCAAACTCCTTGGGGCGCAATTGTAAGTTGCTCACCGGAAAGACTAATTCAGGTCTCAGGAAGAACAGTTCAAACTCGACCGATTGCCGGAACCAGAAAACGTGGTGCTACTCCTACCCAGGATGAACAGTTAGCACAGGAGTTAATAGCTAACACCAAAGAAAGAGCAGAACATATAATGTTAGTTGACTTAGAACGTAATGATCTGGGTAGAGTGTGTGAGTGGGGGACTGTAGAAGTTGATGAACTGCTAACTATTGAGCGCTACAGTCATGTCATGCATTTAGTCAGTAACATTATTGGTACACTACACCCTAACTACGATGCAGTTGACTTAATTCGAGGAGTGTTTCCTGGGGGAACGATTACAGGTTGTCCTAAAGTTCGTTGCCTAGAAATTATTGAAGAACTAGAACCAGTAAGACGGAATTTATTTTACGGTTCTTGTGGTTATTTGGATTGGCGGGGAAACCTGGACTTAAATATTTTGATTCGCACCCTACTCTATACTGAAAGGAGGGATAATACAGCAGGGGCAATAGTTTGGGGACAAGTGGGTGCTGGTATTGTTGCCGACAGCGATCCCTACAAGGAATGGTCTGAATCTCTACAGAAAGCCCAAGCTCAACTCAAGGCTTTGAATCTAGCAACAGGAAAAGAGAAGTAGGATTTATGAAATCTCGCGATCGCAATAGTCAAATTGTTTCCCCCACTTTAGCTTTATAGTACTAGATTAACTTGCTATAGGCTGACAGAATTGAGATGGTCGAGACACGGCTAAATCGTAGTTGATTTGTAGATTCATCCAAAATTGGGGTGAAGTAGAAAATGCTCCGGCAAGTAACCAGGCGATGGCCGGGGTAATTCCTCTTTTGCCAAGCACAATTTCATTAATTTTTTGTATGGGAATATCTAAATGTTCAGCCAATGCTTCCTGAGTCAAGTTCATAGGTTCGATAAATTCTACTACTAAAATTTCTCCGGGATGAGTCGGTATTCTGTTAGTTGGTAACATTATCAGTTTCTCCTCAGTAAGTTCATTGATAAAGTGCTTTGAAATAATAAGTAACAATTAATAAGCTCACATAAAAATTGCTATATCCTAAAAGTATACTATATAATTTAAGTATATTTGATTTGTTTAAAATTTTTATTTTGGAGATATTTAATAAATATGTCAGATACTCAATCAGCAGTTTCTCAGAAAAGTTTTATACAGGAAACTATACCGCTATTAAAGCAGCAAATCGAGATAGTCTTGATTCATATAGTAAATTTAATTTCTAATATTCTCGGTAATGATTTTCCAAGTTGCCTACTTCGGAGAAATTTACTAAAGTTGCTCGGAGCCAAGTTTGGTTCTGGAACAGTGATTAGGGGAGGCAGCTATTTTTACGGTGGTGATCTGGTGACTGGAATAAAATGCCAAATCAATCGTGGCTGTTATTTTGACTTTACTGAGAAAATTACTTTCAAGGACAATGTTGTAGTGGGTCACGGAGTAACATTTATAACCACTGAGCATAAAATTCAGGACTCGGCGCGTAGAGCAGGTCCAGTTTATGGTCGTCCGATATTAGTTGAAGATGGTGCTTGGATTGGTGCTAATTCAACTATTCTTCCTGGAATTACTATTGGAAAAGGAGCTATTATTGCTGCAGGAGCAATGGTTACTAAGGATGTGCCTAGTAATGTGCTCGTTGGTGGTGTTCCTGCAAAGATGATTAAAGCACTGGATAATGGATAATTTTACAGCAGTTTGCTCTGCTATGGGGTACATGTTATCCCCCTAAATCCCCCTTAGAAAGGGGGACTTTTGTCTGCTTGCTGTAATTCATTACAGGGCAAAGCGCTGTATAAGTTTCCTAGCAGCTGATTAATTTGCTGATTGATATTTGTCAAATTAAAACGCTGACTTGCTTGCCTCTGAGATTCCTTAGCAATAGTCGCAACATATTCCGGCTGTTGGCGACAAGTAGTAATAACTTCTGCGAGTTGTTGAGGATTTCCAGGGGTAACTAACCATCCAGTTTTACCTGTCTCCACTAATTCGATCGCACCTCCAGCCTCTGCCGCAACTACAGGTTTTCCACACAGCATTGCTTCGACAATTACTCGCCCAAAAGGTTCTGGTGCGGTGGAGGTATGGGCAATTAAATCACAAGCTGTCATCAGAGAGACAATATCGGAACGAAATCCTAAAAATCGTACCCGTTGTTCCAGTCCCAGTTTTGCTACCTGTTTATGTAAATGTTCGACATAATCCTGCTCACCGAATAGGGCATCACCCACTAAAATTGCTGTCACGTCATCAGGACAGTGAGCAAGAGCTTCGAGCAAAATATGTTGTCCTTTCCAAGGAGACAAACGGCTAAAGTGACCAACTACAAATTGCCCATCGAGTCCCAAATTTTGCCTGAGGTGATTTAAGCTAGATTCCTCGGCGAGATATTTCTCAGAGGCAAAACCGTTATAGACAACTTCTATAATCTCCGGTTTTCCCCCTGCTGCCACAAAAGCAGCTTTAGCGGCCTGAGAGTTGGCAATTACTAATGAGGCAAAGCGATTAGCCAGAGTTACAGCAAGACGAAGATTGGTAGAACTGAAATGCTCAGTAGAGAGAATATCGTGTAGGTGATAAACCAGAGGGCGACGGCTAAAAAAGCTAGCCAAGGCACCAACAACTAAAGCTTTTTGGGTGTTGGCATAAATTAGATCATATTTACTAGCAGTTTTGACTACTCTAGCAATTAGAGGAATTAGTTGACCGATACTACCTAAACCTTGTACCAAACTACTTTCTTTCCGAATTGCTAGGGACTGGGTAGTGAGAACTTGCACCGGAATTTGTTGCTGTTCTAGTAAATCTCTAAAAGTACCATCTGCAAATAAACCCACTAGACAGCTATCTCGATAAGGTTTGGCAATATCGATTAAACATAATTCAGCACCACCAGGCTTGCCACTTTGGTCGAGAAAGAGAATTTTCATAGAATTTTGCCATCTAATGTTCTCTGGTAAACTGATTTCATCTGTTGGGCAACTATTGGCCAAGCATAATTTTTCTCAACGTAAGCTTCACAAGCTTTTTGGCTAGGTAGTTGCCTTTGACCAGATAGGGCTTCTATAATTCCCTGAGCTAGTTGCTCAGTAGAAGCGCCCTCAAAAACCAAGTCTTGAGAAAATGGCTCTAGGATCTCAGGAATACCACCCACCGGTGTTCCCAAAGCTGGTGTTCCGTTAGCTAGTGACTCAATGACAATCAAACCAAAACCTTCTAAGGCAACTGTTGGCACGACGGAAAAATTAGCAGACCGATACGCCAAACCTAAATCTTCTTCAGGCACAAAACCTAACAAGCGTACATGCTGAGTCAGTTCCATTTCTTCAATCTGTGTTTGCAAGGTTGTTTGCAAATCCCCTTTCCCAGCAATCAGTAACAACACTTCTGGATAGGTTTTACGCACCTGAGCAATTGCCGCAATCAAATTTTCCAAACCCATGCGTTGTACTAGCCGCCGGACTGATAAAATTATGGGTCGGTCTTGTGGCCAATTGAGCTTGGTTCGTGCCTCATTCTGGGAGAGACTGGTGTCAAAGTAGGTTGTATCTACACCTCCAGGAACAATATGAATACGTTCTAACGGCACTTGATACTCTCGGTGCAGGATCTGCCGAAAAGCTTGGGAGAGGACGATAAAGTTTGTGGTTTTTCGGTAGACCATCTGTTCCAATGACTTTTTCAGCCAAGTGGCAACACTCTTGTGTCCTTCTACACTGCTTTCCAAAGCCCAAGGACCGTGGAAGTGCATGACGAGAGGACGCCCACCCAATCGGTCAAGTATGGGAGCTGTATATAGGGCAAAGTGAGAAACCACTAAGGGATAGTCATCCTCGGCCACCAAACTATCAAATGCCTGTCGCATTCCTAACCAACGCTTCCATAAAGGAGAGTCAAGAGGAGCAAAGGCTTGAACTACACCATCAGAATCTTGTTTAACCGCTTTTGACCCTGCTACCAAACCACGTAGTTCCACTCCTACCTGGGGTAAATAGTGTATGCAATCATAATAAACTCGGCTGAGTCCCCCTGCATCCTCAGGAAGCCAGCTCATACCCAACTGCACAGTTCGCATAATTATTGTTATTGATGGGACTAGTAAAATTAAGAAGTAAACAAAGAAGCTTTAGGTGATTTCTAGGAAAAAATGTACCTATCGTAGGGTGTGTTAGCGTTTGCGTAGCATTGTGCGCTAGCAGCAAAGCGGATGCTGGTGGCGAAATATTTCGTAATATACCTCAGCTGCTGAAAGTCCCCTAAATTCCCCTTGGAGATCCCCCTCCCGTCCCCCTTAATAAGGGGGAAGCAAGAAGATGCTGCGCTTTTTATCCCACGGGGGACTTTGAGTCCGGGCTCCCCCAGAATTGGGGGCTGGGGGGCTTCAAAAACCTTCGTCTTGTTGCAAATGTTTCCGAATGTTAATTTCGCCAGCAGTATCGCAAAGCGTAACGCACCACATCGCGGGTACAATCATTCTCGAAAATCGCTTTAGCCAAATGGCAGTTAGTTTATAAGACTTATTTCGAGCATTTTTTAACTCACTCTAATATAGATATTTCCAGCATCGCACCTTGAATTGCTGATTAGCGATCGCATTTCATTAAAAAACTCTCTTAAAAGTTTATTGCAATCTTGAGTTATAGCAAAAGGCAGAAGGCAGAGGGCAGAAGGTAAAAGATTGACAGGTAAAGGTTCAGTATTTGGCGTTTTCTTAATACCCTCGGCAAATGCTATATCTCACTAGCTTAACAAACTAAAATTAAAAGGAGTAATCCTATTGAGCAAAAATAACAAAACTTTATTAAAATAATCTAACTATTTACATACTCTTTATTATAGTCATATTTTTAAGAATTGTCATGTCTAGTAGACGCTTCTATAATGGAATAAAATTAACTAATATTAAAGACAAAATTGGCTCATGAATAAACTATGGAGTAAGGTATTGTTATCACTCTGTGGGATGATTTTTGTCTTTTTGGTGAAACATTCTACCTCTACTCAAACCATTGCCGGAAGCATTACCGCTAACTCAGCTGATAATTTTGTTAACTCTATGGGAGTTGTCACTCATTTGAGTTATACAGATACCCCCTATGTGCAAAATTGGAATGACAATAATCCTAATTACAATCTCAAAACACTGCTTGCGGAACTTGGTATTCGCCATATCCGTGACAGAATGCTCAGCCCTAGTTATGCATCAGTACTAAGTTACGCTCCGGAAAGGTTCGCACAATTATATAAAGATCTAGGAATTACGCTAACAGCGGTAATCGACTTAAGAGAAGATGACTTTCTCAATGCTTCCCCCATTCCTGAAGAGTTGGAATTTTGGAGTACAGGTAGTTCTGAGGTTAATGGTGAAACTATTAATTTTGCTGATCTGATAGAAGCAATAGAAGGCCCTAATGAATACGATAATGAGCAGCTTCCTGATGAAAATTGGATGGAAACCTTAATCGACTATCAGACTCAGCTGTATAGTTTAGTCAAGGACAATGAGATACTGGCAGAAAAACCGGTGTTGATGCCCTCTTTAATCTATACAGCTTACTGTGGCAAAATTGGTGATCTTAGTCACATCAGTGATAAAGCTAATATACATTCTTATGCCAATTATCCTTACTGGCGTTTTCCCTCATCTACCCTCAATTGGTATCTTAATAATATCAAAAAATGTAGTAGTGAACAACCGATAATTGCTACAGAAACTGGCTATCCTACACTCCCTGGGGAAGTAAGCGAACGAACAGAAGCCAAATACTTACCAAGATTATTTGCGGAATATTTTAATCGAGGTATTGAACAGACTTTCAATTATGAATTTCTTGATATCCCTCACCTTGAAGGAATACAAGCTCATTTTGGTTTAATTAAAGCAGAACCAATTAGTGACGACAAGTATACTTCTTATGTATTGACACCTAAAAAATCTTATTATGCTCTAAAAAATTTAATAGATTTACTTAATGATGCCCAGTGGGACTCCCAAAGTGAGACCTGGAGTCAACCAGATTTTCAGCCCCAGACTTTAAATCTGGAGTTTTTGGATAAAGAAGCCTCTACTCATTATTTACTCCTGCAAAAAAGTGATGGCAACTATTACTTGCTTCTTTGGCGAGAGATAGAAGCTTATAATAAAAACAAAGGAAACTTTGACAATAATTTTGACAAATTGAAGATTAAGTTAGGAGATGGATCGGCTTCAGCGTCTCAGTACAGCTACGATGCCAACTTTAACTACGTAGAGAACCAGCTTCGGGTTGCCAATAATGCGATTAATGTAAAAGTTACTGATGATTTAACTGTAATTAAGGTAGTGCTGCAATGAAAATACAGCAGTTTGCTCTGCTATTGGGTAAATTATTGATCCCCCTAAATCCCCCTTAAAAAGGGGGACTTTTGTTTGCTGTACTAATAGGAGAAACAATATCTTTCCCAATTCCCAATTCCTAGTGCAGCGCGGCAGAAGTAACTGACCAGTTTGATATCGATATAATCCTTACTCTATAAGCATTTTGAATTTTGAATTTTGAATTTTGAATTCCGCGCAGCGGCACTAGTTGCCTTATTTCTCAAGAGCCTAACAACTTTGCACGTTCCGCTTGGTAGTACTTATGAGCTGCCATACTGATACCAATAAATCCCCAAAGAACCATACCAATCACTTCGATTGTGGGAACATTCAAACCCATCTGGGCAAAGGTAGCTAAAGCAATGGCACGGGTAGCACTAACAAATGGATCAAGGTTAGCTGCGGAACTATTAAGCAACGTGAATAACAGTAAAAATATGCCAGTAAGATAAGGTAGGGAACCAAACCAGCCGAAGGAAAACAACATTGAGAGAATGCCACTATCGTTGCTACCCAGGGAGCCGGAATGTACAACAGTTCCCAGTCCTCTACCGATAACCTCATTTAAAGCAGGTTCCAGAAGTTCACTGTAACCTTCTGCTCTAGCATTGGCGCTAACATCTTTCTTGCTGGTAAAAGATTCGATGCGATCGTTGATTACCGTAGAAAATGGTTCCATGGAGACTAAGGGTACAATAAACACCGATGCCACCATAACGCTGACAACGAGCCTCATCTGAAATTTGGCTTTGAGGGAAGGCACAAACATCAGCATTCCAGCCACCCAGCTAAGCCAAGCCGTGCGTGCCATAGATAAGAGGAAAGTTAGATGACCAACTCCAGTGGATAAATTACGCACAATTTTGGGGTTAGTCCACAACAAGATAATCCCTGCCATCATCACTGTCGCAAATGTTTGTGGTGCATCCAAGGAACTGAATACCCGAATTCCCAAAGGTTCAGGTCTACCAAAGGATAGGGATTCGGTTTCCCTCAAAAAAAATCGCTCCCAATCCGGCGCGAGGAAATATTGCAAAAGTCCGTAGACCCCCATTACTAAAGTCCCCCAGAGGAAAGTACTTTGAAAAGTTTGGCGATGCTCAGGATAATTTCGCCAATTAACAAATAAGTGAAAACTGAATAAAAGAGGATTGATCCAGGAGAAAAGCCCCAAAACGGTAATGGTTATACTGTTTTTAACAAGTCCAATGCAGAAACCATAGAACACTGCCCCAATACATAAAATAAAAGGTAAGCCACCATATCTAGAGGTTTTGGGAAAGTGCTTAAGGAAAGTTATCACAGAAACAAAGGTGACTAGAGTTGGTGCAAGTATCCAGGGTCCTGGAGTAAGATAGCCACTTTGATAGTCAATGATGCGGCGAATCAAGGGGCCGAGGAACCACATCCACCAAGTAAAGCCAACATAGAGCACAGGAGCACGTATGTACAGAATTACCCCTACAGCAAGAGCTCCAAGGGGAAAAATTGGGATAAGTAAACGACCAACTTTGGCTAGGAGGGGAAGCGCGATGATTATTACTAGCCCCTGTATTGCGAGCCAAGCTTGCTTGTTTTCCCTTGTAGAACTATTGCTTGTGGTAGAGGAACTAGTCATTTGCTCACTGGGTGAGGTCGGAACATTAAAAGTAGGTGGTGTATGGGGTGTAGGGTCTGACCCCTCCCCAAACCCCTCCCCTGCGAGGAGAGGGGCTTTCCGGCTCCCCCTTCCCTTGCAGGGAAGGGGGCTGGGGGGTTAGGTCAACTTCGCTTCTGGCGCAAAGCTGCTTCATAAACACCAAGCCTGTCTTGAGCAATGCGACTCCAACTATAACGTTGGGCAGTGGCATAGGCATTTTGGCGTAACTGCTCTAAATAGGGACGGTTGGTAATCAAACGCTCTAGTGCCTGTTCAATCGCTCCACTATCACGAGTCGGAATAACGATCGCATCATGCCCATCACGTACAACCTCCATTGGTCCAGAAGTTGCTGTCGTAATTGGAGCTAAGCCACAAGCCATAGCTTCGACGAGGGCCTTGCCAAATCCTTCAGAAAGTGGGGGAAATAACTTAATCTGGTGTCCTTTGAGCAAAGTAGGCAATTTTTCATGACTAAACCGTGGTACTACCTTAATGCGATCGCGCACTGCTGGATCAAAATCCTCATAGACTTGAGCCGGATCGGGACATTCTAAGCATTTTGTTCCGAAAAAACTCATCTCCACATGAGGATAGCGAGTCAGGATTTTATTGAGGGCTGGTATGCTGTATTGAATTCCCTTACGAGGAATGTAAGTGCTCACTTGAGCAATGCGAATCACTGAATTTTCTGCTTCAGGTAGAGGTTCGAGGGGCAGATTGAGAAATCTTTCTGGGATGCCATTGGGGAAAACATGAACTTGTTCAGCAGGAGTACCGAGTTGTTCTACGACATACTTCTTCTCTTGGTGATTGAGCAAATAAACTAAATCAGCATGGCGCAGAGACTTAGCTTGTTCCCAAAGCCGTAAACCACCAAAATACAAAGGATATTTCCAACTGAGGTGCACATTTCCTCGACGAGCTTCTTCGAGAATACCAAGGTGTTCAAAGTATTGCAATCCGTGGCTACGGGTTACTAGCAGGGGTAGTTTATTCCGAGAGGCACGAAACACTTTAGCCCAAAGCCAGTTATCTCCAGGGGAAGCGTCAACGATATCCACCGCCTTCTGCTTCGAGAGTTGGGCAATGTAAGCCGCGACAAATTCAGGAAATACTAATGTTTTTATTTGCTCTGGAATCCACTTCGGCAGATTGTCGATAGAATAATACTGAACCTCGTGGCCTAGTTTTTGATACTCTTGACCAAGGCGTGCTGTGCTACCGGCAGCGCCTGAATCAACATTTAGTTTATAGTGAATAACTAGTAATATTTTCATGTCTTAAGCATTTAATATCAAGTTCGGTAGAATACTTACACTTCGGTGGCAATAAGGCAGGAGGCAGGAGGCAGGAGGCAGGAGGCAGGAGGGAAGAAAGAAGATTTAAGGAAGAAAGGAATTATCACTGTTTATCCGAACTTGATATACAGCGTTTCCCACGCTGATGAGGTACACTGCTCAATCTCAAAGTCCCCCTTTCTAAGGGGGATTTAGGGGGATCTAGATGTACCTCACAGATGCGAGAACTGCTATGAATCACATCTTGCACTATGCATCATAAATACTTAATAGCTTCAGACAGACTAATCAATTTCAATACTGAAATAGTCAAATCTTATTACTGTTGGCTGTTGGCTGTTGGCTGTTGCGTACCTTGACAGGCCAATGTTCGACTTGGTTCAAGCTCTGAGTCTAAAACTAACTGATAAACATGAATAAGTTTTTGGGTGAGTTTTTGATTGTCGAAAACCTCCTCCACAAAAGTACGGCCTGCATGTCCCATCTCTGACCAAACTTCTGGATTCTCCACTAAATAAATCAATTTATGTGCTAAGGATGGGATATCTCGCTCCGGTACTAAAAAGCCCGAAGTTCCATCCCTAATACTGTCAGGGAAGCCATTATGGATTGTGGCAATTACCGGCAATCCCATAGATTGAGCTTCTTGTAAAACTAGACCTTGTCCTTCTTTATCACCATTAGCCGCAGTTACACTAGCTAAGATAAAAATATGGGAGTCATCGTACAGCTGCTGTACTTCATCTTTGGTTTTCCAACCTAACAGCTTAACTTTATCCTCAACCTTTAAGGTTTTAATTAACTGCTCAAGACTGGCTCGAAGAGGTCCATCCCCTGCAATACAATATTGTATGTGGGGATATTTCTTAGCTACTTCGGCGACAGCTTGTATGGAATACTCAATTCCTTTTTTTTCCACAAGTCTGGCTACTGTGACAATTTTGATTAGTTCCCCCTCTGGCAAGCTTCTAGGCCGAAAGTGATACTCTGCCGGATCGAGACCTAGGGGTATTTTGATCAGCTTTGCCTCTGGACACCCCAAAGAGATAGCCTCTTTACCAATAAAATTTGAGATAGCAATATAGTGATCACCCCGTTTAAATAGAGGTAAATAGACATTTTTCCCATAGGTAAGTGGGTAAGCATTGACATCATAGCCGTAAAAAGTGGTCACCACCTTGGCGGTAAGTTTCAACACTTCCCTGGTAAACACCCCTCTTACGCCTTCATTGCCAAAGTGACAATGCATGATGTCATAACGCTTAGTTCGACTTTCGATAAAAGGAACGATCGCATACAATAATCGCAGGGAACTTGCTTGCCTACCGTAGGCCACGAAATTGAGACATCTGAATAAGGCGAAAGGACAGATGAATAAGTATCGCAGCAAAATAACCACCGCCTTAGCCACTCGCAGGAGAAAATTTCGAGGAATCTTTGGTTGGTAATAAGTGCGGCTAGTAAGATTGTACTTGTTGACATCAGGGTGAATCTTGTCTGATACCTCTGATTCCTCAGCATAAATATCTACATCATGACCTTCCTGAATCAATCCGACAATTTGATTCAAGATAAATGTCTCTGAAAGGCTAGGAAAAGTATGAACGACGAACGCTATTTTCATTTTGATTGACAATAAAGTGTAGGGGCGAAGCATTTGGGCGATAATTCATCGGTGAAACCCAAGGTATACGGTCCAAATGCTTCGCCCTCCGACAGTTTGAGAACACACCCTAGGAGCTAGGAAAATATAAGTTGAGAATAGTCTTTCTAATACAGCAAACTCTAGTTAGTAATAAAATCTGACTTTGGTTCTTTAAGTTTGACTAACTGAGGATTGATTAACCACAAGCAGTATTGAAGAGCAGCTTTCAAGAAAAACTTAATCGTCTCTAAATTGACATGCCACTTAATTACTCTCAGCGCTAGCTTGATTACATCTTCATAATCTCCATTTTTCTGGAAAAAATATTTAGCATACATAGAATCAAAGAAAGAGATAACCGGTCTTTTGCCATACTCTTTCAGTTTGTCATTTAAGAAATCATCCCTAATAATCGTAAACTTACGATACAGCTCCGGCTCCATCTCTTTGCCATACCAATGATTGCTATGATGCACTCTATATTTTCCCAGTACTAGATCCATGCCATAAACTTCTCCGAGTAAGCCAGCGGCTCTCACTACAATGTTGTCTGCACTGATTTTTACCCCCTTCTCTGGCATCGGAAAAATTTGTGCTAGTAATTCTCTAGTAAAAGCATTTCCCGTTGTCTGAGAGGCAGGGTAAGGAAAAAAGCGATATTTGCAAGCATATTTATATAAGTTTGGCTCATAATTCCGCAGAGCCGCTGGTTCACACTGATTCAGAGAATTACTTTCTGTATCAACTATTTCCAGCAAGTGATAGACCATCACTAGGGGATTATTAGCTGTTTTTTGCTGCAAAAACTTAACGCATTCTTCAACCTTATTTTCTACAAAAGCGTCATCAGAGTCTAAAAAACAGATAATATCTCCTTGAGATTCTTTAAAACCAAGATTGAAACAAGAAGCTTGACCACCATTAGGTTTTAAGACAGCTTTGATTTGGTCACCATAGCCCTTGATGATTTCACGGGAGTTATCAGTGGAGCCGTCGTCGATTACGATAACTTCTATATTTTTATATGTCTGATTAAGCGCACTATCGATTGCTTCTTTTAAGAATCGTTCATAGTTATAATTATTGATAATGATACTGACTAAAGGGTCTGTTTTGGTTAAACTGCTCATTTTTATTCACCAATTTCAAGCTAACAATAAATTTTAAGAGTAACCAGCAATGGACAAGATATTTTACTTAAGACCTAAAACCTGCTTATATAGTGCGATGTACCGCTGGGCGTATATTTCAAGACCATATTCTTGAAGAGCGATCGCGCGACAATTTTTACTCATTTGTTCACGAAGCTTGTCGTCTTCTAGAAGCTCCACAATACCTTTACTCATATCTTCAGCATCTTCTGCTGTAGCTAAGTAGCCAGTAATGCCGGGGCGCACTAAATCAGGAACACCACCAACTTTGAAGGAGACCATCGGAGTACCACAGGCTAGACTTTCTTGTAGCACTAGGGGTAAATTATCGGCACGGGTGGGAAAAACTAACAAATCCGCAGCAGAGTAGGCAACAGATTTAAGGCGATCGCCACCTACAAAACCGAGATTTACGGTTTGCATTTCCGCTGCTTTAGGGATAGTTTCACCCCCATTACCGATAGTTAGCAGCACGGTTTCTGCTTTCAGGGATTTTGGTAAACAGGAGAGAGCCTTCAGCAGCAAATCGCCACCTTTGCGAGCATCTTTCAGACTTTCGGCTCCAAACATCAGAACCTTTTTGCCGGGAGGGATATCCAACATAGAGCGACACAGTTCACGATCAACAGGCTGATAAGCTTCCGTGTCGATACCATTAGGAATGTGATGAATAGGAAAGCGGCTAAGCATACTCTGCTGAGCTTGCTCATATAACCACTTACTGGGGGCTACAATATTGAGGTTGGAGCGGCTGTAAGTCCAGTTTTTGAGTTTCCACTCTAGGTTGGTATTATCTTTGCTGACCGGTGGGTAAGTATTGGGATAAGGGCACTTCCCACAACCAGTTTTCCAGCGCTGACAGTCATAGCTATAGGAACAATGTCCAGTAAAAGCCCACATATCATGGAGAGTGAAGACAGCGGGTTTATTTTTAGTTAAGGAGGAAATCCCTAGATAGTTAAAGTAACCAGTATGAAGGTTGTGAAAATTGAGGATATCTGCACTTTTATAAAAATTGTGCTGGGGAACGCTGAAAGTACCAATATAATTGAGTTCGTTTAGACCAAAGCCTGAAGCAAAGCCCAGGACTTGCAGTTGCTTTTCGATCTTACCCCTACGGGGAAAAACCTTTACGCGATCGCTATTCGTTTTGACTGTTCCCGCTAGCAAGTGAGAGTCAATGCCTTGAGCTAGCAAACCTTGATGGAGTCGATAACCTGCGAGGGCGGCTCCACCAGCAATATCAGATTGATTGATCAGTAAAACATTCATTTGTCATTTGTTATTTGTTGTTTGTTGTTTGTTATTGGTTGTTTGTCATTTGTTAGTAAAAGGCAGGAGGCAGAACCCACCCCTAACCCCTCCCAGGAGGGGGACAAGAAGTTTCAAGGGAAGCTAATTTGTTTCTAATCTTCTTTTTCGACGTGGAATTTTGTCCTATTCCCTATTCCCCATTCCCCTTACTTAGTCGCGAACAAAAACAGGTAATGTCCAACGCAATGTCCACTTCCACAATTCTTGTAGGTAATACATAAGGCGTCTTGTACGTCCCAACATACGGTTCAAAAAGGGATTGCGATAGGGCAATAGCCGCTCTCCGAGAGCTCTCCGTACCTCGCCATCCTTAATACCTTGTTGAGCCATGTATTCTTCTAGCCACTCAAAGAAAACTAAGCGCTCTTGATCATGCTTTTCTTTTCCTGCCGCCGCAACAGCACAGCAGGAACTAGGATGCTGTCGCCACTTGTACCAACATGCACTAGCGATGAAAATGGGTTTATTCAAGCAGATTTTAGCGAAAATGGCTTGATCCTCGAACATGCCATGGAAGCTTTCCTCAAATCCTCCTGCATCGTCTAAAACCTGGCGTCGTACTAGGCTATTGACAATAGTTACAGTGGGCTTTTTCAATAGACGAGCCATGAATTTTGGCGGCTGCATCAGAATATCCGGCTGGAAACTAAACGTGGTGACAAAGTCACGTTGAAGATCCTCCGGCTCCCCTGTCCAGCTGTACCACCATTGAACAGGACCGAAAACTAGAGCTGCTGAAGGGTGTGCTTCCAGAATTGCTAGTTGTTCTTCTAGTTTGCGTGGAAACCAGACGTCATCAGAATCCAAGAAGGCAAGGTACTCACCTTGAGCATTGCGAATACCTAGATTGCGAGTTGCACTCATGCCCCGATTTTGGTGACCCTCATGCTCTAGATAGCGTATTTTGTCTGGGTATTTTTGGGCATACTCTAAGGCAATCGCTGTGCTCTCATCGCTAGAACCATCATCTACTAGCAACAGTTCCCAGTTATCATAGGTTTGGTCTACTACGCTAGCGATCGCTTCTTCAATAAACTTACCTGGATTGAAGAAGATCATGATGCCAGAAATCAGTGGTTTTTGATTCATTGCACTTTTAGGGTTACATCAAAGTTTTCTGCAAAATTTAAAATTATTTGTTAAAAAATAGCTGTTACAGGTTTGGGAGGTGTGAGGAGAAGAGAATCCTCCTATACTTGAAACCCACACTCCCCTTTCTTCCCCCTCTTCCCACACCCCTTGAAGAGTTTTTTGGCTTATCTTAGTGCGCCATTTACCCCTTAACGGGGTCTAAGGATTCAATTAAATACTGTAAACCTGACTCTACTGACCACTGAGATGTAAAATCTAAATGAGTCGATGCATTGGAGATATCAGCTTGGGAATCTTTAATATCTCCTGGGCGGGCAGGGGCAAATTTCAGTTCAGATTGCCACTGAGGAAAGCAAGTTTTGAGAATATCAACTAGCTCAACTAAAGAAATTGATTTACCTGTACCTACATTAGCAACGATGCAGGAACCAGAAGTCAGGGAAGTTATTAAAGCTTTAGCAAAAGCATTGGCTACATTCTTCACATAAACAAAGTCCCTGGTCTGAGTCCCATCTCCATAAATTGTGATTGGTAATCCTTGTCGCATGGCATTAACAAAGATCGAGATTACCCCAGAATATTGGGAGTTAGGAGCTTGTCGAGGGCCAAAGACATTAAATAGGCGTAATGCCACCATGGAAAAACCGAATTGTTGGGCAAATAAGCTAGCATATTGCTCACTTACCAGCTTTTGTAAACCATAGGGAGAAATGGGAGAGGTTGGGTGAGTTTCGGTGATGGGGAGTTGAACAGGATTGCCATACACTGCTGCTGAACTAGTGAAGACTAACCGAGGAATTTCTAAGGCTTGGCACAGTTCAATAACTGCTATGGTTGCTGAGAGATTATTATGATGAGCTGCTAGAGGCTGCAACCAAGATTCGGTAACTGATGGAGTTGCCGCTAAATGAGCAATACCGTCAATTGGTTTACTGAAGTCTTCTGGCTGACAGGCAAGTATGTCTTTTTCCAGGAATTTAAGGCGAGGATGTTCCGGTAGGTTGTTGAGGTTACCAGTGGTGAGGTTGTCAACTACAGTGACATAATGATCTTCGGAGAGCAACTGTTCTGTGACATGAGAGCCAATAAATCCAGCTCCTCCGGTAACAATAAAATGCATAACGTTAAATTATTAGTAAGGTTTGTAAGTAAGAAGGCAGGAGGCAGGAGGCAGAACCCACCCCTAACCCCTCCAAGGAGGGGAATAAGAGGCATTTGTGTCAACTGAAGCCTAGATATAACTGACTAGCTGGATTCCCTAACTCACCTTGGATTCAAATCCAAGGCTAATAGCTTAAGTCCATTAAAATGGACTAAATTCTTCGGTTTTACCTTAACTTTAGTCATCATCATGAATGAACATCTCTCTTTCTCCGCGTCTCCGCATCCCCGCGTCCCCGCGTCTCTTTTCAGACTAGGAAGGACTATATTTATTCCTTTGCCATTGAGTCTTTAGCCAGCAGCGTACAGAAACCGGCAATATCAGCCTTCCTATCAGCTTCACTAGCAGTTTGATCGACCTGATGGGATGTCGGTAAATTTCTAACAAACGGTACAATCGAGGATGACGATAGGGAAAAAATGCTGCCCGTAGTGCCTGCCAAACTTCAGCATTCTTGACCCCTTGTTTAGAAAAATACTCCTCAATCCAGCTCAAATAAAATATTCGTTCAGTATCCTCTTCTCCTCTAATTGCCGATATATAAGTGGAGGAGTTGGGATGCTTCCGATATTTATACCAGGACTTTCCAGATACAAACACAGCGAAGGTGAGACACATTTTCACAAAAATAACTGCATCGGAATAACCTGCCCGAAAGACATCTTCGTAGCCACCTACACGTTCGATCACCTCACGTTCTACTAGGATACTACTTGGTATAAATTCTTCATCTCGCAACATGAGACTCAGCAATTTGGGTGCCTTGACTAAAGTGTCGCTATAGGGATGTACTCCAGTGCGATCAACTCCATATAGACGTTCACGCTCAACATCTTCCGGGTTTCCTGCCCAGCTATACCACAACTGAAGTGGGCCGAAAACCATCACCGCCTCAGGTTGTGAGTTCAAAATATCTAACTGTTCTTCTAGCTTATTTGGTAACCAAACATCATCGCCATCTAAGTAAGAAATATATTTGCCTTTAGCACTGCGAACACCGAGATTTCGGGAAGCACTCATGCCTCGATTAGCATGATTGGGGTGTTCTATATAACGTACCTTTTCTGGATATTGCTCTGCACAGCGTTGGGCAATTTGAGCACTCTGATCAGTAGAGCCATCGTCCACTAATAACAGTTCCCAATTATCATAGGTTTGGGCAAATACACTGTCGATCGCTTCTTGAATGAATTTCTCTTCATTTAAAAAGATGATGACAGCAGAAATTAATGGTTTTTCACTCATTTTATTAAACTCCTAATGGTAATTTATATTTTTTCTTATTACTTTTAAGAAACAAGGCAGAGGGCAGAAGGCAGAAGGCAGAAGGGAAGATGATTTTACTTGTTTATATCTTCTTTTTATGCGTGTATTTTTACCCTGTTGCCTGCAATGAAAAAATTACAGCAAGCCCTATTTAACTGTTTAACCAACTCAACAACCGCTGTTCAAACTCTTTCCCATCCCAGTTGATTGCATCAAAGCGCGGTAACTCAAAGCGATCGCTCTCTCGCCAAACTGTATCTTCAACGGTAGAGCAGGCACAGACAAATCCTGCTTCCTCCACCAGGGGAACAGTTTCTTTGGTGTAAGCACCATATGGATAAGCGAAAGTTTTGACTGGATGCCCTAAAAGCTTCTCTAAATCGACTTTGCTTTGCTTGATTTCATCTTGTTGCAGTACTGTTGAGTGAGCAGATAGCAAGGGGTGATTTACTGTATGAGCCCCGACTTCTACCACTCCCCCTTGCTCTAAGGTATGGACTTCTTCCGGGAAAAGGGAACGGTGAGTTTCGCGAGCTACCGGTTCAGCTTCCGCCCAAGTTAGGATTTCATCCATTGCTTGATACCGGTGTTGCTCTGGTAAAGGTTGCAACAGTTGCCAAACTGAGTGATAGAAAAAAAGCCTAGTTCCAGGCTGAGCTCCCCAGGCTTGGCGGGCATAATCCCGTTGATGTTCCTCTTCGCTGTAATCAACGGCTGCTCCTAACTCCCACTGGTGAGTGCTACCGTTAATATTTAAGGATAGTTTTTCCGGTAATCTACCTGGTTGCAGCAAGACTCGATCCAGTTCATCCCACCAAAACTCTCGGTGACTATTAAGATATCCACTGCTAACAAAGACTGTGCCTGGAACACCATAACGCTCTAGCAAGGGTTTAGCTTGGTGAAGATTATTGGCATAACCATCATCGAAGGTGATAGCCACAGCTCCCTGGGGAACTTTTCCTTCCTGATGTGCTTGAGCTAATTCCCTAAGACTAATAGGGTGAGCATGTTTGTTGATAGCTTCTAGATGTTGTGCAAAATGTTCCGGTGTCACACACAATGACCAAGGATCCACATCCTTCTCCGCAACACGGTGATACATCAGGATCAAGCTTTTCTGGGCAAACTTTTTCCGTACCCGCTTAACACGTCGATTAACTCTAGCAATTAAAGATGGTTTCATATTTTGACCTCCTCAATTCCCAATTCTCAATTCTCAATTCTCAATTCTTAATTCTCTTCAGCTACCACGTTCACTAATCAAGTAAGCTTGTCCTCTTTCAACCCAAACTTCAGGAGGTGTTGCATGACTTAGAAATCCTAAAGGACTAGCGCTACGTGCATAACCTCCAGATTGGAAGACTCCAACTAAATCACCTACTTCAGCTTGAGGCAGTGTGATTCTCCTAGCGAGAACATCTAATGGGGTGCAGAGGGGACCAACTACATCAACAGTTTCTTCTGGAGTATCAGTGAGCTTGTTCAGCAGTGCGACTGGGTAATTACGCTTAATTGTCTGACCCAGATTTCCTGAAGCAGCCAGGTGATGATGCATTCCACCATCAACGATCAGGAATTTCTTGCCACGGGAGACTTTGATATCATTAATCCGTGTAACGTAGACACCACCTTCTCCCACCAGGTAGCGACCAGGTTCTACCATTAACTTGGTTCCAGCCAAAAGCGGTTCATTTTTGATTTGTGTCATCAACACCGCTAACTCTTCTCGGAGTTTTTCCATATTGAGCTCCTGGTCTTGAGCAAAGTAAGGAATACCCAAACCTCCCCCAAAATCTATGGTGTTGAGGGGATGCCCTAGCCTTTGGGCAACTCGTTTTGCAATTTCTAGCCCTTTGCGGTATTGATCAACTAAAATCTCGTAATCTAGAATTTGGGTTCCAGTAAATAGGTGAAGTCCCTGGAAGTCAAGGAATTTATCCGGTAAGATCTGATCTAGCACATCGTCCAGAGTTTCCTCATCCACCCCAAAAGGTAGCGGCTTACCTCCCATACGCATTGCGCCCCCCTGAGCATCTCCGGTAGGGTTAACACGCACGGCAACTTTCGCTGGCACACCTAGTTGGCTGCTGATGGCGCTGATTCTTTGAGCTTCTAGGAGTGACTCGATATGAATTTCGCCGATACCTTTGCTGAGAACTAGTTCTAATTCCGCTGGGGTCTTACCAGGTCCAGCAAACAAAATTTGCTCTGGTGGACATCCAACACTGAGAGCCCGATGAAACTCCCCTGCGGAGGCAATTTCTAAACCACCTCCCCTATCCAAGAAAAACTTGAGGATAGCAGGGTTGGGGTTAGCCTTAACCGAGTAGCTAATGGCAAACTCTGGTGGTAAAGCTTTGCGCAGCAGATTCCATTTCTGGTCTAGTACTTGAGAATCGTAGACAAATAGAGGAGTTCCATATTCCGCAGCGATATTACCGACTGGTATTCCACCAAGATGAAGTTCTCTATCCGATGCGCCAAAATACTGGCTGACTAGGTTTTGTACTTGATCCATGTTTAACTCTTTTCTCGCCTCCTTAGTGCTGGGTAGTCTACTTTGCCGCTGGTGGTCTTCGGTAACTCATCAAGAACCTCTACTACCTTCGGCACCATATAATGGGGTGATTGCTCTCGACAGAATGTCAGCAGGGCATCAGTATCAAGACTTACCTCTTCCTTCGCCACCACCAATGCCTTGATCGCCTGTCCTAATACCTCATCGGGGATGGCAATTACTGCTGCTCCTTGTAAGAAACCACTCTGCATCAGCACTTCCTCCACTTCGGTGGGACTAATGCGGAATCCGGAAGATTTAATCATGGTGTCGCGGCGACTCACAAAATAGAGGAATCCTTCCTCATCGGTTTTAACCAAGTCACCGGAATAACAGACCTTTTCTCCATTCATCAGTTCTGGTTCCACTAGAGGATGGGGGCGCAGACGATGAGCAGTGAGGTCCGGCTTTCCCCAGTAGCCCATGGAAACCGTTGGTCCCCGATGTACCAACTCACCGACTTCTCCTGGTTGGCAGAGTTTACCCTGCTCGTTGACTACCAGAATTTCTGTATTGGGGATAGCTTTGCCGATGGAAGTGGGGCGACGGTCTAATTCTGTTGGTGGTAAATAGGTTGAACGGAATGCCTCAGTCAGTCCATACATCAGGAAGATCTGAGTTGTCGGTAGGAGCTCACGAAGGGATGCCAGTACATTTTGTGGCATGGCTCCACCGGTGTTGGTGATATAACGTAAATGGGGAAACTGATGCTTATGGATTGATGAACTGGGACGACTCAGCAGACTCCAAAGAGTAGGCACTCCTGCTAGAGCCGTAATCTCCTCTTTCAAGAGCATTTGGGTAATTTCCCTGGCAAAGGAAAATGTCATCAAAACTATGGTGCTGCCTTGCTCGAAAGCGGTTATTAGTTGGTTGAGACCCGCATCGAAACTGAAGGGCAGAACTGCTAAAATTCGGTCAGCAGCGGTAATACTGAGGTAGTTGGAAACAATGGAACTTCCCGCTATAATTTGGGCGTGATTGAGCATTACTCCTTTGGGTTTCCCCGTTGAGCCAGAGGTGTAAAGGAGAGCTGCTAAATCCACTTCTATGCTGACGTCAGCCCATGTTTCTGGGGGCAGCAGTTGGCACAAGTCCTCGAAATTATGGCTAGGAATAGCGAGGTTTGCAGGTTCTGCATCCGGTAACACTACCAAGAACTCTAGAGATGAGAGTTCTTTAAGGGCAGGGGCTAAGGATGATAGTTTACTATTAGTTGTGATCAATCCCTTCATCCGGCAGTCGCTAGCAATATGAGCTACCTGCTCCGGAAACAAGAGAGTGTTGATGGGAACGAAAACTCCCCCTGCTTGGGAAATACCGAAGATGGAAAGAACCTGAGGTACTGAGGGCTCAAGATAAATACCGATGCGATCGCCCCGTTGAAGACCAATCTTGCGCAAGCCATAAGCCAGACCCGCAGTTTGTTTAGCAACTTCTGCGTAGGACAAGCGCTGCTCTCCGTGGACTAATGCCTCTTTTTCAGGATAGTTCAGGGCACTGCTGCGTAATAGATGATGAATCAGGAAATCCATAATTTTTAGATCTAACTGTTCAATGAATGAGACAAGACTTGAGAATGTAAATGCTCACCCACAGGCTTATAGGAAGAAGGCAGGAGGCAGGAGGCAGGAGGCAGTAGGCAGGAGGTTATAAGGGAAACTGACTTGTTTGGTCATCTTCTTTTTCGCCGTTTAATTACATCCTGTTGCCTGTTGCCAGATGAGCTGTTGCCTGCGCCGTTAGGCACTTATTACTCTTCAGAAACTAGAAATAGCAGCAGGATTGCTAAATTCCTTGATATGACTAGTTTCTAACCTTCTTTTTCGGCGATTCATCAATTTTGAATTTTGTTTGCGTAGCATGGTGAGCAAAGCGAGGCAAATTTTGAATTCGCCGTTAGGCGCTTGTTTCAAGCTTGCCTTTAACAAAATTGGTAATACACTGGATAGTCTGAAAATTTTCTGGCAAAAGTTCGTCATCACAAACCGTGATACCAAATTCTGATTCGACAAAAGTGACTAGCTCTAAAACTCCTAGAGAGTCAACTAGGTTACTACCTAAAAGAGCATCATCTTCAACCAATGATTGTTGACGGGCACGAGGGAAGGTATCTAAGATAAATTGCTTAATTTGGCTGCCGATTTCTTTGGTTTCAGTGGTCATGGCTTAAATACTTTAATTAGGTATGGTTACAATCGATGCTTCCCTGATGATGCTGACTATATATAGTATGATGTTTACTTTAAGTCAGATAAAAATTATTTAATAGTTGTCCTATTCTTATTTAGAGGCATTATCTTTACTCTATAAAAATAGTCTATTTGCCTAAAATAAACTGCCGCAAACGAGACCGCAAATTCATTTCACGCCACAACTCTCTAAAGCTTTTGGGTAAAGTGCTGAAATTCAGCAACATCAGTTCTGAGTACAGATTATCAATCTGCTCTGCTCTCAGACTGTTTGATTTATAAAGCTTGGTCAACTGTAAGGGTAATTCGTAACTAAAGAGCAATTTGAGCCCGCGAACTATCCTGGAATCTACAACAACAATTGGAGTCTGACCAGCTTTGGCAATTTTAGCTCTAATGCTCAGGCTAGATTTAGAGAATAGCTCTGGGTTACTGATATATTGAATATAGCAGTGGGATAACTTGTAGTTTTTAACTACAGTATAAATTATGTAGCAATACCCACTACTATTGTAAGCTAATAAATGACCGCAATGGGGATAGAGTAGATGATCTTGAAATAATTGCAGGTCATTATTCTTTAGGGTCTTACTAATTGTATCCTTATCTTGGGTGAGCTGCAAGTTGTTGCTAAGAACAATATTGCCGAATATTCCTGAAGGGAACAGAATTCTTACCCTGGAATCTAATTCTTGGAAACCTAATCGTTTGGATATGCGAATTACCCCATCAGAAGCACTCAAATCTGTAAGAGTATGATCCTTTAGCCTCAAGATAGGTAGCATCATAGATAGGCTACAATCCCGATATTGCTCTTTAACGAACCAGGTAGTAAGATTACAGAAATGTTCCACTTTGTCAGCAATTACTCGCTGACTGAAAAGCAACCCGATAAATCCTACCGCTTCTTGGTCGTCAAATAATCCATAACCACAGTATTCTTCCTCTCTTGACCACTGATAGTTAAATAGGCTTTTCCAAGTATGTTCTGCTAAGGATGGGTCGTGCTCTCGAAGTAGGGGATATACTTTGTCAAAGCTCGACGTATCTAGTTTCTGTACTGAAATCATGTTTAAAGCTCTTGAAACGAGCAAAATACAAATACACAAATAGTTTGAAGATTTTTTTGCGTGATACACGTCTATTCAGTGGCGCACTCAACAGACAATCAACAAGAGATTTTTTTGCTTCGGTAAATTGTTCATTTATTGCATATTCTTTACATAACTCGTAGTTACATTCAGATATTTTGGAACGCAATAACTTGTTATACTTAAACTTCAAGTGAGCATTAAGATGCTGGAAAAAATTAATTCTAGTTTTTAGTTTTTTGATAGCAGTAGCCGAAGTGTAAATTCCTCCACCATGTATCCTATAGATGGCCATTACTTCGTCAATGTAGCCGATATTACCTTGTTGTGCAGTCAGGATACTGTGAGCCCAATCTTCTGCTCCACTACATTGATAATACCATTCGGGTAAGTCATCCCGGGAAATGTTACGAGACACCATTGAATTTAAATGTATGATGTTTCCATCTAATAAACCTTGATGTTCTAACAGATCTTCACAAGTGAAAATGCTTTTTTTAGATGCAGCAAGAGCAGGTTTACAGATTTCTGGTTCTTGGCTTCCATTTTCATAAATATCCAGATAAGGATGAAAACAGGAAACACAGTCAGGATGCTTTTCCAGGAAATCTACCTGCATTTGCAGCTTATGGGGCGAAGTCCAATAATCATCTCCCTCAAGCCATGCGATATATTCCCCTTGACAAGCCTTCTGGACAACTAACTCATTGTAAAGTCCTCCCCCTCCTAAATTTTTATCATGTAGTAAGAGGCGAATTTTATCAGGATATTTTTTTTGATAATCAATAAGAATTTCTCGTGTTTTATCAGTCGAGCAGTCTTCACCAATGACAATTTCATAGTCAAAGTTAACCTGCTGCATCAGAGCGCTATCTATCGCCTGGGCAATAAATTTCTCGTGATTGTAAGTTATCATGAGTACGCTTACTTTCATCGCATAACTCCGTTAGTATCTGCTAATGGCTAAGAAAAAATATTCAAGAAGCGATCGCTGTAGGGGTTTTAGTCGCAACAGGCTGTAGCAACCTTGCCTTGATCTCAGAACTATGGGTTACTACCAAACGAATAATTTGACAGATTTTGCTGATCTCAGCTGCCCCAACCCCTGTACCTGTCGGCAGAGACATCAGGCGCGTTGTCAATCTCTCTGTCTCTGGCAAAAGTAAACCAGCGTGAGGGTAGTAGGAACGATAGGGCTCCATACGATGGCAACCAGGGAAGAAGTAACGTCTAGCTAGCACATTTTCAGCATTGAGAATCTCAACCAATTGATCTCGACTAACCTGGGTCAGACATTCCTCAATTTCTAAGATGATGTATTGGTAGTTGCATTTCTCGGTTTCATCGTAAGTGGTCAGCTGCACACCAGGGATATCTGCTAGTTCCTGTTTATATTGCTGATAATTGCGATAGTTAGTAGCGATAAATTCCTCTAAACTCTCCAGGCCAGTCAAGCCCATCACTGCTGAGACCTCATTCATTTTGCCGTTAGTACCCAGGTAGATCACCTTGTCATAGCCAGCAAAACCAAAGTTTTTCATGAGACGTATTTTGGTTGCTAGTTCATCATCATTGGTAACCACTGCTCCACCTTCTAAGGTATTGAAAAACTTAGTGGCATGGAAACTAAAGACTTCCGCATTACCAAAGCTACCAATCATCTTGCCCTGGTAGGAGCAACCAAAAGCATGTGCTGCGTCAAATAGCAGTTTGAGATTATGGCGTTGAGCAATATCTGTTAGGGCATCTATATCACAAGACCTACCCCACAGGTGCACACCAATAATACCTGTAGTGCGGGGTGTGATCATCCTTTCTATCTGAGAAGGATTAATATTATGAGTTTGACTATCTATATCGCAAAATACAGGGGTAATTTCTTGCCACTGGAGAGCATGGGCTGTCGCCACAAATGTAAAGGAAGGGACAATAACCTCACCAGTAAGTCCAGCTGCTCTAATGACAATTTCCAGAGCCACAGTAGCATTGCACATGGCAATACAGTGCTTAACCCCTACTTTGTCTGCGATTGATTGTTCAAATTCCTGAACGTAAGGGCCATTATTAGTGAGCCATCTTCTGTCTAGTAAATCATTAATGCGATCGAGGAGAGCTTCTCGCTTACCGATATTGGGACGACCAACATGGAGCTTCTGCTCGAAAGCAGGGGAACCGCTGAAAATTGCTAGTTCATTAGTAGCAGTAAGTTGAGTAAGTTTCATTATTATTCTCCAGTTTCTCAGTAGCGATTTATGTACTCTATTGTTTTGATATAAGCAATAAAGCTAAAAAAAATTAAATCTATTTGTATACATATGTGGTATATTCATACAAACGGTAGTCATGTCGAATGGTAAAACTTCTACTAATATTCTTGGTTAAGAATGATGCTAGTACATCGAAAGACAAATGAAATAAGTCATCTCGCTCCCAATCTACTTGCTTAGACATGACATTGAAGGCTATACCTATTCGCGTTTTACTAAAGACTTTACTGACAACATTTTGAAAATAGGTCAGCATTTCATCAAAGGAGAGTTCACGCTTCTCAGTAAAAACTCCATTCATGACAATATAATCAAACTCTGGTAGAGTGACCGAATCTTCCATAATATCTAGGCAGTAGTAGTTATTGGAAGGAAACTTTTTTTGTGAGAGCTGCACAAATTTATCTGACAAATCTAAGCCGCTGTATTCTATTTCATAGTACTTAGGTTTGGAATGAAGCCTTTGTTCGAGGATGTATTTATATAAATGAGATGTGCCGCAACCAAAATCAAGTAACGTAACCTGACCAGGGAAATTTTGTTTAATTACTTCCAGCATTACTCTATATCTAGTTTCGATATCTTGCTGGTTCGGCCAATCTACCCCTAAGTGAGTATCGCCGTATTTTTCTAGACAAGATTCATAATGAGAAACTATGTTCAAATATTTTTTTTGAGTAATATTCATGCTAAACTCTCGGCAATATACATTATCGAAGCTCACCTTGGCGATAAGCAGGGAAATAATCAGTTGCAGTAATTTCTTTAGCTTTTGTGAGCTCAGAATATTTTTTTGTATCGAAGATTCGACCACAGAGATAGGCGGTTTTAGTTCCTGTTGACCATCCCGATTTAAATCTACTTAAACCGTCTGTACTATCTTGTTTGAGTCCTGCACCTGCGCCAAGATCCAGCCAACGCAGATTAGTTTGAGAAAAATGTTCAATGATTGACCAAAATAGGGCAAAAGAGGCACGAAGTTGATAGCCTAGTTCACTATATGCCCCTAGATGATAGTAACCGATATTAGACTGAACAGACCATAAAGTTATGCCAATAGTTACATCTTGATGTACGGCACGGAACATACAAATTCCCGGAGTCTTTAACTGCTTGATAAAAGACTCTTCAGAAAATGTTGCGATGCCCCGGATATTGTGTCTTTTGATCAGAACATCATAAAGTTTGATCCAGTCTTCCTTAAATTCCATCGGGTCTTGGCATTTTTCGACACGAATATCTCGTAAGGCTTTACGGGCATTACGGCGGTGATGGCTAGATACAAACTTATCTACTGGATGTTCAAGGTCAATAATAAAATGTTCTTTAAAAGGAATTGCTTTATCCTTGAAACATTCCCTTAAATACTCAAAATCATAATTACCAAAGGGGTCGGTAACAACAACTAAGCTAACTAGCTGATCATGAAGACTCTCTAAGTCTTCATGAAGCATAGGCCAATCTTGGCAACTAAAGAGAGGATAACAACCGATGGCATCTTGGTAAGGAAGATTGAATATTTGTCTTTCTAAAATCCACCCTTTACTTTTAGGTAAGAAACGTGGAGAACCAAACTCTGCTAGGGATTCTGCGTATAGAGGATCTAAGTAACCAGTCATAATTTGATTTTTTCCTCAATAAATGGAACTTTTCTCTCTAGATCACGGCTAGGATAACTTTGAGCGTAGAGCCGTATTATTCCATGAATTTAAGGAATCTTGGTTGAGACGCTTCATCTCCCAGTCTAACTGTGGTGCAATGACACCATCTTCTCTTTCATGGTAACCATATTCCTGCTGGCGCATATCTCTAACATCAAAAGAGATGGCTTCTTCTAGTTCAAAAATAACCCGAGTTAATTCCCTGACAACTAAAACATTAATTTTATAGAGACCACTATTCAAGAAATGTCCGGGTATATGACAGGCATAGTGGTATAGTCCCACAGGCAAGTCATGGTCATCAGCAGAAGTAGTAAATGCAGTGATATTATCCTCAGTAATTACATGCAAGGTAACGTGTAAATTAGCATTATCTACGAAATTCCATAAGGCGACTTCGATCAAGATTGGTGTCGCCATGGTAATTTGCTCAGATAGCGCTCCTGTATCAGCTTTGGCACACAACCGCTGCAAGCGTACCTGCTCATTTCCTGGCGCTGTCTCAATATCATCCCAGACTTGCTGGTTAATCTGGGAACTGTAGGAGTGAAGGTAGCTAGAAATCACTTGAGAAGCATTGCCGTCTTCTTTTACCTGTCCACGGTCTAGCCAGATAGCTCTTTGGCAGAGATTTTTCACGGCAATCATATTATGACTGACAAACAGTACTGTCCGCCCTTCTTGGGAGACGCTATTCATCTTGCCCAAACATTTCTTTTGAAATTCTACATCTCCTACAGCCAATACCTCATCCACTACCAAGATTTCTGGCTCTAAGTGAGCAGCAACAGCAAAAGCGAGACGCACATACATTCCAGAAGAATAACGTTTTACTGGGGTATCTAAAAACTTTTCTACTTCTGAAAAAGCAACAATTTCATCAAACTTATTTTGAATTTCTACCTTGCTCATCCCTAAAATAGAGCCGTTGAGATAGATATTTTCACGACCTGTGAGTTCTTGATGAAAACCTGTACCTACTTCCAACAGACTCGCTACCCTACCTTTGATAGATATTTTACCTCTGGTAGGCTCTGTAATTCGGCTTAAAATTTTCAATAGGGTTGATTTACCCGCACCATTCCTCCCAACGATCGCAACCTTATCTCCTTGCTTAATTTCAAAGGAAACATCTTTGAGAGACCACAGCTCTTCATAAGCTGGGTCTGGCAACTTTTTGCGAGAAACAGTCGAATATATTTTTCTTGCTTGCTCAGTTATGCTCTCTCTTAGAGAGTAATTCATTTGATGACCAATCAAATATTTTTTGCTCAGGTCTTGAACCTCAATAATTGTGTCTGACACAATCTCCACTCCTACCTAAATCACGTCAGCAAAGGTGCGTTCCATTTTACGAAAAAACCAAATTCCACTGGCAAGCAGTAGAAACACTAATGCCAAAGATATACTAAATCCCAACCAATAGAGATTAGCATCTCCCTTTAAAATAGCCCAGCGGAAACCATCAATTACCCCCACCATGGGGTTTAAAGAATACAATAAACGCCATTTTTCCGGCACAACAGAACTACTAAAACCCACCGGTGATATGTAAAGACCCAACTGTATAATAAATGGCACAACGTGGCTAAAATCTCGGTATCTGACACTTAGTGCTGCAATCCAGAGACCTGCCCCCATTGAAGTCAACAAAGCAATCAAGATAAATAGTGGCAGTGTGAGAATACGCCAGCTAGGTACAAAGTCATACCAAGCCATCAACCCTAGCAACATCATGCCAGAAACCAAGAAGTCTACAAAGCTAACAATTACAGAACTAGCCGGTACGATCAGGCGAGGAAAGTAAATTTTAGAAATTAGCTCTGTGTTGTTGATTAAGCTAACGCCACCTTGGGAAAGGGAACTAGAAAATAATTGCCATGGTAACATTCCTGCAAAGACTAGAATTGGGTAAGGAGCGCCTTCCGAAGGTAATTTGGCTAATTGACCGAACACGACTGTAAAAACAATCATGGTTACGAAAGGTCGAATTAAAGCCCAAAGAATACCGAATATAGTCTGCTTGTAACGGACTATAATATCCCGCCATGCCAGGAAGTAAAATAATTCCCGGTAACGCCACAGATCTTGCCAATATTGGCTTTCTGTGCGACCTGGTTCAATAATTAGTTCTTTCGCTTTCATTTAAAAAAACTATTGATTACTTAGCTATAAATTAGATTGTTTACTTCACTACAAAAAGCTAACTGATAATTTTTTAATCGTCAATTTTTTTAAAAACTTATCAATTTTAGATTGCTTATAGCATTTACTAATAAGCTGTAGATATGAAGGGAAGAAACATTTCCTGCTACTTTAGACCTTAGAGCCTCCTGTTCCCCTCCTTGGAGGGGTTAGGGGTGGGTTTTTCCTTGTTTCTTGAAAAACTCCAATAACCCCTGGCAACATCCTCAAATCTCGCAGTTCAGACTTACTAAATAAAGCCACCTCATCCAATTTGCAAGCACGAGACCCAAACAGCTTCATCTCACCCCGCAGCACATTAACTAACTGTGGTATTCCATCAAGATGGTATCGATGTAACCACCGCCCTAAGAAAGTAAAACTATATTGATCTTTACCCCGATACTGCTGCCTAGTTTCCGCATCCACTGTCATCGTGCGAAACCTCAATACTCGGAACAGCTTGCCTCGTTGTCCTACCCGCCACTGCTCAGAAAAGACTGACTCTGCTGAGAAAATACGTATTAGTAATATCAGTCCTAAAATCACTGGACTCAGAACCAATAGCAACAAAGCAGCAATGTTCCACTCAATCACCCTTTGGAGCCACCACAGAATAGGTTGTTGCTTACTAAATAATTCTCGGTTGGGTGGTATCCGGAGAAAGATATGCTTTTGAGCCTGCTCACAGGCATCTGCCAAAAGTCTCAACCTTGCCCCACCCAAATTGGCTTCGATACAAACTACTCGCACTGGGGAATGCTTTAAGCAATCTACCAACCATTCCTCGTTATCTAAGGAGGGCAAATATGGCTCTTGAGGTTGCTGGGTGTAGCTCACCCACAATCTTTTATATCGCCACTTGAGGGTGCAGTGAGCTAGGGGATTAACTGGTTGTTCTCCAGAAGAACCTATCTCTATGGTGGAGATTTTCGATGTTTTCAGTAAGATTTTAGAAATCGTTATGGGAGTATCTTGCATTTGCCTGCCGAATAAATTTAGTGGATATTGGTCGTCTCTCAATTAGTCAACTTTGATTAGCGAATCATTGTTTTAGTGCAGCGGGGCAGAAATAACCCACTATGGAAAAATAGTTAAAAGGCTTACCGTACAAGCTTTCTTTACTCGGAGCCTCCTGCCTTGGAGCCTCCTGCCTCCTGCCTTCCAAACACTAAGCACCTACACAAAATTAAAAATTAAAATTGGATTTAGTCTAAACTCCAGTCCTTAGCCTCACTACCTTCGTTGGCGATGATGCCAATCACATTAAACTTGCTCAACATTGCCATGGGCTCAATGAGATCCGATTGAGTAATAGAGTTGATACGTCCTACCATTACTATCCCACTGCAACAAGAAGCAGCTTCCAGTGCATCTACCTTGCCCAGGATGGGGGAAGTATCTAGTATGACCAAGTCATACATTTGCTCAAACTCTGCCACCAGTTTCTTCATTCTGGGAGAACTCAAGAGCATAACTGGGTCTATAGGTATAGGTCCAGCAGTTAAAATATCGATGTTTGGCCCTGATGGTGAGATGCTAATAGAACTGGGTACAGCCGTTTCACCTGTTAATAAAGTAGAAAGCCCTTCTTCATTAGGAAGATCAAGTTGTAAGTGCAGTGTTGGATTGCGAAGGTTAGCATCAATTAGCAGAACCCTTTGATGCAAACGTGCAGCACTGAGGGCTAAACCCATACTCAAGGTTGACTTACCTTCACCTGCTAAGGCTGAGGTAACTACTAGAGAACTGATCTCATAATTAGAATTGAGCAGTTGGATATTTTTATAAATCAGGTCTAGTGATTCCCTTAACCAATAAACTGTTTGCTTAAGGGAAGGTGCTGTTAATTGCTTTTTATCAAAAGGTAGGTTAATTGTCCCTACTGAGATTGTCTCTAATGAAGCTGAAGCTAAAGGTAACTTGGGAACTATCCCCAATAAAGGCACAGCCACCTGCTTCTTCAAATCATCAGGAGTATGAATAACATCATCCACTGCTTCTCGAACAAAAGCCGCTATACCCCCCAGGAACAAACCAACTACTACACCTAACAAAATGTCCACTTTAGTATTGGGACCAGTTTGCTCTCCTAGTTCAGGTGCTTCCACCACCTGCCAGTTAAATCCCCCCCGAGCAATTTCTATACCTAACTTCTGTTGTGCCTCTAACAATCGCTCCAGGGTAGCGCGTTGAATTTCGACTTCTGGTTGTAGGCGATTGTACTGTGCAATTAGCTTCGGGAGGCGAGCGAGTTCCCCACCTAGCTGCTGTTCAGTTTTGGCTAAACTCTGATCACGAGCCTGCAAAGCTAACATTTGTTTTTGCAATGTCAGAAGCTCTTCAGCTAGTTTTTGATCACTTTCTACTAACTGTCCTTCTTGGAGAAGTCCTTTTTCGGAAATATTCGATGGAAGAGGAACTCCTCCTAAAACTCGTTCTACCTCCTCTTGCAATAAGGTAAGCTGTCTGTTACGTTGTTCTTGCAACTTTTGCACTGTGGGATTTTCCTCAGTAAAAGTTGTGCGTTGTTGTGCTAGCTCTAGTTCGGTTGTTTGGAGTTCATTAAGCAAAGCTTGGTAGCGATTAGACTGACTCAAGCGGGAGGAGATGAGCGCATCCTGGGGAGAAAGTTCTAGTTGTTGTTGGCGAATATTATAGCTAGCGAGGGTTTCTTGATAATCAGCCCTGATTTTCTGTCGCTCACTCTTGATAGATTCAATGGTGATACTTACCGATGTTGCCTGTTTTGTCGGATCAATCAGGTTATAGCTTTTGCGAAACTTCTCTAGAGCTGCTTCAGCTTGCACCAGGTTCTGGCGAGCTTCTGGCAACTGTTTATCAATAAAAGCTAGACCTTCACTCAGACGTAGTTTCTGTTGCTCTAAGTTGTAGTCTAAATACACCTTTTGCATTACCTGAAGCACTTTTTGAGTTTCGAGGGGATCATTGCCGCTATAATTTACCTCAATGATCCCTAACTTAGTCCCGAGACCATCATCTTTCTCCAATTGCTCTAAACTCAAGTCTTCGTTAATATCATCTATCTCGATCTGAGGATATTCAGGTTTCAGCAAATCCAATGCTTTTTGCATAAGTTTAGAGCTTTGCATCAGGTTCAGCTGAGTAGCATAGTCAACCTTAACACTAGAGTCAGCAAACTCTCTGGCAGCCTCTATTCCATCTGGTCTTTCTTGATAATTAGACTCTACTAATAATTGCATAGAACTTTCATAGACTGGTGGTTTTCTCAAAGCTCTAAGGATGGTAATTGGCAAAATAAGGCACAATACACCCAACAACCAAAATCGTCGGCGCAACAACACAGCTAACAGTTGCCCGTAACCTGCATCTGTTTCAGCTGTTACCTGGAGATTGCTATCATTCACTGCTATACTGCTAAACTTGGACAAAATTGCATGGATTTTTTTGGAGAGTACACCCTTTCAAACTCTTCAATTATTCCCTCAACTTTTCCGAAGAAAACTTGTTCAGTGAAATTATTTAGAGCATGGTCTCGGATTTGGGCATGATCCCAAGGTATCTTACTAGCTTTGATCAGGGCTTTTTGTAGGGCTTCCGGTGTCTGTCGTTTAAAAAACACCCCGGTTTTTCCCGGTACTTGAGTATCTAATACACCACCAGCACCATAGGCAATAACTGGCGTACCACTAGCATTAGCTTCCACTGGTACTAATCCGTAGTCTTCTAGAGCAGCAACAATGACAGAGCGAGCTTTTGCCATTAAATAAGTACGTTCAGCATCGCTAACATGCCCCAAAAATCTGATATTTTCCAATGCTTTAGACTCTAGACGCTCTCGTTCTGGTCCTTCGCCAATAATTAACAAAGGCCATCCCAACCAATTAAAGGCTTCAATAATAATATCAATACGTTTATAGGTGATCATACGAGATGAGACTAAATAGAAGTCTTCTTTTTGATCTGAAAAAACGAACTTACTACTATCAATGGGATAGTTGATTACCGTTGCAGGTTGGTTATAGGTATCCTCGATACGGCGAGCCACCGTCGTGGAATTAGCAATGTAAAGGTCTGGTTCCTTTGCATAGCGCAGGTCTGCTGTTTTCATCCACTCAAAAGTTTTTTCAATTAGAGGATAGAAATATTTGAATTCTTCATACTCTCTTAAATAAACTTTTGTATTCCACAGAAAGCGGGTTATATTATGGCAGAAGCAAATATGCCTAGCTCCCGGTCTTTTGCGCACTGCCTTAGCGAAACTGGCGCAACTACTGATAATCAGGTCATATTCCTGCAAATTCAATGCTCGAAAGGCTGGATAATAAAAGGGAGCTAAGAGTCGGAAGTACTGGCTTGCTCTAGGAATTTTCTGCAGTCGAGTTGTATAAACTGCGCGATCGCTCAGGTCAATAGTTCGCTGAGGATCATACAAAGAGGTAAAAATATCAGCTTTGGGGAAGTAGTGGCAAAGCAATTCAAATACCCGCTCTGCTCCACCTCTTTGGGTTAAATAATCATGTACTAATGCTATTTTCATAGATAAACCTTATTTTTATGGTGACCACAATAAGCAATGAATAAACTTGCCTTGCTCCTATCAAAAAAGGGGTAGTTAGCCCAGATTTGATTGGAAGTCTGCACAAGTTACTAGTGAACGATAGTCAATGTTTACTAACTGTTTTTATTTCGTAAAACTATCTCTCTGTCACAGAGGAGACCCTGAAAAATTTGATTGAGGCTAGCTCATTGAAGGGTAGAAGCACTAGTTGAGTAAAGTACTTGTTTTGCTTTAGCCTAAGACAGTTCAAAAACTGTCACTTAAACTGTATCTAATTTATCTTTATTTTGTCAATCAAATTTCTTTTAGCTTGTTTCAATCTTCATGGTTGCTCTATTTAGATAAAGTAAAGATAAATTCATCTAATGCAATCATTTGTCTGACTAATAAAGTTAAAAAAGTTAATTATATTTGATTGCATTCTTTACTTTATTAAAGCACAAAAAATGCAACAAAAAGAACTCATCAACTTGCAATTGATGAAGAGTTCATCTAAAAATTTTTTTTCCCACTAACAAGCAGTCGAGTATCAACAGACAACAATTAATCGAATAACTGATACAGGTAATTACCTACTCATTGAGAGGTAATAATTAATTCAATATAATTGAACTATGTTTTACATGTCATACCACCTTGGGTAGGTATATTTTTTTGTCTGAGCAAAATATTTTCTTTGAATTATAACTGGATTGTTCTGTATTTTTATTTGCCTTATGACCCACAACAACCGACCTAAAATTGTAGTCATTGGTGGCGGTTCTGGTGTGAGTACCGTACTCAGCGAATTTAAAAAATTATTTGATGTGACTGCTGTTATCTCCATGATGGACAGTGGTGGTAGTAGTGGTAGGCTAAGGGACGAACATGGTATTCTCCCCCCAGGAGATGTGCTCAAATGTATCTCTGAATTGCTGCCAGATGACGAATACAGCCAAAAGTGGCGTGATTTCATCAACTACCGTTTTCTGAAAGGGGATGGACTTAAAGGACATAGCCTAGGTAATTTACTATTGGCAGCAGCCTATGATTGGGAAGGTGGTACTCCTTTTGGTATAGAATCTATCTCTAAGTTGTTAAATATTGAAGGTAGGGTACTGCCAGTAACTCTTAATGATGTGGAGCTAATTGCTAAACTCAATGATGGTAGTGACTTAATTGGCGAAACCCATATCGACTTGCGGACGAACTTTGAACACAGGATTGAATATATCTATCTTTCACGCCGTGCCCAAGTTTATAAGCCAGTAGTACAAGCAATATTAGAAGCAGATCATATAATTATCGGTCCTGGGAGCTTATTTACCAGTATTCTGCCCAATTTTTTAGTAGAAGGGTTACCAGAAGCTTTGAAACGAACTTCTGCTCCCAAAACTTATGTAGTTAATCTAGTAACCGATCCAGCTGAAACCTATGGCTATAAAGCGTCAGACTTTATCAAAAAAATAGAAGAATACTACTGCGATGGCAACTTAGTTGATTTCGCTGTTGTCAATACTGAGCCGATTCAAGACATGATGCGCCGCATCTATGCCACGGAACACAAGTTACCAGTTGAATCAGATCTTGAGGAATGCAAGCGGCTAGTCAACAAAGAAATAATAACTGGTAACTTTGTCAGAGGAAAAACAGTCCTGCGACACGATAGCCGCCGTCTGGCGGAGATTTTGTTATCAATTTAAAGATTGAGAATTGACCAGTAGGGTGCATTTACCTTTTAACAATTTTAGATTTTAGATTTTAGATTTTAGATTAAATAAATCTAAGCTCAAGTCTTTTAAGAAACAGGAGTCAGGAGTCAGGAGTCAGGAGTCAGGAGGGAATAAGAAGTTTCTTTCATTTGTAGGGGGCGGTGCGCCGCCCGTGGGGGGCTCTTAAGAAACAAGGCAATAGGCAATAGGCAATAGGCAACAGGCAATAGGCAACAGGCAAGAAAGAAGGTTGCAAGGTAGAAAAGAATTATCACTGTTTATCCGAACTTGATTTTATTTGTCCATAAATAAAGCCATTGCCACCTGTTCCAACAAAAACCCTTCCAAATACATTCATATCTCCGGCTACAACACGTACTTTTCCAAAATAGCCCTTGGGATAGTCAGCAATTTGCACCCAATTTTTACCTAAATCAGTAGATCTGAAAACTCCATAAGCGCCGTTTACCTTACCTTGAATAAAGACAGTTGAATAACTACTATTGTCCGCAGATTTACCAAAGCCTAGGGCTTGAGCTTCTTCTACCATCGGTAGTTTGATAAAGTCCTGGCCAAAGTTGCTGGAACGGTATAATCCTTTGTCTTTGAAGCTGAGCCAAACTTCACCCGCCCTAGCAGGTACACTCTTAACATTTGCTCCATCCCAGACATCTTTGGGCAGTGTTTGATTCACAATTTGCCAAGTTTCGCCCCCATTATCAGTGCGTAGCAGTAAACCTTTTTCGTAGTGGTAAAGGTAAAATGTACCTTCCTTAGTCGAATCCGCAGCTAAAGCCTGTTGTCTATTCCATAAGTGAGTATGGATATTAGAACTAATATTGTTTTGTTCAAAGAAATTAATGCGGTTCCAGGTGTTTCCCCCATCTTTGGTGAAATAGGGAGACTTGCTATTAGTCGGTTGCCAGACGATATTTTGAGTGTCTGTGGGGGATACGGCAATATTGCCAAAAACTAAATTTTGAGGGTGAGTTCCCTGCTTTATTGAGGGGAAGTTCTGCCAAGTTCTCCCATTATTCCTAGAAAATCCCGCTCTCATGGCTTGCGGATCGTGATGGTTGGCTCCCACGGAAACGATAAAATTAGGGTCGCTACTACTGTAAGCAAGGCTAGTTGTAGTACTGAAGCCTCCACCATGACTACGGAGAGGGAAAGCATCTAAGGAGTTATGCCTGAAACCATCAAAATCAGCGATGGCAGTAATTAAACTTGCTCCCTTAGGAGTACTGATAGCATCAAAAGTGACGGTTTCCTCAATTCCATTAACAGTTGCTGACCATTTAACTTGATTACTATAGCCGTCTTCTGTTTTCCAGACACCAATGCCATTGGTTAACCAAACTTCTCCTGGATGGAAGGGAGAGATAGCAATAGCTCCAGAAATAGTCCAAAAACTCCAGTCAGGCCACCACGGGAGTTTATCCAAGGTATTATTTAAAGCTACCCAATTTTTACCTCCATTATCTGAGCGATAGATGCTTGTGGGACTCATGGGATAAGTGACAACAAAAATGGTGTCTGGTTTGTTGGAGTCAACAGCTACAGGAGAGTAATTTTTACCTGGTTCTGGAGTAATATCTAGCCAACCCGCTTGATTAAACTTCCAAACAGCGCCACGGGGGTCTTTTTCTTCTTTATAGAAGGTAGTAATCAATTCTCCTTTAGTATTGACTACACCTTGTTGAGAAATTAAGTTCTTCTCCGGACCTTGAGTTAACAGTTGCCAAGTAGTACCTGCATCTGTAGTGCGGTAAATACCTTTCCCTGATACACCGGTGTAAATCACCTTGGTTTTGCCATCAACAGTACCGGATGAGGGGTCAAAGACAACATAAGTTACTCCGACTCGTTTGTCGGTTTCTGGATGGGGTTCTCCCATAGGAACCATTGAAGTGTCTACCTGACTCCACTGCTGTCCACCATCCGAACTTCTCCACAAACCATTCAAACGAGAGCCAAAATATACAACATTGCTATTATTAGGATCTACTGCCAGACGTTCTCCTGTCCAACGCCAAGGCTCATTACCTCCCATGGGAAGTTTAAGATTAAGGACTTGCCAGGTATTTCCGCGATCGCTAGATTTGAGTAGAGTTCCATTGATAATAGGGTTTTGATCGTCCTTGGTATAAGCACCAGCAGCAGCATAAACAATATTAGGGTCACTTGGTGCGATCGCTACGCTTTCGATACTATCGGATACCTTCTCAGGTAGATTATCCCCTCGTAGCAGCTGCTTCCAGCTCATGTTAACTGGATCCCAAGCAAACAAACCGCCTGCATCAGTGCGAGCATATACAATATCAGCAGCTTGAGGATGAATAACTATTCCAGTGACAAAGCCACCTGCCCCAATTTTTACATCGCTCCATTCGTAGATTTCACCAGTTGATGCTGTGAATTTAGTTCTATCCGTCGGTAGAGCAGATAGAGCGGTGTCAGCTGTTAGTGTGAATAGACTTTTGGCACAAATGGCAAAACAAAACGTGATAATGGCTATCGCCAGGTAAAACCATTTTGCTTTAGTTAGATATTGAATGCGTCTCATTTTTCTAATGAGGTTAGGGCGGATGAGCTTTTAGTGTCAATTCCTCTGATGAAAAAATAGTCCGAGGGCGTATTTTCAAACTGCCGGAGGGCGTTTGCTTAGCATAGTGCGTAGCAGCATAGCATTTGGATTGTATGACTTGGGTCTTACCGATGAATTATCGCCCAAATGCTTCGCCCCTACATCCAATTTTTGACTTTGAAGACATGCCCTAACCTACTGAGTTTGTTTACCCCAATAACCCATTCCTGCTCCTTGGTGCAGTTCGAGGTTAGCCTGGAAGGAGAGCAGTAGGTCTACCATAAATGCGATCGCAGCTATTGGAAGTAATAGGATTGCTTTGTGTGGAGGTTTTTGCCAGAGGCTTCTAAAACGACGAATCAGGGTGAACTTAGGGATTAACCACCAACCCTTTTTTTTGATTGCCTTCTCGATGAGTTTATTGAGCCATAGGGGGTCTTGTTCGTTTCTTTGTTTAATCCATAAACCAGTATCTTGGTGTTGATTATCGTCGGCCAGAAGATCGCTATAAATCAACTCGTTGATCGTGTTGGCATGGATCAGCCACTTTTCGTGGCGTAGTAGACGATTGATGCTGGTATAAGCTTCAAAAACGTGTGATGCTGATGGAGCAAGAATCACTCGATTAGGCTCTTCGGATGACTTGAGTCCATCAGTCACAATCATTGTGTACACGAAAGAGTCTTCAGCAGATAATTTAGTAGGTAACCAGATTCTGCGTAAAACTTCTGCTCTAGCACAGTAAAGTTGACCACAAATCCAGGCTGCACCTCCTTCAACTGCTTTACTCCCAGACAACCCTGACACAGAAGCAGAAAGCTGTTCCATCAGGTTTTTATTTTCTTTAATGGTTACATCTTTGATGGGTTTATCTACCGCTACCCAAGCTTCCGGCATAGTTTCTAAGATATGAAGCATAGAGCGAAGAGTTTGGGTATCGAGCAGCTGAATATCAGAGTCCATCAAAAAAAGGTAGTCTGCTGCGGAATTGGATAACTGATGGACATATACGTTCCAAGCGTTAGATTTTCCTGGTTCTTCAACTTCACACACTCGCCATTGGACATTGCCATGAAGGGAGGGTTTGACTAACTCTTGTAGTGTGTTTTCAGCAACAATGGCTGTGTCATCGGTACAGCCATTGGGTACCACCACAATCTCAATCACCATGTTAGAGTCAGGTTTACTCAATAGACTCTGCTGGAATAGAGAATGCAGCATTTTGCTAATAGAAGCTGACTCATTGTAGGCAACGATCCCAATGCTAATCTTCATTTGCTCTATATTTGATGTAGATAAATTAGTACAAGAATTACCAATCAAAAATATCGACAATAAAAACAGTGATTGATTTAATTATTTTTTACGGTAATGCACAAAATCTTGTGCGCCTTTATAATTAATAACTTTGGCAGGAATACCAACAGCAACTGCTTGTTCTGGCAAATCTTTGGTAACAACAGCATTTGCTCCAATTGCCACATCACTACCAATAGTAATAGCACCAAAGATTCGAGCTCCAGGCCCAATAAATACACGATTTCCTAAAGTAGGGCATCCCTGTTTATCTCCTCTACCACCGAAACCAATAGTTATGTCTGGACTTAAATTACAAAATTCACCAATTTTTACCTCTGGATTGAGAGTAATACCCCCAAAATGATTAATGTAAAGACCTTTACCAATATCAGCTTTGTGAGGTAAATCAATTCCAGTGATAATTTGTATAAATTTGTGCCACAAAAAACAAAATAATCTCAGGATTTGTCGAATAATTGGAAGATTAACTCTCAGATCAACCCAGCGATGTAATCTATATTCAACTAAAGCCCATAGTCCTTGGTGAGCTAGCAACATGAAAAGCCAAGACTTTTCATCATTGCCCATAAACACATAGCGATCGATGTCTTCCCTCAAATCATCTAACATTTGTTTAAAGTTATAACTTGGAGGAGAGCATAGATTGTCTTTCGATAAAATGTCATTACTAGTTGATATTTGATTCATTTTTTTATTTCTAAGCTAAACTGTTTTAATCTGAAATGAACACTGAGTTGTAACTGTCAACCGAGTGACTATAGCTAAGCGCACTGCACTTAGACCTGGAGTCTAGAATAAATACTATTGCCAAACTATATATGGTGGTTATGAATTGAATGATTGGTCTATATATGGCGTGATTTTTGAGTTAGTCTAAACTCCATTTAAAACAACACAGAATGCAGCAAACCTTTACCGGTCAATCTTTTACTTCTGCTTTCTGTCTTCTGTCCTCTATCCTCTATCCTCTGCTATCAGAACAGATTTAAAGTGCAAATTAAATTTAGAAAAAAATCCTTCAGTGGATAGCCACTCTTGCCAAAATTTTCGGCACTCAAGTTGTAAATTAACAAACTCTTGAGGAGAAAGATTATCATGAAAATCAGCTACTTTTTGCCCAATGTTTGGGATATCTTTTTCATCTATCCAAACGCAGTATTTTTTCCAATCAACAACAAAATCATAAGGTAAACAACAGTCCGTATCGATAAAAATTGGTATTCGACCGCAACAGAGAGTTTCAAAAAGACGATTAGAAAAGTTGCCAGTTCCACGACAGCAGACTACATAGTCACTGTTTTTCAAATTTTGTATGTACTCGTCTCGTGATTTTTTTCTTTGCTCCAAGCTTTTATTACCGAAGAAAGCCATTCTATCTTTGACAATAAAATTTGTCTCTACTAAATCACTATTATTTAAAACTTCGAGAACTTTATTGCGTAAGATATGCCCCTGAAATGGTGGATACTTTGTTCTAGTTTGCCAATGAGGTAAAACATATAAAGAATAAGCGATCCGCTTTAAGGTAAATTTCCATGAATCTCTTTTAGTCAAGCCACAGAAACCAATGATAGGCTTTTCTTGCTTTTGTCTAATAGGAAGCTGATTTTCAAAATAATGTTGAACAAAATCTTCGCAAAAAGCAGGCCAAACAAAATTTCTTGGTTTCTTTTTAGAACGATAGTAAGAATGACGAAAAATAAAAGCATTTTTCAAAACAGGTACTTCATCATCCGAGCGATCGCTACCAAAAAACACAATGAGTGGCTTTCCCGCTTCTTCTGCTTTTTTTGCAAATTGAAGATATAATTCTTGTGCTTGTGGATTCGCTTTAGAGTACCACAACTCTCCAACTACTGTTCTCCAGTCATCAGGCATCACTGCAAAATCTGCTTCCTCTAAAGGAACTATCTCAAAAAGATTATGAGCTATCTTCATGTATCTTTCATGCCTATTCATCCAGGGATGAGCTCCGGTTTCGGCAAAGTCAGACCAGAAAGGTAAAAGCATAGCATGGGGCTTTACGACATCATTTTTGAGTAGATATTGTTGCTCAGAAAATATTTTCATTTTTATTTTATTGCTCATGATTTTTATAAGCACAATCTGAAATAAATCTATCGGCAAAATCATTAAAGATTAAACAATATATTGCCTAGATTGGAGTATGATTATGGCTCTGTTTTAGATGAAAAATCATCACTACTTTACATTTAATTATTTTTTTGATACTCCTAAGATTGAAAATGCAAATTAAACTTAGAAAAAAATCCTTCAGTGGATAGCCACTCTTGCCAAAATTTTCGGCACTCAAGTTGTAAATTCACAAATTCTTGGGGAGAAAGTTTGTTATGAAACTCAGCTACTTTTTGTCCAATATTGGGGATTTCTTTTTCATCTACCCAAACACAGTATTTTTTCCAGTCAACAACAAAATCATAGGGCAGACTACAGTCCGTATCGATGAAAATTGGTATCCGACCGCAACAAAGAGTTTCAAAAAGACGATTAGAAAAATTGGCAGTTCCACGACAGCAGACTACATAGTCACTGCTTCTCATATTTTGTAGATACTCGTCTCGTGATTTTTTTCTTTGCTCTAAGCTTTTTTTTCCCAAGAATACCATGCGGTCATAAGTAATAAAATTTGTCTCTAGCAAATCACTATCCTTTAAAATTTTGATAACTTTATCCCGTAAAATATGCCCTTCAAATGGTGGATGTGTTGTTCTAATTTTTCTGTGGGGTAAAATATATAAGTAATAAGCAATCCGCTTTAAGTTAAATTTCCACGAATCTCGTTTGGTCAAGCCACAGAAACCAACAATAGGCTTTTCTTGCTTTTGTCTAATCGGAAGCTGATTTTCAAAGTATCGTTGCACAAAATCTTCACAGAAAGAAGGCCAAACAAAATGATGTGGTTTTTTTTGGGAACGATAGCAGGAGTGGCGAAAAATAAAGGCATTTTTCAGGGTAGGTACTTCATCATCGGAACGATCACAACCAAAAAATACAATAAGTGGCTTTCCTGCTGCTTCTGCCTTTTTTGCAAATTGAAGATACAACTCTTGTGCTTGTTGATTAACTTGAGAGTACCATAACTCTCCCACCACTGTTCTCCAGTCATCAGGCATCACTGCGAAATCAGCTTCCTCTAAAGGAACCATCTCAAACAGAGTATGAGCGATCTCCCTGTAACACTCATGCCGGTTAATCCAGGGAGCATCTCCGGTTTCGGTAAAATGAGACCAGAAAGGCAAAAGCATAGGATTTGGTCTCACTGCATCACTTTTGAGAAGATATTGTTGATCGGAAAATATTTTTAATCTCATCATATTGTTCAGATAAAAACAACTTTTTATATTCTGTAATTGCATTTTTGAGTGAGAACTCATTAGCTCGTTGTTTGAGAACTTCTCCATCTTGAATATCCTTAAGAGTGGTCATAATCGCTTCTGACATTTCCTTGCTATCTCCTACCGAAACTAATTTCCCGTATTGCCCATTGGCTAAAATCTCAGCTGGGCCACTTTCACAATTAGTAGATACCACCGGAGTTCCCGCTGCCATAGCTTCTACCAAGACATTGCCAAAACCTTCCCATGCTGAGGAGAGAACTAGTACAGTAGCTCTTGCCATGTAGACATAGGGGTTAGCAACAAAGCCAGCAAAAACGACATCTTCTGTCAAGTTAAGGTTATGCACCAGAGATTCTAGATGAGAACGTTCAGTTCCTTCACCCAAAATCATTAATCGCACTTGATAGTGCTGCCTTACTTGAGCAAAAGCACGGATCAGAGTAGGAAAATCTTTCTGCTTTTCCAGGCGTCCTGCTCCTAAAATTACTGGAGGTTGATTGGGTAAGAACCAAGGATGCTCAAGGGATTTTTGAAGTTTTTCACTTAACTCTGGAGTGACAATTGGATTATAGATGGCTTTGATTTTTTTTGGAGGTAAACCTAACTCGAACAAATTCTGAGCGACACCTTGGGATACAGCAACAATTGTATCAGCCCAAGGGTAAAAAAACTTAACTAGTTGGGGGGTTAATCGCCGTTTGAGGGAAGTGGCATTAGTTGCTTCACGAGAAAGATGATTGTGTACAGTAACAATCACTTGAGTTGATACACCCGCTAACTTCTTGGCCGAAAGAGCCACTATATTTGTGTCTTCTAGGGCAGAAATTAATACTGGTGGTTGCTCTTGTTTGAGGTAACCGGCTAAAGCAGGAATGCTAAAAATCAGTCGAGAACTTCCCAGTTTGACAACTCGTACATTGGGGGGCAGTTGTGATAAATAAGGACCCTCTGCTTTCACTAAGACTAGGTCTACATTTAGTCCTTGCTCAGCAAAACCTCGAGCCAGGTTGATCATTACTCTTTCGGCCCCACCACCATCAAGATCCATTAAGAAAATTGCTAAGTTATTCATTTGCTTTATGACTTTCGCTTTTCACTTCTAGGTATGTTTCACTAATTTTGGTTGTTTTGGTAATTTCTTAGGTATTTTTGGTTCTACTGGTCGAAGACGCTTCATAGAAAAAGTCACAGATGCTAGCAAAGCCCAAAAGAGGGAGTTGTGAGCAATTATGGTATTTTCACTGTGGTTGTACATAAAAAAGAAGGTGACATAAAAGAGCGGCCAGAGTTCTATGGTTGTTTTACCCAAACGCAACCAAGCTATGGCCCGCACATAAGTTACGGCAATAATCAACAAAAAAAGGAACAAACCTATTAGACCGAAATCCAAGGCCATGTTGACGAAACCGTTATGAGCATGAGGTGGTTTATATCCTTCTGCTTTCCAAACAATCTCAGCTACTCCTCCGTCTTGCCAGAAACCTTGATACCCATAACCTAACCAAGGGCGTTTGGCAATCAATTCCATTGCCAATTCCCACAGATCAGTACGACCGCTCAAAGTTGGGTCTCTCCCCAATCCCAGCAGTATGTTTTCCCAATTGCCTACAATTAACACCACAATACTCCCAGCTACCAAGAGTAAAGTAATGACTAACGGAACAAGTATCGTATCGCTCCACCGCAAAGCCTTGTAAAGAGGCAAAAGAATCACTACAGATAAAAACAGCAACAGAGCAGTTTTGGAACCAGTCAACAGGATCATGAGAACGCACAGACCAAAACCACCCCAAAGCCAGTAACGGTTTTTACGGCTGTCGAGAGCAAGCAGTAAGAAAACAATTGCTCCTAGAACCATAATCCTAGCCAGGACATTCTTCTGCACAAAAGGTCCCCGCCAAGAGCCTGCATTGGCTCCAGCTTCAATGGCTGCACCAGGAAATGCTAGGGTAAACAGTAGAGAAACTATACCAATAATCCCTATCGCCCAAGCTAACATCTGTAACTGTTGCTTTAAGTTATAGCGTGAAGCCAGGTACAGTCCAAAGTAAGTTGTTTGAACCGTTGTAATACCCTTTTTGAGTGACCAATCTGGAAAATCTGACCAGAGAAATGACATCAAAGCCATTCCCGTTAACAGCCAAACAAGTTGGTCTCTTAAACCCGCACGAATAACACTTTTCCAACGAGCAAGTATGAGTAGAAGGGTAGCTGCATAAATACCATGCTGTAACAGCGACATCACTGGATCCAAAGGATTACCGACGGCAACAGCATCAGCTTTGGGGTCTGGGTCACTATATAAACTTTGGAAGCGCAAAAGTTCTGACAAAAAGAGTAGGGCGAAAATTGTGGCTCTTTTTTCTAGAAACTTTAATAGTGGGTTTAACTCTAAGTTCATGACTTCAGGCGGTAGTAAAAAGCCCTCGTATAAATTTCCAATTTTTCCAATAGGGTTACTGATGATAGATAACTTTTGATAAGTTTTTGACCTTCTGCTTCAATACCTCCACTGCTCCAATAAATTTTCATCCCTGTTGCCAAGAGGCTATTGGTAAATTTAGATAATGCTGGAAAATTCATCCTCATCCAGTAAGCTGTTAAAGCGTGTATCTTACCTCTGAGTTGTTGCTTATCGCTTCTGAAGGTATAGGCATTGTTATCATGAATTCTCTGAAGAGCTAAGTCTTCCAATAAGATAAACCCTGGACTCACGCCTAAAGCAATATACTTAATGTAATCATCGCTAGTTATCTTAATTACTTCTGGCATGGGAAGAATTTTACTTAAGAGGGAACGATTAAAGCACATTCCTGAGGTCGCCAAGTTAAATTCAGGAATTTTCTTGTTGAGTTTTCCTCGTTCAAGGTGAGCACTCAGATCATATTTGCCAGATATTCCCTTATAAGTCATGGGAGATATTTTTTTAGGAGTTGTACTCAGAAATTCTAAGGAATGAAAACACCAGCCAATGTCCGGATTCTCCACAAAAGTCTTAACCACCTCTGCCACTTTGTCAGTTTTCCAAAGATCATCGGAGTCTAAAAAACAGATAATTTCTCCCTGACTAGCAGCAAATCCTGCGTTAAAAGCAGAAGCTTGTCCGCCATTTTGCTTAAGTATGGGGATAATGTGTTCCCCATAACTTTTGATAATTTCTTGGGAATTATCAGTGGAGCCATCATCAACCACAATTACTTCTATATTGGAATAACTTTGTTTCAAAGCACTATCAATGGCTTCAGAAAGAAAGCGACCATAGTTGTAGTTGTTAATTAAAATGCTAACCAGAGGATTATTATACAAAATTTATACCTCAACTATTTTGGTAAAAATAAGAACAAAAATATTAGCTCTATTTAATTGATTCAATGATTTTTGCTAAAAACCATAGCAATTCCATTTAAGCTCATTGCTTTAGTCATTACCCAACCAAACTTCCGAGCTGGAGGATAGATAAAGCACATAATATAATCAGCACATCCATAGGAAATAACGGTTGCGATCGCTGCTCCTATTCCTTGATATTTAGGTATGAGCCAGATATTAAGTAAAATATTGATTGTTGCCCCAACAATACTAGCAGATAAAGCAAATCCAGTTAACTCTTCTGTCGCTATCCAAATATTTTTGACGTAACCTAAGAAAACAAATAAAGATGACCAGATATGAATCGATAATATGCTACCAGCAGAAGCGTAGTCTTGACCAAAAACTAGAACTACTAGAAATGTTGACAAAAAAGTCATAGGAATAGCTATAGAATAGACTATTATTTCTAAAAAGTTACAAAGTTTTTGAATTTTTTCATAGTAAGCTGTTTCGCTGACTTTCTTCGCTGCAATGATAGAAGGAGCTGCTGAAGATACAATTGCCGTTGCCATAAAAGGCCAAGTTTCGGATAACCGCACTGCTGCTGCATATACACCAACCGCTTTATTATCTGCTAACTGCCCTAGCATAATTTGATCAATGTATAAATAAACCATGATGGCTAAGTTAGAAAATATTAGAGGCCAACTTACCTTCATAAGACTTTTAGCTCTTCGCCAGTTACCGCGCCAAGCTTGGATTTTTTGCCCACTCACTTGGTAAGCAATAACTAGACCAAGAAAAGTCAAAGCGCTTTCTATCAAATAGGCTAAAGCAAAGGCAATTAAGGGAGCTTGAGTTTGGATTAATGTCACCCTAACCAAGGTCATAATGATGAAAGCAGTGTTCCTCGCTGAAACAGCATATTTTGACTGCACCTGTGATTGGAACCAATCATCAATAACATTAAACTCTTGAAGAAGTAGACTTGAGGCAACAATTACTACTATAATTCTAGTCAGTTGTTCATCAGGACGTAGCCAAAAAATGATTCCAGTTACTAACAAAAAAGAGAAAATTCCACTAATCAATCTTAACAAAAAAGCAGTGCCGAGAATTTCATCCTTACGGGATATTTCACTCACAGAATCACGGACTACAAAATGGTTTAAACCTAAATGAGCAATAGTAGTGAAAATTATGACGAAGGAAATTGCATAGTTTAACAAACCAAACTGATCTGCACCCAAATAACGAGCTACCCAAGCAAGAACAAAAAATCCCACAGCCATACGTAAGACTCGTTCCGCAAGTAGCCAGCTAGTATTGCTGAGAATCTTACGGAGATTTGGGCTCATCTTCTGAAGAACTAAATTTAGCTTATTACTCATTTAGGTTGATGAAAATCAAGTTTAATTTTTTAAAATAGAAGCGAAAGGAGATTTAGCATCATTTTTAGCGTAAGCTTTAGCGTGATGGAAATAACTATCCGGCTCGTTGTCAATCAGTACTCCATTGGCCACTAATCCGAGAACATTCTGGTCTGATTGTTCTAAAAGTTCTCTTGCTGCATTAGCACTAACTCGATCGATTACCCCTGGTCTAGCTACTAGCAAAATTCCATCGCTTGTTTTGCTTAAGGTCAACGCATCAGCTACTAATAACAGGGGAGAGGTATCGATAATTACGAAATCATAGGTTTTGGAAAAATCCTTAACTAAGGCATTCATGCGATTAGAGCCAAGTAGAGCCAAAGAATTAGGTGGGATGACTCCAGAAGACAGAACATCCAAATTTGGCATAACTGTTGTTACTGCCTTTTCCAAAGTTGCTTGAGAGACAATAACCTCGCTTAATCCCACCTCATTGGTCAACTGCCAAATATGATGTTGCTGTGGATGATGTAAATCCGCATCGATTAACAAAACTTGGCTTCCTAGTTGCGCCATCGCTGCAGCTAAATTACTGGAGACTGTAGACTTCCCTTCCTTCGGTACAGAACTGGTTACCACAATCACTTTCAAGTCTTGATCTGGACTGAGAAACCGCAAGTTTGCCTGAAGCATTTTGTAGGTTTCGCTAATGGTGGATTGAGGTAAGTCCCTAACTTGGTGTTCTGGAGCAGTATCTTCGGTTTTAATTATCGTAAAAGGTACTTTTTTTTGTGGACAAGGGATCATTCCTAGCAAGGTATAATTAAAGATATTACGAACCTCTTTAGTCGTTTTGAGCGATCTGTCCATCAGTTCCATAACAAATGCCGTCACCACATAAAGCAGGCTACCCACCACAATACCTGCCATTAAAACTAATTTTTTGCTAGAGTTCGGATAAGGTGAAGCTATGGCAGGACTGGCAATTTGAGCATTGCCAACATTTTGATTTTCGGCAAGCTGGACTTGTTCACGATTGTTGAGAAGCAATTTGTAGCTAGCTTGAGCTGTTTCTAGTTTTTGTACTAAATCTCGCTGAGTTTGTTCAAGTTTTGGCAAATCGTTGACTCTTTGTTTATAAGAGTCTCTAACTTGAATGAGAGTTGCTAGCTGATTGGTTAAAGCTTGTAGCTCAGCTTCAGAAGCAATCAAGTTTTCCGTGATAGTATCCTGCAATTCTCCAGCTGGAGAACCTGGGGTATTTTCAGGAAAATCTTCATAAGGTATTGACAAATTCCTGCCAATAACTTGTCTTTCCCTCTGCTTTAAAAGAGTTTCTAATGCAGCTTTTTTTTCTTGCAAATTAATAATAGTTGGATTCGCGTCCTGAAATCGAGTACGCTCAACCACTAGTTGCTGTTCTACCTGTTTGAGTTCTTCAAACACTTCCTGAAATGCAACTGACTCATTTAAGGTCTTCCTGGTTAAAGCTTCTTCAGAACTCATACCAATCTTTTTACGAAGTTCTGTAGCTAGACCCCTATTTTTTTCTATTGCTGCACGAGTTGCACCAATTTCTTGATTTAAATTATCGATTGCTGATACAGTAGATTGAGCTTCTTGTTGAAGGTCTACAATTTTATTTTGCTCTTTAAAATTGCGTAAAGCAGAAGCTGCCTTACTTACACTCTCTTCTACTTTAGGTAACTGTGCATCAATAAATTCTCTGGCTGCTACTGCCTCAGAACGATTGGTGAGGATATTGTTTTTTAAGTAGATTTCCATAATCCGATTAACCACCTCAATCGCTTCCTCAGATTGGCGACTTTCATAGGAAACACTTAAAATATCAGTTCCAGCAATAATTCCTACATCAAGACTCTTGTTAAAATCGTCATAAGTTACAGGCTCACCCTCCTCATCTTGCAAATTTAAACTCTCTATTGTTTGATTAACAATTGGTGCAGAACGGATTACCTCCGCTTCTGTATCAAGAGGTGTATCTTTGTTATTTAAAGAATCCAGTTTGCCAAATTTTTCCCCAGAGCCTGTGGCTAAAGCGGAAGTGGTATTCTCTTTTTTAAATCGAAGTTTGCCATAGGCTTCATAAGTGGGTTCTCCTGAAAGAGCTGCTAAAGTTGCCAGAGCAACAATAATACACCAAACAACTGAACCCAGGAGCCAATGTCGCTTCAGAATTAACCAGTATTTCTGGAAGTCGATATCTTCTGCATACTCTTGATATTCCATGAAATCTCAAACGAAGAAGTAAAACTCTACTATTTTAGTTTCAGCAAAGTTGCGCTCGTAATAGATTGGAGACTACTAGACATCTCCAGTAATTATGCTACAAGCCCTATTTACGGTGCTAAATTCTGGGTTTCTGGAAATGCCTAATATCAAGCTCTATTCTCTAAAACCTTTGCATCCTAACGACGCTGATTAGCAGTAACTGCTTCCTTCAACGGAGGTTCAACAGATTTACTTTTAGAAGTTCCTGATACTGAAAAGTATAACTCAGACAAAGAGCGACTATAAAGTTTGATATCTAGGGGAGCAACTCGCTTTCTTGCCGCTTTTCCTAGTTCAAGTCTTAGAGACTCATTTGTAATTAAAGACTCTAAGGCTTTTGCTAACTGTGGTACATTTCCTGGGTTTACCAACAGACCAGTTTCTTGATTAGTAATTAGCTCCGGAATCCCCCCTACTGGTGTAGTCACCACTGGTAATTCCCAGCTCATGGCCTCAAGCACTGCCATGGGTAAACCTTCGTTGTAGGAAGGCAGCAGGAAGACATCTGCATCAGACAACAACTTATTACGCCCATCTGGATCGACCCAGCCAGGGAAAATAACATGTTGCTTTATTTCTAGCCTTTGGGCTAAAGCTTTTGCTTCCTCAATTTCTCCAATTCCTGCCAGGATTAATTCTGATTTTTCTTGATGTTCCGGGGCAAGCTGAGCAAATGATTCCAACAAATCAAATACCCCTTTACGTTTGCAAATCCGTCCGAGAAAAGCTATTTTAAGCTTCTGCTGGCAATTAGCACGATCAGGAACATATTCAGGAATTTCCGCTGGATTAGGAAATACGACAACCTGCTCTGCTGTCAAACTACAATTATTCACATAATAGTCTCTCCAGCTCTCTGACAAGGCAATTAAATAAGCAGACTGTTGTAATACCCAATTGAGAAATTTTTTGGGTATAATAGGAAGCTGACTGTGAAATGAATGAAACTCACAACCATGAGCGTGCATAATAAACGGCTTATTAAATGCCATCGCCACTAAAGCAATAATTGCCTTTCTTACAGCACTACCTCTTTCCGCTAGATGGATATGAACTATATCAACTTCAGCTTTGATAAGTTTCTCAAACAAAGCAAATAATGCTCTGACAAACGCCTTGAACATATAGATAGTTGAATTTCTACTTTGTTCTCCATCCCAAGTAGAAATATGTTCAATTTGTAGTTCAGCTAGAGCATTATTGAGGATAAGAGTTCCGACTGAACCCATTCCGCCCTTTTCATCTAAACTCGGACCCATCATCACAACTTTTAGCTTTTTCATGAGAAAGTATTAATTTGATTGAGATTGCATATAAGTTGACAGCAATTAAGCAAAAATATGACGAATAGCTATTAGCTGTTTAGTTGACAGGAAAATCTGTTTCTTCTTGGTGAAGAAAACTCTGAAAAGTTTAAGTCATTCATTACAATATAGTTCAACTATGTCTTGCATGTCATACGACTCTGGGTAGGCATGTTTTTTCCTTAGCAGAATATTTTCTATGGTTTATGACTTACAAAATAAAAAACATGGATTTTAGTCTATAAATTACTTTTCTCTAGCCTGTAACAGTTTGACTTGATATTTTTCTTTTTTTAGGAGTAGCCAAGATAAATTATCCAGCTCGCCACTGCTGGCATCCAATGGTGTAGATTGTGGGCTTTTTCATAAGAAAAGATTATTTTTAGTCAGTAAATTATAAATTGACAGCAATTAAGCAAAAATATGGACAAATTTTTACTAGTTATTTTTCTGATTAGCTAAACTTATTTCCCTACTCTAGAGAAAACCCTGAAAATTTAAGTAAGTCTAGCTAGCTTCAAGGTAGAAGCACTATTAGTGTAGATGACTTTAGTGCTGTATCCTAGGACAGTTCAATAACCTGTTTTTAATTTATAAGCAAGTTATTCTACGTAATTTCACTTGATTGAGAGGTAATCATTAATTCAATGTAATGTAACAATGTCTTACCTGTCATACTACTTTGGATAGGTCTATTTTTTTTCTAAGCAAAATATTTTCTCTAATTTATGACTAGATTATTCTTTAGTTTTATTTGACCCACAAAAAAACTAAATCGGTTACCACCAGTCACTCACTATCGAGGAACTAGGGAACAGGCAACAGGCAACAGGCAATAGTAATTAGAGAGTAGGTAATAGGGAATAGGGAATAGGTAATAGGGAATAGGCAACGAAGAAAAAGCGTTGCGAAATATTACGACTTCTGGCTTACTTGCATAATAGTCACTAACCTCTCCCCAAATAATAAATATGAAGAGCATTAAATCCTTGCCTTCAGTCTGACTACGGAAACTAATAAGTACTTACTGTTGAGAGGAGTATTGGATGAAAACTGGGAACTGGCAACATTGGTTGGGGAAATTCTTGAGGACTACCTCTTTAGTCCTAAGTGGAACCACTGTTGCCGCTTCAGGGAATGAGGATAGGCAAAATTACTGCTTAAAAATCTACTTATTTTTACCTCATATTCGTAATTTAACCAGTGATTCTCAACCTAAAGTGCAAGGAAATTGTATCGGTGGGTTCAATCTCCTTGCACTTACTTCTGTTGAAAATTGATTAAAAGCCTTGTGTGGCAATGCTTCCACACTTATTCAACAAGCCCTACCTATCCGAATGCTACGCCCAACCCCCTACTGGATGTGATTATCTGCAATCGTGCAAGCTGGTGTCGTAGGGGTGAACGAAATTTTGGGTGGGATTTCTTGAGCTTTATATCCAAAAATTATCAGTTCTCTCTTCTTCCCCAACTCCTCCGCTCCTCTGCTCCCCACCCTTTTTTTCGCTCACCCGTGTCGTAGGTAATCGCGAACAATCGAGATGTCTGACTTATAGCAATCGCCAAGGCGGTTAGGACAATTGCCTTATGCAGCAAACCTTTACCTGTCAACCTCTTCCCTTCTGACCTCTGCCTTTTGCCATATTAAAGAAGTCAGACATCTACTATTAAGTTTTGTAACCAACATTGCCGATTGTGCATAAAGTTGCTTTCCTGCTCCCAATTTACCTATAGAGCAAAAAATACTCCGTTTAATTATTGGATTGTGGAGACAAGAAAAGATGAAAATTAGGGTTGTAGCTACCAGTATGGTTGTAGGTTTGGCATGGGTGATGGTCAACTATAAGCCAGTACAAGCATCTACTATTACCTTTGAAGTGGATCTTGATGTTCCCGGTTATATGCCGCAGGATGAACTGGAAATCAGCGATCAATTTGCTTCAACTTTTGGCGTCACTTTCGGTTTAGATACTGATGGTGATGGTTTCACAGATCCTGGAGCTTTTCCCATTCTGGAGCAGACAGGAACTTACCCTGGTGATCAGGCTACATTCGTAACATTGGTAGGATCGGACATAAAAACAGATACTGCTAAACCTGGATTTGAAGAGCAACTTGGTCAATTCTTTCTCAAGAGTCTAGACTTCAGAAACAACAAAGCCCTCAATTTAATTATCAATTATTCTGATCCTGTGGCTGGAGCTAGTGGCGAAATTTGGGATATAGATGGATCTCCCCTCAATCCTCATTTACATGATGAATGGTGGAAAATAGAAGCACTGGGTCAAGATTATGCATCAGGTTTAGATGCCAATAATGTTGTAGATACCATTATCAGTCCCAGAGGGATACCTCCTGCTAATCCCAATACTCTAGATGGGTTGCCTTGGTTATGGTCTTTTGACCGCGATGTGGCAGATATTCATGCCATTCGTATTTCTTCTATAGGACAGGCTCCAGCTGGTTTTGCTTTTAATAACTTCTCCCCTTTCTTACCAGCTACTACAGATATCCCTGAACCATCTTTTGTTTTAGGTTTATTAACCTTAGGTATATTGGGTGTTAATTCAAGAAGTAAAAATCAAAGCTAACTTCTCAGTACTATACCTCTTGCTTAACTGGCAAGATGCCAGTTCCACAAGAGTCAAAGTTAGCTTCTCATACCAAATCCGATTTATACAGTAGCCTTTCCAGAATCCGTTAAATCAGCTTTTGGATGAACTTCTTTCTTTAAGATAGGGACACTCTTTAAACCGGATTTGATATTACATCCTACTAGACAACAAAAATGTCACAGTAAGTGAGAGCTAATCCAATCGAGAGTTGTGCAAACTGCACTTGTGCCAAAGTAGCTGTACCATCAGGAGCGAAGAATAATGCACCGGTGGTATCGTTATATTATGAAGCGATCGCTTGCATTGGTAGCAGCTAATTGGAGTCGAGCTCACCCACAATGACATTTTTGCTGTTTAGAAAGCCAAATTTAGAATTGGTCGAACAAGCTTCTAGCCTGTCTCAATCTTAATTCAATAAGCAGGTGCACAAAAATAATTGAACATTCTCGAAAGCTAAAAATTTTACGATGCAAGGGTTACAGAGATTGGGAGTAGGCAATTAATTCTGTGTAGGTGCTTAATAATATTGCTAATTTAGTAACTGGCAAGATGCCAGTTCCACAATAAATATGTGAACATTACTCGTGAGTTAGCTCAGCTGTAGGCAACCCGATGTTGAGCCTATGGAGCAGTGCTTGAAGTAATTGAACTTTCGATTTTGGCAAGCTGAGTGCGGTAGAGGGCTTCTCGATTGAGCCAAAACCCTGCTGTACTGCCTAAAACTCGTTCCAATTTGAGAGCAGTCTCCTCGCCAATCGGTGCTTTGCCACTGATGAGTTGGCTTATATATTTTTTCGTGTACCCTAGATGCTCTGCTAATTGAGCCTGTGTCCAGTCGCGCTCCTCCAGCAAATCGGCAATTGTATCGCCAGGAGGGGAAACCCAATCTGGAGTAAAGGGGTGTGTTAGTTCAGTCATGATAGTCGCCAATAAAAACGATGCAGACGTAAGTAACCCTTGACCAATCGATGCTTCCATCTTCATTGTAGGGGACAGGAACATTAGCAGGCTCAAAAACAAGGCGTTTTGCACTCTCTAGGTCTACAGCAAACTGTCCAGCTCTATCCCCCGTCAAAGGATGTGGTCGCCCTGCAACTAGCTCCCGGACTGACCTTGCAACAAGAAGGTCTGAAAGACGTGCTTGTAGTTTACGAGCACATGCTTGTCCCAATTTCTTTTGGGCTACCCCATTCTGTTCACAAAGTTTTTGAAGTTTGCTGTTGCTAAAGATTATTTCCATGCCTTAGCATGATACATTCAAGTATACCAAATCGGAGCTCCTGGAGATGTCTTGTAACATCAGTTGGCGCTAACAGTAGAAGCTGCCAAATCTTCTAAACGTTCTTGCTGATCTTGACTAATACAAGCTTGAATGATATGTTCTATATCACCCTCAAGTACAGGATTAAGAGAATAATTCTGACTTAGACGGTGATCGGTAACCCGATTGTCCTTATAGTTGTAAGTGCGGATTTTCTCTGAGCGGGAACCTGTACCAACTTGCGATCGCCGCATGGAAGTTACAGCATCTTGTTGCTCTTGGAGCTTAAGCTCGTAAAGTTTAGCACGGAGAATTTGCATAGCTCGTTCTCGGTTTTGCAGTTGAGAGCGCTCTTCTGTACAGAAAATCCGAATACCTGTAGGCTTATGGAACAAGTCAACTGCTGTTTCTACCTTGTTGACGTTTTGTCCACCAGCACCACCAGAACGTGCCGTAGAAATTTCCAAATCCTTGGCGTCAATCTCTACTTCCACATCATCAACTTCCGGCATCACTGCTACCGTTGCCGTTGAAGTGTGGACTCTTCCCCCTGCTTCAGTTACCGGTACTCGTTGTACCCGATGAACTCCAGCTTCAAACTTCAGCTTACTGTAAACTTGGTCTCCCTGAATTTCCAGAATCGCCTCTTTAAATCCCCCCATATCTGCCAGGGACTCACTTAATAATTTAACCCGCCAATTCTGACCTTCGGCATAGCGGGAGTACATACGCACTAAGTCACCAGCCCAGATACTCGCCTCATCACCACCAGTACCTGCCCGAATTTCTAACATAATGTTTTTCTCATCATTCGGGTCACGGGGTAATAGCAGGATCTTGAGGCGTTTTTCCAGTTGCTCTGTCTCCGCTTGAAGCTCCTCAACTTCCAGTGCTGCCATTTCTTGCATCTCTGGATCGCTACCCGATTCTTTAAGAATAATTCGCGCCCCTTCTAATTCTTCTTGGGTTGCTTTCCAGGTATCGTAGGTGTTGACCACTTCTTCTAAAGAAGAACGCGCTTTTGCTACCCGTTGTAACTCATTCGGGTTTGTAGCAATATCTGGATCCGCCAGACGGCGCGTTAATTCATTGAAAGTTTGCTCAACAGATTGTAGTTTCTCCAGTAGGTAAGTTTCAGCCATGACTCATGCGATCGCTCCATCAAAACAGCTCAAAAAGGTCGATTGATCGGGTTGATTGCTGAGCTATTTTTCTGTGGAATCAGAGCTATCTTCCGTATCAAACATGCCGTATTTCCGCATAAAGCGTTCTACTCGACCTTCGGTGTCTATCAGCTTTTGGGTTCCTGTATAGAAGGGATGGTTTCCAGACCAAACATCTACGTTGATTTCTGGTTTAGTAGAACCAACAGTCATTACTACTTCACCGTTACAATAGACTTTGGCTTCTGGATACCATTCTGGATGAATATCAGCTTTTGGCATAGTTACTCCTAAAGTTTTGAGATTTTTTTGAGTTAAACAGTCAGAGTGTTGGTGCTCAGTTCCTAGTAATTATTATTGTATTAATTACCGGTGACCAATGACCAACAATCAATGATTTGATGTTTACCGCTTCGAGTATTGTGGAGCTTTACGGGCTTTCTTCAAACCGTACTTCTTACGCTCTTTGGAGCGGGGGTCACGAGTCAAGTAACCTTCTATTTTTAGGGGTGAACGGTTTTCCGGGTCTAAGTCACACAAAGCTCTAGCAATTCCTAAACGGATTGAGTCAGATTGTCCAGTTAAACCACCACCGTGAGCCTTCACCAAGATATCGTAATCATTTTCCAACCCTAGGGTTTCTAGTGGGGCTTTGGCTGAGGTTATGTAACTTGGGTTGTAGTTAAAGTAAGAGTCTCCTGGACGTCCATTGACAATCAGTTCACCCGTACCGGGAACTAAACGCACCCTGGCTACGGAAGATTTACGACGACCTGTGCCCCAGTATACTGCTTGACCTGCTAATTCTTCTGCTTGCATTAGTTTGCTCCTGGAATTGTTTCAATGGTTAATACTTGGGGTTTTTGCGCTTGATGGGGATGACTGTCCCCAGCATAAACTTTGAGTTTGGTAAACAGTTTGCGACCCAGAGAATTTTTGGGTAGCATTCCCTTAACCGCTTTTTCAATAATCCTTTCCGGTATACGGGCTTGCAATTTAGCGAAGGTTTCTGTTTTCATTCCACCGGGACGACCTGAATGGCGGCGGTAGAGTTTTTGATCGCTTTTTTTGCCAGTAACAACTACTTTTTCGGCATTAATGACAATTACGAAGTCGCCGGTATCCATGTGGGGGGTATAGGTTGGTTTCTTTTTTCCCCTAAGAACCATGGCAATCTCACTGGCTAGTCTTCCTAAACGCATGTCAGCTGCGTCTACAAGATACCAATTTTTTTCTAGGTTTTGAGGAGGTAAGTAGGTTTTTTCCATGATGTTTTTAGTGGTTAATTGGGCTCTTATTGAAGAAGAATAAAAATCACATCCCTAAGCAATTCTGGTGGGCAAGAGAAACTTGGGTTGAGTATCAAACCAGATTTCTGGAGGAAAGGGAGAGTCTGGATAGCCTACCCTTAACAAACACAAACCCCTTGCTGGCGCAGCATACTTTACTTCTTCCCGTTGTTGATTAACCCAGATGTCAGTAAAGTCTTGGGGACTTAGTTTTCCTCTTCCTACTTTTACCAGCATTCCTACCAAGAGCCGTACCATACCGTACAAAAATCCATTGGCTTGAATTTCTATATGAATAAACGGTTCTTTGCGGTAACATTCTGCCACCATGACATCTACCCAGGAATGGGTTCTCCCCGAATTTGCCCGATGAAATGCTGCTAGGTGGTGCTTACCAATTAGTGGTTGTAAAGCCTCCTGAATTAGGGATTCATTTAGTGGAGCTTGATAATAATGCCAACTAAAAGGCCGCACAAATAAGTTAGGCAAGGCATCGGTATAGATCGTATATCGATAGCGACGCCAAGTAGCGGAAAAACGAGAATGCCAATCTGATGACACTGGCGCAGTCGCCCTTATTAGTATATCGTCTGGTAGCCTACTATTGAGCAGAGCAGCCCAACGATGAGCTGGAATAGGAAGATTTGTATTAAAATGGGCAACTTGGGCAGCAGCATGGACACCGGTATCTGTTCTACCAGCACCGTATAAAGTCACCGGTTTTTGGTGCACCTGAGAAAGAACTTTTTCAATTTCCTCCTGTACACTGCGATGGTGAGGTTGCCGCTGCCAACCATAAAAATGAGTGCCTAGGTATTGAATAACCAGGGCAACTCGCGATTGATGGTTGTTTATTGGTTGTTTGTAATTGGTCATTTCCCTGTGGGAGAAGGAGGGACTGCCTCCTCTCAAACCAGTTCAATTATTGCCATTTCAGCATTATCACCACGACGCCTGACAGTTCTTAGGATACGAGTATATCCGCCGTTGCGATCGCTATAACGTTCGCCGACTCCTTCAAATAAGGAGTGAACTAACTGCTTGTCGTAGAGATAACCCATTGCCCGACGCCGTGAGGCTAAGGAGCCATTTTTGGCTAAGGTAATCATTCTTTCGACTTCCGATTGCACTGCTTTGGCTCGCACTTTGGTAGTGGTAATTCTACCGTGACGAATTACTTCAGTGGCTAGATTTCTCAGTAAAGCACGACGTTGATCCGCAGGCTTTCCGAGTTGTGGCACACGACAACGGTGACGCATTGTTTTCTTCCTCTACAATCTCAGAAAAAATATTAGCGGGAGAAGATAGCCAAAGAATTAGCTAGATTTTCACCCATTCCCCATTCCCCATTCCCCATTCCCTCAGCCAGTTTTTGCCGATTTTTCTTGGGGTAATGTGATCCCCAAACGTCGCTGCAAGGCTTCAATCACTTCTTCGGCTGACTTTTGACCAAAGTTTTTGATTTCCAAGAGGTCTTCCTGGCTATAATCTAGTAAGTCAGCAACGGAGTTAATTTGTGCTCGCTTTAGACAATTGTAAGCTCGCACTGAAAGCTGCAATTCTTCAATGGGTATTTGGCTAGTTGGATCTTGTGGAATGTCCCCCGGTTCCTCAGGAGGTTTAACATTGATATCTTTGAGGGGATTGAACAAATCTACTAACATACTGGCAGCTCTACTCAAAGCTTCCTGAGCACTGAGACTACCATTTGTCCAGATATCTAAGAGCAACCGGTCTTTTTCTAAGGAGCCGTCAGCACGGACATTTTCAACGGTGTAATTTACCTTTTTCACTGGCATAAACACCGCATCAATCTGTAGAAAGTCTACTGCAATCCCGTCATCACGACCCCGCTCTACAGCTCGATACCCCTGTCCCTTTTCAATGCGAAATTCCATTTCCAGCTTGGCTCCCTCTGCCAAGGTGGCAATGTATTGACCTGGGTCAACAATTTCCACTTCCGAGGGCAAATCAAACTGAGCTGCCCTTACGGTACTAGGTCCAGTAATCATCACTCGACCAATTTGAGGCTGAGAAGTATGGCTTTTGAGAATGACCTCCTTGAGGTTAAGCATAATTTCTAGGACATCTTCTCTGACTCCTTGAATTGTGGCAAATTCGTGAGTTACTCCAGCAATTCTTACTGCTGTCACGGCTGCGCCTTCCAGGTTAGCCAGTAAAATCCGTCTCAGAGCGTTACCAACCGTTGTACCTTGACCACGTTCGAGAGGCTCCAGGACAAATCTGCTATATTGACTGTTGTTGTTTAGTATTTTAGACTCTACACACTCGATCTGAAACTGTGCCACTGAGTGACCTCCCTTACTCATAATCCCGACAAATGGGTTACAGGCTGTTTGTCGCAGTCGTTCTTGCTAATGTCTTATTTTTTTGTTGGCGTTGGCCTTGCTCAAACCTGCTTTTAGGACGTGGCTCAACCTAAGTTCAGCTTTCTTTCTCCTTTAACTTAAATGTTGTTTAAGAAAGAGTAGACCTATGCCAATTGACATCATAAATTGAGACATTTTTCTTTTTTGAAGGTGACCCTGTTTTCCTTGTCAATCTTCAAATGCCAACCAACTCTTGCTTAAACTCGGCGTCGCTTAGGTGGACGACAGCCGTTATGGGGAATTGGCGTAACATCCCGAATCATGGTAATTTCTAACCCTGCTGCTTGAATAGCACGAATCGCAGTTTCTCGACCGGCACCAGGGCCACTCACCATCACTTCAATCTGGCGCATTCCCTGATCTATTGCTCGACGTGATGCACCATCAGCTGCTGTTTGAGCAGCAAAGGGAGTTCCTTTTTTTGCTCCCTTAAAGCCACTGGAGCCTGCTGAAGCCCAAGAAACCACGTCACCTCTGGGATCAGTAATCGTAACGATGGTATTGTTAAAAGTAGATTGGATGTAGGCTACTCCATTGGGTACGTTGCGCTTCTGCTTCTTTGTACCAGTTTTTTTCGTTGGTCGCGCCATATTGCTCTAGTTTGATTGTTTTAGTAATTGCTTAACTCAACAGGCTATTTACTTTTTAGCCGCTGGCTTTTTCTTGCCTGCAATGGTAATACGACGCCCTCGGCGAGTACGTCCATTGGTGCGAGTCCTTTGTCCCCGAACTGGCAATCCCTGGCGATGACGACGCCCACGATAAGTTCCTATATCAGCAAGGCGTTTGATGTTCATTGACTCCCAACGCCTGAGGTCACCTTCAACCTGATAGTCACTTTTTTCTACTGCTGCTCTGAGAGCTGCTACCTCAGCATCACTCAAATCCTTGACCCTAGTATCTGGATTGACTCCTGTCTGGGTCAAAATGTTTTGAGACCTCGACAGACCAATTCCATAGATGTAGGTTAGACCTATTTCTACTCGTTTGTCACGAGGAAGGTCTACACCAGCAATCCGTGCCATGTTTTTTTCTCCCTCTTGTTTGGTTTTGTGCTACAACTAAATTTATTAATAGTCTCCCGACTAACCTTGGCGCTGCTTATGCTTGGGATTAGGACAAATCACCATAACTCGACCATGACGTCGAATAATGCGACATTTTTCGCACATTTTGCGGACAGATGCTCTAACCTTCATTGCTTAATTTTGACACACTGCAAGCTTACTATCTTATCATTTAAGAGTTTTTTTGTCAATAAAATATTAAAATAGTTGAATAAAGAACAGCTTTTTGGTAAGTTCTATTTCTTCCGAAGGCGGTAAGTAATTCTTCCTCGTGATAGATCGTAGGGACTGACTTCTACCTTGACGCGATCGCCGGGCAAGATTTTGATGTAATTCCGGCGTATTTTTCCCGATATATGGGCAAGGACATTGAGCTCATTGTCGAGATCGACACGAAACATCGCATTAGGTAAAGATTCAGTTACTGTACCTTCTATTTCAATTAAGTCTTGTTTAGACAATGTATTAATCCTCAAATAATTTAATGTTGTTACTCACCCCCATAGACTCCAAACTTATGAATGTTTATCCAGGGATATTTAACATATTTTATCAAATTTATCACTTAAATTGTGATAATCCCTTTAGGAACACACGAGCTGTTTGAGATACTCTGTCACTGATTCTACCGGTTGATCCCCATTAACAGCAGTTAAAACCGAGCGATCACGATAAAAACCAATAATTGGTTCTGTTTGATTGTGATAAACTTCCAGACGCCTCTGAATAGTATCTTCATTATCATCTGACCTTCCCTCTTTCTGGGAGCGTTCCAAGAGTCGAGCCATTAATACTTCATCTGGGACTTCCAGGTTAATGGCAAAATCACAAGTCTGGTGGAGTTCTTGTAGCAGGTCATCTAGGAAAGATGCTTGGGTAACATTACGGGGGAAACCATCTAAAATCCAACCTTTGTGAGCATCTTGCTGGCTTAAGCGATCGCGGATTAGGTCTAGAATTAAATCATCAGGGACTAACTCCCCAGCATCCATATATGACTGAGCTTTTTGACCTAGGGGTGTCTTAGCTTTGAGGGCACTGCGGAGAATATCACCAGTAGAAATATGAGGCACTTGCAATAACTCTGCTAAAAGTTTTGCTTGAGTGCCTTTCCCAGCCCCTGGAGGTCCTAAAAAAATTAATCTTGCCATAATCTTGTGTTATTGAATATTGGTTATTAGTTATTGGCTGTTGGTCATGTTTGACAGAGATACAGCGCTTACCGCTGCAATGAGGTACACCTGAATAAGTTGTCAAGATTTGATATATTTCTTCCTAGTCGATTTTACTGTACCTCGTAACAGCGCGAAGCGCTGTAACTAACAACCAACAACCAATCAATCTACTGCTTGACCATGCCCTCATAGCGTTGGGAAATGACATAGGTCTGAATTTGCTTAGCAGTGTCAATTGCCACACCGACTAAAATCAGCAAAGAGGTAGCACCCAATCCCTGAAATGTTGTGACACCAGTAGCACTTTCTACAGCAGTTGGTACTACTGCCACTAATCCCAGAAAAATTGCGCCTAAGAAAGTCAGTCTGTTTAATACCTTTTCTACATATTCGCTGGTTGCTCGTCCTGGACGAATTCCCGGAATGCTCGCTCCCATTTTTTTCAGGTTTTGCGACATATCTACTGGGTTAACAATCAACGAAGCGTAGAAGTAGCTGAAAAACACGATCAACAGTAAATAGATCAACACATATAGCCAAGGAGTTGGACCATTGGGGCTCAAGTAAGTTGCTACTTGAGTCAGGACTTGGCCAACATTTGCCAAAAATCCCTCTCCTCCACTATTAGCTACTCCAGCCAAAGAACCGGGTAAAATCAAGACAGCTGAAGCAAAGATAATTGGCATTACACCGCCCTGATTTAAGCGTAAAGGGAGGTAATTAGTACGCTCTCGATAGAGGCGTTTACCCACCTGGCGTCTTGCAGAAATAATCGGAATGCGGCGGGTTCCCTCCTGCACAAATACAATCCCGACGATCATTACCAGGAATACTAGGAGTAGAATAATTACCTTCCCTACGTTTTCTTGACCACCTGCCTGGGCAAATTCGATGGTATCCCCCAAGGTTTTGGGTAGAATGGCCACAATATTAATAAAAATCAGCAGCGAAGCACCGTTACCGATTCCTCGCTCAGTGATTAGCTCCGACAGCCACATAACAAATAACGAACCAGCAGTTAGAGCTAAGGTTGTTTCGGCAATAAATATTGGTCCATAATTAAGGGCATAAGGTCTGAGCAATCCAATAGTAATCCCTAAACTTTGAATCACTGACCAACCCGCTGCTACATAGCGGGTAATTTGAGAGATTTTTCTGCGTCCTGCTTCTCCTTCATTCTTCTGCAAGTTTTCCAAAGCAGGGATTGCCGCAGTGAGCAATTGCATAATAATCGAAGCATTAATATAAGGAATAATACCTAAGGCAAAAATCCCTACTGCCGAAAGTCCCCCCCCTGTGAAAATATCCAAAAATCCGATAACTGGACTATTTTGGATAGCTCTAGCAAATTCATCCCGGTTAATTCCCGGTACGGGTATAAAGACTCCAAGACGAGCTAAAATCAATAAACCAACAGTCACAAGTAGCCGACCTCTTAGGCCAGCAGCTTGTGCCATCTGCATAAATGTTTCTTGAGCGGTTGGGTTTTTATCTCTACTGACAACCATAAAAGGCTCCCTCTATAGGATAAGGTGCTGATCGAAGTACCATACAAAGACAAAAAGCAATAGATTTAAACTGCTATAACTTCACAGCTACCACCAGCAGCCTCTATTTTACTGCGGGCGCCAGTGGTGAAAGCCGCCGCTTTGACTGTTAGTGGCACAGTTAGCTCTCCATCACCAAGAATTTTTAATGGCCCATCATCAGCAGTTACCAAACCAGCATCCATTAATGATGCCAAAGTTACTTCTGTATTCTCGGAGAGAGATGCTAACTTACCTACATTGATCGTAGTGTAATTTTTGGGATTGATAACGGTAAAGTGCTTTAACTTGGGGATACGCCGGTACAAGGGCATCTGACCACCTTCAAAACCAGGTCTAGTACCTCTACCGGAGCGTGATTTTTGGCCTCGCATCCCAAAACCGCAACTAGCGCCTTGACCAGCAGAGATACCGCGACCAACCCGACGCCTGCGCTTTCTAGAGCCTTTTTGAGGCAATGCATCATTGATTCTCATAATTTGTTGGTTGTTTGTTGTTGGTTGCTTGTTATTGGTTGTTTGTTATTGGTGCAAAAAAATCAATACAACCTTACAAATAACAAATAAATAACTTACGCATAGAGGTTATCGATTGGTACACCTCTTTCTTGGGCGACCTCTGAAAATGTGCGTAAAGAGTCAAGAGCATTGATTACAGCTCTAGCATTATTTAGAGGATTATTAGAACCTAGCTGCTTAGCCAGAATATTGCGAACCCCAGCTAATTCCAGTACTGTACGCACCGCACCACCAGCAATTACACCAGTTCCTGGAGCCGCAGGTCGTATCATTACCTTGGCACCAACAGCAGCTCCTTTGGCTGGGTGAGGAATAGAATTTGCCTTGGTTAAAGGGACATCAATCAGTTGCTTTTTGCCATCGGCTACTCCTTTACGGACAGCACCAATCACATCACTAGCTTTGCCAACTCCAACACCAACTTGACCACGCTCATTACCAACAATCACGATCGCGCGGAAGCTTAATTTTTTTCCTCCTTTAACTACTTTGCTGACGCGGCGGATTTGCACAACTCTTTCTTGCCAAGTAGTTTCTTTTTCCTTAGCACGGTTACTTTTTCTACGATTTGACTTTGCCATAATGAATGTAAGTTCTCTGATCAGCTCAAAATTTCAGAAGTCTATTCCCGCTTCACGGACTGCTTCAGCTAAGGCTTTGACACGACCGTGATAGAGGTTACCCCCTCGATCAAATACCACCTTAGAAATACCTTTTTCTTGTGCTCGCTTGGCAATCAATTTGCCTACTTCAACTGAAGCTTCACAAGTCGCCCCTGATTTCAATTCTGAGTTCAGGCTAGGTTCTAAGGTAGAAGCAGCTGCCAACGTTTGTTGCAGATTATCGTCAATTACCTGAGCATAAATATGCTGATTAGAGCGAAATACAGACAATCTGGGACGTTCAGCCGTACCATTAACTTTCCGACGTACCCGTCGGTGTCTGCGTCGAACTGATTGTTTACGAGTAAGCTTCATTTCTATTTCTTGCCTGCCTTACCTGCTTTACGTCTAACCATTTCACCGGCATAACGGATGCCTTTGCCTTTATAAGGTTCTGGTGGACGAACAGCTCGAATTTTGGCGGCTGTATTGCCCACAACTTCTTTATTAGAGCCACTAACAATCACGTTAGTTTGGTTTTCGACTGCTACTTGTACGCCTTCTGGAGGAATGATTTCCACCGGTTGGCTGTAACCAACATTCAAAATGAGGTTTTTCCCTTTAACCTGAGCTCGATAGCCAACGCCCTGGATTTCCAGGCGTTTTTCAAATCCCTTAGATACCCCCTCAACCATGTTGGCAACCAAAGTTCGGGACAGACCATGGCGTTCGCGAGATTTTCTGGATTCATCTCGACGTACAACCTTGATCGTCTCACCTTCTTGCTCTACTGTTACCTGCTCTGGTACAACCCAGTCAAGTTCTCCTTTAGGGCCTTTAACGGTGACATGTTGGCCATCAATTTTTACGGTTACTTTACTAGGAACCTCTATAGGGCGTTTGCCAATACGCGACATGACTTCATCCTCGTTGTTTGTTGGAAAGTTGGAAATATTGACTATTCCTTAACGCTAAGAGTCTTCAAGTTATCTACCAGACGTAGCACAGGACTTCGCCTCCAACTCCCTGACGCCGTGCCTCTCGGTCCGTCATAATCCCCTTAGAAGTGGAGATAATTGCAATACCGATGCCACCAAGTACTCTCGGTAATTCTTTACGGTTAGAATAAACTCGCAATCCAGGTCTACTAACCCGCTTCATTACTTTAATAATTGGCTGTCGATTTTTACCTTTGTATTTTAAAGAAATGACCAAGAACTTTTTGATTCCCTCACCAGACTCTTCAAAATCGGCAATAAAGCCTTCTTCTTTGAGAACCCTAGCAATAGAGCGAGTCATTTTAGTTGCTGGTACATTGGTCGTTTGATGCCGCACCAACCCCGCATTCCGAATGCGGGTTAGCATATCTGAAATTGTGTCGTTTGCCGCCATTAGTTCCTTCCTCTACTTACAGTCCTTAGTTGTCTCGGAAAGGCATTCCCATCTCTTTGAGTAAGGCGCGACCTTCTTCATCGGTTTTTGCGGTTGTGATGATTGCAATATCCATGCCACGAATTTGATCAATACTGTCGTAATCTACTTCCGGAAAAATTAGTTGTTCGCGAATGCCAAGACTATAGTTGCCACGACCATCAAAACTCCGAGGACTAATACCACGGAAGTCTCTAATTCTTGGTAGTGCTAAGTGGATTAATCTGTTGAGAAATGAGTACATACGCTCAGAGCGTAGGGTAACCATGACACCAACCGGCATCCCTTGGCGGATTTTAAAACCAGCAATCGCTTTCTTGGCTCGCGTTACTACTGGTTTTTGACCAGTAATGATGGCAATTTCGTTCAAAGAAGATTCTAATGCCTTGGAATTCTGAGATGCTTCTCCTAGTCCTCGATTAACGGTAATTTTTACTAACCGGGGCACTTGGTGAATATTTTGATAACCAAACTGCTCTTTGAGTTTTGGTACGACTTTTTCTTGATAGAGACTTTTTAGTTTTTCTGTCATGGTAGTTGTTATTTTTTTCCTGGGCTTGGTCAGGAATTTACTAGTGCTTTAGGGCAGAAGTAAGTAACCAGTTAAAACAAACTCAAAAGTAGATTTATAAGTATTATAACCTCCTGAATTTTACCTTAGAGCCTTGGAGAATAGTAATAATTAGTATTAGACACTAATCAATAATTTCACCAGTTTTTTTGAGCATTCTTACCTTACGCCCATCGTCGTTAAAGGTATAGCAAATACGGCTGGCAACTTTTTGTTTATCCGAGTAAAGCATAACGTTGGAGCTATGTACTGGAGCTTCAAAGGTGGTAATTTGACCAGATTCTCCTTCTTGTTGAGGTTTAACGTGTTTGGTTTTGATGTTTACCCCTTTGACAACTACTTTGCTAAGAGTTGGTAATGTCCGCAAGATTTCTCCCACTTTACCCTTATCTCTGCCACTAATTACCTGAACAGTATCGCCTTTTTTGACATGCATTTTTTGGCGCTTAGCAGGTTTATTGGCCTTTGTATTAGTTTTCGGTGTGATCATAGTACCTCCGGAGCCAAGGAAACAATTTTGGTAAAGTTCTTTTCCCGTAGTTCCCGCGCTACCGGTCCGAAAACACGGGTTCCTCTGGGGTTACCATCTAGGTTGATGAGCACAGCAGCGTTGTCATCAAAGCGAATACTCATACCGCTTTCCCGGCGCAGTCCCTTGCGGGTGCGGACAATGACAGCCCTAACAACGTCTGACTTTTTCACTGCCATATTGGGGATAGCATCTTTAACAACGCCAATAATTACATCACCAACCCCGCCGTAGCGTCGATTACCGGCACCAATGACGCGAATACACATCAATTTACGGGCACCGCTGTTGTCAGCGACATTGAGGTAAGTCTGTTGTTGAATCATGGTTGTGGATCTCCTTGTTAGTTATCCATTGTCAGTTGTTTGCTCGACAGCCACTCTACTAGTAATTTTTTGTGCTCAACTAGGATATTGGTCTGTTACTTAGTTGAGGGAACATCTACCGACTGACCACTGACTATGGCTCAGGACTAAGAATCCTTGCCGAGGATTTGGGTGACTGTCCAGCGTTTAGTACGACTAAGGGGGCGACTTTCTCGAATCCGGACTCTATCGCCTTCATTACACTGGTTTTCCTCATCATGAGCTTTATACCGTTTGGTACGGACGACGATTTTGCCGTACTTAGGATGAGGGGAGCGATTTTCTACTGCAACTACTACAGTTTTGTCCATTTTGTCGCTGACTACGAGACCGACTCTTTCTTTGACTGCCATTGACCTTTACTCCTGTTCTTGCTCTGTTTCTTCACTTGGTGGGGCTTCATTCGTGGTCGGGGTCTCAGTTGATGTTTGCTCCGCAGCGAGTTGGCGTTCCCTTTCCACCGTCAGCATTTGAGCAATGCGATGTCGGAGATGTTTAAACTGATGTGGTTTTTCTAAGCGTCGGGTTGCCTGTTGCAGGCGCAGTTCAAAGAGTTCGCGCTTGGCGGCTAAAATTTCATCAGCCAGTTCCTGATCGTTTAACTTTCTGACCTCTTCTATCTTAGGTAGAGGCATAATCTAAACCTACTCCCCTTCACGGGTAATGAACTTCGTTTTAATTGGTAATTTACTACTAGCTAGACGCATTGCCTCACGGGCAGTTGCTTCGGGAACACCAGCAATTTCAAACAGAATACGACCAGGTTTGACAACTGCAACCCAATATTCTGGATTACCTTTTCCAGAACCCATACGAGTTTCTGCTGGACGCATAGTGATTGGTTTATCAGGAAAAATCCGAATCCAGATCTTCCCCCCCCTCTTGACATAGCGTGTCATGGCACGACGGCCTGCTTCGATTTGGCGAGCAGTAATCCAGGAAGGTTCTGTAGCTTGCAGTGCAAATTCACCAAAGTTAATGGCGTTACCGCGACTGGCTGTACCTCTCATGCGTCCGCGATGCTGTTTGCGGAATTTTGTTCTTTTAGGACTTAACATGATTTGATGAATGTTGTTTAGGTTAGGGAGTAAGAATTAACAACCAACAACTAATAACTATTCATTGGAGCGGTCTTCAAATTGCTGGCGACGTCGTTGTTGACGGCGACGGAGTTGAGGAGGATTAGAAGTTGGTTGTTCTTCTTGACCTGGAATGATTTCTCCTTTGAAGATCCAGACCTTGACACCAAGAATACCGTAGATGGTTTTGGCTGTGCGGTAGGAGTAGTCAATATTCGCCCGCAGGGTATGTAAAGGTACTCTGCCTTCACGAGTCCATTCGGTACGGGCAATTTCTGCTCCGTTTAATCTACCACTAACCTGAATTTTGATACCTTCAACTTCCGCACGTTGAGCTCTTTGAATTGCCTGACGCACAACTCTTCTAAAGGAAACTCTTCGCTCTAGCTGCTGGACAATATACTCAGCAATTAACTCAGCATCTGCATCTACTCGTGTTACTTCAACTACATTGATGCGAATTTGACGATTGTTGCCTAGGAATTCTTGAAACTCGGTACGTAATTTTTCAATACCGCTGCCGCCACGACCAACAACTACACCAGGTCGAGCAGTGTGTACTTCCAAGTCAATTTGGTCTGCTTTACGTTCGATGCGGACGTCAGAAATGCCTGCGTTATTGAGGGTTTTTTCGACGTACTTGCGTATTTTATAGTCTTCTTGTAGTAATTCTGGGTAACGTTTAGTGTCAGCAAACCAGCAAGAGCGATGCTCTTTGGTAATACCCAGTCGGAAACCAGTTGGATGAATTTTCTGTCCCACGAATCTTTCCTTGTTTGTTGCTTAAGAGTTGGTTAGAAATTTATTAGTTAGAATTATTTACCAACAACTCATAAATTATTCATCGACTTCCGGAGAAACTGCCACGGTGATATGACAAGTTGGCTTCCGAATTTGATAAGCACGACCTTGAGCTCTTGGTCGATAGCGTTTTAAGCTAGGTCCCATGTCAGCAAAGGCTTTGGTTACAACCAAGGAAGCAGGGTTAAGACCACCATTCTCTTCAGCATTGGCTACCGCAGAACGCAAGACCTTGAGCACTGGGTCACAAGCTCGATAAGGCATAAATTCCAGAATGATCAGGGCTTCTCGATAGGAGCGACCCCGAATTTGATCAAGTACTCGCCTCACCTTAAAGGGAGACATCCGAATGTAGCGTGCGATCGCTTTAGTTTCTAATGTAGTATCTATGGCCATAGTTTTCTTTCTTTTGTAAAGTATGAAGATTGAGAATTAAAAGTTTTTGATGACAATTTTTGCTTCTCAATTAACAAACCTTTTACTTGGTTAGCGACCTCTACGATCACTCTTACTATGTCCTCGGAAGGTGCGAGTTGGTGCAAATTCGCCAAGTTTATGACCGACCATTTGCTCACTGATAAAAACTGGCACATGAGTTTTACCATTGTGAACCGCTACGGTGTGACCAATCATGATTGGCAAAATAGTTGATGCTCGTGACCAGGTTTTGATGACTTGTTTTTCACCCTTAGCATTCAGTTTCTCTATTTTTTTGAGTAAACTGTCCGCGATAAAAGGACCTTTTTTTAATGAACGACCCATAATTCCCTATTGGCAAATTTTTTGTCAGTTATTTTGGGTTGGAGAACAATGGCTGTAGAACCACGGAAAAAACCAAACTAACAACGGCTAATTTAGCTTTCTCGACCCCCACGTCCTCGTTTTGATGATTTTCGGCGACGTCGGATAATTAAAGAATCACTTTGCTTGTTCCGCTTGCGAGTTTTCGCTCCTAACGCTGGTTTACCCCAAGGAGTTACTGGAGCAGCTCTACCTACGGGAGCTCTTCCCTCACCACCGCCATGGGGGTGATCTACAGGGTTCATCACACTTCCTCTGACCTGGGGACGTCGTCCTCTGTGCCGATTACGACCAGCTTTACCCAAACTCAGGTTTCTAGCTTCAATGTTACCTACTTGCCCGATGGTTGCGTAGCAATCTTGCCTCACCAGTCGGACTTCTCCAGAAGGTAATTTGAGAGTGACATAGCTACCTTCTTTCGCTACTACCTGAGCTGATGCACCGGCAGAGCGAGCCATCTGAGCGCCTTTTCCTGGTACCAATTCCACATTGTGTACAGTGGTTCCTAGGGGAATTTTTTTCAGTGGCAGGGCATTACCAATTTCGATAGGAGAGTCGGGGCCAGACATCACTGAGCTACCTACTGGCAACCCATTAGGATGAATAATATAGCGTTTTTCACCATCTTGGTAGTAGAGGAGGGCAATCCGAGCATTCCGGTGTGGATCATACTCAATTTCTGCCACTTTTGCCGGAATATTGTGCTTATCGCGGCGAAAGTCGATGATACGATACAGCTGCTTGTGTCCACCACCACGACGTCTACTGGTAATGACGCCGCGATTGTTGCGACCCTTTTTACGATGTTTATACTGGGTTAATGATTTTTCCGGTTCACTACGAGTGATCTCGGAGAAATCTGATACTGTACTCTGTCGAGTACCGGGAGTATATGGTCGATAAGCGCGAATTCCCATAACCGATATCCTTTGTCAGTTGTTAGTGTTTGAATGGCTAATTACCGATGTTCACCTTACCTAGTGCAGCGCGGCTTAAATAACTCACCAGCTAAAAAGGCCAAAAAGCTTACTAACTTTTTCTGCCTCCTGCCTTCTGCCTTCTGCCTTCTGCCTTCTAACACTAGACGTCTGGGAACAGAGTAATTGAGTCTTCAGCGGCTAAGGTGACGATCGCTCGTTTATACTGGGGCTTATAACCGATAAATCTACCAACTCGACGCTTTTTACGGGGTAGACGTAGAGTGTTGACGCTGACAACCTTTACCTCAAATAGACTTTCAATTGCTGCCTTGATTTCTGGCTTTGTCGCTTTGGGTATGACTTCAAAAACATACTTGTTCTGTTCTAGAAGTATGGTTGCTTTTTCGGTCACAATTGGACGCAGTACTAAGTCTGCAAGGTCGCGGGGGTTATACTCAGTCACTGTAAACCTCCTGAATTTTGGCAAGGGCAGATGAGGTGGTTACAATTTTGTCAGCGGCAAGGATGTCATAAACATTCAAGTGAGTCGCCAAAATCAACTTAACGGTTGATAGGTTACGGGCTGACAAGTAAACCATTTCTTCTCGCTGAGGTAGGATGAGGAGAATTTTTGACTCAGGGTTGATACCCCACCGTGTCATTGCTCCTAATAGCTCTTTAGTTTTGGGTTGTGGCATTTGCTCAGCGAAGTCTTCTACCACAATCAAGTCATCAGATCTACTCTGAAACGCGGTTCGCAGTGCTAACCGACGTTCTTTGCGGTTCATCTTGACTTGAAAATCTCTGGGTTTAGGGCCAAAAATTACACCACCACCACGCCATAGAGGTGAACGGTTTGAGCCAGCGCGAGCACGGCCTGTTCCTTTTTGCCGCCAGGGTTTTCTTCCCCCTCCTCTAACTTCTGAGCGAGTTTTAGTAGAAGCAGTACCCTGACGAGCATTAGTCATTTGCTTGACCATCGCTCGATGAACAATATGAGCTGCACTTTCTTCTTTGGCAACTCGTAAGTCCAGTGTTGCTTGTCCTGCCTCTTCTCCTTCCCAGTTTTTTACCGTACAATCAACCATTTTTTCCCTCCTTCTGTTAAAGGTTAAAAAGCTTATACAGAAAGCTTTCTTTCCTTGGAGCCTTCTGCCTCCTGCCTTCTGCCTTCTGCCTTCAACGCATTAACCTCCTACCTTTTTGGTTGGACCAATGCTCAATAGAGCTCCCGGCTTCCCAGGAACTGCACCTTTAATCAGTAGCAAGTTACGGTCTGAGTCCACTCGTACTATCTCGAGCTTGCGAACAGTAATCCGTTTGCCTCCATAACGACCTGCCATCTTCTTGCCGGGATAAGTGCGTCCAGGAGTTGTTCCTGCTCCGGTCGAACCTGGTAGACGGTGATTCTTGGAACCATGAGCCATCGGTCCACGTCTAAAGTTATGACGCTTCTGATAACCGGCAAAGCCACGACCAATACTTTTTCCAGTGACATCAACTAGTTGACCAGCTGTGAAAATATCGGCATTGATGGATTGACCAAGCTCGAATTGACTGGTGTCATTCAAGGGATATTCCCGTAGGTGACGTAATGGAGGAGCGTTGGACTTGGCTAAATGTCCGAGCTCAGGCTTGTTAATTATTTTTGGTTTTACTTCGTCGTAACCAAGCTGGACTGAGCTGTAGCCATCTGTTTGCTTGGTTTTGATTTGTGTAACGGTGCATGGACCTGCTTGAACAACGGTGACAGGAAGGGCTCTTCCTGCTTCGTCAAACACTTGAGTCATGCCAAGTTTAGTGCCGAGGATACCAACAGACACTGGTTTCTCCTTTTTAGAGTTTTACCCGACAAACTAAGTTGTCTTTGTCAACATTAGACAATCTCCTCTATTGAGGAGACAGTTACCTTTTGCTAGCTTTACAAGATCTTAGAAGCCAGCTTGTGCGAACTTGTCTATTAAATACTGGCTAAGATAACGCCTTAATTCGTCGGGACTTAAGCAGTTAACTCTCAGTATCCCTTCGAGACGCAAGTGCAAGTATACCTAGATCGAACGCAATTGTTCAATAGATCTCAATCGATCCTTAAACTTTTGCTTTGTCGTGAGATTACCTTATATCTGAGGCAGAATCAATCAACCGCTCTGATTTCGGTACATACTTTAGGTCAATATTAAGAGAGTAAGTTGTTTACTCTTACCAGGGTTGCTTGACAACAACCTGGATTTGACCACGATTTTTCATTATATATAACTTTTTTATTTTTGTCCAGTTTATTTTTTGGAAAACCGTAGAGACGTAGCATGCTACGTCTCTACAATCCCTCCTCCTTTTGCCAAAAAGCCCTATAAATTAACTCCTTGCCGCCTATAATAGACAGCTAAGGCTAATTCAAAAAACTTAAGGCGCAAGAGGAAATAGAGATGGCTCTGCTCACGACTGGCAAATCTTTCATCCGCGAACTGGAAAAGTCTGAGGCATTGGCGGTGTATATGCCATTGGAAGGAGGATTTGAAGGGCGCTATCGACGACGTCTGAGGGCAGCAGGTTATGACAGCTTGTGCATCACGGCTCGAGGATTAGGTGACCCTGCTGCTTACCTCACTGGTGTCCACGGTGTGCGTCCTCCCCATCTCGGCAAGAAAAATATAGGTAAAGCTTCCGCTGTTGGCGAAGTATACTACATACCACCGATAGTGAACTATCAATTGGAAAACCTGCCTCCCAAATCAAAAGGATTAGCATTATGGATTATTGAAGGCAACATTCTGTCAAGTCAGGAAGTTGAGTATTTAACCACTTTGCCCAAGCAGGAACCACGGGTTAAAGTCGTGGTGGAGATGGGAGGCGATCGCTACTTCCGTTGGCAACCACTTAAAGATACGCTACCTAGTTAACTCATCCCCGGACAGTACGGGGGATACAAGTGTTATTTACTATTGATTATGAATGCATTCAACAAACAACAAACAACAAATAACAAACAACCAGATCGTATAAGCTAGATTTAGTAAACCCTGAGAGTCGCTGGAGGCTGTTTTTCGGTGACAGATTCTATCGTGGAAGAACGAGACTACACGTTAATTATTGACAAAAGCGGCAGTATGTCCACCCAAGATCAACCGGGGGGGATAAGCCGATGGGAGACTGTGCAGGAGTCAACCCTAGCAGTGGCAAGGAAATGTGAAGAGTTTGACCCAGATGGGATTACTGTTTACGTATTTTCCAGTCGCTTCAGGCGTTACGACAATGTCACCACAGACAAAGTTGTACAAATCTTTCAAGAAAATGACCCAATGGGGCGCACCGACTTGTCTGGTGTACTCAAGGATGCTACAGATGACTACTTTAAGCGTAAAGCTGCTGGGCAGACAAAGCTCAATGGAGAAACCATTTTAGTGATCACTGATGGTGAGCCGGATAACCGTAAAGACGTTATGAAGGTGATTATTGAGGCATCTCGTCAGATAGACCGGGATGAAGAATTGGCAATTTCCCTCATCCAAGTCGGTAAAGATGCAATGGCTACTCGGTTCCTCAAAGCGCTAGATGATGACCTTCAAAGTGCTGGAGCCAAGTTTGACATTGTTGATACAGTAACTCTGGATGATATGGAAAACATGACTCTGGCTGAAGTACTGCTCAACGCTATCATCGATTAGAGCAGGTGAGAAAGAAATATATCTTTGATTGTGAGCCATCGTGAATGATGGCTCTTCTGTTAGGAAATTTAGATTGTGGAAACATAGCATGTTGTAGAGACGTAGCATGCTACGTCTCTACAGGGTTTGGCCTTTTCGAGAAGGCTACACTATGCAGGAAGTGCAAGTCTTTGTCGTAGGCGATCGCTATCAGTATTATTTTCGAGAATCGTATAGGCTAGATCTAGTAAACTCCAAAAGTCGCTGGAGGTTGTTTTTTGGTGACAAACTCTATTATAAGAGCACGAGACTACACGTTAATTATTGATAAAAGCGGCAGTATGTCCACCAAAGACCAATCGGGGGGGATAAGCCGATGGGAGATTATGCAGGAGTCAACTCTAGCACTAGCAAGAAAATGTGAAGAGTTTGACCCGGATGGGATTACTGTGTACGTATTTTCTAGTCGCTTCAAGCGCTACGACAATGTCACTTCAGACAAAGTTGCACAAATCTTTCAAGAAAATGAACCGGTGGGTCGCACAAACTTGTCTGGTGTACTTAAGGATGCTACGGATGATTACTTTAAGCGTAAAGCTGCTGGGCAAACCAAGCTCAATGGAGAAACTATTTTAGTTATCACTGATGGTGAGCCGGATAACCGCAAAGACGTTATGAAGGTGATTATTGAGGCATCACTTCAGATAGACCGGGATGAAGAATTAGCAATTTCCCTTATCCAAGTCGGTAAAGATGCAATGGCTACTCGGTTCCTCAAAGCACTAGATGATGACCTTCAAGGTGCTGGAGCCAAGTTTGACATTGTTGACACGGTAACTCTAGATGACATGGAAAACATGGCTCTGGCGGAAGTACTGCTAAACGCTATCATCGATTGAAGCAGGTTTGATAGCAGGAAAGAAACAAATAATTTTGACTCATCTTTTGGCTAAAGCACGGAGAATTGCACTGGGCTTAGCCCCGCTACGCTAACGTGCTGCTGCGCTAACGTGTTATTTATTGTTAGTTGTTTGTAAAAAAAACAGATAACGAATAACAAATAACAAACAACCTCTTATGAGTAAAGCCTCAAGTGACTTCGACTCTCCTTGGAAAGATACCTTAGAATGGTACTTTGAACCTTTCATTCGTCTGTGCTTTCCTAAGGTTCATTCTGCCATCAATTGGTCTATACCTTGTCAATTCCTCGATAAGGAATTGCAAAAAGTCGTGCGGGATGCTCAAATAGGACGACGCTTTGCTGATAAATTAGTACAAGTATGGCTCCTTAATGGCCAAGAAAGTTGGATTCTGATCCATGTAGAAGTGCAGGGTAAGCGAGAGACAGACTTTGCCAAACGGATGTACACTTATAACCATCGTATTGGCGATCGCTACAATCGTCGAGTTCTTAGTTTAGCAGTTCTGTGTGACGGTAATTCTAGTTGGCGACCCACCAAGTTCAAAAGCACCATCTTGGGCTGTAGGATTGAATTCGAGTTTTTGATGGTGAAACTGTTAGACTACAAGAAGAAATGGGAAGAATTGGAACAAAGCAACAATCCTTTTGCCACAGTCATCATGGCTCACATCAAGTCCCAGGAAACTCGTAGAAATCAACAGCAACGCCAAGCCTGGAAGATGTCTCTAACCAGGAGATTATATGAGCAGGGTTATCAACGACAAGATGTGCTCAACCTGTTTCATTTTATTGACTGGGTGATGAAGTTGCCAATTGGATTAGAGCAAGCTTTTCTTCAAGAGATAACTGAGTACGAACAGGAGCAAAATATGCCTTATATTACTAGCGCTGAAAGAATCGGGATGGAACGGGGTCTTCAAAAAGGTCGTCAAGAAGGTCGTCAAGAAGGTCGTCAAGAAGGTCGTCAAGAAGGTCGTCAAGAAGGTCTTCAAGAAGGTCGTCAAGAAGAGGCTCAGAGGTTATTACTGCGATTGCTGGAGCGGCGGTTTAAATTACCTGTACCAACTGAAGTTCACTATCGACTACAACAGCTTAGTATTGAACAGTTAGAAGAGCTGCTTGATGTGGCATTGACGGTAGACTCCTGGGAACAATTGTTGGCGAGTTTACCTGAGTAGTATTAGTAAAGCTTCAAATAAGGTGATTTCCTCAGAAAAAATGTACTTATCCTACGGTGTAAAAGCGCGAAGCTAACGCACTGCATAACTTGGGAGAAGAAAACCATGCTCGAATTTGATCGCCTACAAGAAGATATTGTATCCCTGCCAGAAGATGCCCAGCAGATGGTCATTGATTTCGTTAGACTCCTAAGACAACGCCATCAAACTAGCAAAACTGCATCTCCCCAACCGCTCAGCTTTGATGAGCAACCCTTTGTGGGCACGACAAATGCGATCGCGTCTCAATATGGATTGAGTGTAAGTGGAATAGTTTAGGTTGTGCTTACAAAACTTAATATAATATTGAAGCCCTTACTAGACTTAAATTTGACTAGATAAGAGTAATAGTTTCTTAAACAGTCTTTGTGAGACATGCAGGCTAATGACCTGTGAGCTTATAAACCCTGTGGACAGTGCAGGGAGAATAAAGACGACCTGCTACTCATTATTGAGGATAAACAATGGAGGTATGTGAGGAATGAGCTTGTTGCTCTTTGTAGTGGCGCAACACATCTAAAAATGTGGAATAAATGTAGGTTGGGTCGAGGCAACGAGACCCAACACAGTCCCCCCAAGAAAGTTGGGTCTCGCGATAGCGTAACTGTAAGTTGTAGTTATTGAAAAATCTTAATCGGACTTCCGAAAACGAGCCAACAAATCCTCACGGGATAATTGTAATAGCATTGGAGTAAACTCCTCCGGCGGTAGTGCCAATAAGGGTTCAATAATTGCTGCTAGTTCCTCATCGACAGCACCAAAGCGCACTTGCAGCAAGTTGTTCACAATTAAACGCTCTCCCTGTTGGATTCCCCGTTGCTCTCCCCGTTGTTCTCCTTCCAGGAGTATTTGTTCCCTTTCCTGTTGATACAGTGGTGCTAAACGCATAATTAAATTCCTATCTCCTTCCTCTAAATCTTGCCTGAATTCCAAATTTTTCCGCAAGTTGTACAGCAATCTCAGGGTATTAGAACGCAAGGAATTATTTGCTGGTAGTGCCTCTAGCTCATCGATTGCCTGTTGTTGAACTCTTCCCCTACCCAGAACCCTTAACCAGAGAGTATCCTGGCTACGAGGTAACTGATGGATAACAACAATAATTGTCCTGAGAGTCTTTGCCATAAAGTATACCCCTGGCAACCACTGTTGATCCACTTTGGTATTAAGATCCTCCAACATAGTTGCTGAGGCAGTTGGGGTTAGTACCCATAATTTTGGCACTGCGGCTAGATTGAGTTTGAGCTTATTGCGATGAGCTTCGCGCTTTAACTCACCCCGAATTGTGAGTAACTTTGACAGACAATCGCAAATTTCATCGTCGGTGGCAGGATTACGGAAGGGTTCTATCAGTGCAGGAGTTTGAGCGATGCGCCCCAATAATCCGAGGTTGCTCAGATTGCTTGGTGGAGTATCTTCGTTGGGGGCAAACCAAACATCGATTTCTCGTACTTCCCCTGAAACTCGTCGCGGTGCTTTAACTTCACCATAAGGGGTTAGCAATTCTTCTAAATAGTCCTTGGCAAATTGATCATGGATAAATCGAGTCAATCCCTTCGCTCCCATTCCACATTTTTCCGCAAATTATACAGCAACTTCACGGTGAAGTTGGCAAGATGCTAGTGGCAGCAATTTGGATGTATAAAATGGGTGCGATAAATGCGATCGCGTCTTGTCTTGAGCCGACCATTAAGATAATAGATGAGAATGTTAGTATCAAAAAACAGTTCCACAAACCCTATTGCTACTCTCCTCAATCGAGCCTAATGTGATAGGTAGGTTGCGTGTAACGTTCGCGTAGCGTCTCCGAAGGAGAAGTGAAACCCAACGGAACATTCTCCGATGTTGGGTTACGCTAACGCTCCACTGAAACCATCAAATATTATCACTTTTGCCTGTTCCCTGTTGCCTATTTCCACAAGATAGTTCTGGCAGTTATCCTGAGAGCATCAACCCTTTGTTTTTGCAGGCAGCTTGTAACCGTGTAATCTTTCTTTGCTCAACTTTCAAGCCGTCCTAACATTCAATCAGCAATTCTACCGAGAGTGGCAGGTAGTGCTGATGTTTCAGATTGGCGTACTTGGAATAGCACTAGTTAAGGCGATTTTTTAGAATGATTGTACCCAGAATTTGGTGCGTTACGCTGCGCTAACACACCCTACGATAGGTACATTTTTTCCTAGAAATTACCTAAAGCATTAAATCTGTGCGTCTCTCAAGTTTTGACAAATTACCTTGATCCATGCCCAATTCTTGTGCAATTTGCTCTTGGGTAAATGCCATAGCTTTGCGTAACTCTTGCAACGCCATATGCTCTTGCAACAGTTCCTCTGAGCGTTCTTTGATACGTTGTTGACGTTTAGCGGGAAGGCTGGCGATAAAATCCTTCATTTTACGTGGCATGACTATTTCTCCTGTTCCTGGTTTAACCATTCGGTGACGTACCTACATCAAATCAAAGATTATGATGTAGGCTTCTCAGCGACTCGCCTTTGACGACATTAACTGAGCTTTAAGACCGTGCGCCCCACGGTTCTTTATATTGATAGCTGCATTCAAATCCCGACATATATGTGTATGGCATACGGGACAATCATGCATTCGTACTGATAGCGACTTTTTGACAGTGTGACCGCAATTAGAACAGATTTGGCTTGTACCATTTGGGTTCACCGCAATTACTTTTAAACCAGCATTCTCGGCTTTGTTTATCAGTATTGAAATGAATTTACCCCAGCCAGCGATGCTGCTATCGCACCATGCTGCGCAAACGTTGATTGATTTAGCCAGTCTTGTCTTAGCTAGTCCTTTTATGTTCAGCTTTTCAACTACTACGATATCGTACTTGTCGATGAGTTTTTTAGCTGTCTTGAAGTGGAAATCTTTACGAGTATCAGCAACTTTTTTATGTTGAATACCCAGTTTTTTGATTGCTTTTAGACGACGGTGAGAACCTTTCTGTCTACGAGAAACTTTACGTTGCGCTGATTTTAATTTACGTTCAGCTTTCCGCAAATGTTTTGGTGCAGCAATTCGGGTATTATCAGAAGCCACATAAAAATCAATCAGCCCTACATCAATACCAACAATATTATTGGCATCAAAGTCTGGCTTAATAGTTGGAACTTCTTTGTTGTCTAGACTTAAAGTTACATAATAACCATTAGCTTTTTTAGTGACGGATACAGTTTTAATAACGAATCCGTCTGGTATAGGTCTGTGAACAATTACTTTAACCTCACCAATTTTAGACAACGTAATTTTATTATCTACAAAGTGATGTTGCTTGAATTGCTTATAGGTGAAAGTTTTGTATTGTCCTACTCCTTTAAATCTAGGTCTACCAGATTTTTTACCGTTGCGATCACCTTTAAACCATCTGTCAAAAGCTTTATCAACTTTATCACACACAGACTGTAATACTTGGGAATGAACTTTCTTGTACCATGGCCTATGTTTTTTAAGTTGGACTAAACTTTTTTCTTGGCTTGCTTTATTCGGTCTATCCTTTAACTCTGGAAGATGACAAATCAGGAGGCATCTATCAAGAGAGCAACGATTTTGCTCATACCAATCAAACCGTTGAGCAAGCTGATAATTATATTGATAGCGCAACAGCTCAAGCGTGTTATCAATATTTTTCTGTTGCTCTTTATTTGGTTTTAATCGGTATTGGTATGAAATTCGCATCATTAGATTTTCCAAGTTTTATCGACCTGATTATATATTAACATATACGTCTACTCGTTGTATAAATTAAGATGAAAAACAAGGCTCTTAACTTGTTTAATTTCTCTCTTTCATATTAAACTTCCTTAAAGCTTATGCTGTCTTATAGGGATAAGACAATGACGGCAATTTTAGAAGAGTGGATTGACTCGTTATCTGCCAAAATTCTGCCCGCAATTCATCTCAACACCGATTCAAAGAATTCGGTGTGAGCCTTCTTGCGGTTGAAGGTAAAATGCTTATAAATCAAGGATTTAACTCTTCCTGCTGCTCATGGGCAAGGAGTTCTGCTTGGGTCGCAACTGCCTGTTGGTGTGCTTCTTCTCCACTCATTCCTTGCTTGCGAGAATCGAGTTCATTTAAAGTAGACAAGCGTCCATACAAAATAAGAATATCCCCAGAAAAAATACAACTCCCTCCCTTTGGTGCTCCTACATAGTGACCATTAAGGCGCTGAATTCCTAGTACTAAGATGCCTTCCTGTCGTAAATGGGTTTCGCATAGCGGCTTGTTGGCAATCCAGTCTTCCGCATCAACTTGCATTTCCATGACTGCATAGTTTCCTGAAAGTCGGAGTAAACTTGCATAGTCCCGCACGTCTAGGTGAGTCCATCGCTTCAGAGCCCAATGCATCATTTTCGATAAATAGCGACTGAAGCGCCGATTGGTCGCTACAATCCAGATCAGAATCAGTCCTAAAATCAATACTACTATCCGTTGTGACCAGTCTCCGGCTCCTTTAGTGCCAACAAAGGTGAGAATTAAAGAAGAAATGACTGTAATGATTCCTGCATTCCCTAGGAGCATTAACCACATGAGGATGCGCCTGCGTACTGGATGAGAAACTACTTGCTCTGATTCACTGGTGGTAAAGCCTGCCCCCGTGAAAGCAGAACGAGCTTGAAATTCGGCTGATTCGCGGGAAAGTCCTGTAAGAGTCAGGGCTTCGGCAGCAACTCGGGTAATCAGTAGAGAAATTGCGATCGCCATGAATAAAGAGATCAAAGCTGCCAAGATTTACTCCCGATGAAAATACGACTGGCTAAGCTAAGTGCATCCAAATTGAATATCGAAATTTTCCTCAAGGGGTGCAGTGGTTTTCAGATTAGAGTACCATTAGCTTCTTCAAAGTAGCAAAACTGCTGGATTCTGGTGCAAGATTTCTTGAAAAAAGGGTTGCACAATCAGAAAATAGCCTATATGCTACAAATATAATACAAAATATGCGGTGGTAGCTCAGTGGTAGAGCGCCTAACAACTCCTTGTTCATCCCTTGCCCAACTGGGCCGAAGAATTAGGGTTATCGCCTGTCAAGCGGGATGTCGGCGGGTTCAATTCCCGCTCCACCGCGCCAATTAGTTAGAGAAGGCAGGAGGCAGAACCCACCCCTAACCCCTCCAAGGAGGGGAACAAGAGGCTCTGGGGGAAAAGAGCTTGTAAGTTTTTTAACATTTTTTCTGAACCTAACACCTAACACCTAATACCTAATACCTAACACCTCTTACAACATTGCCTTAACGGGCTGGAGGTTCTGACAATGAACTACAAATTTTTTACCCAATCTAAGAATAAAACTCCACAAAATAAACCGATTCCAGGACGGGAAGCGGAAATGATTCAGGGTCGTTCTGGTGGGTTTATGTTTGATGCTGGTATCTGGAAGATGCTGCGGCGTTGTTTGCTTATTGGAACTGCCCAAAGTACTTACTATGCTGGCAAACAGGAACTCACCAAAGATTTTGTAGATACCGTCAAAACTTGTGTCGCTAGCAATCCCCATCGAGTTAGTAGCGAAATTCTCTACGCCAGTGATGGACGCGCTATCAATAACAGCGCTCCAATTTTGGCATTAGTATTGCTTTCTATGGGAGAAACTCCAGAGGAAAAAACTGCGTTTCGGGAAATTTTTCCCCAAGTGGTGCGTACTGGAAGTCACTTTTATGAATGGCTGAGTTACACCAAATCTTTGCGAGGATTTGGCAAGGTAATTCGGGAAGTTGGAACTGCTTGGCTGTCACGGGAAGATGTCAAAGGTTTAGCCTATCAATTGTTGAAGTACCAGCAACGCCAAGGATTTACTCATCGGGATGCCCTGCGGTTATTCCATGTTAAACCCCCTACAGAAGACCACGATTTACTGTTTTCTTGGGTAATTAATGGCTGGTCAGAGTTGCCTAGGGAAATTCCTTCCGAAGCATTGGCACAGGTTTGGTGGTATGAATGGCTCAAGCGTAATCCTGAACAAAGCCATGAAGCGATCGCGCAAGGACGTTTGACCCATGAAATGGCTGCTCCTGTGGGCAAAATGGATCGTCAAGCTTGGCAACTCTTGTTTGATGGGATGCCCATCGGTGCGATGTTGCGGAACCTGGGTTCTTTAACTCAGTTAGGAGTGTTGGGGGTTGACAGTCGGAAAAACCTGGAACGGGTTGAAGCCGTGTTGAATAATCCCAACCATCTCCGGCGAGGACGAATTCATCCGATTGATGTGTTGAAAGCTCTCAAAACCTATGAATCTGGGGGAAAAATTGGACGCAGTAAGAAGACTTGGACTCCTGTAAGTCGGATTGTCGATAGTTTAGAAAAGGCAGTTGAACTTTCCTTTGAAGTAGTAGAACCTACCAATAAGGTATTTATGCACGCTGTGGATATCTCCGGTTCGATGTCCTGCTACAACGTCAGTTCCGTAGGATTAACCTGTTGTGAGATTGCCACCACAATGGCGTTAGTCACTGCTAAAGCAGAAAAGAACTACGCAATTCGGGGATTTTCTACTGAGTTTAAGAACTTGAGGATTTCCCGTAAGGATTCTTTTAGTTCTGCTCTAGGAAAGGCAAGCAATCAGAACTTCGGGGGAACCGATGCCTCTGTAGCTTACCATTGGATGATTAAGCACAAATTCAAAGCTGATGTGATTTGTTTCTGGACTGACTCTGAAAGTTGGGCTGGCAATAGTCATCCTGCCCAAGCGTTGGAAAAATACCGTCAAAAGGTAAATCCCAAGGCTAAGGCTGTCTACGTTACCCTTGCTCCTTATCAAATTACCCTAGTTGATCCGAAAGACCCCTTTTCCTATGATTTAGGGGGATTTGACCCAACAATTCCCAGAATTATTCAAGGAATTGCGATGGGCGATATTTAGATACGTAGGGGCGCACGTCGGTGCGCCCTTAACCGGATTTTGAAATACCTGGGTAAGAAAAACTTCAGCAATAATAAAGGGGATATTATACAAAATCCGGCAATAAAAAGTCCCTTATTATATCCCAGACTGTAGAGACGTTGCATGCAACGTCTCTACAGGGGTTTGGAAGAAAAATTTGGTTTTATTGGTATAAATTTTAGTTGCACCCTTGACAAAAATTTAGCAATAGTGTTACGAATTAGAGTAGTGCAGCTTAAAAAATGTAACTCAAACTTAATGCTTAGGTATTCATCTCATAAGCAGCACCTCTGTACCTTGACTCAACATTAAGCTATTGAGGTGGTCTAGCATATGTATTTGTTAGATATTGAGGTAATAAGTACGAAATTATTTACGGTGAGTGCCTTAGTCTAAGTCATTCACTTTAAATGGTTCCTTATCTATCATCTGAATGTTTAACAAATACATATACTAGGTCAGGTTAATAGCTCTATGTTGATTCAAGGGCCAGAGGTACTGTATTGAGATGGTAACCATAACCAGAAATAGTCTCTAGAGAGATCTAGAAGTCTATTGGAATATAGTTTGACTTTCTGATGCTGCCTCAAGTAAATCAATCTGAGGTTCATTATGAAAAAACAATCAAGCAATTTAACAACTTCCCACGTAGCGATCTTTTGGGATTGGCAAAATGTTAAAGCGACTGAAGAGCAAATCCGATGTCTAATGATGTTTGCCTATGACAAGGGACACGTTGTACTCGAACAAGCCTATGCTGATTGGGGACAAGAGAATAAAAAACTTGCAGACTTACTAGCTGATTTGTTTGACTGCATTAATGTCCCTTCTTCCAAATTGAAGAAGAATCGGGCAGATTTTAAATTGATTGGGCATTGTAGGCAACGAGTTCTTCGGAACCCAGACATCAGTACAGTAATTCTACTTTCAGGAGATGGTGATTTTGCAGGTTTAGTAGATGAACTGAAAGACAATGGTAAAAAAGTGATTATTGTTGCTCATTCTGATAAACGAACAAATCAAAAACTCATAAAATTAGCGGATGAGTTTAATTTTTTAGGTCAAATTGAGCAAAGGTTTAGCAATTTACAGATTATAGCGTAAGCAATTCCTAGAGCATTGGTCAAGAAACCGTGTTTCTCACTTCTATTGAACTGATGCTCTAGCTTACCGATATTTACGGCAGTTGCCAAGGCGATTAGGACAACGCTAAATGCTGGACATTTACCTGTCAATCTTTTCTCTTCTGCCCTCTGCCTTCTGCCCTCTGAAAATGTAAGGAGAAAGATAAAAATGCATCAACTGTTAAATTTCCGAAATGAGAAGCTCTTGCGTCAGGCACTAACTCACCGTTCCTATGTCCACGAAAATCCAGGAGAATTGCATAATGAGCGGTTAGAGTTTTTAGGTGATGCCATATTGAACTTTATTAGTGGTGACTATCTCTATCGCCTTGATCCGGAGATGGAAGAAGATGAAATGACTCGACGACGTTCAGCTTTGGTGGATCAAAAACAACTGGCTAAGTTTGCTACTGAAGTAGGATTAGACTTTAGGATGCGGCTGGGAAGAGGCGCAATGCGAGATGGAGGATTTCAGAGTCCAAATTTATTGAGCTGTACCTTTGAAGCTGTAGTTGGAGCCTATTATTTGGATAAGGGGCGCAATATTGAAGCGATTCGTCCAATTGTTGAACAGTTGTTTGATTCGGTTCCTCAAACTATTGTGGAAACCCGTTCCAATGTCGATACAAAAAATCGCTTGCAAGAGTGGGTACAGTCAAATTTTGGCCCTGTTTTACCAAAATATGTTACCAAACGAATTGGTGGCCCAGATCATGCACCAGAATATCTAGCAACAGTTTTGGTTCATAACAAACCTTACGGAGAAGGGAAGGCTTGTGGCAAGAAGGAGGCTGAGAAACGAGCAGCTCAAGATGCCTTATCTAAAATCAAACAACTAGGAATTTAAGGTATTAGGTGTTAGGTTTTACGTTTGTAGGGGCGGGTTTAGTGATAGTTTAGGCCACTTTACCCGAAAATTACTATCAAAACCCGCCCTATCTGCCAACTTCCCCTATTGCAGATTATGGGGTAGATACAGAGAGTGAGTTTTGCTGGAGAAATTATCGTCTATTCCTACAAAATCCGAAAAACCTAACACCTATCCTTAATGAAAAACCTATTTGCCCAAATTGCGCTAAGCCAAATTCCCAAAATCCTCACCTTGCTAGATAGTAATCCCCATAGTCTCAGCTATGGCTGCCGGTGAAGAACAAATTATTTGCTGCTCTTGTGATTGGGTACGAACCGTACAATTCTAGATTTGATGCATATTGATTTTCAGGTTTTTTTCCACACGAATCATGCTACTTTCAGGGAAAGAATTCCAGTTTCCTGGGAACAAGGGTTCAGAGGCAATGATCACCGAATTGGGGAAATGGGGCGCATCCTTTAACCAGTATAGAGAAGGTGGAGCAGAATTGATCGCGTAACGAGAGGCAATTAACTGATGGCCATCACTGATAACTATATTAGCTAAGACTTGGACTCCATAGGGTTTGGTTAATTTGAAGAGTGTGTTTAAGGCAGCCTGTAGCGCTTGTTCCCAATCACCATCAACCGCAACTAACTCATTAAGAAACAAAGCGAAGATATGTTCAGAATCGGTAGTACCTTCAATTTTCTGATATACTGTATTTCTAACATGATTGCGGATCTCTTGGTATAGTGTTGTTCGGAAATCATCGATGAAGCCATTGTGGGTAAAGAGGAAGTTGCGATCGCTAAAGGGTTGACAGTTACTCAAGCTTGAGGCTTGCCCAGGACTAGCGCTGCGGATATAGGCAAGAAAACATTCAGACTCAATGTAACGACTCAGCTGGGGTAAATTAATATCACTCCAGATGGGTAGGATATTTTTGTAGATAAAGGGTTCTGTCTCTTTTTGGGAGTGATACCAACCAATTCCTAACCCATCAGCATTCACAGAGGTGGTTACAGTTTCCCTTGGTCTGTAACTTTGAATATAGAGAGAATGTTCTGGTTCGTAGATGAGTTTATCTGGTTGGATAGGAGAACCGAGGTAAGCTAGTAATCGACACATATGTTGAAATACAAAAATTGTTTTGTTTCCTACCAACCCCAGGTACCAGGTTCCCCTTTAAAAGAACCGACAATATCGCTGGTGATCCACCTTGCATAAAATTCTCCGGCTTGGGGTTGCACTTTCTCCTCACCAACATAGCAAGCATCCATAGGTCGAGGATAGAAGCCGACATAACCTATGAGTTCTTTGTAGGCTGGGAAAATTTCAGTGTAGTACCAAGCAACATTTTTAGCTGTGCGATCGCTTACCGTTAGGGTATAGTAGGATGCTCGTCCCCGCCATTCGCAGTAAGTGAAGTTTCTTCTTCTGTGATATTTCCTTGCTCCCTATTCTTAATGAGAAACCTATTTGCCCAAGCAGCGCTAAGCCAAATTCCCAAAATCCTCACCTTGCTAGACCGGAATCCCCATAGTCCCACCTATGGTTGCTTTGATCGCAATTTCTGGCACTACAAAATTATTGATTTTCCTAGTGGTATGGCCCAAGAGTTTGTCTTACCTCTTGCCCTAGCTTACGATACCGATGTTCCTGATAATGCTTTCTACCGACAGCCAGTAATTCGCCAATGGGTAGAAGCGGGGATTCTTTATGCTGCTCACAGTAGTCATGGTGATGGTTCCTGTGATGATTATTTTCCCTTTGAAAGGGCTGGTGGTGCTGCGGCTTTCTCTCTGTTGGCTTGTCTTGATAGTTATCAGTTACTAGGCATTAACAATAACTATGCTTTGCAATTCTTGGTTAAGCGGGCAAATTGGCTGGCATCTCATCACGAAAGTGGACGCCTTACTAATCACCAAGCTCTGATTGTCCTCTGTCTGGAGATTCTCAGCAAGTTGTTAAATACTTCCCAATGGGATACAGCCAAGGCACAGCGCTTAGAAAGGATTTTAGACTGGCAAAGTTCTGAGGGCTGGTTTCAGGAGTATGAAGGGTGTGACCCAGGATATCATACGCTTACTATTTCTTGTTTAGCACGAATTTATCAACTGAGGCAAGAGAAGGCAGAAGACAGAAGGCAGAGGGCAGAAGGCAGAGAGCAGAAGGCAGAAGGAAAGGAGCAAGTTTTTAAGTTAGAAGGAAATGATAACTGTTTATCTGAACTTGATATAAAAATCAAAGAAGCTCTGATCAAAGCAGTGGAATTAGCTGCCCACTTCCTGCATCCCGATGGTTCCTATGGTGGAGAATACAGCAGCCGCAACACCTACAACTTCTTTCCCCACGGCTTTGAACTAGTTGGTCGTTGGTTACCAGAGGCATTGGAAATTAGCGATCGCTTTTTAGCAGGACTTGCTCAAGGTTTAGCTCCTTGTTACGCTGACGACCATATCATTGGTCACCATACCTGGAACTACCTCTTAGCATGGCGAGATTTTGTGCCTAACCGTCCCCCAATATCTCCCCGTCCTACAGGTCGTATTTGGTTAAAGGAAGCTCAAATTCTGATTGATAGGCGTCAAAATCTGGAACTGTACCTGGCACTAAATAAAGGTGGAGTTTTCAAACTCTTTCGCCAGCAACAACTGGTAGCTTCTGATACTCAGTTTTCCTTAACTGTACAAACCGGGGGCAAAGTCAAAAATGCAGTTGGTCATCTTATCGACAATTATGCCATTGAAGTAGGGGATGATGAAATTCTGATCCAAGGTCAATTAGGTTGGGCTAAACAACAACAGATGACACCAATAAAGTTGATAATTTTGCGGTTAACCATGCTTACTGTTGGGCGTTTTTTCCCCAATTTAATCCGCAAGTTATTGCAAAAAATGTTGATTACTGGGAAAAACAAGGCTCCCTTTGATTTTCAGCGTCGATTGTGTTGGGAAAATGACCAATTGGTAGTTAGAGACCAGCTTACTTCACAATCTTGGTCAAATGTCAAGAATGCTGGTATTGGTGGTGACCAAACCTCAATTTATGTAGTTATGAGCCGTACTTTCCAAGTCGGTCAATTACAACCCTGGCTTGATCTTACTGAACAAGTGCAACAACTGGTTCCAGGGGAATCACTACAATTAGAGCGTTATCTCTAGTTAGGGTTTGCCTCATCGAGTCGATTGATTCGGGTTTTGAAGTAATAAGTAATAAGTAATAAGTAATAAGTTAAGATCTCAGGAGGAATTGTCTGGTAAAAGTGCAAGGGTTTTGAACTAAAAAATACCATTTCCTTGCACTTGGCGAGACTAAAAACGATTGAAAAGCTTGTCTAGTATGACTGACCCACTTATTAAGCAAGCCCTAGTTATGATGTAAAATGGGAGGTAAGTAGGTAGGTGGAAATAAACAGCAACTATGTTACAAAACGTAAATACGGATCAAACTCTTACAAATGACTAATGACCAATGACGACCTTCATCAGTTAATTTGAATATTGCCGATCTACTTAATTGTTCAATGGCTGTAGAGCAATATCGTCAGTATATCCGACATCTTCTTTCAGAACGTGCTGAGCGTGCTGCGCGACAAAGAACAACCACTGAATATGAAGTGCAGACTCTCTTTGATACACAGCAGGATCACTACCAACTACTCCATGTTGGTTGGCGTGGCAATCGACGTGATTTTGGTTGTATTCTGCATATCGATATCAAGGGTGGACAAATTTGGATTCAGCATGATGGCACGGAAGAGGGATTTGCCAATCGATTAGTTGCCCTGGGAGTACCGAAGCAAGATATAGTTTTGGCGTTTCATGAACCTGAGATGCGTCAGTTTACTGGTTTTAGCACAGGTAAATCAAGCTAATTACAGGTATAACAAAAGGCAGAAGGCAGAGGGCAGAAGGCAGAAGGCAGTCTCGATGAAAAAATTTCACCACCATACATGAAAATTCCTCTCGACCCGTCCCCGCGTCTCCGCGTCTCCCTGTCTCCGCGTCTATTTTCAGATTAGAAAGTGTAAAAAACCGGATTTGGTATCAGACCCCCTGTTGCCTATTGTCTGCTGACTGCTATATTGTCATGCAGGCCAACTCAGATTAACGACAAAAGTGCATTTACCTATGAATATCAAGCGTTGGTTATTCGTCAATTTACTTGTCCTTGTCTCAGCTTGGTTATTAGGAACCAATGCTGCTTGGGCAGTAGGAGGTGGTCAAGCTTTTGGCGCACCGGGAAATCCTTCCGTTTGGTCTTATGCCGGAAAACAAGGCATTGGGACTTCCTATGAACAGTATGTCAACAAGACCTATCAGGATGATGGCCCAACGAATACCATCTCTAAAGTTTGGTTTTCTTTGGCCCAGGGAATTGTCACAGAAACTGCTTTTGGCAGAATTGATCAAGCTCAAATTAAAGACCTACAGTTTTTGGTAACGGGTAATGGTTTTTTTGATGAGGAGAGAGTAGCGACGGATAGTACTGTAAACTATCTAGATCAAGATGATAGTGGTCGGCCTCTATCCCCTGCTTATCGTTTGGTGAATACAGATAAAGAGGGTAAATATACCATTGAAAAACACATCTTTACTGATCCAGACCGCCAAACTTTGTTTACTCGGGTCATCTTTACCGCCAATGAAGATGGTATTACCCCCTATCTCCTAGTCAATCCTCACATGGGAAATATTGGCAATGATGATGTGGCCTTTGTTTCTGGAGATAGTCTCAATGCTCGTAACGGAGAAGATGATGTTTACTTGAGTATCAAAAGTAATCTAAACTTTGAGAAAACCTCCGCTGGATATGTGGGTAGCAGTGATGGCTATCAAGACTTAAGTGACAATGGGTTTATGGACTGGAACTATGACTATACAGACCAGAACCAGCTAGGTAATGTCGCGATGATCGCTCAATTACCGACCCTCAATGCCGGAGAAACTCGCACCTTTGATTTAGTTGTGGGATTTGGCAACAACTATCAAGAAGCAACGGCTCAAGCAGAGGATTCTTTAACTGAAGGCTATGAAAGTCTGTTAGCTAAATATAATCAGGGATGGGAAGATTATTTGGCTAGCTTGAGCAATCTTCCTACCATGGTTGCTAATACAGGAGATAACGGCAAAGAACTCTATGCCAGTGCTTTCGTCATCAAAATTATGGAAGATAAAAGCAATGCTGGAGCTTTAATTGCCTCCTTATCTGTGCCTTGGGGAGATACGATTAATGCGGATACTTTTGCTACTGGATATCGTGCAGTTTGGCCTAGGGATTTCTATCAAGTAGCCATGGCTTTTCTGGCCTTGGGTGATACTGAAACTCCTCTAGTTGCCTTTGAATATTTACCCAAAGTACAAGTAACAGCTTCTACCCCAGGAAATAATGGAGTAGGGGGTTGGTTTTTACAGAAGACTCATGTTGATGGCACTCTAGAATGGACTAGGGTACAGTTAGACCAAACTGCCATGCCGATTATGTTGGGTTGGAAGTTATGGCAAGCGGGAATTTTATCTGATAGTGAAATCAGTGATTGGTACAACACAATGTTGAAACCGGCTGCTGAATTTCTGGCTAATGGTGGTAATGTTGACTTCGCCGATAATCAGGCTACGATTATACCCCCTCGTACTCAACAAGAACGTTGGGAAGAACAAGCCGGTTATTCTCCTTCGACGACAGCGGCAACCATTGCAGGGTTGATCACCGCAGCGGATATTGCTCAGAATGCCGCCAATGACACTGGTGCTGCCAACTTTTACTTCCTTAAAGCTGATGAATATCAGAGCAATCTGGACGATTTGATGTTCACCACCACTGGGATTGAATCACCTTGTAATGCCTCCGGTGAATATTTTCTGAGAATTACCCAAAATCAAGACCCTAATGATGGCGCTAACATCAATGGAGGTAATGGCAAACCTCCCATTAACGAAAAATTGGTGTTAGATGGTGGTTTCTTGGAATTGGTGCGTTATGGTGTCAGCAATGGGAATGACCCTCAGATAGTTAGCAGTGTCTGTACCTTGGACAACATCACCACCCCAGAGAATTTAAGGGTAAGGTACGATTTCACCTTTGATGGTAATCAGTATCCAGGTTTCCGACGCTATGGCCATGATGGTTATGGGGAAAGGACTAGTGATGGTGGTAGCTATATTGGTGGAGATCCTGATCAACGGGGACGAGTTTGGCCTTTCTTCACCGGTGAAAGAGGTCATTATGAGTTAGCTAAGCTTAATGATGGCAGCACCATTAGTGATACTGAAGTGGCTCAACTCCGTGATACTTATGTTCGCGGTATGGAATATTTTGCCAATGATAGTTTCATGCTTGCCGAACAAGTTTGGGATGGAGTGGGTTCTAATGCTACCTATAACTATCCCCTTGGGGAAGGAACTAATGGTGCAACTCCTTTAGCTTGGACTCATGCTGAATATATCAAGTTAGTCAAGTCTTTGACTGATAAGGATATTTGGGATTCTTACGATATCGTTAAGGCGCGATATCAGTAGGTTTGGGCTTAGAGCCCTGTAGAGACGTTGCATGCAACGTCTCTACAATGTGGGACATAACGGATTTATTTATACCGGATTTGGTATTAGTTGTGATTTATTTTATTTTTTGTTATTATTATTTGATAATGGGATAGGTGTGCGCCTGTCATGTCCTAATTGCTATTGCTGACTGCAAGAAACACCTTCTTTCTACAGGGGATTGGGCGTAGCACTTGGATTAATATACCTGGGCAGCTTCTCGGTTATGGTGGAGTAGTTCTTGATACAAAGACTCTGCCGTACTTTGATACGCCTTATCAAGGTCTTTATGTTGGACTGCTCGAAAAAGAGTAAAAATAACTTGCCCAAAAATTGGGTCTTCGTCAACTGCCAAAATTATTCTTAGTTGCTGCGAAATCTTGAGGGTGTATAGCGAAGATTCGTAACCATTAAGACCTGACGATAAGGGAAGACCAGACAACTGATGATAGGCTTCAGCTTTTTGAGTAGGGAAGAGGTTGGCGCAATGATTGAGTTTTTTCACCGCTGCAGTTTGTTCAGCTTCACTTAGACTACCAAGATCCTTATCAAAACTCCTGGTTGACTCAATTAGAACATCCATATTATGCACTGCTGCTCGGAATTCTTTGGTTGGATGGATAAGATGGCTAGTGAATCTACCTTCACGTATGGGTATACAAAAAGATTGTCCCACGGGGGCGGGTTTAGAAAAATTATCGCTCTTATCCCCCAGTTTCGGGTGAACCCGCCCCTACATATCTACTCTTGTTTTTTTCAGCCTAATGTTAAGCAACATTTTAAACATTCTTGGCTTATATCTTCTGCCTCCTGCCTCCTAATATCAAGTTCGGATAATCACTTATAATTCCTTTCTCCCTTGCAACCTTCTTTCTTTCCTTCTGCCCTCTGCCTTCTGCCCTCTGCCTTATTGCAATCGAAGTGTAAGTATTCAACCGAACTTGATATAACTCCTGCCTTCAAAAAATCACCTACGAGAGGAGCTTTGAGCAGGAAAAGCACCAGGTTGGACTGTTATTTGGATATCTTGACGATCGCGGCGCAGCTCTAGTTGTAAATTACCGCCAACTTGAGAGTTTTGTACAGACTGTTGAAGCTCACTCACCTCTGTAATTGCCTTACCCTCAACTTTAGTAATCAGATCACCCTCCTGAATTCCAGCCCTATCCGCTGGTGAGTTTGGTACTACTTGAGCGATTAACACCCCTTCGGAATCCTCAACCCTAAAATCAGTTCTACGATTGAGCTGTTCTTGCAATTCTGGGGTCAAAGTTACCATGTGGATACCGAGGTAAGGATGTTCCGCCTTGCCGGTAGCAATCAACTGTTCAGCAATCTGTCGAGCAGTATTAATAGGAATAGAAAAGCCTAAACCTTGAGCTCCCTGAATAACTGCTGTATTCATACCAATCACTTCACCGGAAGCATTGAGCAAAGGTCCTCCAGAGTTACCAGGGTTGATTGCAGCATCGGTTTGGATAAATTCGACTCGCTTATCTTCAACACCTACTTGAGAGCTAGAACGACCAGTACCACTGATGATACCAGTAGTTACGGTATTATCTAAACCTAGAGGATTACCGATCGCAATTGCCCATTCTCCAGATCTAAGTTGATCAGAATCCCCTAGAGCAACGGTGGGAAGATTATCTCCTTCAATTTTGATAACGGCAACATCTGTCAGGGAGTCAGTTCCTATCACCTTCCCCTCAAAACTACGACCATCCTTGAGCACAACTTCTACTGTATCCGCCCCCTCAACAACGTGGGCATTAGTGAGCAGCTGACCATCTTTATTGATAATAAAACCACTGCCTGTACCCTGCTCGACTCTCTGGGATGGTCGCTCCGGGATTTGGGAGCCAAAAAAGCGCTCGAAGGAGGGGTCATTAAAACCATTAGGAAATTGACGGCCTCTGCTAACTCTTCTAGAAGCATTAATCCGCACTACTGCTGGTCCTACTTGATCAACAACTTCAGTGATAAAATTGGAGTCTTGCTTCAACAAGGATCTAGCAACTACAGGTGTTGCGAAGACACCAGAGGAGGTTTCGCTGTCAGATTCAGCGGACAAGGGTGAGTTACTAGCTAGTAAATAACCACCGGAAAAAACAGCACCGGTTCCTAGCAACAGAAGTGATAAATAAGTAAGTGCTTTTTTCATTTGTTGTTTGTTATTTGTTGTTGGTTGTTTGTTTTTGGGAATGGGGAATGGCGAATGGGGAATTAGAGATTACCGAACAGAGCAGAGAAATGCTATATCATTTGTACTAATGACCAATGACCACTACAATTACTAATGTAGACATTCCCTGTGACTTTCTCGTGACAGCCATGTTGAGATGGCGTGACATTTCTCGATTTTGCTGTATGGTGTTGGGCGGGTTTTGTTCGTAACATTAGGGTCAAACGGTCTAGATTGTCCCTAAACCCGCCCCTACGACATGGGCAATGGTGTTGGGCGGGTTTTGTTCGTAACATTAGGGTCAAACGGTCTAGATTGTCCCTAAACCCGCCCCTACGACATGGGCAATGGTGTTGGGCGGGTTTTGTTCGTAACATTAGGGTCAAACGGTCTAGATTGTCCCTAAACCCGCCCCTACGACATGGGCAATGGTGTTGGGCGGGTTTTGTTCATAAAATTAGGGTCAAATGGTCTAGATTGTCCCTAAACCTGCCCCTACGACATGGGCAATTTAATTCACATTAGATGTTACTGTTAATTAATAATTACTCAGTTAACAGAGAAATTCCGGACGCTGGGACTGAGTCTGCTGAAGTTTTGCGTCTAAAGTTTGCCAGTCTTGGTGTTTCAGGAGCTCAATCAGTTGGTCAAGGTTGTGGCGATAGGAAGTGAGCGATCGCAATAATGCTTCCTGATTATAACGCGCCATCATCACTCCTAACTCTGGATTTCCTCCCCCAACGCGGCTGGTATCTCGAAAGCCAGAACTACTTAAGAGTTGGGCTAATTTTAACACCCCTGGGTCAGTCTCCCCCATACAGGCATCAATCAGGTTAGCACTAACCATTACTGGTAGGTGAGAAATCCAAGCTACTGCTTGGTCATGTTCTTGGGGACAACAAAGGTAAACTTTATTAGTGAGCGATCGCACAATCTCTTCAACAATTTTGACCGCTGTTGCTGGAGTTGTCTCTACCGGCGTCAATACATAAGGATTACCAGCAAATAAGTTTGATTGAGCCGCTTCAATCCCACTGTCTGCGGTTCCCGACATCGGATGCCCTCCCACAAAATTGGACCAGAGGGGAGCAACTTGCTCAACCACTGCCTGCTTGACTGAACCAACATCAGTGAGAATAGTTTCTGGGGATAAATGGGGAATAAGCTGCTGCACAACTGGCGCGATCGCAGCGATTGGTGTACAAATAAAGACTAGATCAACCTTAGCCAGTAATTTCAGATCAATGCTGGCATAATCCACTACACCACCCTCCAGGGCTAACTGGCAAGTGCGCTCTTGGCGAGAAACCCCCCAGATTTGGTGACCCATAGTCCTCAAATCCAACGCCAGTGAGCCACCAATTAACCCTAGTCCAACAATCCCAATATCCATAAATTTTATTATTTGTTGCTTGTTGTTTGTTGTTTGTTGTTTGTTATCAATTCCCCATTCTCAAGTCTCAATTCTCAATTCCTCATTCCCCATTTCCCATTATCAATTACTTACCCTGAGGCAAATACTTGAAAAATATTCCTTATTTAAACCTCAAGCAATCTTATCAAGATTCTCAACAAATCCTCAAAGCAGTTGCTGAGGTAGTTGACTCTGGTTGGTATATTTTAGGTCGCCAGGTTGAAGATTTTGAAGCTAAATTTGCCAATTTTTGCCAAGCACCATATTGTGTTGGTGTTGGTAATGGTCTCGATGCACTTCGTTTAATCTTGTGTGCCTATGATATAGGAGTTGGCGATGAAGTGATTGTGCCAGCCAATACCTACATAGCTACCATTTTGGCAATTACTCAAGTTGGGGCTACTCCCGTTTTAGTAGAACCAAGCTTAGATACTCTTAATCTTGATCCAAAACAAGTAAAACCTGCTATTTCTGCTCGGACTAAAGCGATTATGGCAGTTCACTTGTACGGGTTGACCGCTCCCATGGCGGAATTACAGCTTATTGCCCAAGAACATAATTTACTACTGTTTGACGACTGTGCTCAAGCCCACGGTGCAGTTGTTAATGGTAAAAGAGTAGGTTCTTGGGGTAATGCCAGCGGCTTCAGCTTTTTTCCGACAAAGAACCTAGGTTGCTTAGGGGATGGGGGAGCAGTTACCACTGATGATCCAGAAATTGCCGCTAAAATCAAGCTGCTGAGGAACTATGGCTCTGGTCAAAAATATTACAATGAGGTGGCAGGCTGGAATAGTAGACTAGATGAAATCCAAGCTGCTATTTTGCTGGCAAGACTTACTGAACTTGATGCGAGGAATGAAGCGAGAAGAAGCATTGCCCAAAAATATATTGAAGGTCTGAGGGATTTACCCGTAACCAGCTTGCCTTATGATCCTCATGCTGTGTATCATATATTTCCGATTTTAGCTCCCCAACGAGATGCTCTAGGGAGCTTCTTGAAAGAGCGAGGGGTGGGAACAATTATTCATTATCCTGTGCCACCGTACCAACAAAAATGCTATAAACATCAAGATTGGGCAGCAGTTTCTCTACCAATCACCGAGATGATTGCCAAGCAAGAGCTAAGTTTACCCCTGTATCCGGGTTTAACTGATGAGCTGCAAGACTATGTAATTAACCAAATCAAGTCCTTCTATGCTCAGTGATAATCTAATCATTCAATTCCCGAAAATTGGTAGTGAACAACAGGGTTATATCTCCATTGCTGAGGTAGGAAAAACTTGCCCTTTCGAGATCCAACGGACTTACTGGATCTATGACTGTCCAGAGTTTATGAAGCGAGGCGGTCATGCTCATCGTCATAATTTACATCAAATACTAATATGTGTTGCTGGTCAAGTAGAGGTAGCTCTATTTGATGGTGTGGAGAAAAAAGCTTTTACTCTCGATAATCCTACTATGGGACTATATCAACCCCCATTAGTCTGGGGAGATTTAATTTATCAGCAAAACTCTGTATTGCTGGTTTTAGCATCGAAGCTTTACGCCGCTGAAGACTACATCAGAGACTACCAAGAATTTCTCCAAATTGCCCACTCAGCGAGGGAGGGTTGAGGGGAGTGTGGGAAGACAAGGGAGACAAGGGGGACAAGGGAGATAATTTTAAAAATTAAAAGTCCTGACATACATAAAAATTGCGAAACCCAGTTTATATGGTTATGTTTTTTTAAGCGTTAGAGGGACAAGGCTCCAAAAAGAAGATAAGAAACAAGTCATACCAAATCCGGTTTAGTTAACCCTGTTTTGAGATAACTACTTTCATCCTGTAGAGACGAGCTATGGCGCGTCTCTAAAATGTGGGATATAGAATATCTATTGTAACCGGATTTGATATCAGCTTTCCTTAGCTTCTCGGAGCCTCCGGTTCCCCTCCTTGGAGGGGTTAGGGGTGGGTTTATGCCTCGGAGCCTCCTGCTTCCTGCCTTTCCTACTTCTTCAAGAAGTCGGACATCTGAACATCACCATTGCACTACCATAGTGAATCAGTGTTAAAGAAAGTGCCGTCGAGCTTGAGATGGGAGACCTTACCAAAGATGCAACATAAAAAAACCCTATTTTTCTTCTTACCCTTGTGTTTTATACTGTTTGGGGGAGTAACAGTCAGTTGTGGCAAATTAGGCCGTTCTGGTGTTATGGGTATTAATCTCAGTGATCACTCGGTGGAGGTGACGAGAATCAGTGATATCCCACAAGATCAAAATGCGAGTGCTACAGTTCATGTTCTCGGAGAAGTCGTGACTAAAGCACCTTTTTTAGGCAGCGGTGCTTATCAACTAAAGGATGATACTGGTACAATCTGGATTGTGACTAACCAAACCCTCCCTGAAGTCGGTGATGGCATTTTGCTTAAAGGTCAGCTAAAGTACCAAAGCGTTCCCATTGGTGGACAAGAGTTAGGGGAGGTCTATATTCAGGAACAAGAGCAGTTGGAAAGAAATGCAGGCTCGAACAAGCAGTCTTTTCTTCCTCATTCTCCTCAAAAGAGCTTACACTACTCATGAACCATCAACCAGTTGAAGTAGCAATCGCTATTCTCTACACCTCAGACCGATTTCTCATGCAACTTAGAGATAATATTCCTGGCATTGTCTATCCTGGTTGCTGGGGTTTGTTTGGTGGTCATCTCGAAGCTGGAGAGTTACCAGAGACGGCAGTAAAGCGAGAACTGATAGAGGAAATTAACTATACTCTACCATCACTAATACCATTCCGTCGCTACCCCAATCCAGAGGTAATTCGTCATGTCTACCAGGCTCCTTTAACAGTTGAGCTCAATCAACTAGTGCTAGGAGAAGGCTGGGATATGGGTTTATTAACCTTAGAGGAAATTCGACAAGGCGAGTGTTACTCAGACAAAGCAGGTCAGGTGAGACCCCTAGGGTCTATCCACCAAAAAATCTTACTCGATTTCATCAATAGTTAAAATAGGTGTTAGGTGTTAGGCAATGGTGACAAGTTAAAGGGTAAGAAAAATTGTGATTCTTCTTCCCCATCTCCGCGTCCCCGGGTCTCCCTTGAAAACGACATCTTTACCTTAACTTGTCACCAATGGGCGTTAGGTGTTAGATGTTTTCCTGTGGAACAGGCTTCAGTGGTTGTGGCACAAGTTACTGTTGGGCTTTAGAAAAAACTTTTATATAAACTTTTATATATAGGTGCACACGTTTTCTATTATAAAAAATATAATAACAAAAAATTTCGGCAAGCGCAACCCAAAAAATGCGATCGCAAACGCTAACGCACCCTACGATAAATATTGTATAAGAACAACTATTACTTGGTTTCTAGAGTATCCGGTTCAGTTATTGGTTTAGCTAGTAAGCTTCTTCAATAATCTCTCTGAAATTGGTGATCGTTAATACAGGTAGGAAAATTTGACCAAAGGCTATTATGTCTCGCATCTCCCCAACAGACAATCGTCAATCTCGCCGCCCTTGTCTCAAAATTTTGTGCTTGCTCCTAAGCATGGCTACTGTTTATAGTGGGGCTGGATTTTACCTAGACCGTAACAACTATAAAAAAGGACACGCAGCCTACAAGACATTGGACTGTTCAGTGGCAGCTAATTACTTTGATAGCGTGATCAATCAGTGGCGATTGATCGATTTTGGTGGCTATGCTAGCCTCGCATACCAGGAAAAAGCTGAATGTTTTGACTTTAAGAAAGCTCTGGCACAACAGAAGTCAGGAAACTTATCTCAAGCAATTTTTGCCTACAAGACCTTTGTTGACAACCATGATACTAATAGTGTTCTGGTTAAAAATGCTCGCGATCGCATTAAGTCCTTGTTTGAGAACAGTGAAGCTACTGCCCTAGAGAATCCTGAGATCTGCAATATCATAATTGAATTAAATCAGGAGAAACTCATCCCTAAAACCGATCCAAAATTGCCACCCCTCTATATATATTGCGGAGAAAACTACACTGTCAATGGAAGCAATCATCAGGCAGCTAGGATATATGAAGGTTTTCTAGATCAATATCCCAATCATGCACTAGTACCTCAAGTAAAAACAGTATTGGCAAAGTTACTGGTAGCACAAGCTCAGGAAGAAGGGGCCAAAAATCTCCCAGCACCACAACGTGAGGGTAGCACAAGCGATAGCTTATCTGTAGTGAGGATTCAGAATGATTCACCAGAGCCAATGCGGATTATTTTTAGTGGTCCGGAAGGTAGAATTGAGGAGTTGGAAAAATGTAGCAGTTGCCGAACTTATGTAGGCAAGCCCCCAGAGTCTTGTCCCAAGCAAGGACCTGTTGGTACTTATACCCTCAAGCCTGGTGAATACGATGTTGTTGTCAAAGCGATTGGGAACAGACCTGTCAATCCTTTCAAAGGCGATTGGAGTCTGGGTAGTGGTGGAATTTACCCTAGTTGTTTTTATCTTGTCACTAATCCAGTGCAGCAAGAGTCCAAGTCTTTTTAAGTAGTAATAAGTGTTAGACTCACATCTTGTACCAGTACAAAAATACTGAATAAGGTCAATCAGAACAATCAATTTCAGTACTGAAACAGTCAAATCTTATTACTTTTGCCTTTTGCCTTTTGCCTACTTTCACAGGTCTATGTTCGACTTGGTGCAAGATCTCAGTTAGACTGAGATTTCGAGCAAGGGTTAGACAAGGTTTGCAAGGTAAAAAGGAATTATAAGTTATCCAGCTTTTTCGCTTATTGCTTGAATATGCTTCAAAAACTCGTTCATCACCTCTACATTCCTTCTTACTTATTACTTGTTACTTTTTACTTTTTACTTATTCAGCAAACCCTACTTAAATTTAGCCAAGATAGACAACCGTGCGATCGCGTCCTTCTTTCTTAGCTTGATAAAGAGCAGTATCAGCAGCCTGGATTATAGCATCACCGGACAATCCCTGCTCTGGAAAGCAAGCAACTCCTAAGGAAATAGTAACCTGACCCAGACACTGACGACCATTGTGCACCTTAAGCTGCTTAACTCCTGATCTAATTTCCTCAGCTCGCTGTTTGCTATTTTCTAAAGAAGCTTCTGGTAAAATTAGCATCAACTCCTCACCACCGTAGCGACAGGCAATATCTGATTTACGAACACTCTGTTGCAAGAATTTACCTAACTCTTGCAGCACCATATCTCCTGCCTCATGACCAAAGTTGTCATTAAATTTCTTAAAATGGTCAATATCGAGCATAATGAGGCCCAAAGATTTCTTATTCCGTTCAGCGCGATACAGTTCCTGTTGTAGGGATTTTTCCATATAACGCCGGTTGAACAGTCCCGTCAAAGGGTCACGAATACTTTGGTTCCGCAGCCTCTCCCTCAGTTGTAAATTCGCCAAAGACAGAGAAATTTGCTCAGCGACTGTCACTGCTAACTGTTTTTTGGCTTTGGTTAATTTTTCAGAGTTCGTAGTGTTCAAATACAGCATCCCCAATGTTTCTCCTTGAGCCATCATGGGAATACAGAGAGATTGGTTAGGTAAGGAATGATTGTGACAATGTTGGCAGACCACATCGGAATCTTTATTTTTCACCCAATGAGGCTGTCCCCGGCGCAATGCCCAACATTCATCCGGTTTAAACAAAGTAGAACTAGTGAGGTTTGTTCCCCAGGTAGCTACGGCTTCTAGCCAATGTTTGGAGGAATTCATGATGAATATCCCTCCAGAAACCTCAGGAAACAGGGGAGCTACCAAAGCAGAGATTGCTTCATAAGCTTCCTCAACTTTAGCGCAGGCTTGCATAAACTCATTGATTTTAGAGAGGAGAGCCATTTCCTGATTGCGTTGTTCGAGTTCATTTACCCAGTCTGCTAACTGCTCATTAACTACCCGCAGTGCCTCCTCAACTTGCTTGCGTTCCGTAATTTCTTGGGCTGTACCTAGAATTTGCACCGGCGAACCAGAGCCAGTTTTTGTAAATACAGTTTCCCAGGTGTGAAACCAACGCCATTCACCATACTTATCTCTAAGGCGATATTCACTTTCAATGATTTCACCGTCTAAAAGGGTATCAAATTGTTGGAAACGTTCACTAAGCTTGGCAAAATCTTCTGAATGCATCAAATTTTGCATAAGCGCCGTTCCCATTTTTTCAATTTCTTCTGGTTGATAACCCAACATCACGGGAAATTCTCGATTAGCATAGATATTACGTTTTTGGTTAAGGTCATGGAGATACAAAACATTGGGAGTTGAATCAGCAATTCGTTGAATTAAATGTTGACTTTCTCGCAGTGCTTCTTCTACCCGCTGGCGCTCAGATACTTCAACGAGTAACTTTTCATTAGCTTCCTCGATGGTCGCTGTACGTTCTTGAACCCTTTCCTCCAGCTCATTCAGGAAGGCAGACAACACTAGTGCAGTGACCGCCATCGCACTAATAAAAAATTGCAGTAAAAATAAGGATTCCTGGTGAGAATCTCTGATAAAAGGGCCAAAACCCTCAGCTGTACCCACAATGGCAATAACAGAGACAGTTAGCATTAACAGAGTCACTACCTGTTTGCCAAACCGCAAGACTGACCACAAGATTAAGGAAACCAGAAAGTAATGTACAGGATATCCCCCTCCAAAGGTGCATAAACTTACCATCAACACCAACATGAATAGTAAAACTCCCTCAACCAACAGGTTGTTTGAGGCATGGAAAGGTAAGATTAACAACTCCTGCTGTTGTATTGTTTGGTGATTGTTCAATTGCACTTGCTTGGGTTTATAGGTGAGTAGCAAAGGGGTGAAGATTAAAATACTGATAATGCTACTTAGCCACCAACTCCACCAAGTGAAACCATAGTCAGACCAAGGAATGAGACTACTCAGGCACAAAGTAGTCAGAGCAATAACGGCGGAGATCATTGAACCAATACTTGCTATCAGGACAAATTTACCGACATTTTCCACTCGTTTAAAGATGGCTCCTCTCTCAACAAAGCGGTTGAGTAGGATCGCAATCAGAACCGGCTTGAGAGTTTCCCCAACGGTGATACTCGAAGCGACTGCCAACGAAACCGTTGCTGAAGTGGGTAAAGTTATCGATTGCAGCTCCCACATCAGCCAAAGGAAAGATCCTAAAGCAATACCAGGCCAAACTTCATAACCTAGCAATAAAATAGCTGCCAAAGTAATTCCGGTTGGAATCCATACTGCTGATAAATTATCCGGAAGGAAAGCCAACTTTTGTCCTAGTTGGGCTGTACAAAAGTAAGTGGCAGCGAGAGTTATTATGATTACTAGTCTTGTCAAATTCTTTATCAATTTAGATAGTTAGATAATATGTTCTACTTTTTGCAAGGCTAGCATATCGAATCCCTTGGTGTCACTGCGTTAACACCTGCAAAGTTGATACCAGATTTAAATACAGTTAGAGAAAATGACTTTTGAATATTCTTTATTCGTAAAGATTATAAATATAGTGTAAATGTTATTTTATCGCAGTTTTTAATCTTGTATTAAAGTTATCTTGTATTTTCAATTAAGAAGTTTCATATATTTTATCCGGTTGACATAGTCACTTCTATGTATAAAGTATTTATGTCAACCTAATTAACTACCTGCTGGTCAAGGTGCAGTTATTTCGATGACTTCAGTGTCGGCAATTACTTGGTTGTTATAAACTAAATCTTCATGACTGTTACTGTTTAAGGTGACAGTAATTTTATGGCGACCAGGTTCTAGATTGTCTAAATAAAACCAGTTGCTATAAAGCCTGGTAATTTTTTCATTATTGATATAAAGATGAGCATGTCCTTCTCCAGATCTGTGTTCTTTGTTCGCATTTTCTGGTGCAAACTTAAAATTAGAAACTTGAATTTCTAAATTCCATCCCTTCATCGTATCTTCGTGAACAATTAAGTCAACTGTTGGTACCGGTTGACCTCTGGTAATTTCTCTTGTTCCATGACTATGACCTTCTTTTTCCCCGTTCATCCCACCGTCATGATGATGATGATTATGTGCTGGTGTATTGTCAGTTAACAGATTCTTCGTTCTGGCAATTGCTAAGCTGCTAGTAGAAAGGGGGACAGACAAGAGTACAGCTGATGCTAGTAGAAGGAAGTAAGAGGCGGAACCCACCCCTAACCCTTCCTTGGAGGGGAACCGGAGGGGGGAGGGAAGAAGGCTTGGAAGGAAAGCTTTTTGACCTTTTTTAACTGGTGGGTTACTTCTGCCGCACTTTGCTAGTAATCGTTTGCTACTCATGTTGACCAACAGTTTTTCTCAACAAATATAGGTTATTAGGCCATGGGATAATATATTTGGTGACTGAATCTGTCAAAAGACAAGTTGTAAAACTTAGAACTGCCAAATTAGCAATTGAATATCCTATAGCGTTTCTCATACTTGTGAGGTGTATCCATTCGCTATTGGTTTTGGGAATGGGGAATTGGGAATGGGAGATGTACCTCACGGATGCAAGAATTGCGATATGAGTACGGCTATCCTCATGGGTAATTTCTCCAAGGTGGATATTCTTACTGGCAAGGGGTAGGGATACATTAGAGATGTAAGGAAAAAAACTTAATAAAACATTATGAGTAAAAAAATTTTTGCTGCTATCAAGCCACTCTTGAAATCTTTGGTGGTCTTCGGGCTAATCTTGACTTTAGTATTGGGTAATGCGAGTTCTGCCCTAGCAGCTCGTAGTGGTGGTAGGATTGGAGGCGGTTCTTTCCGAGTACCTAGTCGCAGCTACTCAGTTCCTAATGGCGGCTACCGAGCACCTGTTGGTGGCGGATATTATGCACCAGGAGGTGGATTTGGATTCCCCTTTCTTCTACCTTTTTTTGGTTTTGGAGGTGGATTTGGGAGTTTATTCTCTATTCTAATTTTCCTGGTGATCGCGAATTTTTTGGTGAAGAGTATCCGCAGTGCCAGTAATGGTGGTGAAATAAGCAGCTACAATAATCCTAAGGTTTCTGTAGCTCGTGTGCAAGTTGGTCTGTTGGCAAATGCTCGTGAGCTACAACCAGAACTAAACGAGTTAGCTCTTACTGCTGATACTGGTTCTGCTACAGGTAGGGCACAAGTACTACAGGAGTCTACTCTGGCTTTACTACGTCACCCGGAATACTGGGTTTATGGAGGAACTCAGTCACAGCAGACTAATCTGGAAGCAGCAGAAGCTAAGTTCAATCAACTAGCACTAACTGAGCGCAGTAAATTCACGAAAGAAACTCTCTCTAATTTTAATTCTCAGTTAACAGAAGGTTCTAGCACTACCCAAACATTGGTATCTGACAAAGGAGGGGAGCTACTAGCGACGGAAACAGCAGGTGAATATATTGTGGTGACAATTGTAGTAGGTGCTACAGGTAAACTAGAACTTCCCACCATCAACAATTCCGATGAACTGAATCAAGCTTTGCAAATGATTGGTGGCTTATCAAGTGAGCGCTTACTTGCTATGGAAATTCTTTGGACACCACAAGCTGAAGGGGATACTTTGACTGCTGATGATCTTATGGCTGGCTATCCAGATTTGAAGTTAGTATAGTGGCACACCTAACATGCTGAAATAAGTAGGTTGGGTGTAGCGATAGCGAAACCCAACAGGGTCTCGTGCTGCGTTGGGTTTCACTACGTTCCACCCAACCTACATGTTTAGCCGTGCGACGCCAGTACATTATTTCTGAAGAAATCACCTTAGCTCCCCATCACTGCCCCTACAAGTAAATTACCTCCAAAACGCACAACATCAGTACAAGGTAATCCTGTTTCTAACTTTACTTGCCTGATAGTGTCCTCTGCTGATGCTTGATCTAGGTGACCAGTATTAAGTGCGATCGCGACTACTGGTGTCGGAGCAAAGGATCCACCGGCGTAGGCAACCGTTTCATACAGCCGAATCACTTCCGGTAAGGGAGGAATGGGAACATGAGGGAAACGGTGGATGTGAGTTTGGTCTGCTCGATGCACTAAGACAAATCCTGTCGGTTGTGTTCCCCGGATCAGAGGTAAGGTTGCTGTTGAACCCGGATGCAAAAGAGAACCCTGCCCTTCCACAATCAACAAGTCATAGTTATTACCAGCATCCATGACCATTTGTTCTACTGCACCAGCAGCAAAGTCTACTCTTATTGTATCCAGAGGTATGCCTTCGCCAGTAATCATGATACCAGCCTGACCAGTTGCCAAGAACTTGGAACTTATCCCTTGGCGCTGTGCTGCTTGGTGTAACTCAATACTTGCCGACATTTTGCCCACACTCATGTCAGTACCGACAGTCAAGATACGCTGACATGGTAGCGATCGCGCTTTAGCACTTCCTATACCCAATCCCGGTGGTTCCTGACGAATATCCCAAATGGTTTGACCCTCTTTGAGCATTTGCTGTAACTCAGGGTCAGAAGCCATTGGGGTATGTAAACCATTAACCAAAGACAATCCAGCTGCTACCCCCTGTTTTACATCCTGCCACCAAGTATCTGGGAGTATACCTCCACTAATCGCAACGCCAATTACCAAGACATCAGGTTGATAGGAGAGGGCAGCAGCCACTGAATCCACAATTGGAGCATCACAGTCAATGCCAGTTAGTTCCGATAAAGACTCCCCGGCAGATTGTCGGTCAATTACTGCCACAACTGGTGATCTACCATAGCGTAACAACGTTAGACCAGTTTTCCCCCCACTACCACGAATCCCTTCATGGAGCAAAATAGCAACGCGCTGGTCAGTAGAAAGAACCATGATATGTTATACCAAACCCCCCTATTCTACCTCCGTTATTATCGTGTAGAGACGTTGCATGCAACGTCTCTACAATGTTTCTGCCAAGCGAAAAGCAAGCGCAGCGATCGTATCAGTTGGGTTTGCTGTTCCTTCAGCAGGGAAAACACTGGAGCCACAAATGTACAAATTGTCATGATCCCAGCTTTGGAGTTGGGAATTAACAACAGAATCTGATGGACTAGAACCCATTATGGTAGTGCCAATGATATGACCTGCACCATAAAAGTTAAATTCCTTTCCCTTGTACTCAAACTTTTGGGTGCTATCGGCTTTGGGAGGAGTTGTCTGATCTTGAGCACCCATCTGCTGATACAATGCCTTTGCAATGCAACGGGCAGACACGAATCCTTCTTTTGAATAGTCGTCAATTTGGTAGTGTATTTCTGGTCGTGCTAAGCCCAAACCATCTTTATAATCAGCTGAAAGGGTAACACGATTAAATGGATCAGCAGGTTGTTCAATAAGAAAGCCCAGGCGAAGCTGGTGAGTGTAAATCTTGTTGAGTTTTTTTACCAACTCTGGTCCAGCATACCGCCTGCCATCAGGGTTAATCACTTCAGGTTTAATATTCGCGTTCTTAGGCGGTTTCCCTGCCACAAGGGTCTCAAAAGTAGTTGTGGGATCTCCTGCTGCCCAATTCCAACCATCATTGCCAATCTCAATGCGGTAAGCGGCTCGATATTTACGGAATTCGCCTTCCCGCACACTTTCAATACCTGATGTTGAAAGCGGACCACGATAGGGATAAACAGGATCTTTAGTCAGTCCCCAGGATAGATAGATTACATGATCCATCAGGTTACGCCCTACTTGCCCTGAACTATTCGCAACACCATTGGGAAACTCGTTGCTACGTGAGAGCAATAGCAAGCGTGGCGTCTCAATAGCGTGAGCTGCAAGGATATAAGTTGTTCCTTGAGCAAGTCCTTCTTGAATCTCTCCCTGATTCGGATCAATCTGTTGGCTCCAACCCTTGTAGCGGATGCCACTAACCAGCCCAGTCTCAATATCCACTTCTATTTTGTAGGCAACCGACTGTGGTTGCAGTGTTACATGGCCAGTTTGTAAAGCATCTTTGAGGGTTGAGGTTGCATCATACTTAGCATGAATCGGACATATGGGAATACAGTTGGTGTTACCGGCACAAGTCCGCCTGTCATGGTATGGCACAGAGTTTCTGCCCTGCGGTGTTGGTGCAACCTGGAATTTGAGCGGGAAGGACTCATTGGCACATTTATCAGGATAGGTGAACCCATCCAATGCCTGAACTGCATGATCTACCAGTGATTGAGTAATACCAGGCATGGGGTACTCATAATCTTGTTGGAAGTCTTGGAGCATGTACTCTTGCTCTGCTTTGGTGGCTGCGACTCCTACTTCTGCTTCAGCCTGTTGATAATAATCTTGAAGCTCATTGTAGGAAATAGGCCAGTCCCGGCCAATACCGTATTTGGTTTTAAGCTGAAAATCTTCTGGAAGCAAACGCAGCATCGTTCCCAACCAATGCCACGTTGTTCCACCTGCAATGCGCTCGTAGGTACTGGCAAAAGGCAAAGGTCCCTTCTGTAGCAGATAGCTCTCCTGTGCCTTCGTGACAAAACCATTTTCGCCTCGTTTAAACAGCATCGGAATCGTCGGACGAGGTGTGGCTAGTCTGCTAGGCAGAGGCAACTCTTCAGTTGGGAGGCTTGGGGAAATTGCTGGTGGATATGCAGAGGATGGGGTTTTGAGGGTATTGAGATAGAAAGACTTCATGTAAGCTTCTCGGCTGGGAGGAATTCCTGCACCTGCCTCTAAGATCAACACTCGCTTACCTTTCTGTCCCAGAACCTTAGCCAGGATTGCACCGGCGATACCTGCACCAACGATAACAACGTCATAGTGCTCACTATTCATGATTTAATCTCCTGTTCATTCTTTTACCATCCATTCTTTCACCATGTACCGACAAAGTTTTCCAGAGATGGTGGTTGCTCTCCCCAATGGCCATAGTGAAATGTGGAATATCCCATAGGATGAGCCTGGATTGTGCGCCATACCAAACTGTTGGTATAAGCTTCTTGACTCACGATGCTTGGCTCATCTCCTGATGTTTGACTCCAACTCCCTAAATACCAAAGTCTCAGGAGTGCTTGAGCTGCATTACAAAGATTTGGATTGTTAAGTATTTCGTTAGCTACCTGCTGAGCAAGGTCTGGGTTTAAAGATTGTGAACCAACAATTTGTTTGTAGATGTTACTCATCTCGTTAAGCTCATCAGACATCTCAGCATTCATCTTATCGAAATAGAGTTGCTTCAGATTAGTGGGATCGAGAAGTGGTGCGATTGTTTTGGGAGGAAATCCTGTCAGTGCCGCCGACAGGTCAACGAATGTTTCTAGGCTGTTGTTGTCTGTCATTTTGTCTGTCCCTTACTGCTTGGTTTGAGTACTTCTTGAATACTTTCAGGTAAGCTGAGTGTGAAGGTGAAATCTGAGAAACTACCAGTTGTATCGGTGGCATTGTTATGACACAAGATGCAACTTGAGGATACATTGGGAGTATTTCCTTGGATGTAGGTTTCTAACGTTGTGTTGGCTAGAAATGGGGGAGCTGGATTACCACTAGGATCTACTGGGTTATTGGGCTGAGTTGGCCATTGGGTACTAACCAATTGATAATTCAACCAAACTGAATCAGGATTGATAGCGGCTAAAGCCTTGTGCCAGGAAGTATTAATTGCTTGGGTTGAATTGGCAATTGGTGTTTGGCGGACAACTTGAACAGGAGTTCCTGGTTGATTGGGATTCCAAGGTTGTTGAGGTTGGGTATTTACCGCAAGACAATCATCGCAATCTTTTTTGTAAAACCAATAGCTTGGGAGAGGAGGTGTAATACCTTGAGTTGGGGCATTAGCAATATGTTCAAAAGTAGACCAAGTCCATTGGGGTTGATTTTTAAGTTTTGCAACGATGTGCATTCCTACCAAACCAACCTGGCCTATTTCACAAGATTCATTCACCCCCTCACCTGCAGGGGTGTAGATTAATACTTTCTGAGCATGAAATTGATTAGGGTCATCACCTACTCCTTTATCCAGTATTTTCCAGGAAGTTTTCACCATAATTGCTCCTGGATCACCTGAGTAAGGATTATTGTTCTCACCAGGCTGAAATTCAGGAAAATTGACTTGGTTTCCGCTATGTTTGAATTCTTGCTGTCCTTCCCTATTATATAAACTGTTATGCATGATATAGTCGAACATAACTTGGTTTAGGGAAATTTGAAATCGGGCATAATTTCCATTTTGATCAATTAATGGTCCGTCTCTGAAAGGTTGCATTGATGCGTTCAGTAGAAGTGGTCGTTTGCCAATTTGACGCATAACTGACAAATTCTCTTGCCCTTCACAGATTGCCGGTGGAGGTTGCTGTTCTCCCCAAGGGAGAGGTAGGGAACCATCAGGTAAAAAGATGTCATAGTTTTCCTTCCAGAATTGCCAAACACCTGGAACATCAGTTTCCCCAATTTTTTTCTCAATATCAGGAGCACCGTTAGGTAAAACAGGCCAATTTAAGCCAACAAACATTTGCCAGGAGAATTCATCAAATGCATCTTGCAAACTGTCTAAGGAAATTTCTTGGGGTGTGGTAATTTGGGTAGGAATTTGGTAGGTTGCCCTCTGAGTAAATGCCTGGGCATTTCCTACAAATCCAAGAATAATAGCAAGAGACAGAAAACAAATCAAAATTTTCTTCATTCAAACTTCTCCCTGTTAAATATTCAGGACTTACACTATAGATTTAGATGAATTTTTTCCATAGAGAGTTTACAAGTTCCATCGCTTATAAACTAACCATTTTTACCCACCAATCCGGATTTAGCGATTTGAGAAAGGTGAGGTGGGCATTAATCGGAGAGAATCCTATCAAGGATATTTTATCTTTTTGACCATTTTTTGAATTCAAAATTCAAAATTCAAAATGTAGGAAAAGATAATTTTGAATTGATTAATTCTGGGTACAAGCCCCCACTAATTGTCTTCAATTTTGAATTGATAATTTTGAATTTTGAATTGTTTTGACAATGCTTACTTAAATTTTAGCTTATTAAGTTTTTCTTGTCTAGAGGGAATTTTAACATAATTCTGGAATAAGTGCTCAGACAATTTTCCCTGAAGGTGCAAGGTTTTTGCATCAATGGGAGCACTTAGTTGTTAGCTGTTGGAGCGTCTCCGTATTGCAATGCTAACAAGCAATATAACCGAACTTGATCTGCTCATTTTGGTTCGATCGAACCCCCCTAACCGATCAGTTGTGAAATATTCTTAACAAATGCAAACATTTCTTTTCTGAGTCAAAAAAGTCTGTTACACTTTCAGACAAGCTCATAGGCATAGGCTCGTGGGCGCAGTTGGTATTTTTAACAATTCCCCCACTGGACGTTACGAGAGATCCCTTAGTTCTTAGCCAAAGAGGGCTTAACGCCAGTGACTTCAAGTCCTTCAGCCCTATATTCCAACGGAGAAATTCAGGAAATATAATGACGGAAAATTGGACAGTTATACATTTTGTTCGCCATGGTGAGGTTTTCAATCCAGGCAATATTTATTATGGTCGATTAATGGGTTTTCCATTAAGCCATCTGGGAAGGGAAAAACTTTCTTGTACCAAAGACTATTTTCAACAAAACTCCATTGCCGCAATTTATCGGAGCCCACAACTCAGAACCCAGCAAACAGCAGAAATCATCAAAGAAAATCAACCTTCAGGCAGCATCTTTACTACGGATCTTCTCAATGAAGTTCACTCACCCTATGATGGAAGACCACTTGATGAACTTAAAGCGATAGACTTTGATGTTTACACTGGATCTAGTCGAGAATTTGAACAACCGAATGATGTACTCAGCCGTGGCTTAGCTTTTATTCGGGGGATATGTACCGGTCACATCTCACAAGAAGTCATCGCAGTAACTCATGGTGACTTAATCGCATTTATTAGACTTTGGGCGGAAAAGAAAGAATGTACTCCTGCAAATAAAGCCGATATATATAAAAACTCTCTAAATTATGGTTCTATCACAACACTGACATTTGAACCTAAACCTTCAGCCCAATTGATTGATTGGAAGTATGTTGACCCAACGATTGATAATTGATCATGGTATTGGCTCTCTTCTCGGGAGCATCCCATTTTGGCGAGTTGACTACTTCAAGATAGCTGAAACCCTTGCTATGTCGTCTTTTTGAGAATGTTTTTTCCAAAATGGGATGCTCCCCTCTTCTCTCGCTATACAAGTGAACTCAGCCGCTAGATCTGCTTTGACTCATTACAGACTCCTAAGTTATGTTCAGGAGGATAAAAATGTCTGTGAAAAAAATTCAGTTTTCCCTATTTCTGGTGATATGGCTCATCAGCATCGTGACGATAATACCAAAGGTAGCTCATGCTCAAGGGATTATTATGCCAGAGGTTACACCCTATGGCTTTGGGGGATCAGACACACCTCAATTCCAACTTAATCAGGAAATCTTTGATACTACTTCAGTTCCTTTCAAGATTCATGTTGATCAAGACAATCCACAAAGCTATGGTAACTGGTTGGGCTTGAACGTACCCTATGCTCCTGCGAAAGATATCTGGAAACAAATTGAAGCGAAGACACAGACAACTCTTCACAACCGACAGGAAGCTCATATTACTGTAATTACTCCTCCAGAATTTGTGGGGATTTTACAACCTGCGGGCATCACAATGGCAGAAATTAACAAGATTGCCAAACAGATGCGGATACAGGAATCAACATATGATATCTACTGCTTGGGAAGAGAGCGTAAGCTCAAAGCTGGGGAGATGTATGTTGTTTATTCAATTATTGTAAAGTCCCAAGATTTAATAGATATTCGACGAGCTATTTTTGAACTTTACACACGCAAAGGTGGTGAACCTAGCCAATTTGATCCAGATTCTTTTTCTCCTCACATCACAGTTGCCTATAACAAAAGTGATTTATTTGAAGGAGATGGCATATTCAAAGGTACCAATGCCTGCTGGGGAATTATTGAACTTAGATCTTACACGCCTGTCGGAAACTGACTTGTGAAGGTAGGGAATAGGGAATAGGGAATAGGGAATAGGCATTGGTGACAAGTTAAGGAAAAAGTGTCGTTGTCAAGGGAGCGGAGGGGCGGAGGAGCGGAGGAGCGGAGGAGCAGAGGGGCGGAGGAGCGGAGGAAGAAGAATACAATTTTCCTTAACCCTTGGAGTATTTCCATATATAGGTTTTTTTTAGAACCACTACGCCATATATGGGAGTTGACAAAATGCACGACCTCTTAACTTGTCACCAATAGGGAATAGGGAATAGGGAACAGGGAACAGGAGTGCTCCTACTTCCTCCATCACCTGGTGGTGAAAAAATTTTTCATCGGGACTGCCTTGGAGACCTCTGCCCTCTGCCTTTCGCTATATCCTAAAAGCACCGGTTCTCTAACCAGGATTTCTTATTACCCCCAAGCCAGGTAAGTTATTCGGCATCAGACGCCCTTGTTCCATAATCGCACCAGTAAAAGGGTCATCTACTAAGTTAAGGTGGCTGTCTAAATCTAGATAGTCAGCGAAGGGAGATAGTTGGGAAGCTGCGGTATTAGCTAGAGTACTGTCGGAATAGCAACCGAACATCACCTTTAATCCACAAGCTCTAGCAGTATGCACCATCCGCATCGCTTCCGTTAAGCCGCCAGATTTCATCAGTTTGATATTAATCCCATGAACGCAGTTTGCCAAGGCAGGGATATCAAAGCTATTGAAGCAGCTTTCATCCACAAAAATTGGCAAAGGCGATCGCTCGTACAGTATAGGCAATTGTTCCTCTTGTCCAGCTGCCAAAGGTTGTTCTACATGTTTAACCCCCTTTGTTGCCAACCATTTGCACATGTTTACTGCTTCATCTAGACTCCAACCCCCATTGGCATCTACACTCAACTCCGCTTCTGGTGCCTCTTCCTGAACCGCCAGTAGCATTTCCTGATCCGCTGCAATTCCTTCAGGAGAACCCAATTTGACTTTCAGTACACCCCCACCAGTCACAGGCAACCAATCTCGTACCCGCTGTCTGGCTCCCTCTGGACTATTGATTCCCACTGTTGCCGCAGTAGGCACGAGCTGGCGAAGATTCAATCCCCACAATCTCCACAAGGGTAGTCCTACTCGTTTTCCCAACCAATCCTGCAAAGCTAGATCAATTGATGCCCAAACCGCTGAAGGAACCTCTGCCTCTGCCAGCATCCGCTCAATTTTCTGTCCCTCCCAAGGACTAAATACTTCCAGCATTGGTATAACTGTCTCTAGTGCCTCAAAGATCACCTGAGTGGTACAGATATGTTTAACCCCATCTCTACCAAGAAGGGAAAAGGGAGAGGCTTCACCCCAACCTTCTATACCCTGTTGCTCTAGTCTTACCCAGATATTAGTTGATTGAGATGTCGTACCACGACTGATAGTCAAGGGGAAGCGTTTATTTAGAGTAAAGGTTTCAATACCAATATGCATGTTTAAGGAAGGAGGGCAGTAGGGGCGTAGCATTTGGGCGATAATTTAAGCCCATAGACCCAAGTATACCTATCCAAATGCTACGCCCAACCCCAACCGGATTGATTATTAATCAATTATCTATTATCCGTTGATGACTAATGACCGATAACCAATCAAGTATGATCGGATTTACGGCATCAGGTTTTTCATCATGAGGACAGTGACCAGCCTGAGGGATGGGGAAAAATTCAATATCCTGACCAGCTTCCCGGTGTTGTTGGTAGATAGCTGCACCGGTAATTGGTGTCCAAGGGTCATTTTCGCCCCAAATCACTAGTAGAGGATGCTTTACTTTTGGTAATAGTGAATTGGGAGTAGGGCCAGGAGGAGCAGTGAGCACCGAAGCAAATACCTCTGAAGCCCCAGGATCACAGGAGGGTTGGTAAATGATCTCCACTAGTTCTTCTGTAATTGCTTCTGGGGTGCAGTAAACTTGGCTTAAAGTGCGTCGGAGGCGAGATTTTTGGCGAATGCGGTTAAACAAAAATGGTCCTATGGTCTTGGAACTCACTAACTTAGTAAAGACTCCCATCACCAACCTTAGAGGCAGATTCAGCTCATCAGGACGATGATTCAGTCCACCGGCACAGTTAATTAAGACTCCACCAGCAGTAATTTCGGGATAATTACTCACCAACATCATACTTAACAGAGCACCGATGGAGTTCCCAACAAAAACCGTTGGTTCTTTAATCTCAGTATCCCAGAAGTCCTTCAACTGCTGTTGCCATAGCTCCAAGGTATAGTCTAATGGGGGCTTAGCGGAACCACCGAATCCCAAGAGATCGACTGCAAATACCCGGTAGCCAGAGGCAGCTAAGACAGGAATATTCTTGCGCCAATGCCCCAGGGAAGCACCAAAGCCATGAATCAGTACCAGAGGCTTGCCAGTACCCATAACTGTGTATTGAATTTGATGTCCTTGCCAAGTCCAAAAGTGTTTTTCTAAGTTGCTGGCTAGGGTTAGTGGTTGTGTAGTCACTCTTGTTTTGTTAAGATTTCTTAAGTATTTTTTCTATCATAGATCCCTTAGTTATTGCTTGGGCGGGTTTTGTACTAAGATTTTCACTGAATGTGTTGATGGTGACCCTCAACCCGCCCCTACAGCAATTGATCGCATATAAGTCTCTTAAATTTGGTAGTAAGACCGATACCAATTTACAAACCGTTCAATTCCTACCTCAATCGGTGTATTGGGTTTAAAGCCAACATCTCTGGCTAGCTCATCAATCTCTGCGTAAGTTACAGGTACGTCTCCTGGTTGCATCGGTAACCAGTCTTTGATAGCTTTCTGGCCTAGGCAATCTTCTAAAACTTCTATAACTCTTGTCAGTTCTACTGGTTGATTATTGCCAATATTGTAAAGTTTGTAGGGAGCAGAGGCTTTAGATTGTTTTGGAGTATCTCCTAAATTTGAGGATTGAGGCTTCTTTGCCATCACTCGGATAATACCTTCCGTGACATCATCGACGTAGGTAAAATCCCGTTGCATACGACCATAGTTAAACACCTTGATTGGCTCCCCTGCTAGGATGGCTTTGGTAAATACAAACAAAGCCATATCTGGACGATACCAAGGTCCATAGACAGTAAAAAACCGCAAGCCAGTTATCGGGATACTATACAGATGGCTATAGGTATATGCCATCAGCTCATTGGCTTTTTTGGTGGCAGCATACAAACTGATTGGGTGATCTACGTTATCTTGTACAGCAAAGGGAATTTTGGTATTAGCTCCATACACAGAACTAGAAGAAGCAAAGACTAAGTGTTCTACAGGAGAGTGACGGCAACCTTCGAGGATATTCACAAAACTAACCAGGTTGCTATCCACGTAGGCATGGGGATTTTGGAGAGAGTAGCGCACACCAGCTTGAGCAGCTAAATGAACAACTACTTCAAAGTTATTTTGAGCAAACAACTTTGCTGTGCCTTCCCTGTCTGCCAAATCCAACTGGTAAAAACTAAATTCTGGTTGATCCTTTAGTTGAGCGAGTCGGTCTTTTTTGAGAGAGACATCATAGTAAGGGTTGAGATTATCGATCCCAACTACTGTTTCACCCCTTGCCAATAACTGTTGACTGAGGTGAAAACCAATGAAGCCTGCGGCACCAGTAACTAGAACTCTAACCACAATTTTTCCTCTCTATTACCCCATCTAAGATTCTAGTGTTTTAGGCTTTATGGGAATTATGAGCCTGATTCAACTGAGAGTCGATAAAGAGTTTAAGGTATTTTTCCCAAGAGGTATAATAAGGCAGCAGAGTAAGTACCTCATCCAGCTCTGCTGTGGTTCCAACACGGTTGTACCTTGCCATAACACCACTTTGAAAAGATATCATGAAACAAACCCAAAGTTCTCCACTAAGCATCAGTTCTCTAAAAATCAACTTCAGTGCTCTAGTCATAAGATCGATAAGATGGCTGCGACTGAAGTCTGTGCTGAAAAGTCTGGTGAGCTATACTCCACAAGCTTTTCAAAAGTGGGTTGAGAATGTTAAGTTAAATGACAGCTACAGTAATAAACTTGTTCCGGAGAAAGAGATTACCCAGAAGTATCGTGAAGCTTTTCTTTTATTGGGAGAAAAACAGAAGCCTGAAACTCTAGGAGACTATCTAGAATTTGGTGTCTGCCACGGTACATCAATGGTTTGTCTGCATAAGGTTCTCCAAGAATTAAATTTGAAACAAGTTCGTCTATTTGGCTTTGATTCTTTTGAGGGTCTACCAGAAACAGCGAGGAATGATGATGGAGGTGCCTGGTTCCCTGGACAGTTTAACTCTAGTTTGGAATTAACTAGCAAAATTTTAACTGAGCAAGGTATTGATTGGAACCGTACTTTTTTGGTGAAAGGATGGTTTAGTGAAACTCTTAACCAAGATTTAGTTGAGAAATATCAATTAACTAAAGCTAGTGTTATAATGGTGGATTGTGATATGTATCTATCCGCCAAGGAAGCACTGAATTTCTGTGCTCCTTTGATTCAAGAAGAAGCTATCATTTTCTTCGACGATTGGTATTCACAAAATTTAGACCAGAAGAATATGGGAGAGAAACGAGCCTTCGATGAGTTTCTCCAAGAAAACCCTCACTTTGGCACAGAAAAATTAGGTAGTTATACTGCTAATGCTCAAATTTTTCGGGTTTTTCGTAAATAGTTAGAGTTTGTTACTCAATATTTTCTTAACTTTTTTATAGGCACGATAAATTCGACTCTTTTGTCGGAGCCAATCATTGTGTATCAGATTATCAGCTTTGACATCACGGACTATAGTTTGTGGATGCTTTAAAGGAAATGAAATTAGATCAAAAGGCAAAACAGCGTAAGAAGAGGAACTATCAGTTGTATGGGTTGCCTCTGCACCAAAGCCTAAGTTAGAGACGAGATTGCCATTAGGCCGCACTACTAAAGCATTTTGTTGCCAACAGGCAAATTGCAATTGATAAGACCAAGCGTAAGAGCTACTTGAACCATAATAAGCTTGGTTAAACTTTATAGTCCAATCTTTGACAACTCTTCTGTCTTGTAGAAACTCATCAAGCCAGCCTGTTTCTAAAATCTCTGGCCAACGCTTCATTTCATAATCAAAATGACACCAAGCTCTACGCCAAGTAGCCCAACCCCAACAGATGAAGTAACGGGAAAAGTAGTAGCTATAAGATGGGTCGCCCATTTTATAATTACTACCACAAATGCCCATTACTTGTGGCTCGTCTCGATATTTTTCTAATAATTCTTCACAGAATTGAAAGAAGGTAGGGTGAGGTAGACAATCATCTTCCAAAATTATTGCTTCTTCTACCTGCTCAAATACCCAACTAATTCCTGTCGCTGGACGTTTTCCACACCCTAAATTGACATCTGAATAGTTTTTGAGAACCTCACAGTCCCAATCAACCTGCTCGATAATGGCGCGAGTCGCTGCGCATTTTTCCGCTTCACCGGGTTTGTCTAAACGAGGTCCATCGGCGATAACGAAAAGCTTTTGGGGTTTAGCTTGGCGAATCGATTCAAACACCTTCTCCGTACTATCTGGTCGGTTGAAGATGATCAAAGCGACTGGAGTTTTGAGATAGGATTGATTCATGGTAGGGTTGATAGTATATATACTTTTTCAACTATATAGGATTATCTAGCGATACATTTTCTGTATCTTTCTTAAAGAATAAAATTTTAGATAATACCAGTCAGACCAAGCAATTAGCTGTAACTTTTTCACCAGAGATAAGTTAGCTGAATTCCAGATTTTACCCCGAAGGCAAATTACATGTATCCAACTAGGCTTGTGGATAGCGAGGAAATCTTCAATTCGCTGTGATTTGATTATTTTATCCCGCTTTTCTCTTTCGGTCATACCTTTGAGATTGGATAGACCTCCTGGTGCAGAGCGCATCAGCTTTTGAGGAATTGTGTAAAACTCACCGTCTAAAGCTAACTGTGCTAAAAAAATGTGATCCCAGGCTAGCAGGTTAGGTTGAGATGCCATTGCTTTCCTGAGGGCTTCACGTTTGATAACTCCATATATTAGATCTCCTACTGCTGCCTGTTCTTTGTATATAGAAGATATGTAATTTTGATATCGCTGGCTCACAGGTAGGCCGACCGTAGTACATCCTTGATCAACTGCTAAAACCTTTCCTTGCACTGGATCTTTTAGTTCAGAAAAGCTATTGACTAGCAACAATTGAGATGATACGTTAGGCTTACAAAATTCTTCCAAACAAACTTCGATATATTCTGGAGAGCGCTCATCATCATCGCATAACCAAGTAAAATATTCACCGTGAGATACCTCAAAAAGAAATTTTTTGTTATAGAATAGACCTATATTTTCTTCCTGGCGAAAATACTGAATTCTAGCATCTTTTGCCATAAACTCTCGAACAATCATTTCTGTTTCCGTTTCTGTTTCCATTTCTGTCTCTGCAGAACAGTTGTCAGAAACAATTATTTCCAGGTTTTGGTATGTTTGTTTAATAATAGACTCTAAAGCACGGCGTAGACCTTGGGGCCGATTATAAGTTGGTATGCCGATACTAACTAAAGGTTGGTCTTTAACTGACATGTTCTCTATTTCTCTTATTTTATCGCATAGGAGCATTATCAAAAGCACGAGCCATAGCATTCCAGGCCAACTTGCGATTCAGTTGAGCATCCAGTGGCAAAGGTCGAACTGGCAGACCATCCTTACGTCGTGCAACTCTTGAGAGCCAAGTATCGCGATCGCTTAATCCCCAGGTAAACACAGCCATCACTGCTGGCTCATCTAGCACTACTGAGAGAAAATCTTCATAAGCTTTGGCTACCAAGCGATCGCGAACATCAATATCTTTTGGGAGTTTATGATCCCTCACATCTAGTTCAGTAACCATGATTTTGAGATCAAGATTGGCGACATCAGTTAGAAAAGCTCTCAGCTTTTTGGGATGAAGTTGATCTAATTGATGTCCCCGCAGGTGACCTTGGATACCCAAAACATCGATTGGAGTACCCTTAGACTTTAAACGCTCTAACAGCTTAAGTACAGCAGTTCTCTTCGCTTCTCCAGTAGGTGTATTAGCCCGTAACTGACCCTCGTACCATAAATGATTTTCGTTGTATACTAACAAAGCCTTAGGGTCTGCTTCTCTGGCAGCACGAAAGGCAAGCTCAATGTAATCTAGACCTAAAAACTCTAGCCAGGGTGAGTCCCGCAAACCTTCTGCTCTTCCATGTGTGGGGTAGACAGCTTCATTGACCACATCCCAAGAGTGTATCTTTCCTGCATAATGTCCTGCAACCTTTTTAATGTGGTCAACCAACATCCGTTCTGCATTTTGGCTATTGACCTTCTCCTGGAACCATTCGGGCAAGCCATTATGCCAGACTAGAGTATGTCCACGAAACAGCATATTGTGCCTGCTGGCAAATTCAGCCAGCCAATCACCCTTAGTAAAGTCAAAACGATCTGGACTGGGACGAATTCCTCGCCACTTTAGTTCATTGCTCGCCACGAGCATGGCACATTCTTGGGGAAAACGGGAAGAAAATTCTGCATCTGATGATAAAGTACGGTATTTACCTACTGAGCCATAAATCAATCCCTTGGCAGCAGCACGCTCTTTCAATGAAGCTTCCCCAACTGCTGTAAAGTCTCTTACTTGGTTGTTAAATGCTGTACTTTTTGCCAATGTGCCTATGCTTGCCAAAGTTCCTAGACATAAACACAGGAGACCTCGTCTAGTCAGTAAGTAGTTTTTTCGCATTTAGATTAATCCTGATAGGTAGACAACATCTGACACTCCAATCAAGAGCATCAACATAGCTTTCTCCATATATCCAGATCTATGCCAATCACCTCTTCTAAAGCAGCAATATCCGATTCATATTTTGTGAGTAACTCGGCTCTTACATCTGGTTCTATCGGTGGAAGAGCTTGACTCTTGGTAAAAAATATTTGCTCCATCCCTGAGCTTTTCGCAACATTCCACACCCAATCCAAATCTTTTTTCCTCAAAAAATCTCTAAACTTCCCAGCTAATACCCTAGCCTTTGCTAAATGAGGACGACCAGATGTATTAGCTTTTCTCTCAATCATACCTTGATCAAAAAGGTTGGGTTTTACAGACAAAAAATTAGTAATTTTGCTCAGGGCGTGATCTGGATTTTTTCTAACATCTTCATAGAGCAATATTAAAAAGTTATCTAAGGAAAAATATTGTAAATAATTCTTGATATGCTGACCATATAGTCCTCTCGTAAACAATGCTGAATCCTGGCATAGTACTTCCTGAAAACTTCTTGGTTCTGCTAAATTCTTGACTTTGAATCCGTAATGAGAATAGGCACGATCTGCTGGATTACGAAGAATTATAATTAATTGGCAATGAGGAATACATTCTTTGATCCGAATTGGTGCCTCTGGAGAATATAAATAAGCTGGGGTAACTTCCCCAATCCTGGAGTATTGAGATACCTGCCCAGGGGAAGGAAAGAACTTTTGATACCAGTCAATACCACGATCATAGAATTTATGAAAGAAATTAACTTCTTTTCGTCGCTCTGGCAGATAAATATCAGGGTGAGAGCGTAAAACGCCATCTAGCCAGGTTGTTCCTGAGCGCATAGCACCAATTACTAAAAAATCTGGTAGAGTCATTTTTTTAATTAATTTTGGACAGTAATCACCGCCCTTTTAGGGTAGTGAGGATGTCAATTTAGCTAACCTCGATTGTCACTAAGAACCTGATACAAGAACCGAATGTTTCCCAGGAGATAGCGTTGCCATAAGCGTCGTGGTTCAGTGATTAACCGTGTTAACCATTCAAACCCATAGTCAGTCATCCAACTCGGACCCCGGTAGACAGTATCTGTATAAAAATCAAGACAAGCTCCCAAAGGGAGAAACACTCGTGCCTCAACTCGCTCTAAATTATCCAAAATCCAACGTTCTTGTAATGGCATACCAAAACCTATGTACAAGACTCCTGGTTTGAATTTATTGATTTTGTCAACAACTGCATCATTTTCCTCTCCTGACTTTTCAAAATAACCGTGATGTCCCTGTATGTTTAAATTGGGTGCAATTTTTTTGAACTTAGCTATTGCTTTGTCTACTACTCCTGGTTTACCTGCAAGCAAAAATAAGGAGATATTTTCCTTTGCCAAAGCTAAGACTAAATCCTCTATATAGTCGGGACAAGTCATGCGATGTTCAGATTCAACCGAGTAGCCCTTTAGTTTAGCTCCCAATAAAACGCCGAATCCATCACAGAACACTAGATCTGCACTTTGGTTAAAAAAATCTCGATACCAAGGCTGTTCACAGACCAAATTCATTGCATGAACATTCACATGACCCACTATTGTCTTTTTTTCAAGTTGTGCAGCGTGGGCTACATACTCTATTAGTTCATGAACTGTTACTTTATGGAACCTTGTTTGAAGTAATACTACTTCATCATCAGTTGTTGTACCCATGGGTGAAAATTTTAGGTTGTAGATACACTGTTACGGGCTTCTGATTCCAAGCCTGAGCGATATACTCCAAGGACAGATATCCAATAATTATTGATATCAAAGGGCGCAACCCTTGTTCTTGCTTTCGCTCCTAGAGAAAGCCTCAAACTCTCATTTTCAATCAAAGACTTCATTGCCTCTGATAATTGTTCAATATCACCAGGATTTACAAGTAATCCGCTCTCACCTGGAGTAACTACCTCAGATACCCCTCCCACTGGGGTAACAATGATGGGCAGTCCCCAACCCATTGCTTCAAGCATTGCTAAAGAAAGACCTTCATTGTAGGATGGCAAGACAAATACATCCACTTTAGCTAAAAGTGCATTACGTTCCTCTTGACCTACCCAACCAGGAATAGTAATCTGTTCAGTTAGATTGAGACTCTTAACTAAGGAACGTGCTTCTTCTACTTCTCCATCTCCTGCCACGATTAGAGTTGTACGCTCTTTATCCTCATGAGGAAGAGTAGCAAAAGCTTTGATTAAATCAAATGCCCCTTTGCGTGGACCAATACGTCCTAGAAAAAGAATATTTATTTTTTGAGAACCTGAACGCTGGGGTACTTGTGAAGGAAGTTTAACAGGGTTATAGAGCACCACAACTTGCTCTGAGGTTAACCCAAGATCTTTTGTATAAAAGCTTTTCCAAGTCTCCGATAAAACAATTAAGTGACGGCATTTACAAAAGACCCAACTTAGTACTTGCTGAACCCATTGGGGGAGGTTAGAGTAGAACAAATGAAATTCACCTCCATGGGCATGTAAAATTATCGGTTTACCAAATACCCAAACTAAGAAAGTTGTAATTGCTTGTCGAAAAGCACTACCTCCTTGAGACATCCGAATGTGAACTAGATCAATATCTTTTTGTAGTAACATCCACACTAACTTGGCTACTGCTTTACCAAAGACAATAATCCTATGTTGGATGGAACCTTCGTCATGGGTGACAATATGATAAATTTGAACTTCAGGAGGAGCATACTCAAGGAAAAGCCTTTGATTATTGGCTATGCCACCCTGTTGAGTTAGGATTGGACCTAACATGATGATCTGTAGGGGATTGTTTTGGCTCATAGATGCTAGATCAAAATTCAAATAAGCTGGATAGTGACCGGTTAATCTGGTTAAACTTTTGAATGGAAAATTGTCAAGTGGCAACTGCTCACTGATTTGGGTCACCTAGTCCACCGCAGAGCCCAAACTCTCTTCAAACCGTAAAAGGGAGCTAACATCAAGGTGACTGCTACCCACAGCGGTCCAACTATATATAACCAGATACCCCCACGGTGAAGCTTCAAGAATTGTTCCAAGGGATAACGCAGCCGCCTATGCCAAAATGTTAAAGGTATCCATTCTTTGACATAAGTTTTATAGATCCGCTCTCCTTCATAAGTGCTCTCTACCCTACCTGTAGTTGTTTTATTGTAACCAGTAACTGGGTTGATGCTCAGTAACTCATCGATCACTTTCCAGCGAGCACCATGGGAGATAAAGTAATTCCACAGTTCATTATCCATTGAGTAATCATAGCTTTCGTCTACTGGTTGGGGTCTATCCAGTAACTTGCGTCGGTAAAAGCAGCTAGGTTGGGGAATAGGATTATGGACAGGCATCAGGGCAATGTGTTCAAGGGTAGGAGCTTTAATATATGCCCGGTCATCATTGGGATCTAAGATAATGTACTGGGTGCCTGAACCCAAGATACGATCAAAGCGCTCCATCCAAGAACTGACGCTTTTTATGGGTAGAGCAGGATTTTCGGTGAGAAACTCCATACGACATTGACCAACTAGTACATCAATATCAGGAAATTCAGTAAAGTATTTTCCAACTATGTGCAACGCTCCAGGTGCAAAGAGATCATCGCTACAAAGCCAGTTAACAATCTCGCCAGTACACTTAGCAAAACCTTTGTTGATGGCATTGGACTGACAACTATCCTTCTCACTGACCCACCAGGTAATATATGGCTCAAACTGCTTAATTACTTCAACACTATTATCTGTTGAGCCACCATCGACTACAAGAATTTCCAGTTTGGGATAGTTTTGCTCAATCAGGCTTTGCAGAGTTGCTCCGAGAGTTTCACCTCCATTGTAGTTGGGTACTACTATAGAAATAGTGGGAAGTTTGGTTAAGGAATTATCTTGACTAAGTTGTTGGTTGACTGGCTGTAACTTGCTCATTTTTAGTTCATTCTTTCTTTCTTTAAGACCGTAAAATAATAAATAAATCAGACCGCACTAAATATCATATTCAGGGAAAAGTGATAGAATAAATTTTTCCTTCGTCCTCACTATTTTTTTTTGTTCCGGAGTAAAATAACTCTTCCAATCAGAATTAGGGCGTTCCTTTCCTTGGCTTTTTGGTTGAATTTTATCCAAATTCTGTATGAATCTAATTTTCCTGTCTGGGTAGCCCATGCTCAGAAGAAAGTTATACAAATCTTGATTCAAGTTTTCGGTTCTGAGGAAATGAATATTATACATATCCTCTCTATATTTTTTTTGTTCAATATAAGCATCATCAATTATCGTGCATACATCATCAGGATTTTTAAAATAGAAACGCACAAAATCCCAGCTACACAAACCTAAATTTGTTTTATCGGGAGGAACTTTGAGATGCCTTTTAATCAAATGGGTGTTGGCAAAGTTTACAAATTCATCAAAAGACACTTCAGGGAAGTGGGGGTAGAGTGCTTTTAGTTCATCTATGATGTTAGAAGGCCATCGTTCAGGATGCACGCCCCAATTTCTGTAGTAATAGTTTGAGATATAGCGTTCATATGGATTTCTAACTATAGAGATGATCTGCTTTCCTCGCTCAGATTCAGGAATTTCGTTACATGTTTGATGCCATTTTACTTTCTCGCCGCTCAGCTTCATCGGAGCGCGAGCAACAAATCTACTCAGCCTTCTTCCCCAATGAAGCTTGTTGAGTACTTGAGCTACGAAAGTACCACCAGTTTTAGGTTGATGGATGAATACAAACTTGTCTGTTATGAGCATATTGAGTATTGTTCCTTGCTCAGTTGAAGTTCCTAACTAATCATTTTAGCGTTTTTTTGCTAAAGTAAAATAAAGTATTTTTTTATACAAAAAATGGAGATTCCCCAAAGTCATCAATTACAAAATTAACATTTGTAATATTTTTTCACAAATGTTAATCTCATGTAAAGTTTGGTTTTCGCTAAACAATAGCCATAATTGACAGTAGTAATCTCGGAAGTTAATGCAATAATTACATTATAGTAACATGGAGTTAAGTATGATGACAATTAAAACTCTCAAAGTACTTAAAAGACAAGCAAAACAGATAATAGAGCAATACCTACCTTTCCGGAAGTTTATTGAGCAGCAACAGATAAATACTAAATTTTCTCAAGAAATATTGTTATTGAAAGGCAAGCAAAAGGTAGATAATCAGGAGCAAAGTATTTTATTTTTTACCACTCATAAATGTGCCTCTGTATATGTAGCAAACATCCTCAAAGAACTCATCAAAGATACAAAGATTATTCCTATTGATCTAGGTGGATATTTTTGGAAGACTGGAGTATCAAAAGAGATTATTCGAGAAGGACATAAGAAGGCGCTCAAGCCATTCGGTTATCTTTATGCTCCTCTTCGAGAACCTGATGAGTGTTTGACATTAATAGATAATATAGAAAGTTATCAAGTTGTATTGATGTTGAGAGACCCAAGGGATGTTCTCACGTCCATGTATTTCTCTGTGGGTTATTCTCATATAATTCCAACAGCACAGCAAGATGTAGCACTTTCTGCAAGAGAGGAAATTTTGCAGCAGACGATAGATGAATTTGTGATAAGTGAAATGCCTAAGTTTTTGAAAAAATACAATGACTATTGCCAAGAACTACTGCCAAAATCTAATGTACTATTAGTGAAGTATGAAGATATGGTCACTGATTTCAATTCATGGCTGGATACTTTAGTTAATTTTCTGAAGTTTGACGTGAATCCCAAAATAGTAAATAAAATAATTAATCAAGCGGATTTCACAGTCCAAAAAGAAGATATTTATTCTCATAAAAGGCAGGTACATCCAGGAGACCATAAGCGTAAGTTAGCACCTGAAACTATTGAGAGATTAAATTCTGAGTTTGGTGAGGTTTTAGATTTGCTAGGTTATGAAAAATGACATTATTACTTGAGAGCATCCCATTTTTGAAAAAGCATTACCTAAAGTGACGACATGGCAAGGGTTTCAGAGCAGGTGTTAGGTTAATAAGTTAATAGTTTTTCTACCTCTGAAAAATAATTTTACCCTACGACTTCCTGATAAGTACCAGACTTCACTAAACGACCTTGCTCAAGCAAGTAAATACAATCACAATGCTCTACAGTCGTGAGACGATGGGCGATGATTATCATCGTCTTTGTACCAGACAGTGACTGAATTGCCTCACTCACCAGCTTTTCTGTCTCATTGTCCAGCGCTGAAGTTGCCTCATCCAGCACCAAAATTTCTCGTTCGTGGTACAGTACCCGAGCAATGCCTATCCGTTGACGTTGCCCACCCGACAGACGTATTCCCCGTTCCCCAACAGAAGTCTTAATACCATTTGGTAATTGCTCAACTAACTCTGTAAGCTGAGCCGCTGCGATGGCTTTATTCATTCTTTCTGCATCAATCAAATGATCCGGAACACCAAAAGCAATATTTCTCTCGATTGTTTCGTCCATAAGAAAAATAGATTGGGGAATATAGCCAATCAGGTTTGGCCAGGAACGGATATCTTTATATATGGAGACATCATCAACCAAGATGTCTCCACTTTCTGGCTCTAACAGACCTAAAATAACATCTACTAATGTTGTCTTACCTGCTCCCGATTTACCGATAAAAGCAATAGACTGACCCTTTTGAATTGTTAAAGAAATATTATCTAAAGCTGCTTCTAATGTATCAGGATAACGATAAACCACATTCCTCAGTTCAACTTGATTAGTAAAAGTCAAATTGGGATTAACAGAAGACGGAGAATTATTACCTATGGTTGAACTAGGCTCTAGGTCTAAATGCTTAGTAAACTCTTGTTGTTCTATCTCCTTGAGATCCAAGTAAAGCATGTCAACAGAATAACTGGCATTTTGCATCTGACCCATTGCCTGTATGGAGATACTAGCTGCTGGAATCAAGCGCATTGCCGCTACCGCAAATACAGCCAAGATTGAAATAAGGTCTTGTAGATTTTGCTCAAAGAAAATTTGATAAATAGATATAAATAGCACCAAAAATAAAATCAAACAGGTTTCGATTACAATACGCGGCAGTTTCTGAAAACTCTTTGATGATGTTGCTGCTGCAGCAAACCTCTTAGCCTGCTGCTCCATTTGCTCCTGAAAGTAAGTTTCGCAGCCCATAACACGAGTATCTTTTATGCTCCCTAGGGCGTGGTTTAGAACACGAATAATCTCCTGATTAGATTGAGATACTTCTTGACCCCATTTTTTAAATAGTTTTTTTAATTTATAAAATATTAGAAATGTTGGCATAAAAATAGCCAAAATCATTACAAAAAGTAATAAATCTGTCTGAGCAAGCAACAACACTAAAACTAATACAACGGTACAATTAGCAATTGCTTTCAAAAAAGGAAGCAGACATTGCACTGTGAAATTATTAGTTTCTACAATAGTGTTCTTAATTATACTAGCAGTATTTTTTCGCAAATAAAATACATAGGAAACCGATAAATAAACTTCAAGCAATTTAGAAATTAATTGACCTTTTTGATTGAAGCTAAATTGAAAAATATATTTCTGGGAAAGAAAGTATAAGACTGACTTAATACAAAAGACAACGGCAATGATTAACCCTAGTATAGGAACAAATTGGCTACTAGACTGCAAATCGAATTGCTTGTAAACCCAGTCTAATAAAAGAATTTCTTGTATGCGCTCTGGCTGTTGAGCTAAGCTTAAAAAAGGACCAATTAGTCCAATCCCTAAGGCTTCCAGTAAAGATGATAAAACGAACAAGAGGAGCAGCCAAGGAAGGCTTTTTCTTGAGCCTTTCAAGATGTACCAAACTTTGGAAAAATATTTGAGCATGGGAGATGCCATTCCCTACCTAACGTAACAACTGCTTCGCAAACGCCCAATCTCCGGAAGCTATGAGTGTTTTTCAGGATGATAACATATAAATTTTAAGACTCCATGAAAATGCTCTACTTTCAAGAAACAAGGCAGAGGGCAGAGGGCAGAAGGCAGGAGGCAAGAGGGAAGAGGATTTTGCTTGTTTGTTCCATCCATTGCAGATGCAATCGCGTCCGTTAAACTCAGATCTTGCACGCCTGCAACAGTTATGGCAATTCTCGCCTCCGTGAGATACATCTCCCATTCCCTATTCCCTATTCCCTATTCCCTATTCCCAAATCCAATAGCGAATGTACCTCACAAGTATGAGAAACACCATATAAAATTTGACCATTTATTTGCGACTAGCTACAAATGTGACACTCAGTTTTACTGTTACCAAAACATACCAAAACCATAGTATATAGGGTTTTAAGAATTGACTTTCTGAAAGGTTGACTTGAAATGCATAAGCAATTATTAGTAGAGGTATTACTGACTCATAACCTCTGACCTTAAGCAGATACCAGACTGCCTGAATTAAGGTCACCAAGAACGAGAGCAAAAATATTACCAACCCAATCAAACCTAAATCTACGGTGACATCCAAGAATCCATTATGAGCGTGAGGCGGCATCCAGTTAACAGTCATCCATTTAGCTGCTGGATTTGCCGCTTCTCGCCAATTTTGCCAAAAAGCATAAGAACCATGACCCCACCACAAACGTTGTTGAATCGCAGGCAAAATGTCTGACCAGATTTCTGTTCGACTACTCAAAGTCAAATCTTTGCCAGCAGCACCTAAAATTCGTTCGACGTTAGCCACTATCACAATATTGCTCAAGATAGTTATTAACAGCAAACATATAATTACAATAACTGCATATTGAAATCTTAATTTTTTTAAAAAATTGGTCGATACCGCCAGAGTAAACAATGTAATGAATAGAAACAAACCTCCAGTAGAGTTGGCTTGAAGTATAAGTATCAATGAAATAGCGGCTATGACCCAAGAAAGCCAACGCTGTTTCGATGAATTCTTGGAACGTAATAACCAAAGTACTGTAGCAACAGCCATGAGAGTACCTAGCTGATTTTTGGAAGGTAAGACACCTGATAAGCCTCCTACATAGTTGTTGGAAGCAGTTATGTTAGTCCTCCTGCGTACAACATGGCTCATCAAAGCAATAATTGCCATACTCCACATCGGAATATTGAATAATTCTTGATCTTCATATTGCCCTACCAAGTAAGTTGCTAGTATATTTATAAATGCTAATACTATTACAGCTTTCAATGTTATTAGAGGACTTGATGACCAGCTAATAGACAGAATTAACATTATTAATAATGCCCAAAAAAAAGGATTGCCAACGATAGATAATCGCAGAACATTTATCAATTTTTGATTAATAAATATTTTAATTCTTGAAAAGAGAACAATGATCATAAAACCATAAATAACAAGCTGAAAATTAGCTAAAATAGAATTGAGTGGAGGTCGGATCAAATAGTAAGGATGCCAATGCAGAAATGGAGTCACTCTCAATCCTGCCAAGCAACACAAGCAAAAAACTATAAATCCTTTTTCTAAAATAAGAGCAATTTTTTGTTTTTTGTTGGCATAAAGTATTACCAATAGACCATAACTAGCAAAGGTACATAACAAAATAAGAAGAAATATGCGATTTCCTCGTATACTTCCGATAAGGTCTACTAATAGAGCTTTCATAATTTGATTAATTTACACTTAATGGAATGCTCCTTACTCTCTTGGCTCCAGAGATATTTCTACAACCCATACAGCAGAATAATCAGTGGCGGAATGATCAATGCCATCAGCAGACTTAAGGGAGCGCCAACCCTGGCAAAATCCAGAAATTTGTAACCTCCTGGCCCGTAAACCATGGTATTAGTCTGATAACCAATTGGGGTCATAAAGCTATTAGAAGCGGCAAACGTCACCACAAACATAAATGCTAGAGGATTGAAGCCTAGGTTCTTCGCGACCTCCACTGCCACTGGCAACAGCAGCACCACGGAAGCATTATTGGAGAGCACTTCCGTGATCAAAACAGTAGCAACATAAAAAATAGTCAGTAGCCAATAGCCGGAAATATTCTCCCCAATGGCAACTAACCCTTTAGCCAACCACTCTGTTGTGCCGGAATTGCTCATCGCTATCCCTAGGGGAATCAATCCAGCCAACAGGAAGATAATATCCCAGCGGACAGCTTCGTAGAGTTCCCCTGGCTTAAGACAGCCAGTAAATACCATTAATACCACCCCCAGTAAGGCACTCACCAGAATTGGCAGCCAGTTCAAGGCAGTTACCAAAACTACTCCCAAGCCAATAGCTATAGCAATCCAAGCTTTATCTCGCCGCAGTGTTTCCCGGTCTCTTTGTCCAATCATTAATAAATCGCGGCTCGTTTGCAAGCCCACAAAACTTTGATTTGGACCTTGGATTAACAGCACATCGCCAAAACGTAACGAAACTTGCCCTAGTCGTTCTTTGACCAGTTCCTGTCCTCGTCGAATTGCCAATACTGTAGCATTGTAGCGTTGCCGGAAACGCATGTCTTTGAGAGTAGAGCCAATCAAATTTGAGCTAGCGAGGATCAATACTTCTCCAATACGCTCTTCTCCAGAACTAAGTTCTTCTTCTATGGATTGTCTGCCAAACTTAACATCTGCTAACATATCGATTCCTTTTTCATCTTTGATGTTGAGCAGACATTCTCGAGAACCTCGCACAATTAAAATATCCCCAGCCCGCAATAGCTTATCTGCCAAAGGTTGAGGAAAGCGATTGCCATTATGAATTAGTTCCAGCACATCCATATCAAACTTCCGCTGGAGTTGACTTTGTTGAAGCGTTTTGCCAATGAGGGTAGAGCCCGGTTTAATCACCATTTCACTAACATAGTCTTTAAGATTATAGTCTTGATTAATGGCATTAGAGTTTGCTTGTTTTCGATTGGGCAACAGTAGCGGGGCAATTATTGCCAAATATGCCAAACCTATAGTGAAAGTGATTAACCCCAATTTGGTGAATTCAAATAAGCTGAATGCTCCATAGCCTAATTTTTCTGACAATCCACTAGCCAAAACATTAGTAGAAGTACCAATCACGGTAATCATGCCCCCCAAAATTGTAATAAAGGACAAGGGCATGAGCAGCTTGGAGGGAGAAATTTTCTGTCGGGAGCACCAGTCTTCCACAACTGGTAAGAAGACAGCCACAACAGCGGTGTTATTGATAAAGCCAGTAATCGGACCAGCAATCATCCCCATCGTAAAAATTTGCCGAGTTGAGTGCTTGCCTCCCCACTTGAACAAAAGCTCATTGACTATTTGTAGTGCTCCTGTACGAGCAATCCCAGCGCTGAGGATAAACATCGCCATTACCGTAATGGTAGCTGAGTTGCCAAAACCAGAGATTCCTTCTTCTGGACTAACTAAATCCAGAACCATTAGTAATACCATTACCGCGATCGCGGTAATATCAACGGGGAACCATTCAAAAATGAAGCAGATCAGAGTCAGAAAGACGATGCTGAGGGTAAGAAAAATAGTCATAAGCAGAATTTGCTGAAGGTTTAGGCTGGTATTCACTTAATCTTCTAACTCAGGGTCAGTCACCATCCTCAAACTGCTCGTGTAGCTTTTACCAGTAAAATGTTGATCTGAAGTTACTGGATCTGCATCATATGAGTCTAGTCTTAGTTTAGAGCGTATCATTGTAGGAGGAAGAAAAAAGTGACAATACAGCAACGTGGTGCAACAATCTGGTTTACAGGCTTAAGTGGTGCAGGGAAAACCACCATAACTCAGGCTTTAGCCAAAAATCTGCGATCGCAAGGATACAAATTAGAAATTTTAGATGGGGATGTGGTAAGAGAGAATCTAACCAAGGGGTTAGGCTTTAGTAAAGCCGACAGGGACGAAAATGTCCGCCGCATTGGATTTGTCTCCCACCTTTTGACCAAGCATGGAGTGATCGTCTTAGTTTCAGCGATTTCTCCCTATCGTGAGATTCGTGAAGAGCTAAAACAGAAAATTGGGGATTTTGTGGAAGTCTATGTCAATGCTCCCCTAGCAGTTTGCGAAGGGCGAGATGTCAAAGGACTTTACAAACGAGCCCGGTCTGGAGAAATTAAGAGTTTCACAGGAATTGATGACCCTTACGAAGCGCCTCTTAACCCGACGATTGAATGCCGCACTGATCTAGAAGAGTTGTCAGAGAGTGTAGCCAAAGTCATGAATAAACTAGAGGAGTTAGGTTATTTGCCCAAGACTCCAGTAACACAAGAGGTCTAAAATAATCCAGGGACATAATTATCATTGATGGAGCTGCAATGGCCTAAGTGTCTGCATCCTTCCTTACATTGAACATTGTCCCACCCTAGTAGACCTGTAGAAGTTACCATCATTTACCCTCAATATGCCAACTATTGCTTTGAGTGAGCGTCCCGATGCCATCGCCCCCCACGGTGGTCAACTGGTTAACCGTATTGCTACTCCTGAACAGCGACAAGAGTTTTTAGATAAAGCCGACTCCTTACCCAGAGTAAAGCTAGATAAGCGGGCTACCTCCGATTTAGAAATGATCGCCATCGGTGGATTTAGTCCCTTGACTGGCTTTATGGAGCAAGCTGACTACCAATCAGTAGTGGATAAGATGCGTCTAGCCAACGGTTTACCTTGGTCAATTCCCATAACCCTCTCGGTGGAAGAAGCTGTGGCAGCGCCGTTAAAGGAAGGTAGCTTAGTACGTCTAGATAATGATGGCGGTAATTTTATTGGTGTTTTAGAACTAACTCAAAAATATAGTTACGACAAAACTCATGAGGCGATTCAAGTTTACCGCACGGACGAGGAAAAGCACCCAGGGGTTAAGGTAGTCTATGACCAAGGAGCAATTAATTTAGCAGGTCCTGTCTGGTTGCTACAGAGGGAAGACCATCCCCAGTTTCCTTCTTACCAAATTGACCCAGCAGCATCTCGTGCTTTGCTCAGAGAAAAAGGCTGGAAAACCATAGTCGGCTTTCAAACCCGCAATCCCATCCACCGGGCTCATGAATACATTATCAAGTGTGCTCTAGAAATTGTCGATGGTCTGTTCCTTCATCCTCTAGTTGGTGCTACTAAAAGCGACGACATCCCAGCGGAAGTAAGGATGCGCTGCTATGAAATTATGAAGGATAACTATTTCCCTCAAGACCGGGTAATTCTGGCAATTAACCCAGCAGCTATGCGCTATGCCGGTCCAAGGGAAGCAATTTTCCATGCCCTAGTGCGTAAAAACTACGGCTGTACCCACTTTATTGTCGGACGGGATCATGCTGGTGTAGGAGATTATTATGGAACCTACGATGCCCAGCATATCTTTAGTGAGTTTGAGCCAGGAGAGTTGGGTATTACACCCCTGAAGTTTGAACATGCCTTTTTCTGTGAGGTTACCGAGACAATGGCAACCTCAAAAACCAGTCCCAGCACCCCTGAACAAAGAATTCACTTATCAGGAACCAAAGTAAGGGAGATGTTAAGAAGGGGTGAGCTACCCCCACCTCAATTTTCTCGTCCTTTAGTGGCAGCAGAATTAGCAAAGGCAATGAAGGAAAAAAGTTAAAACTTATTTATTGGTTATTGGTTGTTGGTTGTTGGTTATTTGTCTTTGTTAGGTAAATTCCACAGTTCTTACAACCAATATCAAGCTCATTATAAATGCTAGCACTGTTGTGGGAAATCCCTGGATAATATTCGAGCTGAAAGCTGAATTTAATAGGAGATATTAATTAACAATGTCTTATGAATCAGAAAAAGCGGTTGCCATCGAAGCAGCCTTAAAAGCAGCTAAATTGTGCGAAAAAGTTCGTCAAGAAAAAGTTCCTGAAGCTATAGAAAAAAGCGATAAAAGTCCTGTGACTATAGCAGATTTTGGTTCTCAGGCATTAATCTGTCGAGCACTAGCCGCAGCATTTCCGAACGATCCAGTAGTGGGAGAAGAGGACTCTGCTGAACTCCGTGAACCAGCAATGGCAGCTCAACTAGAGCAAGTGACTAGCTATGTCCAGGCTGTAGTTGGTAATGCTACTTCTGAAGAAGTCCTCAGCTGGATTGACCGAGGCAATGGCCAAACTGGTTCTCGCTATTGGACATTAGACCCGATTGATGGAACAAAAGGGTTTTTGCGCCAAGATCAATATGCGGTTGCTTTAGCTTTAGTAGAAGCAGGAGAGGTAAAAGTTGGGGTTTTGGCTTGTCCAGCCTTACCTGTAGATCTCAACCAACCGGAAAGCGGACGAGGTGTTTTGTTTGTGGCGGTGCGTGGACAAGGGGCAACAATGGTAGCAATTGCCGGTGATGAACCCTGTCCGATTAAGGTAATTGAGAAGGATGAAGAAAATCTCCGGTTTGTGGAGAGTGTCGAATCAGGTCATGGGGATCATTCCCGTCAAGAAGCGGTAGCTAAGGCAGTAGGAATTACCACAGATTCCCTACGGATGGACTCTCAGGTCAAGTACGGTGCTGTAGCCTCTGGTCAAGCTGCTCTCTATTTACGCCTACCATCGCCGAAAACTCCTAATTATCGGGAGAAGATCTGGGATCATGCTGCGGGTACAATTATTGTAGAAGAGGCTGGTGGGCGAGTTACGGATATGTATGGTCAGCCACTGAATTTTTCCCTAGGTGCCAAACTTGTTGATAATCAAGGTGTAATTGTCAGCAATGGTGCTATTCATGAAACGGTTCTGGCTGCATTGCGGGAAAATAGTTAGGGTTTGGCAGAATAAGTCAGACAAGGAAGACAAGGAGGACAAGGAGGACAAGGAAAACAAGGAGGACAAGGGGGATAATAGTTGTAGAGGGCGCAAGATGTTCATCATTTGTGCAAGGAACATGAGCCTATCGATATAAAAAACTTGCACTTATTGAGCAACAAAATGCTTAAAAGCCATGCCATATAAGGATTCCACATTTATACAGCAAGCCCTAGTTAGGGTTTGGGAGAATAAGAACGTCTTTGTAAGGTCGAAATGTTACGTTAAGCTTCCCAAATTGGTGGCTTTTTGCTAGAATTATTAATAATGGATAAGGTGTGCACATATAAGCTATTCTCCCCCCACTAAGCCAGCCAACTTCTTTCCTACTTTTATCCCTTATCTGATATTCACGCCCAATATTCAAAACCTATCCTTGTGAGGAAAACTCCTGTTCTCCCCCTTAATAAGGGGGAGCTAGAGGGGGTCAAACCTAGAATTAACGAACGTAGAGAACTCTAAGTAGTTTGGCTATAGTAATTCTAGGATTTGTGGGGTATTTGATCCCCCTAAATCCCCCTTGCCAAGGTAAACTTTGAAGTTTGGAAAAGGTGTTTCACACAAGTTTCGACCGATCGTAGTGGTGCGACACATCTAAAATGATGGAATAAGCGTAGGTTGGGTTGAGGAACGTAGGCGTAAGCCTTCTCGTAGAGTAACCCAATATCATACCAAATCCGGTTTAGTTAACCCCGTTTTGAGCAAACTGTGAAATCACTGTAGAGACCAGCCATAGCTCGTCTCTACAAGGTGGGATATAACGACTCTATTGTAACCGGATTTGGTATCAGTAAGGTTGTGTTGGGTTTCATTACGTTCAACCCAACCTACGTTTTTAGGTGTACCACGGTACTACAATTCGACCTTCCCCATTCCCCATTTATGCCCAAAGATAAAATATTAGTAGATGCTAAAACTTACAAATTAATGCAGGAGGAGTTAGCGGCTCTGAAAACTCGTGTTGCTGAATTCGAGGAGGCTGCAACTCTGCCCCAAGCTACTCAAGTTGCTCAACAAAAGGCTTTACTGGCAGTAATTACCAAAATTAGGGAATCCCTATCTCTCGATCGCATTTTTGATTCAACAGCGACAGAAGTTCGTAAACTGCTCAATGCAGATCGAGTGGGTATGTTCCGCTTTGTTCCTGAGTCTAACTATAGCAGTGGTCAATTTGTTTCCGAGGATATAGTACCTCCGTTTAATTCTGCCTTGGCAGTCAAAATTAATGACCATTGTTTTGGGGAAAACCATGCTGTCTATTATCAACAGGGTAGGATTTGGGCTTGTCAAGATATCTCTGAAGCTGGTTTGGTAAATTGCCATGTTGCGATCCTCAAGCGCTTTCAAGTGAGAGCTAATTTGGTTGTGCCTCTATTAAAAGGAGAGGAACTATGGGGATTGTTGTGTATTCACCAATGTTCAGCACCGCGTCAATGGCAGGAGCAGGAAATTGAGTTTGTTACCCAAATTGCTATTCACTTGGGAGTAGCTTTGCAGCAGGCAAGTTTTGTGAGCAAACTAAAGAAGCACTCAGGCTATCTTTCCCAAGCAGTAGCTCAAGCAGTGGAACGAGAGCAAGCAGTTGCTGCAATTATTGACAAAATTCGCCGCTCCCTAGACCTCAATACGATTTTCCAGACTACAACCCAAGAAGTCCGACAATTACTCCATGCTGACAGGGTGGTAATCTATCGCTTTAATGCAGATTGGAGTGGTGAATTTGTGGTTGAGTCGATGGCACAAGGCTGGATTTCTCTGATGGAAAAACAGCAGGAGCAGCCGGAAATTAGAAAGAATATTAGCGACTGTAGCATTAAATATTTAGCTGATGCCCAAGTTACTGATACCTACTTACAAGAAACTCAAGGGGGTGAATTTAGCCGGGGTGAAGTATTCCGGGTATGTAATGATATTCACGATAGTGGCTTTTCCGACTGCTACATGGAAACACTAGAAAGTTTTCAAGCTAAAGCCTATGCTATTGTGGCGATTTACCAGGGGAAAAAGCTTTGGGGATTGCTGGCAGCTTTTCAGAATGCAGAAGCTAGGCATTGGCAGGAGGATGAAGTCAACTTCCTTGTACAAATTAGTGCTCAGTTAGGGGTAGCAGTACAACAGGCGGAATTACTAGCACAGACTCAACAGCGCAAGGAAGAACTCCAAACTGCGCTGACAACTCAATTGCAACAAAGGGCTGATGAGTTAGCGAGACAGGCGGAACTCGAACGAGCAATTATGGAGGTAATTGACAAAATTCGCCGCACTTTAGACCTAGATACGATTTTCCAGACAGCAGCCACAGAAGTCCGTAAACTGCTCAATGCTGACCGAGTGGCGGTATTTCGCTTTGACTATGACTCCGAGTGTAATTATGGTGAATTTGTCTCAGAAGATGTGCTACCTCCCTTCACTTGTGCCTTAGCTGCTAAAGTTGAAGACCATTGTTTTGGAGAAAAACATGCCGAATATTATCGACAGGGTCGCATTTGGGCAGCTAATGATATCTATGAGCTAGATTTGGTAGATTGCCATATTGCGATCCTTGAGCGTTTCCAAGTCAGAGCCAACCTAGTTGTACCTTTATTAAAAGGAGAGGAACTTTGGGGATTGCTTTGTATTCACCAATGTTCTGTATCAAGGCAATGGCATAATGAGGAAGTTGAGTTTGTTGGCAAAATTGCTGTCCAACTAGGGGTAGCTCTACAACAAGCAGAATTACTAATTCAGGCACAGCAGCGCTCCCAAGAGCTACAGATAGCTCTGGCACAAGTTCAGACCCAAAAAGAGCAAATAGTTAGAACTGCAGAACAGGAGCGTGCTTTAGCCCAAGTAATAGATAAAATTCGCCTAACCATAGACTTAGAAACCATTTTCCAGACAGCAGCCACAGAAGTTCGTAAACTGCTCAATGCTGACCGAGTGGCAATGTATCGCTTCGACTATAACTCTAACTGGAGTTGTGGTGAATTTGTCTCGGAGGATGTACTACCTCCTTTTAACTGCGCCTTGGCTGCTAAAGTTGAAGACCACTGTTTTGGGGAAAAACACGCTGAATATTATCGGCGGGGTCGCATTTGGGCAGCTAATGATATCGATGAGTTAGAGTTGTCAGATTGCCATATTGCGATCCTCGATCGCTTCCAAGTCAGGGCTAATCTAGTGGTACCTTTATTAAAAGGAGAACAACTTTGGGGATTACTTTGCATTCACCAATGTTCGTCACCACGCCAATGGCACGATGAGGAAATTGAGTTTGTCAGCAAAATTGCGGTTCATCTAGGAGTAGCTTTGCAACAGGCGGAATTACTTTCCCAGGAGCAACAGCAATCCGCCGAACTCCAGAAAGCTTTGGCACAAGTTCAAGCTCAACAAGAACACCAAAGGAAAATTGCTCAGCAGGAACGTGCCTTAGCTAGGGTAATTGAGCGAATTCGCCAAACCCTGGACATGGAAACAATCTTTCAGGCTACTACCCAGGAAGTACGACAGATCCTCAGTTGTGATCGGGTGGTTGTCTATCAGTTTAACTCTGACTGGAGTGGGGAGTTTGTATATGAGTCGAAGACAGAAGGCTGGAAATCATTAATTCTTACACCCGGTTTGAAAACTGTTTGGGAAGATACCTATTTACAAGAAACCCAGGGAGGTAGATATCGCCACCATGAAACTTTTGCGATTGACGATATTTATAATGCTGGATTGAGTGAGTGTCACCTAAAAAGTCTAGAAGCATTTGAAGTTAAAGCTTTTGTGGTAGTTCCAGTTTTCGTAGGGGACAAACTCTGGGGTTTACTGGGAGCTTACCAACATACAGGTTCTCGTCACTGGGAAGATCGAGAAGTTGCCTTGCTGGCACAGATAGGTAACCAGTTAGGAGTGGGGTTAAATCAAGCAGAACTACTGAGGCAGACTAAGCAACAGTCAAGGGAAATTTGGGCAACTATAGCTGATTTGAGTGCCATTATTGATAACTTAGCTGATGGACTGTTGGTTACCAATACCCAGGGTCAAATTACTAGGTTTAATCCAGCATTGAAGGCTATGTTTAGGTTAGAAGAGGTTGACCTCAAAGGTAAAAAGCTCTCAGAACATTTCCCGCCGAAATTAGTAAAACTGGTGGAGCAGATGGAGCAGCAGGAACAGGAAATTGTTACGGCTGAGGTAGAACTGGAAAATAATCGTGTAGGTCAAGCTCTAGCAACTACTATTGTTAAAGAAGCAGAAGAAGAAGAGGGTACTCAATGTCTTGGTTCGGTTATTTTAATCCGAGATGTGACGGTTGAACGAGAGGTTGACCGGATGAAAACTGAATTTCTGGCAACTGTTTCCCATGAATTACGCACTCCTCTAACCTCTATCTTAGGTTTTGCCTCGATTATTCAAGAAAAACTAGAGGAAGTTATTTTCCCAGGAGTTAATGCTACTGATCGCAAAACTCAAAAATCGATTAGAACAGTGGGGGGGAATATTAACATCATTGTTTCTGAAGCTGAGCGACTAACTGCTTTAATTAATGATGTGTTGGATATTGCCAAGATGGAAGCGGGAAGGGTGGATTGGAACATCGAACCTACTAACCCAGAGCTAATTCTCAATCGTGCGATCGCGGCAACTTCTTCCTTATTCGAGCAACAACAGCTACCGTTGATCAAAGATATTCCTCCAGAGTTACCGGAAGTGGAAGTAGATTGCGATCGCTTAATTCAAGTAGTTATCAATCTCCTCTCCAATGCCGTCAAGTTTACACAAAAGGGTTCCGTTACTTGTCGTGCTGTCGTACAACCACCTTCTGCGGTAGACAATTATGATCTAATATCAGATGGACAGCTACTCATCAGCGTCATAGATACTGGTATTGGCATTGCACCTGAAGACCAAGAGGGAGTATTTGAAAAATTCAAGCAAGTAGGGAACATCTTAACTGATAAACCTACAGGAACAGGTTTAGGATTACCTATCTGTAAACAAATTGTGGAGTACCACGGTGGTAAAATTTGGGTAGAAAGTGAATTAGGACAAGGCAGTACCTTTTCCTTCACTATTCCCCTCCGTCAGATGGGGAGATGGGTAGATAGGGTATGAGGGACGCAGGGACACGGAGAAGGGAAGATAAGAATTAACAAACAACCAATAACAAACAACCAATAACCAATGACCAAAAAAGTCTTAATTGTGGATGATGAACCAAACATTCTGCTTTTAATGGAGCAGGCATTAGAAAAACTAGAAGACGAGCATGATGTAGAGTTAATTACTGCCAAGAATGGTTATGAAGCTTTAGAGCTCATTGAGGTAGAAAAGCCAGATTTAGTCTTTCTAGATGTTATGATGCCGAAAATGAGTGGCTTGGAAGTCTGTAATACTGTAAAAAAAGAATTGGGTATGCAGGAAGTTTACATCATCATGCTGACGGCTAAAGGCCAAGAGTTTGATAAACAAAGTGGTATGGCTGTTGGAGCAGATATGTATATGACTAAACCTTTTCGCCCGAAAGAAGTCTTAGCCAAAGCCATGGAGGTGTTGAATTGTTAAATGGTTCAGTTGGGGTGAGGGGAGATGCCGTTGGGCGGGTTTTGATTCCAATACTCGGGTTAATGGTCTAGATTATTGCTAAACCCGCCCCTACAATAGTTACTAAATTTTATGGTGTGTTTATGTTTAACTGAGTGTCCCTTGATAGCTAAATGAGAATAGGTTGAGAATTTGCCAAGGAACTCTTAGATAATTTTCATTTGATGTTGAATAATCGACCCCTAGCCTGAAAGTAGGACGCTACTTTATATTTTTAGTATCAGCCAGTAGATTCACCCACAATATCAATCAATCTACTTTTAAGCTAAACTAGCTTCAAGTTTTCTACCTTCAATACCTAACTGACTATACAAGAGATTTCTTTCACCTTGACTCATAATATCTAGATGATCGCGGTCGAAGGTATAAGTAGTATCACGAATCTGACATCGAAGAGCAATCGCTTCATTGCCATACCAGACGATTTCTCCCTGGCTAGCTTCTGTAATATCGAAACTCAAAAATTCTTTGGGTCGATAATTAATGGAGATGGTTACTGATGGAACAACTGGGGATTGTTGGTAGATAGTTGCTGGCATTTTCTACATAGAACTAAAGGTTTCGAGTCAATAGTTTAAATTAGTCTTGATTAATTGTCAGTAATCCCAATTACTGACATTGTCTAAAATTTAAGTTATCTTGTAAAATTGTGTGTATAATTTATCAGTAAAAAAATACTGGGGAAAAATAAAATTATAAAAATTGAATTAATTTACTTGGTAAAGTAATACAGTATACAGTTTTTTTATTTTAGCTACTTTGTCAAAGAACAAACAAAGACTTGATAAGTTATTAGTAGACTTAGACCTCTGCTCATCTAGACAGTTAGCTCAGCGACTGATTCGTGCTGGGGAAGTGAAAGTGAATCAGCAAATAGTCGATAAACCAGGAACTGAGGTGGAGATAACTGCTGAAATTCAGATTAAGGAGAAGCCACCTTATGTTTCTCGAGGGGGTGAAAAACTGGCGCAAGCTCTCAAAGTTTTTGAGATTGCTGTAGAGGGACGCATATGTTTAGATGGTGGTATTTCCACTGGTGGTTTTACAGACTGCTTACTGCAAGCTGGAGCAAAACGAGTTTATGGGGTTGATGTTGGTTATGGACAAGTTGCTTGGAGTCTGCGAAATGATCCGCGAGTTGTCTTACAAGAACGTACTAATCTGCGCTACCTTCAACCTGCTGATTTGTATGGAGACTTAGCTGATAATTCCCTAGAGTCCTCCCAGGGAAATGTACAAGAGCTATATCCTAATTTAGGAGTGGTAGATGTTTCTTTTATTTCTCTCACCAAAGTGCTTGATGCTCTGTGGCAACTGCTTACCCCACCCCGTGAATTAGTATTATTAGTAAAACCACAGTTTGAAGTAGGACGTGAACGGGTTGGCAAAAAAGGAGTAGTGCGAGATCCTAATGATCAGGCACAAGCGATAGCTAAAGTATTACAAGCTGCACAACAACGAGGTTGGCTATATAAAGGCTTAACTTGTTCGCCAATTACTGGACCAGCTGGTAATATTGAGTATCTGCTGTGGTTAGGAATGGATAGTCAGCAACAGGCTCCTGATTTAGCAGCAATTCAACAGGTGGTGGGTGTTAGGTGTTAGGTGGTAGGTGGTAGGTGGTAGGTTTTAGGTTTTAGGTTTTAGGTTGTTTGTCATTGGTCATTAGTCATTGGTGACTATTCCCAATTATTCATTAGCAATTATCCATTATTAATACATTCTGCTTCCAAAACAACAAAACCTTCAGTCTGGAAAACTACGCAGTCCTCCCTTAAACTTAAAGCCGGTACAGTTCCCTCTTCCAGTCCCATTTGAGCCTCCTTCGCTACTGGTTGAAACTGCTGCAACCACTGATTTTCTGCCAAATACTCTGGAGTAAAAGACTCTAAGTATAACAGCCAAAAATCAATGTTATACTTAGCAATAAACTCTTGTACCTCTGCTAAGTTACCACTGTACTGAGCTTTAATTAAATCCAGGACTCGCTGACGGAATTGCTGATAGTAGCCAGTATGGTAAGGAATCGCATATTCACTGCCCACGAGGATAGACCTTTGGGCAAAGGTTGGCAAGTTATTGGCTTCTTCAGCCACAGAAGCAATCAGAATATCCTTGGGTTGTTGAGCAAAAAACTCATATAATTCTGGGACTTGGCCTAATTGATATTGAGTTCTAGGAAAATGTCTCCAAGTGTTGGGATATAGAGTAATTGCCATGCCTAACAGCACCGTTATCCCCACTGCCACAACTTGTCGCCAAGAAAACTTACTAGGGCGTGTTTTCAAACTGCCGGAGGGCGAAGCATTTGGATTGTATGACTTGGGTTTTACCGATGAATTATCGCCCAAATGCTTTGCCCCTACATCCGATGGCATACTACTAGATATGGTTAGCCCTTGTGCCCAAACTAAAATAGCATCTAAGAGAATTGTCAACGCGATCGCTGCTGCTAGTGCAATAGTAATTCGATAGCTATGACTGGTATAACGGTTAGGCAAATGCAATCGGAAGAGGAAAATATGAGCAGCGGCAAACATTCCCAAGGATGCCAGCATCAATTGAGCTAAAATTACCACTTTACCTTGAACTTGCTTCACCAAGGGAAACTGGGAAGGATTGCGTAGCAGTATTGGTAACAGTAAACCCGTAAGGAGAAACAGAGGTGTCACCGGCATATCCGGCAAGATGCCACTACGTCCCCCTAACCAAAATAACCAAGGATGAGTACGAAAGAAAATAGACCTACCCCCTGGCAGAAACTCTGGTAAGCTTTTAGCTTGGTCTACGGTAATAACCGGTCCGAAAGGAGAATCAGTCAAAGCATAGGGTAAGAGTACTAGTAAAGCTACTCCCAATCCAGCAAATGAATTGAGAATTGAGAATTGAGAATTGAGAATTGGGAATTGGGAATTGGGAATTGAGAATTGGGAATTTTTCCTTTGTCTCCCCATCTCCCCATCTCCCCATCTCCGTGTCTCCGCGTCTCCGTGTCTCCGCGTCTCCCCATCCCCCCATCTCTCCATCCCCCCATCTCCCCATCCTCCCATCCGGTACAATACTTGCAACACTAGGACACCAGAAGAGATGAAGACACATTGAGGATAAAATAGACCTTGTAGAGCGATCGCAACTAGACAGGGTAGTAGGGAACCTCGCAAGAGATAATACAGAAATGCTAAGAGTAAAGGATAGATAAAGGCCCTAGGGGTGGCTGAAACTAGATCATCTTCCATCCAGAGATTTTGGTTAAGCATCGCTGTTGCCATAAATCCCGCCACTGGCACAGGCAAAATTTCTAAGCAGACTCCAAAACAGTAGGCAGTGGTGATTAAACCCAGTACTATCGGTAAATATTTACTCAGAACAACAGGATCAATACCGATAGTGGCAAATAGCTGATAGAGAGTGCTATAACCGGAAGGAGCAACGGATTGAAAGTAGTCGGCAATTAGATCCTGGGGGAACAATTCCGGATCCACAAACCGCCGCATCCAAAATACATGTTGCCGTGCATCATCTTGTATTGAATACTGAGTCAGGGATTGCTGAAACCCGAGAATACTATAGTGGACAGCAAAGGCTAGACTCAGACTAAGCCAAAAGAACATCTGGAAGTTAGAGGCTTTGGCTTTGGGAGTAGTTAACAGTTTTTGCAAATAACCGCTAGTTATCATTAATTATCTTGCTACCCTCTAGAAATTAAAATCTAAAATCTAAAATCTAATAGGATGTTTAAACCAAAAGTTGCTGTAGGAGCAAGTTTAGTCGAGAAAATCTCAGAGTTGAGGGTAAAGTTTCTCCCCACTACTTTAGTACTCAGCTTGTCTCTCATTTTAGTCTCCTGTGGTTTTCCCCAAGCTAAGCAGGATAACAGCAACAAGATTACCATTATGGGGGTGGGAGTAGAAAATGCTGAAGAGGAGTTAAGAGAAGCTTTAGCTCCTTTTACAGAAAAAACTGGAATTGTGGTTGAGTATGAAGGAACCAGTGAGTTTGCCACTCTGCTACCAGTGCGAGTGGCATCAGGGAATCCACCAGATATTGCCTTGTTCCCTCAACCTGGTTTAATGGCAGACTTAGCTAGAGAAGGTGATTTAGTTCCTATCGAAACCTTCTTAGAAAAGTCCCAGCTAACTCAAGCCTATCCTCAAGAATGGCTGGATTTGAGCACAATTGATGGCAAAATCTACGGTATTTGGATTAAAACTTTCCTTAAGAGTCTGGTTTGGTATAATCCTCAAGCTTTTGAAGCTGCTGGGTATCAAATTCCTACCACTTGGCAGGAAATGACTGACCTCTCCGATAAGATAGTAGCAGAAGGCAGCGTGCCTTGGTGTTTGGGAATTGAAAACAGTTCTGCTACTGGTTGGGTAGGTACAGACTGGATTGAAGATATTATGCTGCGTACTGTTGAACCCAAAGTATACGACCAGTGGGTAGAGGGTAAAATCACCTTTGAGGATCCAGTAGTAAAAAATGCCTTTACCGAGTTTGGCAAGATTGCTCTCAATCCCCAATACGTAGCTGGTGGTACTACTGGCATCATCAGTATTCCCTTCGGAGACTCACCCAATCCTCTCTTTGAAAATCCTCCCGGTTGTTACCTCCACCGCCAAGCTACCTTTATTACCTCTTTCTTCCCGGAAAATGTGGTGGTGGGTAAGGATGTCGATGTTTTTCCTTTACCTAGTATCAAAGAAGAATTAGGTGTACCTCTGTTAGTAGGAGGTGAGATTGTCGCCGTTTTCAACGATACTCCAGAGGTACAAGCTCTAGTAGAATACCTAACTACTGCTAAACCCCATGAAATCTTTGTCAGTAAGGGAGGCTATATCTCTCCCCACCAGCAGATAAATTTAGACGCTTACCCGGATGAAGTTACCAAACGCCAAGCAGAAATTCTGGCTAAAGCAGAGGTGGTGCGCTTCGATGGTTCAGATATGATGCCGGGTGCAGTGGGTACGGGTACATTCTGGACTGGTATCGTTGATTATGTTGGTGGTACAGATGTGGATACTGTACTACAAAATATTCAGGAAGGTTGGCCAGAGGAGTAGGTGGTAGGTGGTAGGTGATAGGTGGTAGGAGCTAGGAAGCAGTCTTCATCAAAGCTTTATAGAAAACCTACGTAATTTTACTGAAACTATATTCAAAATCTTAGTATCAGCCGCTACATTTAAAGTAATACGATTTAAACAACTAAAAAAATTATGAATATTTTAAAGCAAAGTATATTTACACTCGCAGGTGCTGTAGCTGTTGGGGTTGGTTTTGCTGGATCTGCTGAAGCATTTTCTATTTTCTCAGACCGCTCAATCTTCGAGAGCCAGCTAGATAACTTGATTGTGGATGACTACTCTAATCCTGGTTACTCCGCTGGCGACGAGTTTAATATATCTGTTTTCGATATACATTCAGACGCCAATATGAGCAGTATTTTGGGGGAAACTCAATATACAACAACAGGAAGTTCTGACCTCAATTTTATTCCTGGTCAGCCAGGAGATCCTTATTACTGTGCAGGTTGTAATGGTTCTTTCTTGCTTGATTTTACCTCCACATCCGTAGGCAATAGTTCTGGAGTCTCTGGTGTCGGTTTTGATATTGAAGGTACAGCAGAAGATGTTTTTGGAACTTTTGCTTTCGTCACTTTTGGGGATGGGAGTTCCGATAACTTCTTCCTGCCAGAAAGAGTTGACGAATTTTGGGGTATTACATCTGATCTGCTAATCAGTTCTATCCACTTTGGCTTGGAAAATGGAGGAACCAACACAGATAACAATGTACAGCGCATGGCATTGGATAACTTGACGATTGGTTCTAGTGAAACCGCTACTTCAGTCCCTGAACCAGCTTCCACCCTTGCTCTCCTCACTTTTGGTGCGGCGGCAGCTGGTACAGTCCTGAAGAAGAAACAAGCAGCTTAGATTCAGAATTTTTCCACAGTCAAGCAATCACAAACGCTCCTTACCAATCGGTGAGGGATTTTTTAATTGAACTTTTGCAGTCTTGATACCAAATATAGTTGAGACAAAGGGTTTTCATTTGCCCTCTACATCCCCCAAATCTGGGGGTATTTGAAGGATTTTTTACCTACTCTAATAACCGGATATAGTCTCGCTCGAAGAAATAAAAACAATAACCTAAAAGAGCCGCACCTAATTTGCTCTTTATTGGGGTAGACAAGTACAGGCAAAATTTTGATCCTACAAGAGGAAAGTAACATTAATCTGTACTTCATTGACAGGCAATTTTCTGTAATTAAACTCAAGTCAATTTCACATTCTTACACAGTAGTCTTGGTTACCAATCTTTTCTCTAGATTGTTGTTTAACCATGCCTTCCATGGCATATTGCTGCAAATTGATGAATGATTGAAAATCTTCGTGATCATAGCTAGTAGTCAACAGTTGTCGCAATTTTTGCTCAGCAGCTACTGTCAAATAACCAGTGGTGATTGCTTGTTGAACAACAGTAGAAATACGTCCCATCTCACAATTCCTCGCAAAAAGATGATTGAAAGTAATTTCAATGTACAAAAAAATGGATGAAAATAGCCTGAATTATTGATGAGAAAATTTTCATCTTTGTCATTCATCATTGGTTATTAACACAAACTTATGACCCGTAGACGCTGATATACAAAGAATACAGAGACTAGAACGAAGTGATTTAAAGGATTATTAGCTTAAAGTGTATGGGATGAACTTAAATATAATTTTAGGATTGGTGATCGCATTTAAGTAGCAATTCTGTAGAAAATTCCCCGAAAAGCAAAAGACTAATAGTTAGATGGTATAATTTTACTCAGAAGAATTGAACTGTAAGACTCTTCCCTAAGATAAAAATTGATATTAGTTGTTAGGGTTTATTGTGAAACTATCTGAGGGCAAAGTATTTGGACTGTATAACTTGGGTTGAACTGGTAAATTGTCGCCCAAATGCTTTTCCCCTACACCAAATTTTTACTTTCTTTACAAAATCTATACCTTTCTAGGCGCATCGATTACTGCCAAAACCGATTCAAATCATCTATCTTAGATGTTATGGGGCAGAAACCAGAGAACAAAGAACAGATTTTTTCTAAACCTTTAGAGCGTTGGGCGAAGCACCTTAGCGCTACCAAATTTGTTGTCTTTATGGTTTTTGCTGGATTCCTGGCTACTGCGATCGCGGCGGTATATACTTTCAGAGTAGTTGGTAAACGGCCAACGGCAGAACCATCTCCTACTCCTACAAAAACTCCAGAAATTACAGCAGTTACTGCTCAAGGGCGTATTGAACCCCAGGGAGAAGTAATTCAACTGTCGGCTTCTCCTTCAATTCAGGGAGCAAAGGTGGATAAGTTATTAGTATCCATTGGAGATCGGGTGGGATCCAATCAAGTAATTGCAGTATTAGATGACCGCGCTCGCTTACAAGCTGCAGTGGAACGAGCACAAAAACAAGTCAAAGTTGCTAAGGCTAATCTGGCAACAGTCGAAGCCGGGGCAAAAACAGGAACAATTGGTGCTCAGGAAGCAACAATTAAGCGTTTACAAGTAGAGTTGATTGGAGAAAGGGATGCTCAACAAACCAGAATCACTCGCTTGGAAACTCAGCTGCGGGAAGCCCAGATAGCTCAAGATGCTACAGTCAGAAGGTTAGAAGCCGAGTTACGCACTGTGGAAAAAGATTTTGAGCGCTTTGAGCAATTAGCTCTTGAAGGTGTAATTTCCCTCTCGGAGTTAGACAGCCGCAAACTGCAAGTAGAAACTGCTATAGAGCAACTCAAGGAAGCACAAGCTAACCGCACCCAAACCTTAGAAACTCTCCAGGAAGAACTCACAGAAGCCAAAGTAACCCGCAGCCAAACCGAAGACATCCTCGAAGAACAAATTAACGAGGCGCAAGAGACTCTAGAGGAAGTTAAGGAAGTGCGTCCGGTTGATGTGCAACAAGCTGAAGCCGAAGTAGAAAGTTCTCTAGCAGCAGTTGAGCAAGCTAAAGCCGAATTAGAATTAGCTTATATACGTGCTCCTGAGGCTGGTAGGGTATTGGAAATTAATACCCAAGCTGGAGAAATTGCTGATCAAGATAAAGGAATTATTGAGTTGGGAAGAACTGACCAAATGATGGTTATTGCTGAAGTCTATGAAAGTGATATTAGCAAAGTACGACTTGGTCAGCGAGCTTCTATGATTAGTGAGGGGAATGCCTTTGAAGGAGAGATTCGGGGTAGTGTGAGTGAAATTGGACTGCAAATTGGTAAAAAAGATATTTTGGATACCGATCCTGCTGCTGCTGTTGATGCCAGAGTAGTAGAAGTAAAAATTCGCCTTAATCCAGAAGACAGTGAGCGGGTGGCTAGTTTAACCAACTCACAAGTTATTGTGACAATCTCCCTTTAGGAAGGTCGAAGGTCGAAGGTCGAATTGGGAATTGGGAATTGGGAAGGTCGGAGGTCGAATTGGAAAATAATGAATCACCAACAACCAATGACGAATAACAAACAACAAACAACAAACAACCAATAATGAAAATCCCTTTAGCCTGGTTACAACTGAGCCACGAAAAAATGCGGTTACTGGTGGCTCTTGCAGGAATTGGCTTTGCTGATATTTTAATGTTTATGCAACTGGGTTTTCGAGATGCTTTGTTTGAAAGTAACGTGACTCTGCATAAAAGTTTCAAAGGCGATGTTTTTCTCATTAGCCCTCAATCTGATTCAGTAATCGCGATGGAAAGTTTTTCCAGTCGGCGTTTATACCAAACGATTGGTCTTGAGGGAGTCAAATCAATTAGTCCAGTTTACCTAGACTTCGCCATCTGGAAAAATCCCCAAACTCTTGATACCCGTGCTATTCTGGTTCTGGGGTTTAATCCGGCAGCTAAGGTTTTCAACTTACCAGGAGTAGAATCTAATTTAGATAAAATTAAACTCTCCGATGTAGTTTTATATGATCAAACATCTAGAGCAGAATTCGGACCGATTGCTGAGTGGTTTAAGCAGGACAAAGATGTAGTTACTGAAGTTAGAAGGCGTCGCATTCGAGTTGGAGGCTTATTTACCTTAGGAGCTTCTTTTGCTGCTGATGGTAATATTATCACTAGTGACTTAAATTTTTTGCGTCTGTTTAATGAACGAAATAAAGGTTCAATTGATATTGGAGTTATTTCTTTAGAAACTGGTACTGATGTTGAAGTAATCGTAAATAAACTGAGGGAAGAATTACCAAAAGATGTCAATATATTATCTAGAGAAGAATTTATTAACTGGGAGAAAAGTTACTGGCAAACAAGTACACCTATTGGCTTTATTTTTACTCTAGGCACTGCCATGGGTTTTATTGTTGGTACAGTAGTCGTGTACCAAATCCTCTATACCGATGTGGCAGACCATTTGCCAGAGTACGCAACTCTGAAAGCCATGGGCTATAAAAATAGCTATCTCCTAGCAGTGGTATTTCAAGAAGCGATTATTTTGGCTTTAATAGGTTATGTACCAGGATTTACTATGGCTTTGGGAATGTATAAACTCACTGGAGGAGCTACGGCTCTGCCCATAGCAATGACTCTTACTAGAGCAATAACAGTATTAATCATAACTCTTGTTATGTGTTGTTTTTCGGGCGCGATCGCGATGCGAAAATTAGAAGCAGCAGACCCGGCAGATATTTTTTAGTTATTTGTTTCTGGCTTCTTTTTGGACTGAAGTCCTACTACTGCTTATTACTTCAAACGTAGCATCACTGAGTAAGCGATCGTCTAAAAACATTTCTACTTTCCAAGTGCCTGTAGGGTCAGTTGAACCAACTTTGTAGCGACAATAGGTATGGAAGATTTTAGATTTATTCTATAAATAAATTTAGGCGCTTGTGACCGTTTTAATTCTTCAATCTAAAATCTAAAATCTAAAATCTAAAATCTCTTTCCATTGCACTAGCGCTGAAGAGAGCGGGGGTCAAGGGCATCACGAAGACCATCTCCTAGCAAATTAAATGCTAACACTGTCAGGATAATCAACATCGCTGGAGGCCAAATCAACCAGGGTTGTAGCACCAAAATTGAAGCATTGGTAGCAATGGATAGCAGATTACCCCAGGAGGGGTCAGGTTGCTGAATACCTAATCCGATTAAACTAAGCACCGATTCTGCCACGATAAAGCTAGGAATTGCCAGAGTTGCAGAAATAATTACATAGGTTACTGTTTGGGGCAAAATGTGGCGGACAATAATATAGAAGGGTTTAGCACCCATAGCTCTTGCAGCCTGGACAAATTCTTGCTCTTTAATCGATAATACCTGTCCCCGAATTACCCTGGCTAATCCTGCCCAACTGATAAAAGAGGTAATCACGACAATTAATAAGAACCGCTGGGCGCTAGTCAATCCTGGTGGTAGTACCGCAGCTAAAGCTACTAAGAGGTAAATACCAGGAATTGTCATTAAAACTTCTGCTGCTCGCATCAAGATAGCGTCTACCCAGCCACCGAAGTAACCAGACATGCCACCAACTAATAAGCCGAGGGGAAAAGAGATGGCAATGCCTACTAAACCAATACTAAGGCTAATGCGGCCACCATACACTAGACGACTAAATTGATCACGGGCTTGCTCATCGGTTCCTAATAGATTAATTGTGCCTTCACCAACTGTGCCAAATAGGTGCAGATTTGTAGGTATTAGCCAAAAAAGTTTGTATTCTCGGCCTTGAGCAAATAACCTAATTGGTGAAGGTTTTTCTTGATCAACAATCAACTCACGATCACCAGTTTCCAGGCTGGTAGGTCCTTGGGTTGTCGGGTAGACATGAGGGCCAATAAATTGTCCTGTTTGCTGATTACGCCAGTAAACCTGGGTAGGTGGCAGCAAGGAACCATCTGGTTGAGATGTATAGGGGTCATAGGGAGCGACAAAGTCAGCAGCGATGACAGTCAAGTAGAAGATAAGTAGCAGTAATGCTCCTAAACGGGCAAGGGGATTCTTTTTTAATTTCTGCCACCAATTCATAAGTTTTATTCAAGTTACCAAGTTATTTATAGAGTTCTCGCACCCATGAGGTACATCTCCCATTCCCAATTCCCCATTCCCAATTCCCAATTCCCTTTTCCATCTCAAGAACTAAGCTGTTGAGCTAATTCTTTGGATTCCCCTTCCGATGCCTCATGTTCAACAACAAACACATTGGAGTAGAGGTTAGCTTCTATTTGTTGACCTTGCTGTGTCAGGGACAGGTAGCGTAGAGCATCCTTAATGTAAGGATAAACTCCATCCCAGTAAAATTTAGGATAGTTACGCCGTAGTTCTCCAGGATGGCGGTATCCTAGAATTTTATTCACTCCGGTTTCTTCAAACTCGTGGTACAGAGCACCTATTTTCTTGAGATAACGGGGGTCACACATTTGACCAATCAAATTAGAGGCACGAATCAAGCCGGGGTAGTTAACCGTATCCTTATGATCCCCCTCATGGGGTACGGGGAAACGAGTTAGTTCAATATTGCGCTTGATGTATTCAGCATCAATTATTTTATGGCCACCAAAGCGCTCATCAATAAATAATTTTGCTCGGTCTACATGATAAGGAGTTAAAGCTGCATCAGTAGCTCCTGGGGGCAAATGAACCATTTCGTCACCTTTACCTGTTGCGTAAAGTCTTTCCGGTTCCTGATCTTCGCGACATACCCCCTTAACGTAACCGATTTCATGACACACCAGAGAAATAATAAAATGTAACCAGTCGTCAGGGGTGACTTTACCTTCCCTAATCTGTTTACAGCGTAGAATTTCCTGTCCCACTAGAGCAACTAGGATTGAATGTTCGACATTGTGATAAAGGGCATCGCTGTTGGCAATATTTTCCATTGCCATATTTCCAGCCCAGGCAATAATCTCTTCGTAGTTCTTGTTCAGTCCTCCGTAAGTTCGGCTATAACCTCCCCGAAGTTTTTGGACAAACGAATCGATCAAAATCTCAGTTGCGTTAAACATCCTTGATACTCACCCCTTACTGAGTGCAATGTTTTTTGGAGCATTGCTAAATCGTGATAACAATACTGGAAAAGCCTGTTGCTGGTTAAACTTCTTTCCCCGGAATGCTTTGAATTCACTCTACCCTAGTCCATTGAAGGGCAAGGGTTTGACTGTGATCTCAGCGTTACAAAACTGTTACAATTCTTATATACTACAGATGATCGGTCAAAAGTTATACCTCCACGAAAATAGAAATTCCTCACAGTACAAGATGTTAACTTTTAGATACATACATCATATCTTCGTCAAGATACTCTTGCCAGTAGGTTAAGTAGGGATTTCAGCTTCAGGAGTTATCTGGCTCCCGAATTCGCTACCGCCAAGGTTTATTAGCAGCTTAACCATACTCCATCTATTAAACTGCAAGGTTTAACGGATGCGCTTCACTAACTAACTGAGAAATCTTGAGTATGATAGTATATGACCTATTCGCGGGTGTAGTTCAGTGGTAGAACGTCAGCTTCCCAAGCTGAATGTCGTCGGTTCGAGTCCGATCATCCGCTTTGGAGAGATTTGCAGCTTATTTTCTTTCAGCAAATCCTAGTTGCAATTACCTTAAATTGAGCAGTTCTAGATCCCCGACTTCTTCTTTGAGTTTATCGAATTATAGCAGTCGCCAGGGCAGTTGAGACATTCTCAGATAAGGCAAGTTAACAAGGGGCTGCAATCGCCTTGTCCTAATCGCCTTGGCGATTGCAGCAATTTCTAATAATACTCAAACAATAGGACTAATAAAATCCTCCGGATCTAAGGGCATATTATCCCGCCGAATTTCAAAATGTAGGTGTGGTCCTGTTGAACGACCAGTATTACCCATCGTACCAATACGCTGACCCCTGGCCACCTGCTCACCGCTGCTGACTTCTACAGTTTGTAAGTGAGCATAAATAGTTAATAAGCCGAGAGCAGGATGATCTATATAGACAACATTACCAAAACCACCTCCACAACGAGGAACACCTTCTCGGCAACTGTTAACCACAAAAGTAACTGTGCCATCGGCAACCGCATAAATAGGAGTGCCTCTGTCTGCACCAATGTCCACTCCATTGTGATTAGGACGATTCGGGGATCTGAAGTCACTGGTTTTGAAGCCCCCACGCACCGGCTTGACAAATTGAGTACCAATCAGAACCGAAATCATCTCCGGTGCAAAATCTAGGGAATTGCCCTCTGCCGCCATACCTTCAGCAATAATCTCCCGCTCTCCCCCTGTCTTGAATACGACCGGGGCTGACCACTGACCATCAATAACTTTAACTGTACCCAAGGGGAAACTAGTGCTACTAAAAGGAGTATACAAACTAACCGTTGCTACATCCTCAGCGGCGGTTCCTGCTACAGTAAACGCTTGGTCTACTTCAAATTCATCACCATCTTGGGGTTGAGTAATATTAACTGACGTTTCAATATCATCATCAGGAGGTTCAGGATCACCAATTCCAGACGATTCATAGAGCCGTTTGAGAATAGCTAGAATTTTAGTGCCATAGTCTGGATCTGTAGCCCAACGTCCGCTTAAGTCGTTGACGGTGGGAGCAACTCCTCGGGTAACTAACTCAAAACGAGGGTCTACGATTGGTGGCTTGGCAATAGGGGCAGTACTGGCGTAAGCTTTCAGGTGTTGAATCTGGGCTTTAACTCCTGTTCGAGCATTAGGGAAGAAGGCTCCATTGGCTCCTCCACCAATTGCTCCGATACCAGAAAAATTATTTTGGCTGGGGTCTACATCGCCACCAAACCGGAGAAAGTTGGTCTCCAGACACATTTGACAAAAAGCAATGTCATGATTAACTCCCTCGTCAGTAGCTTCTTCGATATAAATTTTGGGGAGTTCGGGAAACTTGCTAACAAAGTTGCCTTGATTATTAGCACGCAAGAAACGGTTGAGATCAGCTTCTGAAGCCTTCCCATTGCTCATAATTTGATCAATCGGCTCCTGGGGGGAAGCGTTGAGTATCACAGTCCGAGTAGTAGCATTCCAACCAACGGTGACATCAAACTGCTGTAGATCTACAGCTTTAACATAGACAACACCACCTTGGCTAACTCGCCGAATATCAGCTTCTGGCGGGAACTCAATGCCTAAACTATCTACTAAGTCAAAAGGAATATAGGAATTACTATTAACTAGAATACCCTTATCTAGGTAAGGCTCTCCATTAACTTCAATATCAATGTTGGGGAAAACAGTTCCTCCACTCCTGAGAGTTTCTATATCCCTGAAAGCAATTAGTCCTTCCGCAATGCCTTGAGCAAACTGGCGGCGTTTATTTTGTAGTAGGAGTAAGTCGGGAAGATTATCTAGAAAACACAACTCTAATAGTAGAGAAGGTATTCTGATTCGGCGAATGAAGCCCAAAATACCAACAAAGGTAGCGGTGTCTGGCTTTGCTCCCCGGCTACTCAGTTCCGGTACTTCTTGCAGTAGGCTATCTAATATAAGTTGTGCATCCCCTCGGCGTTCATTATTACCATCAATATAAAAACACTCTGTGCCTCTTACTTGACCGTTAGCAGCATTGCCGTGAATTTCCAGTGCAACATCTCCCGCTACAGAACGGGCATTAATCCAGCTAATGGTTGGCCCCAGGTTAATAGTATCAGGTACCGAGAGAAAATCTCTTCCTGACTGCAAACCTCGTGATTCGAGTTCCTCTATTATCAAGTCACGGGTTTGGATCATCTCTTCTGCTTCTGTCGTCCCTAGAGCAGAGGAAGCTCCTGGGTCTTGAAAATAGTGACCTGCTGAAATAAAAATTTTTCCCATCTGATTGGCCGACAAAACTGCTATAGATCATACCCGTGTAGTCATCCCTCTAGCTAGGGGTTAATACCCTTTAATGTAGCAATAGGGAATCAGAAGAGGAAGTAAGGAGATAGAAGGTGAAAACAAGAGCAAAAGAGAGAGTAAGCTGATTTTTTCTGAGCTTTGGGGAACTTTGAGCACCATTGCCTGTTCCCTTGATATAACTATCGCTGCTCAGTGGGCAATTTATTTGACAGTCGTTGCTCACTGAGCAATTATTTCTCCCTTAATACACTAGACAAAAAAACAATCTTAGGTATTTTGTCAAAAAATCAAGACCAAAGATTGTTAATCTAAGTACAATCACTAATTGCTCATCACAAAATAATGACTGAAGCAACCACAGTTCGTCCTAGTAGTACTGCTAGCAGTGCAATACAGGCAATTCACTATCAAGTAGCAATGCCTCAACCAGAGTCTCACCTGTTTGAGGTAACCCTACAAGTACAAGGCTGGCAACAAGGGGCGCTGGATTTGAAAATGCCGGTTTGGACTCCTGGATCCTACCTGGTTAGGGAGTATGCCAAACATCTACAGAATTTTTCTGCTAATGCTGATGACACAAAGCAGCCTTTGCCTTGGCACAAAGTGAGTAAAAATCACTGGCAGGTTGAGACAGGGAACACTTCAGCGATTACAGTACGCTACCGCATATTTGCCAATGAATTGACCGTGCGGACAAATCATCTAGATGCCACCCACGGTTATTTCAACGGCGCTGCTTTGTTCTTTTTTATACCCGGTTGGGAGCAACAGCGGATTTGGGTAACTATCGCACCAGGGCAACCTGATTGGCGCGTCACTACATCTCTACCACCAGTATCAGGAAAAAGCAATACCTTTGAGGCAGTAGATTTTGATACCTTGGTGGATAGCCCCTTTGAGATTGGCGGGCAACAGTTATATAACTTTGAGGTACTAGGAAAATCTCATCAACTGGCAATCTGGGGAAGAGGTAATGCTAACCCAGAACAGATCATTGCCGACACGAAGAAAATTATTGAAGTGGAAGCTCAGTTGTATGGAGGCTTACCCTACGACCATTATCTATTTTTGCTGCATCTCTCCGCTAACGGTTTTGGAGGTCTTGAACATAAGTATAGCTGTTCTTTAAATTTCCCCCGCTTCGGTTTTCGGGCTAAGGAGCAGTACTATAGGTTTATGCAATTAGTGGCTCACGAATTTTTTCACCTGTGGAACGTCAAGCGGATTCGACCGCAAGCTTTAGAGGTGTTTAATTATGAGCAGGAAAATTACACTAGTTGTCTGTGGTTTTGTGAAGGGGCAACAAGTTACTATGATTTAGTAATTCCCCAAAGAGCCGGTATTTATGAAACCAAAACTTTCTTAGAGAGTTTGGGCAAGGAGATTACCCGATTGCAAAAGACCCCAGGCCGTAAAGTACAGCCAGCGAGTGAGTCGAGTTGGGATGCCTGGATTAAACTCTATCGTCGGGATGCTAATAGCGACAATTTTGAAATTTCCTACTACTTGAAAGGGGAAATGGTTTGCTTGCTCCTAGACTTACTGATCCGTACCCGTCATGGAAATCAGCGATCGCTGGATGATGTGATGCGTCACATGTGGGAGCAATTTGGCCAGGAAGAGATAGGTTATACTCCTCAACAGTTACAAGGAGTGATTGAATCAGTAGCAGGTTTAAATTTAGGTAGTTTTTTCCAAAATTACATTGATGGTACTACGGAACTGCCTTTTAATCAATACCTTGAACCCTTTGGTTTACAGGTAGTGGCCGCTCAAGAGGAACCAGTACCTTTCCTGGGTATTAAAGCAAAGCTCAAGCAGGGTAAAGGACTAGTCGAGTTTGTTGAAGCCATGTCCCCAGCAGCCGTAGCAGGAGTTAATGCTGGTGATGAGTTGCTAGCAATTGACGGCTTGCGAGTGACCCCGGAACAACTGAGCGATCGCCTCAAAGATTACGAAGTTGCTGATACTATTGAATTAACAGTGTTCCATCAAGACGAACTGCTCACCTTACCCGTTACTCTGGGAGCCCCCCAACCCAGTCGCTACCAGATTGTCTCGGTAGAGAATCCCACCGAAGCTCAAAAGCAGAACTTTGCTGGCTGGTTAGGAACTCCTTTGGGATAGGATCAAGGTTGAAGGTTTTTGTCTTGAAACTAAGCTAAGATGCACTAATTCAATCATCAGTTATGAGTGGAACAGGCATCTTGCCTGTGCTTTTTCATTGGAAACATACAAGGTGAATGGATCTGAGCTTAATTTCTAAGTCAGCAACAGGCAACAAGTAAGAATGTAGGTGAGAATCCTTGGTGGTACAATTTTTTCATCAAGACTGCCTTGGAGCATTCTGTCTGCTGTTAACCTTCAACTGTCCAACTTAGATAATTGAAGGCTATTATATTACTAGCCTTCAGGGTTTACTCTAAAAATGCATAACTTTTTACCATTTGCCTACTTCCAAAATCAATTTGTACCTTTTAATGAAGCAAAAATTTCCATTGCGACCCATGCCTTGCATTATGGCACTGGAGCATTTGGAGGACTAAGAGCGATTCCTGACCCCCAAAAGCCTGAGCAAATACTCCTCTTCAGATTAGACCGTCATTGCCAAAGATTAAGTAGCAGTGCCAAACTACTGCAATATGACTTACCAGCAGATAAAATAGAAAAAATTATTGTTGACTTTGTTAAAAAAAATCAAATAGATAAGTCTTGTTATATTCGACCTTTTGTTTATAACTCTGGGTTAGGAATTTCTCCCAGATTGCATAAGATTGAGAAAGATTTTTTTGTTTATGGTTTAGAGCTAGGGGATTACCTCTCTCCTGAAGGAGTTAGTTGTCGCATTAGCTCCTGGTATCGACAAGAAGACCGTAGCTTACCTCTGCGAGGAAAAATTAGTGGTGCATATATCACTTCTTCTTTAGCCAAAACTGAAGCTGTAGAATCTGGTTTTGATGAAGCGATTCTCTTAAACACCCAGGGTAAAATTAGTGAAGCTTCGGGAATGAATGTGTTTGTCGTCAGGTCTGGTAAACTAATTACCCCTGGATTTAACCAAGATATCTTGGAAGGAATTACCAGAGATAGTATTATTACCATTGCCAAAGACTTGGGTATCGAGACAATTGAAAGACCAGTTGACCGCACTGAGTTGTTAATCGCTGATGAAGTTTTTCTCAGTGGAACAGCAGCCAAAATTAGCCCAGTTAAGAAGCTTGAAAGCTACGAGTTACCTAAAACTCGACCTATAACTGATCAACTTCAAGAAAAACTAGTGGCAATTACCGAAAATCGAGAACCTCAATACCAAGATTGGGTATATTCTGTTTCTAAGGAAGGGTAAGGGAAACAGGGTGTGGGAACTGTGGGAAGGGAGGGGAGATAGGGATACAAAAGAACATGAAATTAATCGCTGATAGCGGCTCTACTAAAACCAGCTGGGTTCTTGTTAAGGATAGTGAGGTCAAAAAAACTATCCGTACCATTGGTTTAAATCCCTATTTCCACACCGAGGAATCTCTAATTAAGGTTTTAGCAAATGAAATTTTGCCCACTGTTGATATTCAACATTTAGCTTCAATTCATTTTTATGGTGCTGGTTGCTCTAGTGAAACACCTATCAGCATCATCCAGGAAGCATTCAAGAAAGTATTTCAAGATGTGCCTACAGAAGTAAAACATGATTTATTGGCAGCTGCTAGGGCACTTTGTGGTAAAAAACCGGGATTAGCTTCAATTTTGGGTACAGGAGCCAATACTTGTTATTACGACGGGCAGAAGATCCTGAAGCGTGTCAGAGCTTTAGGATTTATCCTGGGAGATGAAGGTAGTGGTTCCTATATGGGAAAAAGGTTTATTAAAGACTATCTCCACGATGAAGTCCCTGAGGAAGTCAGATTAATGTTTGTTCAGGATTTTCAGTTAACGGATGCCGATATTCATAACAGCGTTTACAAAAATCCCATGCCTAATCGGTTCCTGGCTTCCTTTGCTGCTTACATTATCCAGCATAAGAATATCCCTTACTTCCGAGACTTGATTTTATCTAGTTTTGATGATTTTCTACAGCAACATATCTTAAGATTTGCCGAATCTAGGACATCTCCGATTAATGTTATAGGTGCTATTGGCTATTTAAATCGGGAATTATTAGAGGAAGCAGCAGCTAAATATCACATTGAAGTAGGTTTAGTTATCCAAGATCCTATGGAAAATTTGGTTAAGTTTCATTTATAGGGGAATTGGGAATTGGGATTGGATGTGCCTCGTGGATGCGATAATTGCTATTTTGCAATGCATTGTAGTTCGTTCGCGTAGCGTGTGCGTAGCGCAAACATCTTGCTCGCTTCTCATTCAAGCAGCACTGGCACCAATGCCAGTTCCACAGAGGAATAGAGTCTCAACAATTAGATGCACTTCACGGATACCAGAACTGCTATTTTTTAATAAAGCACTAATTCGACCTTCCCCATTCCCCATTCGACCTTCCCCATTCCCCATTCCCCATTCTCATGCTAGGAGACACCCTTAAAGATTTACCAAGGTCAACTACCAACCAACTGATGACAAGGATTGAGAGTTTATCTACTCATCCCACCCATCAATCAGTGGTGCAAACAGCACTCAAGGAAGCCCTCTCTACTTGGCAAGAAGATCCAACTGCCAACAGCTTAGTCATTTTGGGTAAGCCTATTGAGCGAATTTCCCAGACTCTGCAAGAAAGCTTAATCACTTGGCAGCCTGAGGCATGGCAAATCATTAATCCTCTGCCAGAATCGATACAGTTAACAGACCCATCAGCAATTACAGCAAAATTAAAACAAGCATTTGAGAAGCAATTTGAGCTCGAACCTAGCAGCAAACGCCAAATTGTGGTGATTCCTGATTTATCCTGGTACTTTTTGCGCTGTGTTCAGGGTTGGGATGGAGTTACCTATTTGCGAGACTTGGTAACAAGGGAGCAATCTCGTTTTTGGTTAATTGGCTGTAATCAATGGACTTGGAAGTATTTGAGCTATGTCTGCCAAATCGATGCCTATTTTGAACAACTACAGCAGCTGCCAGTAGTGAATAGTGAGGAACTCCAAGCTTGGTTAACACCCATTATTGAAGAAATAGCCATTGATTTTAGTGAAGATGAGTCAACTAAAAATGAACAAAAAAACAAATCCCAGTCGTATTTTGAGCGTCTAGAGGATTTATCTTTAGGAATAAGCGCAGTCGCAGTACAATTATGGATATCTGCCCTAAAGTATGTCCCCTCTGACCCTGACATCACTTCTATAGAAGAGGAAAATTTAGGCAAAATCCAGCCGACATCAGTAACGTTACCAGATTTACCCAAGTTAACTGCTGAAGACCGTTATCTGCTGTTCTCCCTGCTACTACATGGTCAGATAAATTTACCTTGTTTAGCTCTTAGTTTAGGAGAAGCGGAAAGTATTGTTCAAGGGCAAGTGCAAGTTTTACTGCGGAGTGGAGTCATTTTGCGACGGGGGCAGTTACTAATGGTTAATCCAGCTCACTATCCGAGGCTTCGATGGGAACTAACTCACAATAACTTTTTTATTGAAGAAGATTGATTATGTTGTCATTTACCTTCATATCACATCTCTATATTGATGGCTTACAGCTGCTCAGTCACTTCCCTTGGTTAGCTCAAACATCAAGTGGCAGTAGTATACAACCAGGAATTTTGAAAAAAATAGGAACTCCCCAAATAGTCAATGGAGTTCTGAGTATTTTACTTGCTTACGCAATTCTCAGGATAATTCAGGTAGCTTCTGATTGGCTTTCAGAGCAAGTACCTCGTCGCTTTCGCTTAGTAGTTAAGCAATCTATTCCTTTTTGTAAAGGATTAATTATTGTTGTAGTTATTAGTCATCTTATCAATTTATTTATTGATATATCAGCAAGAAATGTTTTAGCCTTAACTAGTGCCGTTGCCGTTGCTCTAGGATTCGCTTTTAAAGACCTAGTTAGTTCAATAATTGCCGGAATTATGGCTCTATTTGAAGTGACCTATCGTATAGGCGATCGCGTTCAAATTGGTGATCATTATGGGGAGGTAATAGGTTATGGCTTAAGAGGTATTCGTTTGCAAACCCCTGATGATAATATTGTCAATATTCCCCACAGTAAAAACTGGACAGAGGCGATTTCTAATGCTAACAGTGGTCAATTAGAAGCTCAGGTATTAACCGATTTTTACCTAGACCATGATGTTGACGTTGAATTAGTTACACAAATTCTTTACCAAGTAGCCTACACCAGCAAATACACACAACTGAAATTACCAGTCGCAGTACAGATGGAGGAAACTCTCTGGGGTACTCATTTTAAACTGAGAGCATACCCAATGGATGCACGGGATGAGTTTGCTTACAAGACGGATTTGATTAGGCGAGCAAAGCAAGTATTTACTAAATACGGTATCGCCTATCCGAAATTAACAGTTGAAGACCGGCTTAATTATAAGTAATAAGCGCCTAACGGCGAATTAAGAATGAAGAATTAAGAATGAAGAATTAAGAATTCATTAATTTAATCGCCGAAAAAGAAGTCAGAAACTAGTTATATCAAGGGATTTAGATATCTTGTAGGCATTTTTAGTTTCTGAAGAGCAACCCCACTGGCGGCGATGGCCACCCGCGACAAATGGAACAAACAAGCAAAACCGTCTTTCCTTCTGCCTTCTGCCCTCTGCCTTCTGCCTTGTTTCTTGAAAGTAATAAGTAATAAGTAATGAATAATAGATGTAGGGGCGTAGCATTTGGGCGATAATTTAAGCACATAGAACCATGTATCCCTATCCAAATGCTACGCCCAAGCCGGATGCAGCTGAGTGTGTTTATCGAGAGCAATAACTAACGACAAACAACAAATAACCAACAACAAATAACAAATGACAAATGCAATTATTTATATATTTCTTGCTTTGGCTGCCTTACTGAATAGCTGTAGCATGAATGTCATAGATAGCGAAGCTGCTACCCCTGAGGAAGCTCCGATAGATACTGAATTCACTTGTGAACTGATTGATGAGCAGTATACAGTAATGTATAGTCCAGCAGGTCAGTCTCTTTATTCTTCCCCTTGGTTAACTTTAAAGCCTGAGGCTTCTGATTTTTTTGGTGCTCCTTGGATGCCCCAGAAACGTTGTCAAGATATTAGCCAACGTCTAGAATTGTATCGACCCGATGGTTTCTTGGAACTGAGTACATCAGAAACAAACGGTTATGATTTTGTCTGTATGACAACTGAGAAAAACCCAAATTGCCGGATTGTCTATACCTTAACTCCTAGTGAAGATCCAGTACTGTTGATTGAGCAAATTCAGGAAAACCAAACTGTTACCTATTGGTTTGCTAATATGGCCTTATTTTCTGTAATGATAGCTTTTCTGATTGAAATGAACAATTCACCTTCCTAGTGTAAAGAAGGCAGAAGGCAGGAGGCAGAAGGCAGGAGGCAGTCCCAATGAAAAAATTTTTCACCACCAGGTAATGAAAGTAGGTTCTTCCCTGTTGCCTGTTCCCTACCTTCACAAGTAAGTTTTCGACAGGCGTGCAAGATCTAAGTAGGGTTTGCTGAATAAGTCAGACAAGGGAGACAAGGGAGACAAGGAGGACAAGGAGGACAAGGGAAATAATAATTGTAGAGAACGCAAAATGTTCATCATTTGTGCAAGAAAAATGAGCCTATCAATACAATTTCCTTGCACTTTTTCAGGTAAATAATGACTGAAAGCACTGTCTGGTATAGCTTACATACTTATGCAGCAAGCCCTAAGTATTACCAATTTGCGTATATTCCCGTGTATCTACTGATAAGTAGTAAAACTATCACTTCGTCATCAGCGCAAGCTGGTGGTAAAGGCAATCGCTATGGTTATCCCATTTACTCACCTCACCCTACTTATTAGTTTCTTTCTTCCTATAGCAGCTAACGATAGCTGGGAAAATACAGTGATACAGCAAGAAAGTATAAGTAGGCCAGAACTAGCAGTTGACCACAAGCAATTTGATAGCTCAGCAAGACGCGGAAAGAATATAATATCAAGTTCGGTAGAATACTTACACTTCAGTGGCAATAAGGCAGAACCCACCCCTAACCCCTCCCAGGAGGGGAACCGGAGGCAGGAGCTCCGAGGGAAAAAAGAAAGTTGTAAGGTAGAAGAGAATTATAACTGTTTATCCGAACTTGATATAACCGGTCAAAATAAAAAGAATAGTGATGTTTCCAGTTTTAGGCTCTCCCCCTCACAACAACCCCCTCAACTCCTAGCACGTATCCTCTCCGGACATGCGGTGGTTGCCATTGCACCAGATGGAAAAACCCTTGCTGGTGTTACTGGTAACAATCAAATTACCCTGTGGAATTTACAAACAGGTGTCAAACTTCGTACTCTTACCGGTCATTCCTTACCGATTTTGTCCCTTGCCATTAGTCCCAACGGGCAATTGCTGGCTAGTACAGGTCACGACAAGCAAGTTAAAATTTGGCGTATGGATACCGGTGAAGCAATTAGCACCCTGGTTGGTCATAGTAAATGGATAGAAGCAGTCGCAATTAGTCCCGATGGACAAACCCTAGTCAGTGCGGGTGGTGACAAAACTATTAAGGTGTGGAACTTGGGAGCAAATAGCTCCTTAAGGCGGACAATCAAGGGACATCCCGACAGCATTTACTCTGTGGCCATCAGTCCTAATGGCAAAATCCTGGCTACTGGCAGTTGGAATATGATTAAACTCTGGAACCTAGATACTGGGGAAGAACTTCGCACTCTGACTAGTCCAACTTTTGGGGTCAACTCTATGGCTTTTAGTCCTGATGGACATATTCTTATCAGTGGTAGTGGCGATGGTACCATTGACTTGTGGGAAGTCAGCACTGGTAATCGTCGGCGCACCCTCAAGAGTCATTCAGCTGGGATAAGTTCAGTCGTGGTTAGTCCTGATGGGCAAACCCTCATTAGTGGTAGCTTGGACAACACCATCAAAATATGGAATTTGAACACCGGTGAAGAACTTCGCTCTTTTCCTCGACAATCAAGCATTATTGAATCTATTGCCATCACTCCAGATGGACAAACCCTCGCCAGTGGTGGTTGGGGTAATATTATTAAACTATGGAATTTAACTACTGGTCAGGAAATTCGTACTCTCTAATCTGAAAATAGGGAATTGGGAATTGGGAATTGGGAATTGGCAACTGGCAACTGGCAACAGGGAAGAAGCTACTTTCATTACCAGGGGGTGAGCGAAAAAAAGGGTGGGGAGCTGAGGGAGCTGAGGGAGCTGAGGGAGCTGAGGGAGCTGGGGGAGCTGGGGGAGCTGGGGGAGCTGAGGGAGCTGAGGGAGCTGGGGGAGCTGGGGGAGCTGAGGGAGCTGGGGGAGCTGAGGGAAAAGAGAGAACTTATAATGTTTGGACACAAAGCTCAAGAAATCCCACCCAAAATTTCGTTCACCCATTACCAGGTGGTGAAAAATTTTTTCATCGGGATTGCCTCCTGCCCTCTGCCTTCTGCCTCCTGCCTCCTGCCTTCTGCCTCCTGCCTTCTGCCTCCTGCCTTATTTTTGCTCAGGTGGGAACCGTGGGTTACAATTAAAGATTGTAGAATAATTATAAGAAAGCCTGGGATATCCTTGGAGGTATGATTGTCGAAATTTCTGTTAAAAGTTCTCTGGTTAGATGAAAACGTAGCACTAGCTGTAGATCAAGTAGTGGGCAAAGGTACTAGCCCCTTAACCTGTTACTTTTTTTGGCCACGGAATGATGCTTGGCAACAGCTGAAAGATGAGATGGAAGCCAAACACTGGATTGCTGAAGTAGATCGCGTTGAACTGCTCAATAAAGCAACTGAAGTGATTAACTATTGGCAAGAGGAAGGCAGAAACCGTCCGATGAATGAAGCTCAGGCAAGATTCCCGGAAGTTACCTTTACAGGCTGCGCTTAATTAGGTGTTAGGCATTGGTGACAAGTTAAGGCAAAATCGTCGTTGTCAAGAGAGCTGAGGGAGCTGAGGGAGCTGAGGGAGCTGAGGAAGCTGAGGAAGCTGAGGAAGAAAAATACAATTTTTCTGACCCCTTAGTATTTCCATATATAGGGTTTTTTAGTACACAAATACCATATATGGGAGTTGACAAAATATGTGACCCTTTAACTTGTCACCATTAGGTGGTAGGTTAGTGATTCTCCTTTGAGAAAACGGCGAAAATCATGTAGAGACGCGCCATGGCGCGTCTCTACAATGTGGAAAATAACGGGGGTATGTATTGCCTATACCGCACCACCAGAGGCTTGAAAGCGGGCACGAGCTTTTTTCATCGCTTGATTTGCCTGGATTTTCTCCTGGCGATCTTCACCACTTTCTGCTTGAGCAAGACGGGCTTGTGCTTCTTCTAAAGCTTTTTTGGCTGCTTCCTTATCAATAGTTTCTCCTCTTTCAGCAGCGTTGACGAGAATTGTCACTTCGTCGCTTTCGACTTCTGCAAATCCCCCCATCAGAGCGATTGGGACCCAGTCTTTCCCTGGACGAACTCGCATCACACCGATGTCCAAAGCTGTTAAGAGGGGAGCATGACCAGTTAAAATACCTAGTTGACCAGTGGTACTAGGCAGGATTACTTCTTCAGCTTCCGAGTCCCAGAGAATTTTGTCTGGAGCAACTACACGAATAGTTAAGGTCATTGGTTAGTTATTAGTTGTTGGTTGTTTGTTATTAGTTGTTTGTGTTCATTGGTCATTAGCCGTTTATACCAAAGACCAACGACCAATGACTAATGACTAACTCTTCATCTTCTCTGCTTTAGCGATCGCTTCGTCAATATTGCCTACTAGGTAGAAAGCTTGCTCCGGCAGATCATCTAATTCTCCATTAAGGATCATTTGGAATCCTTTGATGGTCTCTGCCAAAGGAACATACTTACCAGGAGAACCGGTGAATACTTCTGCCACGAAGAAAGGCTGGGACAAGAAGCGCTCAATCCTCCTAGCACGAGCTACTGTTAGCCGGTCATCTTCCGACAATTCATCCAAACCTAAGATGGCAATAATGTCTTGGAGTTCTTTGTAGCGCTGTAGAGTTGATTGTACTGCACGAGCTGTATTGTAGTGCTCTTCCCCGACAACACTGGCTTGCAGCATGGTGGAGGTGGAATCTAGGGGATCAACAGCGGGGTAAATTCCCTTGGCAGCCAAACCACGAGACAACACTGTTGTACCATCTAAGTGAGCAAAGGTGGTAGCTGGTGCTGGGTCAGTTAAGTCATCCGCAGGTACATAGACAGCTTGGATGGAGGTAATAGAACCTTCAGTGGTGGAAGTAATCCGCTCTTGCAGTTGACCCATCTCGGTAGCTAGGGTTGGCTGATATCCCACAGCAGAAGGCATTCTACCTAACAGCGCTGATACTTCAGAACCTGCTTGTACAAACCGGAAGATGTTGTCGATAAACAGCAAAACGTCCTGCTTACTGACATCCCGGAAATATTCAGCCATGGTCAAACCAGCCAGACCAACCCGCATCCTTGCACCGGGTGGCTCGTTCATTTGACCATAAACTAGAGCAATCTTAGAATCACCAAGACTATCTTCATTGATTACCCCTGACTCTTTCATTTCATTGTAGAGGTCATTACCCTCACGGGTGCGCTCACCCACACCAGCAAATACGGATACTCCACCGTGGTTAATAGCGATGTTGTTGATAAGTTCCATCATGATGACGGTTTTACCCACACCAGCACCACCAAACAGACCAATTTTGCCACCCCGTCGATAAGGAGCCAGCAAGTCTAGTACCTTGACCCCTGTCTCAAAAACCGAGGGACTGGTCTCCAACTCAGTTAGTTGGGGCGCAGAGCGGTGAATGGGGGACTTTTCTTCGGTGTTGACTGGTCCAAGATTATCAACAGTGTCACCCAACACGTTGAAAATTCGTCCCAAAGTGGCAGGACCAACGGGTACACGAATCGGAGAACCAGTATCAACAGCTTCCATGCCCCTGACTAGACCATCTGTACCACTCATGGCAACAGATCTTACTTGGTTGCCCCCTAGTAGTTGCTGCACTTCGCAGGTAACGGAAACATCCTGTCCTGCCTCATTTTTACCTTCAATTTTTAAGGCATTGTAAATTTGTGGCATTTTACCACTGGGAAACTCTGCATCGACGACCGGGCCGATGATTTGGGTAATAACGCCAGTGTTTGTCTTTTCTACGGTGCTGACCATGCTCGCGCCTATAATCTTTGATAAGAGTGGTTTTTACCGATAATGTTGAACGGTAGGTTTGGTATTAAATCTTAACAATAAATACCGTTTTATAGCTTATCACTCATGGGGATCGCGGTGTTAGCTTTCTGTGGGAAAAGTAGGCTGGGTGTAGGGTGTAGGGTGTGGGGTGTGGGTCAATGGTGACAAGTTAAAAGGTCGTGCATGAGTGTCAACTCCCATATATGGTGTAATGGTGCGAAAAAAGACTCTATATATGGAAAAATCCAAGGAGTCGGAAAAATTGTATTCTTCTTCCTCAGCTCCCTCAGCTCCCTTGACAACGATATTTTTGCCTTAACTTGTCACCAATGGGTGTGGGGTGTAGGGAAAAAAAAGAGGGGCAACGCGAAAGTCAGTGGAGAAATTTTTACGTATAAACACTTATTCTTTAATATTAGCGTTAGTGCTAATTGCTCATAGCTGTCGATGAGTTATATGAGTTTTTATATGAGTTATATGAGTTTTTATATGAGTTATATGAGTTTTTATATGAGTTTTTATATGAGTTATATGAGTTATATGAGTTTTTATATGAGTTTTTATATGAGTTATATGAGTTTTTATATGAGTTTTTATATGAGTTTTTATATGAGTTATATGAGTTTATCTGTTAAGAAATAAAGCTATCCTCTATAGGAAAAAGAGGACAGAACGACAGAACATAAAATTTTGTCCAAAGTCCAATCCTAAACTTAGGTTGTAAAAACTAGTAGGAAGAGTCAAACTTAATTTTCGTTAGAGGTTTATTTTCCAATTTCAGGACAAAATTTATGCCAGAACATCATGGAAAAGCTGGGTTTGAGAAAATCCCAGAAGAGGCAGTCAAAGAAGGGAGTAGATTCCAAGCATTTTTTGGCAGACTTTTGCCAAGGGGCAAGGTGGTTAGTCGCAATGAGGTGGCAGAACCCCTCAGGAAACTAGCTAACAGTATGAATGAAGGCCAAGAGTCTCCCGCAGGGGATAGTGGCATCCCCGATGGCTATGCCATCTTAGGGCAGTTTATCGACCATGACATTACTTTTGATACCACTTCCAGTCTGAAAAAAGTCTTTAGTAAAGTTGAATTAATTCCTAATATCCGCACACCATTGCTAGACTTGGATTCTCTCTATGGGGATGGTCCGGAAGCGTCTTCTTATCTTTATGATCGTCGGGATGGGCATCAAGGCAAATTCCTGATTGGCAATTCAGCCAATCCTATGGATTTGCCCCGTAATAGTCAAGGCATAGCCATCATCCCTGAATCGAGAAATGATGAAAACGGTATCATTTCCCAGTTACAATTACTCTTTATGCGCTTCCACAATGCTGTGTTGGAGGGAGTAGAAAATGAAGACATCGAAATTTTTGAACCTGTAGAACACAAAGATCCAGAATTCGAGAAGGCACAGCGTGCGGTACGTCGGCATTATCAGTGGATAGTACACAAAGATTTCCTGCCTAGGCTTGTTGATCCAGATACTCTGGCCTATGCTGAGCAGGATATCTTGAGTGGGAATTACGAGTCTGACCCCATTTGGGGTAAAGCTCCTGCCATCTCGGTAGAATTTGCTGGTGCAGCTTTTCGCTTTGGTCACAGTTTGGTGCGCAGTCGTTACCACCTCAACGCTCAACGTCAGAATGTTGACCTATTCCAACCACCAGCTAGTGGATTGCCTTCCTTCAACCATGTACCAAAAGAAAACGTAATTGATTGGCGTTTCTTCTTTGAGGTTAGTGGAGAAGTACAACCACAAAAAGCGCGTAAGCTTGATACCTTGATGGCCAAAGAATTTTTTGCCCTACCCTTCTTTGGTCCAGTAGAACAGGCTTCCGGGGAGAATTCCCTAGCTTTTCGTAACCTGTTGCGCGGAACCGTTACTTTAAGTTTACCAAATGGGGAGTCGGTGGCTCAAACCTTTGGAGCCCCACCAATTCCCCTGCACCAGAAGGTGCAAAATGCCGGATTAAGTGAAACTCCACTCTGGTTCTACTGCTTGGCAGAAGCAGAGCATTATGGAGGTAAGCTTGGTCCTGTAGGTGGTCGCATTGTCGCCATGACCCTACTGAAGATACTTAAGGAAGATCCAGAGTCTTACCTAAATAAGCCAGGTTGGAAACCAAATAAGTACATCGCCGACGGTAAAGACACTTTCACAATGGCAGACTTGGTCAAGTTTGTTCTCAAACAGGAAGGGGAAACAGAGTCACCAAAGAAAGAAGCTATCAAATTCGGTGATGAGTTCTACCTAAAAAGCCAAGACGGTAAATACTTTAATGGTCACACCACAGAAAATAGCTCCCACGGTTCCATTTTCTTTGCTCGGTTAGGTCAATCTGCTCAAGTCGCACACAAATTCCAGAGTGGCAATGGAGAGCTAAGCCATAATGCTATCGTCCAAATTGTCTCGACTGAAGCTGGGATCGGTGCCAAAAACATCTTGGGAGCCTTTCGCATGGATATACGCTGCTATTACTGGACTTATCTAGCCAATGTGTTAAATGGCAAAATGCAACAATGGAAGATTAGCAAAGTTGATGGCGGCGACTCTAAAATTCACTACGGCGATAAAGTTTACATCACCAACCTGAACTGGAATCAAAATTTGATACCCTATAGCCAATCCTCAACAGATTACGTGACAGGTAAGCAGCATAGCTCCCAATATTACTGGACTTTGGAAAAGAAAAGCTAAATCGGTTTAGTTAGTTTCAACCCTTTGTCCAAAGAAGATGAGGAGCAAAAGGTGGAAATAAATTCTCTTACCTAAATCGTCCTACCAGGATGTAACTGTCTAAACAATCCAACTTTGTACTTAATTAGCAAAGATTAGTGAAGAAAAAATTAGCATTTCTAACATTTTTGCTGTTGGGTCTATTAGCATTCGTTGTTAACCCAGCTCCTGTGCTAGCTGATGCAGCGCCAGGAAAAATAGAAGTTGCCAACTCAGTCGAAGATTTCTCTGGTACTCAGGGTAAGGACAATTGGTACTACGGTTACGTTGAAGACCAACTGGTAAGCTCCGACTTCCAGGAAATGCCTTATTTTGAGCAAGAGAAAAACAGGTGGCTGGTTGAAAAAGGTAACTACAGAACCAAACTTGCTGCTAAAAGAGCTCAACCCAATAGCAAGGTGGCTGAAGCTTGCTCAGGCGATCAACGTTTACCGGTCAAACAGTGGCCAATACGTCGCTGGAAGAGTGAAGTTGACGGCGATATTTCCATTAAAGTGAGACTAGCCAAACCCAAGAAAAGCCGTAGCGAAGGAGATGGGGTTAAGGCTTATATTTTTGTTGATGGGGAACGGGTTTGGTCTCAGCAAATTGCTGGAGACGATTACCAACCTGTCAAGGAAACCGTCAATGCCACGGTTAAAAAAGGTTCAAATGTTGATTTTGTCCTGGGTTCTAGGAAAGATGACTGCTTCGATAATACTATTTTCGTAGCTCGAATCTATAAAGAAGTAGCTCCTGATCATCGGGCAGAGACCGGTGAGTGGCAAACAGTTCCCTTACCTCCTAACCCTAAAGATTGGATGCAGGGTGTTCACACAGCAGTCTTACCCAACGGTAAAGTATTAATTGCTAACGGCAGTAGTAATCGCAACACCCTAGAAAATGGGAAGTTTATCGACGGAAACAATAGCCGTGATTACGATACGGTCAATAATACTTCCCTCTTTAATCCGGTAACTAATACCTTTGAGCGCATTGATTCGCCACCCGCAGAACTTTTTAATCAAAGTAATGATGTGTTCTGTTCCGGTCACTTGCATTTAGCCAACGGCAACGTTCTATTTGTCAGTGGAACCAATCGTTACTACCCCGGCGAACAGTTTGAAGGTTCCAAACAAACCAACATCTACAACTGGAAAGAAAACAAGTGGACAACGGTGGGACAGCTCAAGGAAGGACGCTGGTATCCTAGCTTGGTGTCTTTAGCCGATGGGAAAATTGTTATCTTCTCCGGTCTGAAATTTGGCAAACCAGGTCAAATTACCCCCACCATCGAAATCTACGATCCCAAAACCGATAAGCTCCACTACATAGATCTAGGCTACATTGAAGATAGTCCCTTCAATGTCAAGATTAACCAGTACAAATATCGGAAAGCCCAAGGTGATCAATTTGTTGAGGTAACGGAGAAAGCTGATGTTTACGACAGCATTGATATTTATCCTCGCGTCTTTCCCACCCCCGATGGTCGGCTGTTAATTACTGGTGATGGCGCAGGTAAGTTTCCCTTAGAGCTTCACCAAAGTAACAAAACCTACTTAATGTCGGTCATTGAAAAGAGTGATGGTAGCCTTGATGTCAGCTTTGAAGTTGGGCCAGACCGTAAAGATGTTAGTAAGGTTTACGGAACTGGACTGCTTGACCCCAATGCTGAAGGAGATGTTTTGCTGATCGGTGGATTGGTCAACACCAATAACATTGGCTATGGATGGCCTCAGTTCCCCTCAGCTAATAAAGCTCTCGAAGCAAAAGGAGTAAGAATTGCCACCAGCTTAGAACGTTGGTCTTCACCGAAAAACAGTGGGGAGCCAAATGGGGAATGGAAAATAGTTGATAAATTTCTCCAGCATCCCCGCGCCATGAATTTGGCGGTAATTCTACCCACAAAAGAAGTTCTGACGATTAATGGTGGTGAATATCCAGAGTACAAGGCAATTTTTGAGCCACTGTTGATGACTCCCGACAAGTTTTCTCCAGGGGGCTACAAAACTAAGCTGATGAGTTCTGCTAAGCTGCCAAGGCTATATCATAATGGGGCACTATTGTTACCCGATGCCCGTGTGTTAAGTATTGGTGGCAATCCCTATCGTGCAGCTCGAAAGAAAGATGGCACTGTTCACGTTGATGTTTTGCCAAGTAGCAAGAACTATTACGAAATAGCTCAGCTACAGGACAAATCAGGTAACCCTCAACAATTTGATGCCAAAACCTATTACAACTCTCCTCAACACTATTTTGCCAAGATTGAAACCGAGGAAGGTGTCAAAGTTGACCCAGAACCTTTCGTTCCGGCAGAAATATTGCAAGCAGAAATCTTCAGTCCACCTTATCTGTTTAAGGCTGGTCCTCGTCCAGAAATAACCACAACTCCTGCAACTCTAAAATACGGTCAATCTGGCACAATTTCAGTCAAAGATGCTAGTCAAGATGGTTCTCTTGTCCTAGTTAAGCTCGGTACAGTTACTCACGCTTTTGATTATGGACAACGGCTGGCAGATTTGCAGATTGACAATGTCGAGTTAGGCGCTCCATCTTCTGTCACCTTCAAAGCACCAGACAACCCCAATCTTTACCCACCAGGGTATTACATGATGTTCTACGTCAATGATATTGGTAAACCTTCTGTTGCCAAGATAGTGAAGCTAGAAGCTTAAGAAAGCAATAGGGAACAGGGAATAGAGAGTTAAATTAATCTTTCCCCCTTACTTTTCTTGAATTGACAATTTACTGTTGCCGCTCTTGAAAACGGCAACAGTGTAATCCAAACCTTAAAAATAGAATTGCTCTATGGCACTAACAGACGAAGATTTGACAACAGTACAAGAGTATGGAATTGACCCCATCAATCCAGGTAAATACGAAACACTACTGACGGATTTACAGGGTAACATCCTTAAAGGACACGGAAGAGAATACAGTGTGCATCTGTTTTTGCAGTTCAAGGCAGATAAAACAGAGCAGGCAAAACTGTGGATTCAAAAATTTGCCCATAAATATGTGACATCGGCAAAGCAGCAGGCAGAGGAAGCAGAACGGTACAGAAAATACAAAGAGAAAGGAAGTATATTTGCCAACTTCTTTTTATCTCGTCATGGCTATGAATATTTTGGAATTAAATCTTCCCGAACTCCTCGAGATCAACCATTCCGCTCTGGTATGAAAAATGAGTCGGTCAAAAATTTATTGGGTGACCCAGAGATTGAAAAATGGGACCTGGGATATCAAGAGGAAATTCATGCCTTGGTGCTAATGGCGGATGACGATGTGGTGGACTTACTGCAAGAAGTTAACCGCATGTCACCAGAATTGCTTAAAGTGGCTGAAATTGTCCAGCGTGAAGATGGTTTTGTTCTGCGAAATGGGAAAAGACAACCGATTGAACATTTTGGCTTTGCTGACGGTATCAGTCAGCCCCTATTTGTGAAGCGAGATATTCTTAAAGATAAGTACAATAACTGTGAGTTTGAAAAATGGGACTCCCGTGCACCCTTGAGTTTAGTTTTGGCGAAAGATCCTAATGGAAACACAGAGGATAGCTACGGCAGTTATTTGGTATATCGCAAACTAGAACAAAATGTTAAAGGTTTTCGCAAAGACCTAGAAAAACTGGCGGAAACTCTGGGTACTAGCGAAGAGTTAGCTGGAGCACTAGTTGTCGGTCGTTTCCAAGATGGCACACCAGTTACACTTTCTTCTATAAACGCTTCATCAAATACTAACAGCTTTGGTTTTGAAGATGATCTAGAAGGTTTGAGGTGTCCATTTCATGCCCATATTCGCAAAACAAACCCACGAGGCGATACAGGAAGGGTAGGATCTTCGGTTAGTTACGAAGAATCCTTGGCAACAGAGAAGGGTCATCGTATTGCTCGCCGTGGCATTAGTTATGGCGAAAATGACATTACAAAAGAAACTTCTTCAGGTTCAGGAATACTGTTTTTGTGCTTCCAAGCTAATATCGAAAATCAGTTCAATTTTATGCAATCTTTATGGGCAAATCAAAATAATTTTGTCCAGGTAAAAACCGGACATGATCCAGTTATTGGTCAACAGGAAAAAACTCAAAAATGGCCGGTTAAGTGGGGAGAACCTGCAACAAAAGAATACAAATTCACAACTTGGGTAAAAATGAAAGGTGGTGAATATTTCTTTACCCCAAGTATTAGTTTCTTGAAAACAATTAGCTAATGGTGGGTGTTTGGGGGAGGTAATAACTCCCGCACTATATTCGTATAATTAGCGTCGGGATACATAGACATTCCCCAAGTCATTAACCGTCAGTAAACTAACCAAAGCTATATCTAATATGGGAGGGTTAGCGTTGGATATTTCACAATTTAGGGCTTGACCAAATAACCTGAGACAAGATCGAAATGCTCAATAATTATTCTATAATCAATTCTCTGTACGAACTGTTACCTCGACTGGATTTAGCGAATGGAAAACGAACTGAACTTAGAGCATTAATTCAATCTATTGAACTTGATTTTAACAGTGTAAAATCTTACTGCTGTTGGAATAAAAATCATTATACTCGCAACTTAATTAGAAGAACAGAAGAATACGAATTACTAGTTTTGTGTTGGCAAAAAGGTCAGTTTTGTCCAATACATGATCATGGAGAACAAGACTGTTTTATGTATATAATTACAGGGGAACTAGAAGAAACACAATATCAGCTTAATGAACAGAAAAGTTCAAAAAAAAGTTTAGTAGAAATTAAGCGTAATGTTTACGGTTCTAGAAATAAAATCTGTATATTTTCTGCAACTTTATGGCATTCTGTAAAAGTTCTCAGTGAGCAAGCAGTAACTTTACACTTCTATTCCAAACCAATAGATAAATGTCGTATTTATTATCCTGAGACTAAAGAAATGAGTACGTGTCAACTAAACTACTCTAACGACAACAAAATAAATGAACTGGCAATTTAATTAATTAGTTAAATAATTAGTAGGAGTAGATCAAATGAGTATGACTAATCAGGCAACATTATGTACAGACGTTAAATATTTTTTCGATCCATTTGTTATAAAAATTGAGATGGATGGTAATGGTGATGTCTGGAAACCGACACCTCACGGCATGGCTCTTGCTCAAGGAATGGCAAAAGTTCCTCATGTATTTTGCGGAAAAACTGTTATTGAAATTGGAGCAGGCACAGGCATCCATGCTATCCTGGCAATGAAACTAGGGGCTCAAAGTATTGATATTACCGATATTAATGAAATGGTTATCACAACAGCCAATAAAAACGCTGACAAAAACAATGTAGAGTTTCGTCAGACTTGGGTTAGAGATTGGATGAATTTTGAACCCTCAGAACCTTATGACGTAGTCTTATGCAATCCTCCTTTTTGTAAAGCAGGGACTCCTAATCGTAGATGGTTTATTACTGAGTTAATGGAGCAAAGTTCAAGATTTTTAAAATCCGGTGGTTATGTGATATTTTGCCAAAGTAGTATGGCTAATTTCCCCTTCACAGAAAAGGAATTAAAGGGAAATAATTTTATGTATGAAATTGTTCATAAAACTAGAGAATTATTTCGAGATTATTATTTTACAGAACCAGGGTTTATTGAAGAAAGTCGCCAAGTACCCAATGGCTTTGAATTGATTGATGATGAATATATAGAAACATTGCAAGTTTACTTAGGTACTTTGAAATTTTAAACTCACTAGAAACTGACGTTATGAAGAAACGTAATTGCTCACCGCAATAAAACTGTTCTGTTGACAAGTCTCTTTCAGGTTTGGATAGAATCTATCTCAACAGCATCATGAGTAGAAAAACCTGTCCTAGGCTATCATCACAATCAAGCGATCGCACGACCATATGCGATCGCTTTTGGTATCTTATGCCTGTGGAATGGACTTGAGTACGATCTGTTGTTAGCAGCGCTCCTCCAAACAATAGTATTAGCCTTATTACATACGTCTAATGGCATAGTGTTACAAATGACTCTATATGTGATTGAAGGAAAGAAGCCATCGATAAGCGATCGCAACTCTGCAATCACAAAAACTCATATAAAATCTCATATAAAATCTCATACAGCAAGACCAAAGTCTATTGGTACAACCGTCACAATATAAGCTCAAAGCCAAGAGCAGCATAGGGAAAAGCGGATCGGGCAGATAGTTATTAGTTTTTATATGAGTTTTATGAGTTGTTATTTTTTTCTACCTGAGAAATAATAATTTAAGAAATGTCGAACGACTTAATGTGAGGTAATTAAAAATGCACAGTACTTGCCATATTTACGTCATGGCTCATCGGTGTAATAACAAAGGATGGCTGGATCAGGCCATTAAATGGGAAGCCAATGGCATTGAATGCGATGTTATCAAAGAGAGGGGCAAATTTTATACCTCGAATGCTGAATTTCTGTCTAGTTGGGAGCATTTGGATGTCTATTTAGACTATGCTTGCCAACAACTCCAAAAAGGACCGGGGAAAAATATTGCTTTGTTTATCTTTGAGCTTAAATATGATGCCAAAGACAAGCTTAAGGCTTCTGATATAAATTATATTCGTCAACAAGTACAAAAAAAGTTATTAAACCCCATTAACGCACATCTCTATCCACAAGAACGTAGAGGGTTGTACGCCTTCTACACTACACACAAGGGGGCACAATATGCCGGAGAAATTGAAAAAGCGATCGCTGATATGCCACTGCACAAATATGAAGGTATTAGTTATGATGCTGGTATACCGTTTCTAGACTTAGGGGAACCAGACAGCACTAGTCCTTCTGAAGCACTGAAGTGGAGAGATGCTCATCATGTGACTAATTTTATGTACTCAGCTGGTAGTTCCGCATTGGATCCTAGTGGAGCAACGGAAAGGCGACTTGAGGAAGCCGGAGAATTAAGACGTAATCATGCTTTTGGTGTTTATGGCTGGGTTTACAATGAACCGAATGGTGCATCTATAGATATTAGAGAATATAACATAGATGGGGTTTTGGGTAATACAAATGACCAATATGGTTGGTTACCCAGCTACTTTTATCACTACGGACTAAATGCTTATAACAAGGTAAGTCGATATGATTGGCCTCCATTTTTGTTAAACAAAGACCCTAGATAGACCAAGAGTAAAGCTACTCTGAAGAAACAAGGGAACAGGGAATAGGGAATAGGGAATAGGGAATAGGGAACAGGAAAAGAGCTTGTTTCTTTCATTTGTAGGGGGTGGCGTGCCGCCCGTGGGGGGCTCTTAAGAAACACTCTGGCTAATGGCTAATGGCTAATGGCTAATGGCTAATTGCTCCTCAACCCAACCTACTTATTCCACAGTTTTAACTGTGTCAGAGCAGTACAGTTTTGCACAGGTATGACAATATGAGCTAAAAGCCCAGAGCAACAGAGCCACAAGCCTATTTTGCAGAGGTTTATTAGTTTTTCTATGAGTTTTATGGGTTGCCTTTTATAGAGATCTGAAGGAAAATAACTCTCGTAGGATAAAAATATCAATTTTCTTGATCTGTTGGTGATACTGCTGAAGGCAGAACACGGGGAATGAGAAGAGGGGAGGGGACAGCAGCTTATCTAGAGGAAATGTAATTTGAACGCTGGTTCTTTAACAATAGATAGATTGCCAGATTATGCTCAAAGGATATTCAATTATTGATGCCGATTCCCATGTGATTGAACCTCAACCTATGTGGAGGGAATATCTCGATATAAAGCCTTCAGAATATTTTCGTCGCCAGTGTTTTATTGCTATTGAGCCTTCGGAACCTTATTTGGCTCAGGTGATGGAATATATTGGCACGGATAACATTATCTTCGGTTCGGATTATCCCCATATGGATCACAAGCCGGACATCGTTGCCGAAATGGTAAAGCTTGAGGAAACTGTGTCTAAGGAAACTGTGCAAAAGATTCTTTGGCATAATCCTCGCCGTTTTTACAATTTGTCTTGAATTGCAAACTATGTAGGAGAAAATAACAATGAACATACAGCTGTTTTCTGGTTCAGGAGACCCACAAAAACCCCAAAATGCATTTCACGAAGATACCTATTACCAGATTCTATATGTAGAACCTGATAATTCAGAGATAGACGCCCATAATATAAAAACAAGCATACTAGCAAAAAAAAGAGGGGCAACACCGGAAAGCTCTACACCAGAATCAACGGAAACCTCTACACTACGAACATCTTCTCCAAGCAGGGACTCTTCGGAGGAGCACCCTGAAAAATTTAATTATTTTAATTTGGATCGAGAAACAATAGACAACCTGAAAGACTATCCCCGTTACGGGGGGGACTGGCGACTATCTTCATATTTACCCTCACCAGGAGTTATTTTTTCAGATGGTTTTATTAATTCATGCATTAAGGTAAAAGAGGATGATCAAATTGATGATATAACCAAGTTGAGTGATTATAAAACCCAGTTGGGAAATTATTATACCACAATTCGATTTTTACTACATAGTCGCAAAATATCTCAGTTAGTTGCTAAAACTTGGTGGGCTTACTTGAGAGCCAAAGAAATATCGATTGGTGAGCCTCAAGAGACCTTGTGGGAGAAATTTTGTACAGGTAAATGGCAAGAAATTTACGACGCAGAACATCATAATGTTCTAGATGGTCTTATTGCCCGAGAAATTTTCCTTTATGGTGGAGCAGATTCTCCTGACAACATCTGTGATGAGGATGTTTACTCATCCTTAACGCCTGAGCCAGGACGTCAAAGATTTTTGATTTTGCCTACCAGCAAAGCTTGGCAAGGAATATCTTTGTCTCTCTTATTAGCCGGACAAGCCTATTATCAAGTAACAGAAAACGACGTAGATAAATATCACCAAATTCACCCATCTATTTTAAGCACAGGTGAAATCACTATGCAGTATACTTTAGAAGTAGATTGGAGTCGTTTTCAGGCTGACATCAAAGAGATAATTATTAGTAATGAAAAACCATGGGTAGCTTATCATGTTCTTATGCCCTATCCCCCCATACCTAATGATGCTGATCCAGATAATCTTAAAAAATGGGCTGATGCAAAAGAAGAACCAGAGCAGGAAGATCATTTTCCCTTTTATAAAAAAGACAAAGATGGTAACTATCTAGTAGATGTAGGCTGTTTTCGACCTCCCTATCCTTATATTCCCCTCAGTTCAACTTAATTGCTAAAAGTTGCTGAAACTGAGGACTCAAATTAGGTACTCTGGTATATTCTAAAATTCAGGCACTATGATAAAATCCTGGAAATCTTGTAGAAAAAGGTTTCCAGGACTTAATCGAACCTGATATGGAGCAGCAACCCAACAAATTTCCAGCCAATTATCAGATTAGCCAACAAATCTACGAAAGTGCTAATTCATTAGTCTATCGAGGGATTCTCAAGTCTAACTATCAACCGATTATCTTAAAGATTCTTAAAGAAGACTATCCTACCCCATCAGAATTAACTCGTTACAAGCTTGAATATGAAGTGACTTGTTCCTTAAATACCGATGGAGTTATTAAAGCCTATGGCTTGGAGCGGTATGAAAATAGTTTAGTTATGTTGTTGGAAGACTTTGGGGGTGAATCTTTAAAACGATTAATGGCTAATGGAGGCAGGAGGCAGAAGGCAGGAGGCAGAAGGCAGGAGGTAAAGGTGGAAGGGGGTGGGAAGCACTTCTCAAGAACTCTCGAAGAATTTCTCTCCATCGCTATTAAAACCACTGAAAGTTTAGCTGCTATTCACGCCGCCAAGATTATCCACAAAGATATTAACCCCTCCAATATCGTTTATAACCCAGCAACAGAACAACTCAAAATTATCGACTTTGGCCTTTCCACCCGTTTATCTCGGGAGATTCAGACCCTGGGTAATATTGAACGATTAGAAGGAACTTTAGCTTATATTGCTCCAGAGCAAACTGGCAGAATGAACCGAGGGATAGATTACCGCAGTGATTTTTATTCTTTGGGTGCTACCTTCTACGAGTTACTTACCAATCAATTGCCTTTTGCCGCCACTGACTCCATCGAATTAGTTCATTGTCATCTTGCTCAACAACCTATTCCTCCCCATGAGCTGGGGGAGCTGAGGGAGCTGAGGGAGCTGGGGAAGCTGGGGGAGCTGAGGGAGCTGGGGGAGCTGGGGGAGCTGGGGGAGCTGGGGGAGCTGAGGGAGTTGGGGGAGCTGAGGGAGCTGAGGGAGCTGAGGGAGCTGGGGGAGAGGAATTGGGACTTATCTGAGCAGTATTACCTGGGGAGCTATCAACTAATACCTAAAGTGGTTTCAGATATTGTTATGAAATTATTGGCCAAAATTCCTGAAGAGCGATACCAAAGTGCTGGGGGAATTAAAGCCGACTTAGAAACCTGTCTGACTCAGTTACAGAGTTTAGGGCAAATTGACCCGTTTCCTTTAGCAACTCAAGACATTAGCGATCGCTTTGTTATTTCCGAAAAGCTTTATGGTAGAGAAGCAGAAGTTACCCAACTTTTAACTACATTTGAGCGAGTCAGTCAAGGGAGCAGTGAGATAATCCTGGTTTCTGGTTATTCAGGAATCGGTAAATCCGCCTTAGTCAATGAAATTCATCAACCGATATTACGCCAGCGAGGATACTTTACTAGGGGAAAGTTTGACCAGTTGCAGCGAGACATTCCCTATGGTGCGATCGCTTTAGCTTTTCAAGACTTAATCCGGCAGTTGCTGACGGAATCTGAAACTGCACTCCAAACTTGGAAACAGCAGCTTTTAGCAAGTTTAGCAGGTAATGGTCAGATTATCATTGATGTGATTCCGGAATTGGAGCAAATTATTGGCCAACAGCCTCCCGTCGAGCCACTAGGAGCAACTGAGGCTCAAAATCGCTTTAATTTATACTTTCAAAAATTTATTGGTGTTTTCACTAAGGAAGAACATCCGTTAGTGCTTTTCTTTGATGATTTACAGTGGTCAGATTTAGCCTCTCTGAATTTAATAGAGCGATTAGCAACCAATGCGGAGAGCCAATATCTCTTGCTCATCGGAGCCTATCGAGATAATGAAGTTGATGAGACTCATCCTTTAAGGCAAACCTTGGAGCGGATGCAAAAAGCAGGGGCAAGAGTCAATCAGGTCTGGTTACAACCCTTGGCCATTCAAGATATCAATCAATTAATTGCCGATACCTTAAACTGTACCACAGAAAAATCAAAACCCCTAGCCCATTTAATCAGCCAGAAAACCCAAGGCAATCCTTTCTTCCTGACTCAACTACTCCAATCTCTATATCGAGATAATCTTTTATCCTTCGAGCGCCAGCCAAATTGTTGGCACTGGAATATTGAAGAAATCGAAAGGGTAGGCATAACTGATAATGTCGTTGACCTAACCATCGGCAAAATTACCAAACTGGATGACAAGACTCAGAAAATTTTGCAATTAGCAGCTTGTATTGGCAATCAATTTGATTTAGAAGTTCTTTGCACTGTCAATAATCAATCTCCCGTAGCTACAGCTAGGGCACTACAGCCAGCCTTAGAAGCCGGTTTAATTCTACCCCTGAATAATGACTATAAAATACCTTTGCTATGGAATCAAGAAGAGATCGCCAGCAATGGTTCAGCAAACCCTTCTACTTTTATTCCCCAAATCTCTAACTATATCCCCTACAAATTTTTGCACGACCGAGTTCAGCAAGCTGCCTATGCTTTAATTCCAGAAGCCGAGAAACAATCAGTGCACCTGCAAATCGGTTATTTCCTCCTGGAACATACCCAAACCCATGAATTAGAGTCAAATATTTTTGAGATTGTCAATCAACTCAACGAAGGCTCGGAACTAATTACTGAGCAGGTGGCAAAAGAGGAGTTAGCCAAATTAAATCTTCAAGCTGGCAAAAAGGCGAAAGCCTCGATCGCCTATCAACCGGCTCTAAAGTATTTAGAAAATTGCTTAGAGTTATTGCCAGAACTGAGTTGGCAAGAAGATTATCAATTGACCTTAGAAGTCCATCTAGAAACGCTAGAACTACTCTACTTAAATAATGAATTTGAGCGCCTCGAAGGTTTTGCTGAAACGATGCTCACACAAGCTAAAGATATTATCGATGTGGTCGAAGTTTATCGCATCAAGGTCTTGTATTATTTCGCTATATTCGACAGTCATCGTGCCATAGATACCGCTATTGACATTTTATCACAACTAGGAATCGATATCTCCGATCAACCGATCGATGTTTATGAGAAAATCCAACAGCAACAGCAAGACATTAAATCCCTCTTGCAGAATAAAGAAATTGCAGATTTGGCCAATTTACCTGTAATCACTGACAAATACCAACTAGCAGCTGTACAAATATTACAGCAGATGATCTCACCGACGATGACGACCAACTTTTCGTTATTCGCTCAGGTAGTATTAACTCTACTTAATCTTTGTCTTCAATATGGTAATTATCCTCAAGCTGCTGTTACCTATAGTTTTTATGGACTCCTGGTATGTGGAACGATTAAAGATATTAATTATGGATATAAATTTGGCGAATTGGCTATCAGTTTGTTGGATAAATTAACTCTACCTCAAGCGGAATCTTTTACTATTCATGTATATTATGGATTTATTTGGCACTGGAAAAAATCTCTCAATGAACAAATAGCACGGGATAAATTACTCAATACTTTTTTCAAAAGTATCAATCAAGGTGAACATGAAAGTTCTGGCTATGTCTCTCTAGATTACTGTTTATTAATCTTTTTTGCAGGAGATGATTTAACCCAAATCCAAAACGACATAAAAAAACACAGTAAGCTTATTGAAACAACCCAGCAAAAATATTTAATCGATTATGTAAAAATTCCTCAAAATTTAGTTAATCATTTAATCGCCAAACCTGATCCAAAAGAAGCTATCTTAATTGGTGATTCTCAATCCGAAGAAGAAAATAAGATTAAAACCTATATTGAAACTAGCAACGAATGGCTATTATTCACTTTCTACTTACACAAAACAATAGCTTATTATCTTTTCCAAGATTCAAATCAAGCTTTTGCTCATACAGTTCAGACAGGAAAATATATCGCCAGTATTGGCTCACACTTTATTGTACCACAGCACAACTTTTACGATTCTCTTTCCTTATTGACTTATCATCACAGCTGTACTCTAGAAGAGCAACAACAGCTTTTAGAAAAAGTAGAGAAAAATCAGCAAGAGATGAAAATATGGGCTGGTGATTGCCCAGAAAACTTTCAAAACAAATACGACTTAGTAACAGCAGAAAAAGCACGGGTACTAGGAAATAATTGGCAAGCTCAAGAGCTTTATGAAAAAGCGATTCAAGGAGCTAAACAAGCTGAATTTATCCACGAAGAAGCCATAGCTTATGAACGGGCAGCAGAATTTTACTTCTCCTTAGGTAGAGAGGAAATAGGGCGACTGTACCTCAAAAATGCCCATCATTGCTACAGTCGCTGGGGCGCAACAGCTAAAGTGCAAGCCCTAGAAGCGGAATACCCCCAATTTCTCAGGAAGATGAACCACCGCCAAGAACAGCAAAGTATTAAGACAACTGAGTCCACTGGTAGTACCAGTCCCCAAGTACTGGATATCGCCACAGTTACTAAAGCCTCTCAAGTCTTAGCTAGGGAAATTAAATTAGACCAACTGCTGGCTAAGTTAATGAAAACTCTGATTGAAAATGGCGGTGCTCAAACAGGCTTTCTGATCCTGGAAAAAGACGGGCAATGGGTAATCGAAGCGGAAGGTAAAGTAGATGCGGATGATGTGATTCTACTGCGCTCTCTTCCTATTGACTCTGTCGATACGGAAACCCAGACACCCCTGCTACCGGTTACCATTATCAACTATGTTGCCCGTACCCAGGAGAATGTTATCTTAAGTAATGCTCTCAAAGAGGGACAATTTACCCTTGACCCCTACATTGTTGCTAACCGCCCGAAATCGATTCTCTGCACTGCCTTGCTGAATCAGGGCAAAGTCAGTGGGATTATCTATTTAGAAAATAATCTTACCACTAGCGCCTTTACTAGCGATCGCATCGAAATCTTAAGAATTCTCTCAGCCCAAGCAGCTATCTCCATTGAAAATGCTCGTCTCTACACCCAATTAGAAGACTATAACCGCAATCTAGAACAAAGAGTAGAAGAGCGCACCCAAGAATTATCCCAAACCCTGGAAGTGCTCAAAGCCACTCAAGCGGAACTTATCTTTGAAAACGAGTTACTCAAAAATGATGAACAAGTCTCGGATTTTGACTATCAAGTAGGGGGAAGCCTACCGATGGATGCTCCGACTTATGTCGTGCGTTCAGCGGATCGTTATCTCTACCAAGCATTAAAGCAAGGTGAGTTTTGTTACATTCTCAATCCCCGCCAGATGGGTAAATCCAGCCTGATGGTACGTATGATGAACCACCTCAACCATGAAGGAGTTAGCTGTGCAGCGATCGATCTGACTCGGATTGGCAGCGAAAATGTGACCTCAGATCAATGGTACAAGGGATTCGCAGTCGAACTTTGGCGAAGTTTTGGTTTACTAAGGAAGGTAAATTTAAAAAAATGGTGGAAGGAACGAGAAGATATTTCTGCGGTGCAGCGGTTGAGCCAATTTATTGAAGAAGTCTTGCTGGGGGAAATGGATCAACCAGATAACAGTTTACCCAAAAACATGGTAGTTTTTATCGATGAAATTGACAGCATCTTGAGCTTGAACTTTCCAGTGAATGACTTCTTTGCTCTGATTCGCTCCTGCTATAATCAACGTACCCTCAATCGAGACTATGGCAATTTAACCTTTGCCCTGTTAGGGGTTGCTACTCCTTCAGGCTTAATTACCAACCATAAAACAACTCCCTTTAATATTGGTCAGGCGATTGAACTCCAAGGCTTTAAGGAACATGAAGCCCAACCTCTACTGCAAGGATTAGCCGAGAAAGTGACCAATCCTCAAACACTGCTCAAAGAATTGTTAGCTTGGACTAATGGTCAACCTTTTTTAACCCAAAAGCTTTGCCAATTTATCCGTAATACTTCCTCCCCTATCCCTACTAACGAGGAAGCAGAATGGGTTGCGGATTTGGTGCAAAGCTCAATTATCGACAATTGGGAAACCCAGGATGAACCAGAGCATTTGAGAACCATACGCGATCGCCTCCTCAAAAGTCAACAATCTAGGCGGCTACTGGAAATCTATCAACAAATTCAGCAGCAGGGAGAAGTTGTAGCCTATGATACTCCAGAAGAAAAGGAATTACTGTTGTCAGGGTTAGTAGTCAAGCAACAGGGGTTGCTCCGAGTTAATAACCGGATTTATCAATCGATCTTTAACCATAGTTGGGTTGAAGAACAAGTTAGAGGAATTTAGAATTTAGAATTTAGAATTTAGAATGTTACTATGAAGAGAAACAACTAAAATGGTGGTAAAGATCAGCTGAGGTAGCTGGTTTGGTTTGGGAACTGAAAATGCCCAAGAAATGGATGAAAAATAAATCATCTAAATTCGACAAAGTAAATAGGGCTTGGGAGAATAAGTCGTAACTTTCCGGTTTGAATAGGTGGTAGGTGGTAGGTGGCAGGTGGTAGGTAAGGTTAAATGGTATTAGGTGTTGGGGAATTTTTCACTCTTGATACAAGGTTTTTGAGCTCAAAGATACCATTTCCTTGCACTTGGCGAAACCAAAAATGATTGAAAGTCTTGTCTGGCATCGCTGACCCACTTATACAGCAAGCCCTAAATAAAAACGATGCCAGTCCTGGAGAGGAAAAATAACAATTTACCACAACGTTCAAATGACGTTTGTTAATCTTATCAAAGGAGTCAACTATGAACGGACTTGTGCTCAGCTGTTTAATAGTGATTGGTTGGGAAACAGTTTTAATTTCGCTGCTTATGGTCATGGCGAGATTAGGTTATTCCGGCAAGACTATTTCCGAGGCATGTACTAAAGCACCCACACTCGATCTGGTTGTTTCAGCTCTTATATGGTTCCCCTGGCTGATCGGTGGTTTAGTTGCTGGTTGGTGGGGATTTTTAGGGTCACTGATTGGTCAAATTGTAGTAATGCAGTTGTGGATTTTCATTGACGAATCTAGGCATCGGAATGCTATCCAAGGGCCTCGGATAGTTAGTTATCTCAGTCAGCGATTTGGTTGGTGGCGCAATCACCTGGGATTGTGGATAACTTCGATGGCTCTACCAGTATTTTTTGCAATTCGCTTGGCACAAATATTTGTCTACCCCTTCCTGATTTGGCTGCTTGGGTTTCCTAACTACAAACATAGCGATTGGATTAATGTCAGTCGCCAGAAGTTTGAAGGCTTAGTTGGGCACGATCTGATTTGGTGTTGGTACTGCGATTGGATGACTGGAGTGTATGCTTTGGGTGCTGAAATGCTCCGGAATGTAGAATCCTTTTGGTGTCCTATCCGCTTTTATTACGACAAAAAGTGCGAAAACTGTAAGCTGGATTTTCCAGATATTGAAGGGGGTTGGGTTTCTGCTAGTGGAACGATGGAGGATGTGGTTCAAACCTTGGACGAAAACATGCCCAAAGATGGTGGTTGGTCGTGGTTTGGTCACCCAAAGCGGGAGGGTGAAAAAGACTAAATTATTTTGTTGCCCCACCAGGGAAATACTATAACTCGGGTGAGCGAAAAAAAGGGTGGGGAGCGGAGGAGCAGAGGAGCAGAGGAGCGGAGGAGCGGAGGAAGAAGAGAGAACTGATAATTTTTGGATACAAAGCTCAAGAAATCCCACCCAAAATTTCGTTCACCCCTATAACTCACATCCCGCATCTTTATTTAGGGCTTGCTGAATAAGTAGGACAAGGAGGACAAGGAGGACAAGGGGGACAAGGAGGACAAGGAGGACAAGGGGGACAAGGAGGACAAGGAGGACAAGGAGGACAAGGAGGACAAGGGAGACAAGGAGGATAATAGTTGTAAAGAGCGCAAGATGTTCATCATTTGTGCAAGGAAAATGAGCCTATCGATACAAAAAACTTGCACTTATTGAGACAAAAAATGCTTAAAAGCCATACCATACAAGGCTGACCCACTTATGCAGCAAACCCTATTTAGGGCTTGCTGAATAAGTCTGGAAGCGAAGGATATCTAAAAAAATTAATGACCCACCTGCATTATACAGGTGGGTCATTGGTAAATATAGAGCTATGGTTAGAGAAGTTCGAGCTGGAATTATAGCAATCGCCAAGGCGGTTAGGACAATACCAAATGCTGAAACCTTTACCTGTCAACCTCTTCCCTTCTGCCTTCTGCCCTCTGCCTTCTGCCTTTTGCTATACCTAAGCCAAATTACAACACTGGAGTGTATTGCTCTTTCTCCGGCACATGGGTATATTCCGCCACAATTTGACGGAACTCCTCTCCATCAATTGTTTCTTTCTCAATCAGCAAATCCACCAGACGATCAATCACCATCCGATTTTCCCGGATTAGCCGCAGGGCATCATCGTGGCAATTCTCGACAATTACCCGCACTTGTTCATCAATACGGGAAGCAATTTCTTCAGAGTACTCAGACCGAGACATCAAACCTGCACCAAGGAAGACCTCTCCTTCCTGACTTTCTAGGGATAACGGTCCCAAATCACTCATTCCAAAACGAGTTACCATCTGCCGTGCCATCGATGTCACTTGTTGCAAATCACCTCCAGCACCGGTGGTTACTTCAGCAGAGCCGAAAATTTCTTCTTCTGCGGCTCGACCCCCCAAGGCTCCAGTAATCCGGGCTTTAAGTTGACCCCTGGTAATTAAACCTTGTTCTTCACTAGGAGTAAACCAGGTCAATCCTTGAGCTTGTCCCCGAGGAATTAGGGTAACTTTTTGTACAGCATCATGGGCTTTGATTAGAGTCCCAACGATCGCATGTCCTACTTCATGGTAGGCAATCAACCGCTTACTTTTGCTATCCACTAAGGGAGTACCTTCCATACCAGCAACCACCCGGTCAACAGCATCGTTAATTTCCAACATGGTGATTGCTTCCTTGCGACGACGAGCAGTGAGAATTGCTGCTTCGTTGAGCAGGTTAGCTAAATCAGCACCAGTGAATCCAGGAGTACGCCGCGCGATCATTTCGATCGAAATTTCTGGAGCGAGTTTTTTGTTGCGGGCGTGGACATCTAAGATACCAATACGACCTTTAAGATCAGGAGCATCAACAGTCACTTGTCGGTCAAAACGTCCAGGACGTAACAGGGCAGAGTCTAGAACATCTGGTCGGTTGGTAGCAGCAATAATGATAATACCAGTATTGCCCTCAAAGCCATCCATTTCTGTCAGTAGCTGGTTAAGGGTTTGCTCCCGCTCATCATTACCACCGCCAATACCGGCACCCCGCTGGCGACCAACGGCGTCAATCTCATCAATGAAAATTAAGCAAGGGGCATTTTCTTTGGCTTTTTTGAACAAGTCACGCACCCGAGAAGCACCAACCCCAACAAACATTTCCACAAATTCTGAACCGGAGATGCTGAAGAAAGGAACTCCTGCTTCTCCCGCGATCGCTTTAGCCAAGAGAGTTTTACCTGTACCAGGAGGGCCTACTAGTAGTACTCCTTTAGGAATTCGTGCTCCTACAGCGGTGAAACGTTCTGGTTGCTTGAGGAAGGTAACTACCTCTTTGAGTTCTTCTTTCGCCTCTTCAACTCCAGCAACATCATCGAACATTACCCCGGTTTTCGCTTCCATCTGGAACCGAGCACGAGACTTACCGAAGTTCATTGCTTGACCAGGACCACCGGGCACATTGCTAGAACGACGGAAGAGGAAAAATAGGCCCCCAATTAATAAAATGGGGAAAATGAGATTTCCTAGCAGTCCCCAAATTGCTCCATCCTTATTGGCTGGATGGGCAGTCAGGGGGATATTTGCTTCCCGAAGTTTGGCAATCAGTTCTGGAGCAGCCATTGGTAAATCTACTCGCAGCCTCTGTATACGGTCATCTAGCTGGGAGTCAGTAGCTTCAACTATTGCTGTCCTACCGCTATCATAAAGGTCAACACTAGTTACTCTATCGGTATCTAGGTATTCCAAGAAGCGACCATAGGTCATGCGAGTGCTGGCTGTGTTTTTACCCAACTCACCGGTAGCATTCCCAAATGTTCCCTGCCACAGGAAAAACCCAATGACGAGGACAGGCAATGTCCAAAGTAATATAACTCTCCAGGAAAGTTTCATTTTCTATTGGCCTCTATAATATTGCTGGTCTTAAAGGGGATTCAGACCCCAATGTATGTATGAGGAAGTTATGAGAGACTCTTTTGTTAAAGCTTCCTGCTTCCTAACCGAGAGCCTGACAAAGATTTCACCTTGTTAGCTCTGATTCATACATTTGTTGGTTTGGTGATTAGCGCAAATGTTGCTCTGTGTAAAGACAAAGAAAATTACTTGTAATCTAATCTTAACTAAATTTAACTTAATTCTCATGATCTAATCAACCCAATATCCCCTAATAACCAGCGCGTCTGCTCTCTAGGCTTTAAGCCAAAAGATACAGACGCGCTGATGGGAAGACAAGGGGGACAAGGAGGATGAGAGAGGAGTTAATACTTTACTCTCTTTCCAAACCTAAGGCGATTTTTAGAGATGATTGTACCTTTGACGCGGTGCGTTACGCTTTGCTAACGCACCCTACGATAGGTACTTACACTTACTACCACCTAGAGAGTGTCGGGAGAAGGGGGAGTGTGGGAAGAGGGGGAAGAAAGAAAAACTCTTTCACACCTACCACCTACCACCTACTACCTACCACCTAACCTAGTAGGTTTCAACGTGCCAGCGATGAGCCTTCTTCATTTGTTTCTGGTAATCTGACCAGTTTACGCCTTGCTTTCCAGCTTCAGCAGTTAAGGCAGCATCAATGCCATCTTCCATACCCTTAAGACCACAAATGTAGGTATGGGTATTGGGTTTTTGCATCAAGGTCCAGAGTTCTTCTGCATGTTCAGCTACTCGGTGCTGGATATACATCTTGCCACCTTCGGAGTTCTTCTGTTCTCGGCTGATGGCATAGGTAAGGCGGAAGTTATCTGGATAATTTTGCTGTATTTCTTCGAGTTGTTCTTTGTACAAAATATTAGGTGTTGTGGCAATACCGAAGATCAACCAAGCTAAACCTTTGAACTTGTAGTTTTCGTGCTGCTCTTTGAACATGCGCCACAAATAGGCTCGGAATGGAGCAATTCCAGTACCAGTTGCCATCATGATAATGTTGGCATCTTCATCAGGGGGTAGCAGCATCTCCTTACCAACCGGTCCGGTGATTGATACATCTGTTCCTACTTCCATGCCACACAAGTGGCCAGAACATACCCCAACAATATCTTCCCCAGTTTCTGGGTGTTTGTACTCTAGTTTCCGGACACAGAGGGAGACGGTCTTGTCATCCAGTTTGTCGCCGTGACGAGTAGAAGCAATAGAGTAGAGCCTAAGTTTGTGGGGCTTGCCATTTTTATCTTCTCCTGGTGGGATAATACCAATACTCTGACCCTCCAAATACCGCAAATCTCCACCAGAGAGGTCAAAGGTAAGGTGACGGCAAGTACCAACCCCTCCCTCGTTAACTAGCTCGTAGTTCTCAATACATTTTCCAATAAAAGGATTTTTGGGTCGGTAGATATTAACTGGAATATCAACTTTCTCTTTCGCTTGAGCCATAGGTTTGCTGGTTTTATCTGAGGTTGTTTGCTTTGCTGAAGTTGTTGATGTAGCTTTGATTGTCGTACCATTTAAGGGCTGAATACTGACAATTTGACCACCCATGCGAGTAATCCGCTGCATTTCTTGATTCATGCGATTGTAGGGCACTGTGATGAATACACTGCCACTTTGACGAATCGGGTAGTTCATCTGGTCAGTTACAGCATTTTGATGTAGACCGACAACTTCGTAGACAAAAGTACGACTACCGAACTCCGTGTTAATTGCAGAATTAGCAGCTGCGCTAGGACTGTACATGGCTTCAAGATCTCCAAACCAACTTTTTTTCGCTAAAACTTGCTCTTGCTAGCTCTGCCAGAGTCCATTGCTGAATTCTGGCTCAGCTGGCTTAGAGCTGAATAGTTAATTATTAGAGTATCATTGTGAAGCTATGCCCAGCCTAGTTTGACGGTTGTTTAGAGAAATGCAACCACAAGTGCGTCCCTCCCAACTTAACCAGCTAGCTGCTCAAAAACTGTTAATCTTGATTCAATTTCAGATTTTCTTTAGCAAAAATTCCCCCGCTACCTTAGCATAAGTACATAAGTGAGATCGTGTTACATCCCAGAAAACCTTGTAGGGGTAATCTGGTTTTGGTAAGATTCACTCTCAGCAGCTAGTACCAAATACTGATGCTATGTCGAGCTTGAGTCTTACCTGAGGGCAAGTACTTAGGCATTCTTCATGCCTTGGTAATTGTTGTTAAGCAGCTAAATAAACCAACAGGCTTATCCTGGAGTTTTAATTTGGCTTGCTGAAAACTCTTTTGAGAAGATGTTTTGCATTAGAGGGAATATATGACCCAGCTAGATCGCGTGGTATTAATTGGTGTTGCCGGAGACTCTGGATGCGGGAAGTCAACGTTTTTGCGCCGCTTGATAGATCTTTTTGGCGAAGAGTTCATGACAGTCATTTGCCTAGATGACTATCACAGTTTGGATAGAAAACAGCGTAAAGAGCAAAAAGTTACTGCACTCAACCCCAAGGCAAATAATTTTGACCTAATGGCTGAGCAAATCAAAGCGCTCAAGAATGGTCAGGCAATTGATAAGCCTATTTATAATCATGAAACTGGTGAACTTGATCCACCAGAACGAATTGAGCCGAATAAGGTGGTGGTAATTGAGGGACTGCACCCGATGTATGATGAGCGGGTGCGAGAGCTGATTGATTTCAGTGTCTACCTTGATATTAGTGATGAAGTCAAGATTAATTGGAAAATTCAACGGGATATGGCAGAGCGGGGTCACCGCTATGAAGATGTCCTAGCTTCTATTAATGCCAGACGCCCAGACTTTGAAGCTTATATTGAACCACAAAAGGAACACGCTGACGTTGTTATCCAGATTTTGCCCACAGAGCTGATTAAGGATGACAAGGAAAGTAAACTTCTGCGAGTACGTTTAGTTCAGAAGGAAGGTGTGGAAGGCTTTGATCCAGTCTATCTATTTGATGAGGGGTCAACTATTGACTGGAGACCCTGTGGCCGCAAACTCACCTGTGCCTATCCTGGTTTAAAAATGTATTACGGGCCAGACAACTATTTTGGAAACGAGGTCTCCATCTTAGAAGTGGATGGTCAGTTTGACAATCTTGATGAAATGATCTATATCGAGAGTCATCTGAGCAATACCTCTACTAAATTCTACGGTGAAATGACCGAGCTGATGCTCAAGCATCCTGACTATCCTGGCTCTAATAATGGTTCTGGATTGTTCCAGGTTCTGGTTGGGTTAAAAATGCGGTCTACTTATGAGCGCTTGACTTCTGGTGCCTCTAAGGTTGCTGCTACGGTTTAGCTAAGTAATAAAGGGTTTTTCCGATAATCCTATAGAGCGCGAGAGCCAACATTAGTCTCTCGCGCTTAAATTTTGGCACAATAAAAAATATTTTGGTATAAACAAGAAATTAAATTTATGAGAGTTTGGATATTCAGCTTTCTAGTTTTGTTGGGGATGGTGGAACTGTATCAATGGATGAAGGACTTCACTATACCCCTGCCAGTATTTATCGTCGGTGGAGCCTTGTTAGCGATCGCTTCTAACTATAGCAAATATGTTAGTTGGTCTTTTGGACAACAACCAGAGCCATCTGAAGCGAACAATCATCTACCAACAGCAGACAATAGTAGTCAGACTAATCCACCGAATCAGGAGCAGCTTAAGCAGTCAACGTCAAGCAAAGTAGTTCCGTCCACTCGCTCAATTTCCTTCACGATTACTCCTCCTAAGTAGGGCTTGGGAGAATAAGTAATAAGCAGTAGTAAGACTTCAGTCCAAAAAGAAGCCAGAAATAAAAGCCCAGTTTTTCATGAAAAATCCTCCTTGTCTACTTGTCTACTTTCCTCTCTTGTCTCTTCTTAACCGAAATATTAAAAACCTACCCTTGGGAGGGGGTTATATCATATCCGTCTAATCACTTACGATAAAAATTATCCGCGTCCCCGTGTCCCCGCGTCTGTTGCGTCAGTCTTAATGATAAGTATTCAACCGGACATGATATTAGGGGTGGGTTCTGCCTCGGAGACTTCTTGAGCTCGCTTGGTGAGGTTGAATAAATTTAGGAAAGATTAAAGCAATTAATCGTAAGCATAAATAACGAAGCATATTTACCTTCATATAGAGAGTCAATGACTGGAAACCTTCTCGATGAGCTTTTTTGCCATAAAAGATAATTCCTCTGAGGAAATCATGGAAGCGTCTTCCCCAATATTCTTTCTGAATTCCGCCTGGATCTAAGCGCATGTTATAAGGGTTGTAGTTGCTGTGATTCAAGGGATTTAGCTTAGTTAAACCTTCCACTTGGGCAAACTGTTCATAGGTTATCCCCTCTTTTCTTGACTGAGGATTAGTATGAGGGTAAATCCATTCCCATACAGCCCAATCCTGACCTGCAAACAAAAATTCTGGTAAGTCTTTAGTCACCTGACAAGCTTTCAGTCGAATACCAATAGGAATTTCTGCCCAAGGGCCATGCTGCCACACAAAATCCGGGTCAAAAAAAGCTTTAAAGGCAAGATCTTGGCCATCATTAATTCTCAAACGAGCTACTCTACCAATCATCCCTGCACCAACTATTTCTACTTCAACCTTCATCCCTGTAGCAATGGTGATATGCTGGTGTTGAGTTACTCTCCTTTTTACTAGAACTACCTTCCTTTTAACACCCCTTAACCTGATATTTACTCTTTGTAGGTAGAATATTTCTTGGTGACCTTCTAGAGAAACAGAGCTGACATAGTGAGCTAATCTATCCAAAAATTTACACAGCTGATGGGGAGAAATTTGATGAGGCTGCAAGGGAATCAAATTAGGAGGCGGAGTTAAGAAATAAAATCTTTTGATACTAGTTTGATTGCGCAGTCGTTGACAAAGACGATAGAACTTCTCTGGTGGTAAAAGCTCTGTTTGTGCTTGCAGAATAATTGGCCTTATTAAGGCTTGCATTTGATCTTCATTCTTCATAATTAATTATTGGAAAATTGGGAATGGAGAATGGAGAAGGTCGAATGGAGAAGGTCGAATGGAGAATTGGGAATTGGGTGTTTCCTCACTCCCTTGTCTCCCTTATCTCCCTTGTCTCCCTTGTCTCCCTTGTCTTCCCCCAGCTCCCTATCAATCCAATGGCTCAGCTTTCTCCACAGAACCATCATTAATACCTAAAGTCAGCTGCAATTTTTTTCCATAAGGATAAGCTCTAGCTACCTGCCGATAAACCTGATAGTTAGTCGGTAAGGTAACTGTTTGGCCATCTTGTTGGTAGGTTAAATGATATTTTACAGTACGCAAAAGTTCGGGTTTATGATGGATTTCTTGAACTTTTTCCCGTTGCTCTACTTGATCTATACTAGGTTTTGGAGGCATCTTAGGCCACCACAAGCCTTCGTCATCAGGTCCGATTACCGCGTCTTCTGGTTTCTCACCGTTGTAGTTAAGTAGAGAGTTGGAAGCAAATTCCTCAAAGCGCGGGTTTCTGTAAGTAGCCTCATCAATAGTATACCTAACTCGCCAGGTAAAAGTTGTTTCTGCTGTGGCTTGGTATTGGTCAATAGTTACACTACTACAACTGGTAAGAGCTACTGCTACTGAGCAACTTGTCACTAGGGAAAAGAGCTGGCGATGCCCTAAGAAGGGAAATGAGCTGACAAAAAAACTGTTTGAATTCACACCCACCGAACTAACATTTGATCGCTTCAACTTCAAGTCTAACCATCTTTACATGAGTTAAACCATCTTCTTTTACCGGATGATATTCTAAATAGCTATCCACTAGCTCTTTGACAAAATCCTCGCGCACCTGTTCCGGTAATTGTTGAGTATCGTAAAGTTTCACTAAAAATATAGTCAAACCTAGTCATATATGCTATTATGTACACATGAAGATCTCTCAATATGCTACAGCTAGAAGCTAACAGACAGTAATGTTACTAGCAGAAAGACACATTATTAAGAAAGGACATCAATTTTGGACACAGATAGATAATTTATCTTGGCAGTCGAAAAATCTTTACAACTGTGCTAATTATCTAATCCGTCAAAACTTCATTTATGGCCATGGCTATTTGTCTTATCATCAGATGGCTTCCTTGATGAAAGATAACGAGCAATATCGAGCTTTACCCGCTAAAGTATCACAGCAAATATTAAGAGGATTAGACCGTAACTGGAAATCTTTTTTTCAAGCTTCATCAGAATTTAAGACTAATCCCGATAAGTTTCTAGGCCAACCGAAAATACCCGGTTATAAAGACAAAAATAAGGGTAGAAATATTTTAGTGTATACGATTCAAGCTATAAGTAAAGTTGCCCTAAGAAAAGGTTTGGTCAAACTATCGGGGACTTCAATCGAGTTGACGACTAGAGTAGCTTCTTGGATAGCTGAAGTGAGAATTGTTCCCCAATGTGATTGTTATGTAATCGAGGTGATTTATGATAAAAATGAACAGTTCTTAGCCCCTAATGACAAGATAGCAGCAATAGATTTAGGTGTAGATAATTTGATGGCTGTAACTTCAAATCAACCAGATTTTACTCCTTTGTTGATTAATGGCAGACCGTTAAAAAGCCTGAACCAATTTTATAACCAACGTCGTGCTTTCTTACAATCGAGATTAATTGGTAATCGTCAAAGTTCTAAAAGAATTAGCCGTCTAACTCGCTGTCGAAATCAGAAAGTAGATGATTATCTTCACAAAGCTAGTCGTTATTTAGTGAATCTCTTAGCCCAGGAACAAATTACCACTTTAGTCATTGGTAAGAATCTCGGATGGAAACAAGAGGTAAATTTAGGAAAAGTCAATAACCAAAAATTTGTGGCTATTCCCCATGCTCGATTAATCGACATGATTACTTACAAGTGTCAATTGGTAGGGATAAATGTGGTTCTTACTGAGGAATCTTATACTAGTGCTTCTAACTTTTTCAATAATGATCCTCTGCCAGTTTATGGACAGATAACGGAAAAACCAGTTTTTTCTGGAAAAAGAATCCAGCGAGGTTTATACCGTACAGATGGAGGATTTCTCTGTCAAGCTGATGTGATGGGTTCTTACAATATTCTCAGAAAAGCATTCCCAAATGCGTTTACTCGCTATGGGATAGAGAGGTGCGTAGTTCACCCCAGGAGAATTAATCTCTCAAAGTGAAAGTGAAGGGAATTTCTGAAATGAAATTCAGTCTGTCTATATTTGACTATACTTTTACTAACTATATGATTTGTTCATCTTTGAGGTTTTAGGTTAAGAAAAATAAAGCTTCCAGTCACTTTGCAAGATGCCGTAGAGTTCCAAGTCCTCAAATTTACCCCATTTGAGTATATGCTGGCGGCGACAACCTTCGTAGCTCATGCCAATCTTTTGCATTACTCTAGCTGATGCTGGGTTATGGGAAAAATGAGAAGCTTGGATGCGGTGCAACCCGATTACCTCAAAGCCATATTGAACAGCTGCTTGAGCTGCTTCAGTACCGTAGCCCTTGCCCCAGTAAGGCAATCCAATCCAATACCCGAGTTCAGCATTGGCATTTTCAGCATCGATTCCTAAGCCAGTTGAACCACAAAGCACTCCACTCTCACGCAATACAATAGCAAAATTAACGCTGATACCCTTATCAAAAGATGCTGGATGGGTTTTGATCCATTCTTCTGCCATCTCAGCTTCATAAGGATGAGGAATAGAGAGGGTCATTGCTGCAATTTCCCGTGCGCCAGCCAACTGCTGTACGAGGGGAGCATCTGTTAAAGTGAAGGGTCGCAGAGTTAGTCGCCTTGTTTGGAGAGTAGGTTGTTCCTTCATTAGTGTTTTTCCACTCGAAAGTTCCATACATTTGACGGTAAGGGCAAGGGGGTAGAGAATAACAGAGATGCTAAAATAATGTCTTCATAGCAGTTCTAAAGAATGGATGAAAACACTAAAAAAGAAGAGTTTAGTTATGGATACATTAAGCTGATTTGTTCAATTAGTGGATATTCAGTTGAAATATCTGGTAGACCTAGGGATAATTCGGGAATTGACTTAACAATTATAGCACCAGGTGAAATTGGGGATATAGATTCACCAATAATTGAGGCACAAGTTAAATGTACAACTTTAGCCAAAGAAAACAACGGTCTTGTTAAATATCCTTTAAAGGTTGAAAATTACAACAAATTAATTAATATTAAATCTTTTGTTCCTCGAATATTAATTGTCGTGTTAGTGCCCCATAATATTTCTAATTGGCTAGAGATATCAGAAAAAGAAACAATAATGAAAAAATGTGCATACTGGGCTTCACTGAAAGGAAAGAAACCAACAAATAACAAAAAAACTGTTACAGTGGAAATACCAAAAGAAAATTTATTTACTCCCGAAGCTATCTCAAAATTAATGCAACAAGCAGCAAAGGATAGAGCAAAATTATTTAATGATAATTTTTCATTGGAGGAACAGATAAAAAATGATAGCACCTGAATTAGAACGAGAGACAATAAATACAATCTCTACTCTAAAATTAGAAAAATACCTCAAAACTCAAGGCTGGAAAAAGACAAAGTTAATTGGTGATATTGCATCTGTATGGTCATGTCAAAAACAAGATATGACAATCAGAGTATTGGTTCCTCTTGATAGAGAGTTTGCAGACTTTGACAATCGAATGATGGAGGTTTTTAGTACTTTAGAGAAGGTTGAAAATAGACCAAAATCAGAAATTGTAGCAGCCCTTAAAAATAATTCAATCATAGCCAAGTCTCAACATAGAGAGATATTAGAATTTAGGTTTAATTATGTTGATCAAAACAGCCAAGAAGCACCAGCAAAAAAAATGGGCTCTGTTTTAAAATCTTTGCAAGATTTTTTTATTGCAATTGGAGAGTCAAAAGTACAGAGCAAGAGATTATTTGTTAGACAAGAAATGCAATCAGAGTTAGAATTATCTATTGCAGAAATGTTTCATGGATCTTTTGGCCTGAGGCTAGGGTTATCACAATACAGACAACTCAATTTATTTGAAGAGCCTCTTGCAGAACAGGCGGCACAAAACTTACTAGAATTAATAAGTGCAAGTGAACATGAAAACAGTGAAATTCTTAAGGAGAAAATATCTGAATTATATGGCAAGCCATCTATAAAATTCAAATCATTATTGACTAATTTATCAACCCTACAAGCCAATTTATCTTTGGACTGGGGTTCTGTAGATCCAGGAAAAGGAGGATTTGCTGAAATTTCTTATACCAACATCTTAAGAGCTTTAGAAATAATTAACAAAAAAGAGGTGGAAAATCCCATAAGAATTGCTTTGATCGGAAAACTAATGCTAGCTGGAGTAGGTAAGGACAAAAAATATAGAAAGTTTATTTTTGAAGAACAAGAAACTCACCAGGATTATCAAGGCACTATATCTAGGGAGTTGCTTAAGAATATAGGTAACGATTTAAATGTAGGGAAAAAATTATATAGAGCAACTCTTGAAGTAACGACATCAGTAAATAAAGCAACAGGAGAAGAGGAAACAAATTACCAGCTTGTTGGCTTAGAAAGCTTATCATCATAATTTGCGATCGCCTTGCCAACAAGTACTTACATGATCTATCCCTTAGATTTGTTAAGTTTTGTCATAAAATAACGTTCTAACTGAGAAAATTACCTGATTCCTTAAACAAACGATAGTTAATTAGTTTTAAAGCTAATTAGCGAAATGTTGGAAAAAATTCCACTGAGTTATGTTTAGACGAAGGTTCCAGAACAGTTTTAATCAACAGCACTCACCAAAGAACAGGGGGCGACTGAATTTAAATCCACTGCAAACTATTGCTAAATCATTCTCTCCCTACTGGCTTGCCTGTATTCCTCTAGCAGCAGTCATTGTCATCACTTGGCATAGTGCTGCTTCGGCTCAGGATGCGATTGAACTCATCAAAATCGAAGACCCTGGACTTCTGCAAGTTCAGGGCATTATGAATACTTTCTTCGTCTTGGTGGCAGCAGTTCTAGTAATCTTCATGAATGCTGGGTTTGGGATGCTCGAAACTGGCTTATGTCGCCAGAAAAATGCTGTTAACATTCTCTCAAAAAACCTGATTGTTTTTGCAATTGCGACTATCGCGTTTTGGGCAATTGGTTTCTCCTTAATGTTTAATCCCGGTAATCCGTTTATTGGCATGGAAGGCTTTTTCTTAAGTAGCAGTGCTCCTGCTAACTATGGATTAGACCCCTTTCCTACTGGTTTACCTATATCTGTATTTTTCCTCTTCCAAGCTGCCTTTGCTGGAACCGCAGCGACCATTGTTTCTGGTGCTGTAGCTGAACGAGTTAAGTTTAGTGGTTTTGTTATGTTCAGCGCCATGCTGGTAGCTATCTCCTATGCTATTACTGGACATTGGATATGGTCTAGTAATGGCTGGCTAGCTAATTTAAGTACCCCCTTCTCCGATTTTGCTGGTTCCACAGTGGTTCACTCTGTGGGAGGCTGGGCTGCTTTAACGGGAGCAGTAATCTTAGGACCACGCTTGGGTAAATACAAAAATGGTGAAATCCGTGCTATCCCCGGTCACAATATGAGTATGGCCACTCTGGGCTGCTTAATTCTGTGGATTGGCTGGTTTGGTTTCAACCCAGGTTCAGAATTAGCAGCTAATCAGCATATAGCTTACATTGCTCTAACTACTAACCTAGCCGCCGCAGCAGGAGGAATTAGTGCCACCTTTACCTCTTGGCTTAAGGATGATAAACCGGATTTGTCCATGATTATCAATGGTATCCTGGCAGGCTTAGTAGCAATTACGGCTAGCTGTGCTAATGTTTCCTATCCTTCCGCTGTGATTATTGGCGCGATCGCAGGTATTATTGTAGTCTTTTCTGTTTCTATCTTAGAGAGCATCCAAATTGATGATCCAGTGGGAGCCATCTCAGTTCACTTAGTCAATGGAATTTGGGGCACTTTTGCCGTTGGCTTGTTTACTCTTGATGGAGGCTTATTTGTTGGTGGCAGCCCGGAGCAACTAATTAGTCAAATGGTTGGTATACTCTCCGTTGGCGGTTTTACCGTAATGATGAGTGCTCTCTTCTGGCTAACCCTGAAATTTACCATTGGCATCCGGGTAACTCCAGAAGCAGAAATCGAAGGCTTGGATATTAGCGAACATGCTATGGAAGCCTACTCTGGATTCATCAAAGAAGCAGGTTCGATGGGCTCTATAGGTGATGATTACAAGTAGCAGCACTGAAATGCTTTATCGTTGCTAAAATACGTGAGAAACTACTGCTAAATTAAATAAAGGTCAACCCGCTTCTCCAGTTGGAATTATTGAGTCTCAGCAGAAGGCGGGTGTTTTTCGTTAATAACAGAGTTGAAAATTCAGTGTCCATCCACTTCAAAAATTATCCCGGTTGGGCGGTTTTCTCTCTAGCTGTCAATGGGCTGCTGGTACTGGCAATCGTCTGGCTGCTCCTGCGGGAGTCCCATTTGTCTGTGTCTTCTGCTATCAATTCTTCCGGTGCCACTGCTGAGTTAGCGGAATCGAAGCCAATGGCTAAGCCCAAGCCAGAATTGGGAGCCCGCCACAAGCTGAATTACCAGCAGTGGGTAGAGTTGTTAGCTCACGAAGCTCAAGCAGTGAGTAACCAAGAGCCGGAAAATTTAACTATACTGGCGGGAGATTCCTTGAGCCTTTGGTTCCCCCCGGAATTGCTAGCACCGGAAATAACCTGGCTCAATCAGGGGATTTCTGGGGAAACTTCCGCAGGATTGCTCAATCGTATAGATCTGTTGGATGATACGGAGCCTGATGTTGTTTTTGTAATGATTGGCATTAACGACTTGATTCGGGGCATCAAAGGCGACACCATTGTGGCAAACCAAAGGCTGACAATTCGTCACTTACATCAAGTTCATCCCGAAGCTCAGATTGTTGTCCAGTCGATTTTACCCCACGGTGCGGAAAAAGCCACTTGGGAAGGACGCGATCGCTTGTTATCTATTCCTAATAAGGATATCCAGGAAATCAACCAGGCACTGAAAGAGATTGCTCAAGATGAAGGCGCTATCTATCTAGAACTCTATCCCCTTTTTGCTGACACCGACGGTAACCTCAAAATGGAGTTAAGTACCGATGGCTTACACCTTAATCAACAAGGTTACCAGGTTTGGAGTTATGCTCTACAAGTCCTTAATCAGGTTTTATTGGACGGTCAGCAGTAGAATAGTGCTATGACACACCTAAAAATGTGCAATAAATAAATTTTTCTTCCTCAGCTCCCTCAGCTCCCTCAGCTCCCTCCTGATTACTCTTGGATGAATAACTGGTAAGTTGGGGACTGAACACTGTTTACTCGTCCATAAGCATCAAAAAGAAAAGTACTTTGTGTGAACGTTCCCACTAATTCTCTAGAACTTGACCTAAAAACTCTATTTCCCTTTGAACTCGATCAATTTCAGCAAGAGGCGATCGCGGCTCTGAATGCTGGTAAATCTGTAGTAGTTTGTGCTCCCACTGGTTCTGGTAAAACCTTGATTGGAGAGTATAGTATTTATCGTGCTTTAGCACAAGGTGGTAGAGTTTTCTACACTACTCCCTTAAAAGCCCTCTCTAACCAAAAGCTGCGGGATTTTCGCAAGAAGTTTGGTGAGGAGAATGTTGGCTTACTCACTGGAGATAATTCGATTAACCGAGATGCCCCCGTCCTAGTGATGACTACGGAAATTTTCCGGAATATGCTTTATGGCACACCAATTGGAGAAGTCGGTACTTCCTTGGAAAGGGTTGAGGCGGTAGTACTAGATGAATGTCACTACATGAATGACCGCCAGCGGGGGACAGTTTGGGAAGAGTCGATTATTTATTGTCCGGCAAACATCCAATTAGTAGCCCTCTCTGCTACGATTGCTAACAGCGATCAGCTAACAGACTGGATGAATCTGGTTCACGGCTCCACTGAGTTGATTTATTCAGATTTTCGACCAGTTCCTCTACAGTTTAGCTTTGGTAATCCCAAGGGAATTTTTCCCCTGCTAGATCAACACAACAATAAACTTAACCCCCGCCTCAAGCCTAAACGCCAAAAAGTTAGGGGAAGAGCTGAGCGTCCCCAAAGCCCTAGTGTTACCTCTGTCCTGACGCAACTACAGCACAGGGATATGTTACCAGCTATTTACTTTATCTTCAGCCGTCGGGGTTGTGATCAGGCGGTAGAGGAAGTTAGCTATTTGTCCTTGGTAAATCAAGAGGAAGAGGCTCAACTCAAAACCCGAGTCGATGAGTTTTTGAGTAACTTTCCAGAGGCAGGGCGTGCTGGACAAATTGAACCTCTCTATCGTGGTATTGCTGCCCATCATGCGGGAATTTTACCAGCTTGGAAAGGTTTGGTGGAAGAATTATTTGCAGCAGGCTTGGTTAAAGTAGTGTTTGCTACAGAAACCTTAGCAGCGGGAATTAATATGCCTGCTCGCACTACAGTCATTTCTACCCTTTCTAAACGTACCGATGATGGACATCGGCTCCTTAAACCCTCTGAGTTTTTGCAAATGTCTGGTAGGGCTGGACGTCGGGGGATGGATACTAACGGTTATGTGGTGACTTTACAGACACCTTTTGAAGGTGCTAAGGAGGCAGCTTACCTAACAACTAGTGGGTCTGATCCCTTGGTGAGTCAGTTTACCCCCACCTATGGTATGGTACTGAATTTGCTACAAACCCACAGTATCATGGAAGCGCAGGACTTGGTGGAGCGCAGCTTTGCCCAATACCGAGCCACACTTTACCTCAAGCCTCTGCAACAGGAAATTACGGAGTTGACAACAGAGCTAGCAAAAATTGATATTCAGCTAGCACCGATGAATGTAGGAAATTTTACCAGCTACGAAAAACTTGCTGAACGTCTCCGGGAAGAGCGCCGCTTATTGAAAACTTTGCAAAAGCAAGCGGAAGAAGAGCAAGTCAAGAGCATTAGCCAAGCTTTGCTAGGATTAGAAGCTGGCACCATTCTCTATCTCAAAGGGAAGCAAGTTAAAGTATCTTCTCCAATTCCCGCAGTATTGGTAAGTAAGGCAAAAGGCCAAGGTCAATCTCCTTATCTAGTATGCTTAAGTGCAACCAACCGCTGGTATGTAGCGACAACGGCAGATGTGGTGGGTTTATCTGATGTAGTTAGGAGGGAATTCCTCAATATTGGGACTCTACAGCCGCCAGACTCCCTGAATCTGAAGCCAGGGGAAGTCAAACGGGGTACTTCAGAAACCGAAGCCCTGAGTGCCTTAGTTCCTTCTACTCCAGAAATAACTGTTGCTCCAGAAGTCATGGATCAAGCGCGAGTAGTGGAAGCAGTTAAAACCCAACTAGATGAGCATCCTCTACAACAGTGGGGTAATCCTACTAAATTGCTCAAACGTCATAGCCGTCGGTTAGCCCTGCAAACGGAAATTAATCAACTGCAAGCAGAATTTCGAGAAAAACAAGCTCACCACTGGCAAGAATTTCTCAACCTGATGGAAATTTTAAGACTATTTGATTGCTTAGATGAGGTCAAGCCCACAGCTCAAGGAAAAGCAACTGCTGCCATTCGGGGAGAAAATGAATTGTGGTTAGGCTTAGTTTTAATGTCAGGTAAATTGGATGAACTAGCTCCCCACCACCTAGGAGCAGCAATGTCAGCTTTGGTAACGGAAACTCTACGCTCTGGTAGCTATACTAACTATTCCCCAACCTTGGCAGTAACAGAGGTATTAGATAGTTTGAAGTCAATGCGGCGAGATGTCTTTAAATTGCAGCATAAACATCGTGTAGCTTTGCCAGTGTGGTTGGAGTATGAACTTATCGGTTTGGTAGAGACTTGGGCGTTAGGAGTGGAATGGAGTGAGTTATGCGAGAACACTAATTTAGATGAGGGGAATATTGTGCGGATTTTGCGGCGCACAGTGGATATCTTGTCTCAAATTCCTCATGTTCCTGGAATTTCAGAAGCTTTGCGGCGTAATGCAATTCGTGCTATTCAGTTACTTGACCGTTTTCCGGTGAATGAGGCGATTAATTAGGAATTAAGAATTAAGAATTAAGAATTAAGAATTGGGAAGTGTTAGAGCCCTGATTTTTTTAAGAAGTTAGGGTTATTTAGTAACCTACAGATACATTTACTGCTATTTTTGTGATACTATTTCATCATGGAAAAATGTGCGCACATGTATACTATAATTTCGGTTGCTTACAGTGCTATAGAAGATTAATTGGTGAAACTGCGTAACTAATGAAGTATGAGCAAAATTACCACAAGCAAAACAGTAAATACCCAACTAGTTGAGTCTTTAGTGCAAGCTATTCGCTCCCTGTCACCCGCAGAACAAGCTTTGCTAGAAGAAAAATTATTTGGAGATGTTCCTTATCCTTCAACTCTTGAATTGATGCATCTTGCTGATCAAGGTGGAGCTTTTAACTTTTGGCATGATGAGCCAGATTTATACACCATTGAAGATGGAGAACCGATTGAGTGGCAATAAGTAAAGGAGATATTGTTCTGGTTAATTTTCCGTTTACTGACCTCAGTCAAACCAAGTTACGTCCCGCTTTAGTTCTGTGGTTAAGCAGAACCGGCAATGATGTTACCCTTTGTGCAATTACTTCTCAAAATATTAGTAGCGTAAATCCAGAAGAATTTGTGATTGATGCTTCAGATCCAGAATTTACAAGCACAGGATTGCGAGTTTCATCTAAAGTGAGAGTAACTCGAATTGCTACCCTAAATCACCTGTTAGTTGCTAGAAAATTGGGAAAATTGAGCAGTAAGCAGGTGCAAGTTCTCAATGCGACCATGATACAAGCATTTCAATTGATACCACATCCAGGTTAGTTCCCCAGTGTTTTGAGCCAACCGCATAAATCATGCTATTGTTCAATATCAAGCGATCGCAACTTAGCCTATTGAGAATTGAGAAGAAAATTCTGTCTATCTGTAGGGATAAGTTTAGGTTATTGAGTAACCTACTGATACAATTACTGCTATTTTTGTGATACCATTTCATCATGGGAAAATGTGCGCACATATATACTGAAATCTTTCGCTGTTCATTCTTTCTAGGCAGTGATTTGGTATCATAGCAATAGAACTGGAATATGTAATCGGAAATTATCAAAATCTTTATCAGTGGTAAAAATGCTGTAGCCACGACGATGAGCAACTGCGCATATGAGAAAATCAATATTTGAACCCTGAACACCATTACTGCGACAGATATTGAAAAACTCCGCCGCTAGTTCGTAGTCTTTTGTAGTTAGCTCTAAATCAGGAAAAGCACGAAGATAGTCTCGTAATCTCTCAAACTGTGAGTTGTTACGAATTCCAGAAAGGACTTCTTGACGAATCGCTCCCAGTAGAACAACTTTTCCTTCTGCAATCAAATCCCGCAGTAAATTAGTAATCGCAATCGCTTGATCTGGAGAATTGCGTCGCAGCGCCAGAGACCAAACGGAAGTATCAACAAGGACATTCATCTTATTTGCCTTTGTTGCTTGTAGTTATAATCTTCTTCGTAGTCGATAGTACCGAACAATTCCAGCACTTTGAGTTGTTTGTGACGTTGTATATATTCTCGTAAAGCTGCTTCAACCAAAGCAGTGGTGGTTGGATAGTCACTCACAGCAAGAGCTTCTTGCAGGAGATTATCGTCAATTTGAAGAGTGGTAACCATCATATTTTTTTCTTGTTGCTATTTTTATGATACTATTTCATAATGGGAAAATGTGCGCACATATATACTGTAATTTGAATTGCTCGCAATGTAATTGCATTTCTAGATTAGCGATCGCTGAATATCTTATAATGTGAATTAGATATCCAAAACAGACAATACAGCATTTTGCTCTGCTATGGGGTACATTTGATCCCCCTAAATCCCCCTTAATAAGGGGGACTTTTGTCTGGTTAGTGTACTTTATTACAGGGCAAAGCGCTGTATCAATTGCTGTAGGGGCGGGTTTAAGGTCACTGTTAACCCATTTATCGACAACATTGATAAAAAACCCGCCCAAATGATAATCTGGGAAACAAAGAAGAAATAACACCTAGGAAATAGCAACTCGAAAGCCTATATTTTTGTACCAGTAGTTCGGGTTGTATCTGTTGCGCTGCGCACTACGGCAGTACTTCGGATTATCGCTCCATGAACCACCCCGTAGCACTCGGTAATAACTATCATTTTCATTTCCTTGCTTTAACCAAGCACTACCATCATTTGGAGCTCCATTATAACTATAATGCCAATGATCATCACACCATTCCCAGACATTACCATGCATATCATATAAACCGAAAGCGTTAGCTACTCGAAAATTCTTTTCTTTGGTAGTTGTCTGTCGATACTCTCCCTTGGAACCAAAACCGTAAGTCGAGTTACCATCATAGTTAACCAAATCGGTGGTAATAGTCTCCCCAAAGTGGAAAGGGGTAGTAGTGCCAGCACGACAGGCATATTCCCATTCCGCTTCGCTAGGTAACCGGTAGTTACGTCCGGTTTTGCTTGTTTTGTTTATTTTGTTTGAGAGTCTATCACAAAACTCTTTGACAGAATGCCATGATACCTGTTCTACTGGTAGATTATCACCTTTAAAATAAGATGGGTCAGTATTTAAATCACGGCTAACTTTAGGCAAAGCAGCTACCGCTTTCCACTGTTCCTGAGTGATAGTACATTTACTCAAATAGAACGGCTTAATATCTACGGGAAGCTGGGGACTTTCTGTGTTAATTCGAGCCTCTTCCGTAGCTGGAGACCCCCTCATAAATGTACCACCAGGAATTGCCACCATTTCCAGCATTACGACCTTACCCAAGTCTTCAGTAAAGAATTTTGCTTGGCGACGATTGGGGTTATTTTTCTTACCTTGGAGGTCTACTGTTATGACATCAAATTCAAAGGATTGGAGGTTGAGTTGTTGTTGTTTCCAAGTTTGATAAGCAATCACTCCTCCCACCAAACTAACACCACTCAAACCTGCAACCTTAATCAACTGCCTTCTCGTCAAGCCATTCTTTTGTCGATTGATTATTCGCTCAATTTCTGCCAACCGTTGTAGAATTACCTGAGTGTTACTTGGTCGCTGATTAACTGAATGCATCATCAGCTGATCAATAAAGTCTGCTAATTCCCGCACAAGAGCAGAACTATGATTGCGCCAGTTTAATTCATTATTGAGATAGTCGTAAATATCTGGATCAGTCGGTTGCTTACCCGTCAGCAGAAAAACAAAAGTACGTCCTAAAGCAAAGAAATCCGATTGAGGTACTGCTCGATAGTTTAGTTGTTCTGGGGGTGTGTAACCAAAGGAAGCGATCGCTGTAACTTGTCCTTGTGGTTGTTTATCATAGTAGGTAGCGGTAATTTCCCTAACTGTACCAAAATCAATCAACACCAATTGTCCATCTGGCTTGAGGATAATATTCGATGGCTTGATATCCCGGTGGAAAAACTGCTGTTGATGCACCTCATCCAGAATCTGAGCTAATTGTATAAGCCATTTGAGAGCTAACCGTTGTTCAATCGGACGATTTTGCCGCTGTTTTTGATACTCCTCCAAATCCAACCCTTCAATCTTCTCCATCACCAGACAGTGCAATGGCTGTTGAGCATCTTTCGGTAGAAAGGTAAAATATATCTCTCCCTGAGGAATCCCTGAATGATTCAGCCGCTGAAGCACCCGCGCCTCTTGCTGGAATAATTCAATAATTTTGGGTTGATGGTTATGATGGTTAATTAGAACTTTGAGTACTTTCGCCTGACTACTCTGACTCGTTGCTTCATAAGTCCTACCAAATCCCCCTTTGCCACTAAGTAACCGACTTACCCGATATTCTCCTGCCAAGAGCAATTCCGAACCACAGGCTTGGCATAAGAGGATATTATCTGGATTTTGGGGATTGGGACAATTAGGATTAATACAGTGGCTCATCGGTTGAGCAGATTAGGGGGTTGGTTGAATTATAACTTGCCTTCCCAACCCATGTAGAGACGCGCCATGGCGCGTCTCTACAGTAACGAAAGTAAAGTTTACTGAAACGGTGGCCAATGGAAATTTTTTTGGAAATTCACAACAATCTTCCCAAGGAAAGTCCTGGTGGAGACGAATACACTCGGCAGGCATGGCAGATGCTTCCTCAGCTAGTGCAACCCAAGATTCTAGATATTGGCTGTGGTCCGGGGGCACAAACCTTAGAACTAGCTAGGTTAACCGATGGTCACATCTCCGCAATCGATAATCATCAACCATATTTAGATTATCTTCAAGACCAAGCCACTGCCCTGGGTTTGCTCAACCAAATTACCTGTTTAAATCAATCAATGTTGGCTCTATCTTTTCCGGAAGCAACATTTGATTTACTCTGGGCTGAAGGCTCGATTTATATCATTGGCTTGGAAGAAGGCTTAAAGCAATGGCAGGCTTTGCTCAAACCTGGTGGGTATTTGGTTGTGAGTGAGCTAGTTTGGTTGCAGCCTCAACCACCAGAGGTTATTCAATCTTATTGGGGAGAAAATTATCCTGGAATGAGGACATGGGAGGAGGTGTTAAATCTGGTTCCTGAATGGGGATATGATTTAATTGGAAATTTCATTCTTCCAGAGAAGGCATGGTGGAACTACTATCTGCCACTGCAAGAAAAAATTAATGACCTTGGTCAGATATATAAGAATGATGCAGAGGCGTTAGCTGTTCTCGAAAATGAGCAGCGGGAGATTGAAATGTACAGAGAGTATCACGATTGGTATGGTTACGGTTTTGTTGCTTTGCAAAAATCAACCAGAGCCAAATCCCCTGAGATATAAGCAGCCCTGTTTCAATCCCTGATAGGGATTCAGAGCAATTGCGAGTTCTGTTGGTCACAGGGTAGATTTAGAGAATTGGATGTTTCAATCCCTGATAGGGATTCAGAGCAATTGCGAGATTGGATCTCATATACAAATAAGCTTTGGGTCTGAGTTTCAATCCCTGATAGGGATTCAGAGCAATTGCGAGGACGACACTGTCAGTAAATTCAAGTACGAAGTCAAATTGTTTCAATCCCTGATAGGGATTCAGAGCAATTGCGAGGAAATCACAACTGTTCTCAAAAAATCACACGTTGCGTTTCAATCCCTGATAGGGATTCAGAGCAATTGCGAGGTCAAAGGAAACGGTCGAGCCACTTACCCTAATCGTTTCAATCCCTGATAGGGATTCAGAGCAATTGCGAGGCCAATTAACCAGTTGCTAGTTACCAATTACCAGTTGTTTCAATCCCTGATAGGGATTCAGAGCAATTGCGAGGTTGAATGTGGCTGTAATAAAAATGAATGCCCTTGCGTTTCAATCCCTGATAGGGATTCAGAGCAATTGCGAGGAAAATATCTAGTGAGGTGGAAGATGGAAGCATAAAGTGTTTCAATCCCTGATAGGGATTCAGAGCAATTGCGAGTTGGTATTGTTAGCTGCTTGTGTCTGATTTGCGTTTCAATCCCTGATAGGGATTCAGAGCAATTGCGAGGGGCGGCATTCAGGAACCCTTGCTGTATGTAGTTTTCAAGGTTCAAAGGTGCTAATGAATCAAAATATAGCATTTCAGCCCCTGGTTAATCAAACACCTTATTTTTAAAATACCCTCAAATCCAGTCACCATAAGCATTTCAGAAAAAGCGCTAAAGAAATTTTTCACTAACACACCTCAAACTCTTGTACAGAAAGCGATTTAGCCGTTTTTTTTAGGAGGTGCAAAAAAACACCTACCCTTTAGCGCCAATTGAAAGAGACGCGGGGACGCGGGGACGCGGAGACGCGGAGAGAGAGATTTTCATGCATGGTAGTGAAAAAATTTTTTCATTGAGACTGTCTCGGTGACTCCTTATCAAGATACAAAGAATATGGTCTCATCGCGAAGTTGTTCACCGCCGATACGTTCTACCTTATTTTGGCAACAACCACAGAGGAAGTAGAAACGGATGCTATCTTGGTCTGGTTTAATCACCTTGGCTAAACGCGATCGCAACCTGGCATATTCAGTATCACTCAAGTTGCACTCAAACACACTATACTGCATCCACTGCCCGTAAGACTTAAGGATATTGTGGATTTTCGTGCGGCGCTTGTCTTCTGAGATATCGTAGGATATTACTATGTAGGGCATTTTGGGAATTAAGAATTAAGAATTAAGAATTAAGAATTGAAGATTTTGGGAATTTACTTGACAATTAACGGTGGATATTGGTCAGTTTCTTCCATCAGATACTTGGCTAGGAGTCGGGCTTGAATTTCAAAGGCTTCTTGATAGGTACATTGCCGCTTTAGCACTGGATGCTTGAATTTTGACTGTTTTTTCTGTTCGTACAACCGTAGAAATACCTTAAGTCCTTCCGGCGTTAAAGATACAGCATTGCTCACCGGTTCACTGGTAAAATCACCAGGCTTTAACAAGTGCTTATTGATGGCCGAACATACCACAGAATCGACTATTACGGGACGAAACTCTTCCATTAAATCCAGCGCTAAAGACGGACGACCATAACGCTCTACATGAAGATATCCTAAATAAGGGTCAAAACCGACAATATTGAGAGCACTTTGTACATCATGACGCAAGAGAGAGTATCCTAGACTTAAGAGGGAATTCACCGGATCAGTAGGAGGACGACGACGTCTGGCTTCAAATTCAAACTCTGACCCCTGAATCAATTGATTCAAACAGCCAAAATAAGCCGCACTTCCTGAACCTTCCAACCCCCTTAAGGAATTAATCGAACTAGTGGTATTAATCGGAGCAATTACCTTATCAATACGAGTAATTGCCCCTTGCAAATCTAACCCAGAAGAGTTCCGCTCCCGCCGCCGTAAGCTATAGCGATAATTTTTCAATTTACCCCGCACAAAACCTCGAACCACATGCACCGCCTGTTTCGATTCCCCTGCTGCCTGCCACTGAGCTTTTCTAACAAAAATATTCTTAGTCATTTCTGGTTCTAATCGACCAAGATATTTACCCGTTGCTCTAATAAAGCTTAAGGGAATATGACGGTTGAGCAATTCAGCAACCACTGCCGGAGACACTGTAGCTCTTCCCACAACTACAATACCATTAACTTTAATTAGTGGAACATCCAACAGTTTCTGTTTATCCACTTTCACAGTAATCCGTTCATCGACTTTACCGATAAATGAATCTTCGTGGGTAATGTAAATAGTTCCCATGATTGATTTTCCTTAATTTGATATGGTAGTTATTGCATCTTGATCCCCCTAAATCCCCCTTTGAAAGGGGGACTTTGAGAAAGAGTCTTTAAAAAGAGGACTTTGAGAAAGAGCTTTGAGGGAGAGCATCCCAATTCCCAATTCCCAATTCCCAATTCTTAATTCTTAATTCTTAATTCTTAATTCTCCTTATATCGCCTCACCTTTGCTGCTGCTTGAGGTAAACATTGGGAATACAAACTGCAATTTTTACAACGCTTTGAGTAAGAAGCTTGAGGCATAGCACCGGTTTGTAATAAATTGGAGACTGCTTCAATAGTCGCGATCGCTTCTTGTCGTAGTTGAGCTGAAATTTCTACTGGTTGACGTTGGTGAGAGTGAGTATAGTAGAGGTAACCGGTAGTAACAGTTTGTCCTGTCATCTCTTCCAAACACAAGGCTTGAGCACATACCTGCAACTCATTATTATCCCACTCTCCCTTATACCCCCGCTTATATTCCACAGGATAAAACTGACCAGATTCTGATTCGATTAAATCCGCTTTGCCAATCAGTTGGTAGCGTTCAGATTTCAGCCAAATAGCCCGAATCTGCCAAGTTTCTTCCCGATTACCTTCCCCGACAGTATGGACGCGATCGTGTAAACTAGTACCTTCAATTGTGTATTGATTATCCGTAAACTCCCCCGCACAAAACATCCGCCAACAGCGATGAGGACAGTAGCTGTATTGGTTAAGAGAAGCGATTGGGATGTAGTCAGTGTTATTCATAGATTTGGTTAGATACATTTAGATCAGATGGACAAGGGGGACAAGGGAGATAAGGAGGACAAGGAGGACAAGGAGGACAAGGGGGACAAGGGAGAGATTTTCTTTATTATCTGACTTTTACTAGAAGTCTATTTATCACCGATAGTCCATTTATCTGAATTGTTTCTCATGTTGACTAAGCCGCTCAAAACTTGATTGTAAATACCATATAGTTCTCTTCCTTTGTTAATATCTAGATAGGAACATTTGACAGCAAACTTGAGCCATACCTGGGTTTCAGCAGCTTCAGACTCACATTCATTAAGCTTGGCAATAAAAGCAGCTTTATATCTACGTTTTCTCCAAGCTTCTGCTAAGTTTGCACAAACGGAACGAGAGGAACGGCGGATTTGATCAGTTAATGAGTATCGTTCTTCCACAGGAAATTTTTTGGAAAGTTCAAAAATTTTCATTGCTGTATCAAATGCCAATTGAAAGATTGCCAAATCTTCATGACTCTTAAATGATTGACTCTTCACCACCAAATTCCTCCTATATATCTCCTCATCTCCCTTGTCCCCCTAATCCCTCTTGTCCTCCTTGTCCCCCTTGTCCCCCTTGTCCCCCTAATCCCCCTTGTCATCCTTGTCCCTATCTCAATCGTTGCACCATCCCCATACCCATAGTAGTTTTACGCCCTACTCCAGAATAAAGAGCAAAATCAGCTAAGGCATTAATTTGCTGAATAGTAGGGGGTTCAACATTACCCAAAATTCGAAAATTTATGGCTCCGATACAGCCAATAAACTTACTACGAGAGTCAGTGGCAACTTCGGTGTGGATATCAAAAAAACTGGGAAAAATATGCTCGACTAAGGTATGGGTAAATTCAATGCCACTGTATTGATTCCAGCGTTTAATTAAGCTGTTGAATACTAACTCTCGCGAAGGTAAGGCACAGTCATATTTACTCTGTCGAAAAGCAGTAGGAGTACAGAAGGCAAAATCAAGATTGCAATTACTCTCAGACGCCTGATCATATAATTGAGCATAAGTCGCCACATTTGCCCACCCCTGTAGGGGCGCACCGACGTGCGCCCTCCTCTCCACACCCCCTTGAGGAGTACCCAAAATACTGGTAATCTTTAAGTCAGCAGGTCCCAAATGCCAAGGTTGTTCTGGATTAAGATTGAGCCAGAGGTAGGTAAGTTTGCTAAATAGAGCATCATCTAATAGGGAGATGCGCCACCAGCAAGGAGTACCTGGGGGAATGGGTTTGCCATGTTGCCATTGGAGAATATGATGCCGATTTTTGCGATCGCGGGTTGGTGCATCACGAACAATTTGTAAGGGACTTAGGGTAAAGGCTTTATCGGCTTTAGCTTCATGGAGATAGTCACCTAATTTCCTATCTACAAAGCTGACAAGATTGAGGAAAAGAGCATGTAAATGTCTGCCACTCAGGAATTTAGGGGGTATGGGAGAGAGGGGGAGGAGATTGAGGATGAGGCTGTAAGGCATGTTTGGGAATTTAGAATTTAGAATTTAGAATTTAGAATTGGGAATTGGCTGTAGGGGTGTAGCATTGGCGCTAGCATATTACCCGTAAAACCAAAATTGTTGTCCGCAAATGCTACGCCCTTCCGGGATTGATGCAAGAAGTCTTAAAATCAAAGCTATCGTAGTGCCGTGACCCACCTAAAACTGTGCAATAGATTTTTCTCCCTATCTCCCTCAGCTTCCTCAGCTTCCTCAGCTCCCTCAGCTCCCTCAGCTTTCTAATGAACCATTTTAGCTGTGTCACGCCAGTAGGGTGTGTTAGCGCAGCGTAACGCACCACATTATGGGTACAATTTTTTACCTACCCTGAAATTGATAGTGCATTTGTACGGGAATGCGGAGATTTTGAGGTTTCTTCCAATAGTAGTATTCACCCTGGATATGTACATTGCGGATTAGGCTAACTGGTGGCATATTCACTACGTCGTAACTGATAACATGATTGGTAAACATCACATCCAGAGGGTTAAGGGGGTAGGGACAAGTAAATTCACCACGCGATCGCTTAAAATTTTCTAGTGGTTCTACTGTTACCTCGGCTTTACTCATCCACTTACCCAACCGAATCCACTTAGGTAAGGTTAACGGCTGTTGAGAGATGGCGAAAAACTCAAATTTGCTCTCCGGTGCAATTTCTTTAGCCCTGCCGAAACTAGGAATATTCTTCTGAGTCTTATGCATTTCGGCGTGATAGTTATTGTTGGCATATTTCCAGGTATGGAGAATTGCCGTATGGTTAATTGATCGTGCAGGAGTTATGTAAATCCCCTGCTGATTGAGAGGAGTTAAATGTTCCTCATACTTGGGTACTTGTTGGGGACAAAAGTAGCGATAGGAATGTTCAGCGGGAACAGTAGTCGAGTAAACTTCACTATCCACTAATCCCAAAGCATAGCAAAGAGCATAATTATGGATAACAGGTTCAGTCTCATAGAGTCTACCAATTTCACGAGTAGCAAAATAAAGGCTATCGTGTAACTCCAGTTGGCAACGGTAAATTGTCATTTGTTATTGGTTGTTTGTTATTGGTTGTTGGTTATTAGTTGTTGGTTATTGGTTGTTTGTTATTAGTTGTTTAGGAATGGGGAATCGGGAATTGGGAATTACTTCCTTGTCCCCTTGTCTCCCTTGCCTCCCTTGTCCTCCTTGTCCCCCTTGTCTCCCTTGCCTCCTTGTCCTCCTTGTCCTCCTTGTCCCCCTTGTCTCCCTTGTCCTCCTTGTCTCCCTTGCCTCCCTTGTCCCCCTTGTCCCCCTTGTCCCCCATCTCCGCGTCTCCGCGTCTCCGCGTCTCCGCGTCTCCATACTTCACTTCGACTTAGCGGTAGTCTTCTTCTTACTCATATGCTTATTAGCGTAAGCTTTAGCTTCTGTATCGGCTTGCTGCAACATGGCGGTAATTCCTGCTTCGCTTCCTGTCAGTGCTTTCACTTCATTTAATAGGGGAGTAAAGCTATCACCGATAAAGTCAGTGTGAACGATAAATTCTTTAGACATAAGAGACTCAATAGCCGTTACCGCTGCGGTAATTACCTCATCTTCATCCAAGGGATCTAGAGAATGTATCGTATTTTTAGCTTTCATCTGATCATAGATTGCCTGAGTCCATCGCAGGTTACTGGTAATTTCCCCATCGGCAAAGATCACCCCAAGTAATTCATTCCTCACCCTGCCGGTGCGAGTGGTTTGGGCGCCGTAGTGACGAGTGCGTAAAATATTGTTGAAGACATACAAAAAGCTGGCTTCGGTAGGGTCTTTTAAGGTGACAATACTAGGGAAAAATACCTGGGGTCTGATATGGTCTTGCTGATTAATGCGACTGGTAACTTCACCAGGTTTAGTGCCATTTTCCCCTTTCGATGCCATTGTACCATTTTCAAAGGGAGCATTAAGGGTAAAGGTTTCGTGGGATTCATCAAAGGCTGTAATAGAAAAGGCGGTATCGACCACAACTTTGGATTTTTCTGAACCAGAGTCGCCAATGGCAAAGCCGTAGATAATACAGTCAGGATTATTCATGGCAAAACTGACGTTATACTCGCATTCTTCCGCTGTCATTAAACCATAGTTCCGCAGTAATTCCCTGCCGACTAAACGTTCGGGAGTAGATTGTTTGCGTTTGAACATGGAGAGGCGACTAATTGCCTTTTTATCTTGCACTCCTGCCCTGACTCGTGCTTTATTTAATTCTCCATCAGTTTGAAATAAAGGATAGGATTCAGTGACTCGTATTGTGAGGAAGTGGACGTATTTTCCCATCGGTTTGTAGGGAATTTCCTGGTGAAATAGTTTAGCATCAACGGTTTGGAGGAAAGACATGATTAATTCTCCTTAGGTGTAAAGATTGTATCTTGCTCGCTTTGGTTATGATACGGGTAAAAAAAAGGTATTGCTTCGCCCCCTAAATCCCCCAATTCTGGGGAACTTTGAGTTATTTTTACCCTTGTCTGAGAACCGGATTTGGTATGATTACAGGGAAAATATTGCTTGTTTTGGTGTAATTTCCAGGGAGCAAGATGCTCCCACTACTGTGCGCTTTCTTCCCTCGGAGCCTCCGGTTCCCCTCCTTGGAGGGGTTAGGGGTGGGTTCTGCCTTCTAAGCAACAAGAGCCTGAACCAGAATGCGCATAAGTGGATCTAGATCATCGGGAACTCGATAAAGGTCTAATCCTTGCTCAATTTCTTTCGTTTCTCGATGCAAACAACCAAATTGCCAAATCGTACCAGTAGTTACTGCACCAAGTAGAATTGATTGTTCAGGAGTTCTTTCCCACTTGTCTAGAGCAATCATTTCTGCTACAAGCTGGGTAAAACCATAATCTAAGTCTTCCCGCTTGGCTTCAATTACTAGCAACTCCGTTGGACTTCTGAGCAGGTAATCTAAGTAACCTTGTAATTGCTCGTTAACCTTAATGAAGTACTCGATTCTTAGTTGCGCTTTAGTATATCCAACTAACTGCAAAACTACTTGAGAGATCAAAACTTCTCGACGAGAGGTTTCGTTTACCAAATCAACGTAAGGAAGTACTGCTTTAAGCTGATTTTTTAGGTAATTTAAATGCTCTAATTCAAGCTGGTATTGAGGCAATTGCAAGTGCTTACGAGTGAAATTATATCCAAACTCATTAGCCAAGTCATCGGGACGAATCCTTAATTCAAAGATTTTACTAAAGGTATAGGATTGGTTCGGATCTAAAATACGCATCTTGCTTACCTTCTTTATTTTATATTGTACTAGATTCTTGAATCATTCCCAATTAGCCATTAGCAATTAGCCATTAACCATTAGCAATTAGCCATTCTCCTTGTCATCTTCAAGGCGATACAAAAACTCACAAGTATCACGAATAAGGTTAATTTGTCGTCCGGCTAAACGAGCGCGATCGCCTGCAAAAGACTTTTCAAATACTTCCACAACAAAATACCGAGCAAAGTCTAAAATTGCCTCCCTTTCTACTTCTCGTTTACTAAATATCCAGCGTCCCTCAGCAGTAGAAGCATGAACTCGTTCCATCAGCTTGAAAATTTCGGCGGCAACGGCTGCAACTAAGGCTTCACCTTGGAAAACTGTAGATTCTGCTTTAAGGATGGTTTCGGCAGCAATATCAATGGGTTTTAAGACAGCATTTGCTTTAGGATTGTATCGCTTATTGGCTCGGTAGAACTTACGATATAGTTCCGTCAGTTTTTGGGGATGATTTAAACTTGATTCTGCTTCCACTATTAATGCCTCCGCGTCTCGATTGTATTTGGTGTAAGGGTCAAAACAAGGGTAAAATTGATAAGCATAGAGTCGAATTTTCTCAATCCAGGCTGTTTCCACACCTTGATGGCGAACCCAACGGTTGAGGTAACTGAAAACGTAGAGAGGACTGGTGGCAAAATCTCTGGCAAGTTCGGTAAATTTACCCCAATGAGGGTCATAACCAGATTTACCTTGTTTGGCATTAACATCAAGGTGAATGGCATAAGCAGCAGTGAGGACATTTAAAGGGGCGGGATACTGAATATCGTTTTCTTTCCAACCATCCAGGATATAATCAAGACGGAAGCGATCGCGTTTGGTGAGCATCCGGAAGGCATAAGGGGCACTATCGAGAAAAACGCTTTCTTCAAATTCGGCACCATCATTAAAGGGGGGAATCGGCGACTCGGAAACTACGGTTTTTACATCCAGAATCATGGGGAAGGCAAAAGCTAACCAACTCGGCATTACCCAGGATTCCGTATCCGTACTATCCCTTCCCGGTGGCATCGCCATAAAGTAAAATGTCATCGGTTGGTCTTCGGGATAGCTCAACTTAAAGGTTCGGTCTTTGCCCGGTTTAGGATTTTCTGCAATCGTATCAAGTTCGGATAAACAGTGAGAATTCCTTTCTGCCCTCTGCCTCCGGTCCCCCTCCTTGGAGGGGTTAGGGGTGGGTTCTGCCTTCTTGTTACCCGAGTGTAAGTATTCAACCGGACTTGATATAAGAAAGGTATCCACACTTTGGTAGCGATCGCGTTGGAAGTCTGCTTGGAAGTTCTTTTTGATAAAATGGTTGCGGATACTGGTATCAAAACGAGTTTGAGCAATCCTACTGTAGGCTTTTTGCAGAAACTTGTTTGTCTCTGGGGTGAAGTAGTAGGTGGGATAAAAATAGAGGTAGCGGTACTTACCATCCTCAAATCGCTTGCCAACGGCTTGGGTTTGATTCATCAAAATTTGCCGCAGCATCATCTCTAAACCGGCAATACTGGAAATATTGCGCTTGGCGTTAGAACCTCCTAGCATTTGTTTGTTGGTATACACCTGGGGAGTAAACAAAACCGCTGACTCCATCTGTTCAGTAACGGTGTAGGGAGAATGGGAAATTGAACAAATTAACTGTCTGCCTCTACCCGGTTTCTTCGCAAGCTGGTAATTGGCTAATTCTTTAAGGAAGATATCCGCCTGCTTTGCAGAAGATTGCCCTTGATTACGAATACCGGCTAAACACTTATCATCTCCTTCTACCTTGCAACCTTCTTCCTTCCCTTCTGCCTTCTGCCTCCGGTCCCCCTCCTTGGAGGGGTTAGGGGTGGGTTCTGCCTTATTTGCACCAAAGTGTAAGTATTCTACCGGACTTGATATCACCGGTAACATTACTACCTGCTTTACCCATAGCCTCAAATCATCCCAACCATCTGGTAACTGGTACTCAGCAGTAATCGGTTGAGTGAGACTGGTAAGATAAGTAATCAATTTTTCACCGATGGGACGAATATCTTCTATCCCAGGATGATTTTCCAGATACTTGGCGGCTAAAAAGTACCATTCGTAAGGCACTCCTCCTGTATTTCCCTTAAGCTGATTTTCCTTAAGGCTTTCATTAATGCGCTGAATCTCTCGGATTGGGGGTAAGTATTCCGAGAGGTTCCAATATTCAGCAACTTTCTGCACTAAATCCAGATAAGGGAGTTTCGGTAACTGCTGATTCTGCTTACAGGCTACAGCAATACGATTAACTCTCTCCCCCCAAATCTTGCGGCTAACCACATCACCAAATTCCGCTAGCTGATCAATGCGGATATCATCCTTAAAGATAAAGTCATAATCAGCAGAGAGGACATTTTTTTGCTGAAACTTGACCAGATTATCGCTACGACTTTTAGCCACCGAGGTTTTATTGGGATTGAGGATACGCAAGGTAGCATCTAAAGCCACTTGCATTAACCCGACATCATCAAAGAACAACTCGTAATAATCAGCATATTTCATCCCCTTACCATCTCTGCTAAAACCGGTTTGTCTCAAGCGTAATTGTTGCCGACAGAGGGATTGGATTTGAGTAACTACTCTGTCTGTTAAATCTGCCGTTGAGATAGGGGGTGCATCACGAGTTGCGAGATAGATTACTCCAGTTGGTAAATACAGCAGTGGCTCATAATATATAGATGCTTCTGTATTAACTGCGGTATGAGCCTGCATTAAGGCATTATTTACCACATTAGTCAGTACACCTCGATTTTCCGCAATACTGTGATAGGTAAACTTCAAGTTACCATCGCTTAAACTGTGGATAATGTCGTTAAGTCTTTGATTTTGAGCATCTTGGGGATGCTTAACTATAGATGCTAGGGAGTCCGCCAGACAGGTTAAATCGGAAAGTTGTCTAAGGGCGCGATCGCTTAAGGTAACATTAAGTCCAAATTCGGAAAAGTTCCAGTTAGTATCCCAGCGTCTTTGGGCATTATACGCCATGCAGAGTAAATCATCAATATACTCTTGATAAGCTTCTGGTTCTTCAGGATTAATAAAAGAATCTAATCTTAGCTGATGAACCAGACGTTCAATAATTTGGCGATGCTCCGCTATGGATAATTTGCGACAATTTGCTGGTACATCAGGCTCAGGAAACTTTTCAAAATCATGGAGAATAAATGCCGCCATCACCAAGCGTCGTTCCCTTTCTCGTACCACTCGCTTGATAGTGGTATTCAGCTTTTCCAACCGTTTCTCAATTAAATTAGCGGGAAATAAGCCATTGAGTAAGTGAGTATTCAGGGATTGATCAGCGGCATTATCCCGTCGAACCTTCTGTTTCCGGTGTTGCTGAATCAAGGTACGAAAATAAAAATCAAATAATCTGAAGTAATTGCCATTTAATAATTTAGCGATTATCAACAAATAGATTTTCCATGCTGCTTCTCGTTCTTTGTCAATGTTATCAAAAAACTTACCTCCTTTAGCCGTTACCCCAATAGCCAATCGCAGCAATTTCGGCAAAACATATGTTCCGAAATCCCGCATTACTGGATCATCAGGATTTTGTGCTTCAATAGCTTCTTGCAGCAGTTGGAGAGTGAGTAAGGCTTGAGAGGTTTCGATAGTACGATCCGAAGGTTCCCCATCAAAGCCGAAATCTTCATCCTCTAACCAGTCATCATCTTGTTCTGAGTTTAAGGTTATCTCGGTGTCAAATAGAGAAAGTTGTTGTAACTCTTCAACATCCTTAGGTTTTTTAGCCATTGTCTTCCCCAATTATTTTTGCTGCATTTCCAGTAACTGATATCGTTCGACATACTCCAGAGTGAGAAGACGGATATAGTCTAAAAGTTCAAAAAATTGCTTTATTTTGGGATATTCTGCTTCCGAAGAGCGATACCAATCAACAATACAGTCAAAATCGAAAATACTCAGCTGATGTAAATGGTTAATGACATCACGAGGTTCTTGACGGGTGTGACCTGAAGTCACAATCTGACTAACATATCCGGCGATATAGGTGGATAAAATTTCCAATTTACTCCAAACCGTATATGCTTCCTCTGAGTCTTTTTCTATCTCCCATAACTTGCGGCGTTCATCTTTCATGGCTCTCTCCTGAGCAAAAAGACGATTTTTCAATTCAGCAAGTCGGTTCCGTTCAAAAAGTGCAGCTTGGTCTCTTTCCATAGTAGTAATCTTATCAATAGTATTTTTTAATCATTGAAGCCATAGGTGACAATTTTGCCTTCTGGTGTTTCTATAAGATATTCTCCAGTACTTTTAATCTCCCATCTTACTGTACCCATTTCACTAGAACCTAAGCGTGGAATGCGGATTGCTTTAGGTTTGTCAAACCTTGATGCTCTCCGTAGATAATCCAGTGGTTCAAAATCTTTCCTAAAAGCATGATCAAGAATGCTAGCTGCAACATCAGCATAGGTTGCTGGACTCCATTGCTGCATAAGTTCTTGTATTTCCTCAATTTCACCTTGAGTATATCCCTCGAATAGTTCTCCCTCAGACGGTGATAGATTTAATTCACAAGCATCTTTAATTTGAATTGAGATTTCCTCTAATTCAGATTCAGCTTCCATGAGTAGGTTTTCGCGCTCCAAACCTACCAAAGGATTGGTTTCAGCATCAGCTTCCATCGCAGCAATTTGCTGATACTTTTGGACTAGTAGACTTAAACGATTAACAAACTCTCTATTTTCAGGTTTTGCTAGAAAATCTTCATAAGTTTGTTGAATATGACGTATAATTTCTTCACCGTTCAATTGAGCTGTCATACACCCCACCTTTGTAGCCATAGTTCAATGCTCCGCTGTTGAGCCTTACGGAATTTAGCGGTGTCGGCATAAGTTTTCCAAGCTTGGCGTTGAAAATTCAGAAACTCTCCAGGTTCTTTTTCGTATAATAATTTCCCATCACGCGCTACATGATAATTCAGCAATGGTGTGCCACGATTAAGTTCAACCATATCAATCTTGTCGCTGTTGATGTTAAAAATTTCACCAACAAGTCCAGGAACCTCAAACCAGGCAAAACCTCTACAAGATTCCTCTCTAAGTTGTTCATCGTAGAGTGCCGCAAAATCCCAATCACTATTAGCATGAGTTTTACCTGTGGCTCTAGAACCAAATAGGACTAACATTTTTAAGTAGGGTATTTTTTCGGGTAGTTGTTGAGCTAGTTCTCCGAATTCTTCAATTGTTGGTGTTTTGTAAGTCATTTTGATTTAATAGGAAAATTTTGATCTCCCATAGATATCACCAGTCTCTATTGAGAGCCTGCGACAGTTGCCAAGTCCGCCTGGGGTTTAAACCCCAGGCTTATAGCTAAAGTCGTCTAAAGACGACTGGATAAACAGGTAAGCAAAAATTTTGTTGAAAAAACTTTCACTAATTCTTTGTAGACGCTTAAGGTTATTAGTCCACTTAAGTGGACTTGAGCTATTAGCCGGTCGTTAAAACGACCGGTGGGTTACGATGCTTGTTGAGAATATTGCAAAAGCTAAAAAGATTTTCGTCTTAACTGTAATTCTTGCTAATAGTTGTTGCTCGTTCATTATTAATCTCTAAAATATTGAGGCATTGTTGAGTTTGAAGAAAGGAGAGGGAAGCTTGTTTAGGATTGATTGCTGAAGCTTGTTTAGGATTGATTGCTTTAGGTTTGTCCTTTTGTTAAGTGCTTAACCAGCCATCTACTATCAAATCTTGCTTTATAGCTTTTGGGGGTTGAGAATACTTACGTCTGAACTTAATGGCGTAAGCTGTTTACTCCTCCGTCTAACTCCAAGAATCCCTATCAGGGATTGAAACCCTAAACAATCCACGATTCACCTCCTTCACTCTTCAACCTGTACGCCAACGTATCTAACAACAGTGCCGATTGACTAAACGCGATCGCATAGGGAGCAGTTGCCTCATGTATGCTGTAGTCATCACTAATGGGATAAATCTGAAAATGCATTGGTAACTGTAACCGCCTCCGTACTTCAACCACCGGACGCCGCAGCACATAACCAACTAATCCTTGCAGTCTCAAACGCTGATTAATTTCACCAATCCAGGGGTTATCTGGTTGCCACACTTGAATTCCCATTAATACCTGAACCTGCCAAGCATCGGCAATGGGTTGCAAATTACCAGGATAAGTAAACTTCCAATTCAACCGCTTCTCTCGGTATGTCCGCAACTTCATCAATGCTAGACAATGCTCAAAACGTCCCTTGGGAATCGGCATTCCTTGCCGTGCAGCAGTTTCCTTAAGTGTCCGTATAAATGCCGCCTTTGTCCACAGTTCAATCTCTAGGTTACTGAGAATTCCTGGCAAGTCGTAAGTTTTAAAGCGATCGCACTCGTTTTCTTCTGTAAGATCATAGAGTCCACATTGCAGAATGCTGACACCACGGAAGCTAGAAGCATCTTCGGCAATTGGATTACCCTTATCCTTACCAGAAAGTTGTTGCCAATCTCTTCTCCAGCCACTAACCCTACCTCCTACCCGTTTTAAGTTAGTATTAAATACATCCTCACAAGCTTGGCTAAATTTCTCCCGACTTTGAGCATATTGCTGCTTAATTGTGCGATCGCTTAATTGATAACACAGCCGCAATGACTGTACTGCACCCCAACGGGAATAGTAGCCTCTAAAATCATTAATTCTTCGATAATTATCACTAATTGTCTGGTGGAAAAAGGGACGCTCATAAATTCCCCCCGATTCTAATACAGAGACTGGGGAATGTGGTGATAGGGAGACGCGGGGACGCGGAGACGCGGAGACGGGTCGAGATGGATTTTCATCTATTGTGGTAAAGTTTGTTTCATCGGTACTACCTCCTGCCTCCTGCACCCTACCTTCTATATCCTTCCCCCTACCTCTTGTCCCCCTCCTTGGAGGGGTTAGGGGTGGGTTCTGCCACCTACCACCTACCACCTGCTCCTTCTCCCTACCTCTTACCTCCTGCCTCCTGCCTCCTGCCTCCTGCCTTCTCTTAAACAAACGTTCGACCAAAAAGTTGGCTACGAGAGCATAGGCTGTGAACTTATCAAAACTAACTTTTTCCCCATCCTGTTCATAACCATCATGCCTTCCTAATCTTCCCAACCGTTGAATAAAATTACCGGCATCAGAGGATTCAAACAGCAGAAAATTAATCTTGAAATCAACACCCACATCAATAGTGCTAGTACCGATAACTAAATCTGCTAAAAGCGATCGCTCTTTTTCTCCTCTGCCCGATAACCCGGTATTCTCCCCTACTGTCAAACCCAAGGGCTGCAATGCTTCCCGCAAAAACAGCACTAGCCGTTTTACTGCCGCAATGGAGTTGAGAATAATTGCTCCCTTACTTCCTGGATATTGCTGAAACTGAGCCACAATTAAATCACTGTTTTCTTTAAGCCAAGTTTCCGCTGCTTGAAAAGAGGGTTCAAGGGGAATAAAATTAAGGGTAATTGCTTGTGATACCTGTCGCCATTTATCGAGAGCTAATTGTTGAGATTCGGCTACAGTATCGGGAAACTTATACTTTTGTTGCTCTAGGGGGTTAATTTGCTTAACTCGAAATCCTGCCTTTTCCAATCGCTCAATTAACTGTAGGTCAGGGGTAGCGGAAAGAAAGAGAAACTTCTTGCGCCGATTGGTACAGCGAATCAGCAACATTGTGTTCATCACACCGGCAATTTGGGGAGGCTCAAAGACGTGAAATTCATCAAAAACAAATAAGTCAAAATCCTTATCAATCTTCCCCCACAATTTATCGGGACTATCCCCTTTAAATAGATAGGCTCCTCGATGTAAATAGTGGAAAATATCAGGATTAGTCAGTAATATTTCTGCCTGGGCTGTACGAGAAGCGATCGCAGCGCCTTTCCTCAATCCCTCATTTTCGGCATAAATCTCCAACTCTGCTCCTGAGAGCCTCACCACACGAGGTTCATGGGGTGGCTGGAATTGTTCGATATACCTCCTTGTCTGCATTTCCTGGTCACGAGCCAGTTCATTGGTAGGATAGAGACAAAGAGCACAACCTTCTCCTTGTAAGACTCTTAGCTGAGCTGCTAAGCTTTTCCCATCCCCCGTCATCGCTGTATTGAACACCACATCAATGTTCGGGTCTTGCAATGCTTCATAAGTGGCGGCTTGATGCCAAGACAATGACCAACCTTCTGGTAGCTTCACCCCTGGCGGCAATTCCTCCGCAGGGCAAGAATAAATAGGTTTCAGGGTAATCTGGTATTCGGACATAGTAGTAAATAGTGTCCGTAACTAGTTGCAATGACCTTATGATGACACCGAAAATAGGAGAAATCAAGCTCTTTACGGACAAAGTGTCCGTATACTTTTGGGGGTTCCTGTGAGTCGTAAAGGTCAATCCATTACCCTATCTATATCAGAACTAGACAAAGCCGAGCTAATGGCAATTGCCCTTGAATTAGGTATGACTTGGGGTGATCGTCCCAATATTTCTAAATTGGTAGAAGGGATTGCTCGTCGCAAGCTTCTGGTACTTCCCAACAATGACTGGAGTCAAACCCGTATCAATACTCTGATAAGAGCTCATAAAGCCTTAACTGATGACGGAGAATTAGGCTTAGCATTAGAAATGGCTAAGCTACTCTTAGAACGAAGTGAACTATCTATTCCCCTACGCCGAGAAATCGAAGGATTTGTTGCCAATCCCCCTCCCTCCTGGCGACTAGAATTAGAGCGTTACATCCGCCGTAATCAACCCTTCCAGCTTGACTACCGGGATGCAGCGGATCTACCTTGGCACTTTACGATCCGTCATGCTCAAATTAACTTTCACGAGAAGCGGCATTATCTCGACTGTTGGTGTGAGGAAACAGAAGGAAATCAGGATTTACTGGAACTAAACCACAACTGGTGCTTACGTTTAGACCGGATTTCAGAAGCTGCCATTACTCCCGTCAAAGGTTCTTGGCGCTCCAACTTGGCTCAAATAGAAGTGGAAATGCACCTGTTTGGCACTTTAGCTTTTGCCTACAAAACCAAAACTGAAGATATCAGCAATGACTGGTTAGCAGGAGCACCGCAAGTAAAAAGAGTGGTGCGGCGGATTGCGAATACTTTTTGGTTTACTAGAGAAGTCTTGCGGTATGGGAAAAATTGTGTAATCGTTTCTCCAGAAGCTGTGCGATCGCGTATCAAAGAAGAAATCAAATCAATGTGCGATCTTTATATGGATTAGGTGGTAGGTGTTAGGTGGTAGGTGGTAGGTGGTAGGTTTTAGGTTTTAGGTTTTAGGTTTTAGGTGGTAAACAAAGATACATCTGGTAAAAGCATCTAATTCTATCATCAGCTTCTTGTGGAACAGGCTTCTAGCCTGTGATCTGTCATCCAAACAGTGGAATCGTAGGCTGGGTTGAGGCAACAAAACCCAACACAACCCAAGTAAGGTATTGTTTTTGCATTCTATTTGCGATCGCTCCTTGATAGCTCCCTGAGAAAGTGCTCTGTTTTAGTCCCCGGTAGGGATTAAGTGCAATTGCGACTTGATATTAGCTGCTGGAATACCATCGGTAGTGGTAAAGTTTCAATCCCTGATAGGGATTAGCTGCAATTGCGACCCAAATACAAACCATAGAAAACCTGGAAGTGGCTCTTGCGTTTCAATCCCTGGTAGGGATTAGCTGCAATTGCGACTCGATGCTCTTAATGAGGCGTGGAAATTTCTAGGTGGTTTCAATCCCTGGTAGGGATTAGCTGCAATTGCGACCTTACAAGGTGGATATGAATGGTTCTACTCACTCACGTTTCAATCCCTGGTAGGGATTAGCTGCAATTGCGACCATGTCCCGGTTCGCGATCGCCTCTCCATTTCCTCGTTTCAATCCCTGGTAGGGATTAGCTGCAATTGCGACGAACGTTGGGGAGCAGTCCGCCAGCTGAAGGTGGCGGTTTCAATCCCTGGTAGGGATTAGCTGCAATTGCGACATTGGCTGGCCTAGTCTCAGAATTGCCACTTGCAAGTTTCAATCCCTGGTAGGGATTAGCTGCAATTGCGACCTTGTCCAGTTAAGATGTGATTTGGCCTTATTTTTTGTTTCAATCCCTGGTAGGGATTAGCTGCAATTGCGACGGCGGCTTCCAGAAACCCTTGCTGTATGTAGTTTTCAAGGTACGATGGCGCTAATGAATCAAAATATAGCATTTCAGCCTCTGGTTAAGCAAGACCATAATCTAGAAAATACCCTCAAACCCCCTCACCATAAGCATTTCACCAAAAGCGCTAAAGAAATTTTTGAGCAACGCACCTCAAACTCTTGTACAAAAAGGGATTCAGCCATTTTTTTATACTCACTCAAAAAAACACCTATCCCTTAGCGCCATCCACCAATTTCGATGAGAAACCTGAAAATCTGATTGCTACGATAAGAGAAGCCAAGTCGGAGGAATTGCCATGAGTCTAGTTATTTCCGATGATATTGTCAAAGTAAGCGGTCTGTCAGAGCGTGAATTTTTGATAGAAGTTGTAATTATGCTCTTTGAGCAAGACAAAATTAGTCTGGGAAAAGCCAGCGAATTGCTGGAGATGCATCGAATGCAGTTTCAAACATTGCTGGCGGAGCGAGACATCTGTGTTCACTACGATGTAGCGGAATTTCAAGAAGACCTCAAAACCTTGCAGGAAATGGGTTACTGATGATTATTCCCTGGTAGGGATTAAGAGGAATTGCGACTTGGGTTCGGGCGTCCCGGCGGCGGCATTCGTCAGTTTCAATCCCTGATAGGGATTAAGAGGAATTGCGACTGGTCTTACATCACTAGGACAATTCCACTCCTTGTTTCAATCCCTGATAGGGATTAAGAGGAATTGCGACCACACATCGGGATTATGCAGCAAGATTCATTATTCGTTTCAATCCCTGATAGGGATTAAGAGGAATTGCGACCAGCGGGCGTTTTCTTGCTCCGTTTGCAATGTACTATCGTTTCAATCCCTGATAGGGATTAAGAGGAATTGCGACCAACTCAGGGGGGTCTGGCAAGATTGCATCTACGTTTCAATCCCTGATAGGGATTAAGAGGAATTGCGACGGGGTTGCGTTTTCTTGTCTTGTCTTCTACCATAATGTTTCAATCCCTGATAGGGATTAAGAGGAATTGCGACAAAATTCTAAGCCTAAGATCTTTGCTCCCCCTTATGTTTCAATCCCTGATAGGGATTAAGAGGAATTGCGACTAAGGTTAACCTTCATTTGGTTAGCACCTACATACTCGTTTCAATCCCTGATAGGGATTAAGAGGAATTGCGACTTCAACCACAAGCGATCGCTCACACAGAGGAGCGTTTCAATCCCTGATAGGGATTAAGAGGAATTGCGACTCAAGACCATCATCATCCTCATCGGAACTATTATTAAGTTTCAATCCCTGATAGGGATTAAGAGGAATTGCGACTTATAGCCATACATATAGTCCGGATCATTGGGAGTTTCAATCCCTGATAGGGATTAAGAGGAATTGCGACTTGGCCAGCTGATACTGTGGCTTATCATCAAAGATGGTGTTTCAATCCCTGATAGGGATTAAGAGGAATTGCGACAACTGGTTGATTACTGGCCTGATTATGAAATCTTGCGTTTCAATCCCTGATAGGGATTAAGAGGAATTGCGACAGCGGCTTCCAGAAACCCTTGCTGTATGTAGTTTTCAAGGTACGATGGCGCTAATGAATCAAAATATAGCATTTCAGCCTCTGGTTAAGCAAGACCCTAATCTGGAAAATACCCTCAAACCCCCTCACCATAAGCATTTCATCAAAAGCGCTAATGATTTTTTTGAGCAACACACCTCAAACTCTTGTACAAAAAGCGATTCAGCCATTTTTTTACACCTCCTCAAAAAAACACCTACCCATTAGCGCCGTCGATGAGCATTGAGACAAGGAATTTGAGGTGTAGGTTGAATTGGGGCAACATAGGTGTAAAGCTTGTTGGAAAAAAGCGATCGCTTAGGCAATTTTTTTAAATGATTGTACCCAGAATTTGGTGCGTTACGCTGCGCTCTAAGCGGAGCATCCCGAAGGGTATACACACCCTACGATAGGTACATTTTTTCCTAGAAATCACTTTAGCAGCTTCAATCGCTTCTTCTGTTGCGATCGCTCTATCTATCTGAGTCTGATACATCTGATAATATCAAATCCGGTGGAATAGTTACACTTTGGTGACAACAAGGCAGAAGGCAGACGGCAGACGGCAGAAGGAAGAGAGCAAAGTTGCAAAGAAAAGGGATACGATAAGTGTTTAGCCGGATTTGATATAAAAACCCAACGCATCGCTGAGCTGAGTTTCGGTTAGTCCGTACTCTTGGGCAAGTTGATCTGAAGATAATCCCCATCGATAAGCTGCGATTGCGATCGTCTGTACTCTAATTCCTGTTCCACTAATAACTGCAACTGGTTGACCACTGGCTCCTTGGCGATAGCTAATTTTGGTAAAAGTTGGGTCATTTAGTAAGAGTCCTTCAGACTTTGTTGGGTTTCGTTCCTCAACCCAACCTACGATCTTACCCACAATTTTAACTTTCCTATTTATTAACAGCTTGAGGTAGTCGTTCCAAGTCAGGAATACTTCCCGCTGTCTTTTGTAAGATAGAAAGCCATTCTTTTGTTTGGGGGCGAATAATCACCATTACATTCTGATTCTTCAGTTCGTTAGGAAGTTTTATTTGTAAGAGCCCATCTGAACCAATATGTGAGTTGAAAGTGATGATTTGCATTAGAATTTGGGGTAAACTTCAGTATACAGCATTTTGCTCTGCTATGGGGTACATTTGATCCCCCTAAATCCCCCTTATTAAGGGGGACTTTTGTCTGGTTAGTGTACTTTATTACAGGGCAAAGCGCTGTATCTATAGGAGCAAGTTTGGCGCGAATCTTCACCAAGGCAATGGCTGTATACAACGCCAAAACCACCCTGTCTCTTTACCAAATTCTACATGCTCAATTTCCTTGGTTATCATTTGGGCAGGTTTTGGATGATTTTTGACAATGACTGTACCCGTGATTTGGTGCGTTACGCTTCGGACACTGCGGTTGAAATAGTGATTGATATTGGGCTGAAAAAAACAAAAGTAGATATGTAGGGGCGGGTTCAACCAAAACTGGGGGATAAGAACGATAATTTTTCTAAACCCGCCCCGGTGGGACAGTCTTTGCCTAAGCTGCCGGGGCGGGTAATGGTAATTGACTGACAAATACCGAAAGATTTTAGGTGAACTCGCCCCTACCATATATTGTGATTCTGTTTCAAGGGATGACAATTAGAATTTTGAATAAACTCTGGTATATCTTCTGTAGGGGAGTACCGACGTGCACCCTAAACCAGAATAATGCGATTGCTAATCGTTTACTCTTGTAGTGGCGTGAACGACCAAAACCGAGGATATCTATAGGTGCACAACTTTTCCATCATGAATGATATTAGCACAAAACAAGAGGGATTTAAAAAAAAACTTGAGGAACAGGCAATTACCTTATTCCTCAAGTCACATTGTAGAGACGTTGCATACAACGTCTTTACAGGTTTTCGCGGCAAGTAATTAGGTGAAATCAACTTGTACGATTAAATCGTTGTAGTCAAAGTCAGTATTGTCTTCAAAACCGAAGGTATTGTCCCCTAGTCGGGCAATGTGATCACGACCGTCGGGGTTAGCTCCTAGGAAACTAAAGTAAGCTTGGGGTAGTTGACCCTGTTGATTACTAGCATTCGAGATCAAGAATTCATCAGCAGTGCCATCTGCAATAAAGAACGGTGCTAACAAACTACCACCAGGTAACCCAGCAGTTAAATCTACCCGATTACTAACAGCTAAGGCGGCATAAATTGCGTTATCTGGAGTGATACCATTGATGCTACCACTGGCGTCATCCACTGCATAGAAGCCAAAGGAATTGTCAAAATCAGCATCCTCTGCGGTAACAAAGTCAGTAGCAATTAAGCCGGTTAGCTCATCCCGCAAATCGATAAGTTCTCCCTGCTCATCTCCTTGAAGTTCTGTTCCTAAAGGAGGAGCAGCATCAGTTAGTTGAACTGTCAGCACCACGTCATCAAAGTCTTGGTCTCCCCCATTAAGAGCATCTTCCCAATTTAAGGTGATAGTGTCATCGTCCATCGACAGCTGCAAATGGTCGAAGTTATCGGAATTAGCAGAGGGGAAGGTGAAGAAGACATTGGTATCGGTGGAACCTCCTGCCAAATCATCCAAGACATTATCGGTGGTATCATTTTGCACTAGGTAGAATCCTAAGCGATCGCCAGCTTCAAAACCTAACTGACGATTGGTATCTGTACCAGTAAGCTCATTACCACCGAGGGCTGAGAGAATTACTTGTCCGTTTTCGAGGACAGTTTCTAGATAGTTGGCGGAACCTGGAGCAACCCCATTAACTGTACCTTGGTCATCATCAATGATAAATACCCCAATCTCATTAGTAAAAAAGGCGTTACTTTCATCAAGGGTAAATAGCAGTTGAGCATCGTCACCGGCATTCCCTTCAATGAAGATAACATCATCTAGGGTCTTGTTCAGACTCAGAGGAGTGGTATTCTCAGCGATAGTGCCTACCCCTTGAGCATCAGCAATAGTGGCATTCGTAGCATTACTGAGGTCTACGGTAAAGGTCTCATCAGCTTCATCAATACCATCATCAATGATATCCACTGTGATCGTGCCAGTGGTTTGTCCAGCGGCAATGGTCAAGGTGCCATTTGTAGCAGTAAAGTCACCGGGGGCAACTGCTGTACCATCGTTAGTGGTAAAGTCTACCGTGACATCCTGTCCGCTAGCAGCATCAAGACTGACGGTAAAGGTTGCAGTACCCGCAGTTTCATCCACTGTCACATCATCAATGGAGATATTGGGAGCAGCATCATTGTCGGTAATGGTTCCAATTCCTTGAGCATCAGCAATCACCGCATTGGTAGCATTGCTCAGGTCTAAGGTAAAGGTCTCATCCAGCTCATCAATAGCATCATCAGCGATATTGACTGTGATCGTACCAGTAGTTTGTCCAGCGGCAATAGTCAAAGTGCCATTCGTAGCAGTAAAGTCATCGGGAGCCACAGCCGTACCCGCAGTAGTAGCAAAATCTACCGTGACATCCTGGGTAGTAGCGGCATCGAGAGTTACCGTAAAGGTAGCAGTACCAGCGCCTTCATCCACCGTGACATCATCAATAGAAAGATTGGGGGGGCCATCATTGTCGGTAATAGTGCCAATCCCTTGAGCATCAGCAATGACCGCGTTGGTAGCATTAGTGAGGTCTACGGTAAAGGTCTCATCAGTTTCATTAATCGCATCATCGATGATATCTACCGTAATCGTGCCAGTGGTTTGTCCCGCTGCAATAGTTAAGGTGCCATTGTTAGCAGTAAAGTCATCGGGAGCAACCGCTGTACCATCATTAGTGGTAAAGTCTACCGTGACATCCTGTCCGCTGGCCCGGTCAAGGGTTACCGTAAAGGTCGCAGTACCAGCACTTTCATCTACCGTGACATCATCAATAGAGATATTGGATGGTATCTCATCATCAATAATTGTACCGATGCCTTGAGGGTCAGTAATGGTAGCATTAACGGCATTGCTTAAATTAACCGTAAAGGTTTCATCACCTTCAATCAGCAAATCATTGATAATCGGTACAGAAATAATCGCGGAAGTCTGTCCGGCAGCAATAGTAACGGTCCCAGTAGTATCGGTAAAGTCATCAGGAGTTACCGCTGTACCAATTGCCGTAGCAAAATCTACCGTCACATCCTGTCCACTAGCGGCATCGAGAGTTACCGTAAAGGTGGCAATGCCCCCCGCTTCATCCACCGTCACATCATTAATCGACAGATTGGGAGGTAAGTCATTGTCGGTAATCGTACCAATCCCTTGATTATCCGCAATGGTAGCGTTGGTAGCACTAATCAGGTCTACGGTGAAGGTTTCATCCAGCTCATCAATAGCATCATCAGCAATGTCTACCGTGATAGTACCAGTGGTTTGTCCGGCAGCAATGGTTACAGTACCATTAGTACCGGTGTAGTCATCCGGGTTAATCGCTGTACCATCATTAGTGATAAAGTCTACCGTAACATCCTGTCCACTAGCCGCATCGAGACTAACAATAAAGGTAGCAGTACCGGCTCCTTCATTGAAGGTCACATCATTAATCGACAGATTGGGAGCCGCGTCATTGTCGATAATCGTACCCATCCCTTGAGCATCAGCAATGGTAGCATTGGTCGCATTACTTAGCTCAACAGTGAAAGTCTCAAGGGCTTCATCAACAGTATCATCAATGATGTTTACCGTAATGGTAGCAGTGGTTGCTCCTGCTGCGATCGTTAAGGTGCTATTCGTGCTAATAAAGTCATTGAGGTCTTCAGCAGTACCTGCAACAGTAGCAAAGTCTACCGTGACATCCTGTCCACTAGCAGCATCAAGACTGACAGTAAAGGTAGCAGTACCCGCAGCTTCATCCACCGTCACATCATCAATAGACAGATTGGGTAGGGCGTCATCATCGGTAATCGTACCCACCCCTTGAGCATCAAGAATGGTAGCATTAACGGCGTTGGTTAAATTCACCGTAAAGGTTTCATCAGCTTCGTTAAGGGTATCGTTGGTAATTGCTACAGAAACGATCGCGGAAGTTTGTCCAGCAGCAATAGTTACTGAACCAGTAGTATCAGTAAAGTCATCAGGAGTTACCGCTGTACCAATAGCCGTAGCAAAATCTACCGTCACATCCTGGGAACTAGCTTGATCCAAACTGATGGTAAAGTTAGCAACGCCGGTAGCTTCATCCACTGTGACATCACCAATGGACAGATTTGGTGGTAGGTCATTATCGGTAATAGTACCAACCCCTTGAGCATCAAGAATGGTAGCATTGGTAGCATTGCTGAGGTCTACAGTGAAGGTTTCATCTACCTCATCAATAGCATCATCAGCGATATTGACCGTAACAGTGCCAGTGGTTTCTCCGGCAGCAATGGTCAAAGTCCCACTGTTACCGGTATAATCATCCGGGTTAATCGCAGTACCATCATTAGTCGCAAAGTTGACCGTAACATCCTGTCCGCTAGCCGCATCAAGACTCACGGTAAAGGTAGCAGTACCAGCCCCTTCATTCACCGTCACATCATCGATGGATAGATTCGGAGCCTCATCATTGTCAGTAATAGTCCCAATTCCTTGAGCATCGGCAATAACTGCATTGGTAGCATTGCTCAACTCAATGGTAAAGGTTTCATTTTGCTCATCAAGAGCATCATCAATGATATCTACGGTGATGGTGCCAGTAGTTGCTCCTGCCAAGATGGTGAGAGTGCCACTATCACCAGTAAAGTCACTAGTTGCATCAGCAGTACCCGCAACAGTGGCAAAGTCTACCGTAATATCCTGTCCACTAGTTTGATCAAGACTAACGGTAAAGGTAGCAGTACCCGCCGCTTCATCCACTGTCACATTATCAATGGAAAGATTCGGTGGTAGATTATTATCCGTAATCGTACCCACCCCTTGAGGATCAAGGATATTCCCATTGACGGCATTGGTTAAATCCACCGTGAAGGTTTCATCAACTTCATCAAGGTTATCGCTGATAATTGGTATGGAGATAGTCGCAGAAGTCTGTCCCGCTGCAATAGTTACTGTACCAGTAGTGCCGGTAAAGTCATCGGGGTCAACTGCTGAACCACCGGTAGTTGCAAAGTCTACCGTGACATCCTGGGAACTAGCCTGATCCAAACTCACGGTAAAGATGGCAGTGCCAGCATCTTCGCTTACCATCACATCATTAATGGAGATATTAGGTGGTAAGTCATTATCGGTGATAGTGCCAACCCCTTGGTTATCAGTAATAGTGGCGTTGGTAGCACTAGTGATATCTACGTTAAAGGTTTCATCTACCTCATCAATAGCATCATCGGCAATATCTACCGTGATAGTGCCAGTAGTTTGTCCGGCAGCAATAGTTACTGAACCATTAGTACCGGTGTAGTCATCCGGGTTAACAGCAGTACCATCACTGGTAGTAAAGTTAACCGTGACATCCTGTCCACTAGCAGCATCGAGAGTTACGGTAAAGGTAGCAGTGCCCGCACCCTCATTAACCGTCACATCATTAATAGAGAGATTGGGAGCCGCGTCATCATCGGTAATCGTACCAAGTCCTTGAGCATCTGCAATAGTTGCGTTAGTGGCATTGCTTAACTCAACGGTAAAGGTTTCATTCGACTCATTCAGAGCATCATCAATGATATCTACTGTGATCGTGCCAGTAGTGTCTCCCGCCAGGATAGTGAGAGTTCCACTGTTACCAGTAAAGTCATCCGTATCAAGAGCAGTACCGGCAAGAGTAGCAAAGTCTACCGTGACATCCTGTCCACTAGCCGCGTTGAGACTTACGGTAAAGGTCGCCGTACCCGCAGCTTCATCCACCGTTACGTTATCAATGGACAGAGTAGGCTCTGCATCATCATCGGTAATTGTACCAATCCCTGTAGGATCAACGATGGTCGCATTAACGGCATTGCTTAGATTAACCGTAAAGGTTTCATCCGCTTCATTGAGGGTATCGTTAGCAATTGCTACAGAAACAATCGCCGAGGTTTGTCCGGCGGCAATGGTTACAGTGCCGGTGGTATCAGTAAAGTCATCAGGAGCGATCGCAGTACCAACAGCAGTGGCAAAATCTACTGTAACATCCTCTCCACTAGCCCCATCTAGGCTAATGGTAAAGGTAGCAACACCAGCAGCTTCATCCACTGTCACATCATCAATGGAGACATTGGGAGCTAAGTCATTATCGGTAATAGTGCCAATCCCTTGATTATCCGTAATAGTGGCGTTGGTAGCACTAGTGATATCTACGGTAAAGGTTTCATCTACCTCATCAATGGCATCATCAACAATATCCACTGTGATCGTGCCAGTGGTTTCTCCGGCAGCAATGGTCAGAGTTCCATTATTACCAGTAAAGTCATCTGGGTTAACCGCAGTATCATCGTTGGTGGTAAAGTTGACCGTGACATCCTGTCCGCTAGCAGCATCAAGAGTTACCGTAAACGTAGCAGTACCCGCACCTTCATTGACCGTTAAATCATTGATGGACAAATTGGGAGCCGCGTCATCATCGGTAATCGTACCTAATCCTTCCGCATCCACAATATTGGCATTAGTGGCATTGCTCAGTTCAACGGTAAAGGTTTCATTGAGCTCATCAAGAGCATCATCAATGATATCTACAGTAATAGTGCCGGTAGTCTCTCCTGCCAGGATAGTCAGAGTGCCATTATTAGCAGTAAAGTCAGCAGTTTCCGTCGCAGTACCCGCAACAGTCGCAAAGTCTACCGTAATATTCTGTCCACTAGTTTGGTCAAGACTAACAGTAAAGGTAGCCGTCCCCGCTGCTTCATCCACCGTCACATTATCAATGGAGAGATTGGGAGGTACATTATTATCCGTAATCGTACCCACCCCTTGAGGATCGGTAATATTAGCATTAACAGCATTGCTCAGATTAACCGTGAACATTTCATCGATTTCATCGATGGTATCGCTGATAATCGGTATAGAAATAGTGGCAGAAGTCTGTCCGGCGGCAATGGTTACAGTGCCAGTAGTATCAGTAAAGTCATCCGGGTTAATCGCAGTACCAGCAGCAGTAGCAAAATCTACCGTCACATCCTGGGCACTAACTTGATCCAAACTCACCGTAAAGATGGCAGCACCCCCATCCTCACTCACCATCACATCATTAATAGAGACATTGGGAGGTAAGTCATTGTCGATAATAGTGCCAGTCCCTTGGTCATCAGCAATGGTAGCATTGGTGGCATTGGTGAGGTCTACGGTGAAGTTCTCATCCAACTCATCAATCGCATCATCAGCAATATCTACCGTAATCATGGCTGCGGTATCTCCGGCAGCAATAGTTACAGTACCATTAGTTCCAGTAAAGTCATCGGGATTAATCGCCGTACCATCATTGGTGGTAAAGTCTACCGTAATATCCTGTCCACTAGCCTGGTTGAGACTGACAACAAAGGTAGCAGTACCAGCCCCTTCATTTACCGTCACATCATTAATCGATACCTCAGGAGCTACATCATCATCAGTAATAGTACCAAGTCCTTGAGCATCCGCAATATTGGCATTAGTAGCATTACTCAGCTCAACAGTAAAGTTCTCGATGGGCTCATTAAGAGCATCATCAAGGATATTAACAGTAATTGTGCCAGTAGTATCCCCTGCCGCGATCGTTAAAGTACCATTAGTACTCAGAAAATCAATAAAGTCTTCAGCAGTACCAGCAAGAGTGGCAAAATCTACAGTAACATTCTGTCCACTAGCGGCATCCAAACTCACAGTAAAGGTAGCAGTACCCGCCGCTTCATCCACCGTCACATCATCAATAGAGAGATTAGGTAAGGCGTCATCATCAGTAATCGTACCAACCCCTTGAGCATCAACAATAGTCGCATTGACGGCATTGGTTAAATTGACCGAGAAGGTTTCATCAACTTCATTGAGCAGGTCATTAGTAATCGGAACAGAAACAATCGCAGAAGTCTGTCCTGCGGTAATAGTTACAGTACCAGTAGTATCAGTAAAGTCATCAGGATTAACTGCCGTACCAATGGCAGTAGCAAAATCTACCGTGACATCCTGGGCACTAGCCGCATCAAGACTGATAGTGAAAGTAGCAAATCCAGCAGCTTCATCCACTGTAATATCATCAATCGACACATTGGGAGCCAGGTCATTGTCCGTAATCGTACCAATTCCCTGAGCATCAGCAATAGTCGCATTCGTAGCATTAGTGAGGTCTACGGTGAAGGTTTCATCTACCTCATCCAGAGCATCATCCGCAATATCTACAGTAAATGTACCGCTGGTCTCCCCAGCCGCAATAGTAAGAGTACCGTTAGTACCAGCGTAGTCATCCGGGTTAATCGCAGTATCATCAGCAGTAGCAAAGTCTACAGTGATATCCTGGGCACTAGCCGCGTCAAGAGTTACCGTAAAAGTAGCAGTACCAGCCCCTTCATTGACTGTCACATCATCGATGGATAGATTCGGAGCATCATCATTATCAGTGATAGTACCAAGACCTTGAGCATCAGCGATAATCGCGTTAGTAGCATTGCTCAGTTCAACGGTAAAATTCTCAATGGGCTCATCAAGAGCATCATCAACAATATTCACCGTAATCGTGCCAGTGGTATCTCCTGCCAAGATGGTGATAGTTCCACTAGTACCAGTAAAGTCATCAATATCCAGAGCAGTACCGGCAACAGTAGCAAAATCTAAGGTTACATCCTGTCCACTAGCTCGGTCAAGACTAACGGTAAAAGTAGCAGTACCAGCACCTTCATCGACTATTACATCATCAATAGACAAATTCGGTGGTAGGTTATTATCCGTAATCGTACCCACCCCTTGAGGATCAAGGATATTGGCATTAACGGCATTGCTTAAATTAACCGTAAAGGTTTCATCAACTTCACTGAGGGTATCGCTGATAATTGGTACGGAAATAGTAGCAGATGTCTGTCCCGCAGTAATAGTTAAAGTACCACCAGTGCCAGTAAAGTCATCAGGGTCAACCGCTGAACCATTGTTAGTGGTAAAGTCTACGGTGACATCCTGAGCACTAGCTTGATCCAAAGTAACGGTAAAGGTAGCAGTACCCCCATCTTCACTCACCATCACATCATCAATAGAGAGATTGGGAGCTAAGTCATTATCGGTGATAGTGCCAACCCCTTGGTCATCAGTGATGGTAGCATTGGTAGCACTGATCAGGTCTACGGTGAAGGTTTCATCCAGCTCATCGATGGCATCATCAGCAATATCTACAGTGATAGTGCCAGTAGTATCTCCTGCCGCAATGGTTAAAGTTCCATTACCACCAGTATAGTCATCGGGGTTAATGGCAGTGCCATCATTGGTAGCAAAGTCTATGGTGACATCCTGGGCACTAGCGGCGTCGAGACTGACGACAAAGGTAGCAGTGCCAGCTCCTTCATTTACCGTGACATCATTAATTGATACCCCTGGAGCTAGATCATCATCAGTAATAGTACCAAGTCCTTGAGCATCAGCAATGTTGGCATTGGTAGCATTGCTCAACTCAACGGTAAAGGTTTCATTCGGTTCATCCAGAATATCGTTGTTGATATCCACCGTAATTGTACCGGTGGTATCTCCTGCCAGAATGGTGACAGTACCATTAGTACCGGAAAAGTCATCTATCTCCAGAGCAGTACCAGCAACAGTAGCAAAGTCTACTGTCACATCCTGTCCAGTAGCTGCGTCTAGACTAACAGTAAAGGTAGCAGTACCCGCCGCTTCATCCACCGTCACATCATCAATGGACAGATTGGGTGGAGTATCATCATCAGTAATCGTAGCGACTCCTTGAGGGTCACCAATGGTAGCATTGACAGCATTGGTTAAATTAACCGAGAAGGTTTCATCCCCTTCATTCAGCAAATCGTTGGTAATCGGTACGGCAATAGTGGCAGAGGTTTGTCCCGCCGTAATAGTCAAAGTACCAGTAGTGTCAGTAAAATCATCAGGATTTACCGCAGTACCAGCAAGAGTAGCAAAGTCTACCGTTACATCCTGGGCACTGACTTGATCCAAACTCACGGTAAAGTTGACAACTCCAGCAGCTTCATCCACCGTCACATCATCAATGGAGAGTACTGGAGGTAGGTCATTGTCAGTAATCGTACCAATCCCTTGATTATCAAGGATAGTGGCATTGGTCGCACTGACCAGGTCTACAGTGAAGGTTTCATTCCCCTCATCAAGAGCATCATCCGCAATATCTACGGTGATAGTGCCGGTGGTATCTCCAGCAGCAATAGTCAAAGCACCGTTATTACCGGTATAGTCATCGGGGTTAATGGCAATGCCATCATTGGTGGTAAAGTTTACCGTGACATCCTGTCCACTAGCAGCATCAAGACTTACAGTAAAGGTAGCAGTACCAGCTCCTTCATTTACCGTCACATCATTAATCGACAAATTTGGAGCCGCATCATCATCAGTAATGGTACCGAGTCCTTGAGCATCAGCAATAGTCGCATTAGTAGCATTGCTCAGTTCAACGGTAAAGTCCTCAATTGGCTCATTAAGAGTATCGTCGGTGATATTTACCGTGATGGTGCCGGTAGTATCCCCTGCCAGGATGGTGAGAGTACCACTGGTACCAGTAAAGTCATCAGTGTCAAGAGCAGTACCAGCAAGAGTAGCAAAGTCTACAGTGATATCCTGTCCACTAGCTCGGTCAAGACTTACAGTAAAGGTAGCAGTACCAGCATTTTCATCCACTGCTACATCATCAATGGACAGATTCGGCGGCTGGTTATTGTCAGTAATCGTACCTACCCCTTGAGGGTCAAGGATATTAGCATTGACAGCATTACTTAAATCAACAGTGAAAGTTTCATCAGTTTCGCTGAGGGTATCGCTGATAATCGGTACGGAAATAGTAGCAGATGTCTGTCCAGCAGCAATAGTTACCGTACCGGTGGTGGCAGTAAAGTCATCGGGGTTAACGGCGGAACCATCGTTAGTGGTAAAGTCTACGGTGACATCCTCTGCACTAACTTGATCCAAACTGACAGTAAAGGTCGCAGTCCCGCCATCTTCACTCACCGTTACATCATCAATGGAGAGATTGGGGGGTAAATCGTTATCGGTAATCGTACCGGTTCCTTCGTTATCAGCACCAATGGTAGCATTGGTAGCACTAACCAGCTCTACGGTAAAGTCCTCATCCCCCTCATCAAGAGCATCATCAGCAATGTTTACGGTGATCGTGCCGGTGGTGTCTCCAGCGGCAATGGTTAAAGTACCATTAGTACCAGTAAAGTCATCGGGGTTAATGGCACTGCCATCATTGGTGGTAAAGTCTACCGTGACATCCTGTCCACTAGCGGCGTCGAGAGTTACCGTAAAAGTAGCAGTACCAGCCCCTTCATTCACCGTCACATCATCAATCGATAACTCTGGAGCTACGTCATCATCATTAATGATACCGATTCCTTGAGCATCAGCAATGTTGGCGTTGGTAGCATTACTCAGCTCAACAGTAAAGTTCTCAATGGGTTCATTGAGAGCATCATCAAGAAGATTGACAGTGATTGTACCAGTGGTATCCCCTGCTGCGATCGTTAAAGTACTACTAGTAGCAATAAAGTCACTGAGGTCATCAGCAGTACCGGCAAGAGTAGCAAAGTCTACGGTAACATTCTGTCCACTAACTGCGTCGAGACTAACGGTAAAGGTAGCAGTACCGTCCCCTTCATTTACTGTCACATCATTAATGGACAGATTCGGTAATGCATCATCATCAGTAATCGTAGCGATTCCTTGAGGGTCACTGATGGTAGCATTAACGGGATTGGTTAAATTGACCGTGAAGGTTTCATCACCTTCGTTGAGTAGATCATTGGTAATTGGTACCGAAATTGTAGCGGAAGTCTGTCCGGCAGCAATAGTCAAAGTACCAGGACTATCGGTAAAGTCATCAGGAGTTATCGCTGTACCAGCATTGGTAGTGAAGTCTACCATGACATCCTGAGCACTAGCTTGATCCAAACTGACGGTGAAGGTAGCAATGCCCGTAGCTTCATCCACCGTGATATCATCAATGGAGAGTGCAGGAGCTAGGTCATTATCAGTAATAGTACCAGCCCCTTGGTTATCAGCAATGGCGGCATTGGTCGCATTAGTGAGGTCTACGGTGAAGGTTTCATCCCCCTCATCAAGAGTATCATCAGCGATGTTTACAGTAATAGTGCCGGTAGTATCTCCTGCTGCAATGGTCAAAGTACCATTAGCGCCAGTATAGTCATCGGGGTTAATGGCAGTAAAATCATTAGTGGTAAAGTCTACGGTGACATCCTGTCCACTAGCAGCATCCAGACTGACGGTAAAGGTAGCAGTGCCAGCACCTTCATTTACCATCACGTCATTGATGGATAGATTGGGAGCCGCATCATCATCAGTAATGGTACCGATTCCTTGAGCATCAGTAATGGTAGCATTAGTCGCATTACTCAATTCAACGGTAAAGTTCTCCGGCAACTCATTAAGGGCATCATCAATGGTATTGATGGTGATGGTGCCAGTAGTATCTCCTGCTGCGATGGTTAAGGTACTACTAGTAGCAATAAAGTCACTGAGGTCATCAGCTGTACCAGCAATGGCGGCAAAATCTACCGAGACATTCTGTCCACTAGCTTGACTCAAACTAACCGTAAATGTAGCGGCACCACCTTCATTTATCGTCACATCATCGATAAACAGATTCGGTAGTGCGTCATCATCTGTAATCGTACCGACCCCTTGAGCCTCAGTAAGATTGGCGTTGGTAGCATTCGTTAAACTAACCGAGAAGGTTTCATCAGCTTCATTGAGGGTATCGTTGATAATTGGTACGGAAACGATAACCGAGGTTTGTCCAGCAGCAATAGTTGCAGTACCAGTGGTGTCGGTAAAGTCATCAGGAGAGATTGCCGTACCAGCAACAGTAGCAAAGTCTACTGTCACATCCTGTCCACTAGCCACGTCAAGACTGATGGTGAAGTTCGCAACGCCAGCAGCTTCATCCACTGTCACATCACCAACGGAGACATTTGGAGGTTGGTCATTGTCGGTAATGGTACCAGTTCCTATACCTTGAAGAATGGTAGCGTTGGTAGCACCAGTCAGATCTACAGTGAATTCCTCAGGGAGCTCATTAAGGTTATCATCAGCAATGTTTACGGTGATAGTGCCGGTAGTCTCTCCAGCGGCAATGGTCAAAGTACCATTAGTACCGGTGTAGTCATCTGGATTAATGGCAGTGACATCAGTAGTAGTAAAGTCTACCGTTACATCCTGCCCACTAGCTGCATCAAGACTGACGGTAAAGGTAGCAGTACCAGCACCTTCATTTACCGTCACATCATTGATGGAGACATTGGGAAGTGGGTCATTATCAGTAATAGTACCGACCCCTTGACCATCAGCAATAGTCGCATTAGTCGCATTACTCAGCTCAACGGTAAAGTTTTCCGTCAGCTCATTGAGAGTATCATCATTGATATTAACGGTGATGCTGCCAGTGGTAGCTCCCGCCGCAATGGTCAAAGTACCACTAGCACCAGTAAAGTCAGTGGTGTCATCAGCTGTACCAGCGACGGTGTTAAAGTCTACCGTGACATCCTCTCCACTAGCTTGGCTAAGAGTGACATCAAACGTAGCAGTACCGGCAGCTTCATCCACCGTCACATCACTGATGGAGAGATTGGGAAGTACATCATCATCAAGGTTAGTTACCTGAATAACTTCTGCATTCCTAAAGTTTGGGTCTCCACTGATCGGCGTTATGTTGAGGTTGTAGGTAATATCACCATCAACCTCTGCATCATCTACACCAGTAACCGTAACGATCTGAGGTATATTCCAGTTAGTATCATCAAATAAGAGGAAGGTTTGGTCAGGAGTACCTTCCGAAGCATCACCATTAATCAGAACCAAAACCGGATCAGTGGGTACATCAGAGAGAACAACCCCAAAAGTTCCCGTAGCGGTTCCATCTTCACTGGTGATCAGGTTACTTGGACCGACAATGATCGGTAAAACTCCAGGATACGCCTGCATCACCGCCGATTCAAACGCCAATTCACCGGCAATCTGACCAATTTGGTGTTCTAAATACCAACAACCACCTCTGAGGGCATTACCAATCTTATTCGCTGAAGCAGCAATCTGAGCACCCGTCAGCTGATGGAAGCGACTGAGAAAGGATTGAGATCTAGGGATTGTTTCAGCCGCTAGGTTGCAGGCATAGAAAAAAATCTCAGCCACTTCCCAGGTTTGCAACTGCTGGCGGTATTGCTCCAAGTTTGCTCCGTTGAGAAATGTATCCCCCAAATGCAGGGTTCCTGGAGCACCGTGGCAAACAATATGGAGACTAGTGGAAGTAGGATAGCCAGCTAGAGTTTGAGTAATTTGCTCAATACCATCCTGGCTAGGGTCAAGAATTAAGACATTTGCCCCCTGATGAACCCCTTCTGCTAGCATCTGGTATGCTTCGACTCTGGGGTCAATAACCACTAGCATTGCTGCATTTTTGTCAGTCGAGAAACTAGGTTTTTTCTGGTAAAATACTGATATATCGTTGTTGTCCTCACCAGAAACTAGTTTGGAGAGAGTGCTTGAATTGAAATTATTCATGTTGGCTTTCCATCGACTACAGGTTGGTAAATGCACCTGTTAGATGTAGATGCCAGGAAATTATTGAAATTGACGACTTTTGCCCTGAGAGAAGTTCCTAGGTCGTCACTAAAAAAACTGAAATTGTCACACTAGACTGTGTGGGTATTTCTTGGCCTAACTCCGTTTCGGAAAATTTAATGGTGGAAGCAGTATGGTTTCTGTGGTTTGGGCAAGAGGTTAAATCATAAAAGGGTTAAGAAAAGTAATCCCTCAAAAGTAGGAAGCAACAAAATTACCTCTGTTGAAAATCCCAACACCTTGGTCACGGCTTCTGGCATTACTTGCACGTCGTAGAGTTATTAAATCTGCTCTCACAGGCATAGCCAGGGTCTAAAACTGCTTATGTTCATATTAATCACTATCAAGTCACAACGGAGTATAAGATTTTGTGCAATTAGAGTTTAGTATTTTGCGTAACTAACTGCTTATGTTAGCCGATGAAAATTCATTTGTCCCGATTTTTTCCTTGATTATTGAGAAATTGATACAGAATTAAGAATTGAAATAATAACGTTTGTATCAAATATAACAGATGAAACCTACTCTATAAGTAGAATACGGAATAATGTAAGACGATAAAAATACAGTACTATGTATTGACACAATTTTTTATTATTTTGGTTCTTAAATTTAAATTAAGTTAATATTGTTATTTATTATACTTTATTAAAAATTATCACTTATGACAGTTGCAAAAGTGGAATATAGACTGTAATAATCACCTAAAAAAGTTACAAAAAAATGAGAATTTTCTTAAAAAAAGAGAGCATAGCCACTTAACTATGCCCTCTGGATTATTCACTAATGACGGAAGTCATGGCTTGGGCTTCCTGCCAAAGTTTAAAGAGAAAGAACTCAACGACATGGCTCATCATCGTAACGAAAATACCTTCTTCAGAGTCAGGGTCCGAAGACAGCCAAGTTCCTTGGAGACTGATTTCCACATAATCAGCATCACACAGACACAGAGCGATCGCTTCTTCTGTTTGCCCTTGCCGCTCTAAAGCCTGGAGCTGTGGTAAATCAGCTGGAAGCAAAAAGGAAGCATTACTTGGTTCAATGCAGAGGCTGGTTCCGGATCGCAGCGCCAGCATTACTCGTGCACTCACCCATTCTTCTAATGGTTGAGCCAACAGCTCCAAGCAAAAGCTATTTTCTGTATAAGTAAGTTTCAGCATAACTTATGACCTCCTGTTATCACTGGTTTACTTGGGGGTTAACGAAATTTTAGGTAGGGTTTTAATTCTCCGCGTCTGTTTACTTGTTTCCTCACTTTTCTTTTCACTCACCCTTTACTTGGTGTTCACGCCAGAACTGCTCAGCAAAGGCAACAGTAGGATGCATAGGCGCTTTAGGCTTAGTGTGTAAGAGCATTCCCGCTTCTTTGGGAGTGCGATCGCCTTTACGAGAGTTACACAATTCACAAGCTATTACTACATTGTCCCAACTGTGTTTTCCGCCTTTTGACCTAGGAATTACATGATCAATGGTCAAATTTTTGGTGCTACCGCAGTATTGGCAAGTGTGCTTGTCTCGCCTGAGGACTTCCCGGCGATTCACCGGTGGGACTTTCCAAATCCTTTCAGTACCGGTGAACGTCAAGCGAATTTGTTCTGGAACTAACAGCACTACACTAGGAGAGCGCAGGCTGTAACTCTTGCTGTTGCCTAGATCTAGTGGTTCGGCTTTCCCCGTTACCAACAGAGAGACTGCTCGCTTAATATTGATCCGACTAATAGGCAGGTAGTTCTTAGAGAACACCACCACTGATTGGCTTAACACTTGAGTCGGGCTTGTCACGGTTTTACTCCTCCTAAAAAAACCCCCGCTGCTTTTTGGTTAGCAGCGGGGGTATAGAAAACTCTTATCGTTCTCTTGTTTTATATTGGTACAGCTGATATATGCCTGTACCTCCCGCTGCGTTTAGTTAGTTTCGGTTCGACAATAGTCAAACTTGGAGCGTCATTATTAAAATGATTTCCAATCTCTGCTGTGAGCTGTTCTATCGAGCCAGATCCGCCTCTATACACAAAATCCACCAGCATCGCCGCTGCTCCCCAATTCCGGGGGCGGTTGTCGGCGGTGCTTAAGGTGGATCTAGTTAGATGAAGGCGCATTGAAGGTAATTTGCTGAATAAAGGAATTTAAAATACTGACTTTTAAATACTACACTTGTATTATCAAGATGTCCACTATTTTGAGGAAAAAAGTTATGCGAACACTTACTCGCACTTCTACCACCGATATGGAAGTCACCAGCATCCGTCTAGAGAAGGAGCTGAAAGAGAAGCTCAAAGAACTTTCCCGCAATCAGGGATATCAGGCTCTGATTCGAGATGTTCTCTGGAACTATGTACAACAAAAGTCCGGTGATTATCGACCTCAATTTGCCGAACAGGATATCAGAGCTAGTATTGAAGCGGTAGCCCAGCAAGAAGAGCGTTGCGTATTAACGGGCAAGTTTATTCAACCACAGGAGCCGATGTTATTAGGATTAACGAAAACAGGGGACTTGTTGCCCTTGAGTATAGATAGTTTGTCAGATTGACGTATCATAAAAATGTAGAGACGCGCCATGGCGCGTCTCTACAAGGCAATTCTGGCAGTTTGCTCAATTAGTCTTCGATAGGAAAATCACCAAAGCGTTCTCGATACTGAGCTAATAAAGTTTCAGCTTGATCGGCTCGTTGCTGTTGCTCAATAGCGGCTTCTTCCGGTGTTGGTACTAATTCCCCTTCACTAGTAAAGAAGCGTAATTTCTGTTCATAAATGCCTACATAAAGTTCTAATTGCTCACTCCACAGCCAACCTCGGTCATTCGCCGGTAATTGACGATAAGTTCCCCTCACTAGCTCAAACCCCATAAATTCTAAGGTCTGTGGGTCAAACCAGAAATATTCTGGAGTACGAAAGATATCTTGATAAATCTTTTTTTTCAATCCTCTGTCTGTTGGAGCAGTTGAATCAGACAGTAGCTCGATAATGACATTGGGATACTTGCCGTTTTCTTCCCAAACCACCCAGCTTTTACGAGGCTTGTTCTCCGTATTGAGTACAACAAAGAAATCCGGTCCTCGAAAATCTTCTGACTTAAGCTGCTGTGGACTGTAGTAAATCGTTACGTTACCAGAAACATAGAAGTCTTGCTTTTTTTGCCAAAACCATCGCAGTAGGCGAATTAATAAATCAATTTGATCGCGGTGTAAATCACTTTCCAAGGGAGGCTCGTTACTCTCTAGATCGCTAGGTGGGAAGCTGATATCTTGTGGGATAACATCAACAGATTCTACATCCTGGGTTAATGGCATGGCAAGCAATAGATAATATAGGATACAAGAGCTATGCTTCCAGTTTAACTACTAGTTAAGCACCAAGCTATAGCAGTCGCCAGGGCAGTTAAGACATTCTTAGTAAGGCAAGTTAACAAGCGGCTTAGGGAAGGGCAAAAGATGCAATTTAAATGTTAAGTTATGCAGTTAAATAAGCACAGATTTCAGTTGCCGCCACACCCCTCGAAGGCTTTACAGCGCTTCGCGCTGTTACGAGGTACAGTAAAATCGACGAGGAAGAAATATATCAGATCTTGACAACTTATTCAGGTGTACCTCATTGCAGCGGTAAGCGCTGTATCATCAAATAACCAGAGCAATTTACCAGATCCTGATGTCACTGCTTACAGCTTCGATCGCGTGGTAATCTGTCAAAGTGATGCGATCGCTCAGATGTTGATTGCCAATAATTTTCAAAATGCACGACCCTTTAACTTGTCACCATTGCCTAATACCTAACACCTATAGTATTCCAATATCAAAGCATTCATTGAATTTTTGCAATAACTCCCTAGATTCTACAAACTCAATTTCTTGAGCCCAACTCTCAATGCAGAACAAAAATGCTTGAAGTTCTTGTTCTACCTGCCTCAATCCTCTCTCAAAATCAGAGAGTGAAACATCTATGTAAAATGCATTCTTCGCTGGTTCCATACCACCATCTGACCAAATACGAATAAAATATCCCTGATTTTCCATCCAAGGACTAGGATCATGCCCTAACCAAGGTGAATCACCTGTTTGTAGAAAATCTATCCATTCCCGCCATGTTTCCAGTCCACCACAACAACTAGGAGAAATAGGTTTTTGCCCTTCAGAGATAACTTGTATTCCCCCTGGTAAAACTAAACCTTCAGCTTTGAGGATGTCCCTTAAAACTACTTGTTTTTCATTTGCAAGTTCTATGTGATTATATTGAGCTAGTTGAGCAACAACTAACCCAATTTCTGGATAAGTCATCTCTCCCGATAAACGGAGCAGAGAAAATGGTTGGAATTTTGGAACCTCCCAAGGACAAACAAACTCACTTTCGTAGTCAGGTGTTTCTACGACAGCTTGCACCTGGATTAATGAATCCATAGCTATAAAAAATAAAAATCAGAATAAACAGCAGCTTGTCCTTGATAAACTTGTTGTTCATCAATCAGATTCCAAACTACCCCCTGATTAATTTTAAAGCGCTTTCCGGTGCTAGTAATGCGTATTACTGAAAATTCACAAAACCCCTGCTTGCTGGTTTCTGCTAACAAGCGATCGCGTTCTGCTTGTTCTATTGCTTCTGCGGTATCTCGTGAGGGAGTTTTGGTGAAATTTTGCCAACTCAATTCCCAAATATCTAGGGCTTTCTGGTTCCCATAGTTCAAAATAGGGTTGCTTTCTGTTCCATGAGAGACAACAATAAAAGGAGCTTCAAATAGTTTTTGGCCTACATCTTGAGGTAAATTTTTTATATTTAGTAAATCTTTTTTGATATCTACTAAACCTGGTTTGTTAAACAAATCATGTGTTGACCAAATTTCAAAACTATCAAGAATTAATAGTGATTGTTTGATTACCGATTCTTGTTGCCAAGGTGGATTATCCATCGTTGTTCAATAGGTACATAAGCCATAAAAATTATATCACGATTCGTTCTCTAGATTATTTTTTTTATTCACAATATTCACATTAAGCTCATTCAAGACAAAAAAATGGCTAACTTCTATCCGCATCACCGTTTCCCTGTTTCACCGTGTCAATGACAAGTTACAAATTAGATGGCTGCAAGCTTATTTATCCCTTGTACTAATGACCACAATTATCTAAAATTGGTAATAAATTTAAGAAACGGTGTGCATAATGAACAATGATATTACAGCAGCAACTCAACAAGTAAAGGAATGGTTAGAAAAATTTAATAAAGTAATTGAGAGGGGTGACTTCAATCAAGCTGTAGAGATGTTTGCTGATGATTGTTATTGGCGTGATTTAGTATCCTTTACTTGGAATATTAAAACTCTTGAAGGCAAAAACGACATCAAATTGATGTTAGAAGCAACTGTCCCTAATATCCAACCGAGACAATGGTCAATAGAAGGAGAAGCTAGCTCCAGTAACGGTATTATTGAGAGTTGGTTTACCTTTGAAACCGAAGTAGCCAGAGGTAAGGGGCATATTCGGTTAAAAAACCATCAATGTTGGACTCTGTTCACTAGTATGACAGAGCTTAAAGGACAGGTCGAAAAAACAGGAGCAACTCGCCCCCTGGGAGTAGAGCATGGGGCAGCGAAACATCGGCAAACTTGGTCGGTAACTAAAAATCAGGAGGAAGCGGAATTAGGCTACAGTCAACAACCTTACTGTGTGATTATCGGAGGTGGACAAGGGGGTATTGTTTTAGGTGCTAGATTAAAATCCTTGGCAGTACCAACAATTATTGTCGATAAATATCAACGACCAGGGGATGCTTGGCGTAAACGTTACCAATCTCTTTGTCTACATGATCCGGTTTGGTATGACCATCTCCCTTATCTTCCTTTTCCTGACCATTGGCCAGTTTTTACTCCTAAAGATAAGATGGGGGACTGGTTAGAATGTTATACCAAAATTATGGAGCTCAACTATTGGAGTTCTACTGAATGCACTAGTGCCTATTTTGAACCAGCAACCAAAGAGTGGGTGATCACTGTTAATCGTGATGGCGAAACAGTGGTTTTACGTCCCAAACAGTTAGTCTTGGCCACGGGTATGTCGGGAAAACCCAATATTCCTCAATTTCCTGGTGCTGAGTTGTTCCAAGGTGAGCAACACCATTCTAGTATGCACCCAGGAGCTGAACCATACCGAGGTAAAAAATGTGTGGTAGTTGGCTCAAATAACTCCGCCCACGATATCTGTGCTGCCCTCTGGGAAAATGATGCTGATGTAACGATGATTCAGCGCTCATCAACCCATGTGACTAAATCTGAAGCAGTAATGAAATTCCTCTTAGGAGACTTATATTCAGAGAGTGCAGTGGCAGCAGGTATCACAACGGATCTGGCAGATCTGATTTTTGCCTCCATTCCTTATAAGATTTTACCGAGTTTCCAGATTCCCGTTTTTGCAGAAATAGCTAAACAAGATGCCGATTTTTATCAAGCTTTGGAAAAAGCCGGATTTCTCTTGAATTTTGGTGAAGACGGTTCAGGACTTTTTATGATCTATCTACGGCGAGGTTCCGGATATTATATTGATGTGGGAGCTTCTCAGTTGATTATTGATGGTAAGGTCAAATTAAAGAGTGGTACTAATATTGCTCAGATTAAGCAACATTCAGTAGTTTTGACTGATGGTACAGAGTTATCGGCTGACTTAATTGTTTATGCGACAGGCTATCAATCGATGAATAGTTGGGCTGCTGAATTAATTTCTCAAGAAGTGGCGGATAAAGTAGGTCCATGTTGGGGATTAGGTTCAGATACTGCTAAAGATCCAGGTCCTTGGGAAGGAGAATTACGCAATATGTGGAAACCAACCTTGCAGGAAGCTCTTTGGTTTCACGGCGGCAATTTACATCAGTCACGTCACTACTCGAAGTTTTTAGCTCTACAAATTAAAGCACGTTGGGAAGGAATTGCCACTCCTGTATATGGATAGCAGAAGAGTCCAACCCACCCCTCCTAGGATACCGCTGGCCATTGGTGTCAACTTAACCTGAAAAGCGTTTGAATCTGGGGGAACTGAGGAAGCTGAGGAAGCTGAGGGAGCAAGAGAATACTGCTGTCGCTAACTCTTTCGCCTGTTAATCAGGTAGGGTAAGGCTACCCACTCAGTTGAAGTAGAACTTCTCGAAACTATCAATTGGCAAGGGTTGTGGCTTAAGTTGACACCAATGACCGTTGCCTGACCCCTCACATCACGATTTTTCTTTATTCCGCTAAATGTAGAGACGCGCCATGGCGCGTCTCTACAAAGTTTTCGCAGTTAAATCAAAAAAGCTTAGAACTAACATAACGGTTAAGACTGACACCAGACTCAGCTGCTTTTACTGCTAATAAACGGTGTTGTTCTGGTGGAATTCTGACTTGAAATTTACCGCTATATTTTTTGTCAGCAATTGGCTCTGGAATCGATTCCCCATTGGCTTCCATGTCTTCAAGGATTTCCTCTATTAAATTGCCAATACCTTCAAAGGCTGCTACACGAGATTCGTCTAGATAAGACAGGCTAGGGAATTCTGCACAGAGTCCCACATACTCCTCATCTTCCTGAGACCATGTAACACGATAGGTATAATGTTCATGGTTGATTTTCATCTTTCTTTCCTCCTTTCCTCGCAACGCCATACCTGAAAGGTACAGCGTTGGGAAAAAAGGAAGAACAGCACTTACTTGCATACTAATAACCCTCCTTGTACTCGCAAGAGTCAGCGTTGGGTGGTTTACTGATATTCTCCAGCTTATCTATAGCATCTAGAACTTGCCGGACTTGATAAGGTTTCGCTTTTCTATTCTTCCCTTCTTGGATATTGACACGAGGGTTTCCTTGCCACGGTGTCTTGTAAACAAGATGGGATGTCTTACTTTGTCGAGCTTCTCCAAAGTAACAGGTACAGACTTTTTTCAAATCAGCAAAACGAACATCACAAGGGTTTTGCCGCATCGCAGCAATAATATCGTTGATTTGAGCCATACATTATTTATAGTATCAATAATGATACTATAATCTATTTTGTCAAGCCTTGACATATACCTAATATCAAGTTTGGTTAAATACTTAGACTTTGGTGATAATAAGGCAGAAGGCGACCGGGAAGAAGGGAAGAAAGAAGGTTGCAAGGTAGAAAGGAATTATCACTGCTTATCCGAACTTGATCTAACTTGTCACCAGTATCTAACACCTAAAATCTAAAATCTAAAATCTAAAATCTAAAATCTAACACCTAATGCTCCCTATTGATTTCATTGTTATCGATACAGAAGGCCAAGAACTTCTGAGAGAGATTGCGGTTGTAGACTATACTGGAGAGCAGATCTATGAAGCTTTTGTCCAAGGAGCAGTAGGGAACGAAAAACCGTACTACAACCACAAATCTCTAGAGCAAATTCTCCAAGAGTTTAAAGCTATTGCTGAAGGCAAAAATATTGTTTGCCATTGTGCCCATCACGACAGGAAAGTCTTACAACGAAGCTATAATTTTATCCAAGAGGTCTTACCGAAATGTGACTGGGTATGTACCTATAAACTTGCCAGGATAACTTGGCCTCATCTAGAATCCTACTCATTAGGCGACCTCAGTACCTACTTGAACCTTAGGGTTAACCACCAATACTTTTCAGAAGAGCAAGCACATTTAGCCCGGTACGATGCCTTATTTACCTATCAGCTTTACCTCCAAATGACTCAACAAGATATCAAACAGCTGCTTCAGAAATACCCCAATCCCTTCGTAAGTAGCCGAGTTGATAATCCTTTTCAGGTACATCCAGACTTGAAAACGATCTCTCAACAACAGTATCAAGCTCTGAAGTCAATTCTTCAAGGAATTAAGGATGATAGGAACCACCAAAGTCAAGGTGTAGTTGTTACAGGGGAACCCGGTACAGGGAAGAGTCACCTCATGATGCGTCTGGCTCAGGAGCGGTTAGCAAGAAACCGTTTGTTCTTTATTAATCACCCTAACGATCCTGATGGTATCTTATTCCATATTTATAGTCGAGTGCTCGAATCCTTAATCCAGAGAGTTGGTAGTACTAACTATACTCAACTAGATCATTTACTTGCTTATTTTTTGTCGAAGATCATTAATCGTCAAAATATTCCTTTGCCAACTCAGAAAGAGGAAAAAATTATTAAGGTATTAGAACAAAATCCCTTGGAGATTTACGAAGCTCTTGGTTCTGTAGGAACTGAGCGAAAGAGAGACTTCTGGAAACTGATTGAGAAAAAAGTAGAGCAGTGGTGGCAGTTTACTTATGACTGTTCGGGTTTTTCTTGGCAAATCTTAAAAGGGATGATTCGCTACTGTTACTATACAGACCCTAAGCGTAAGCTTTTGATTAAACGCTGGCTGGCTGGCTTTGAGCTAGAAACAGTAGAGTTAGAAACATTAGGTTTGATTGATGTCAGATGGGATACACAAACTAACCGTGAGACCTGGGGATTAGAAGCTATCAGTGTTATTAGCAAGCTTTCCCTGGTCGATGAACCATTAATTATGGTTTTTGACCAATTAGAGAGTTTAGGGCTAGAGCAGAATAGCAATTTACTCTTAGCCTTTGGCAGCAGTATTAAGGAATTATTTACTCATATTAAGCATAGCCTAATTATCTCTATTATGTTTCCCGATAGTTGGGAAATATTTCAAAAAAAGCTTAACTCATCTATTACAGACCGCCAAGGAAATGTTCAACTTACTATCCAGTCTCCCAGTAGGCAGGATCTAGAAGATTTGCTTAACTTACATCTCCAGGATTTGCCTGTCTCGTTCAATGAAATTTTTACTCCTGAAGAACAAAAAGATATTCTCCATCAGCAAGTTATTCGTAAAGTCATTAATCGAGCTACCGATTACTATCGTTTTAAACGGGATGGTATACCAGTTCCCCAACTTCAGCCTAAAGCTCAATATCAAACCTCACGTCAGACTATTTTAGAGGTATCTTCTGCTTTACTGAAAATTAGTCAGTCCGTTGAGGAGCTATCCAAAAAATTGAATTCTTTATTAGTTCAGGAACCAACACCAGTCCCGACTTCTGTTCCAGGATTGATGGTCGAGACTGCCAAAGTAGTTCCCCAACCTCTCGTAAGCTTGGAGAGCCAGACTCTATTTGATTATCTCAACAAACAAAAGAAATATCGTAAGGATTCAGGTCAGTAAGCAGGTGCTATACGAGTCCTACAAGTATTAGGGGGGAAGCCTTCGCGCTGATTGCATCCGAATGAATACTGTTAAACTCCCTTCGCGAAGGCTTTACCCCTCAACTCNCAATTTCTTTTTTGGATTTAACTATTACCCCTGGTAAATTGAGAATTTCTGTATATTGCTTTTTCATTTTTATTTGCTATTATTGAGTTAATAACTAATAGTTTAGCATAATATGTCCTGAAGAACCCAATTTTCTGAAATAGGGAAGTAATGACTTACGGTAAAGTTATCGCAAGTTGCTAGAATAGTTGAATCGCAAGCTTTTTTTGTTCCTTATTCCCCGGCGTGTAGCGCTATAACAACTAATGCGATTTAAAAATCAACAAACCGGGCCATCGATGCCATCAATCGACCTCATACCGATGCTGAATGTGATGATGGCAGTGCTGGCTTTTTTTGTTATGCTCACTACAACCTTAAACAACGAGCAAGGGGTAGATATCCAATTGCCTAACTCTAATGGTGAAGAAGAGAGTGAACCTCAAGAAAATCCGGTGGATTCTCTAATTGTTGAGTTAAACTCCGAAGGACAGATTGTGCTGAAGGAGCAAGTATTAACTTCAGAGCAGTTAGTTGGTCAAATGCAAACTTACTTACAACAAAACGATGAAGGAACTGTTCAACTGGTAGCAGACCCTCAAGCTTCTTATGAAAAAGTTGTACAGCTGTTAGGGGAAATGAAGGCAGTAGGAAGTGATCGCGTTTCTTTGGGTATTGAAGGTGATTAATCCATCCCTACCCTCAGAGAGATACAGATATTAGTCCGTTATGTGAATTAACTCAGCTCATTGAACTCTCACTAAGTTTTAATCAAATTAAAGATATCAGTCCATTGTCTAAATTATTGAAACTGACTGAAGTCTGGCTTATAGAAAATCCCCTCGTCAATCAAACCTGTCCTCTCCAACCGGAAAATATTTGTAAGATTGCTCCGGATGAGTGACTAGAGAAATTTTAGATTTTAGATTTTAGATTTTAGATTAAATTATGTGTAGGGGCGGGTTCGCCCGGAACTTGGCAATAAGAGCAATAATTTAAACAAACCCGCCCCGGCTGATAAGACACCGATTGTCCTACCGGGGCGGGTTTAGGTCATTTGCTTGTCGATACGAAAAATGGTAGGTTAACCCGCCCCTACCCCATAATACTGCTTGGCTTCACCTAGCCTACTTTTTGCTCAGTCTTTGTCGTTGCAACCTTGGGTACTGTTAAACTGTTTAAATAGATGCCGCCGACAGTAAACAAAAACAACGGGTAAGCAATCGCTTGTACTAAATAAATCTTTGCCCGATAGCCAAATAAAGCTTTGAGTACTATACCAGGAAACTGGTTATCCGGTAAAATACCGGTAGTATCCCAAGCCATTGGTCCCAACAAGCAAGAGGGATTTGATGCTACTTGGCTGTGGTAGAAACACAACCCCTCGAATTGAGAGTTAATCTCTCCTAAAACTGTAGCAGTTTGATCAAGATGTTTGAAAGCTCCCACTACTAAACCCGCCACAATCAATAGCAAGAATATACCCATCACCTGGAAAAACAGGCGTAGATTAATCTTGACGCCTCCCTTAAACAGGAGAAAACCAATCAATACCGCTCCGACCAAACCCGCGATCGCGCCGACAGCTGGTACAATTCCTTCTTGAAACTTGGCCACCAGAAAGACCACTGTTTCAAAGCCTTCTCGCAAGACAGCGATGAAAATTAAGGCAAATACTCCCCAACCAGCACCATTACCTTGTTCCATCGCAGAAGCAACATTGCCCTCAATTTCTGCTTTCAGGAATCGTGCCTGTTGTGTCATCCAAATTAGCATCCAACTTAGCAGAGCGATCGCTATTATCCCAAATACTGTCTCTATCGACGGCTCAATTACCGATGCATACTCTGGATATTGGCTACTCAAAGCTTGAATACCCCCGATAAAAAAGATTCCCACCAGTGCACTAGCAACAATCCCAGCCACAACTCCTCCAAATACCCACGGATTTAGTTGTTGAGCTTTGGCTTTTTCCAGGCAAGCCAGCACAATTCCCACCACCAAGGCAGCTTCAACACCTTCTCGGAGGGTAATCACAAAAGTTGGTAAAGCAGCAGTAAAGTCCATTTATTGTTGATTAACTAATACCTCATACCTAAATTAGCTAAAATATCGCAACATTTTTTTAATTTTTCTATTGTGTATCTCTTCTTGATTAAATTGGACCACGGGAAAAGTTTTCCTTTTACAGCATTAGGGAATAGAGAGTGTGTCCCACGACACCAAAAATATCCAATTTCATGGAAGTATGAAATAAAATTTCACCTCATAACGTTAGGGTGAAAATCTTTCTGTCTCCGTGTCTCCGTGTCTCCGCGTCCCCGCGTCCCCGCGCCTATTTTCAGATTAGTAGATTTATATAGGTTTATGCACTTTTGTTATATTAAGCTAATTTCTGTGTACTTGCCGGTCTAGGAAGCGGATCTTGGGCAAGTAAATTAGGTGTAAACCAAGAAAGAATAGTTGTAGGGCAAGTTTACCCAAGATGATGACTATGTAAGCTTTCGCCCTTTGTCTACTTGGACAAAGGACTAATAACCAATAACCAATAACCAATTTAGTAAAATGCCTACCAGGGGCATTGCAAATTTGAGGAAAAGCTTGTCTGATGGGTTTTAGTCTGTAAATTCTTTTAAAGGCAAGTGGAACAATAATGAGCAGACAGCTGCTAACTTTAGCTAATCTGACCTTTGTGGCAACTGGCTTGCTATTTGGCTGTTCCCAAGGGGCAAATCAAAACGAAACCCCGGCAACAATAGAACAGGGGAATCTGGAAATTCGTGCTAATGGAGAGGATTTTGTTCGAGAGGGTTTTGTCTCCAAAGATGATTGGCAAATTTCTTTTGACCATGTTTACGTTAATCTAGTAGATGTCACGGCTTACCAAAGCGACCCTCCTTTTCATGCAGAGGCTAACAGCGACATCGAGGCAAAAGAGACAGTCAGCTTTGAGGAGGCAACAACTGTAGACTTAGCAGAAGGCAATGAAAGTGCCGAACCGGTTCTCATCAAAGAGTTTGCCGAGGTTCCTGCTGGTAAATATAATGCCCTTTCCTGGAAGATGGTTCAGGGAGAGGATGAACCAATTGAAGATCAGACGATAGTCATGGAAGGAAAGGCTCAAAAAGATGGGCAGACTATTGACTTTTCGATCAAAATTGACCAGGAATACGAGTATGTTTGTGGGGAGTTTGTCGGCGGAGAGCGCAAAGGTAAACTGGAAGCAGGAGGTACAGCTGATTTGGAGTTAACCTTCCACTTTGACCATATTTTTGGCGATGCTGATGCTTCAGCAGATGATGATCTTAATACTAATGCTCTCGGTTTTGCACCCCTAGCTGCTTTAGCAAAGGATGGCAAGCTAGAAGTAGAGATGTCTGAACTAGAGTCAGAACTATCAGCCGAGGATTACGAAAACTTTGAACAAGCACTGATGGGACTCGGTCATGTTGGTGAAGGTCACTGCCAAGAGTCTACCACCGCCGACACCACAAGTTAAGGTTAACTCATCCCCCGGCTAAAGCACGGGGGATTTCGTGTTATTTGTTGTTGGTTGTTAGTTGTTTGTCAAAAAACAAAAAACAAAGAACAAACAACCAAGCGGCGGGCGGCTATCCCTCCCATCCCTTAAGGAATGGGCTTCCCGCCGCTTTCGGTGATTTGAGCTATAGCAATTCTCGCATCCGTGAGGTACATCTCCCATTCCCTATTCCCAAAACCAATAGCGAATGTACCTCACAAGTATGAGAAACGCTATATTAACCACCATTTCTCTACAGGAGAGACTTGACTCTCCTTTACAAATCAATCTAGACAAAGTTGAATATGAAGTGGAAACTTGTAGCCCCAATCATTATTGCTTCAATCTTCGGTTACTCTCTTGAAGCTGATGCTCATGGTGTCAAAATTGAATACGAAGCAACTCAAGCAATCGAGATTCAAGCTAAATATGACACTGGCAAACCGATGTCTAATGCCCAAGTTACAGTTTACTCCCCAGAACAATCTTCTACTCCTTGGCTAACTGGTACTACTGACGAAAACGGTAACTTTGCCTTTGCACCTACTCCCTCAAAAACCGGGAATTGGACAGTGAAAGTGCGCCAAGTTAGTCACGGTGACATTATCAATATTGCTGTTGTAGACACAGAAGACAAAGTGGCGACAAGTATCACTCCAGAAACAGGAGATAATAAGCCGAAAAACCAACAAATGATGATTCAATCAACAACTCCTTCCTTTACCCCTCTCCAAACAATCCTCATGGGAGCTTCCGGTGTTTGGGGATTTGTTGGTACAGCCCTATTTTTCCAACGAAGTGGAAATCAGACAAGGAAGCAGAAGACTCTTCCCAATTCTTAATTCCCAATTCCCAATTCCCAATTCCCAATTCTCCATTCCCAATTCTACATTCTAAAATGCATATTTCTGATGGTATCCTCCCCGCATCCACCTGTATCCTTGGTTATGCGACTACTGGGGGTCTCACTTGGTACTCTTTGCGTCGAATTCATCGAGCTCAAAATCCTCAAGAAAACATTCCCAAAGCATCTTTACTGACCGCTGCTTTTTTTGTGGCTTCTTGGATTCATATCCCAGTACCACCAAGTAGTGTTCATTTAATCCTCAATGGACTATTAGGAACAGTTTTGGGTTACTATGCTTTTCCAGCCATTCTCATTGGTTTATTCTTCCAAGCAATATTCTTCCAACATGGTGGCTTATCGACTTTGGGAGTAAATGCGGTGATGCTAGGACTACCAGCAATTCTGGCTTATCACCTGTTCCAGTTGCACTATCTTATCAATAAAGACAATCGCTTGGTGACCGGTATCTCAGCTTTTCTTGCTGGTGCTGCTGGTTTGGGAATAGCAACTCTGATATATATAGCTTTGAGCATAACTAGTATTTTTACAGGTGTTGGTACTGAAACTCAACAAACAGTAATTTACGGAGCTTTTCTTGCCTATATTCCGCTCATGGTGATTGAAGGGTGGTTTACAGCAGCAGTGGTGCTTTTTTTACGGCGAGTCAAACCAGAATTGTTGGAAATTAGGAATTGAGAATTGTTGTTTGTCATTTGTTATTGGTCATTGGTCATTTGTTGTTTGTTGTTTGTTGTTTGTTGTTCCGTTTTCCCCAGCTTCCTCAGCTTCCCCATCTCCCCGCACAGCTTCTAACTCCAGGGGCGATCAGAATCTAACGAGTAGAGTAAAATGATTGTGTCTTTTTCCACCCTCCCTTATGCCACCCTCTGCCTCTTCCTCATCTAATGGGACTTCAACAACATCACTAGCTCTCCCCTCTAGTTATCGTCGCCTGGAAGCCTTAAAAAAAGATCAGCAATGGCTCTTAAAACAGACTAAGAGAAAACGGACGGAACTGAATAACTTTGTGGAGCAGATGCGTTCCTTAGCAACTGAGATCTTTAAACAAGGTAATCCTCACTTAAAAAATCTTACAGCTCTTGATCAAGAGATCCATTCCTTATTCGAGGAAATCTTCCGCACCAGGAAGTTTGGCAAAAAAGCGAAGAAGACGATTGAAGGAATTTATCGGAGTTTACAGTTGGGGGGAATCATCTCTCCTAAGTTTAACAACCAAGCAGGAGAAACAGAGTTAGACGAACTGTTTGAGAATCAAGAACCAGAACCAAATTTTAACTTTAAATCAGAAGAGAACTCCGAGCCAGATACCGAGGAAAGGCAAGAATTTCCCCCACAGCAAGTAGCCAAAACTCAGGAATCAAGAAAAATTCGCCAGACTTTTTTGAGGTTAGCGGAAATCTTTCACCCTGATAAGGTGATGGATAGTGAAAACCACCTGCGCCATACCGAAATTATGAAGGAAATCAATAGAGCCTATCAAGATGGCGATTTGGCGCGACTACTGGAAATCGAACAGCAACATCAAGCAGGTGAATCAATTGCCAACGAAACGGAAGATGAGATAACCAGAAGTTGTAATCGTCTCGAACAGGAAAATCAATTCCTCAAAAACCAATACGAAAACTTGAAACGGGAATTGCGCTTAGTTAAAAAAACCCCGGAAGGCGTGATGGTTTCGGATTACCGCAAAGCTAAGCGAGAAGGTATAGATCCTATTGCTGAGATGATGGAGCAAATGGAATCGGAACTTCACGGGATTGAGCAGTTGCGAGATTTTATCAGGGATTTTCGAGACAAAAAAGTCACTATCAAAGAATTTATTACTGGACCAACTGCTTGGCGTCAAACACCTGAGGAGATGATGGAAGAGATGTTCGGAGATTTACTAGAAGTCATCCGCTTCTAAATTCCCAATTTCCAATTCCCAATTCCCGATTTATATTACAATCTGTAAAGAAACTGAAAAGAGAAAGGCTGAATGCGAATTGCAATTGTTGGGGCAGGACTAGCGGGGATGGCGACGGCAGTTGACCTAGTTGATGCCGGACATCAGGTAGAAATTTTTGAATCCCGTCCCTTTGTGGGGGGGAAAGTTGGTAGCTGGGTAGACGCCGAAGGTAACCATGTAGAAATGGGGTTGCATGTCTTTTTTGGCTGCTACTACCAGTTATTTGAGTTGATGCGGAAGGTGGGAGCCTTTGAGAACCTGCGTCTAAAGGAGCATACCCACACTTTTATTAATAAAGATGCTCGTATCGGAGAGTTGGATTTTCGCTTTATCACCGGTGCTCCCTTCAATGGACTTAAAGCCTTTTTTACCACCTCCCAACTATCTGTTATAGATAAGCTACAAAACTCTCTTGCTCTTGGTACTAGTCCCATTGTTCGGGGTTTAGTGGATTTCGAGGGAGCAATGAAAAACATCAGAGAGCTAGATTCCATTAGCTTTGCTGACTGGTTTCGCCGTCACGGTGGCTCTCAGGGTAGTTTAAAACGGATGTGGAATCCGATCGCTTATGCTCTGGGTTTTATTGATACAGAAAATATTTCTGCCCGTTGCATGTTGACAATTTTTCAGTTCTTTGCAGCTAAATCCGAAGCGTCGGTACTGCGGATGCTGGAAGGTTCTCCTTATGAGTATCTTCACAAACCAATTATCGAGTATTTAGAAGCACGAGGTACAAAAATTTACACCAGACGCCGAGTGCGGGAGATACTGTTTACGGAGAGTGGTACGGAAACCAAGGTTACTGGCTTAGTTGTTGCCCAAGGGGAAACTGAAGAAACGATTATTGCTGATGCCTATGTCTGTGCTGGTGATGTTCCTGGAGTGCAGCGCCTGCTACCAGAAGCATGGCGTAAATGGCCAGAGTTTGACAAGATCTATAAGTTGGATGCCGTACCAGTAGCTACCGTACAGCTTCGGTTTGATGGCTGGGTAACAGAATTAAATGACCCCCAAAAGCGACAACAGTTAGCAGAAGCAGCAGGGATTGATAATCTACTCTATACCCCTGATGCGGATTTTTCCTGCTTTGCTGATTTGGCTCTGACTAGTCCCAGTGACTACTATAAGCAAGGAGAGGGTTCCCTCTTGCAATTGGTGCTGACTCCCGGTGACCCTTTTATCCGACAAAATAACGAAGCGATCGCTAAACATGTTCTACAGCAAGTTCAAGAACTCTTCCCCTCTTCACGAGAGTTGAACATGACCTGGTACAGTGTAGTTAAGCTGGCCCAATCTCTCTATCGGGAAGCTCCCGGCATGGATCCTTATCGTCCCAACCAGAAGACACCAATCAACAACTTCTTCCTGGCAGGTAGCTATACCCAGCAAGACTACATCGATAGTATGGAAGGAGCAACTATCTCAGGACATCAAGCCGCTCAAGCAATTCTAGAAAATGCATCTAAAATTGAGGAGTGCTCCGTAGCAGTAAGCTGCTAAGTATCTCAGGAAGCTAGTTTTGACTAATGTGGGGATGTGAAGACGCAGAGACACAGAGAAAAAGAAACAATTCCCAATTCTACATTCTTAATTCTTAATTCTACATTCCTATGACTGATTGGCTCGAACATAGTGTGCAGGTTGAGGTAGAGGTTCCTATTGACTTAGCTTGGAGCCTCTGGTCTGATTTAGAACAAATGCCTCGTTGGATGAAATGGATTGACTCAGTCAAGGTACTAGAAGAAGATCCAGAACTATCCCGGTGGAAACTGGCCAGTGGTGGTTTAGAATTCAGTTGGCTCTCCCGCATTCTCAAAGTTATACCCCATCAAATTATTCAATGGGAATCTATAGATGGCTTACCGAATAGGGGAGCAATTCGCTTTTATGACCGGCATGGTAATAGTATTGTTAAGCTAACAGTAGCTTACGCCATTCCCGGTATCCTCGGTCCGTTGATGGATAATCTATTTCTCGGTCGTATTGTTGAATCTACCATCCAAGCAGATTTAAATAGATTTCGAGAATATGCCCTCAAAGCCAGCAAGCAATAAGGAATTGTTATTTGTCATTTGTCGTTTGTCATTGGTAAATATATTCCCGCTCAAACTCTTGTGGAACAGGCATCTTGCCTGTTGGCTGTTCCGTCTCCATTCTCTTCACCTCCCGCACAGTTATCGAAAAACCATCACCCAATTTAATGGCAATCAATTCATACCACTTCTTTTGAGTATCTGCTTCACAAGAAAATTCCTGTTCTAAGGTTTCTCCCGTTTCCACCACTTGCACAAACTTATCAAATAATCCTGGAGCAAGTCGATTCAGCAGTTTCTGTTGTCCTAATTTACTAGTGAATTTTTCTCGTTTTTTACACAACAGCTTAGCAAAGATGGGATTAACCAGCAGATAGTGAAAATCTTTGATTTCTCCGGTGAGAGCATCCCTTACTGCTTCCATCGCGGCCATGCCATCTTTTGAACTGTTGAAGACATTGGTAAGGAAAGCACAAGATTGCTGAAGCATTTCTGTGTTTTTTTGCTGTTGTTTGATTTTTTGACGAAGTAAGAGTTTTTGCTGTTGTAAATTTAGTTGAGCTTGAATCCTCGCGATCACTTCTTCCGGTTGACAGGGTTTGGTAATATAGTCTACTCCCCCAACTTGAAAAGCTTTGACTTTATCAGATACTTCATTGGAGGAACTGAAAAAAATAACGGGTATATCTGAAGTTTCTTCATCGAACTTCAAGGTTGAGCAGAGTTGGTAGCCATTGCTCTCTGGTTTGTGAACTTCCAGTAAAATGACATCTGGTCGGTTGTCCCAGACTGTTCTTAATACCAGATTACTGTCAGTGAGACTGTAAACTTTGTATCCTTGCTTGTTCAAGGTATAGGTGAAGGAGTCCAAATTATCAATAATTTCATCAACGATTAATATATTGCCTTTTGATTCTTCCCTTTGACAGATATAACTTGGTTCTATTTCTGGCAATATATTAGTAAGTATAGTGCATCTTTCTAAGATCAGAGAACGCAAGTTATACTTGGTTACTTTTTCTTCTAGTAAATTGGAAAGGCACTTCCATAATCGGGAAGCTAAATCTTTAATATATCCTACACTAAGATATAAGTTATCAGCAACTGCACTGTAGGTCTCTTGTTCCCAAGCCGCCTTGATGATGGCTTTTTCTGGCCTAGTTAGTTGTTTATTAATTTGGGATTGGAGAATAGATTCAACCCATGCCAGTGCTTCTTCAAAGTACATGTTCCGTGTTAATTTGATGTGGCAACGATTTTGAGTGGCATCCAAATTCAGCACCCTGAAGTATCAGATTATCTACGTAAAATTACTTAAAATAAAATTGCAATCCACCCAACCTCAAATTTTGTGTACGTTTGATTGATAAATTTAAGTTCAATTCTAAGTAATTTTACGTAGATAATATCGTTGGGACTGAGGAAAAGTTAGATTTTAATTCCTTCAGTCTCTATACATCAAACATGAAAAAAATGGCAAATCCTGACATTTTTTAGCGAGATAATTTTAACTGGTGATACAATTTACTCCAATCGTGATCTAATGTTACGGTGCATGAATCCTATTTCTTAAGAAACATTCATGACTTCCCGCACTGTTATTGAAATACCATCACCCAATTTAATGGCAATCAAGTCATAGCACTTCTTTTGGGTATCTGTTTTGCAACAAAATTTCTGCTCTAGAGTTTCTCCCGTTTCCACCACTTGCACAAACTCCTCAAATAATCCCGGGACAAGCCGATTCAGTCGTTTCTGTTGTCCTAACTTACTGATGAAGTCTTCTCGTTTTTTATCCAACAGTTTGGCAAAGATGGGATTAACCAGCAGATAGTGAAAATCTTTAATTTCTCCGGTGAGAGCATCCCTTACTGCTTCTATAACAGCTATGCCATCTTTTGAATTGTTGAATACACTGGTAAGAAAAGCACGAAATTGCCGAAGCATTTCTGTGTTTTTTTGCTGTTGCTGTATTTCCTGTCGAAGTAGAAATTTTTGCTGTTGTAAATTTAGTTTAGCTTGGATTCTCGCAACCACTTCTTCCGGTTGATACGGTTTGGTAATATAGTCTACTCCCCCGACTTTAAAAGCTTTGACTTTATCGAATAATTCATTGGAAGAACTAAAAAAAATAACGGGTATATCTGAAGTTGCTTCATCTGATTTCAAGGTTGAGCAAAGTTGATAGCCATTGCTCTCCGGTCTGTTAACTTCTAGTAAAATGACATCAGGTCGGTTATTACGAACTGCGATTAATGCCAGGTTACTGTCAGTAAAATTTTGAACTTTGTACCCTTGCTTGTTCAATGTGTAAGTTAAGAAATCCAAATTATTAATAATTTCATCAACGATTAATATATTGCCTTTGTACTCTTCCTGTTGATAAATATTGCTCGGTTGTATTTCTGGCAAGATATAGGCAATTGTTGTGCTTCTCTCTAATAATAAATAGCGGAAGCTACTCTTGGTTACTTTAGTTTCCAATAAGTTGGACATGCACTTCCATAACTGAGATGCTAAATCTTTAATATATCCTACACTCAAATATAAATCATCGGCGACTTTATTGTAGGTTTCTTGTTCCCAAGCAGCTTTGAGGATTGCTTTTTCTACTTCGGTTAGTTGTTTATCAATTTTGGATTGCAGAATAAACTCTACCCATGCAAGGGCTTCTTCAAAGGTTATATGTATATCGATGTTCATAGTGGTATAGAGCTCTTCCTATTGCAAGGCTTGTGGTTGTTGACCACATTCGGAAGCTTGGGAAGCCGGACATGTCACACTGTTAATTTTGGTTTTTGGTCGATTGTGGTTTTGCGATCTCCCAAAAATTTATAGTAGTTATAGTATAAAAAACTACAATTTTTAATTGAGGAACTACGAAAAAACTGAGTGTGACACTAAAATGAAGAATGTGGGTTATTGCACCCCTTGTCTAGTACGTAAACTAGGCAAATTGAAAACGTAAATTTAATGTAATGCTTAATGAGTCAAATTTGGCCTCTTGAGGTCATGATCCGACTTTTCTGACTTTTCTGACTTTTGATCTGACTTTTTCGACTGACGGAGTAAGTCCAGAGAGTGGTAATAGACGTTTTAAGGGGTTTGGATTGAGCACCTAGTACCGCTACGCGGAATTAAAAATTGATGAATAAAATTGTCTTAAGGATGTAGAATTGTAAACTATCTACATAAATGTGCAGATAGTTTATTTCTATTATATACAGCGCTTTGCGCTCTTATGGAGTACAGTATTAGCCCGCTATCCCTGAAACTGCTTGATTGATGTTGTACCTCATAGCAGAGCAAAGCGCTGTATCCTCTCTGCAAGAGATAATTATCTGACTTTTACAACTTTACTTCCGACTTTTCTGACTTACAGACTAGTTAGTCAAGGGTGATAATAAAAACAGACAGATGATGCAATGCCAATACCCGACTTTTTCGATAGGTCGGGTATTTTTTTTGTCAATAAATAAGAGCATACACATTTCGCTCCAATGATCTGACTTATCTGACTTAATAATCTGACTTTTCCGACTGACAAGGTAAGGTAAAACCAGAGACCATGTGAATAAGGAAATAATCTGGTCTACCAAGCGGCGTAATCTAATCCTGAGTTTCATAAACACCGCCTTAAAAGTAGTAAATATTCGATGCCAAAAAAATAGTGAACAAGGCAAATTTATCGTTTATAGGTGGTTCACGAGCTATAGCGACTCTTGGATCAGTGAAGTATATTCAACTTTCGTGCATATTACCCATTATCTATTCCCCATTGCCCAATAACAAAAATTTTGTACCTGAGCCCAATGAACATCACTATATCCAAGAACTGGAAATAGTAGTAGATAAATGGAATAAGCAAGCACACAAAATTAGTTACTCCAAAATCCCCGGAACAGAATCGTTAATTAATTTTATTCAATAGTTTTTCTAATTACTAGTTGTTGGCAAAACATGAACAATTACTTGCGCATTAACAAAGCTGGTGTCGAACTTATCAAACAAGATAGAGACTGGTATCAAAAAAATAGAGAACAGAACGGTAAGCAGCCGATTTCTACTTATTTATCTCTCAATAATCTTATATTTATTGGATATAGATCTACTAATCCTCAGTTCAAGTATGGAAAGAGGATTACTGAGTCGGAGGCCGAACATTTTTTTCGCAAAGACATAGAGTATTTTGAAAAAGTGGTGAAGCAACTAGTTAAAGTTGAATTGAATGAGAATGAGTTCTCAGCTTTAGTCAGCTTTGCTTACAAATGGGGAGAAAATGTACTGAAAAAATCTACGGCTCTCCGGCGACTCAATAAAGGTGATCGATTTGGTTGTGCAGAAGCTCTCCGGCGATGGAATAAAGGTAGCTATGGAGCAGTAAAAAAACTGGTGAAACGATATCGCAGTGAAGGAGACTTGTTCCTTTCTCAGGCAATATCCAGGAAAGCTAAATACAAATTAGAGCATCCTCCAATTAACCAGAACCAATATTCTACATCCCCAACCATGACAATCAATTACCAGAAAATGGTCATCATTTGCCGTGACAAAAATTGTAAAAAAGTTTTGACTTTGTCTCCAACTTTGTAGTGCGATTGCTCGATACATCAAAACTTAACTAGTAACCGAAATTGTAGCTAACCACTATATCTAACTAAAAACCGAAGGACAAGACCATGCCAATTCCCATTCAGGCTGGACATGTACCGCGCCATTTGCGGCTTTGTGTTCAGTAAACAAATACAACTCGAACAGACAACTAATTGAGCAAGACATGAACGAAAATTTAAAAATTAACCAAGCTGGTATCGATCTAATCAAAAACTGTGAAGGCTTACACAAAAAATGTGGGACAAAGAACGGTGAGACCCTAGTCACTACTTATTATTGTCCCGCTAATGTTCTCACTATCGGTTATGGAACTACCGGTTCCAAGGTTAGGTCAGGAATGCAGATTACTGAGTCCCAGGCTGAAGATTTTCTCCGTGAAGATATGGAGAAGTTTGAAAAGGCAGTGAAAAGGTTAGTTAAGGTTAAGTTGAATGAGAATGAGTTCTCGGCTTTAGTTAGCTTTGCTTACAACTGTGGGGAAGGTGCTTTAGGAGGTTCTACTGCTCTCAAGCGACTCAACCAAGGTGATAGGAGTGGTTGTGTAGAAGCTCTTCAGTGGTGGAACAAAGGTGGAGGCAAAGTTCTACAGGGACTGGTGAAACGGCGTCGAGCAGAAGGAGACTTATTTCTGTCGAAGGTGATATCTAGAGAGGATAAGTACGAACTTAATAATTCCGAAATGGCTCAGAAGGTAGAGGAGACATCAATTAAGCTCCAGGATATCTTTAAGCAAGGAGACCTGAAGGTAGATTATGATGTACTCAATGATTATCATGAGCTAGCAGTCCAGGTTCAGGTTCGCTTGATAGCTTTAGATCTACTCAACCCACCTGCGGATGGCAAATTCGGACCTTTATCTACCCAGGCTTTAATCGACTTCCAACGCTTGACTAATTGTGGAGAGGAAAGCTTTATTGGCAAAATGACTGCCAAAAAATTGATCGAATGCAAGGGGTTGCCTAAGCCAGAAATTAAACAGGGTAATGACTTGGCCAGCCGCATTATCAAATATATGTTATCTAAGAAATACAAGGTGTTTGTGGGTAATGATGTCTACAACATTGTGTATCTCGAAGGCGCGAATGAGGATGGAACTCCCAACGCCGATACTCCTAACCACTTTAATGACCGCAGGATGGTGATCCAAATTGGAGCAAATGGTGTTCCCAAAATCATCGGCAATTGGCAAGGGACAACAGAACCAGGACGTCCTTACACTGTAAATCCAATGAATTCCAAAGGCGCGGCAAGAGTGGCTTTTGGTCAGTACTGTGCATGGCAGGTGGGTTCCCACGGGCGCTCCCGTCCTCATGAAGCACTAGTACAAACTGGTGGTCCAGTGACAGTTTATCGCGATTTTAATAAGGACTTTCGTCGCGAAGGCGATAAGTTAGATACAGGGTATTTTGGGATTAACCAGCACCACGGGTATGACTTGCCTGCAAATAATGTCTCTACTGCCTCAGCAGGATGTTTGGTGGGAAGGAAGATAGCTGAACATCGGGAGTTCATGAGGATTATTAAGCAGGATCGGCGCTACCAGGCAAATTCTAGGTATGTTTTTTACTCCACGCTGATTGATGCGAGGGAATTGTAAAAAGCTATCAGCACCTCAGCTAAAAACTGAGGTGCTGATGACTTATATCAAGTTCGGTTTAATAATTACACTTCAGTGGCAATAAGGCAGCAAGGTAGAAGAGAATTATAACTGTTTATCCGAACTTGATATTACTAAAAAACAATAATCGTTTATTAGGAGCAGAAACTTAGCTGTCAGCTTTTAGCTATCAGTTATCGGCTTGGGAGCTGAATGCTTTGTACTGTCAACAACAAAGATGAAATCTCAAGATTTAACTACAGCTACGTTTTTCTTTATCCCAGTCCTGGTAATTATTATATTCAATTATTTCTTGCGGGGTGAAACTTCATATTATAAATACAATCGTAACTATCCACAAATTTACCCGGAAGTCCAAGCCCAATGTAGAAAAATAGTTGGTAGTTATAAATATGTTTGCGAAAAACGTACCAGCAATACATTAACTTATGACGAGTGCGTTTGTACTGAAAGTTCAAGAGATTCTCTCTCCCCTGAAGTAACCGAATAGGTAAGCATTTATTTGCCTATTGTTTATTAACTATTCCCCAAAAACGAAATGACAAACACGAGAAATGCTTTTCGGCTTAATAGATCAAAGAAGCAAAAGATTGAAACAGATAAATTGTGGATAGCTATCCAGTCCTTGGAACTTACACCAGAACAAAAGCGTTTTTTTGAAAATAGGTTTTGGGATCAATACAAATGGTTTAGCAGGAAGGCTAACCAGAACCAGAAACGTGGCAATAAGCTGGGAATTGGCGTTTTAATTGCAAATACATTCGTAACAAGTTTTGCGGCCTTGAATATTGGCATAACGGGAGCAATCAAATTTATTAATATCTCTACGTTTACTCTGAGTATTTGCTCAACGATCGCAACACAAGTGCACAAAAGGTATAACTTTGACCAAATAGGTGACGAATATCGAGTTACCTCTGAAAAAATGAAGTCAATGTTTTGGATATTAATTGCTAATCAAGCTAGCATTCCAGAAAATGAGTATCTTGATTTTGTTACTAAAGTTGAAGGGATTATTCAAGGTGATATAGAGAGATTTATAGTAGCTCAAACCAAGCAGAATGAAGAACAATTTAAAAATCAAGACCAAGGACAACAGCCAACCAACAGAAATTTTTGAAATTGGTTGTTGAAAATTCTCGGCTTAGGAAGTAAACAAATGGGGACTATTCAATTTGTAGTGTTATAGTGCAAAATTTTAAAGTTACTAAAAACTCGAACAGCCCAGCCAGATGCATCAAGAATTTAACCACTCAATCGAGTCAGAATCCTCATGGTGTGAAGTTTCCCGCTTTGCACTCCAGTCAAATGTGGCAACGTTACGACAGCGGGTCGGGGCGGATGTTACTTTGGGGGTAGTGGTTAAAGCTGAGGCTTTTGGACATGGCTTAATACCTTGTGCGAAGGAATTTGTTGCCGCTGGAGTTGACTGGCTAATTGTTAACTTTGCCTACGAAGCGATCGCTCTTCGTCGAGGGGGTATCCAAGCACCAATTTATATCTGTGGCAATGTCTCTGCTGCTCAAGCACCACTAATAGCGGAATCTCAGGCCAGGATTGTTCTCTACGATCCTGAAGTTGCCCAAGCTATGGCTCAGGCTGGCAGAGCAGCTAACTATACAATACCAGTTCACTTAAAGCTAGAAACCGGAACTCATCGCCAGGGTATTTCCCTGAAGGAGGCACTGGAATTAGCTCAATTATTGTCTCAGCTAGAAGGGATAGAATTAGAGGGATTGACGACTCACTACGCAGATATTGAAGATACTACCGATCATCGCTTTGCTCACCAACAGTTAGTTTTACTCCAAGAAGCAGGGGAAGCTTTCCGGCAAGCAGGCTTTGATGTTCCGATGGTACATTCTGCTAATTCCGCTGCTACTATTCTGTGGCCAGAAACCCACGGTTCAATGGTGCGAGTTGGTCTTGCAGCTTATGGCTTATGGCCTTCTAGGGAAACTTACGCCACAGTCCTCCAAAACTACGCTACCCGTAATGAAGGATTTATCCCCAACTTGCAACCAGTCTTATCCTGGCGTGCACGGGTTGTCCAAATCAAAGATGTTCCAGTAGGAGGCTATATTAGCTATGGTCGCACCTTCCGGGCAACTTATCCGATGCGCATCGCGATTCTACCTCTTGGTTATCATGAAGGTTACGATCGCAGACTTTCCAACCTCTCCCATGTTTTAATTAACGGAATGCGCTCTCCTGTAAGGGGTCGCATTTGTATGAATATGATGATGGTAGATGTTACTCATATTGAGGATGTTCATGTAGGGACGGTAGCAACTTTAATTGGCACTGATGGAGATGAACAGGTTAGTGCTGAACAACTTGCTTCTTGGATGGGAACGATTAACTATGAGGTAGTATCCCGTATTAATCCATCCCAAACACGATTCGTTGTTGAAGACTAAAAATATAGCAAAAGGCAGAGGGCAGAAGGCAGAAGGCAAGAGGTTGACAGGTAAAGGTTTGCTGCATTTGGTATTGTCCTAACCGCCTTGGCGATTGCTATAATTATCCAAGCCACCCCTAATCCCTCCCGGAACCCACCCCTAACCCCTCCCAGGAGGGGAATTGGAGGCAAGAGAACGGTTTTAACCTTCTTGTAATTATCAATTATCCATTATTCATTACCCATTAATAAATAATGTCCATTCCTGATTGCCAATTCTGATAATATGTCCTGTATTAAGCAAGCAAGGTTGATGGGGAGCAAGTCGCTGTCCGTTGACAAAAGTACCATTAGAACTGCCTAAATCGACTAATTGATAACGGATTGTACCTTGAGGATCCGGCTGCTGAAGAATTTGGGCATGGTAGCGGGAACATAAAGCATCTTCAATAACGAGGCTGTTGCTTGGTTCCCTACCGATAGTAAAAGGTGTGGCGGATAAAGTAGCGATCGCACCGGATAATTTATGTACTAGATGAGTTAAGGTTCCTCCTTCATTACTCTCAGCTAGTACCGTTGGAGCCAGTACTGGTTGATCTCGCATTGGTAAACTGGCTTGAGTGGGGGACTGCCCTTCAAAGGCTAAGTTAGGAGTTTCCAGAGTCGCACCTAAAGTAGGGTCATTGGCTTCAGAACCAGAAACCACATTTACTTGCTGTACAGGGGGTTGTATATTAGGACGACCAGCTTCTGCAATCTGCCTTTTCAGTTCTGCTTCATGTTCTGTCTCCTGACGAGCACTCATTCCTTCTACCTGACGAATTATCCCACGAGTTTGAGGGAAGTTAATATCGCTGACTCTGACATCTTCAAGTACAAAACCCAAAGCATAGGAAACTTCAGCATGATCTAAAAGATACTGGCGGACATGCAATCGTCCTTGACTTGTCAACTGTTCAACCCGCAGTTGACCAATTGCTACTCCCAGGCTATCCTTAACAGCACTGGTGAGAGCACCAATGGGATCAGAGAGTTCCAACGCGACCCGCTTAGCATCCACTACCTGGTACATCACACTAAGGGAGACATTAATCAGATACTGGTCACGGGATAAAAAGTCTCCATTGGATATAATCTCCAGGTTCCGGATCTTATTATCTACGAGAATCAATTGACATTGCTCTAGCAAAGGAATAGCAAAGGAAAAATGACGTCCTGGGGTTAATTCCCTGAGTAGCCGACCATTTTTGACCAACAAACCTGTGTAGCCTGCTTCGATAAAGTCCATGCTCCACCCAACCCAGCGTTCCGGGTTTAAAGTTTGGATTAGAGGGGAAGAGTTGCTAGACATGCTGATTATTTTTAGGAGACTAACTGGGGAGGTGTTTCCTTTTAACGGTAGCAAGATTACGATGCTAAAGTAACGCAATTTCCGCACTCGTAGGGGCGGGTTTAGGGTCATCGTTAACACATCTGGAGAAGATCTTAATACAAAACCCGCCCAAGCAATAACCCAGGTAATTTATAATTCCACGCAGCGGTGCTAGTTGGAGTTAGCTAACATACAGTCAGTAAGCTAGCTGAGCCAGATTATGTTACAGTACAAGCCATTAACTAATCTTCCTACTGCCGAAGACCTGCCGGAAACTGACCATCAGCCTGTGGATAGCGAACTCCAAATCTGGGTATCTACTTTATTAGCAATTCTACTAAATTGGTTGTGGAAAGAGCGCAACGATTGGTTCTGGGGAGTCAATCTCGGAATTTACTATGACCCAGAGAAATCCGCAGTTGTACCAGATGGGTTTCTGAGTCTGGGGGTGGAACTGATGCCCTCAGAACGAGGTAGGTTGAGTTATGTTTTGTGGCGAGAAAACAACGTTGTTCCTCTGTTAGTACTAGAGTATGTCTCGAAAACCTATGGTCAAGAGTATGACCAAAAAATGGTAGACTATGCTCAGATGGGGGTACTGTACTATGTAGTCTATAATCCCATTTATTGCCATCGGCGTCAGCATCAGCCCTTGGAGGTGTATCGGCTAGTTAAGGGTAAATACGTCTTGCAAACCCAAGAGCCAGTTTGGATAGAAGAGATGGGTTTAGGAATTGGACGTGGGAGAGGGACATACAAAGGCTGGACAAGGGAGTGGCTCTACTGGTATGACCGAGAAGGTAATCGTCTGCTGGCTCCAGAGGAGGAGATAGATTCGATAGAACAGCAACTTCAACTTGAGCGGCAACAGAAGCGGCAAGCTCAGCAACAGAAGCAACAAGCTCAGCAGCAATTTGAACTTGAGCGGCAACAGAAGCAGCAAGCTCAGCAACAATTTGAACTTGAGCAGCAGAAGCGCCAACAACTGCTAACAAAATTGCGATCGCTTACTCCAGAGCAACTAACAGCTTTAGGGATTGACCCTGAATTGTTGGATTAAGCTTCAAATGCCCCTACATAGTTCATATTTTGTCTCATGTGTCAACACTAACTAGCTATAATTATCCCAACCTACTTACCTAACACCTTATGGCAATTACGCTTGAATTAGCTCCAGAAATTGAAGCTCGCTTGTTAGCCCAAGCCACAGCGCAGGTCTAAGTATTTTATTATGGTTGTTCAACGCAAAATAAAAACCTAACACCTAACTTGGCTAACCTACAAAGATTAGTTATTGCGCCAACACAACGACAAGACAAGCAGATTTCCTTGACTGACGCACAACAGCATTACCTAGTGCGAGTATTGCGACTGGGTAGTGGTGACTGTTTTATTGCTATGGATGGAAAAGGTAGCTGGTGGCGGTGTGAGTTAGCAGCAAGTCTGACCCAAGCTAAAATTATTGCATCTATTGCCGTTGAGACTGAGTTGCCCTTAGAGGTAACTTTGATGGTGGCTATGCCTAAGGGTAGTGGATTTGAACAGGTAGTGTCTCAAGCAACTGAGTTGGGGGTAACTACAATTATGCCAGTGAAGAGCGATCACACCTTACTTAATCCCAGTCACCGGAAGCTTGAACGTTGGCGACGGCTCACTCAAGAAGCAGCAGAGCAATCGGAGCGTCAAATAGTACCAACGGTTTGGGAGCCAGTGGACTTTACTACTGCTATCCAACTAACGGATACTCCCAATGCTTATCGTTATATTTGTGTAGCCCGTGGCGATGCTCCTGATCTCCTAAATTGTTTATTAAATAGGGAAACTGTTCCACCTCACCACCATCAGCCTCTATCAATAGTAGTGGCTACAGGACCTGAAGGTGGTTGGACAGTAGCGGAGGTAGAGCAAGCCACCGCAGCTAAATTCCAGCCAGTTTCTCTAGGCAATCGCATTCTTCGAGCTATTACCGCTCCTATTGTTGCTATGTCCTTAGTTTCTGCATTAAACAACCAATAACAAATAACAAATAACAAACAACAAATAACAAATAACATGATTGACGAAGTTGCGGATGCTTTGAAGCGCAAGGAGTATAAAACAGCTGCTCGATTACTTAAACAGCTGCTGCGAGATGAGCCAGATAACCCTTGGGTGAGGCTCTATCTGGGACGCTTATATGAGGAAACTAATAAGCTGGAAGCAGCGGAAGAGAACTATCGACAGTTACTCAAAAATACGACTAATCCTAAGATTATGTCCCAGGCACGTCAGGGATTAGGGCGCTTGCAAGCAAGAGAGCAAGAACAACGCCAGCAAGCCCTTGCTCAGGCAACTGCTACTCCCGGCAGTCAGGAATTAGGGGTTTTTGTTCTGGAAGCTGTTGCTGCGGAAGTCAAACAGGCTGCGGCTCAAAAATTTGCCCAGATCATGCAGCTAGATCCTTACAGTGCTCGCTTGCAGCTACCTAGTAGGGGTTGGCGTCTGTATCGTACAGGGGCTGTGGGAAAATTAGAATTTTATGCCTCGTCGCTGCGTCAGGCAGAGATTCCCTGCTTTTGTGCTGCTTTAGCGGATATTCGGAAAATTAATGTTTTTAGCCTCAATTATTTTTCGGAAATCAGTTACGAAGGAACTACTGTTGTTTGCCGTAACTCCCAAGAACAGTTGGGTTCCCTGACTTTTGATTGGTCTGAAGTTTCTCAAAGAGTGGAAGGATTACTGCCGCTGTTTGAAGAAGTTGTTGATATGGATGTGCGTCGCAAATTACAGCGGAAAACCAAAACCCTGGACTATGCCCAGTTTTGTGACTTACATTTGTCCTCTAGAAACTGTATTATTCGCTTATGCGATCGCCACTATCAATTTCAGCAGGGAATTGCTCTTGACTCCCTACATTCCCACTCTCAGGCTAAGGGTTTACCGGAACTTACTCTCAAGCAAGGAACTACTAGAAGCAAATGGAACAGTTTACTAGAGTTCCTTAACAGTAAATTACCGGATCTCCCCATTTGGTCTGATTTTACTACTTTTGCTAATACTGCGATCGACTACCCGGATATGTTAGGACATCTGCCATCCTGCATCAACTTGTCTCGCTGGGAACCAACACCTTGGGACCCGGCATTTCAGTTATACAGTGGGTTGGTTTTCCTCAAAAATAGTCCTGGGTGAATTCTAAATGCATCAATTGTGGTACTAATATCTTGCCAGTACAGGTTTACTATTAGCACAAGGCAAGAGGCTTAAGCCCCTTGTTTCACCGGTTTCCAGCTAATCTAATTTAACCTTATCGGTAGGGTGGACAACTTTGATGGGATGAAAGCAACTCAAATGTTTCCAACTAATCTGATTTAACCCTATCGGTAGGGGGTTGGAAGTGCTTCTTTTATTTATAGCAAAAGGCAGAGGGCAGAAGGCTCCAAGGCTCCAAGGGAAGAGGTTTACAGTTAAAGGTTTCAGCATTTGGTTATTGTCCTAACCGCCTTGGCGATTGCTATATAAGATGGGTAGAGATAGAAAATAAGATTGACCACTGGCTAAACAATTGGACATATGAAATTGCCAAATGGCGATCGCGCTATCATTCCTATAGAGAAGCTGATTGGCTATTGTTTGAACCCCGAACACCCTTCTGGCAAGCATAAAGCCAGAGTATTTGCTTCTGCTTTAGGGATTACGGCTCAAAATGTTGAAGAGTTGCACGACTTACTCACAAGATCTGCCATTGAAGGGGAAGTCGTTCAGCAAGATAATACAGCGTTTGGACAAGTATTCAAAGTTGATTGGGCGGTTCCTAGCGATGAAGACATTATTCTTCGTAGCCTTTGGGAAATTACCTCTAACCGGCCCTACCCTCGTTTAGTTTCAGCGTTTATCAAATAAAGCAAATGGAAAAATTAACCATCTTGGATACCATTGTTAACTTGAAACCAATTCCAAGCAACAAATTAACTCTTCTAGAGTCTGAGTATCAATCTCTTCAACAGTTACCGATTGGTCAGGTTGGAACTATTGTAGAAATCTATGAGGGAACGTCGCCTAGCTATTTAGTAGAATTTGCTGATTTGCAGGGGCGTGAGTATGCCATGGCAATTGTACAAGCTCATGAGATCTTGGCGGTTCATTATGAACTGGATATGGCAAGTTAAGCTTCAAAGTTTCCGATGAAGAAGCCGAACAAGCCGTGAAGTTTCCAACTAATCCGATTTAACCCAGTCGGTAGGGTCTATCAATGTAGAGGCAGATACGGCATGTTGCTTAGTGTTTCCAACTAATCCGATTTAACCCAGTCGGTAGGGAGTTCGTCTGAGGAGCCTTACCCAATAAGGGTTTCAGCTACCAAATCTACACACCTCTCATTATAGTAACAAATCCTGCCCAAAAATAGAAAAAATACACTCCTCAAACCTTCTCCCAGCAAGGCATCGACACACCTCAACGAAAAATATAGGGTTTCAGCGATTTGCCGAGGTGTGTAGATGAAAGTCAAACAATAGCCTTCAAACCCAGATAGGGTAATACTTTAAGAAGGTTGAGGTTGCAAACTGTCAGGGGATGCCAGTGCCACAATGGAAATGAAGGTAGAAAGTCCAGAAGGAAAATTACCCAAAACCATTACCTAACACCTAACACCTATTTAACAGTTTTAGGAATCTTAGCTCCACGAGCCATATCCCGGAACATATTCATGCTAGGACCAGGACGACGGGGACTGGTAGGCAGAGGAAGCAAATTTTGGTCAGCAAAGGTTTGTTCCGGTTCTGGCTCAACTTTAGGCTTACCATTTGTAGAAGCTACTGCTGCCTGAATTAGCTGTTCTGGGGTCAATACTGCTTGAACTGGTTCTGGCTGCTTAACCGGTTCGGCAGCCTTAGCTTTGGCTTTCGATGGCTTTTTCTTCTTAGCAGGTTTGACCGCTTTAGCTTGAACTGCTTCTGGCTGCTTAGCAGGTTCAGCCGCTTTAGCTTGAACTGCTTCTGGCTGCTTAGCAGGTTTGACAGCTTTAGCTTGAACTGCTTCTGGCTGCTTAGCTGGAGCCTCAGACTGAGCTTTTCCAGTTTCAGATTCGTCTAGTTCTAAGTAGAATTCCTGCTTTTTAAAAATCTTTTTAAGAGGATTAAGCATTGATAAAATACTCCTGCACTGTTAGATAAGTTTAACTGGGTCACCAAAGATGGGAGTGGGTTATGCCAACTTTGATACAAGACTGTTATTTATGAGGTGGACTTTTCTACGACCGCTTAGGTGTGATCGAGCTGCTCCAAAACTGATAGACAGATTGAATTATGATTTTTTACTGCGGCTCATTGCAAGATTCAGAGATGATTCTTAATATTTTTTAATAATTAGTCCTTGGATAGCATGATTTATCTTCGTGAGGATAGTAAAACTCAAAAGATGATTTATCTTAATTAACAATTATCTCATATTTAGCGCTAAGCCCATGTCTAACCCAGGACTAATCGAAAACAGTTGGGATACCAAGAGCGATCGCAATCAAGTGTTGCTGATTCATGGTATTGGCAACACAAAAGCTGTTTTTCGCAAGATGTCTACCTATCTAGAGGAGCGAGGTTGGTCCGTACATGGCTTAAACTTAATCCCCAATGATGCCACTCTAGGTCTTGACCAATTGGCCAAACAAGTAGCAGATTATATTGCTGGGAATTTTGACCCTGAACAACCCCTAGATCTAGTTGGTTTTAGTATGGGAGCTTTAGTATCACGTTACTACATCCAACGATTAGGGGGTATTGAACGAGTACAACGCTACATTAATATTTCTGCTCCCAATAATGGGACTTGGACAGCCTATCTCTTATCACGTATCGGCTGCCTGCAAATGCGCCCAGGTAGTGAATTTCTCCAGGACTTGAATCGAGACTACCAAATGCTAGAACGTTTGAACTTCACTAGAATGTGGACTCGATTTGATTTGATGATTTTCCCCGCCAGTAGTTCTCAGATGCCGGTAGGGAAAGAAGTAGAGATTCCGGTTCTTCTCCATCCCTGGATGCTTAAAGATAACAGATGTCTTCAGGCAGTAGCAGCAGCCCTTTCTGAACCTTTGCGGAGTAGGGGGTAGGGTGTAGGCAGTGTGGGGAGATAGAGAGACAAAGGAGTACTTATAATTTTTTGAACAATGGGCTATAAATCCCACCTCATATTGCACCTTACCCCTTGGGTCGCATCACCAAAAGAGCCTCCTCCCTAGCTCTAGCTCAGCGAGATTTAATTAACTGTGCTACCATCTGGGAAGATTCTCATCATTGCGAGCACCATGGGTAAGGTTTTGGTATTAAACGCTTCCTATGAACCGCTAAATATTACCAATTGGCGACGAGCAGTTGTCTTGTTGCTTAAAGGGAAGGCGGAGCATGTTGAACACAACGGGAAGTATATCTATCCTGAGTTTCCGCTGCCCACAGTCATACGACTGCGACACTACGTTCGAGTGCCTTACAAAGAAATTCCCCTTACTCGTAGAAATATCCTCCACCGTGATGGTCACTCTTGTCAATACTGTGGTTACACCGGTGATGATTTAACCCTAGATCATGTGATTCCTCGTTCTCGCCAAGGGGGAGATTCCTGGGAAAATATGGTCACTGCTTGTGTACGCTGTAATGTAAAAAAAGGTAACCGCACTCCTAAGGAGGCGGATATGATGCTACGGACTCAACCCCGTAAACCTTACAGTAGTCTCCACTTTGAAGTTGCTAAGCATGTCAAAGGTGGACTACATCAGGAATGGCGCAAGTATGTTATTGGTGTTTAAAGTAAAGGGAATAAATTTAACTATGGCAACGATAACATTCAAGGTTCCTAGTATTGCCTGTGATGGCTGTGCTAAGACGATTACTGAAGGAATCCTCAGTAAGGAACCGGAAGCTCAAGTAGAAGTGGATGTAACAACAAAAGTAATTAGCGTTAAAACTGAAGCATCTGAAGAGGCAATCAAACAGATGGTTACCTCTGTTGGTCATACAGCTGAATAGAGAATTCACATATCGTAGGGGCGGGTTTAGGGATAATTTAAGCCATTGTAAACAAAATATCCCTATCAAAACCCACCCAACTCAATTGGGGTTGTCTCGGTGAGAAGATTGGATGAATAATGGTCTATTTGTCGGTATGGTTACCTTAGATTTGGTTTACCTCACTGACCAATTACCCAGCAGTAACCAAAAGATAGTAGCTTCTGACTATACAGTCGCTGCAGGGGGTCCGGCAACCAATGCGGCAGTAACCTTTAGTTACTTGGGTAATCCAGCAACTATTGTAGGAGTTGTGGGCAATCACCCAATCACTGAACTAATTAGAAAAGATTTGGCAACTTACCGGGTGGGAATTGTAGACCTTGACTCCACTATCCCTGAACCCCCCCCAGTCTCTTCAATTATGGTGACTCAAGGCAGTGGTGATCGCGCAGTAATTTCCCTTAATGCTACCAGAATCCAAGTCGGCAGTGACCAACTACCTCTTGACATTCTCTCGGGAATTGATGTAATAATGATTGACGGCCACCAAATGGCAGTCGGACAAGCGATCGCTCAGCTAGCGAAAAGCAAGAAGATTGCAGTAGTCATTGATGGCGGCAGCTGGAAGTCCGGATTTGATACCGTATTGCCTTTTGTTGATTACGCAATTTGCTCTGCTAACTTTTATCCACCGGGTTGTAACAACACTGATGAGGTAATTAGTTATCTTACCGCTGCTGGAATCCCTCATATTGCCATCACTCAGGGGGATAAACCGATTAGATACTATAGCCTTGGAGAATCGGGTGAGTTACCCATACCTCCGATTACTACAGTCGATACCCTAGGTGCGGGGGACGTTTTCCATGGTGCTTTCTGCCACTACATTCTGGAGGAGAATTTTACTAGCGCATTGATTGCTGCAACCAAAGTTGCTTCTCGTTCCTGCCAATTTTTCGGTACTCGCCAGTGGATGCAAGGAAATGGAGAATTGAGAATTGAGAATTGAGAATATAAATTTTTTTTGCCCTTTGGCTTTTCCTTACATAGGGTTTTTTGAGTTATCAAACACTACATATAGTATTTGACCAAACACATAAGCTCTTAACTTGTCACCATTGGGCAACAGGCAACAGAATTGTTTCTTCCATCTAATTGGGGGGTACGAAGCACTCCTCAGTAGAGCTTAATTCAGTAAATGCTATTCCAGATAAACCGCGGCCAACTCAAGAGAGTGTAGAAAGCTCATTAACTACCTTCATCCGCCCTCTGCGACAAGCACGTAATAATCTATCTATAGCAGCTCTCTCGTCTTCTGTCAGGGAGTCATCGAGCATTGCTGCCATTAATCCATATTGATCGGCACGGGTGATACAACCGGAACTACTGGTTTGAGCAAATAGCTCGGATATTGCGCCCGGTATAAGACTTACTGTAGCTTGCATTGAATAAAAACAAATTTAATTTATCTACTGTAAAGAAATAATATTTTCCTTTACGTTTTTCGGGGTGTGGGGTCACACCCCACAAGTAGAGAGAGTCGAGGAAGCATAAGAGGTTTAGGTTTGTAATACTTCCGTGAAGATAAGACAAGGGAGGAAAGTGAGAAAGTGGACAAAGAAGATTTTTCACAGAATTACTGGGATTAATTCCCTATTCTCTATTCCTCATTCCCCATTCCCCATTCGACCTTCTCAATGAAACCATACCAACATTACTTAACGCTAATTAGCGTGATTGCCTTGGGAGCAGTCTTAAGATTTTGGCATCTGGACTTGAAACCACTCTGGTTAGACGAAGTAATTTCGACTTTATTCAGTCTAGGACAGAGTTATGATAATTTGCCTCTAGAGGTAATATTTTCCCCCTCTATGTTAGAGACAATTTTTACCTTCAAACCAAATATCAATTGTACTGCAATTGCGGAAAATCTTGCCACTCAATCAACCCATCCTCCTCTGTTTTTTTGCTTAATGCATCAGTGGTTGAGTTGGGTTCAACCATTAGATATATCCCTCAGTTGGAAGATGCGATCGCTACCAGCTTTAATCGGAGTGATGGTAATACCAGGGATTTACTGTCTCAATCGCCTTGGATTTTCTCCAGCTGCGGGATTAATGGGAGCTGCTTTTATGGCAGTTTCTCCTTTTGCCGTTTATCTTTCCCAAGAAGCACGTCACTATACCCTACCAGTACTATTAATTACCTTGGCGTTGTTGGCATTATTGCTAATTCAGCATTATCTCTATTACCGACGGCAACCGCCCCCATTGCTGATTTGGTTGTCTTGGGGAATGCTCAATAGCATTGGTTGCTATGTCCACTATTTTTTTCTCCTAGCTTTTATTGCCCAGTTACTAACTCTTCTCGGACTTATGTACTGGCGACGAAAATTGTTACCTAGGGGTAGTTTGTTGTCGGTAATGTTAGTGGTAGTAGGAGTCGTAGTGAGCTATTTGCCTTGGCTGCCAATTTTGTTGGAGGATTTCAGAAGTCCAGTAACCAGTTGGCTTCCACAACCGGAACATGTTGTACCTCTCTACCAAACCCTGGTAGCTTGGCTGACAATGGCGATTGTTCTACCGGTAGAAAATCAGCCATTGTGGATTCAGATACCCTCTGTTTTATTAACCCTCGCGTTTGGTAGTTGGTTAGGCTGGAGATTTTTTCGGGGAGTAAAGCAACTCTGGCAGCAACCTCAAACTCATCTGGCTACCCTTACTCTTTTAGGTTTTATTTTCTGTGTACTATTACAATTTGTAGCGATTATCTACTTCTTGGGTAAGGATATTACGATCGCACTTAGGTATCATTTTGTTTATTATCCAGCAGTTTGTGCTTTGCTAGGAGCCAGTCTAGTGCAAGAAGGCAAGAGGCAGGAGGCAGAAGGCAGGAGGCAGAAGGCAGAAGACAGAAGGCAGAAGGCAGAAAGCAGTCCCGATGACAAAAAATTTTCACTACCAGGTGATGAAAGTAAGAGCACTCCTGTTCCCTATTCCCTGTTCCCTGTTCCCTACTTTCAAGTCAGAAGCTGGAAACAATTAATCCCGGTGGGTGTTGCTTTATTGAGTAGTAGCTTAGTAGTCGCTAATTTGGTGTTTATCAAACCCTTCCATCCCCAGCAAGTAGCACAGAATATGAACCTAGAACCAGCTGCTCCTCTGATGATGGTGATGGGATACCATAATTTGCAGGAGGTTGCTTTAGGCTTGAGCTTTTCCCTGGCAATTGAGCGACAGCAATCTACTGTTTCTGAAGTTAATGCCGATACTTACTTTGCCTTCCTCAAGATAGAGCCAGGGTATCATTTAGTCTGGCAAAAATTATCTGAGTTACCCAAGTTGCCAGTGCCACCTCAGAATCTTTGGGTAGTAGGCCCTGGACTAATCCTACCAGCCTATCCCCCCCAGCTTCTGGTTGCCAATCAAACAACTTGCACTCTGGATCCTACTCAGCACCACCGTATTGGTGTCCCCTATCAGTTGTACCGTTGTGGAGGATGGGCAAATTAACTAACAAGTAACAAGTAATAAGTCATATCAAGTTCGGATAAACAGTTATTATTTCCTTTCAACTTTCTCTTTCCCTCCTATTCCCCTCCTGGGAGGGGTTAGGGGTGGGTTTCTGTCTCCTACCTTCTTCCTATCGAGATTTTAGAGTTTGAAGCAATTCTCGAATTTTATTAATTTGAAATTCTTTAGCTAATTCTTGAAGTTCTTGAGCAAAAGGCACATATTTCTGATCAATATTTTTTAATTGATCACCATGCTCAATGAGACTATAAATCAAACCTCTTTTTGCCAATTCACACAAAACATCGAGTTCCTCAGCAGGAGGAGGTATCATTTCCGTTAGTTGCAATTTTGGAGCTGCATTATCTTCAGCAGATTGTTGTTGAGATGCTAATTCTTGGGTATGACGATACATCCAAACTAATTTTAATAAATCTCTAATTTGAGTCAGTAGCTCTTCTACTTGTATCGGTTTAGGTAGAAAATAGTCGCAACCTATCTCTCTACTTTTATGCTGATAAAAATTAGATACACTTGCCGAAGAAGCAATCAAAATAGTTTGTTGAAACTCTGGTAACTGTCGCAGGCGGCGGGTTAACTCCAAGCCATCCATTACCGGCATCACAAGATCAATGATCATTAAATCTGGTTCAAATTCTCTAGCTTGATTTAAGCCTTCTAGTCCCGTTGATGCCTCTCTCATGATAAAGCCAATAGGTTCGAGCAAATTAACGAGAACTGCACGATTTTCCCAAGAATCGTCTACCACGAGAATTTTTTTCTTGTCACCCTGATAGCCAATGATTTCGTTAGAGTAATTGATGCTCTCTGGTTCAATTGGTTTTGAAGCTTGGGGCAATTCTAGCTCAAACCAAAAAGTACTACCAACTTCCAAGGTACTTTGCACTTGGAGTTGGCTCCCCATCTCAGAGATTATTTTCTGGGTGATGGTTAATCCGAGTCCAGTGCCTTCTGCTTTGTGGCTGCTTTGTCCTACTTGTTCAAAGGGTTCAAAAATTTTCTCTAGTTCTTCTGCTGCTATACCAACACCAGTATCTTTAATTTCAAACCGTATTTTGTTATTGCTCATTTGCCCTTTGTCATTTGCCCTTGGTTGTTGACTAACGACACCCACTTGAAAAGTTACGCTGCCAGTATCAGTAAATTTAATAGCATTGCCCAACAGATTAATCAAAACTTGTCTTAATCGTTTTTCATCGGCATGAACAATGGTAGGTAGTTGATTGTAGAATTGGTAAGTGAAAGTAAGTTCTTTTTGTTGAGCACGGATGCGACAGATTTCGATAACACTGCGCAGAAAGTCAGGAAAAGGAAAATTGTAAGGTTCAAGTTCCATTTTCCCCGCTTCAATTTTGGAGATATCTAAGATATCATTAATTAAAGTGAGCAGGTGGCTGCCACAGGCATGGATAGTGTTAATCCCTTGTTGTTGCTGAAGGGTAAATTCTGAAGAGCGTTGCATAATTTGAGTATAGCCAAGAATGCCATTGAGAGGAGTGCGCAATTCATGGCTCATATTAGCCAAAAATTGGCTTTTTGCGTGGTTCGCTACTTCTGCTGCTTCTTTTGCTTGTTGCAGTGCTTTCTCGGCTTGCATCCTTTCGGTTACATCCACTAAAACTGCTAGGGAACGAACAATCTGACCAGATTTATCTTTTTCAACAATGCCAGAAAGAAGCACATCAATAATTATACCATTCTTGCAGATAAACTGATAGGGAATATCTGAACAACTTCCTGCCTGCAAAAATTGAGGCATCGCAACTTCTATGGCATAACGGCGAGACTCTTCTGTCAAAAACTCCGTAGATTTTTTTCCCATGACTTCGGAGCGCTCATAACCTAGCTTTTCTAACCAATAGTTGCTGACACTGATGAGTCTACCCATCAGGTCAATGGAATGCAGCATAACTGGGGTATGTTCATAAAGATAACGATAGCGTTCTTCGCTCTTTCGTAATGCTTCCTCTGCCTGTTTGCGTTCGCTAATATCTTTAAAAAAACAGTAGTGGCCCTCAAAACCAGCAAGGTTTAAATCAGCTTTTACCATAAGCACTTGTTTGTAGAAGATAGAACCATCCCGGCGAATTCCCCTCGCTTCAAACTCTCCTTTTCCTTCAATCAGCATCTTTTGGTAGGCTGCAATAGCGATTGGTATATCCGGAGGATGAACGGTGAGCTCCCAATTCATTCCCAGCATTTCCTCCGGTTTGTAACCAACTATTTGGGCATAGGAGTGATTAACTTCTAAATAGCAACCTTCGGTACTAAGTTTGGCAATTCCTGGCATAGCGTTTGCCAGAGCCAAATTCATTTGCCCAAGTTCCTCAAATTTGGTTTTTAGCTTTTGATTAACTTGTTTGAGGGTTGCTTCTACTTGCTGCCGCTCCCTAATTTCCTGTTGCAATTGCTGAGTACGTTTGTAGAACTTTTTCTCTAAAGTGTGAGAATATTCCTCTAGTTGTTGGTAAAGTTGGGCATTTTCCAAGGCAATGGCAGCTTGAGCACAGAGAAGTTGTAAAATTTCTAAGCGATCTTTGGTAAATGCTTCTGCCGTTAGGTGATTTTCCAAGTAAAGGATACCCACTAGTTTACTTTGTTGGATAATGGGCAGAGACAACAAAGATTTGGGTTGCACTCGGATGATATAGGGATCAGTTGCCAAGAGTGTTTCTGTTGTGGCCTCGTTGCTCACTACAATTTGTTGAGTATGCCAAACATAGTTAATTGCAGCTAGGGGAATCTCACTGCTAGATTCTAAGGGGATTGATTTTAAGTTACACTGTTGACCAACCACGCATTGAGCTGCAATAACCAGGTTATCCTCTTCCAGCAAGAGTAGAGCACCTTTTTGTGCTCCGGCATTTTCCATCATTACTTCCAGTAAAGTGGAAATAAAGCGAGTCAAATGAATTTCCCCAGAGAGGAGTTGGGAAGTTTTGAGTACGGTTGCCAAGTCTAAAATTACTGAGCCAGTCCTGGTACTAGAAGTAACTGTCTCAGTAGCTAAGTTGGAAAAATTCTCCCCTATCAGACTACTCCTTTCTCTAGTAATTATGGGGGACATAAATTGAGGATAGTATTGTTCTAACTGCTCAACTTTTGCTGTAGCTCCCCAACGAGCATAGCCGTAGTAAGCATCTGTAAAATAAACTTGAGCAATCTTGGTCTTACCCCATGCCAAGTAAAATTTAGCTGCTAGTTCGTTAGCTAGAGCTTCCTCTTGAAGGTATTCATTCGTAGCAGCACCGGCAATAGCACAGTCATAATACTCGATTGCCTCAATTCGCTCACCTCTGATGCGACACCACTCTGCCTCAACTAAATCAAATTTATGTAAAAAATTCATGGGGGCAGATTTTGCCCATTGCTGCATTTTTTGCTGATTAGCAGCTACCTTGCTAATAATTGCTTCTTGCTCTGATTCAGAAATATCCGGATACAGTGCTAACCGAGCAAGAGAATCATAAAAGTAGAATAGGGGAATGAGGAGTGAACCAGCCACTCCATCTAGATACTGTTGAGCTGCCTCAGCATTTTTGAGTGCTTGTTGGTAATCTCCGAAGCAATAACAGAGGGTCAGTTTATTTAAATATAAATAGTAAAGTCCTGTGCGATCGTTAGTTGATTGATGCTGCTCCAGCTTTATCTGCTCATTATAGGCATCTCCGATTAATAGGCATGGATTGTAATCAGACTCCCATAAACTTCTGTTCACAACATTCCCGCAATGTTCTCTGTAGGAGTAGGACGACAATATCTGTGTCTCCGCGTCTCCGTGTCCCCGCGTCCTAGTATCTCCTCCAGCTTTCCCCTGCAAGTTCAATACAGTTTGTTGAAAAATTTGATTCCAATTCAGAGCTGTTTCTTGCTGAAGTTGGCTCATCAGCTTACCATAAGATGCCATTTCCTCTTCCAGCTCTCCCAGTTCTTTACCCATAAGATAAGAATGGTAGGAGTGAGCAAAGGTAGCCAATACAGCAAATTCTAAATCCCCTGTTTCTAATCCAGTTTGATAAGCCTTCAATAAAGGTTGTAAGGTCTCTTTAACTGATTGTTGCCAATGGGTAACAAAAGTATGAACCATAACTAAGGTTCTGCATTTGATCTCTCTGGTATGGACTTTGTTGAGCAGACTGAGTGCTAGTTGACCAAATTTAGAGCCTGCTTCAATATCTTCTACTATCCCACACAAAATTAACCCATAAGTAGCATAAGCAAAAGCAGAGGTAGAAGTATTGCCGTATTCGAGAGATAACTGCACCTGCTTCAAAATAATCAGCGGGTACAACATCGGATCCGCTACATAAACAGCGGAACTTAAAATTGTTAAAAGCTTCATTGCTGCCAACTTATCGAGATCAGTCATTGGTGGCAATTGGAGCAATTCCTCAACCAAGCTTTTGTCTTGTAAGTCAGACTCTGGTAAACTTTCGTTTGCAACAAAAGATTCAAACTCTGGCGTCTCCGCGTCCCTTCCCTGCCTCCAGTTCCCCTCCTGGGAGGGGTTAGGGGTGGGTTCTGCCTCCTGCCTCCTGCCTCCTGCCTTCTGCCACCTTTCAGTCAATGCCGTTTGTAGCGCCTGCAATTCCCTATCAATATCTGTTTGAGTAGGCTCTCGGGGAAAAGTTACCCCCAAAAGTTGCAGCACCGTTAATCCAGTATGGACAGCTTCAAGTTGTTTTTGTTGAGCAATATTAGCTTGTAACTTGGCTTCATAAACTTTAACTTTGTCCAACAATGTCTTAGCTTGTGTTAAGACAGTAACAGCCAACTGCTCCATCTGCTCAAACTTACCACTTAGATAGTATGCTTCTACTGCTTGCTCGTGCAAAGCCAAGGTGAGCTCATAAGAGTTCAACCAACTATTTGCTGCGAGTAATTGGATTCCTGTAGTTAAATAGTCAGAAGCCGCAACAAAAGCAGTAGCACTCTTAGCTTTACGTCCAGCTAGCAGATTTAACTGAGCTAGTTCCTGCCGTTGTGCTTGGTCAATGATTAACTCTAACCCAATATTCAACTGGTTGACAATTTCAAAAATCTTTTCTTCAAGTTGTTGTTTGGGAGTATCTTTTAAGAGCAATTGTCCAATTTTCAGGTGGGTTAAGAGTCTTTGTTCTGGCTTAATCAGAAAATATGCTGCTTGTTGTACTCTGTCATGGATAAATTTATAATCTGGAGATGGAGAATGGGGAATTGAGAATTGGTAATTGGGAGTTGTGCTGGATAATTCAGCTCCTTCATCTTGGTAAAATTTATAGATATCGCTGATGGGAATAATTAGTTCTGCTTGCAGTGCTGGCCATAGTTGATTTGCTGTTTCTGTTGAAGATTTTTCCTGAACAATTGACAGCGTACTTAGATTAAATTGATTACCTATACAAGCTGCTATTTGCAAAACTTCTTGGGTTGATTTAGGCAATTTTTGTAATTGAGATGCCATAAATTCTACGACCTCTTCACTAACAGCAAGTGCCTTGACCTTAGCCAGATCACATTGCCAGTAGCAACAGCGACGATCAAACCAGATTAATCCTTCTTGATGCAGGTATTTCAGAAATTGATTGCTAAAAAATGGGTTGCCTCCTGTTTTCTGATAAACTAATTCTGAGAGAGTCAGAGCTCTTGAAGGAGGACAATAGAGAGTATCAGCAATCAAACAATTCTGTGCGGACTGTCTGAGAGATGTTAGAGTAATTTGATTAATTTTAGGAGAACTGTCTTGCCTACTCTCCATTGCTTGGTGAATTTGTGCCAAACTCAACATTAATGGATGAACTCGACTGACTTCGTTATCTCGATAGGCTCCAATCAACAACAGTGAACCAGAAGCCTTCCTCATTAATAATTGCATTAATTCTAAAGAAGCTGAGTCTGCCCACTGCAAGTCATCCAGAAAAATGACTAGGGGATGTTCAGTAGTGGGAAAAACTTGAATGAATTTGCTCAATAAAAGATTAAAGCGATTTTGAGCCGCTGTAGTTGAGAGTTCCGGAACCGGAGGTTGTTTGCCAATCAGCAGTTCTAGCTCCGGGATAACATCAATAATAACTTGTCCATTATTTCCCAAAGCAGACAAAATTTGGCTTTTCCATTTTTGAACTTGAACTGATTTTTCACTCAAAAGTTGTTCTATCAAATCCCGGAATGCCTGCAACCAAGCCCAAAAAGGAATATTGCGCCTGAACTGCTCAAATTTCCCTTTAATGAAGTAACCTCTTTGCCGCACAATATGTTTGTGCACTTCATTGACTAAGGAAGTTTTCCCAATACCAGAAAAGCCAGCTACCAAGAACATTTCTATTTGTCCTTGATTCTTTGTCCTTGCTTCTTTATCCTTGATTCTTTGTCCTTGGTTCTCTGCTTTAGAATGCAAATAACCTTGATTGAAAGATGAATGACCTGCAACACGTTCAAAAGCAGCTAACAGCATTCCTACTTCGGCTTCTCTACCATAAAGTTTTTCAGAAATGATAAAACGCTCAGAAATATCTCGAATTCCTAACTCAAAAGAGACAATAGACCCAATTGACTTCCATTGCCCCAAACAAATTTCTAAATCATACTTCAGTCCGAAAGCTGTTTGATAGCGTTTTTCCGCAGTTTTCTCCATCAATTTGAGAGTAATATCACCCAGTATTTGAGGAATTTCTGGATTAAGTTGGCTTGGGCAAGGCGGTTGTTTGGCAATATGAGAGTGGATGAACTCCATAGCATTGCTAGATAAAAACGGGAGTTGTCCTGTTAACATTTGGTAAAAGGTTACTCCCAACGAATAAAAGTCACTGCGGTAGTCGATACCCCGATTCATTCGTCCAGTTTGCTCGGGAGACAGGTAAGCTAGAGTTCCTTCTAAAACGTTATGATTGTGCAAAAATTGCTTTTCTCTGGGTAAAAGAGAAGCGATACTAAAGTCAATCAGTTTGACTTGTTTGGTGTGGGGATTAATCAGAATATTCTGAGGCTTAATATCTTTATGAATAATGCAGTGTTGAGAAAGCTGTTCTAAGATTTGGGCAATTTGGATAGCGATCTGGAGAAATTCAGTTAAATTTATCTTGTGTCTTTTGTCCTTTGTCCTTTGTCCCCTGGGAAGTGGGAATTGGTGAGTATAAATACTTCCCTTATCTTCTCCATCTTTCTTGTCTCCTCCATCTCCCCATCCCCCCATCTCTTCCTCTTCCCAGTTCTCATTAGAGCCCCTGAGATAGTCAAACAAGGAAATCCCACCAAAATCTTCCATCACTAGAGCAAAGCCATTGTGGTATTTGACCAAGGCTTGGGGTTGGACAATTCCAGGCAGGTTAAGGTTTTTGGTAATGGTGTACTGATTACGAAAGCGTACAAGTTCTGAGAGGGTGGGATACTCTCTTTTGAGGACTTTGATAATGACAAACTGTTGATTAGTTTGACAAAGCCCTTGATAAATCAAGGTTTTTGATCCTTCGTAGATCAGCTGAAGAATTTGATAGCCGGGAATTGTAAAGCTGCTGTGCATTTAAACTCCATAGGGGTGAAATCCAATACAAAATATAGATGGCTTCAACTCTTTCGTGGAACTGGCATCTTGCCAGTTACCTGTGTGCGATCGCAGAGTTTATAGTAGACTGATTTAACTAAAATAGGGCAAAATAGACAGGCAAGACGCCAATCCCACGATACACCCATCCCACAAAAAACTGTTGAGCTAAATTACAATTGTCAATTTTCAAAACAGGTAAATTAAACAAATGGGTTTTTATTCAGAATTTATTCTTCCCTGTTGTCTAGACTGGACTATGTCCAGCCCCCAACTAGCTAGTTACCGTCAAGAAGTTTTATCTGAGGTATCTGGAGAAGTTTTAGAAATCGGCTTTGGGACAGGATTAAATTTATCTTATTATCCTCAAAGTCTAACAACGCTAACAATAGTTGACGTCAATCCTGGGATGAATAGATTTGCTAAAAAACGCATCAAAAATTCCTCGATTACTGTAGATAGTCGAATTCTTAATGGTGAGAGTTTGCCGATGGCTGACAATAGCTTTGATAGTATTGTTAGCACCTGGACTCTGTGTAGTATTACTAATGTAGACAAAGCTCTTCAGGAAATTCATCGAGTTCTCAAACCTGGAGGCAAGTTTTTTTTCATTGAACATGGACTCAGTGCTCAACCCCAAGTCCAAATCTGGCAAAATCGCTTGAATCCCCTACAAAAAATTATTGGTGATGGCTGCAACCTCAATCGTAACATCAAACAGTTAGTGGAGCATCATTTACAACTGGTTACATTAGATCAGTTTTATACTCCTAAATTACCGAAAACTCACGGATATATGTATAAAGGAGTAGCGACTAAAGCTTCAGCGGTGTTAAGGGATTAGGTGTTAGGTGTTAGGTTTTTGGAACTCCTTAAGGATTCACCCGACACAAAGCAATAGGCATTAGTGACAAGTTCAGGTAAAGATGTCGTTGTCAAGGGAGCTGGGGAAGCTGAGGAAGTGGAATACAATTTTGGAGACCCCTTGGGTCTTTCCATATAAGCGTGTTTTTTTAGCCCTCAAACGCTATATATGGGGGTTGATACTCATGCACGACCCTGTAACTTGTCACCAATGGGCAATAGGCAACAGCTCATCTGGCAACAAGGCAGAAGCGACTTTCATCACCTGGTGGTGAAAAAAATTTTTTCATCTTAACTACCTCCTGCCTTCTGCCTCCTGCCTCTTACCACCTAATACCTGCCTTCTTGCACTAGTAGAGTGAGATAATCGTTAATATATTGGCAGTAGCCTCCTTCTTGCTGTTGCCTGTTACAGTACAAGAGGACTCGGTTGCCTCGATTATTGGCTTCATGGCACCTGTATTCAAAATGACTTCACCTCTCCCAGAAAAAGCGAACAATGTGATTCGTCCCTTCCAAAGTAGTGATTGGGAGGCCATCGAACAGCTTGCTCAAAAAGCATCTAACAATGATTGTCAAAGTTGCTCAGCTGCCTTGATTCCTCAACTACAGCAAGTTAGGCGCTGGTATTGGTTGCTGAAGTTTTTAAGTTGGTTTCCCAACCCTTCCCAATACAGATTTTGTGTTTATGTGGTTCAAGCCTGCCAACAAATTCACGGATTGATCAAAGTTGCTCCGTTTAATCGTACCCGTAGTACCTGGCGAGTAGAACAGGTTTTAGTCGATGCCAATGTCCCACAGCAAGAAAATTTGTCTACTACCCAAGATCTTGGCTCCAGATTATTGCGACATTGCTTCGAGACTATTTGGGAGGCCAGAACTTGGATACTAGAAGCCAATATTCATCACAAAACAGCATTAGCACTTTATCGTCAGAATGGATTCCAGCCTCTAGCGCAAATGACTTATTGGGCGATTGCGCCTGAATTACTTGAGCCCCTTGCGACTAGGGAACCAGACTTACCGAATCTCCTACCAGTGAGTAATGCCGATGCTCAGCTGCTTTATCAGTTGGATACCTGGGCAACTCCTCCCCTAGTGCGACAGGTTTTTGATCGTCATCTTCAGGACTTTAAGACGAGTTTCCTCAACGGATTAGTGGAAAATTTTCAGCAATGGTTCCATCATACTGAGATAGTCAGTGGCTATGTATTTGAACCCCAGCGTAAGGCAGCAATCGGCTACTTTAGGCTCAAACTGCGCAACAATGGCGACCAACCCCATGAAGCTGAGCTAACTGTTCATCCGGCTTACACTTGGTTGTATCCAGAGCTACTCTCTCAAATGGCACGGATTGTTCAAAGTTTGCCTATCCAATCACTGCATTTGGCTTCCGCTGACTATCAACCAGAAAGGGAAGAATATTTGGAAAAACTGGGAGCAGAACGGATTGAGCATACACTACTGATGTCTCGTTCTGTTTGGCACAAGTTGAGGGAAGCCAAACCTTTAGAAGGGTTACAGCTATCTGAAGTACTACAGGGACTACAAAGAGCCCGCACCCCAATACCCAGTCGTTTTTCTTGGTGGCATTCCTTTACCAAGTTACCCCATACATCAACTACTGATGGAGCTAATTCTGTCTCGATACCTCCCGGAGCGCTACCTCAAGAGGTAAAATCACCTTCTGAGTCTCCAGAAACTTGGAATTAGTGGAGGTGGTAGGTGTTAGGTGGTAGGTGGTAGGTGATGGAAAGAATCTCGGCTCTAGGGTTAGATGTCGGAAGCAAGCGCATCGGCGTGGCAGGATGTGATGGCACTGGACTGATTGCCACAGGATTGACAACCATTAAACGAACTTCCTTTGTCCGAGATGTTGAGCAATTGCGAGAGTTAGTTGAACAAAGGCAAGCACAGCTGTTGGTAGTTGGCTTACCTTATACAATGGAGGGAGACCTGGGCTCCCAGGCACGCAAAGTACAGAAGTTTGCTCGGAGGCTGTCAAAAAACCTGGAACTACCGATAGAGTATGTAGATGAGCGCCTGACATCTTTTGCTGCCGAAGAGTTACTAAAAGCTCAAAATTACTCTCCTTCTCGCAATAAAGCTCTGATTGACCGCAAGGCTGCTGCGATAATTTTGCAACAGTGGTTGGATAATCGTCGTTAGTTATTTGTTGTTTGTCATTGGTCATTGGTAAATAAGCTCAGGATTTACGCAATCAGCCAGAGCAGTGGCGTGGCACGACTAAAGACAAATAACAAACAACAATAAATTTGTGATACTATGGGAAGTTGCTGTATTTATACGAATTCCCCCTGTTCATGAGTCTGACGCAAGAAAGCAAACACGAAATTATTAACGGCTACCAGTTACATGAAACCGATACTGGCTCAACAGATGTCCAAATTGCCATGCTCACTGAACGCATCAATCGGTTGAGTACCCACCTGCAAAAAAATAAAAAAGACCACTCTTCCCGACGAGGATTGTTGAAAATGATTGGTCAGCGGAAGCGTTTGCTGAGCTATCTTCGTAAAGGAAATTCAGACCACTACCAATCCTTAATTCAACGCCTAGGTATTCGCGGCTAGTGCCGCTGCGCGGAATTAAGAATTAAGAATTAAGAATGCTTATAGAATAAGGATTCTATCTACTCAAACTGGTCACTTATTTCCGCGGCCCTGCACTAGAGAGTTCCCCAAGAGAGCTTCGCGACCCCAATTGCATGGGAGAAACCATTTCCTGCTTCCTCCCTCACCTCCTAATTTGAAAATAGACGTGGAGACACACCAGACGTGGGGAGGCGGAGAGAAGGACTGTCATGCATGTTGGTAAAAATTTTTCGTCGAGACTGCCTCGGAGCCTCCTTCCTTGTTTCTTGAAAGACTTGAGCTTAGATTTATTCAATCTAAAATCTAAAATCTAAAATCTAAAATCTAAAATCTCAAGAGCATTTAAGTCTATGTCTACTGAACCATCCCGTAGTCCTTTACCATTTGAACCGCGTCAAAAGAGTAAGAAAAACGCTAAAAAACAACCAGACTCTCAATCTAGTAAAGCGGCTTCTCCACAAAACAGCTCCGCAAAAGCTGTAGGGGAATTAACCCAGAAGAGTAAAAAAAATACTAAAACCCAACCTCAACAACCACAATTGGGTAAGACTAAGCGAGAAAAAAAGACCTCTGGCAGTGGGTCTCAAGAATCGATGACGATTCCTGATGTAGTCAGTAAACGCATGGTGCGTCGAATGGCTGTGCTTTGTGGAATTCCTTCAGTGTTGGGAATGGCTACCTTTGTTGTGAGCTATTTTTTGGTTGCTAAGGTAGGATTAGAGTTTCCCCATGTGGTGGTACTCCTCGTCAGTCTGGGATTTTTTGGTTTAGGAGTGTTGGGGTTAAGCTATGGTCTATTCTCTGCCTCTTGGGATGAAGATTCACCAGGGAGTATCCTCGGTTGGCAAGAGTTCACAACTAACCTGAGAAGGACTACCTCGGCTTGGCGTTCTGCTAGGCAAAAGGAATAAGGTGGTAGGTGGTAGGTGGTAGGGGTTATGCCATTTGCCATCTGCTTTATCCCCATTATCTGACCAAAAATCGGAGGGCGCAAGCCCCCGAATTCTATTCGTGGGGATAAGCCCGTGGGGAATTTATTCCCCGTTAGACTTCTTTTTGGTTGGCTACATATTGCTTAATAACTTCCAATGGAGCACCGCCAACAGTCGAGACAAAGTAAGAGTTAGTCCACAAAGTAGGAATACGACTTTTCAGATGTGGAAATTCTTGTCGTAAATATCGACTGGTTGCTCCTTTGAATCTTTTGACTACTTTGTGTACTCCGAATTGTGGGTCACACTCAAATAAAATATGAACATGGTCGGGCATAGTTTCAAGTTCGATTATTTCTACTTGAATTTGTTCCGCAATCTCAAATAATAACTCTTTTAGTCGTTTTTCTACTTCATCAACCAGTACAGGACGGCGATATTTGGGACACCAGACAACATGATACTTGCAGGAGTAAACAACATTTTTGTTTGATTTGAACTTATTCATTATTTTAGTTGCAATTATATAGATAGCACGTTTATAATATATAGAAGCGAGTAAAATAACAAGGAGGTGATTGAAGAGTGCTTGTAATGGAATATAAAGCAGTAATCAACACAATCCAGGAAACAGCTATCAACGAAGCTATCCGTACATCACAGTTTGTTCGCAATAAAGTATTACGCTACTGGATGGATAATACTCGCTGCGCTGCGTCCGCCTCCGGCTATCGTGGTGTTGGTAAAAAAGAGCTTTATCGTTACAACACTCAGATAAGAGATGAATTCAAGTTTGTCAAAGATTTGAATAGTCATGCTTGTCAAGCATCTGTAGAAAACGTAGAACGTGCCATTCATCGTTTCTTTGATAACTGTAAAAAGGGTAAACCTGGCAAAAAAGGATACCCGCGTTTTAAGAAACATAGCCGTTCAGTCGAATACAAACAATCAGGCTGGAAACTACATCCAACTAAAAGACGTATTACTTTCACCGACAAAAAAGGTATCGGGGAAGTCAAGCTTTTGGGTAAATGGGATATTCACACCTTTGATAAAAAGCTAATTAAAAGAGTACGTATTGTTAAGCGTGCCGATGGTTTTTATGTTCAGTTTTGTGTCAAAGTTGCTCATGCTCAATCATCACCTCCTACTGATGCACAAGTAGGCATTGATGTGGGACTTGAGTATTTCTACTCGGATAGCAACGGCAACCATGAACCTAATCCTAGATTTTTACGTTTTGCTGAACAGGACATAAAACGTTCTCAACGCAATATCTACAAAAAGAAAAAGGGTTCAACTGGCAGAAGGAAAGCTCGTGGTATTTATGCCCGTAAACATTTGAGAGTAACAAGACAAAGGAACGAACACGCAAAGAGACTTGCGCGTAACTTATGCCTAGTTAACGCTAAGGTCGTTTTGGAAGACTTAAATGTAAGCGGCTTGGTGAGAAACCACAAGCTAGCTAAGAGTATTGTTGATGCTTCTTGGTACAACTTCCGTCAATGGCTTGAATACTTTGGCAAAAAATTTGGCAGGGAAATCATCGCAGTACCACCGCATTATACTAGCCAAGAGTGCAGTAATTGTGGTGCAAAAGTACAAAAGTCTTTGAGTACTCGTACTCATTCGTGTCCACATTGCGGACACGTCGAGCAACGTGATGTGAACGCTGCCAAAGTAATTTTAAGTCGTGCAACTACCGGGGGTCACCCGGGAAGTAACGCTAGTGGAGATGTGTCCTCTACTTTGGTTGGTCGCAAGACCTGTCAAAGCAAGAAACGTCGCCGAAGCTAGAATCCCCCGGCTTCTAGCCGTGGGGAGTGTCAATCGTTTTCCAATGAGTGAACGGTGGGTTTTACTTTTCGCATTTCTCTAATCCCTGAAGTACATCTCCTATTCCCTATTCCCCATTCCCCATTGCAAAAAGATCTACACCTCATTTAAATCAGAAATGCTATAGATAAAGTAGCATTCAATTAAATAATTTGGCAGGGTCTTTGCAACCATGATTGTAGTAATGAAAGTCGGCTCTCCAGAAGTCGAGTTATCTCGCATCAGCCAGGAATTGAAGCAATTGGGTCTAAATCCAGAAAAAATTGTGGGTAAGCACAAGGTTGTGCTGGGTTTGGTTGGCGATACTGTTGATTTAGATCCACTCCAAATTCAGGAAATTAGTCCCTGGATTGAACAAGTACTAAGGGTTGAGAAACCCTTTAAACGTGCCAGTCGCCAGTTTCGCCACGGAGAACCCAGTGAGGTGGTTGTTTCAACCCCCTCTGGATCAGTTACTTTTGGTGAGCATCATCCTTTGGTAGTAGTTGCCGGTCCTTGTTCGGTAGAAAACGAAGCCATGATTATTGAAACGGCGCTTCGAGTCAAGGCAGCTGGTGCTCAGTTTTTGCGGGGAGGAGCTTATAAACCCCGGACTTCCCCCTATGCTTTCCAGGGTCATGGGGAAAGTGCTCTACAGCTATTAGCCGCAGCACGTTCAGCCTCAGGCTTGGGAATCATTACAGAAGTGATGGACACTGCCGATGTCGAAAAGATTGCTGAGGTGGCAGATGTCCTCCAAGTGGGTGCTCGCAATATGCAAAATTTTGCCTTACTCAAAAAAGTTGGTGCTCAAGATAAGCCTGTACTCTTGAAGCGAGGAATGTCAGCAACGATTGATGAATGGTTGATGGCAGCAGAGTATATTTTGGCAGCGGGTAACTCGAAGGTAATTCTCTGTGAACGAGGCATCCGCACTTTTGATCGGCAGTATGCTAGAAATACCCTAGACTTGTCAGTGTTGCCTGTATTGCGATCGCTTACTCACTTGCCAATTATGATTGACCCCAGTCATGGTACAGGTAAATCTGAGTATGTCCCAGCTATGGCTAAAGCTGCGATTGCCGCTGGTACAGATTCTTTAATGATTGAAGTTCATCCCAATCCGACTAAAGCTTTATCCGATGGCCCTCAATCTTTGACACCAGATGGGTTTGATGACTTGATGCAAGAAATGGCGGTGATTGGTAAAGCAGTAGGACGTTGGTTAGAACCAGCAGTTGTTCTTGCTTGAAAACACCGTAATTAAGCATTGTTCGCAGATTAATACAGATAGTTATCCAATCAATTAGGGTATGTCTAGAATTAGTCTGCGGTTTTTACTGAGCTGAGAGAAAATTTATGTCGGTTATAGACAACCTTAACAAAAGTAGAGAACCATCTAGCTACTCCAATGAGTTGTTCAATGAACAGTGGCAACTTTATCAAAAAATTCTCCTCAATAGCTACATGAAGCACCAGGAGATTTACGGTATTTTACATCAATGGCTAGTCAACAACTTTCAAAAGCCATTTTCAATGCTTGAGCTGGGATGCGGTGATGCCAGTTTTACGGCTCAGGCTTTGTCAAATACTACCATTGCTTCTTACCAGGGTATCGACCTTTCCGAAGCAGCTCTTCTAATTGCTCAAAGTAACATGGAGCCTCTTCCTTGTAGGGCAACCTTCACTCAAGGAGAACTCTTAGAATATGTTGTAGAGTTGGTACAGAAGCAACAGGAAAACTTCGATTTGATTCTCAGTTCTTTTGCGCTACATCACTTGAGTTTTGAGCAAAAGGATTTTGTCATGGGTAAACTTCTGCATCTCCTCAAAAATGGGGGCATTTTTCTCCTCATAGATGTATTTCGTTCTGAAAATGAAAAGCGAGAAGATTATCTTAAACGTTACCTGGAAGATGTACACAAAAACTGGTCTCAGCTGACCCATCAAGAGTATTCGCTAGTTGAAGAGCATATTAGGAAGAGTGATTTTCCTGAAACTCAGTCAATCTTCTATTCATTAGCTACTAAGCACGGCTTTACTAGAAAAGAGTGCCTTTATCACGATACTCTCGACACCACACAAATGTTGTGTTTTTATGCTCCTACTTGTGAAATGAGATAGACTCCCCAGAGTACAGCAACCACAGCAAGTATCATTAACCAAATAGGATAGTTTCCTCGAATAACTTCCCCATCAGCGGTGTGGAGAGTTTCCACATCAATCCAAGGAGTCACTCCCCGACGAAACCAACCGGTAACCGTGACTTCCTTATCTACCAAGTTTTTGGCACTAGAAGGTTGAGGTAGAAAACAGAGAATGAGTATACCTACAGCTACTAAGAGTAAATTCCAGGAGAAAATACTCCCTAACTGATTTCTGGATACAGCTGTATTAGTTAATTGTCCTAGATAAATCACAAAGTAAACTAAACTACAGAGCTTGCAGAAGGGTAAAAGATTACCCAATGGCCCTAAATAGGAAAAGGAGTGGAGTTTAATCAAACCAGTGGAAGTTTGCAAAATTAAATCCATCTCCAGCCAGTTGAGTAAGCCAGGACGTCCCAAAAGTTTGCCAACTAATCTAACCGGCTTACTGTCTGGAGGCAAGAGGTTGGTGGTAGCTAAATAGTCTCCTAAGTTTGGTTCGTTATGTAAATTAGTAGATTTAATTTCGGGAAAGTAGCGATTGAACCAAATAAAGATACTGAGGCTAAAGGCGACTAATACGCAAGCATCGAGAAAGGGTTGAGCATTGTGTAACCAAATTAGCTGCCAAATATTGAGCAAGTCGGCAATTTTCCCAATTAACCAAAATATTACCCTTAGCAGAATACCCAAAACCAATCCTGATAAGAGGGCACTTTGCAGTAAAGGAAAAGCTTGGTAACTATTTTTTAGTTTAGACAGTTGTTGAGCGTTATCACGAATAGGAGGCGTAGGAGTTGGCAGATCCAATTCAGGATTAAGCATCCAGTAGCGAACATAGCGAGAACACAGATGCAAGCGCTCCCCTAGGAGAGGGTGGGAAGCATTGATAATTAGCCAGTGCCTGTAATAATTTGTGCAGTCCCAGTTTAAAACGGCTTCAAAAGAGGTTTGGGGAGAACAACTACTGAGGATGATGGACTGTTGATATCCGACGGGCAACAATAAATCAAAACCTTCCAACAATCTACTAGTTTGGCGGCTATCTTGGATATGGTCGCTAATACCTAGCCCAATTTTCAGCAAAGCACGGGTTAGCCCATTAGGATTACCAGTCGTTTCTACTGCGACGCGATCGCTATAGTAAACCCTAATTCGGGAAAACCACAGTAGAGGTAGGCGCAGTAGCCAGTAGCAACCGTAATTTACCGCAGCAATTGCTCCCATTATGTTCAAGAGGATTGGTGTAAGCCATTGTTCATAAGCCGGTAATTTGCTCTCCATCAGCTGTGGCAATCTCTCTCCCCACTCCGCTACTTGCCAATAAATCGTATAAGGTAGCTGGAGGATTAAGACACCCCAAGACATCAAAACAAAATCCCAGTGGAAAATATGTCCTAATTGACCAGCATAGATAGTAGCAACTTCGTCATCTGCCAGCTGTTCTAATAAACCCTCACTCACCACCAAGCGGGCAGTACGAGGTAGATTACCATAAGCCATGGCTACTGGGGCATCAGTTGGTAAAATGCCCAACTTAATTGCAGGGAGGCGTTTTTTCCTACAAAAGCGCTGTACTACCCTGGCAGCTTCTGGATTGCGGGATGCTAGTTGGTTGAGGGATAGGGGTTCCAAACCATGAAACCATTTCAATAACCAATCGATTAACCAGGGAGACGCAAGCAACAGGATTACCAGCACAACCCCAAGACTACGGGCTGGGTCTCTGTAGAATGGTTGAAAGGGTCGTACAATGGGTAGCTCTACCAGAAGAAGGTTAGTTGTTTCCATCAGGAAGCTTACCAAGAAGCGTAGCCACCAAAACCCAGCGATCGCACTACCAATTTGTATTAACCAAAAGTTTCTGAACTTAGGGGGTTTGAGAGGACGCCATTCCTTAGCACGTCCACTGTTACGCCATCTAGGACGAGGAGAAAATAAACTGGGAGCAGAGGGAGGAGAGTAGGGAACAGGTAGTAAATTGGTTGTTTGTTGTTGGTTGTTTGGGAATTGGGAATTGGGAATTGGAAATTGGGAATTGGAAATTGGGGAATTGGAAATATCTTCCTTGTCTCCCTTGTCCCCCTTGTCTCCCTTGTCCCTCTTGTCTCCCTTGTCCCCCTTGTCTCCCTTGTCTCCCTTGCCTCCCTTGCCTCCCTTGTCTCCTTTATCTCCGCGTCTCCGCGTCCCCGCGTCCCCGCGTCTTCCCCCCTCCTCCAAGGGAACAAACCCCGTCGAATCCGAGGGGGCTGGTTGCTCAGAAAGCAGTTTGGGCAGGATATTCGTTGCCCATTGCTTCACTTTAGGACTGTGGTGTTGGGTAAGTTCTTGACAAAGAGCGATCGCTTTTGGAAGTTCTCCGACTTCACGATAAGCTTGCACCAGTTTTAGAGAAGCCTTAGTTACTAGGACTTCATCTAACTCCGTCTCACGGATACCTTCAAAATTAGCGATCGCAACTGAGTAATTTCCCTGTTTCAGGGCATGTTTACCAGTATCAAGGGAGGGTTCAGGAACAGAGGACATGAATTTTCTTTCACTCTGATTTTAACGATACCCTTGTTAAAGCAATCTGCTACACAAAAAATCTAGATACTTAAGGCTTAGGATAAAAAAATAGAGAGAGTCACGCTAGGTGGCTCTCCGGCTTATCAGGGTGCATCTACTTAACTTAATACTAACGCATGGGGATGGGGGGTGTCACCCCCTTTAATAAAATTTTTTCCACCAATACTTAATTCACTGCCATGATTACTGGTGTGACACACCTAAAATAAGGGAATAAGTAGGTTGGGTGAAACGGAGTGAAACCCAACAAGGGAGGGAGCTGTGTTGGGTCTCGTTGCCTCGACCCGGGTGAGGTGAAATTTTGGGTGGGATTTCTTGAGCTTTGTATCCAATAGCTATAAGTTCTCTCTTGTCCCCCAGCTTCCTCAGCTCCCCCAGCTTCCTCAGCTCCCTCAGCTTCCTCAGCTCCCTCAGCTCCCTCAGCTTCCTCAGCTCCCTCAGCTCCCTCAGCTCCCTCAGCTTCCTCAGCTCACCCCCTCGACCCAACCGACATTTTTAGTCGTGCCACACCACTACAATCCCGGTGTCGTTTGTGCAAAAACAGCAGCAAAATCCTTTGTTACCAAGGCATCCGGCGCATTTTCCGGTTTAGAGATGGTATCAAATGCCTTATTCCTGGCATTCGGTTCTAATAGTGCCTGCATCACTAATTGAGCCACATCAGCACGAGGAATCAATGTGGGAATCCCGCCTGGTGGATTTATCCGCAGAGTATCATCTTTACCAACAAGCAGTTCTCGTTTACCCCCCGGTTCGTCCAACAATCCACCAGCACGAATAATCGTGTAATCAATACCAGAATCGATTAACTCTTGTTCCGCCTTGCGCTTCCAAATTAAGATGTTGCCATTGCTAATACGGTTGAGAGGATGATTTTCATCTGTGCCACCCATCGAACCCACTAGCACAATATGCTTTACCCCTGCGGCTTTGGCAGCCTCAATTTGATTAACTTGTCCCTGATAGTCAATAACTTCGGGCATTTCACCATCAGGAAAAGTAAATTCAGGTCGCTCTCCCGGTTGAGGAACACCTTTCATCTGTGGAACAGCGCTAGTCAAAATCACCAAGGCTTGGCAGTCTGCTAAGGCTGATGTTAGGGTTGATGGTTCGCGAATATCACCGATATAAAAGCCTTCAGTTGTGCCGAATAGTTGCTCAACTTTCTCACGAGAACGGGCGAAACCCCGAAAAATGAATTGATTGGGGCGTTGTTGTAGCTCCCTCGCCACGAGAGAACCGGTGCGTCCGGTGGCACCTGTCACGAGCACTTGTAGAGGAACAGTCATGAACTTTATAAAAAATCATAGCTATAGCGTTCTCGAAGAGTAGCATGTTGGCGATAATTTAAGAACAAGATTGGTTTTTGGGAATGGAGAATGGGAGAATAAGTCATTAGCTATCAGCACCTCTATACAGCAAACCCTATAGTATGTGTGCACACTTTCACGCTTTGGCCTAGATTGTCGTTAAAATTGCCCCTACAATATGTACAAATTCATTCACATGAGACATGAATTCCCAATTCCCAATTCCCAATAAATGTCAGACCCCAATCACTACGACACCCTGAATGTTAGCCATAGTGCAACCCTGGCAGAAATCAAACAAGCCTATCGGCATCTAGCTAAACTCTTTCATCCCGATACCCAGCGTGAAACGGCAGACTCAGAAAAAATCGTACAAGTGAATGCTGCCTACGAGGTACTCAGTGATGTCCAGCGCCGCCAATCTTATGATCGACAACTACGATACCAACAGTCTCAAACCAAGTCCCGTCGGCAACAAAACCAAGCGGCTCAAGCTCAGCAATCTTACCAACGTTATCGGCAAACTTCACAATCTGCCGATGATCAACTCAGTAATTGGTTGCAGCAAGTATATAGACCTGTCAACCATTTGATTAGTTGTATCCTTAGTCCCTTAGACGAGCAAATTGAGGAGTTGGCTGCTGATCCTTTTGATGATGAACTTATGGCAGAATTTCAAGCTTATCTAGAAGAGTGTCGTAACTACCTCAATCAAGCTCAGCTCTTATTTAGCTCTCAACCCAATCCTGCTAATATTGCTAGTGTAGCTGCTAGTCTCTACTACTGTCTTAATCAAATAGGGGATGGCATAGAAGATTTAGAGCTGTTTACTCTTAATTATGACGACCACTACCTACACATTGGTCAAGAACTTTTCAGAATTGCTACTGGCTTACTTTCTGAAGCTAATAGTGCGATTAAGGATTTTGTTTAATTGTTGTTTGTTGTTTGTCGTTTGTCGTTTGGGGGATGGGGAATTGGGGATGGGGAATTGGGAATATATTCCTTACTATATTTGAAAAAATTAGATGCACCTTTCCCATCATCTAGAACCATAACTTCAATGTCCTATAGGTTTATGTGAGGGTGAATTTATTGTTCCTGATGATTTTAACGACCCCCTCCCCGAAGTACATCTTCAGGCGCTCATTAAAGTAACCAAGTATTCCTAGCAAAATCAGCAGGCGTATCTGACTCCTTTTGAATTGGTCTTACTGGTTGATGAGCGACTAAGCTCCGGTTAGATGGTTTGTGAGTCTGTGGTTTAGTATCTTTGTTGTTTTGTTTCAGGCTATTAACTTCATGAGTCAATTTTTCATTGCTTTCTGCTAGTTGAATAGCCGCTTTTTTGGCTTCCTCCAATTCGTTCTTAATTTGATGCATTTTCTGGAGTTCTTTCTCAAGCTCCTTTACAGATTTTGTCTTTTGTTCTAAGCTTGCTTGCAACTCAGTAATCTCTTTTTGAAGAGAGGCTTCTTTTTGTTGTGACTCTTGGAGGGCTGTTTGCAAATTAGTTAAAGCTTCTGGCTGCTTTTGGGCTTTCTCTAGAGCCTCTTGAGTTTTCTGCAAAGTGGCTTTTAACTCAGTCACAGTTGTTTGTAATTGAGCTTTAGTAAGATTTGAACCCGTGGCATTGGATTTATTAGTACTCATTGGTAATTGTTCTGCTGTTTCAGCATTCTGTTCATCATCAATCGTTTCTTGAACTGTTTCCGCCGCTGGCTGTGGCGATTTTTCCACTTCTTGACGCAGCAAATCTGTTAAATTTTTCTTAGCCATTAGCTTCTCCAATCACGCTGTAATTCATCTGCTACACGACAATAGTCTGCCTTAGCTTCACGGGCATTTTCTCCCCGCAGTTGATTAATTGACATCCCTTCAAGGGCAGCTCTTTCGTGAGCTTTATATGCTCGGATAAAGGTATGGAATGCTGGCACTCCCAATTCCCTGAGAGTCTTTTGCGCCTCAACCGCTTCCTTGCGACTGCGGGAGTCTACCCGTGTCAGAAGTACTCGATGAGCTACTCCCACTGGTGCGATCGCTTCCCTTAAAGTTTCAATAAGTACAGCTAAATCCATCGGAGCAGGGGGTGTGGGCAAAATTAGATAATCAGCGACTGAAACCACTACCTCCAAGGCTTCGGAGCGTAAGGCTGGAGGAGTGTCCACCACTGCTAACTCGTAACCTTCTATTTTTTGTAAACTACTCAAGAGAGTGGGTTCTGTCTCTTGAGCAAGGTCAAATCCCATATTTGTACCACCCCGCTCAACCCACCAGGTTGCAGAACCTTGAGGGTCAGCATCAACGAGAAGAACTCTTTTTTTATCTGCAAGAGCAGCAGACAGGTTTACCGAGGTAGTGGTTTTCCCCACACCTCCTTTACCATTAATAATCGCAATTATGCTGGGCACGGCTCATCCCTCAGATTCAGGGGATTAACATTGAAAGCGAAAATAAGATTGTTATCCGGCACTATAAGTTAAGTTTACTGCCAATAGGACTTTTATACTATTCGTCTGTAATTTATCTCTATTGGTTAGAATGCCAGTCTATGGTGGCAAATGCAAGCTGTAAACGTGATGATATGTACGTAGGGGCGTATTGCATACGCCCATTACAATATCTTGCAAAAGTCGATAATTGTCTGTAGGGGCGGGTTTAGGGTCACCCTCTAAAGGAAGGCTTGTTATGAGTAGACATCGCAAATTTTCTGAGCTTACCAAAGATTTTACACCGCAACGCCAAGCAAAGATTGCTGAAAAAGTAGCAAATCTGAAAAAGGAAATGGCGTTTAATGAGTTGCGGCAGGCATTAGAATTATCTCAAGAGGAGCTTGCTCAAGGGCTGAACATCAAACAGCCTGTTGTATCGCGACTGGAAAATCGTGATAAAATGAGGTGATTGTTCAATGGATAAAGTAGCTAAATACCGGGAGTACGTTCAAACATTACTGAATCAGTATACTGAAGATGATATCTCTAATGATGAGGTGGAAGTACAACTGATTTGTGACACTTATCGGGATCATTACCAGTGGATGAATGTCGGTTGGCAACAGTTCCACCGGATTTACCGTTGTATTGTTCATTTTGATATCAAAGACGGCAAAATTTGGCTTCAACAAAATCTGACGGAGCTCAATCCTGCTGAGGATTTAGTTGAAATGGGGGTTCCACGAGAGGATATTGTTTTAGGTTTGCAGCCTCCCTACAAGCGGCAGTACACCGACTATGGTGTAGCTTGAGATAGAGCATAGCCTTTTTTCAACTATCCTTAATTCTGACATATTCCCTCTACAGATTGATATATATAAAAAGGTTCGGTAAATCTTTGCGTAATTTCTCTGCTATTGGCAGATAGATAAGTTGACATCCTCTCCGGCCTAAAGGCACGGAGATTCCCAAACCGTGCTACGCACCGCTGCGCTAACGCGATTTAGGTTTCTGCTTCATTCACCGTCGCATACCACAGTTAAAACCGTGTACTGTCTTACACAGAGTCCACAGACTTTCAACCCATTGCAGAGTCTCGATTCCGCAAGCCCTGCGGTACGGTGTCGTTACAAGACTAGTACTTGCTGCTTGGATATTTTACCTGTACAAGCTTTTCCGTACAGAACCCCATATATCCAGTTTTCAAGGTGCAGTTACTGGAAACTTGATTTTCGTTCCCAGTAGCTAGTATTGTAGCAGACTTTAAAGCCGTCCTAGAAGGACGGGGTTTCAGTCCCAATTTTTTCGATGAGAATGTTTAAACTGTTTCCTAGAGCTGCCTTAAATCTTGAACCTTTTCCCTTCTTAAAATGCGCCGCTATCTCCAATACCTAGACCTTGTGCACAACTCTCGGAAGGGCGTAGCATTGGGGGACAAAAACCTTGATTTTATGGGCAACATGCCAGCGCTAATGCTACGCCCCTACAGGCAATTATCGACTTTTGCAAAAAGTCTCCTTATCCTAGCTGCTGCTACCCCATTATCTGTAGTGACTTCTCCTCTGTTATCTATTGCTTCTGAGCACTTACCTGTCAGAGTGGAGACGCAAACAACTCAAAGTCGAGCCAATGAGATATTAGCAAGCAACTCGGTATCAATTAGTAGTTTAGCTAAGTGGGATTTTTCACCTCAACCTAACCCACAGCTTACTTTTGTAGCTCAAGCGCAGGCTAACCAAGATAGAGCAGATGAGGCGTTGCAGCTATATCAAAAAGGAACCGAGCAACTCAATAGAGGACAGTTTAGAGAAGCATTGGCAACTTTTGAGCAAGTATTGGTGATTGTTAGAGAAATAAGCGATCGCAAAAGAGAATGGTTAGCTCTTAATCAAATTGGGCGAGTTTACGATAAATTAGGTCAATATCAACAAGCATTAGATTATTACCAAAGGGCTTTGGCTATTGCTCAGGAAATCGGTGATCGTGCAGGTGAAGGTACAACTCTCAACAATTTCGGCGTAGTTTACGGTAACTTAGGTCAATATCAACAAGCATTAAATTATCACCAGCAAGCTTTGGTTATCAGGCAAGAAATAGGCGATCGTGCTGGGGAAGGGACAACTTTCAATAATCTTGGGTTTGTTTACGATAACCTAGGTCAATATCAACAAGCATTGGATTACTACCAAAGAGCTTTGCTTATCAGGCAAGAAATCGGTGATCGTGCAGGTGAAGGTACAACTCTCAACAATCTTGGCGTAGTTCACCATAACCTAGGACAATATCAACAAGCATTGGATTACTACCAACAAGCTTTAGCTATCCACCAGGAAATTGGCAATCGCGCAGGTGAAGGGACAACCCTCAATAATCTTGGGTTTATTTACGATAACTTGGGTGAATATCAACAAGCATTAGATTATGACCAAAAAGCTTTGGCTATTAGGAAAGAAACAGGTGATCGTGCAGGTGAAGGGACAACTCTCAACCATCTTGGGTTTGTTTACGATAACCTGGGTGAATATCAACAAGCATTAGATTATTACCAAAGAGCTTTGGCTATCAGGCAAGAAATAGGTGATCGCGCAGGTGAAGGTACAACTCTCAACAATTTTGGCATAGTTTACGGTAACTTAGGTCAATATCAACAGGCACTGGATTACTACCAAAGGGCTTTAGCTATCAGGCAAGAAATAGGCGATCGTGCTGGGGAAGGTACAACTCTCAATAATCTTGGGTTTGTCTACGATAAACTAGGTCAATATCAACAAGCATTGGATTACTACCAAAGAGCTTTGCTTATCAGGCAAGAAATAGGCGATCGTGCAGGTGAAGGTACAAATCTCAATAATCTTGGGCTTGTTTACGATAACCTAGGTCAATATCAACAAGCATTGGATTACTACCAACAAGCTTTGGCTATTAGGCAGGAAATCGGTGATCGTGCTGGGGAAGGTACAACTTTCAATAATCTTGGGGCAGTTTACGATAACCTAGGTCAATATCAACAGACATTGGACTACTACCAACAAGCTTTGGTTATAGCACAGGCAATAGGCGATCGCTCAAGTCAAGGTAATACCCTCAATAATCTTGGGACAGTTTACCAAAATCTAGGAGAGTATCAAAAGGCATTGGATTACTACCAGCAATCTTTGGCTATTAAGCAAGAAATAGGCAATCGCGAAGGAGAAGGAAATACTCTCAGTAACATTGGTTTACTCCTAGAAACCCAGAAACAACCAGAGCTAGCAATTATTTTCTTCAAACAATCTGTCAATGTTAGAGAAGCAATTCGGGAAGGTATCAAAACACTACCAACAGAGCTACAACAATCCTATACCGAGACCGTTGATCACACCTACCGTAGCCTAGCAGATTTACTACTCAAGCAAAATCGGGTACTTGAAGCTCAACAAGTCCTCGATTTACTCAAAGTCCAAGAATTAGAAGATTACCTGCGGGGGGTGCGGGGTACAGTTGATGAAAAAGTAGAAAATCTGCCTCCAGAACAGGAAATTATCGATAAATACACCCAACTACAAAACCAAGCCATTGCCATTGGCAAAGAACTTACCCAACTACGTCAAATTCCCTCAGCTCAATTAACCCCTAACCAAAAACAGCGCCTAACCGAACTTGATGCCAAGCAACGGCAAATTGCCCGACTTTTCTCTAAATTTCAGCAACGTCCTGATATTGTGGCTCTAGTCAAGCAACTGAGTACAACTGCTAAAGAGCAGAGTCTCCAACTGGGAAACCTTAGAAAACTTTCCAATAATCTCCAGCAACTGCAACAAAATGCTGTCCTTCTCTATCCTCTTATTCTAGAAGACCGCTTAGAATTAGTCCTCGCTACCCCTAACTCCCCTCCCATTAATCGCACCGTACCAGTCAAACGAGAAGAACTCAACCGGACAATCGTCCAATTTCGTCAAGCCTTAGAAAAACCTACCTCTGATGCTATTACTCCAGCACGTCAACTCTACGACTGGCTGATTAAGCCCCTAGAAAATGACCTTACTACCGCTGAAGCTCAAACCATTATCTATGCACCGGATGGTCAACTGCGCTATATTCCCTTAGCAGCACTCCATGATGGCGAACAATGGCTGATCGAACGCTTCCGTGTTAATAATATCACCGCTGCCAGCATTGATGACCTCAACACCCAACCTCAATCAGAACTAAGCTTATTAGCTGCCGCCTTTGCTCAAGGTAAATATAATATCCAAGCAGGTAAACAACAATTCTCCTTCTCTGGTTTACCCTTTGCAGGAAAAGAAGTAGAAAATCTCGCCACCACCATTCCCAGCACCACCAAATTGGTAGATGACGACTTCAGCAAAGCTGCTACCCTTCCCCAGATGGATAGCCACTCTGTAGTTCACTTTGCCACCCACGCCGCCTTTGTACCAGGGAGTCCCGATGATTCCTTTATCTTGTTCGGTAATGGGGATTACGTCACTTTAGGAGAAGTCAGAGAAGAATGGTTTTTTACCAATGTAGACCTAATTGTTTTGAGTGCTTGTGACACCGGAGTCGGAGGTATGGGTAACGGGGAGGAAATTCTCGGTTTCGGCTACCTAATGCAAAATGCTGGAGCAAGAGCAGCGATTGCTTCCCTATGGTCAGTTTCCGATGGTGGTACTCAAGCACTGATGAATAGCTTCTACGGACTACTCACAACGGGGAAGCATACCAAAGCTGAAGCCCTGCGACAAGCCCAAATTGCCCTAATTACAGGGGATTACTCTGCGGTAGGAGACAATCGAGGTAGTCTGATTGTGGAATATGTTGGCAGTCAACTCCCCCCAGACGTAAGCAAGAACCTCAACCATCCCTACTATTGGGCTCCGTTTATTTTAATTGGTAATGGGCTGTAATACTCTCGTAAATGCAAAAACTTTTATATCATATCTTTCTGACTTGAAAGAGACGCGGAGATGCACCGGACGCGGAGAGAAGAATTTTCATGCATGGTGGTGAAAAAAAATTTTAGTTATTGCACAAAAAACTTACAAGTAAGACAGCGAGAAGGGTTTAAGCCAAATTCTACTTTAAAGACTTGGAAAAGTAAGTCGCCATTTACCTAATAGCTGAATTATAGTCGGAATGAGCAAGTGCATTGGCGTTTGCACATTTTTGGTTATGGAAATCCAGCAATTATGCCAATAATTTGCGACTAAAGTATTAAACGAGTAAATTTGCTTATGGGAGAAAATTACCCGAAACACAGGGAAGTCAAATTCCACTGCCATAGAGGTAATGGGTTTGAAAAAGTGGGCGGAGGAAAAATGAACTCATCTTTTATAGAGTCTGAAATATTAAATAAAGCCCCCGATGATGGTGGAGTATGGAAATTTCTTAAACAACTCTCTCCTAAATTCCACTCTAAGGATATTAAGCCATTCTGCCTAGGATTAGCCAAACTAGCCGATGAAGTAGGTCATAAATATCGTTCATATCATGGTTATGGAACTAGCTTTTCTCTGCTAAGAGATTTGCTGTGTCGTTTTTTTTGTCCAAATCTGCCGATTAGAATGACACTATTAATTACGCCCACGGGAGGATGGGTCAAACGAATTAGGTCTATGATTGGAGGCACTCACTGGCTCGATTTTCTGTTAGCTGCAGCTGTGTTGATTAAACAACACGGAGGAGAGCGCTATTCAATAGTCTACAACTATTTTGCCGTTTGGCATTAACTGCTAGATATCATCTTTTAACTAACAGTTAATTTTCATCTTTCTCAGGGTAGGGATGATTGATAGCGCGTAGCGCTAGGCAACAGCTCATCTGGAAACAGTAATTCATAACTGGGGAGTGGAGGGTTTAAGAATGTTCTAACCTAAACTTGTAGTGCTATATATTCAAAATACCGTACCCATTATGGCAATGGGTACGGCAAGTATATTGCCCTTGCTTTTTCATTGACACTTTTAGTCTGGATAAAATTTTTCTTCAACTTGGGATAATCTTTCTTCAATCTCAAAATGGTTGAGTCTCTCCCATTCATTCGCTATTGCCAGAATGTCCCCAATAACTGAATAAGTATCATGGGATCCAGAGATATCTCTACTTTCCCAAGAACCATGCTCAATGCAGCTATCCTCTAGCATACCAATGTTATGCTGTAGTTCTACTCTAACTTCTTTGAGTAGTTGCCCTAGTCTTTTGGCATGACGTTTTTTTGCTTTAATTTGTTGCCGTGTAAGTAACATATGGATTATTGCTCTAGCTCTACTATGTAATACTTCAATAGTAAATAGCTCTAATCCGCTTGATTTACAGAAATATGCAACTTTGTCAAGTGGTTATTTGTTATTTGTTATTTGTTATTTGTTGTTGGTTGTTGGTTGTTTGTTTTTTGACAAATCCCACACCCCTTCCAACTAAAAAGTCTCTGGTGGCTCTTTGACAAAAGCAAAATGGGGTCTGACACGACCACTAGTCATACTTATCCAAGCTAATCCTTCCATTGTGCCTACCCATAATTTGTTGCCAGTGTCAGGAGACAGGGCAAGGATATTATTAGAGGGTAGACTGGGAACCTTACCCAGAACAGCTCCATTGTAGGGATTGAGTTTGAACAAGCCGTTATCCGTACCAACCCACACACTACTATCTTGAGCAAAGCTGATAGACATCACATTGCGCCCTCTCATGGGAGTAACCGAGCGCAACACTTCCCTAGTTAAAGGGTCAATAACTAGTAAACTGTTGGGAGTTCCTACCCAAAGCATTCCTTGTCGATCCAAGGCTAGGGTTTGCACTGTAGTACCTGGTAGATTAGTGATACGACCGATAATTAGGGCACTAGCAGTATCTACTCTTACTAGTCCTTGGAGAGTGCCTACCCATAGTTGTCCCTCATCATCTAAGGTTAAAGCATTGGCGCTAACTCCCGGTAGTTCTTGCAGTGTGGTCATCAGTAATCCTTGGTCTGGACTAATCAGAGTCAAACCGCGATCGCTTCCTACCCAAAGATAACCTCGACGGTCTGTTAATAAGGACAGCACCCGGTTGGAGGGTAAGGTGAAGTTGTAGGCAGTAACTTCATCGCTGCGGGGGTCTACCCGTACCAGTCCTTCATAAGTTCCTACCCAGATCCTTCCTACTCTATCTTGAGCTAAAGCACCAATTGTGTAGTTAGGCAGACTAAAACGAGCTAACACTTTGCCTGTATTGGGGTTGATTCTTGCTAGACCCAACCAGGAACCAATCCAGAGGTTACCGGTATAGTCCGGTTGCAGGGCACTTACCCGAAAATCAGCGGGCAGGGGTTCCAGGTCCTGCCGTATTCGGTTGGGGGGCAATGGGTCACCTCCAGGAGGTGGTGGATCTCCTACGTATCTAGGTTGAGGGAACTCCTGGTCGCCCTCACTTTGGGCTAAAAGGCTATTAGTTCTATAAACTGGCAAGCTACACCACAGCAGGGTAACACTGACAACTAAACCAATACGGGTACTCCAAGAAGCAATCATAATTTCTCCTAATTTTACTTATTTTTAATAAAATTTAACAAAGCCTTACAATTGTTAATTTTGAATAAAATAAACTTATACAATTCTCAAGAATATTTGAAGTTGAACTTATTGAATTCCTGATATAGTAACAAAATAATTAAGAAATAATGTATTACCGAGGTCGCAAGGCTTATGAGCGGCAAAATTATCTATTTTAGATTTTTTTGTTGCCAATTAAACCTGTCCGTGGTATTCCCAGGCAAAAGCCAAGAAATGGGAAAGAGGGGTGTGGTGTTGCATCCAGTAAAAGGCTAATTGTAGCAGCTTTTGACAAGATTTTAGTTCTGAGTAAAAAAAATCTACAACACAAGCAAATCGACTTAAACTGTCGCAACATTTGGTAGTTTCCAAGGAAGAAAAGCATGGCTTATTCATCAACCAAAACTCAGTCAAAATCTGGGTACGAGGCCGGGGTAAAAGATTATAAATTAACTTATTGGACTCCGGATTACACCCCTAAGGATACGGATATCCTCGCGGCTTTTCGCATGACTCCACAGCCTGGAGTTCCTCCTGAAGAAGCTGGTGCAGCTGTGGCAGCTGAGTCTTCTACTGGTACCTGGACAACAGTATGGACAGACCTACTGACAGACCTGGATCGTTACAAAGGTCGTTGCTACGATATCGAGTCAGTACCTGGAGAAGACAACCAATACATCGCTTTTGTTGCTTATCCTTTAGATCTGTTTGAAGAAGGTTCTGTCACCAACATGTTGACCTCAATTGTAGGTAACGTGTTTGGTTTTAAAGCGCTGCGTGCTCTGCGTTTGGAAGACATGCGGATTCCCATTGCTTACCTCAAGACCTTCCAAGGCCCACCCCACGGAATTACTGTAGAGCGGGACAAGTTGAACAAGTATGGTCGTCCTCTGCTAGGTTGCACAATTAAGCCAAAACTTGGTCTATCAGCTAAGAACTATGGTCGTGCAGTTTATGAGTGCTTACGGGGTGGTCTAGACTTCACCAAAGACGACGAGAACATCAACTCTCAGCCCTTTATGCGTTGGCGCGATCGCTTCCTGTTTGTTCAAGAAGCTATTGAGAAAGCCCAGGCAGAAACTGGTGAAATCAAAGGTCACTACCTCAATGTAACCGCTCCCACCTGTGAGCAAATGATGGAGCGTGCAGAGTTCGCCAAGGAAATTGGCACTCCCATTATTATGCACGACTACCTCACCGGTGGTTTCACTGCTAATACAACTTTGGCCAAGTGGTGTCGTAGTAATGGTGTACTACTACACATCCACCGCGCGATGCACGCAGTAATTGACCGTCAGAAGATCCACGGTATCCACTTCCGGGTTCTCGCTAAGTGCTTGCGGATGTCTGGTGGTGACCACCTCCACTCCGGTACTGTAGTTGGTAAGCTCGAAGGTGAAAAAGGTATCACCATGGGTTTTGTAGACCTGATGCGGGAAGACCACATTGAGCAAGACCGCGAGCGGGGAATTTACTTCACCCAAGATTGGGCATCTATGCCTGGTGTAATGCCTGTTGCTTCTGGTGGTATCCATGTTTGGCATATGCCAGCGCTGGTAGAGATTTTTGGTGATGATTCCTGCTTACAGTTCGGTGGTGGAACCTTAGGTCACCCTTGGGGTAATGCTCCTGGTGCTACAGCTAACCGCGTTGCTTTGGAAGCTTGCGTCCAAGCCCGTAACGAAGGTCGTGACTTGATGCGCGAAGGTGGCGATGTTATCCGCGAAGCCTGCAAGTGGAGCCCAGATTTGGCAGTTGCTTGCGAACTTTGGAAGGAAATCAAGTTTGAGTTTGAAGCGATTGATACCGTCTGAAGCAGTAGAGACGTGCCTACCGAAGGGTAACCGTAGGGCTGTTGGCATGTCTCTACCCTATACTTGATATAGCAAAGGGCATCGGGTCGGAAGATGGATCTAAAACGAGTTGCTAAAGACACTGCCAAGACGTTAATTAGTTACTTCACCTATCAAGCATTGCGGGTTGTCCTAGATCAATTGAGAGAAACAGACCCTCCCCGAGCATTTTGGTTGAATTCCTTTTCCTCTGAGCACAGTATCCAAGATGGAGATGCTTATCTGGAAGAATTACTCCGGGTAAAACAAGATCTGGCTTTTCGGATCATGACTGTGCGGCAAAATTTGGCAGAGGAAGTGACTGACTTCTTACCAGAAATGGTTTGCACTGGTATTCAGCAGTCCAACATGGAACATCGGCGTCGGCATCTAGAGCGTATTACGCAACTCTCTATTCCGGAACCCCCGAACTATCCTGAGCAGCAAACTGATTCGGAAACCTAACAAGGTACAACCGATGCGGATGATTACCGCTAATTGCACACCTATTACTTCAACAAAATCCAAGCATTAACTATGCAAACTTTACCTAAAGAGCGTCGTTACGAAACCCTTTCCTACTTGCCACCCCTAAGCGATGATCAAATTATCCGACAAGTAGAGTACATTTTGGAGCAGGGTTTTATCCCAGCTATTGAGTTCAGTGAGTCTTCAGAACCAGAGCATCATTACTGGACAATGTGGAAACTACCCTTATTCCATGCTCGCACTGCTAAAGAAGTTTTAGGGGAAGTAGATGAGTGTCGTTCAGAATACCGCGACTGCTATATCCGTGTTGTTGGTTTTGATAACGTGAAGCAGTGCCAAGTTCTCAGCTTCATCGTCTACAAGCCAGGTACCACCCGTAGATACTAAAATCCGTCAGTAATCTAATACTCTGACATTTTTATATCCCACCCTGTAGAGACGTTGCATGCAACATCTCTACAGTTTTTTTTGTGGTTGCCTCAAAACGGGGATATCCACATTGGATTTTTGGCATGACTTACTGTCGCCAGATGAACTGCTGCCTGTTGCTTAGCGCTATATCAACTCAAGCCACCAACTTCAGTTCAGAAAAATTACGGGGTGACTTTACTTCTAAATCACCTTTGTAATCAACCATTATCGGTAAAGGTTCCGCCAGATCTCCTATAAAGCTTCCGTCTGGATTAAGATTACGCCACGTCAGACAATACCATTGCTCATCTGGACCTTGCATTAGTTTTCCGGCAAAGAGTTGTTCGTAGGGGTTAGCCATGAAATTTTTGGGAGGCGAAAATGGCCCTAATGGATTGTCAGCAACCATGTAACAAGTACCAGTCATTTTAGTACCAACAACTTGACCTGGAGGAACTGAAAAGAGTAGGTAGTAACGGTTGCCAATTTTGGTTAAATGAGGACATTCCATATTGGAAAAATATCCCGGTTCAGTTAGGGGTGGTTGTACTTGCCAGTCAATTAAATTTTGGGAAGTAGCATGAGCAATCACGCCTCGACAGTTACTCGGACCATAGTTGGCACGAGCAGTAATAAAAGCATGAAATTCACCTGTTTCTGGATGTTTAAATACCCAAGGGTCTCGCCAAGCCCGATCACACCATAAGTCAAAGTCCAGCTTTTCATAATAGCGGTCATCGGCTTCAAATAGGGGGTTTTTAGGGTATTTTTTCCAGTGAATCAAATCTGTGGAAGTAGCTAAACTGATCCTTTGGATGCAGCCATTCTCTTCTTTGTGGGTAGAAGTGTAGAATAAGTACCATAAATTGTCATGACGAATGATACTACCAGTCCAAGTACTACGCTCTTCATGACCACCAGATAGTCCAGGGCTCAAAGCATCTGGCAGACGCTCCCAATGCTGAAAGTCTTGAGTAATGGCGTGACCAATTGAGACATTCCAGTGTCGTTTTTCCGGATCAAAAAGGCATATACTCCTAGGAGATTGTAGATAGAATAGATGATAGTCAGAATTTTCTTGGACTAACCAGAAATCCCAGAGATACTTATCTGGAAGTGTTAGGGAAGGTTGGAGTAGTTTGACTGAAGGTTTGGGTAGCATGAAGTACTTGGTTATTTGTGAGTTGATTTGTTGGTAAATTGTGCTAATTCTATTAGATTTCCGTCTAAAAGTTAAATTTAGTCTCTTGAGTTAGAGCAAACGGAAGCAATAAGAATTGTAGATAAGTTTGCATTATCTCATGGTTTGACTTTTTCTATTTTTGTCTTACTTGTCATACCAATGTATATTCAGTAAGACAGAGACAGTTAGCAAACAGTAAAATCTTAGGGATTAATTGAGACTATAACTGCCATATTTTTAATTTAGGCAGGAGACATATACAAAAAAAACAAAGATAGGGGAAAAGTACCACTGCAACAAAGTTACCTATCCTTTATTTTTTCAGTCGCTTTAATACTAAAACCATGATAGCAAATGTAGGGGGGAAATTGTCATGAGTAAATTTGCTAAATTCATGAAATTAACATATAATCTTCACAATTTATTTGTTGAAGGAATTTAAGCAAAAACCCTCTGCTTTGGGCGGAGGGCTGTGATCAGGGGTGTATTTAACTATTTATAGTTTCAGGGATTTTTTAGTAGTGCACTTTGATAACAGTCATGAAAACTAGTGAGTTTAGCTGCATTTTTGAGTGATTTCAATCTTAGTTGTTGCTAACGAGCTTACCAAAGGCTATTGCCTTTTAACGGGTGAGGGAAAAAATGAGTGGGGAAACGAGTTAGCAGATGCTCTAGACATCGGGACACAGAGAATGGAAATCCCACACCAAATTTCGTTTACCGAAAGCGGCGGGAAGCCCATTACTTAAGGGATGGGAGGGATAGCCACCCGCCGCTTTGCTGCTACGCACCATGCTACGCAAAGATTGTTTGTTCTTTGTTTTTTGTTTTTTGACAAACAACTAACAACCAACAACAAATAACACGTTAGCGCAGCGGCACGTTAGCGTAGCGGGGCGAAGCCCAGTGCAATCCCCCGTGCTGTCTTCCGGGGGATGAGTTAACCCTTTTTATCGCAACCGCCAAGGCGATTAGGACAAGGGGATGGTAGCCCCTTGTTACTGAGAATGTCTTAACTGCCCTGGCGACTGCTATAACTTTACTTTTGGCAATTCGGGCAAAAATGAGAGGAGCGTCCTGCTAACTTGAGGCGTTGAATAGGAGTGCTACAAACCCGGCACGGTTCTCCTGTACGGCCATATACCCAGGCAATGCTTTTGTAGTTGCCATTTACCCCCAGCACATTGAGGAAATCACTAAAAGTTGTGCCGCCAGACTCAATAGCAGTTTGTAAGACTTGGATAATTGTCTGATGTAAGTCCGCTATTTGCTCTCTCCTCAAAGCACTACAGAGAGTTTCTGGACGAATACCGCTCAAAAATAAGGCTTCATCTGCATAGATATTTCCCAACCCTGCTACTAGGGACTGATCCAGCAATGTGGTTTTTATTGCTCGCTGACGATGATGGAGTTTTTTTGCCAAGTATTCTACCGAAAACTCATCACTAAAGGGTTCTGGCCCAAGTTTTGTCAGACCTGTAATAATACCTTCTAGGGACTGTGATGGCTTTACTAACCAGATTTTCCCAAAAGTCCGGATGTCTACAAAGCGTAATTCTTTGTTATCGGGAAAAAACAATCGCACTCGCGTGTGCTTTTGTAATGGTTCCTCCTGATTTAACCACAGTAGCTGACCAGTCATCCGCAGGTGCACCCCTAACCAACCAGCATCACCCTCGGAATTGGTAAGTTTAGCTAGTAAGTACTTGCCGCGCCGCTGCCAATCGGTAATGGAGACTTGCTTAATCCCTTCTAAAAACTCATCCATACTAGTGGGGTGAGCGATGCTGCGAGAGAGCAACACATCCCCACCCCTAATTGGTTGCGCCAAAGATACCTGATTTAGACCCAGGCGGACTGTTTCAACTTCAGGCAGTTCTGGCACAATAACGTTATTCCTTAACTTGTGGTACTGGTTGATTTACTTTTTCTTCGGAGGTTCAACCTCTACGACTTCATCCAGACTAAAGTTATTGGTGTTAACGCCATAGGCACCAGCACCACCACTATAGCCAGTGTAGTTGTTGCGCTCGAAGCGAACAATCACTGGATATTTGATGCCGCTCTTATCGACAGATGCGACTGTGCCAACATCCTTGTACCAGTAAGATTCTTTTCTGAGAATCCGAACTTTTGAACCACGCTGAACCATAATAATTTTTTCCTTGCGCTCTAGTTTTAAAGCGTACTACTCGATTAGGTCTATCTGCTCAATCCAAGTTTTAAGTTTTATTAATGTTGTGGCTAAAATACGGTATATATCGTACATAAGGAGTGCAGTCAGGGTATTTTGCTCATAAAGAGTCTGACACAGGCTAGAAGCCTGTTCCACAAATCAATTTTCAATTTTCCTCCTGTGGAACTGGCATCTTGCCAGTTTCTTCATACAACTACCCTTTTCATAATCTCTTTAGTTAAACTCAAGTAACTTTGAAATTGACCAAGACTGCCCCATTTTTGCTTGAGGGTCGAAAACTGATGAGGTTTTAAAAACTCAGCTGCTTCAGCAATTTGCTGTCTTTGAGGTATTTGAGCATCAAATACGGGAGCATCCTTACTATAGCGACGTAAATCTTTGATGACTCGCTCGTGGAGAGTCATATCTGCTTGATACTTAGAAATTACAATCCCCAAAGGTTCAATAGACTGACCAATAGTTTCTGCAAAATCATGAACCGTAGCAATTACGTGGGGAATGCAATAAGTTGAGAGTAAATCAGGAATAGCGGGAATAATGTAACGTTGGGAAATTTGTAGCCCATTAAGAGTAATAATACCTAAATTAGGGGGACAGTCAATTAATATATAGTCGTAATGCTCAATAATTGGTTGAATCCCTCGGCGCAGTATGTCTATGGGACACAGAGCATAGAATTTGCCCGTAGGAATAGTTGCTAGCTTATATTGAATATCAACTAAATCTAGACTCGAAGGTAGTAAATCTAGAGTTTCTACATCTGTGACATTTGAGACTTGATATTGCAGGGTTTGAGCCAAGTCAAACTGGTGATTATCCGGATCCGTCGCATCGAGAAATAGTTGGGATAAGGTATGGTGATTATCGTTAAGTTCTTCCCACCTTTCTTCTCCAATTAACATGACTGTGGCATTAGTTTGAGGGTCAAGATCAATTACCAAAACCTTTTGACAGAAAACCCCAGCCAACATTTCTGCTACAGCGATAGTTGTTGTGGTCTTGCCTACACCTCCTTTGAGGTTGATTAAAGAAATAACTACTGTCACTAACCATCTCCGACTTAGCTGAGGTGAACTAGGTAAATGCCCCCTGATACCAAATCCGATTGAATAGTTATAATTTCTGGTAATATCAAGTTTGGATAATCACTGATAATTGCCTATAAAACCATTGGTATAAGCAATTATCCGGATTTTGTATGAGAGCCTTACCACTTCAACACCGCTGCTTCCACTCCCTGCTCTCGCCGAATCTGGCAATCCTTCTCAATCCACTCAATTATCTGTTGGTGAGTTAACTCCTCAACAGAGATACCAAGATCATTAGCAATGTAGAGCAAAAGCTTCTGGGAAGAAATAGTCAGCCTAGTCAAAAATTTCTCAGAAGACGACATCAATGCTCGATCAACATCTGCTGACTCTTCTGGAGTTAGGAATTTCACCGACGGTTGCTGTGATTCGGCCATAATAGGTGTTAGTACTGACATTTTGAAGGCAGGAGGCTCCAAGGCAGGAAGCAGTCCCGATGAAAAAATTTTTTCACCATCATGCATGAAAATCCCTCTACCCGCGTCCCCGCGTCTCTTTCAAGTCAAGAGGGAATAAAGGTTGTACAGTAGTAACCTTGTGGGTTATTTCTACCATGCTGCCCTTGCTCTCGTCAGCTATCCTAGCAAGCGATCGCACCTTCAGTCATCAGAGGAGACCAAGAAAATAATGTCGCAAGTCAAAGAAATCTTAGATTTTTGGTTCGGCAAGCCTGAGGAACCTGAATATGGCAAGATTCGCAAATTTTGGTTTACCAAAAACCCAAAATTTGACCAAGAATTGCGATCACGTTTTCTCTGGGTTTATCAACAAGCTGCTGGGGGTGAGTTGGATACATGGCGGACTTCCCCTGACAGCTGTCTAGCACTGATCATTGTACTTGACCAGTTCCCTCGCAATCTCTTTCGCTCTCAACCCCAAGCCTTTGCTAGTGATCCTCAAGCCCTGAGTATTGCTCAGTATGCTATTACTCAGGGCTTTGACCAAAAGTTGCTGCCAGTTCAGCGCTGGTTTATCTACATGCCTTTTGAACACAGTGAAAACCTGGAGCATCAGTATCAGTCGGTAGAGTTATTTTCTAGCCTCAAAGATGATCCTAATTGCGCTTCCGGAATTGACTATGCTTACCGCCACCTCAAAGTAGTTGAGAGATTCGGACGTTTTCCTCACCGTAATACAATTCTGGGTAGAGAAAGCACTCCGGAAGAGATAGAATTCCTCCGGCAGCCCGGTTCCTCTTTTTGATTTAGATTGAGATTTTAAACCTTCCCCATCATTAAGCTGATTCCGATTTGAGCAACCAAGATGGATGAGCAATAAGTTCAGCAGTGGAACGTTTCTCTACCATTTCTTTGGTAATCGTACAGCGAGTGATGTTTTTACAAGAAGGTAACTCATACATCACATCTAACATCACCTCTTCCAAAATACCTCGCAGTGCTCTGGCTCCGGTTTTGCGGCGTAATGCTTCATGAGCCATTGCTTTGAGAGCATCAGGATGAAACTCCAGGCGGACATTGTCCATAGTTAGTAATTTTTGGTACTGTTTAACCAAAGCATTACGAGGTTTGGTTAGTATCATCATCAGAGCCTCTTCGTTGAGTGCCTCTAAGGTAGTAACGATGGGCAACCTGCCAATCAATTCAGGAATTAGGCCAAATTTCACCAGATCTTCTGATTCCAAATCCTTCAAGGATTCCGTTGTGGACTTATTCTGAGAAAAAAGCGTTTCTCCTGTCTTGACAAAGCCAATGGATTTTTTTCCAACACGCTGCTCGATTACGTTATTTAATCCAACGAAAGCTCCACCGCAAATAAACAGAATATTGCTGGTGTTGATTTGAATGCACTCTTGGTAGGGATGTTTGCGCCCTCCTTGGGGTGGTACATTCACTACTGTCCCTTCCAAAATTTTTAGTAAAGCTTGCTGCACTCCTTCACCAGAAACATCACGAGTAATCGAAGCACTTTCGCTCTTGCGGGAAATCTTATCGATTTCATCAATATAGATAATACCTTGCTCAGCAACCTCAACATCAAAATCCGCTACTTGCAGTAATCGCAGCAAGATATTTTCTACGTCATCCCCAACATAACCAGCTTCTGTCAGAGTAGTCGCATCAGCTACAGCAAAGGGAACATCTAACTGGGTGGCTAAGGTTTGAGCCAAGAGTGTCTTGCCGCAACCTGTGGGGCCAATAAGGAGAATGTTCGATTTTTGCAACTCTACAGAATTATCTGCAACTGGTTCACTGCCATCTCCTTGATTAATTCTGAGACGCTTGTAATGATTGTAAACAGCAACTGAGAGAACCTTTTTCGCTTGGTACTGACCAATGACGTAATTATCCAAGGTTTGTTTAATTTCCGTCGGTTTAGGAATTTGATTCCAAGCACGATGGTTGACGCTTTTTGAAGGTTTCTGCGGTGGCTCTGTATTTTGGTGTGCTTGCATCCCAGAGTTAGCCGAGGAGTGGAGCAGTTCCTCATCTAAAATTTCATTGCACAGTTCTACGCATTCGTCACAAATGTAAACGCCAGGACCAGCAATCAATTTGCGGACCTGCTCCGAGGACTTACCGCAAAAAGAACATCTTAGATAGGGGTCGTGTTTAGACATATTAAAGTTTTGTGTTGGAGTATGTCAGGAGATTGACTTATAGTTGGTGCCGCTGCAAGAAATAAAGGGTTTTGACTAGAGATATGGAAATTAGATGCTTGTAATGGCTAACCATTACCATTCTAAGCGTAATATCAAAGTCCTTGGAGCAGCTGCAGGATTTTCTATCTACTCTGAAGAAACAATTTTAGATTTTAGATTTTAGATTTTAGATTTAATTAATACAAGCCTAAGACTCCAAGGGAGGCTGACTTGTTTTTTATAGCAGTCGCCAGGGCGGTTAAGACATTCTTAGGTAAGGCAAGTTCACAAGGGGCTACCATCCCCTTGTCCTAATCATCAGGGCGCTTGCTATACCTTCGTTGGGACTGGTGCACCGCTAGGGTCGCTGATCCTCAGGAGCTCACCATCGACTTTGAAATTTATTCTCAATTAATAAATTTCTTGCAAATGGGAAGTAAAAGAAATTATTATTATCAATAATGAGTTTTTTTTGAGAGGGTTATTATGGCTTCTTACACAGCCGCTTCACTCAAAGCCGAACTCAATTCCCGAGGGTGGCGTTTGACGCCCCAAAGGGAAACGATTTTGCATGTCTTTCAAAATCTTCCCAGAGGAGACCATCTCAGTGCTGAGGAACTCTATGAGCTACTAGGGCAGCGTGGGGAACCAATCAGCTTATCTACAATATACCGGAGCGTCAAGTTAATGTCGCGCATGGGAATTCTACGGGAACTTGAGTTAGCCGAAGGACATAAACATTACGAACTTAATCAGCCTTTCCCCCATCACCATCATCACCTAGTTTGTATTCAGTGCAACCAAACGGTGGAATTCAAAAATGACTCCATTTTGAAGCAAGGTATGAAACAAGTAGAAAAGGAAGGCTTACAGCTGATTGACTGCCAACTGACAATCCATACTATTTGTCCAGAGGCAGTAAGGATGGGATGGCCTTCGGCACTACCGAGTAATTGGCGCTGCTCAAGAGCCATCGCTCATGAAAGATAGGAACGACCAGTGAATATACCACTGAGAAGCTCTTTTGTCAAAAATAGTCAACATTATTTAATTTCGGCTAAAATTCCTAACTAGAGGCAACTTCAGCCTAACTGATTACCTGAGTAGGATCTCCCTAGCTATGACAAACCATATATTAGTCGTAGAAGATGAAGCAAAACTAGCACAGTTCATTGAGTTAGAACTGAAGTATGAAGGTTATCGGGTTAGCGTTGCTCACGATGGTTTGGCGGGTTTAGCTGCGGTACGAGAGTCTCAGCCAGATTTGGTGATTCTTGACTGGATGCTGCCAGGAATATCAGGACCAGAAATTTGCCGTCGCCTGCGTACTACTGGGGACCAAGTACCAGTAATCTTATTAACCGCTAAAGATGAAGTGGGAGACCGCGTTGCTGGTTTGGATGCTGGTGCGGATGACTACGTAGTCAAGCCTTTTAGTGTAGAAGAACTTTTGGCGCGAGTGCGAGCACATTTGCGACGGCATCAGGAAGAAGGGCCGGAAATCTTACAATTTGGTGATTTAAGTTTAAACCGCAGCACCCGTGATGTCTATCGAGGCGATCGCTTAATTGAACTTACAGCCAAAGAATTTGACTTACTCGAATACCTGCTGGCTCATCCCCGGCAAGTCCTCACCCGCGACCAAATCCTAGAACGGGTGTGGGGTTATGATTTTATGGGAGATTCCAATATTATCGAAGTCTATGTGCGCTACTTGCGGCTGAAACTCGAAGCTAACAGCGAGAAACGCCTTGTGCAAACGGTGCGGGGAGTAGGTTATGTATTAAGAGACTGATTTTGGAGAAGGTCGAATGGGGAATTGACCAATAACAAACAACCAACAACCAACAACTAACAACGACCAACAATTTAACCAAAACGCATATGAATGCGAGGATTTAGCTTTTCCTCTACTGGTTTACCATCTTGGAGATGTTGCTCGACAATTACCGGCACATCAGTTGGTTGAACTCGGCAGTACCAAGTCTCTTCTGGTAGAATCCGCACTGTGGGGCCACAACTGCACTGGCTTTGACAATCAGCAGCAATTACCTTATAGTCCTCAGCTTCAACTTTTTCAAAGGCGGCAAGCACCTCTGCCGATCCAGCTTCCTTACAATACCTATTCTGGCAGACTAAAACACGTCGATCATTATTTTGGGGCATCTTTGTTTTGTCGTGCTACACCAAATCTGAATAATTGCCCATACAAATAGTTCCTTAAGCAAAATCCACCCCCCACCTCCCCATCTCCCAGTCTCCCGGGTGAACGAAATTTTGGGTGGGATTTCTTGAGCTTTGTGTCCAAAAATTATAAGTTCTCTCTTCTCCCCCAGCTTCCTCAGCTTCCTCAGCTCCCTCAGCTTCCTCAGCTCCCTCAGCTTCCTCAGCTTCCTCAGCTCCCCACCCTTTTTTTCGCTCACCCCAGTCTCCCCATCTCCCTACATGGTGGTAGCAAAGGCATCACGGCTGTCAAAAATCTCAAAGGCTTTATCCAACTGAGTTAACTCGAAAATGATCCTAATTGGGGGAGCTACACAGCAGAGACTGAAGCGACGTTTGAGGCGTTGAGACAGACTTAAAGCAGAAACTAATGCCATCAAACCAGCACTGTCGAGAGATTCTACCTGGTGCATGTCAACCAACAAAGCTGAATCTGAATGCTCCTCTGAGGCTACAGCAGTTGTCAGCTGATGTTGAAATTCAACGGCATTAGAAGCGTTGACATGACCAGAAGGTTGAATAACGGTTATTAGTGAATCCCTGATGGCACTTGACATATTGGCTCCTCAAACTTACTTGCTAAAAAATAATCGATAGGGAATACCTGAAAATTGCCTAAGCGAATTTACGTAATAAGTTCCCAGATAGCATAATTTTGCTGCATATTCATCCATAAGTTATAGTTTTTTAATTTTTTGTTTTTTTTATTTAAAAAATGTCTCTAAGAGTACTGAACTTTATTGGCTTTTTCTGTGCTAAATGCTACAGTTTTTGGGTGTCGAATAAATTAGCGAAGTGGTGACCACCTCGCCTAGTAAGCATTTACCAATAATTTCAGTTTTTAGTAAGTGAATTTCTGGAGAACTTTCCCAAGGCGCAAACGCCTGAATACTATAGTCAGGGAACATTCCAACTCCTTTGTTTTTTACTACTCAAGAGTACCTCGTAGGATAGATTAGTGATTATACCTTAATCTACAAGTTTTCCCAACTCTCATCAGGAAGAAATTTAATTTGTTAAATAAATTAACGCTTTGATAATATTCCGTATCATTAGGAAAAATTCAACCAATAGTTGAGCCCCAGCCCAACAGTGATGGAGATCACTTCATTGATTGAACTTCAGTCAATACAATATCTAGGGATAGAGTAGATAATGAAAAGTATGAACTTTTATAGGTAAAATGATTATGAATAGTACAGGTATAATCCGCCAACTGGTAGAGAAAACCATCCATATTAGGAAACTAACTCCGGATATAGAAAATCAAATTAACAATGAGCTGACCCGCCTGGGTTACATCTCTGATGTTGATTACGAAGCCCTGGAACTATTAATGTACGAGATGGATGCTGGTAGAATTAAGTTAGTTCCTAGTATCTAAACAATAATTCGTTCTAATCCAGTTTTTTCTATAGTGAAGCAAGTATCAATCGGTTCGGCTCAACAGTTCCAGCCTCGCCAGATTGTTTGTTTAGAGCATGAGCACACCTGTTTATACGCAGAAGTCATTGAAGTTGTCTCAGCGCGGCAGGTTTGTTGGGTGCGTCCCTTAATGCTGGTATCGCCAGCAAACAATCAATCCTTACCCTTTTCTTCATCAGAAGACATAGTTTTATACGATTTACGTCAGGGTTCAGATCTACTTTGGCCGACGAGTTTATTTAGGCCAGCTCTGGATACAGAAGTAATTTCCCTGTTAGGACAGTTGCAAAATCCAGACACCTCATCTGTGAACAACCTAGATGCCCCTAAGCAATTGAGAAGTTTTGTTAATCAAGTGTGGCAAGCTTATAAAAGTGCATTTTAGGTAGTAGGGTAGAATGTTGCATTTACTATTTTTTTTGCTAAGATTAATTAATAATGGAATAAGTGTGCGCCTGTAGTAGGACTTCAGTCCAAAAAGAAGCCAGAAACAAGGATACCCAACACAGTCCCCTAAGAGAGTTGGGTAATGAAGAAAGCTTTAGTGATCCCAAAAGCACACAAAGAAATAGTGGAACAGGCTTCCAACCTGTAAATAGAAAAATAGTGGAATAGGCTTCCAGCCTGTAAATAGAGAAATAGTGGAACAGGCTTCCAGCCTGTAAACGCCCCTACGTGGCACACCTAAAATTAGGAAGTAGATTTGGGCTCAAATTGCTAATTGACAACGAAAGCTGTGTAAGAGATTTTTGGCCAAAAATCTAGATTTATAGGCATTATGATCTATATCATAAGTTCTCCTTGTATCTTACTTATTACTTATTACTTATTACTACAGGCATTGATGTAGAGTCTAACAGTTGCAAAAATTGCTCTCTGTCAGCGACAGAATCGATCGCGCCAGTAACAAAAGCAGCAGGGGCATATCTCCCACCATCTTTGGCAGTTATTTGATGTTTTCGGGCAATAAATTCAGGGGTTAATTTGCTTTCATCCACATACACATGACGTTTGTACATCAAGCGGAGAAAGGAAGGAGTAGTATTGAGATAGTATAACCCCTGTCCGATTCTAGGCGATCGCACTAGGTTCTTGACTAACTCTCTCACCGTCTCCGGTAAACCCATAACTCGTAAAGGTCCTTGCCAAGTAGGAGCAACTAAAATTAGTTGAGAAACAATATCTGGATGCTTTTGAGCAAACTTTAATGCATATCCCGAAGCATGACCCGCAGCTATCAAGATAATTGAGCTATTAAAAACAGATTTAATAAAATCTTCTAGTAACTGCTGAAATAATTGGGGATTGTAATCTACAGGAGGACATTGAGAATCGCCAAATCCTAACCAATCTAGCACCGTAACTTGATAGTTTGTAGCCAGTATCTTGGCAATACCTTTCATTTCCGTGCGACTAGAAACCGTACTAAAAGCAGGAAGTAATAGTATGGGGTTACCTTTGCCGATGGTTTCGTAAACGACTTGATATTGTTTGCCTTGCCAATTCCAGGTATAAAAATTCTTGTTCCCGCCAATATCAGAGTTAAGTTGAGCTGGATTAGTTGTTGTAGTCATAGTCAAAACAATTCAAAATTAAAAATTATCAATTCAAAATTAAAGACAATTAAATGCTAGCTATATAGTAACAAGGGGCTTAAGCCCCTTGTTAAACCGGTATCCATTATCCATTGGTAAGTTGGATTGATCAAGTACAAGAGACAGCCTTATGGAATTCGTACCAAGCGAAACTATTGTTGCGATCGCTACAGCAGTTGTTCCTCAGCAAGGAAGCATCGGTGTTGTCAGATTGTCAGGTTCAGAGGCACTAGCGATCGCTCGTACCCTATTTCAGACACCAGGAAAGCAAGTTTGGGCAAGTCACCGAATTCTCTACGGCTATCTGCGCCACCCCCAAACCCAACAATTGGTAGACGAAGCACTGCTACTGATTATGCAAGCTCCCCGCTCCTACACTCGTGAAGATGTGGTAGAGTTCCACTGCCACGGTGGTATTATACCAGTCCAGCAAGTCTTACAGTTATGTATAGAACAGGGGGCAAGGTTAGCTCAGCCGGGAGAATTTACCCTGCGGGCATTTTTGAATGGTAGGCTGGATCTCACTCAAGCCGAAAGTATTGCTGAGTTGGTTGGTTCTCGCTCCCCCGCTGCGGCTCAAGCTGCTCTTGCCGGTTTACAGGGTAAACTTGCCGCACCAATTCACCAACTGCGAGCTACCTGTTTAGATATATTAGCTGAAATTGAAGCTCGGATTGATTTTGAAGAAGATTTGCCCCCCTTGGATGAAGGGGAGGTAGTTGCCCAAATTGAACAGATAGTGGAGCAAGTTACCAGTATCCTGTCCACCGCAGACCGGGGTCAACTACTACGCACCGGCTTAAAGGTAGCTATAGTCGGGCGTCCTAATGTAGGTAAATCCAGTTTACTCAATGCCTGGAGTCAAAGCGATCGCGCGATCGTTACAGAGTTACCTGGTACTACCCGCGATGTGGTGGAATCTCAGTTAGTAGTTGGTGGAATACCAATACAAGTGTTGGATACTGCGGGAATTAGGGAAACGGCTGATAAAGTAGAGAAGCTGGGAGTCGAGCGATCGCGCAGTGCAGCCCAAACTGCTGACTTAGTTTTACTAGTGATCGAGGCAGTAACTGGCTGGACAACTGCTGATCAAGAAATTTACGAACAGGTGCAACATCGTCCTCTGATTCTGGTAATTAACAAAACTGACCTCACCCCAGCGGATACCGTCTCTTTTCCTGAAACAATTCACCAGATGGTTTCTACTGCTGCGGCTCAAAACCAAGGCATTAACAATTTGGAAACAGCAATTCTCCAAGCGGTACATACTGATAATCTCACCGCTGCTGACTGGGAGTTAGCAATTAACCAACGCCAAGCCGCTGCTTTAACTAGAACCAAAACCTCTCTGGAGCAAGTACAACAGACAATTGCCCAACAGTTACCTCTCGATTTTTGGACAATTGACCTACGAGGAGCAATTCAAACCTTAGGAGAAATTACTGGAGAGGAGGTCACTGAATCAATACTCGATCGGATTTTTAGTCGTTTTTGTATTGGAAAGTAGCTTGAATAAGCAGGCAGAAGCTAGAAGGCAGAAGGCAGGAGGCAGAAGGCAGAAGGCAGGAGGCAGAAGGTAGTCCCAATGAAAAAATTTTCACCATCATGCATGAAAATCCCTCTCTTCGTGTCTCCGCCTCCCCGCGTCCCAGCATCTCTTTCAAATCAGTCCCAATGAAAAAAATTGGTCAAAGAATTTTCTGTTGAAAAGAGGTGTTACTGAAAGGCTTATATAGGCAACACCCTTGCTTTCTGTCCTAGATACCTTCTCAGTGGCAGTCACTTTGTGTCAATTGCCCTCAATACATCAGGGGTGAGAAGCTCTTCAAAAGTAGGCAGGGTATAGAGTGCAGGTAAAGAAAAAACTAATAGCAATGACTAGTACTCATCCACTTATTGAAATCCATCTGAGACTAATCGGAGCCCTACAAAAGGGATATATTGAGGCTTTAGAAGCCGGAGACTGGCAAGCAGCAGATTATCGATGTTCTCACTTGAACAAATTGACTGAAGGGTTGTACTATCTCAGTCAGTCTCTTGAGCAAGGAAACCATACTCCATTACCAGTACCACAAAGGAGTAATCCTAGTTGGCTCAATGGTGTTCGCACTATTAACCCAATTCCATCCTCGACTAACTCCCCAACTAATCCCCCAACTAATCCTCCTAAAGCTACGGAAGAGTCTACGGCATCACCAGCAATAGTATCAGAACCATCGAACTATGAATGGGGTGTTGGTTACCAAGGTGCAGAACCACCACCAATTGATGAAGTGTGGAAGTAATCTGAAGCTCAAATTGACTGCTTGAGTAGTTGGTTTGTTGAGTGCAAAAGTTCTACTATATACTTAATGACCAATGACTAATGACTAAGCGGCTGGTAACTACCCCTCCTATTCCCAGGAGGAAACGGCTTACCGCCGCTTTCTATTTCTTTACCTTGCATGTTTTAGTGAAACACAACGAAATGTTCTCTACTGTTGGGTTACGCTATCGGCTACACCCAACCTACGTCTGTTGAGTTTCGTTCCTTTCCTCAACCCAACCTACATTTTTAGTCGTGTCGCGCCACTACAAAAAAAAATTCCCCTAGGAACACCAGGGGTTACACATTAGCCTTTGCAACAATATTTATTCGTTAGGCAACAAGCGGCTGAAGTAGCTGTCTATGGAATAACCAGGAACACGAGTGGTGTAGTCCATCTCAGTACTGGTGATCGACTCTGCCAGTTTCTCAAAAGAGGCTGAACGCCAGTTACGTTCATGGATAGGCTTGGACTGCTCACCCCGAAAGTAAGCTTGAGTACCAATTACAGAAGCAGCCAGCCAGCCAACAACCAACAGTGAAATAACAATAGTCATGATCTTTGCTCCAAGGTAATTTCAGTGAATAAAGCAACAATGAGAACTAGCTCACAGCCAGGGCAACTAATACTAAGGAAGTAACAAACAAAGTAGCGATCGCACCGATTAAGGCATAACGACGCTGCTGTTCAGGAGAAGGATAGACAGCGTAGGAAATTTGAGGCTCTGTCGCGTAGTTGTTGAGAACGCCTAGTTCGTTGGATGTGTACATAATCAATTGCCTTGTGTAACGTTTTGTTACATCTAATGTAACGAATTATTGCAAAAAGTGTTTGTGACTTGACACAATCCCTTAAGTGATATCCATCACTCAAGAGATTAATGGGCTGAAAACCCAGTAGAGACGTTGCAGGCAACGTCTCTACAATGTGGGGAATAACGGGGTTATATCAAGTTCGGATCAACAGTTATAATTCCCTTCTACCTTGCAACCTTCTTTCTTTCCTCCTGACTCCTGCCTTGAAAGTAGATGCGATTGCCTATAGCAGCAGCGTACAGCCTGCAGCATGAAAACCGCGAAGCGTCTCGTAGAGAAGATGATCGCAATGTACGATTTAACTGCAAAATTTTTCAACACAACGGACAAAAATTTCCACTCCCATACCTAAAGCTGTTTCATCAAAATTAAATCGGGGATGATGATGGGGATAAGCCAAACCTGCCGCAGAGTTAGCTGAACCAAGGAAAAAATAACAACCAGGTACAGCTTCCAGGAAAAAGGACATATCTTCACTAGCCATAGTTTGGCATTCTGGGACAATTCCTACTGGTGTTTCTACCACATCAGTAGCCACTGAACGTACTAATTCAGCAATCTTGGCATCATTAATGACTGGGGGATAAAGCCGCCAATAATTTAAGTCGTAACTAGCACCATAACTCTGACAAATACCGGCGATTAATTGCTCAATGCGCTTGCCAAAATACCCTTCCAACTCTGGGTTAAAATACCTAACTGTGCCACTCATGCGTGCTGTATCAGCAATAACATTGTAAACTTTCCCTGCATGGAGTTCACCGACAGTTACAACTGCTGACTCTAGGGGGTTGACATTACGAGCAATAATTGTTTGTAATGCATTAATAATTTGGGCGCTGACAACGACTGAATCAACAGTCTGATGAGGCATAGCACCATGTCCACCTTTACCTAAAATCGTGCAACGGAAAAGCTCCACCGCTGCCATTAATGAACCACTGCGCACTCCCACTGTACCAACGGGTAGATTGTTCCACAGATGCAAACCAATAATTGCTTCTACTTCGGGATTACTCAAAACCCCCTCTTCAATCATCGGTTTTGCTCCCCCTGGTCCTTCTTCAGCAGGTTGAAAGATAATTTTTACAGTTCCACTAAAGTCTTCAGGATGCTGGGAAAGATAGTAAGCAGTTCCTAGAGCAATCGCAGTATGGCCATCATGACCACAAGCGTGCATTTTACCTTCATGCAGTGACCGATAAGGCACATCATTCTCTTCCTGGATTGGCAAAGCATCCATATCAGCTCGAATTGCCAGCACCGGTCCTGGACGATTACCGGAAATTGTAGCAACAATACCAGTTTTGGCAATACCAGTTTGATGCTCAATACCCCATTCCTGTAACTTTTGGGCAATAAACTCAGATGTTATTTGTTCTTGAAAACCGAGTTCAGGTCTTTGGTGCAACTGCCTTCGCCAATTAACCAACTGAGGCTGCATAGAGCGAATGTCTAATCTAATCTGGGAGAGGTTAACAGAATTAGGGGTGGGGAAAGTAGAAACCATTTTTTCTTCCTGATCTAAAAAGTTACCGAAAAGCTGATAACAATACGAGTATTATTGAACTCTACTCCTATTTCTCTAACATACCCAAAAGTTTTTGGCATTCTAATCTGAAAATAGACGTGGGGACGCGGGGACGCACCAGACACGGAGAGAGGGATTTTCATTCTTTGTTGTGAGGTTAAAGTTCATGGGAGTCTGCCACAACAGAAAATCTGGCTGAATCCATGTCTGTTTTATGCTATGCTGTGAGCGTTAAGTTCGGTGGAAAGTTTGTATTTCAGCTAATTAAGCAGCTCTCCGGATTTAAATCTCTATACCTGATTAATTCCGGAGATAAATAATGTCAATTTATGTTGGCAACCTTGCTTACCAAGTCACCATAGAGGATATTAGCGAGATCTTGACAGAAGAAGGGGATAATAACCCGTTTTTCTTACATTCTAAACTCCTTACTTCTTCGTTAATCCCCATTGAGGAAACAAAATGAGCAAAGTGACTGTAGGTGAAAATGAAGATATTGAATCAGCCCTACGTCGATTTAAGCGAGAAGTTTCTAAAGCGGAAATTTTTCCTGACATGAAGAAACATCGTTATTTTGAAACACCTATTCAAAAACGTAAGCGTAAAGAAATTGCCAGACATAAGCAACAAAGGAGGCTTTCCCGCAACAGGAAAAAAAAGTTTTAAGGGGAGCTGCCTGATTTAATCAGCTTATTTCCATTGCTTGTTGTCCCCCTAAGATATCATCCTGTTGTCAAATAAAACAGAAGGAATCAATCGCTCTAGATCTAATATTACCCACTGGTGTTGCTTTTGCAAGGAATTAAGCGCCTCCCACACTAATTTGAGATCAACGGAGCGCCCTTCCTTTCCTTTAATTGACTTAGTGGGGCACATGATACTACTTTCAATTTGATCGATGCAGTGTTAACGACAAGAACCACCATATTATTGTTTCTGAGCAGGAATTATTAAGGCATTTTGGTAAGTTTCATTGGATTCACTAGATTTATAATGTTTAATGGCATTTATAAATTCTACCCAACCATAAAATCCTATAACTAAAATAACAGGTAATACTGCCCATTTCCCAATTAATCCGGTAACAAAAAAAAGTAAGATTATTGATAGTAAATTAATCAGCTTTTTGCCAGACTTTATTACTTTATCTCTCTGATCTTTATAAACAAAAAATAAAGTTGCTACTAAGACAGTGCCAATTGATGATACGATGATAAACCTCTCAAAAATGAGGATAAGTTGATGATTAATATTTAACATGATAATAAACTTGAGAATTTAGTCATCCTCTTCTTAGATGCCGATCTTAGTTCCTGTTAAAACTTGAACTTCAAGACTTTTTCCTGAATCTTGAATTAAGTCTTTATGAAGTTGATTGTTTTGACTCAAAAAGTCAAAACAATTCAAAAAATGGTTATGTCCCACCCTGCTGCGCTATAGGAAGGGGAATGCGCAGCGGAAAAATGTTCAAAAATGTACTGCAGAGGTAATCAATCGCTCTAGTTCTAAATCTGAGGCAACCTGAGCTAGTTGAGAAATGTCAGTTGGATCAGTTAAATGAGGTATAGTTCCCAAAACTGGAACATTAGTTAAAGACTCAAGTAGGTCAATTGGTGCCCAGTCAGCAATTTCTTGCTCAGAACAAGGACTAACACAATTGAGAACTATACCTTTAAGATGAACACCGGAAGAGCGTGCTAAGGCAACATTAGCTACTGCCTGGGCGATGGCACCTAATTGTACCGGTACTACTAAAACTACCGGTAGACTCCAATCCCTAGCAATATCAGCCACAATCAACTCGTGAGTTACGGGAGAACCTAGTCCTCCGAGGGCTTCCACTATTACCCACTGACGTTGCTGTACCAGGGAATTAAGCGCCTCCCAAACTAATTTTAGGTCAACGGAACGCCCTTCCTTTTCCGCTGCCACCGGTGGTGCGACAGGGGTTTTAAATTGTAGTGGAGCAATTTCTTCTGGACTTTGGCCAAGATTAAAGATCTTTTGGTACAATTCGCGATCGCCAATACCTGTTTGCATTAGCTTCAAAATCCCCCAACTCTCTGGTTGACGGTAAGTTTGCCAATAAGCTCCTAGGGCAGAGGTTAGAACGGTTTTGCCCGTCTCTGTATTGGTTCCAGTAATCAGTAATACGTTCAAATTGTTGTTTGTTGTTTGTTGTTGGTTGTTGGTTGTTGGTTGTTTGGGAATTGGGAATATCTCCCTCAGCTTCCCCAGCTCCCTCAGCTCCCTCAGCTCCCCCAGCTCCCTCAGCTCCCTCAGCTCCCTCAGCCCCCCCAGCTCCCTCAGCTCCCTCAGCTCCCCCAGCTTCCCCAGCTTCCTCAGCTCCCCCAGCTTCCTCAGCTCCCTCAGCCCCCCCAGCTCCTCATTCAGCCCAAAGATTCGGGCAACTGGATATCTATCGTAAAATCCGTTTCCTCTGGTGCAACCACGTCAATCTTATACTTTCCAGGAGGAAGGGGCACAGGAGCCTCCCAAAACTTGACATTTGTTGCATTTTCATCTATCGGTTTACCGTCCGGAGCAAGGATATACAAACCTACATTGCCCTCTTTAACTTCTACTCTCAGTTGCTGTCCTTCTGGAATCTCAACCAAATAGCGCTTAACCTTCTGGGGATTAACTTTACCACTAAAAGGACTGCCTTGGCCTGGGGACAAGTTTACCGGTTGTTCTTCAAATATTGGCGGCGATGGTTTGGGAGATGGAGATGGAGATGGAGATGGTGTTGGCGATGGTGACGGCGATGGCGTTGGTGATGGCGTTGGCGTTGGCGTTGGTGTTGGCGATGGTGTTGGCGATGGTGACGGCGATGGCGTTGGCGTTGGCGTTGGCGATGGTGTTGGCGATGGTGTTGGCGATGGTTTGGGAGATGGCGTTGGTGTTGGCGTTGGTGATGGCGATGGCGTTGGCGTTGGCGTTGGCGATGGTGACGGTGTTGGCTGTGGTGCTTCTGCCAAGTCAAGTTTTAGCTCATAATTGCTATCTGGCAAACCTTCAATGGGACTCAATTGAATTGTGTAATCTCCAGAAGAAGGGAGAGGTCCTTCCCACTGCCTTACCCTTGCTGCATTACCAACAGTGTTTTGATCTGGTCCAATTATGGTCATCAAGACCCCTTCTTCCGTAATAGATGCGTTCAGCTTCTGGTCTTTTTCACCCCGGAAGGAATAGTCAACAATAGAATTGGCTACTAAATTTCCTGATTCTGTAATCGGTTGACCAGGAAAAAGCTCTAGGCTTTTATTGTAGCGTTTAGCTTCCGTTGGTTCTGTGGGACTGGGGTCTGTTGTGGTTTCTCTAAAGAAATTATTGTAAGCAGCCCAAGATGCAAGGGCTAATAGTAGGGCTAAACCTGCCCCAATTCCTACAACTATCCAAGGTTTATCCCACAATGATTGATTGTCAGGAATTACAGGGGGACGCAATTGAGTTGGAGGGCTACCACTGGAATTATTGGGCTGAGGAAGACGTCCTCCTACCGCTACTGTGGCAACCTTGGACAGGGGACTATCTGATGGCTGTGGGGATTGCAATGCTTCTTGAACTTGTGCTACAGATTGGTAGCGATCGCCTGGTCGATAACTCAGCATCCGGTCCAAAACGTCGGCAAACTGCTGACTGACATTAGCCCAGGGGCGCCAGTTCCAAGTCATCTGATCTTGATCGAAAAGCGTCTGAGGATCTTTGCCAGTTAGTAGTACTACTCCTGTAACTGCTAGAGCATATAGATCACTACTGGGAAAAGCCTGACCCATCTGAACTTGCTCACTGGGTGCATAGCCAGATTTACCTACACTTGTAGCTGGAATGGAAGCTTCTGTCTCAGGACCTTGAATTCGAGTTACTACTTCCTTAACAACACCAAAGTCAATCAATACCGGTAGCTTGTCTGTACTGCGTTGAATAATATTGTCTGGTGAAATATCCCGATGAATAATGCTTTGTTGGTGAAGATAATCTAGTACCGGCAACAACTGAGCAAATAGCTGCCTGACCTCTGCTTCTGAGAAGATTGAAGAATTGACAGCATCTCTGAATTGTTGAGATTTGCGTTCGTTGATCAATTCATGATAGGTTTTGCCCTCTACATAGTCTTGCACTAAAAATAATCGCCCATCTCGCTCAAATGTTGCTTTGAACTCCGGAACTTGGGGATGTTTAATTTGATAGAGAATGGTTGCCTCTCTCTGAAACAGTTCCCTTGACTTATCGAGCATGTTAGCTTGCATCTGAGTAGGAATAAATTCCTTGAGGACACAACGTTCTTCAAAGCGATTTAAATCTTCTGCTAGATAAGTCCTGCCAAATCCGCCTTGACCAAGAGTATTGAGTAAGCGGTAGCGTTCTTGCAAAATTGTTCCAGGTTCAATTGGTGGTTCCATGAGCTTGTCAACCAGTTTTTACGAACAAGAGAGAGCTTATATATTTAAGTCTTATTGACCAGGCAAGGTTCCTTGTCCCCCGCAGGTGATAAGAGTTTCACTTGCAGGGCTCCTTTATCTTACTCCTTCACCCCCCCAGCTCTCCCAGCAAGGGAATATTTTTTTATTTGGAAGTCCTATACTCCTCACTCCTCTCACACCTCCCACACTTCCCACACTTTCGTTACATTTTATGATGTGGCCAGGTACAGGATGGTAAGATCGCGATGAAATGAGCTTCGAGGGTATATTCTGTGAGCAGTTCTGCCACCTTAGCGCTTCAGCGTATCCTGCCGACAATTGCAGAAAGTAATCGTCTACGACTGTTTTCCGGTTCTGCTAATGTGCCCCTTGCACAGGAAGTAGCTCGCTACCTGGGTATTGATTTAGGACCGATGGTGCGCAAGCAGTTTGCTGATGGTGAGTTATACATCCAAATCCAGGAATCAATTCGGGGTTGCGATGTTTACCTGGTACAACCAACTTGTCGCCCAGTTAACTCTCATCTAATGGAATTGCTAATTATGATTGATGCCTGCCGTCGAGCCTCGGCAAGGCAAATTACCGCTGTCATACCTTACTATGGTTATGCTCGGGCAGACCGCAAAACCGCTGGACGTGAATCGATTACGGCAAAACTGGTTGCTAATCTCATGACTGAAGCCGGTGCCAACCGAATTGTGGCGATGGATTTGCACTCAGCTCAAATTCAAGGCTACTTTGATATTCCTTTGGATCATGTTTATGGTTCACCAGTATTGATAGATTACCTGGCTTCTAAACAACTACCCGACCTAGTGGTGGTTTCGCCAGATGTTGGTGGCGTTGCTAGGGCTAGAGCATTTGCCAAAAAGCTCAATGATGCCCCCTTAGCTATTATCGATAAGCGTAGACAGGCTCACAATGTGGCGGAAGTGATGAATGTCATTGGAGATGTTGCTGGTAAAACAGCAGTACTAGTAGATGACATGATTGACACTGCCGGAACCATTTGCGAAGCAGCCAGAATACTGCGTCAAGAAGGGGCTCGTCAAGTTTACGCCTGCGCCACTCATGCTGTGTTTTCACCACCAGCAATAGAGCGCCTCTCTCAAGGGGTATTTGAAGAAGTGATTGTTACTAATACTATTCCACTTCCAGAAACCCAAAAGTTTGAACAGCTCAAGATCCTTTCTGTGGCTAACCTGATAGGGGAAACCATCTGGCGTGTTCATGATGACAGTTCTGTTAGCAGTATGTTTAGTTGATGTTGTTTGTTGTTTGTCGTTTGTTGTTTGTTGTCAGGCAATGGTGACAAGTTAAAAGTTCGTGCATTTTGTCAACTCCCATATATCGGGTTTGGATGCTAAAAAACCCATATATGGAAATACCCCAAGGGAGCAGAAAAATTGTATTCCTCTTCCTCAGCTCCCCCAGCTCCCCCAGTTCCTTATTCCCTGTTGCCTTAGTGTCTTATGAAAGCAGTACTTATTCACGACATGCAAGGCCCGAATTCCGTTCGGGTGGATGATGTGGAAGTTCCCTCCCCTGGCTCTGGTGAAGTCAGGATTAGGGTTAAAGCTGCGGCAATGAACAATTCTGACCTACAGACTACCTACGGCACCTATCGAGTTGGTTATACTGGACTACCTCATCTCCTCGGTCAAGAAGCGGCGGGAGAAGTGGATGCTGTGGGAGAGGGAGTGACGGGACTTGTGCCTGGAATGCGGGTAGTTGGACATGTCAGGGGGGCATTTGCAGAAATGGCGATTGGTTTGGCAACTGAGTTGTTACCTCTTCCTGAGCAGATTTCTTGGGAAGTAGCAGCCAGCCTACCCATCGCCTATCTAACCGCTAGTATGGCACTTGTCCACCAAGCCAAACTACAAGCTGGAGAATGGGTACTGGTGCATCCCGGTAGTGGCGGTGTGGGAACTGCTGCTATCCAACTTGCTAAGCTTTTAGGAGGAAGAGCGATCGCAACTGCCGGGACTACAGCTAAGGTCGAGCGTTTAAAGGAACTTGGGGCGGAACAGGTATTAGACTACAGCAACCAGGATGTAGTATCTGAGGTTCGGAGGATCTGTGGAGAAACTGGGGTGCAAGTAGCCCTAGATGGGGGAGGGAAAGTAACCTTGCCCCATTGCCTAGATGCGATCGCTAGCCATGGTCGTATCGTATCCTATGGTTATACTACGGGCAAAGATGTTACCTTCCCTATAGTTAAATTGATTGGACGTAATGCCAAACTCTACGGTATGGGATTATGGTTCAACAGTGACTATCAAGCCAGTCTGGAAACAATGGGGGATTTGGTTATACCAGCATTTGCTGAGGGTAAGTTACAGCCAGTAATCGATAAGGTAGTCTGTTTAACAGAAGTATCTGAAGCCTTATTGCGCATGGAGCAGCGTGGTATTGTGGGGAACATTGTGGTGCTTCCTGCACTAGAACAGAGGAATGAGCAGTGATGAATAACCCATTCTTGAAAAACACTCTCGGCTCGAAAGAAACCGCCCAACAGGTTGCTCAGCGTGCCCAAGAGTTTGTACCTGCTTACCAAAGATTCTTGGAAAAGCATGGGTTGAAAGCTGGGGAGCCATTTGAGCGACTGCCCCAGTTAGACAAGGAATCTTACATCCTTGCTTACCCCTTCGAGGAACTACTGGCGACTGATGAGCAAGAAATTTTAGCGATATATAGTTCTTCCGGCTCATCCGGAAACCCTTTCTACTGGCCTACACTAAAATCAAATAGCCGTTTTATCCCTGCTGGAGTTCGCAGTTTTCTTGAAGAGCGCTTCGCTATCCATCAGAAAAAAACACTGGCAATTGTGGGCTTGAGTTTGGGAAGCTGGGCAGGAGGAGAATATCTATCTTGGGCGATGAAAACTATGGCACTAGATGCACCTTATCCGTTCGGGGTTTTCTGTCCTGGTAACCATCATGATGAAATTATCAAGATGATCTCTCAACTGAACTCCTTGGTAGATCAAATTGTACTGTTTATGGTGCCATCGGCAATCGCCCATCTTCATCTCAAGGCGACTCAGTTAAAGCAAACTCTCCCGTTGGATAAGCTTAAATATGTGGTACTGGGTGAACCTTTTCCAGAAAACCTACGCGCTTCTCTTCAAAGTCGCGCAGGGATAGAAGAGAACAGTCCATTTATGTTTTCCCTTTACGGTAGTAGTGATACAGGTGGTCTTGGGGTAGAATCCTTGGCAACAATTGCCCTACGGAGAGTATTGTGTCGCAACAAGGTTCTTGCTGATGCACTGAGTATAGAATCCCCAATTCCCCACTTCTTCCATTTCAATATTCCTAATACTTTCCTCGAAACTGTTGATGAGCATCTTTGTGTAACCCGTTGGCAAGGTATTCCGCTGGTGCGTTATATTCTCTATGACCGGGTGGCTTTATACAGTTGGCAAGAATTGAAAAAAGTAATCTTAACCTCGGAACTGCTAGAACCGGAAGATGAGCCCTGGGCGAAGATTCTTTCCTCTGCTAGCGAGCAACTTCCTGATCTAATTGCTGTCACCGGTAGAGCAGATAGTTGCTTGCTCCTGAATGGTATCAATCTCACGGAATATATGCTGGACGAAGCAGTGAAATGCCAAGAATTGCAGAGTATTCTCACCGGACTATACCGTGCCAAAATTGCTTATCAAGAAGCTCGACAATATTTGGCCTTTGACCTAGAAATTGAGCAAGAAGTCTCTCCTGATCAAGGAACAGTTGATAAAGTATATCAGCTTTTAGTGCAATCCTTGGGGAAAGTACAACCAATCTTCCTTAATTATTGGAGGAATGTTTACAGTGCTTGGGACAACGATCCCACTCAACGTATTCTCCAGCTCAATCTTTTGCCTTGGCCTACTCTTTCTCAAGCAACGGAAACAAGTATTAAATACAGAGGAATTGAGAACTGAGAATTGGGAAGGAAAAATGAAACGAATAAAAAGGGAATTTTTAGATACAGAAGATGGACAGATTCTTTACCGCATAGGTGGGGAAGGAGAACCCCTATTGTTACTACATATGACTCCTCGCAGTGGTGAAGAATTTCGGGAATTGATGCCAATTCTGGCGGAAAACCGATGTGTGATTGCTATGGATTTGATGGGGTTAGGGGATTCTGACAAGCCCCCCAGAGTCTATTCCGTTGCCGACTATGCCAAAACAGCGATCGCACTTTGGGATGAATTGGGCATTACAAAAAGTAGTATTCTTGGCAGTCTTACTGGGGGTTATATCGCCGGAGAAATAGCAGCTGCTTACCCAGAGCGAGTGGATAAGCTAATACTTGCTAATGTAATTGGATTTGACACCCAAGAGCAAGAGAACATTCTTAAGAGATATTCTGAAGGGTTCAAAATTAAAGAAGATGGCTCTCACCTGCTGGAAAGATGGTTAGCCCGTGTCAATTATGTTGGAAAAGGAGATTTAAATCACTCTTGTGTTTTGGAAGATTTGAAATGTTTTGGCTCTCCTGTCTACACTGGTTTGGCTGTAGCCAACTACTGTCTGGATGCTCCAACCAGATTTAGCTTAATTAACTGTCCTACTCTGATTTTATCTGGAGAAAAGGCATTAGAGCCATTGGAAAGAGGTGGTTTAGCTAAAGCGGAGAATCAATCATGGCTCTCTACAGCTATTCCTCATAGCCAAAAAATTGAACTTACCAGTGGAACCCTCTGGATGATGAATCAGATGCCAGAAGCAGTGTCAAAAATAGTTGGTAATTTTTTGGATAATAAGCTAACGGAGAATTGAGTTAATAGAAATAATAATGGTTAACCAATATACAGGAATTGCTGAGTACTACGATCTTTTAGTGACCTCTGGTTACTACAATTACCAAAGCATAGCTAAGGCAGTACACTCAACTGTAGGTGATGGTCATGAGATTATCGAGTTGGGGGTAGGAACAGGATTACTAGCAGAAAAGTACCTTGAGATTGATCCTAGCTGCGAGTTTACTGGCATTGATATCACATCATCAATGCTGGAAATTGCCAAGAAACGCCTGGAAAATCGGGCTGAATTGATTGAAGGTAATGCAGTTACGATGGACTTAAATGCAACTTTCGATGTTGCTATATCCAATGGAGGTGTTTGGGTATTTCTGGATTGGGGTGATCGATGGGAATTGGGGAGCCATATTCCCGATATTGACGCCAACCGTCAAGGCTTGAAAAATGTAGCTCACCATTTACGAGAAGGAGGGTTATTTTTGCTCAACCTGCAACAAATAGGCTGGAACAATGAAAAACACTTGTCAGGAGGAATTGTTTATTCTCAGTTGATTGAGGAAGTGGAAGATACAATCGATTATCATACCCGCCAGAAAAGCTATTGTTTTAAAAAAGATGGAGAAATTTTGGCTCGAGAACAGCTAAAGATGATTTTGTTTAAACTAGAAGCTTATCAACAATTGTTCCGGGAAGCAGGATTTGATTTCCAAGGAACAAATGAGGACAGTAGTTTGGTAATTTACAAAAAGCGTTAATGCCCATCCTCTGACTAGGGTTTTCCCTTTATCTACAGAGACTAGAGCATTGAAGATATCTATCGAATTCATATTCAATTACACTGAGATAGTCAAAGGAGGGAATTTCAAAGATTTGGTGCTGTAACTGATCAATCTTGACCGGACAATCAATCACTTTTTCCAAATCAAAGGGATAGACAATAGGATAGTCACTTACGGCATAACCAATTTCTTCAATACTAGAAAGTTGGCTAGCTCCATAAACTCGACGATTGCCTCCCTCATCGCAAACCCCTGCTTCAATAGTGTACCAATAAAGCCTAGCGATCGCTTCTTTGAGGTCTTGCCTAGCTATATATTGATAGCTGAGATATTCTACAAGGTTGGAATAAGCAGGGAAAAAGAGTAGAGGGATATGACCAAAAATATCATGCCAAAGATCCGGGATTGGGGAATAGTTAAAATCAGTCCCTGAGCGAACAAAAGTTGCCACTGGAAAATAACGATGGGACAAGAGGTAAAAAAAGGATTCTGACTCTAGTAATCCTTTCACCGGCCATAGTTGCCATCCGGTATGTTCTTGTAAAAACTGAGAAAGATTGGCAATATGAGGAATACCTTCAATAAAAGTTATAATCTTGGTTAAGCCCTCAATAAACTGTTGACTGGCTTTACCTTCAATACTTTTTAATTGCTTTTTTAAAAGTTGTTTCCAGTTATCATAAGCTTGAGTTGGGTAATGAGCAAAGTTTTGAGTATCCCTTTCAATTTTTACTCCTTCGATAGTTAAATGACTCATTGATAAAAACCTCAATCAATAATAGTATATGTAAATACAAGCTTGATATGATTCTTAGACTTTGAAAGATTAGAAATTATCCTTAGAGGATACTTCAAAGATGATTTATTGTCAATTTTTTTTCAATCTATGTATTGCTTGTAAAAAATTATCGTACTACTCATGACCAAACCAAGCTATACCCTACACAAAAACTTTCGCTTACCAATGGGATTTCCCTCAGAGTGTTTTGACTCCGGTATTGCTTATCAGGCTCAGGCGGGAGACACTTTTATTGTCACTTATCCTAAATGTGGGACAACCTGGATGCAGCATATTCTTTGGATGTTGCACCATGATGGGATGCCATTGCCCGTGGGGAAAAATATTAATTTAGAAGTACCCCATCTAGAAGAAGTGGGAGGAGAATTTGTCGCAGCTTTACCGGAACCCCGTTTTATTAAAACCCATTTGAATTATGAGCTCACTCCCCATCATCCGGAAGCTAAATATATTTATGTAGCTCGTAATCCGTTCGATTGTGCTGTTTCTTTTTATTATCATACTAAAGGCTTTATTAAACATTATGACTTTGCCGCAGGAACTTTTGATGATTTTTTTACCTGTTTTCTTGCCGGAGAAGTAGATTGGGGTGATTATTTTGAACATTTGGTTCCTTGGATTCAGCAAAAAAATGAGTCCAATGTTCTTTTTTTGACCTATGAAGCTATGAAAAACGACCCAAAAGCTGCTATTATTGACACAGCCTATTTTTTGGGTTCTGCTTATGTTCAGAAAATAGAAAATCTACAAATTCTAGAGAGTATTCTTGAGCACAGTAGCTTTAATCGCATGAGCAAAGACCAAAGTCGTTGGTCGAGTCAGCGTCCGGCTCATATGACGACATTTATCCGGAAAGGAGAGGTGGGGGATTGGAAATCACATTTCTCGGCTTCCCAAGCTCAGCAATTAACTCAAAAATTTAGAGAGAAGACCAAGGGGACAGAAGCGGCAAATATTTGGAGTCAAGGAATTTTAGATTTTAGATTTTAGATTTTAGATTTTCAATTAGGATTTACGTAGTTCACTACATATAAAATTAAAGGTGTGTCAGCGTAGCTTAACGCACCCTACAACTACTGTAGGGGTTAAGCATTGGCGCTAGCATATTGCCTATAAAATCAAGGTTTTTGTCCGCCAATGCTTAACCCTTCCAGAATTTATGCAAGAGCTTTAATATAAGCTTGAGAATAATCCTTAAGCTATAAGGAATAACATAAAAACATGAAACCAATAAAAAGAGCATTTTTGGATACAGAAGATGGACAAATTCTTTACCGCATAGGTGGAGAAGGTGAATCCCTACTGTTACTACACATGACTCCCCGTAGTAGTGATGAATTTCGGGAGTTGATGCCAATTTTTGCTCAAAACCGATGTGCGATCGCGATGGATTTGATGGGGTTAGGTGATTCTGACAAACCCCCCAGAATGTACTCTATCCCAGACTACGCTCAAACAATTATCGCCCTTCTGGATGAGTTAGACATTAACAAAACCAGCCTCTTGGGTAACCATACCGGCGCTTATGTTGCAGCCGAAGTTGCCGCAGCTTATCCTGAAAGAATAGAAAAACTCATACTATGTAATATCGATAAATTTGGTGAGGAGGAAAAAACTACTTTAGTTAACAGAGTGTCTGAAGCTTTACAAATTAAGGAAAACAGCTCTGATTTGGTAGCAAGATGGTCAGTACGTGATAGTTACGTAGGCTCTCAGGAGTTAAATCACCGTTGCTTTTTAGATGAGATGAAATGCTATGGTCATCCTCCCTATGGTACTTTGGCAGCAACAGCTTACACTAGCATCATTCAAGAAAGACTGGGTTTAATCAAATGCCCTACCCTCATTTTATCCGGTACTGAGGACATCAAAGTACTAAAACAACTAAGTTTATCTAAACCAGAAAATAGGCAGATGATTGCCCAAGCCATTCCCCAGGCCAAGATGCTGGAGATTGAAGGGGGAAGCTTTTGTATGATGAATCAGATGCCTGAAGAAATATCAAGAGTAGTAGTAGATTTTCTTGAAGGGGAGGGGGATTAGAAATATGGCAAGAGAGCATATTGAATTTATTCAATCAGCAGATGTTGAGCAAAAATCCTGGGCTGTGGATGGCTTGTGGGAAGAACATCTTACAAGGATTTTGAGTTTCGATACTGAAACTGGCGGTTCTACAGAACTTGTTGAGTGGAGGCATAATGAGGAAGTTGATTCTGGTTATTTCAACTGTGATGTAGAAATTTTTGTTCTCAACGGAGAATTGCAAATTGGGAAATTCCGTCTTGGACATTATACTTATAGCTTTATTCCCGCAGGTGTTTGCCTCGAACCCTGGACTATTCAGGAAAAAACTACAGCATTATGGATGCCGGAGAGTCGTCCTAGTTTTGTGAAATCCCTCGAAGATGCACCGGGAGCAAATAGACAAATCTACATTCCCTGTATGTCCTCGGAATCAATTCCTTGGTCTTCTACAATTACACCAGGTTTTCCTACAGGAGCAATGCGAAAAAACCTGCGCCAAGGACCTCCGGAGGGAAGTAGTGTCTGGCTTCTTGGTTGTTTACCCCAGTTTGCAACCAAATTTGTCGAGTATCATCCTCTTTATGAGGAACACTTTGTTCTACGGGGAAGTATTACCACCGATGCAGGCAAGTTAACTCCAGGCTGTTACTTTTGGCGTCCCGGATTGAATCCCCACGGTCCGACATATACGGAAAATGGTTACTTTGCTTTGGTGCGCGGTGGCAATCCTCATCTTCTATATTATGCTTAGAGCTAATTTTTGAAGCGAACCACAAAGTCACAAAGTTCACAAAGGTTTTAAGAACATGGTTAAGGAACTCGACAAAAACGGCATCTATTCACCTAATGGTGACATCAAGCTTCCCCATATCCACAATGGTCTTCGGGCAAATTCCAGTACTTCTATCGGACGCCAACATGTGGAGAGTGAAGAGTCCCTTAACTCCGTGATCAACTTTCCCAAGATACCATTCGAGGTAGAAAATTTTGTCACTGGCAAACATGGTATCTCCCAAATCCTCTCTGCTGACGAAGCCACTGGGGAGTCAACCCAGCGTATCTTCTTGCGGCAAGGCTGGAGTGCTCCCATCGGTCACTTTAACACTGATGTCGAACTCTTTGTGCTAACTGGCAAACTCTCTCAGGGGGGTTTTTGCTTACGCAACCTCAGCTACTCCTTTATTCCAGCGGGCATTCCCACCGGTCCGTGGCAAGCGGAAGAAGACACAATACTCCTGTGGATGCCCGACTCTACACCTACTTATATCACTCAGGAGTACGCCAACCTGGAGCAAATCCCCGAGAACTCGGCTTATCATCTCAATCTACAGCATCATGAACGGATGACTGAATATCTGCCCATTAAGGAACTCCACGCCATGAAATGGGAAAGCACAACTTTCCTACCTCCCGGTTCAGCACGAAAAAGCCTCTACACCAATAAACAAACTGGACGTGCCACTTGGATTCTGGGCTTAGTACCAATGTGGATTGAAGGCAACTTCTATGCTGGTCATCCCACCATTGAAGAGGCTTATGTTGTCTGTGGAGATGTACAGGGACATTGGTCAATGAGCGATGATCCCTTCAATCGGCGCTATGCAGCTATGCTCAAAGATGGCTACTACTGGCGTCCCGCCCACATTCCCCACGGTCCTTTCTGGACAGAAACAGGTTCACTGCTTCTCTTCCGCACTAAGCATCGTTTAGACTGCAACTGGATATTACACAACCCTGATATTACTCAACAAGACCAAACGCGGCTTCAGACAGCACTTGTTGAGAACGAATGATATCGTGTCCAGTTTATTGTTAAGGCTGACCATTTTTTGAATTCAAAATGCAAAATGCATTCATTAGGCAAAGATAATTTTGAATTGATTAATTTTGGGTAAAAGCCCCCACTAATTGTCTTTAATTTTGAATTGATAATTTTGAATTTTGAATTGTTTTGACTCAAATTCCTATTTTTGAACTCAAACAAGTTTCCCAGCAATTTGGTAAGTTTCGGGCATTGACTAACCTGAACCTCCAGATTTTTCCTGGGGAACGAGTTGCCCTACTAGGACCAAGCGGTGCGGGTAAGAGTACTTTGATTCGCCTCCTTAATGGCATGTTACTCCCTACCCAAGGAGAAGTCTGGGTCTTAGGACGCAATCTCGCTAGAATCTCTCCGCGCCAATTGCGTCAGGTACAGCGTCACCTGGGCACTGTTTACCAACAGTTCAATTTAGTCAACAACCTCCAGGTGATTCATAACGTTAATGCGGGTCATTTAGGACGTTGGTCATTGATGAAAGCTGTTGTGTCTTTATTGTTTCCCCAAGAGGTTGAAACTGCTCTCCGGGCTTTAACCCAGGTAGGAATTCCCGAAAAGCTCTATGCACCGACAGAAGAACTTTCTGGAGGACAGCAACAACGAGTTGCCTTAGCTAGAGTGCTAGTGCAAAATCCTGAGGCAATTCTTGCTGATGAACCGATTTCTAACCTCGATTTGCAACTAAGTCGAGAAATTATGGATTTGCTCAAGGAGATGAGCGAAACCAGGGGAAAAACATTAGTAACTAGTCTACATTCTCTCGAATTCGCCTGTAGTCATTGCGATCGCTTGGTAGGATTACAACAGGGAAGGATTATTTTTGATGTTCCGACCGTAGCTTTGTCTCAAACGATGATAGAGGAATTATATCATGTCCAGGAAATTACTTACAATTGAATCAAATTCTAGATTGTAGTTAATAACTCGATTTTCATTAAATCAGAGCTAAACGGCTAAAATTATTATGCAGCAGTATTTAATGATTGTATTTGTAACAATTTAGCATAATAAGTCCGGAAGAACCACTTTTGAGATATTTGTGATTGTTGATATGTGCGGATTTGCTGGATTTATTGATTTTCATTCTGAACTTGAACCTGAAACAGCTTCCCATTATTTAAGTAATATGGGTCTACAGCTTTCCCGTCGTGGACCAGATGAGCAACAGTTTGTTGAACAATCCTCTTCTATATATCTTGTGTTTAATAGACTGTCAATTGTTGACCTGAATGGAGGAACACAACCAATTTGGAACGAAGACCAAAGCATCTTTGTTGCCCTCAATGGAGAAATCTACAATCATCTTGAACTCCGTTCTCAACTGCGAGAGGCTCACCAATTTCGTACCCGTTCCGATGCTGAAATTGTCCTTCACCTTTACGAGGAAAGAGGCGTTGAAGCTCTAGAATTACTCAATGGTATGTTTGCCCTTTGCATCTGGGATAGTCACAAACCACAATTGCTGTTAGCAAGGGATCGTTTGGGCATAAAACCCCTATATTATACTCAAGTTGGCAGTCAACTAATCTTTGCTTCCACTCTCTTCACACTTCTTGCCCATCCCCTGGCTCCCAGAAGAACTCAATTTCAAGATTTAACCAATAGGAGTCTGACAACATCCTATGTTGAAGGAGTTTATCGACTAGCAGGAGGGCATTTTTTAAGTTGGGATGCCGCCACTGAAATGGTTACACCCCAATGTTACTGGAACCTCTCAGATCACCTTGCCCTCAACTCTCCTTCAGATTCTCGCCTTCCCCAAGACTACATCGCTCAATACCGTGAATTATTTGAGGATAGTGTTCGTTTGCGATTAATGAGTGATGTTCCCATTGGAGTGTCCTTGAGTGGTGGATTGGATTCGGGGATAGTTGCTACTGTTGCTAATCAGATTCAACCCCAACTACACTGCTTCTCAATTTTGGCAGACTATACCCTAGAAAATGGAGATATTGTTGCTGCAAGAAAGTTATGTAAGAATCTCCAACTCCCCTTTCACCCTGTTTTTTTTAAACCAGATAAAGTACTTGAGGATTGGGATTTTTCTCTGGTAACTTTTGAGTACTTGATTTGGATGATAGAAACCCCAAAAATTGATTTAGAATGGGTCTTCAGACATGAGTTATATCGCTACATTAAAACTGTCATGCCTGAGCTCAAAGTGGTACTTTTAGGACAAGGTTCAGACGAATTTTCTGGAGGTTATTCTCGTAGTGAAGACATACAAAATTCAAGTTGGCTGGACTTCAATAGTAAAATTAATCAATCAGAGCAAAAAACTAAAAACCAGAAGCAAAAACTCAGCCAAACTGAAGGATATTTATTTGATTATGATATTCCCTATCCCTCTAATTCCCAGAACTTCCAAAGACAAATGCTCTCTAGGATTTACACTCTACAGAAGTATAATCTCTGGCATGAAGACCGCACTTCATCAAGCCAAAGTTTAGAAGCTCGTGTTCCTTTTTTAGATCATCGTTTGGTTGAGTTTTTAGCCGCGATTCCACCTAAATATCATGCTGATTTATTTTGGAATAAAACCATTATTCGGGAGATGGCAACTGCATGGTTACCTCGCAATTTTACCTATCGTGCTAAATCTTTTGCTTCTCAACCCCGCATTTTAAGAAAATTTAAATATCAAATCGCTCACAAAATATTTCCCGACTTTCTAACTAAGTATAAGGCTGTGGAGTTGTTCCCTGGGACTCAACTTGTAACCTGGTTTGAAGTAGCAGGTTATCAAGATTCAACAGAAGTGAGTGCCACTACATCCCTATTAAATGCCATGGCGATGACAATATTTGCTGTCTTGTGCTTTAGCCAACCGAGTTACTTTCCAGGAGACTATATGTATGGCAATTCACCATTTCTTGAAAAGTTTGATTTCTAGAACACTTGTCAGGATTTGCACAACCGAGTTTCTTTTATGATTTTAAAGTTGAGCCTCATCATCGAACAAGTAAAAAAAACTACTCCCTCCCCGTCCCTTGCTAGGTAATCCCGTCGGATAGGTCGAGAGCTGTTGTACATCAATTCATCGAAGCGAATCGAGCGCCATGGGGTGGGCCAAAAACCTTTTGACCTTTGTGAAATGTTTGTAGTACTTTGTACTTGGCAAAGGCAGAGCGTGGCGCGTGACCTTCACAATCCTACATCTCTAGCATCCATTTTCCGGTGGTTCACACTGCCAGACCCCCAAGCTTGAGTCCCCAGGTACCTGAGATGCCGCGATCATCTTTAATTCCTCTTCCGAGAGCTGAGGTTGAGTTATTGCTGTTGCAGAGAGCAGAGGCTGAGTTATTGCCGCTGTTGCCAGCAGAGGTACGGTTATTGTTGCTAAAGTTTTTTTGTTCATTATTTCTTTTTTTGTTTCGTTTGATCTGATTTTGAGCTGATTTTTTCGCTCGTTAACAATAAATTAGCAGAATTGACCCTCTATAACAATGAATTTTTGTTTTGTAATGTCAGAATGTTACAAAATATACACTTATTGTACGCTGTCCACTTGTGGCCAATCATTATTAAATAATTGGTAATTTTACTAGTATTAAAAATCTTGCCAAGGGAGGATGACCTCAAACAGGCAACCGCACTTCATTTTATTATTAAAAATAATACTATAGACTAGATACAGAGTTGTTCATATGATTTTTCAATACCTAATTTTCTTCCTCAGAAATAGCACTCACACTAACAGTATCACCATCTTTTAATGGTTTACTACTACGAATAACAAAACGTTCTCCTGGCTGCAAACCGGAGATAACCTCCACATTACCATTAGCACGAGTACCGAGTCTTACTGAACGAACCTTAACTTGTGTCTTATCTCCTTCATTAGTAACTACAAATACTCTCCCCTCACTAGATTCCTCTCCATCTCCAGGTTTACCTTTACCCGCATTTCCCTCTCTCCCTTGCAGTGCTATTTCTGGTATAACTACTCGTAAGGAGGTAGTTGGGGCAAAGCTAACTCTTGCGAAAAGTTCGCTACCAATCCTACCGTTACTATTAGGAATAGTGACTTCTACCAACACTTTAAGTTGTTCTGAATCTGCTTCTGGGAAAATGCGAGTAACTTGCCCAGCTACAGATTTACCGGCAAAGGCATCTAAGCGCACTGAGACTGATTGTCCTACCTTGATATTGGCTAACTCCAAGTCAGAAACTGGGATATTTACTTTAACGCGGCTAAAGTCTCCCAATCTTAAAACCTCACCACCAGCAGTTATCAGATTACCTTCTGTTTCCTTCTCTAGTACAATGCCATTCATCGGAGCAGCCAATAAAGCATAGGATTGACGCTCCCGGTTTTGAGCTACTACTGCTTGTTGAGCCTGGATCCGACCTTGGGCAGCGGTAACCGCCTTTTCCTCTGTGCTAATTTGTTCTGTGGCAGCAACTACATTTTGTTGGGCAGTAGCAGCAGCGGTTTGAGCTAATTCTGCCTCTTGCTGGGAAATAGCTCCAGCTTCCTGAAGGGTTTTAAACCGTGCGGCATCTATTTGGGCTTGCTCAAACTCCAACTGCGCTTGTCTTTTTCTGGCTTTGGCATTGCTGACTTGATTTTGTGCTTGTGCCACTTCCGACTCTAGGGCAGCTAATTCTGCTTGGGCTTCGTTGACTGCTGTCAGTAATAGAGCATCATCAATTTGAGCTAAAATTTGTCCCTGCCTTACCGTATCACCAACATCGGCATTAAGCTTCAGTAGTCGCCCCTCAATTTGGGAACGGAGAGAAACTTCCCGAAAGGGTTTGGTAGTACCGGGGTATTCTCGAGGTTCTTGGATAGTTTCTGTTTTCGCGATCGCTACATCTACATTTATGCTACCTCCCTTCTTGGGTGAGCCAGGAGTCCTAGGTTGGGCTCCTGCTCCATTCTCAGCAAAGAATTCACATCCGGTTAAATAAGGTAAGGGTAAGAGTAGGCAAAGGAGTAGCAAACAGGAAAATTTTTGCTTGTGTTTGCTTTCATACCACATCCGGTAAAAAAAAGGTATTCGTTCGCCCCCCAAATCCCCCAATTCTGGGGGACTTTGAATTATTTTTCTCCTACTCTGAGAACCGGATTTGCCCTCAGGTATTATTTCTTGGTAGGCAGAGATCGGGATAGAATTACTCAATTGCCCTAATGCCTTGCTTTGAGGAGCTTGCTGGTTTAAATGCACAATAAAGTAGGTGAGGAATGGAGAGGGAAAAGAATCTTTCCTGACTGTAACGAAAAACAGAGAGTTTTAATGGGGAACTCCAAAAAATAAATTATGCCAATTTTGAGCTTTATCTTACTTCCTCAGCTCCCCCAGCTTCCCCAGCTCCCCCAGCTTCCCCAGCTCCCCCAGCTCCCCCAGCTCCCCCAGCTCCCTCAACTCCTCCGCTCCTCTGCTCCTCCGCTCCTCTGCTCCCCCAGCTCCCTCAACGGGGAACTTTTACCTGTTCCAAAAGAGAAGTAATCAGCGTATCAATCTGTACTCCATCTAACTGGGCTTCTGGATTGAGAATCAATCGGTGTCGTAGGAGTGGTAAAGCTACCCCACAGACATCATCCGGGGTAACATAATTGCGCCCTTCTAACCAGGCATGAGCCTGACTTGCTTTTAACCAAGCTACAGCTGATCGAGGAGAAGTCCCCAATGCTAAGTCGGAATGCTGTCTAGTTTTGCGTACCAATTCTAGGAGATAATCCAGCAGTACTTCTTTAAATGCGATCGCTTTGACTGCTCGACGAGCTTCTAATACTTGTTCTACGGTTGCAATAGGTTTCAGACGAGTTAACTCCAGGCGGTTTGCCTCAAAACCAGCCTGAACATTCAACAACATCTGTTTTTCTGCCATCACTTCCGGGTAACCCACAATCAGCTTAAATAGAAAGCGGTCTAGTTGGGCTTCTGGGAGTGGATAAGTTCCCTCAAATTCCAAAGAGTTTTGTGTGGCGATTACCCAGAATAAGTCTGGTAAAGGGCGACTTTGACCATCCAAGGTAACCTGTTGCTCCTCCATCGCCTCCAACAAAGCTGCCTGGGTTTTGGGAGGTGTCCGATTAATTTCATCCGCTAGCAGCACTTCGGTAAATACAGGTCCTGGCTTCAGGGTAAAGTTGCGGCTATTTAAGTCAAAGACGTTAGTTCCCAAAATGTCCGACGGTAAAATGTCTGGGGTCAGTTGAATCCGCCGGAAATCTGCCTGTACAATCCGCGCCAGTACCTTGACCATCAGGGTTTTGCCCACTCCAGGAACCCCTTCTAGAATTACATGCCCTCCTGTGAGAAGCGCTACAAGCAACTGCCGTGCCACAATATCTTGACCAACTACAACTTTACTGAGGGCTTGTCCGATACGTGTAAAAACTTGATGGAGTTCTGTCATGGGGAATGAATGATCTATACACCTAACACCTAATACCTAATACCTAACACCTAATTACAACAATGGCGCGATCGCTAGGGGTCATTACCTGCTCTGTGGTGGTACGCTCTGCTATTGGTGGCAGTCCCTGACGCTGATCGAAAATTACCAGCCATCCTGTGTCAAGCTCTAAGCCAATCAGATAGCGATCTAACTGCTCCAATCCAGCTTTGATGGGGTCGGGACGTCCCTGACGCCACACTTTTAACTCCATCCCCAAGGTAACATCCCCATAACGTAAACAGAGATCCATGCGATCGCTGCCAATTGCATATTCCCTCTCTAGAGTGCCACCCCCATTCACCACCCGATGTAAAAATGCCATCAAGACCAAATGAGGCGCAATCTCATGGTAAGGGGCACTTTTGAGTAAAGGTTCACCATGCTGCCGCCAAAAACTCAGGAATGCCCTCAAGAGTTGCTCTGGATCAAGTTTCCCCTCCGGGGTCAGCCAACTGGGAGCAATTTGCGGTAAGGATGCTTGCGGAGTCGTGCTTAATATCCGAGGTAGTACCTCTTGATAAATAGAATTAGCGATCGCTAATCCTCCTTGTGGACTCATGTGGCACAAGCCTAAATCAATCAGGAATTGTATATCATCAATAGGAATATCTCCTAACTCTTGCCCAGCTAGCATCGGTTCAATAACTACTCTCACACGTTCTTCCCGTAGTATGCTAGCCAAACTATCAAGGTGAGTATCCCGGCGTTGAATCAAGATTTCCTTAGCTTTTTCTACATGCTCAATCGCAATCACCTGTTGCGGATCTGGCACAATAAATTCCACAATTTGCCTAGCTAGAGCATTCACCAACCAGGGTTGCCCCTGAGTTAAGTTAAAGGCTCGTTGTATAACTTCGGGGGAGAAGACTTGACCCGTCTCGGCGGTGTGCTGTCTGTAGAGCTCACCCACTTCTGTTAAGGTAAAGTTGCGCAGGGTTAGGGATTCCAACTTAATATTGAAGGGACTAGCAGTATTCAGACGGTTACTACCTCCAGAAGCTACTTTATAATCCCGCACATCTCTTACTCCGATCAGTGCCAAAGAATAGGGAAATCTTTGGGGTCGTTTAGGATAGCCGTTTCTGAGTTGGCGCAACAGAGCGATTAAGGTTTCATCTTGTAGTGAGTCAATTTCATCAATGAAGATAACCAGGGGGCGGGGAGACTGTTGTGCCCAAGCACTTAATGCCGCTCCAATCTGTCGTCCCGGCTCCGAAACAGGCCAATCAGGAGGATGGAGTTCTGGAGGAAGCCAAAAGGTAGCGTCATCTTTCCAAGCATCCAGTATCGCTTTTTCCGCAGCTCCTGGATTGTGGGGAAATGGAGCTCCCACTTCCGCTGATACCATCACCGCAGTGTATTCCCCGCTAGCGGTAAGTTCCTGAGCCAGAGTCAGCATGGCAGTGGTTTTGCCCATTTGTCGCGGAGCATGAATAACAAAGTAGCCTCGTTGCTTGATCAACTGGGTTAATTCTGGCAGTCGTGCCAGGGGTGAGATCATGTAGTGAATATCGGCTTGGCAAGGACCGGCAGTATTAAACCATTTGGGCATGGGCTGAATTCCTTGATATCATGAGTTTATGACTTCTTTTTCGGTGATTCCATCAATTTTGAATTTTGAATTTTGAATTTTGAATTGTGTTCTTGGTGAATTGCCTGAATCTTTTCTAGCCAGTTAACTAAATCTTTTTCCCCTGGAGGTGAGCGCCGCTTAGTTTGTTTTAGTAACTGCTGCAATTCAGCAGGAGAACCCTGGGTTTGCTGTACCCAGGCATCCACTATGGTCTCCTCATCCACTAATACTGACCCCAATCCCAGAGTTTTTTGGAGGTTTAACAGTTCTGCTTTTGCCACCATTTCCCAAACAAAACCTGTACTTTTTGCTTGACGCAGTACACCAGCTAAAGCAGTGATATAGGCTTCACTATTATTGGGAACGGGTTGCTGGAGAGTGACAGTTGCTCCTCTTCTTTGATGTCCCCAAAAAAGCACCAAACAAAGAGCGATCGCCTGCACTAGAATTAGTAATAAGGGAGTTTGGGCGAGGTAATTAGCCCAACTTTCTGAACTTGTAGCTTGTTCATCTTCAGGTTGTAAGTCTGCGTAACCATGAAGGTACTCATCAACCCAAATTGAACCTTGGGCAGTCGTTACTAATTCTGCGAGAAAAGCGAAGTTACCAGGGATATCCTGATAAGCATTGGCAGCAAGATCCGGAGTAGTAGCTTGAATTAGACTGCCTGATTTTATCTCAGTTTGCCAGACCACTGCTCCATAGCGATCGCCTAACAAGGACTTTTCCTCATTGGGCGTCCCTTTGCGGCGGCGGGTATCGATAGTTACAGCACCGTGGTCACTCGATTGCATGGTAGAGAATTTGGCTGCGGTCACAGGCTGCCGGATACCTAGTAAAATCAGAGTATTACCCTGTCCTACCCAATCGTACCACTCCGATTCAACCCCCTCGAACCATTGGGGTCTGACTTGTAACAGAGTTATTGGGGATGTTGACTCCGATTGCCACAGAACTTCCGGGGGTCTCTGCCAGCGCTCAATAGTAACTCCTTGCTGCTGCATGTAAGCATACCAAGCTCCGTAGCCATCGGGAGAGCGACTAAAAGTTGAACCTCTTGCCATAGGATTATTCAATGGCGCTGCCGTTAGGAGCAGTAGTCCCCCCAATACCAGCATAAACAGCCCAAGCCAAAACCATTTACGTAAAGACTTCATTGACTTTCGATTTGTTGATAAGCTTGCTGGCAGCGCTGAAATAGCTCAGCGGAAATCGCACCATTGCCAAAACAAAGCTCTTCGTGAACAGTGATTAAAAATTGGTAAGACCTCGGTTGTGGTAGATGGCGAATGCATTCTCGATATTCCCCATCAGTGCGACTCAACTTATGAGGCACTTGCTGAGTCTCATCCAAGTGCTCTAACATGGCCATATACAAGGCTCTACAAGCCTCATTATAATTCCCTTGCCGCTGCCATTCTTGCGATCGCCGCAACCATACAGCTGCTCCAGGGGTTTTCTGGGGTTTGGCAAGGGATTGAGGGAATATTTGGCGCTGGGAAAGCCACCCCCGAAGTTCCGGTAAGAAGATCTGCGCTGCTAACCAGCACAACCAACCGGCTGCTAAAGCCACCATCAGCAGCAGAGCAAATTTAGCGACCCAACCAGGTAAGGAAGGAAATGACCCCAAGGGAATATCCGGCGGCTCATTAAACAACTGAAATTCCACCCACTCAGAAAAACGCCGCTGCAACTGCTGTGCTGCCCATCCTAAACTGTTTTTTGCAAAAGAATCAGCAGCCATAAGCGATCGCGTTAGTGTTGGTAATTCCCTTCCAGTCTATAACGATATAGCAACCGCCAAGGGGATTAGGACTTGGGGTCAATCTAAAATCTAAAATCTAAAATCTAAAATCTAAAATCTAAAATTGATTGACCTTTAAAATAAAGGAAAATGTCAACAAGACAAATCCCTAATGACCTCAACTCTGCTGAAGACGCCTCCCCTCAATGCTCCGACGATCAAAAAGCTAGCTAATGGTCTAACCATTGTGGCAGAACAGATGCCTGTGGAAGCGGTTAACCTGAATGTTTGGATTAACGTCGGTTCTGCTGTAGAAGCAGATGAGATCAATGGCATGGCTCACTTTTTAGAGCATATGGTATTTAAAGGTACACCACGACTCAGAAGTGGAGAATTTGAGCAGCTGATTGAAGAACGGGGTGCAGTGACCAATGCAGCAACGAGCCAAGACTATACCCACTACTACATTACTACGGCTCCCCAAGACTTTGCTCAATTAGCACCATTACAATTAGATGTAGTGCTCAATCCCAGTATTCCCGATGATGGCTTTGAACGGGAACGTTTCGTTGTCTTAGAAGAAATTCGCCGATCCGACGATAATCCCCAACGTCGCACTTATCGACGAGCAGTAGAAACTACCTTTGAGCAATTACCTTACCGCCGCCAAGTATTAGGCTCAACCGAGGTAATTGCTCAGCTTCAACCCCAGCAGATGCGAGATTTTCATACTCAATGGTATCAACCCAGCTCCCTGACAGCGGTGGCAGTAGGTAACTTACCAGTAGATGAATTGATAGAGATTGTGGCCAAGGGAATAGACAATCATCAAAGCAACTCCCTACTTGGTGTTCCCCATTCCCTCCCACCTGAACCCGCTTTCTCCGAAATTGTCCGCCGGGAATATAAGGATGAAACCTTACAACAAGCAAGGCTGGTCATGGTATGGCGAGTACCAGGGATGAGGCAGCTAGAGAAAACCTATGGTCTGGATGTCCTAGCGAGTATTTTAGGTCAAGGTCGCATGTCGCGACTAGTGAGGGATTTGCGAGAAGAAAGAAAATTAGTTACCAGTATTGGAGTCAGTAATATAACTAACCAATTACAGGGGATATTTTACATTTCTGCTCAGCTACCAGAGGAAAATTTGGCAGAGGTAGAACAAGCAATCTTAGAACATATTGGCAGGTTCCACACAGAATTGGTAGCAGAAGCCGAGATTGCTCGGATCCGCATCAAAGTAGCGAATCGGTTTATCTTTGGTAATGAACGACCAAGCGATCGCGCTAATTTGTACGGCTACTATTATTCCCAGCTGGGAGACTTGACTCCAGCGATGAATTATCCAGATCATATTCTAGCAGTAGAAGCAGTTGATGTTCAGCAGGCGGCTCAAGAGTATCTCCCTACTGATGCTTACGGTGTGGTTACTGTTAGGTGTTAAGTCTGAGGGCGTGTATGCTGAATAACCCACCCAAAGGATAACTTCACGGTTATGATCTCCAAAGGGTTGTACGTTAGTACTGTAAGTGATCGCTTGTTGATGATCTGGGGATTGGTTGCGTTAATCTAGGGACGGTGTTGGGCGGGTTTTGATCGGAATATGTAGGTAAAATGGCCTAAATTGTTTCTCAACCCGCCCCTACAGTTTTGCGATCGCTACAGTAAATTACTTATATTATCATTAAACTAGTGGCAGATAACTAATCAAATCGAAATATTCATCCTCTTCCGCCGCTTCTGCAATCAGAATCAAATCCGAAATCACCTTACCAATAGATGTTGGACGGCGAAGCACGAGAATCCCTGGTACGTGGCGACCTACTGCTAAATGATCAATCAAATGTACTGGCATAGAACTACGATTGTTAGTTATCAACACAAAGCCATTTTCCTCACACCAACAAAGAATTTCTGGGTCTAGCGTACCTTCCGGTGGAACTCCCTCATCGCCAATTTTGAGAACAATCAAATCTGGTTTGTAACGCAATAACTGTTCACGATACAAGGGGGACATATTCTCGTCGAGGAGGTATTTATTAATTGACACTAAATTACCCTCATAGCAGCTTCTCGTTCAGCTTTTAATTTGCGCAGACGAACTACAACTGCTGGGGGATTTTCATCGTGTTTTTCCTGTGATGCCGTTGTGTAAGCTATCCAATCATCCAAATACTTGCCAACTTTTTGGCGATTTTGTAGATAATAGAGAATAGTTGCATAGATTTCTTCTAATTTCAGCGTATCGAATAGCTGGGCAATTTCTTCTGGTGATTTCCCATTCGTGACATATTCATCCAAAATATGTTCGATACCCACCCGCGAACCTTTCACCCGAATGTCGTCAGGTCTGAGAAAGGTAAAATAATCTTCTAATTGCATAGCAATCTCCCAGAATATGTCGAGGATGTTGTTTTAAAGGTGTTTGCACTTAACTAAGCACCATTCCACCCTGACATTTTAAAGCAAATGTCATGCCAGGACAGCGCTACTGATCACAACTCTCCAATATCCTGCCTGCATTTCTTCAGGAGAGTGCATAAGTAGTCGTACAAAAGTAAAATGGCCTAAATTGTCGCGATAGCTAGCAAACCACACCCAAAATTTCGTTCACCTATTTTGCGATCGCTGTGGTACAAGTAGGTTGGGTTAGCTTTCTTCGTAACCCGACTTAGTGCAAGAAGATAATAAGAAATGTGAAATTATGGAAAAGATGAAGAAAATTTTGACTACATTGGTGCTAGTCCTGTGCGTAGTTGGAGTAAGCTTGGTGACAATGGCTGATCCTGCTAATGCGGCGGAGATGTCAGCATATGAAAAGAATATTAGGTTGAACCCTATAGGGACAGTAGGGGAAGATTTTGTGGCGGTACGACCGGGGGGTGACCTTGCGGAACAATGCAAGTCATTTTGCCAGAAAAAGCAAGAATGTGTTGCTATCTACTTTAACGACGATACACCAGCCCGGTGCTATTACTACAGGCACTACGGATTTATCTTAGTAGATTCGACGGGATATAATACATCGTTTAAGATCTGGACTGAGTATTAGTAACCCGTAGAGACGTTGCCTGCGTAGAGACGTTGCCTGCAACGTCTCTACAACTCCGGGTCGGTTGTCTTAAGCCTTTCTCGCCAATGCTGGAGTGCCCCTTGCAATCTAGAAGATAGCCAACTGTCATACTGGGGATAAAGCGGTAAACGAGGTATCAATTGCCACCCAGCAGGCTCAATAATTTCTCTAAGTCTTTGCCGGTGGAGATGGGGATAATCGGGATTGACCTCATCCTTAGGACCAATTCCCCCCAAATCTCTCGCACCAGCCGCTAAACAGGCAAGCAACCACTCAGGTTCTGGGACTAAATTGGGGGGAATTTGTATAGTAACTTCCTCTGGAAGAATTTGACGAGCTTGGGCAATGACTTTTGGTAGCTGCCGGAGTATAAAAGCAGGAGCATTCCAATTTTCTTGACTTCCAGGACTATAGGGTTGCAAGATTACTTCTTGAATATGACTATAGCAAGCATGGAGTTTCGCGATCGCTTCTAGAGTTTCCCACCAATTTTCCTCAGCTTCCCCAATTCCTAACAGTAAGCCGGTAGTAAAAGGAATGCCTAATTGTCCGGCCCATTCCAACTGTTGCAGTCGCAGTTGTGGTATTTTACTAGGAGCATGTCGGTGAACTGTGTTGAGTAATTGGGGTACTAATTGTTCTAGCATTAACCCCATGGACACATTCACTTCCTTCAAAGCTTTCATCTCAGTCCAACTCAATGGTCCGACATTAGTATGGGGCAAAAATCCTAAAGTAAGAGCTAGTTCACTAAGTGCATAAATCCGCTGAAACCAGGATTCTCGCCTTGATGAATTAGGATGCACCTCACCACTGAGGATAAGAATCTCACAGACATTCTGAGACTGAAGTTCTCTAAGCTTACTTTCTGCCTCTGCTAGAGTTAACCAAGGATTTTGTCCAGGGTCAGTACGAAAGTTACAGTAGGTACAGCGATTAAAACACTCATAGGTAGGAACAATCGTGTAAGCAGGACTGTAAGTAACTTTACAGTAATGAGAACTTGGCATTACTTTCGTTAAGTTAGGCTGGGGAGGTTGGGGAGACAAGGGGGACAGGGAAGACAAGGGGGACAAGGAAGGTATTACCAATTCCTTATCAAACCTACCACCTAATACCTACTACCTACCACCTAATACCTACCACCTAACACCTACTACCTACCACCTAATACCTACTACCTACCACCTACCACCTACCACCTAACACCTACCACCTAATCACTGCTTATTAAGAGACCAATCATAGTCCAAATATCTCACCTTGTAGTCACCCTGCTCCAGATATTCCTTATCTTCTGAGCTCTGATAATTGCTAATATAATTCAAAACTGCCCTTTCATTATCATTGCCAGCAAATTTATCCTCTACACCATAGGTTGGCTTCCAATCTTGACCAAACCACTTAAAAATGGAAGAAATATAAACTACATTGTCCTCACGATCAATACGTAAACCGTGGGTACTCTCCAAAAACTTACGAGTTTGGTCGTCAAGTTGAGCATCTAATTGTTCTCCGGTGTAAGGTTCGTTCCGTAGTTGAGGACAACTGATAGCGGCGCAAACCAAGGCAACGTGAATACGGGGTTCATTGAAATCAACCCTCAAGGTTTTGTGTTCAATATTATCTAAAGTTTTGGACTGACCAGCGATCGCAAATTTTCTGCCTTTCCAAACCCCAGGAATATCCCTGATACTTTTTTTAAGGGGATCTTGGTCAATAATTGATTGTAGAGTAAAAGAATTGTAAGCATTGATCAAAAACGCAATTTGCTCTTCCTCACTCCAAGATTCGTACTCGGCAGGAGTAACTTTCTCGAAAGTTGCATTAAAGTCATCTAGTTGCTGCCGATTTTCCTGCAACTTCTGATAATCAACTAGCCCATCTTCCGTGACATAGGTTTCCAGCACCTCAGCATAGTCGTCATAGTTCAATGGCGCTGCTTGAGCTACAGTTGTTGTCTGGGCTTGGGTATTGTTATCCTGAGCTTGATTAGACGGTGCAGAAGCAGCACAACTACTCAGGATAATTACCGTAGGCAAGAGAATTAGGATTTGATTTAGTTTATTCATCACTGTATTTATTGGAGTTGTCAATCAGATATAGCAACCGCTAAGGCGATTAGTGCCATTCGGCTTAAGCCCCTTGTTAACTTGCTGTACCTAAGAATGTCTTAACCGCCCTGGCGAGGGCTATAATTTATTTTTTGCAGTTACTTTACACACTCTACACAATATTAAGTCTTGGCAAACTGAGATTGCCCTGAGAAGCCTCTGGGGAACGGGTGAGAAAAAGGTGGCAGAAGGCAGAAGGCAGGAGGCAGGAGGCAGGAGGCAGGAGGAAATGATAATTGTTTATCCGAACTTGATATTATTCCCAATAAGAAAAGATTTAACACCAGGTGATAAAAGTAAATTCTTCCGAAGTTGCCAATTTCCAATTCCCAATTCCCAATTCCCAATTCCCAATTCCCAATTTGACCTTCTCAATTCGACCTTCCTGCCGCCTCAACATCGTGAAAATGGTTGTAGTCAATTAACCAACGCCCATTCCGCTTCCTGGAAAAAATATCGACAAAGCGCTGATTCCAGACAATTTCTGATTCAATATAAGAGTGACGAGCATGAATGGTTTGGGAAACTGTTTCATCAAGACCCGTTAGAATTACCACCAGTTCAGAGTTCACCGCCATTAAAGATTCCAGCGTCTCACCATACAGAGGGCTATTTTCATCAATGTGATGCATGATTGTCCAAGTAAGGGAAAAGCTGGGGGTTTGGCTACGAACTAATTGGAGGTCATAAAGCCGACGCATAAAATCTCCCTCCTGGGTCTCTTCATCCCGCAGCAAACTCACCCGCACTTGAGCTTCCAAAATGCGATTACGGCGTCTATTCGCGGCACGGAACATTAGGGTAGGTACACCGTTATAGGGAGTAATTACTGCGACATTACTGAAGAGGACTTTAGCGGTGGGAAGGGAAAAACGAGCAAACATCAACCCAGTACTCATGGCTAAGGCCATTAAACCCACCAGTGCCTCAATGGTTACCACTATATTGGCATAGTTGGTTTTCGGATGCATAACACCGTAACCAATAGAAGCCATTGTCTGCACACTAAAGAAAAAGGCATCCCCAAAAGAACCAGGGCGAGCATTTTCCAGGCAGTTTCCTCCCGCTAGATACAACAGAGCAAATACAGTGTTAATGATTAGATAGGAAACTGTGATCGTGGCAAAAAACTTAAACCAGTTAAGAGTGAGTAGTACATGGTAAGGGTCTTGCCAATGAGAGTGGGATGCACCTTTGATCGTAACGTCAAACTGTGCTGGCTGTTCCCGATTTACCATGCGAGTCCGTGGGAACATACGAGGTGTTTTGCTCATCAGCTAGTGGGGCTTAAACAGAAGTTCACGCCTTAATATATAGCAAAAGGCAGAAGGCAGAGGGCAGAAGGCAGAAGGGAAAAGACTGACAGGTAAAGGTTTCAGCATTTTTTGTTGTCCTAACTGCCTTGGCGGTTGCTATACTTCCAACCCGAAACGAGAGAGTGTCTCAAGTATTGGAAGATTCTCCTCTCCCCACACCTCCCACACTCCTGTTGCCAAGGGAGCCAGATTTGGTATCATTGCTAGATACCAAAGTTGACCCATGACATTTATTTCCATTACCTACGGTTTCTTCCTGCTGGTGCTTCTGGGCATTTACTGGTCAGTGAATTCTCTATCTGGAAGACTGTTGGTACTATTAATTGGCAGTTTAACCTTTTATGCTTCGCTGCAAATTCAATACATACCCCTACTTTTGCTCATCACCCTGATTAATTTTTATCTGGGAAGGGCAATTGGAACTAATCTAACACCAGGAGCTCACAAGACCAATGAGCCTAATCAAAAGCAGTCCGCTCAAAAGAGCTCGAATCAGCGACGCTGGCAACTGTTGTTGCTGGGTATTGGATTGAATGTGATCTGCTTAGTAAGCTTCAAGTATGTTCCTTTTATCTTGAGCAATATTGCAGTTCCTCTTAACTTACCAGTAGCCGAGGAAAGTGCCAGTTGGGTTAGCACCAACTTAATTGCTCCTTTAGGTATTTCTTTTTTCACCTTCGAGTGCATTGCTTATTTAATTGATGTCTATCGCGGTGCTCCAGCAACTAGACAGTTACTCCAGTTTACTGCCTACAAACTGTATTTTCCCAAACTGATTTCTGGTCCAATAACTCGCTACCATCAATTTACCGGTGGACTGAAGAATATACAATTTCCCACCTTGGAACGAATCACAGAAGGACTTTGGCTAATTACCTGTGGTGCAGTGAAAAAGTCCCTCGTGGGAGACCGGCTGGGTATTTTGGTGGATTTGTCTTTTGGTAACTTAGAACGAGCTGGTAGTGGTGATTTATGGTTGGCAATTTTTGCCTATGGGTTGCAACTCTATCTGGATTTTAGTGGCTATGTAGACATGGCTAGGGGTAGTGCTCTGCTCATGGGAATTAATCTACCAGAAAATTTTGATTTTCCTTACTTTAGTACCAGTATTGCTGATTTTTGGCGTCGGTGGCACATTACTTTAGGAGATTGGATACGCAATTATCTCTACTTTCCCTTGGGTGGCTCTCGTAAGGGACTAGCTAGAACTTGCCTTAACTTGCTCATAGTCATGCTTATTACTGGTATCTGGCATGGAGCCGCCTGGGGTTTTGTTGTCTGGGGAGGATTGCATGGATTAGCTTTAATCATTCACCGATTAACTGATGCCATAGCTAATAGACTAAATTGGGTAAAATGGTGGTGGCAAACTTGGTTGGGGGTATTAGTTGCCTGGTTTTTAACTCAGTCAATGGTGTTTGTATCTTGGGTTTTTTTCCGGTTACCTAAAATCAACCAAGCTAACTTAGTCCTCCAACACCTCTGGAGTCAACCAGCTGATATTCAATTTGCCCAAAAAGTTTATATTGAGGCAATTGGTTTAGGGCGTATTCAGATAGCTCTCCTGATAGGAATATTAATAACAGTAATGACCCTCATTTACTTTTTCCACAGGACTTTGAAATTACAACTAAACTGGCCAGTGAAACTGCTATTGATGCCTTTGGGATTATATACTGTCTGGGTGCTAGCTCCTCAAGGAGGTCAGCCTTATATCTATTTCGATTTTTAGTTTATGGAGTGAGAGAATTAAGAATTAAGAATTAAGAATTAAGAATTGAGAATTAAGAACGGAATTTATATCTTGAATAAACAGTTATAATTTCCTCCTCCCTTGCAACCTTCTTTCTTCTATTAGAGCCTTTTGCCCTCTGCCTCCGGTTCCCCTCCTGGGAGGGGTTAGGGGTGGGTTTGGGAGAGGTTATACCATGTCCGGCAAACACTTATCATTCCCTTCCAGCTTGCAACTTTCTTCCTTCCCTTCTGCCGTCTGCCGTCTGCCGTCTGCCTTCTTCTTACCAAAGTTTAAGTATTCAACCGAACTTGATATTAGTATCAAACAGCAGCTGAATACAAAGAGTAGTCCATTAATTCTGGTAGCGTAGTAGTTTTGGACATATCCTCTACCTTGGCATCATCTAGCTTTGCTCCTTTCAGATGTGCACCAGTCAAATCTGCTCTGATCAAGTTGGCTTTGGTTAAATTTGCTCCTTCTAAAGACGCTTCAGTTAGGTTAGCTCCCCTTAAGTTTGCCCTTTTCAGATTCACTCGGTCTAACTGGGCTTCAGATAAATTAGCACAGGGCAAATTAGTCCCTTCTAAGTTAGCGCCACTCAATTTCGCTCTGTGGAAGTTAACTCCCTCCAAATCAAAGCCAGCAATATCCAATCCTTTTAACCAAGCTCGACTTAAGTTAACAAAACCTAAAGAACAGTGGTCTAGCTTAGCACCGATTAGTCTCGCTTCAGATAAATTAGCCCATTTACAATTAGCATTACTAAGGTCGGCATCTCGCAGATTGACTCTTTCTAACTGTGCTCCGCAGAGGTTGGCTCCCCGCAAATTAGCACACCTAAGGTTGGCACCACTTAAATTTGCACCGCTGAGTTTGACTCCTGCTAGTTTTGACTTTACTAAAAAAGCTCCGTTGAGATTGGCTTTGGTTAGCTCCGTGTCTACCAGTGTGGCTTCGCTCATTTTGGTAAAATTTAAATTAGCCCAGTTCATCTGAGCACCACTCAAGTCAGACTTGATTAAAAAGGCTCTTGTCAGATTTGCTCCCTTGAGGTTTGCCCCTTGTAGGTTTACTCCTATCAGAATTACTCCTCTCAAATCTGCCTGGGACAAATCCACTCCAGCAAAATTTCTACTTCCCTGCTCATAGAGTTCAAGAATATGCCTAACTTGCATTGTATAGGTGCTCCGATTGAGAACATGCCACATTTTCATAGCACGGATGCTCCATGAATATTTTTAGGTGCTAGGTATTAGATGTTAGATTTTAGGCAACGGTATTATAACAATTTACAGAATGGAGCAATAAGCCCATCCCTTATATAGGATCGGATAAATAGCTGCATGGCTGCTTGCTAGCATCCTTAATACTTATTTTTACCACACCTTATAGCCTATCTCTTTTTTAGCCTAGTTGTCACCCCATCAGCTGAAAATCAGATACTCCTGTGCTGTACCCTAGTGTCAGTCCCCAGATGACCAATTTGAGCGATCGCGCTATGAGTGACGTTTCTCCTTCTAATGCAGCTATTTCCTCAACAACCCCTGAGCAGGAAAAGCTTAACTTTACCACTAAACTGGCTTACGGAGCTGGAGATATGGGACCAGCTATTACTGCCAACATTTTAGTATTTTTCTTATTATATTTCTTTACCAATGTTGCCGGTTTACCGGCTGGTTTGGCAAGCCTGATTCTGGCAATTGGTAAAATCTCTGATGCCATCAACGATCCGATTACGGGTATCTTAAGCGATCGCACTCGTTCTCGTTGGGGACGTCGTCTTCCCTGGATATTTTGGGGGGCAATCCCCTTTGGAGTTCTGTTTTCCTTGCAATGGATTGTCCCTCAATTCAGTAGCAATGAAGCAACTAATACCTGGTGGCTATTTGGTTACTACCTGTTGATTGCCATTCTTTTTAACCTTGCCTACACTGTTGTTAACTTACCCTACACTGCCCTGACTCCTGAGCTAACTCAAGATTATAACGAACGCACCAGCCTTAACAGCTTTCGCTTTAGCTTTTCTCTTGGTGGTAGTATCCTCTCTTTGATACTAGCTCAAGTAATTTTTATTGCCTATCCCGATGACTTAATTAAACAATATCTGGTTTTGGGTTTGCTCTGTTCTTTACTGTCAGTACTGGCCATTTTTTGGTGTGTTCTGGTCATCCAAGAACGGGGAGCCCAACCTATACTTGGCAGTCAACTGAAGAAAGTTGGCGGTATTCTTTTGGGCATCATTGGTGTTTTATCCATCGGCTATGGCATTATCCGCATTATTTCTTTTATTACCCAACAGCTAGGTGGTACAGGGGAAGAGCTTCTGATCAGTATCACTGCCATTCTTTTCGGTCTGCTAATTACCAGCTTTGGTCTAACGCTATTATTTGCTAACCCTGAACCTCACCTAAGTAATAGTAGCACAGTTGCAGAATCCTCTCAGGAAGAGACCCCACCCTCTCTTTCTTTTGTTGAGCAACTGAAGATTGTTTTTGGCAACAAACCTTTCCTTTTTGTGATTAGCATTTACCTCTGCTCCTGGTTAGCTGTTCAGTTAACAGCGACAATCCTCATTTACTTTGTGGTGAGTTGGATGGGTTTGTCAGATGCCGTATTTACAACAGTTGCCTTAGCTGTTCAAGGTACTGCTCTAGTTATGCTGTTTTTTTGGAAAGCTGTTAGTGAGCGATTGGGGAAAAAAGCAGTTTACTTTATGGGGATGAGCCTCTGGATTATTGCACAAGGAGGTTTGTTTTTCCTTCAACCCGGTCAAATCACCTTGATGTATGTTTTGGCTATTCTCGCTGGCTTTGGTGTATCCGTTGCCTATCTTATTCCTTGGTCGATGGTACCAGATGTGATTGAACTAGATGAATTAAGAACAGGTCAGCGTCGTGAGGGCATTTTTTATGGCTTTATGGTACTTTTTCAAAAAATGGGCTTGGCACTAGCGTTGTTTTTAGTCGGTCAGGCTCTAGATTGGGCAAATTTCATCAAATCGGTTCCAGGACAACCAGTACCTACTCAACCAGATTCTGCACTGTTGGCAATTCGTCTTGCTATTGGTCCTCTGCCAACCCTTGCCTTAATTGTTGGTTTGGTTTTAGCTTATTTCTATCCCATCACCCGTGAGGTTCATGCCGAAATCCGTATGAAACTTTTAGAGCGTAAGTCAGCTCAATCCGTTGATTAACCAAAAGATGTCGTGGGGTGGGTTTAGTTAGGGCTTGGGAGAATAAGTAACAAGTAACAAGTAACAAGTAATAAGTAAGAAAGAATGAGGAATTTATCAAGCGTGGGTAAGAACTTACATCCGACCATATCACCCAGGTATCTACCATGAAAATGCCAGTTTTTTGAGCCTATCAATGCAATTTCCTTGGACTAGTTTGCTTTCACAATGATTGAAACTGTTGTCTGGCATGGCTTTCACACTTATGCAGCAAGCTCTATCGTAGGGTGTGTTAGCGTAGCGTAACGCACCAAATTCTGGGTACTGAATGGATAAGCTCGTCAAGTACCGTGACATTGTTAAGTCAGTTCTAAAAAATCAAGGTAGGATAGTCAGACTTCAATCTTTTGGATAATAAAAGATCGTTCCATAATCACCTATCGCCATGACCTCATCCTCTTGGCTCCAACTGTTGTTTTGGATTACAAAGTCAAATTTTTCTCTAAGCTCTTCCCTTGAGTATCTCTCTAAACTCTTAGCCCAGGGCATATTAAAATTGAAGGGAAGCGGAATAGTTGATTCTGACCTCTTTGTTGCATTAACAAATTTGTAGTACTGCCCCATAGTTGAAAATTCCTCCAACAGAATAAACAGCCTCAGTCAATTTCAAACAGATGCGATCGCCTCTGGTTAAGACTCTAGCTGCTCCAGTTTTTGAGTACGGTCTGCTGATTTGGTCTTATCAGTACAGCCAAATGCCGCTTAGGTAAAGCATCAAGAGTCCTCTCAATAAATATTTTAGCTGTATCGCTGTAATATCAAGGAAAGGATAATCACTTATAATTCCCTTCTCCCTTGCCAACCTTCTTCCTTCCTTCTGCCCTCTGCCTAGCCTGCGGCAACGGCTTCGCCGAACTGCCCTCTGCCTTATTGCAACAAAAGTGTAAGTATTCAACCGAACTTGAGATAAGTCCCGTTAAGCATTAGTAGCAAGAAAATTTTATATAAAGGGGTGACACCCCTCACCCCTATGCATTAATATTGAGTTAAGTAGATGCACCCTGATAAGCCGGAGAGCCACATATCGTGACTCTCTCTTTTTTTGCCTACTATCGAGAAACATGAGGCAGTAGGCAAGGTAGGAGGTCAATACTGCTCGGTTAAGGGAAGTTTCGGTTTAGGAAGCTGAGGAAGCTGGGGGAGCTGGGGGAGCTGGGGGAGCTGAGGAAGCTGAGGAAGCTGGGGGAGCTGGGGGAGAAAAATTGGGGCTTAACCGAGCAGTATTGGGTAAGAGAAGAGGTAGCAAGTAGTAGCCGTCTCTGAGCATAGCTGCGTAGCGCCGATTGAAAGGATCATCGCTCATCGACCAATGTCCCTGTACATCTCCGCAGATAACATAAGCTTTAATTCAGTGCAGCGATACTAGACTTCGTCCACAAAGCCAATCCACCTCCTCTACCTCTCGCTGCAAGGCAACGATTTTCGATTAAAAAATAAGTAAAAAATGCTTGCTCTTGCAAACCTTGCTCGTAAAACTTTGCTTCCCGCTCTTTACCACCACGAATATAGCCATCGTATAATTTCAGCCCCGAGAATGACACCTGCATACGGGTAAAGTCAAAAGCTAAAATATTCTTCTTCGACCAAAATTGAGTAGGACCAGTGACAACAACTTTTAACAGTCCGAATTCAACGGAATTTTCCACAGTTCCTTGCTCTTGTTCTGCCTCAGACTGGAAGTAAGACAAATGAATTTTGACCCATTTAGGCAAAAACCGTCCACTTCCGAGAATTACCCCTGCCTTCTGGCGCGATCGCTTGGTTCCTGTAATAAATCCTAATCGCCAATTACCTAACAAATTGTCATAGGCAGAACTAACTTTACTCTGTTTAGCCATTTTCTCTGCCTCTAGCAATGCCTCAACCACGGATTCAGCTGTAGGCGGTGTTACTGAGGGAGTAGTTAAAAACGCGATCGCTTGGTCGAGTGACATGGATAATTGATAATTGATAATTGCTAATTGATAATTGATAATTGCTAATTGCTAATAAGTAGTAGTCGAGAGAGATTTTCATACATGGTGGTGAAAAACAGTTTTTTTCATTGGGACTGCCTTATGCCTTCTACCTCCTGCCTCTTCCTCGGTATATATTGCTATACACTGACAGAAGTACTTATATAAATCGTCATGATTGACCCTAATATCATATTTGAATTTTCTCGCACCAATTGTGTCGCCATTTGTGCTTTTCTCGTTCCCGCTAACTTACTCCTCACTCTACAAACACTAGTTTTTGCTGGATTCAGTCGCCCTCAGGCTCAGGTGCGCAATTCAGCCTTGGTTGCCTTTATCCCTGCCCTGCTGATCATACTTCATGTCTGCACCTGGTTAATGATTGGGGTCGTTATGGCTCCCACTTTTATCCTCTTGTGTCTAGGAGGGACTTGCTTAGTTATCAATTCCTGGACAATGTTCTATGCTAGTGCGATCGCCAAACAATGCCAAATTGGACAACTCTCAAAACTATCTACTATAATGGGGGTAAGTATCGCACGGGGCCTTAATTGGTTTCGACGTGTTGGCGAAAGCTATTGAGTGATACAGGTCGAGAGTGAGTCTTCTCTCGCAAATACCGGGCTCAAACAAAAAAGTAACTGCGAACAAAATCGTTCCTTTCGCTCGTAAAGCAGCTCCTGTTGCTGCCTAATAACCTCATATCGGTTCGAGCTTCTGTAGTTTGACTCCGTTAAGGACTATAGAACTAACCCCAACGGATGCTCTAGTAAGCCTTCTTTGGTAGACCTACTAGATAAGACCTCACCAAAGCATCCCATCATCCGGGATAAAGGATGGTTCCCGCTCGGAGGATCAGAAGAGCTAAACCTGTGAATGAGCTTGCTTGTTAATACCCAAGGCGGACACGGGTTCGACTCCCGTAGGCTCCATTTTTCATTAGCTGCTACTTCGTCATTAGTAAGCGTGTCATTGGTTATTAGTACACAGGAAAAATAACCAATGACAAATGACATGTTAGCGTAGCGGCACGTTAGCAACGCCTTCCGATTGCTTTTGGGGGAACCACTGTAACTCCATCATCTTAGTCTTACCAACACAAACATCAGCCATCTTTTTGAGACGACGAAAGACATTTTCCTGAACATAGGGAATGTTGTTGCGATCGCAGATAGACTTAACTTCTGGCTGGATCTCTCGATATTTCAACATAGGCAGATCTGGGAAAATGTGATGTTCGATTTGGTAGTTAAGCCATAGGCTGAGATAGTCAACAAGCTCTGAGCCACACTGATAGTTCGTCGAACCGAGTACCTGATGAAGGTAGAACTCTTGACGGTTATCATAGTGATAATCAAACCGATAGATATCATCAGCCGTATGGTTTGGCACAATAGTGATAAAGGAGTGGAGATTCGTTAAACATTCTGCTAACACCTTATTGGCAAAAACAGTTATGACTGCTGCCTTCCCAAGAGGAAAAAAGAGCAGCGGAATGATGATAAAGTGAACAATGCCGTAGGGCAAATAGCATAGCATCCATAATCTTCTTACCTGTGGCCGAGAGAAGTCAAAGATATTACCGAAGGTAAGGTAGAGAGTATTTGGGCTGCGCAGACGTTTCCCACTTTCAGGATCGAGCACACTCATCGTATTCGGTGCATAATACGTTATCTTCCATGAGGTTGCGACCAGAAAAAGCAGTAGATATTTAACTAATCGAGGAAGAGGAAGTTCCTGTAAGTACTTGGTATTACGTTCAGCAACATCGGGATCTTTTGCCTCACCGGTATGGTAGTGATGGAGGGTGTTATGTTCATAACTCCATGCTTCTGGCAAAATCCAATCAAACCAATCGATAAAACGTCTCCACCCCTGAGCAAAATACTTACTTGTATACCGCTGAGGAATGTTCGGAACCTTGTCATAGCCCCCATGGGTAACATGGTGTGCAACGATCCATCGAGTACACTGACCATAACTGATACCAAAAGCTGAAAACGGATTGATAACGATCCAGCAGGTAAGATACCCGAAAAGAGACGCGAGTCTCCCATACCACTCGAATCTTTTGAGGTGGACAAAGTCCCGTTCCCCTATCTGTGGATAGATTCGACGGCGAAGGTCTTCGATATCATGGAAAAAACCGGAAAGGTTCATATCCTGTAACTTGTCATCTACATCCAACTGAGATCCTCCCGTGTTTGCTTGTGCCTTGCTTTATCTGACGGCGAGCGAGTGATTTGTTTGAAGAAAGTTATCGACGCCGTAGAATACAGCAATGATAAACTTTTCATTGTACATTGACCCCACTTTGCTTTGAGAACTATATTTTTACTCTCTGGCAGCTACAGGTAGGGTTTACTCAGCGAAAAAAGTTCACACGGCGTTAAATTAGCAAGCAGGGATATGTCCGGAAACGTAATTGATAGCAGTGCTCGTGCTCTTCTTATTCTCATAGTCCCCATCGCGTTAATAACTGTCCTCTTTTTGAAAGCTTGGCCTTTTGTGTTAGCATTATTGGTCATCACTATCAGTTTTCAATTTTGGCAGCAATATCAATGGCAGCAGTGGAGCAAACAAATAAACCCCTTCTTTAATCGGTTGATTAAAGACAACCAAGGCTGTCTCACCCCCCTTGACTTGTCGATCAAGGCGAATATATCGGGAGCAATAGCACAGCAATATTTGGATAAAAGGGCAGAAGAATTTGGTGCTCAGCGTCAAGTCTATGAAGATAAAGGCACTGTGTATTACTTTCTTACTGCTAACGCTCTTGGTAGTATCTTTAACGACAGTGAACCAGTAGTAGATCTAGAAAATGAATTGCTCCCAGGTGAGGTTGTTAAGCGGATTGAGGCATTAAAGCCAGAACAGGTGAGCGAAAAAAGGAGTGGGGAAAAGAGTCAGCAGACGCGGGATGCAACAGACGCGGGGACGGGTCGAAGGGAAATCCCACAGGATACTTCTACCCAACCAGAAGCAACAACTCTGGAGGGAAAGGAATCTTCTAGCAGTGAGGCAGCAAATCCTCCAAAACCGTTAACTGATCAAAAAATTAGTCTCTCTCAAGCCCTCTCTTCAGTAATTGGGGTGGAAGCCGATAAGGAATCTTCAGCACCACAAGAGCAATCAGATTCTCAATCCCTGATCCAAGGAGAACTTGCCAAGCGTCTTGATGTTCATTCAAGCACGGTTGGTAAACACAAATCTGACCCAGATTTTCCTCAATGGAGTCAAAGTAGAGATCCAGAAGGCGTTGCCTGGAAATACTCGCCAGAAACCAAAGAGTTTTCACCAATCGACAACCTAGAGGGAGCGTGAGGGATTTCCTCAAAAAAAATACCCAAATTTAAGCACAGGCAGGAGAGTTTCGGAAAAGTAAGTTTGCGATTGAAGAAAAAAATGCTATAATTCTTACTCAATTCAGTAATTGAGTCAGGGTTCACAGGCTTTCAAAGTAAGTTGTTGGTATTGCCAACCATAAGTCTGACTGATTTTTTCCTAAGACAATGAGAACTCCGGAATTAGATCTCTATAACAGCTAATTATAAATCTGGCTCTAGGCAGTGGCTTGTAGCTGACAGGGTGACAAGCAGATCCCCAAGTGGATTTGCTTGGGCTTTCAAGTCAAAGACAAAGAAGAATAAAAATATTCGGTGCGTCAGACTAAGGATCAATCAAAAAGATTAAGACAAGAGCTAGACTTTTGGCTATAGTTAGCAATATTTGTGTAGGCAAGGATGTAATACCCAACACTTGCACTAGTACTCTGAAGGCAGAAGGCAAAACCCACCCTTAACCCCTCTAGTGAGGGAAAAGGCTCAGAGGGAAAAAAGCTGTAATAAGCTTTTTAACCTTTTTGCCTGCTTTAGGTGATTTCCATGCCCGCTGCACTAGTATATGAATACTTACCAATTAACTTTGAGGTCTGCTATAGCTCAGTTTCACTGAAATTTTATCGAGGCAGCATAAATTACAACTCCATCTTGCTGGGAGTCAACTCGGCTTGCCACATTAAACAATTTTGTTTAATGACAAATCCCTATATAACCATTTTTTTATTAATTATGCAACGACGTGAATTTACTCGACTATCCTCTTGGTTTTTACTTGGTTTAGGATTAACTCAATGTGCCAATAATCCTCAATCATCCACACCAGAATCAATATCTAAGAGTAGTGATGAGCTAAGTATTTGGTGGCAACAAGGTTTTTATCCAGAAGAAACCGATGCTTTAGCTCAAATTATAAGTGAATGGGAAAAAGAGACTGGAATCAAAGTCTCATTAGAGATCATACCACAGAAAGATATCCTCAAAGAAATTGAGAGTGCGATCGCTTCCGGGAAGACTCCTGATATTTTCTACGCTGGTGTTGCGGACTTAACAATTATTCCCCGTCTAGCCTGGAATAACCAACTAGCAGATGTATCTGAGGTCATAGATCCTCTAGAAGACTTGTATAGCGAAAGTGTTCTTGCTGGGGTTAATTACCAAAACCAGGTTGCTAACAAGCGCGGCTACTACGCTGTACCCATTATGCAATCAGCAATTCACATACATTACTGGCAAGACTTGCTCAACAAAATGGGTCAGAATCAAGAGTCAATACCCAAAGATTGGGAAGGATTTTGGCAATTTTGGGAAGAGGCTCAGGAGCAGCTTCCCAAAAACAGTCAATCTGATATATATAGCATCGGGATGCCGATGTCTCTTAGTTTAGATACCTACAATAACTTTGAGCAATTTCTAGAAGCATATGATGTCGAATTATTAGACGAAAATGGTAAGTTGCAGGTGGATGATCCTCAAGTTCGCCAAGGTATAGCTAATGCCATAGAAAACTACGCTAGCTTTTATAAAAATGGCACAGTACCTCCGGAAGCAGTGGATTGGGATAATACTGGTAATAATGTTGCCTTACTCAGTCGTACTAGCCTGATGACTGTCAATCATACTCTGTCTGCTCCCGGTTCCCAGCGACAAGACAAGGATGTTTACTATCAACAACTTTCTACAGTCAAATGGCCAAACAAACCCAGTGGTGAGCCGATGAGATTTGTAGTAGAGATTAAGCAAGCAGTCATCTTTGAAGCATCTGAAAAGCAGGAAAGTGCTAAAAGTTTTCTCTCATACCTAGCGCAACCGGAAAACTTAGAGGCATATGTTGAAGGTGCTCAGGGAAGGTACTTACCAGTCATGCCGCAACTGTTTGAAAAACCTTTCTGGCAAAATCCTGAAGATCCCCATATTTCAGTAGCAGTAGAGCAACTACAAAAAACTCGTCCTGCTTATCAAGTCTTTAATCCAGCTTATGGTGAAGTAGCTGCTCAAAACGTTTGGGGAGAAGTTATGAGAAAAATTGCGGTAGATGACTTATCAACTGAGCAAGCTACTGAGGAAGCAATTGAGCAAATTAAGCAAATTTTTGCTGATTGGACTTAAGGCTAAATTCTATCAATAAAAGTACCTATACCTGAACTTACCGGCACAAGTACACCAATCTTTTTTCTTCGTTTGTGTCCTCTGTGCCTTTGTGGTTCATCCAATAAATAATTCAAGCTATATCAATGCAATCCATTAAAAAAAGCTTACTTTTAAAGCTGGTTACTTCTTTTTCTGTACTATCCTTAGTAACCGTCAGCCTGGTAGCAACTATTGCTTACATTTTAGCTAGAGATGCTCTTAAACAATCTGTTTTCGACAGACTCAGTGTTGCTACCTCGCTCAAAGACTATGAAATCAACCAGTGGCTGAACACTCAGTACCAAGATGTACTTTTGTCAGCCCAGTTGCCAGAAGTAAAAGATCAAGCAGAAATCCTGCTAACTCAGAAGGATTTCGCAGGCCAATCAATATATTATGCAAACGCCTATGATAGTATCTCCCAATACTTTCAAGATTTAGCTACTGTTAAGCCCAATTTACAAGAAATTTCTATTTTGACTACTGGAGGTATTGTTGTTTTCTCTACCAAGAAAACTCTGCAAGGTAAATATCAACCCCTTGGCTCTACCACCACTTACTTTACTCCAGATCAAGACCAGGTAAAGCCCACTTTTTATAAATCATCGATTACGGGCAAGACGGCAATTACTTTTGCTACACCTATCCTTAAAGAATCAGGCAGCCGTATTGGAGTAATGGCAATTACTCTGGATCTTAAAGAAGTAGATGATTTGATCCGGGAACGTACAGGCTTGGGTGAGACTGGCGAAACCTATTTAGTCGGTCGCTTGGAAAGAAAAAACTCCTTTATCGTATCAGACCGCTATGATACGAAAAAATACCCTAAAGGAATTAGTAGTTTAGGAATTGATGCTGCCACAGAAGGAAAAAATGGTGCTGGACTTTACCTGAATTATGACGGAGTACCGGTTATCGGTGTGTATCGCTGGTTGGAGCAACAGAATCTAGCATTACTAGCGGAGATCTCTCAGAAAGAAGCATTTGCTCCTGCACAACGGCTAGCGAGGAATATTTTACTGATTGGCTTGAGTTCCGCAGGAGTGCTACTGATTGGAGTTTATTTGCTATCACGCCGGATTACCCAACCAATTCGAGCGATCACAGATGCTGCAATTCAGATAGCAGAGGGAGATCTATACCATAATACTCCCGTATTAAGTGAGGATGAAATTGGCATCTTAGCCAAAACTTTTAACCAAATGGCAGAGCAATTGCGCGATTCCTTTGTAACTTTAGAAAAGACTAATCAGGAGTTAGAAATTCGAGTTAAGGAGCGCACTGCTGAATTAGTGACAGCTAAAGAAACTGCGGAAATTGCTAGCCAAGCTAAAGGCAAATTTATTGCCAATATGAGTCACGAACTGCGCACCCCTCTCAACGCGATCTTAGGCTATGCTAAGATTCTCCAGCGCGATCAGGACTTAAAACCCAAGCAAATCGAAGGCTTGAAAATTATTAAACAAAGTGGTAATCATTTATTGACCCTGATTAATGATGTCTTAGACTTTTCTAAAATTGAAGCTAGCAAGATGGAGCTCTACCCCACCGAATTGCATTTTCCAACCTTTTTGGAAGGAGTAGTGGGTATTATCCATATGCGAGCTATAGAAAAAAAGGTTCTGTTTAATCACGAACTTGATCCTCAGCTACCCACTAACCTGCGAGTAGACGGTAAACGGCTAAGACAGGTTCTCCTCAACCTGTTAAACAATGCTGTGAAATTCACTTCTAAAGGGAAAGTTACTTTGAAAGTTAGTGTAGTTGAAGGGCGTGAGTCATTAATAACTACTTCTTCATCTCAAAAAACGATTCGCTTCGAGGTGATCGATACAGGTGTTGGCATTAGCTCTTCAGAGTTAGAGATGATCTTCCAAGCCTTTGAACAAGTCGGCGATACGGAAAAACGCTCAGGAGGGACAGGCTTAGGCTTAGCTATCAGTAAGCAACTGGTAGAATTGATGGAGGGTCAACTAAAAGTAGAAAGTAAGTTAGGTCAAGGCTCCAACTTTTGGTTTGAACTAGTCTTAGATGTAGTTGAAGCTACCCCAGAAGCTGAACACGATATTGTGGGTCAAGCACTTAGTTACACAGGAAAACAACGCCGACTGCTAGTAGTAGATGATCAAGCACAAAATCGCATGTTGTTACTTAATATACTCGAACCTTTAGGTTTGGAAGTGGTGACAGCAGAGAATGGTTTGCAGGGAGTAAAGGTTGCTAAGGAATATCAACCAGACTTGATTTTGACCGATTTATTTATGCCTGTTCAAACAGGCTTTACTATGGTAGCAGCACTCCGGCAAATGCCAGAAACTAAAGAGATACCAATTATTGCCCTTTCAGCTAGTAATTTCTCAGTAGTTATGGCAGAAACTCAGCGTCTTGGCTGCGACGCTTTTCTCAGCAAACCCATTGAACAGGAACAGTTACTAGCTTTGTTGGAGCAGTATTTGCAGTTAGAATGGGTTTATCAATAGGGAAAACTTTTGAAAAGGGGAAATAGGGTGCATACACAATTGAAATTTAGGAGAGCTTACCTATGATCTACTTACCCCCAGCTCGGATTGGCGACTTCACTCGCTCTCCTAATGCTAACCAACTGTCCCAGGCTTGGCATGATCGGGTCAAAGAACAGATTGATCGCTATCGTACATTTGATCGCTTTCTTGACCCTCTAGATGCAGATGAGACAGCAGCGCGGGAGGTCATCCCGTGGACAGGTTTTCCACGAATCTTTGACGTTTGGCTTAGCATTGATGAAAGTTCTGACTCAATAGAACGAAATCGTCGGATGGATCGAGCCCATCGTTCCGCTGAAATCCTCAACCGTTTTACTTATATAAAGCTGAGAAATGATGGGAGATTCCATCAAATCCCCGCAGACCCTGCCAACGGTTTACTGCTTTACCCCCAGACAGCAAGTGGTGACCCTGCTCTGCAAGATGGATTTTTCCTGGCAGAGCGCCCTCAAGATGAATATTTGGAGTGGTTTTTAGTTCGAGATCCTGACACAAGGCGGATCACACGTATTGACTTTACCGTAGAAGCTCCTGAGTACTGGGAAACCCTTGCAGAAGGAGACCCAGATTTAGTTCAGACAATATACTCCGAGTTATTAGGTAAGACAGTACCCAAGGAAGACCTGTTTTTTTCCAGTGATATTGTTTGCCCAGAATTAGAACAGACTGCCAGAGGAGACTTTCAATTTGTTGGCTTTACGAAACTTTTTCCCGACGAAGAGGACTTTAAGGCTGGACAATACAACCGTTGGAACAAATGGAACACTGAGCAAGGAATAGTTCACCTTACCCAACGCAACAATACTCTATTCGCGGAGATTAATCTGGCTGCAACCGCCACACAGCGATTTGCCATTCGTCCTGATCTTTCAGCAAATGTGGATCGCTTTGCCCTTACAGCCTGTGGCGGGTATGGTGCAGTCAACCGCAATTCAGACCCCACGATTGGTCAGTCCGTTAATTCCCTGGCTTTAAGTAATTTCCGGGTAATGGTATCAAATCCGATTGGTCTCTACATTGGGGAAATTAATCTGAGTGGATTCCGAGATCCAGAAGGGAATCTAGTACCCAGCGAGCAAATTCTGACTATCCATCGTGGTAGTTTCAATGATGAAGATGGTCTTGCCCGTGTTCTAAGGTTCTCAGTTCATCCTCCAGAAGGGGCGACTTATGGGTTAGAAAATTGCACCTTTGATGGATTCCCCCTAACAACCGGTGGACCGATTGCTCGCCAGACAACGGTGGTGATTCATGGCATTGCCATGGCTGACAATGGCTCTCACTCTTTAACTCGCTGTTTGGCAAAATCCTGCCCTCACCCTACCAAGAAACCTCAGTATTACATCGCAATCCGTCCGGGGGATAACTGCCCTGATAGCAACGATCCTAGCTGGAATGACGCCGAGGCTCCTGTCACTCTTGCCCCAGAATTATCCAGATTGTTGCCCCTCGAAGGTGCACCCCGGAGTATGGGGAACCGAGGGTGAGGGTGTGGGGAGATGGGGAGCAGAGGGGCGGAGGGGCGGAGGAGATGGGGAGTTGAGGAGCTGATAATTTTTGGATACTTAGCTAATATCAAGTTCGGATAATCACTTATAATTCCCTTCTCCCTTGCAACTTTTATCTTTTCCTAATTTTGAATTTTGAATTTTGAATTCAAAAAATGGTCATGTTTGCACCCTGCTATTCCGCTTCGCTTTCTTGCAAACGAACTTTGGAGATTTAGATGGAACCCAAAATTGATACAGAAGACATCCAGGGGCATGTCTTCCCTGGATTTGGGACTACCCACTCTGTAGTGATAGCTTTACAGCTACAGAATTCTGTGGAAGGAAGGATGGTCTTAGCCTCCCTTGTACCAGAAATCACCACTATGTCTGACAGTCTGGGCAAGAAAGATGCTCGACGTGAAGCTGCCATCAGGGGTCTGCCAAGACCAGCTCAACAAACTGTTTCTCTTGCCCTGGCAATTGGTGCAACTGCTCTCCGCAGTTGGGGGCATGATACGAGGGGATTCGATCTTAGCTTTCATGAAGGGATGTCCAAAGATGCAGCTTCCCTCGGCGACCCCGTCGGAGATGACTTTGTACCTTTAGAATGGACATTTGCCAAAGGTGAGGAAGACCGTGCTGATCTTTTACTGATTGCAGGGCACTCAGATCCGGCAGGTCTTGAACAAGCCGTTGAGCGCTGGCTACAGATGCTTGAACCCCATTGGAAACCTGTTTTAATCGAATTTGGTCGTCGCCGCGATGGGGATAAAGAGTTCTTTGGCTTTCAAGATGGGGTCTCCCAACCTGCCATGCGTGGGGTCACAGCGGAAGGAGAGTATCTGAGCCGCAGAACTATTGCTGCGGATGACCCAAGGGCAGAATTGTTTGCCAAACCGGGGCAGTTGCTAATTTGGCCTGGTTCCTTTCTATTCGGCTACTCAAGTCAAACCACTTTGCCTACTCAAGCTGGAGCAACGGTGACACCCCCCGCCCCATGGATGAAAAATGGCTCCTACTTGGTCTTTCGACGGCTACTGCAAAATGTTACTGCCTTTCGTGAAGCGATCGCTGCAACGGAAGAATTCTTGACCGCCCAGGGGGAACAACTTCCCGAAGGATGGCTTGCTGCCCGTTTAGTAGGACGCTGGCCTGATGGCACACCGCTAACCGCTTCACCGGACAAAGCTGATGCAGATATTAGTAAAAATCCGCTCCGTATCAACAATTTTCGCTTTTTCGCCTCCCTAAGTCCGACTCCTCTCGCTGAAACAGGTGAACCACCCCAGAGCATCCCTGAAGTGCCTCCAGATCCCCTAGGTCTAGTCTGCCCTCGGGTTTCACACATTAGGCAAGTTAACCCACGGGATGGCATTTCGGAGATTGGCCAGGAGAATCATCCCGGCAAGTTAATGCTTAGGCGTGGTCTGGCTTTTGGCCCGGAGGAAGAGGAAGATCCTGATGCGGAACGCGGATTGATGTTTCTGTCATATCAAACTTCCATTGTTAATCAATTCAAGTTTGTCCAAACCAATTGGGCTAATGCAACTCAGCGACCAACAGGGGATGGACTCGACCCCATTATTGGTCAAGATGGAAAGCAAGATACCAAGCGTAGTCTTCGACTTTTTGCACCAAGTGGGCGTCAACGACAATGTCCTTTTAATGGGCGCTTTGTAGTTGCTACAGGGGGTGGCTACTTTGTTTCACCGGGTATCGCCGGACTTAAATATCTACTTGGTATAGATAACCCAGGAGACTGAAACATTATCTATGCAAATTCAACCATATGACCCACGATACCTGGATGCTGTCGTTTGTCTTTCGCTTCGGGCATGGGCTCCAGTTTTTGCTTCGATTCAGAATACAATGGATGCTGATGTGTACCAGGTATTTTATCCCGATGGTTGGCTTGTGAGCCAACAAAAGGCTGTCGAGGATGTCTGTGCTGCGGAAGATACTAATATATGGGTAACCATTGATGCCGATTCTGTGGTAGGCTTTGTCGCCGTGAAACTACACTCAGAGGACAATATGGGGGAAATTTACATGGTGGCTGTCGAGCCAGACTTTCAAGGTCAAGGTATTGGCAGCGCTCTGATAGAATTTGCTCTAGAGTGGATGAAAAATGCTGGAATGTCTATTGCGATGGTTGAGACTGGAGGCGATCCCGGTCATCAAAAAATTGGGTCTGAAACCCCGTCCTAAAAGGACGGCTTTACTATTTAATTTGAGCATTTCACAAAATGTATGCTAAAATGTGAGGCATGGAGAAAGCTTACAGTTACCGATTTTACCCAACCCTAGAACAAGAGTCGCTATTGCGGCGCACATTGGGTTGTGTCAGATTAGTTTACAATAAGGCTCTCCACGCCAGAACTCAAGCCTGGTATGACAGGCTTGAAAGAATCGGATACACTCAAACTTCTTCTATGTTAACTTCTTGGAAAAAACTTGAAGAGTTGGACTTTTTAAATGAAGTTAGTTGTGTTCCTTTACAGCAAGGTTTGAGACATTTACAAACGGCTTTTACAAATTTCTTTGCTGGCCGTGCCAAGTACCCTAATTTTAAGAAAAAACATCAAGGAGGAAGTGCAGAATTCACGAAGTCTGCTTTTAAATTTAAAAACGGACAAATTTATTTAGCTAAATGTATAGACCCTCTACCGATTCGATGGTCAAGACACATCCCAGCTGATTGTCAACCGAGTACAGTAACGGTTAGATTACATCCAGATGGACGTTGGCAAATATCAATTAGATTCGATGACCCAACTATCAAACCATTACCGGTAACGGATAAAAGCATAGGAATTGATTTAGGGATTAGTAGCCTGGTGATTACTAGTGATGGGGATAAGGTCGCTAATCCTCAGCATTTTAAAAAACATTACCGAAGATTGCGTCAAGCTCAAAAAAGTCTTTCTCGAAAACAGCCAAAGTCAAAAAATAGAGAAAAATCCAGAATAAAGGTAGCTAGGATTCACAGAAAAATAACGGATAGTAGAAAAGACCATTTACATAAGCTAACGACTCAATTAGTACGTGAAAACCAAACAATAGTAGTTGAAGATTTAGCAGTTAAAAATCTGGTCAAAAACCCGAAGTTAGCCCCAGCTATATCAGATGTAAGTTGGGGAGAAATAACTCGTCAATTAGCATACAAATGCCGTTGGTATGGTCGAACTTATATCGAGATAGACCGATGGTTTCCTTCTTCTAAGCGATGCAGTAATTGTGGGTATATTGTCGAGAAATTGCCGTTAAGTGTCCGAGAATGGTGTTGCCCAGACTGTGGAGAGAACCATGACCGTGACATTAACGCCAGTAAAAATATCTTGGCGGCAGGGCTTGCCGTGTCAGTCTGTGGAGCGACTGTAAGACCTGAACAGAGTAAATCTGTAAAGGCAGGCGCTATGAAACAGAAACCCAAATCGTGAGGTTTGGGAATCCCCGTCCCTTTAGGCCGGGGAGGATGTCAAGCTCCAGCACGTCACACTTACGAAAAGGTGGGCTTTGGGCTTTTCCCAGTCGCTAGGTACTTCAAAAAGCTCTAGGTAAAATTTAACATTTCCAACCTTTATCACAAATGGAAGCGACTGAATAATGACTTTGCAATCTAACGAAAAAGCAACAATTGCCCGAACGGAAAGAGGTTTAGCGATATCGGGGACTCGGATTACTCTATATGACATTATGGACTATCTAAAAGCCCAATATCCCCCGAAATTTATTCGTGGTCTCTTCAATCTCACCGACGAACAAATTAATGTTGCTCTTGCTTACATTAAAGCCAATCGTGCTGAAGTTGAAGCGGAGTATCAAGTGGTGTTGAAACAATGCGAAGAACTGCGAGAGTATTACAAAAAACGCAATCACCATCTCATCGCCAGACTTGCTAAAAAGCCTCCCAAACCTGGAATGGAAGCCGCTTGGGAAAAGCTACAAAGACAAAAAGCAACACATCAAGCTCAACGCGAATCTCGTGCATGAATTTTCTTGTAGACCATAACCTTGAAGGACATGCTTTACTATTAGCAGGTAGAATTACTGCACTGGGTTGGCTGGATTTGTTATCTATTCGTTTTTTCACCTTTGCAGAAATTGAATTACCGATCGCGAGTGATGACCGCATCGTATGGCGATTTGCACAAGCGAATCAAATGATTTTGCTAACAGCAAACCGAAGTATGAAGGGAGACAACTCTTTAGAACAGGTGATGCGAGAAGAAAACACATCTCTTGCTTTACCTGTGGTCACGATTGGAGATAGCGATCGCGTTCTCAACGATCCTGATTATCGCAATCGCTGTGTAGATCGGCTTATTGAAATTGTGTTCGATCTGGAAGACTATCGAGGTTCAATGAGGCTCTTCATTCCTTGAATTGACCGTACAGCGGTTCCCGCTATTACGAGGTACGATAGAAACGACGAGGAAGAAATTTATCCAATCTTGATAACTGATTCAAGTTTACCTCATTGCAGAGGGAACCGCTGTATCCAGAGTAACGATAGGCAAGGTTTTTGAGCTAAACTGCAAGTCGCAGTATTTGTGATTTGACAAACAACAAATAACAAACAACAAATTAAAAAGCCTGAATCCATTCTCGCACTTCGTATTCAGTCCAAATTCCATTTTGCCAATAAGGGTCTGCTTCAACTACCTGACGCACAGTAGCTTCATCTTCTGCTTCATAGATACCAAATACTTTAGTCAAATCCTTAGTCGGACCGATGGTAATCAAAACACCGGATTCTTTTTGTGCAGTAAGGCCATCTAGGTGAGCTTGTCGGTAAGGAGCACGCTTTTCCAGAACATTTTCGCAGTAGCTTCCCCACATTACGTACTTAGCCATGATGATAAATTATCCATTTTGATTAGTCAAGAAGAAGTATATTATACTCAGATATTGCACTAAGTCGAAAACATACTTGGGTCGGTAGGCAACAGGCAACAGGCAACAGTGATAAGAAAATAATAATAATGCTGAGAAATATCGATACCAACCTTTGGGTGGCCGAGCAACCACTGAAATATTTTGGGTTAGAAGTTGGAACCAGAATGACGGTTATTCGTTTCAATCCTGACAAGTTGTTAGTCATCTCCCCCATTAATCCTGAAGAAAAAATGATCCACCAATTGGAGCAATTAGGAACAGTAAATTATATTATCTCCCCTAATTTATATCATCATTTGTTTATTGCTCCCTTTAAAAAAAATTATCCTGATGCAGAACTGTGGGCTACATCAGGTCTTAAAGAAAAATGTCCCAACTTACCAATTGATAAAGTTTTTAATGATGAATGTACCCATCAGTTTCTGGAGAAAGTTGAAGTAGCACCGGTGAACGGTTTTAAGACCCTTGATGTCAAAGGATACTCCCCTTTAAACGAATGGGTATTCTTTCATACTGAAAGTAACACCTTAATTATTACTGATATTGCCTATTATTTTGATGCTTTTAGCTCTCCCATAATGCAACTATTGACTAAACTATTCGGTGGCTACCAGCAACTGCGTCCATCATTTCTAGAAAAGATCGCAACCCATGATAAAGAACAAGTTAAACAATCAATTAAGCGAATTTTATCCTGGGATTTTGAGCGAGTCATCATGGCTCATGGCAGTATTCTGGAACAGGATGCTAAACAACAATTTCAGCTAGGCTATGAGTGGTTCTTGGGAGAAACTATATAGGGTCTGCTGAATAAGTCGATTGATTCAGGCTTGGAAGTAATAAGTAATAAGTAATAAGTAATAAGTAATAAGTTAAGAGCTCAGGAGGAATTTTTCGGTAAAAATGCGGCGTTTCTTCAAAGTCAAAAATCTGATGTAGGGGCGTTTGCGAAGCATGGTGCTTTAGCAGCGAAGCATTTGGCATTGGTGTCAACTTAAGTCTAGACATAACTGACTAGCTTGATTCCCTTGCCTCACCTTGGATTCAAATCCAAGGCTAATAGCTTAAGTCCATTAAAATGGACTAAATTTTTCGGTTTTACCTTAAGTTTAGTCATCTTTAGATGACTTGAGCTATTAGCAAGGAACTTAAGGATACTGTGGGGTGTGAATTTTACGTTAAGTTGACACCAATGAGCATTTGGGCGATAATTCATCGCCCAAACCCAAGTCATACAATCCAAATGCTATGCTGCTTCGCACCATGCTACGCAAACGCCCTCCGGCACTTTGAACCCACGTACTAGAACCACTCTAACTTTGATTAGAGCTCAAGCTGAAATCTCAACTTCTAAGGCTAACACCGAATTTTTCCACTAGAGCTTCTCGAACTTTTTGATGTGCTTGCTCTACTTCTTTGTCAGTAAGAGTGCGATCGCTAGCTCGATAAATTAGCCTAAAAGCTAAACTCCTTTGCCCTTCAGGAACAGATTCCCCTTGGTATTCATCAAACAAAGATACTGACTCCAACAACTGAGAGCCAACCTTGCGAGTTGCTCGTTCAACTTCTGCCACAGATAGGTTCACTGGTGCGAAGAAAGCCAGATCTCGGTCAGCAGCGGGAAAAGTGGAATACTGGCTAAACCGGGGAGTTAACCTTTCATCTCGCTCCCAAGCATCTAGGAGTACTTCCAAGTCGATCTCAAAAACGTAGACTGCTTCTGGCAAATCTCGTTGAGAGCGTAGTTGGGGATGTAGTTGCCCAAATTGTCCCAAGCGCTCACCCTGCAACCACAGTGAGGCTGTACGTCCTGGATGGAGACGGGGATCACTACGGTCTGGTTGATACTCAACGTTGAGATTCAAGCGTTGAAAGACACTTTCTAACACCCCCTTAGCTTCATACCAGGACATCGGTGATTCTTTTCCTCCTCTAAACCAGCGACCCTGAGTTGGGTCACCGCCTAAAATTCCAGCGATCGCGTCGGCTTCTGCTAAACCTTCTTCCTCTCGCCAGAAAACTCTACCAATTTCAAAGCCATTGAGGGCATTATTACCTTGTTCTATGTTGTACTGGAAGGCATCAATCAGTCCAGATAGTAAGTCAGCACGTAGAGCGGAGTATTCTGTAAATAGAGGATTAGCCAGACAAATTTGTTTTTCACTCTCTGGTTTAACCAAAGAGTAATGTACCAATTCTGTCAGTCCAGCTGACCGGAAAGCTTCTCGTAACTGTCTCGTCAAAATTTGTTCTAGGGAAAGGCTACCTAGTTCTGTCTTATCTGGTAAATCATCACAAAATTTGTCATAGCCGTAGAGACGGGCAATTTCCTCAATCAAGTCAATTTCTCGCTCTAAGTCACGATAGCGGTAGGGTGGTACTGTAACCATCCATTGAACAGAATCTGAGTTGACTAACACATTTTCCTGCTTGGTGGTTGGTGAAGCTGCTGCTACCGGAGGGGATGCGAGGGGTGTCAGTTGACATCCGAGAGCAGAGAGAATTTTTTCTACATCTTCTGGGAGAATTTCCCCAGTTTCTTCTCCCAAATCTACTGGACCTAAGACCTGATTTACTCGCTCAAGACGTAACTCGATGGAGCGCACGGAACTGTTGGGCTCGGGTCTGTGATCAGCAATTTTCTGGGTAGTAACTGTACCACCGGCCAACTCAGTTATCAATGCGATCGCTCTCTGACAAGCTATATCTAACTCTACCTGATTCACTCCCCGCTCGTAACGAGCAGAAGCCTCGGTTCGTAAGCCTTGGCTACGGGCAGAACGGCGAATTGCCACCGGCTCAAATATGGCTGCTTCCAGTACTATATTCTGAGTACTGTCCTGGACTTCCGTTGCTTCCCCTCCCATCACTCCAGCCAAAGCAACAGGTTGGTCATTAGCAGTGATTAACAAAGTTTGTGGTTGCAGTTTTCGGGTTTGACTGTCCAGAGTTGGGAGAGACTCGCCACCTTTAGCACAGCGAACACCAATTGTCAAAGACTCGACCCCAGCAACAGTTTGCAGGCATTCCCGGTCAAAAGCATGGAGGGGCTGTCCCCATTCCAATAAAACATAATTAGTGACATCGACAACATTATTAATCGGTCGTACCCCAGCATCTTGCAAGCGCCGTTGTAACCACTCAGGGGAAGGAGCAATTTTGAGCCCTTCAATCACTGTACCAATGTAGGCAGGGCAAGCTTGAGATTCGGCGATTTTTAAGCTCAGACCATTAGAATCGGAGGCAATAGAGGTCTCCGGGATCTTAGGCAATTGTAAAGATGCTCCAGTCAAAGCAGCTACCTCTCGTGCTATTCCTACCAGAGAAAGGGCATCAGCACGATTAGCAGTAGCAGTCAAGTCAAGAATTACATCAGTGAGTCCAAGAAGGGGACGAACATCAGAGCCTAACTGGAGATTTTCTTCCTCAAAAATATAAATGCCAGCGGATTCTTTTTCTAAGCCAAGTTCTTTGAGGGAGCAAATCATGCCTTCTGAGCGAACACCTCGCAGCTTAGAGGCACGAATTTTGACATCAATACAAGGCAAGTAAGTACCAACCGTTGCTACAGGGACAAAGGCTCCTTTCTGGACATTAGCTGCACCACAAACAATATTTAATGAACCACTGACATCTCCAACATCCACCTGGCAGACTCGCAGACGATCTGCATTTGGGTGAGGCTCTAAATCCAGAACTTTGCCTACCACTACTCCTTCAGCAAACAGCCGACGGTCTTCGATATCTTCCACCTCAAACCCAGCAACAGTAAGGGTTTCGGCTAGTTCTTCTGGAGTGAGGTTCACTTCCACCAGTTCTCGCAACCAATTCAATGAGATACGCATTGGCTCTTAGCTTTCATCTTCCTTCAATTTGACTATCTTACCGTTCCCAAAAACCTATAGAAAACTATAGACACCTCCACCAAAAATAATTATCGGCTCCGAGGATAGGATGGAGCTTCAGACCCATTATTTGGGTGAATATTGAAATGTAGGATATGCTGGATTTAGGTCAAATTGATTCCGACGGTTTACCCAACTGGAGGTTCATTCGGCTGTGCTTTTTAATTAAAGCTAGACTTTACCAAGCCGGGTGCTTAGATCCAAGCCTTGGATCGAAGTTAGGACAACGCCAATCGGTGACGCTACATGAGTTACTGCCTAAACCCCAACTGTCCTCAACCAAAAAATTCAGCAGAAGCCCTTGTCTGTAAAGCTTGTGGCTGGAAGTTGTTGTTGCAAAAAAAATATAGTGTGCTCAAGAAGCTAGGTCAAGGCGGATTCGGAGCCACATTTTTAGCGCAAGATGAGATACTACCCGGGAAACCGAAATGTGTTATCAAACAACTCCAACCAGCGGCAACCGAGCCGAACATGCTACAAATGGCCAAAGAGCTATTTAAGCGAGAAGCTCAGACTCTGGGAAAAATTGGTAATCACCCCCAGGTGCCAACTCTGTTGAATTACTTTGATGAGGATAAACATTTTTACCTAGTACAAGAGTACATTAGTGGTTTGACCTTACAGCAAGAGATCAAACAGTCCGGTCCTTTGTCGGAAGCTGGGGTAAAGCAATTTTTAAGTGAAATCTTGCCCCTAATCCAATATATCCATCGACAGAAGGTAATTCACCGGGATATTAAACCGGCTAACATCATTCGTCGAGACCAAGACCGCAAACTGGTACTGATTGACTTTGGTGCTGTAAAAGACCGAGTGGATCCCAATGCTGCTGCCACAGATCAAACAGCTTTAACCAATTTTGCCATCGGGACTCCAGGCTTTGCGCCTCCTGAGCAGATGGCTCTGCGACCAGTTTATGCTAGTGATCTTTATGCTTTGGGAATCACTTGTATTTACTTACTGACGGGTAAATCGCCGAAAGATCTCGATTATAATCCCTCAACCGGTGAGATGCTCTGGCGAAATTATGTTGATATCAGCGACCATTTTGCTGAAGTATTGAAAAAAATGCTGGAGTCAGCGGTTCGTCATCGCTATCAATCCTCTGAGGAAATCCTGAGAGCTCTTGATTTAGAACCTTATATCCAGAGTTTAGCCGAAGGCTTAGCTACTAAATCCAATAGCCCACCCAAATCCAACGAATCTTACTCCCAAGACTTCAATCCATCAAGACCCGCACCTTCCTCTTCAACCTCTGCCACTGCCAAAATGGCTGAGCTTATTCGAGCAAGGAAGGCTCAAAAGAACAATAGTGGCTCTCGGACATCAGGTCTTCCGAGAAGTGTAGGAGGTGTAGGAGGTGTTCGAGGTTCCCAAATCGGCATCAATTCCATGCAAAGCCAGGGTTTTACCGCAGGAAGGAAGATTACCTCTAAATTAGATGCCAATGGCGTTTTGAAAGCCTATGCCAGGGGTCGCAAAGACTTTGCTTCTCAAGACTTGAGAAACCTTAATCTGGAGAAGGCAAAATTGACAGGGGGTATTTTCCAGGAAGCCAAGTTAGCCAAAGTAAATTTGCAGGAAGCTGATTTAACCAATGCCATTTTTGGTCAAGCTAGTTTAAAACGAGCGAATTTGCGAGGTGCAATTTTGGTGAGAGCTTATTTCAACAATGCGGATTTGGAAGGAGCAGACTTACGAAGCGCAGATTTGAGCTATGCCCATATCACCAATGCTAATCTCAAAGGAGCTAATCTCTGTGGCGCTAATCTTTCTAGTGCCAAAGTTACTGAGGAACAACTAGCCCAAGCTAAGACTAATTGGAGTACTGTATTTCCCAACGGTAAACGTAGTTTTAAACGGGGATTGATGTGAATTGTTATTTGTTGTTTGTTATTTGTTGTTTGTCATTGGTCATTAGTCATTAGTCCTTTGTACCAATAGCTAATAACCAATGAAGGTCTGTTACCAATTGGTGTAACAGACCTTCATCATTAACTCAATTGTCTCCAATCTTGTTATTACTTTTCCTTCTTCTGCTCAACCTTTAAAGGAAACTTCTGATTGTTATCAGAAAATTCTGTCCCACCTTGAACTCGGTTGTCCGTTACAATCGTTTACGGCATACCCTGGTTCATCTATTTTTGCAGTTAGGCAGAGATTAGACTGTGGAGCTATTAGGGAAATGGTATCACCTTGGAAAAACCATGGGTAAGCTTGGTCACAAGGTACTGCATCAAGATAAGATTCATTGGTGTACACTAAACACCGCCCATCGTAAGCCATCATTTGTCCCGTCGGCAGCTGCTCCCATATTTTGGGTGGCATCCCATTACATGGTTCCATCCAAGCATATCCTCTGATAGCTGCATATGTCATGCATTCTCCTGTATACTTTGATACCAAAGCGAATATGGGTGCTTGTGCCAACAACACACCATCTCCCACGACTTCGGTTAGCTCCTGGCAGCCTCCGTCTAGACCATTCTTACATTTCAAGCCATCCGCCAGTGCGGAGCTGGGCATTACTGTTAAACTAATGAACACACAACAGAGCAATAAACAAGTGAGCTTCTGCATCAGTGTTGACAAAAGTGACGTTACCCTGTTCTTCATTACGTAGAGCTCCTACTTTTGAGATTTGATAAATTTTTTGAGACTTATCCAGCAATTAGGTTTTTACCCTGGCGTGATTTGGGTGGCAAATTCTTTTCCACTCAATATGTCTGTAGTCTGATGGCCAAGATACCAGTTACTGCTACAAAAGAAAATACCGAAAAGCACTGATCAATGTCAAATTATTGTTACTCTTCTCAGCGCAATCGCTGAATTGGGCATTTATAGCAGTCGCCAGGGCGGTTAAGACATTCTCAGGTACGGCAAGTTAACAAGGGGCTGCCATCCCCTTGTACTAATCGCCTTGGCGGTTGCTATACTCCTCTTTCTCGATCAACCTTTAAAGGAGACTTCTAATAGTTATTGGAAAATTCTGTCCCACCTTGAACTCGGTTGTCCGTTACAATCGGCTACAAAATACCCTGGTTCATCTATTTTGGCATTCAGGCAGAGATTAGACTGTGGATCTATTAGGGAAATGGTGTCGCCTAAGAAAAACCATGGGTAGGCTTGGTCACAAGGTATTCCATCAAGATAGGATTCATTGGTGTACACTAAACACCGAGAATCATAAGCCATCATTTGTCCCCCCGGCAGCTGCTCCCATGTTTGTGATAAATTCCCATTACATGGTTCCATCCAAGCATATCCCCTGATAGCTGCATATGTCAGACATTCTCCTGTATACTTCGATACCAAAGCGAATGTAGGAGCTTGTGCCAACAATACATTATCTCCCACGACTTCGGTTAGCTCCTGGCAACTTCCGTCTAGCCCATTCTGACATTTCAAGCCATCCGCCAATGCGGAACTGGGCATTACCGTTAAACCAATAAACATACAACAGAGCAAGAAACAAGTGAGCTTCTGCATCAGTGTTGACAAAAGTGACGTTACCCTGTTCTTCATTACGTAGAGCTCCTATAACATGTCTTTAGTCTGATGGCAAAGATACCAGTTCCTGCTAGTAAAGAAAATACCGAAAATTACTGATAAATGCCAAATTATTGTTACTCTTCTCAGTGCGATCGCTGAATTGGGTATTTGTATAGTACAAATGACCAATGACCAATAACAAACAACAAACAACTAATAACTAATCTGCAATACTTGTACCAATTCACCAGCAGGTATTGAAGTTTGACCCACCGGCACAACAGCCAAACCAGTGGTTTGGGCTAGATTAATCAAATTACCGGAACTGTGGCTACCACCAGCAAGATGGAATTCGTAGCTACCATCTACTACCTGTAACTGACCCCAAAGGTAAGTTTCTCGCTTACCAGAGGCGCGGAGTTCATGACGGGTGTATGCCTGGACAAATGTTGGTTTACAGGATGTCGGAGGTAAACCAGAAAGCTTGTTGAGAGCTGGTTTAACAAAACGCCAACAGCTGACTAGGGCTGAAACTGGGTTTCCTGGAAGTCCGAAGTACAACACTGGAGGTTTTGTTCCCCTTTGATTTTCTTGATCCAAGGAAGGAAAGGTGGCTACCGTTAGAGGTTTACCGGGTTTGACGGCAACAGAATGAATATGAGTCTGTGCACCCAAATCAGTCAGAATTTGGTCTACATAGTCATAATCTCCTACAGAGACACCCCCAGTAGAGAGAACAATATCAGCGGAGGATATGGCTTGGGTAATTTTTGCCCTAAGTGCCTCTGGCTGATCTGGTACAATTCCCAGGGATATCGCTACTCCCCCGGCTTGGAGCACAAATGCAGCTAGGGCATATTGATTAGAATCAACAATTTGACCCGGTTGTAATGGTTGCTCCGGAGTTACTAATTCATTACCAGTGGAGAAAATCACTACTTTCGGAAGACGATAGACGGTTAGTTGAGTACATTGAGCTGCTGCTAAGACGGCAATTTCCGGAGCTCCGATAGTAACTCCTGGGGGCAAGAGTGGCATTCCTGCTTGGTAGAAAGCTGCCTTTTTACGCACAAAGGCTTGGGGTTCTGGAGCCTCAAAAATGAGGACACGATTTTCCTCCCGCTGAGTGTTCTCCTGCATCACCACTGTGTCAGCCCCCTGAGGCATACAAGCACCTGTTAAAATTCGGGATGCTTGCCCTGATTGAACCTCCCGTTGGGGCTGGTAACCAGCGGGAATTTCCTCGATAATTTCCAAAACTGCTGGTTGTGAGGCATCGCAGGATTGGACATCGGCATAGCGCACAGCATAGCCATCCATTGCGGAATTATCCCAGTGAGGGAAATCTAATTGACTAGTTACTGGGGCAGCTAAAATACGTCCAGTGGCAGCTGATAGCTCTACAACCTCTGTATCCAGTTGTTCATCTAGAGGTTGTACTAAACTGAGAATGATTGACTCTGCTTCTTGAACCGACAGCATTGTTAAGTGTTAGGTGTTAGGTGTTAGTGGTTTATTGTAGAGCTTGCCCAACGGCATAGCTTTTACTTTTGCTTCCTCATATTGACATGAGGAAGCATTCTGCTGTTAAATTATTTGAGAAAATCAATATCTTAGGTATCAGATTATAGTTCGGCAAGCTCTGTAATTTATCGCTAAATTCCGGTTTGCCTCGGCTTGTATTTCTGGTGCTAAGCTGCGATTAACTAAGACTTACCAATCGATAATCGATAATGGATAATTAATAAATCCGGTTTAAATAATATTCACATTAAAGTTGAAAGGCGAGCCAGAGAATAAGGGTTTATTTATTGATCAGTTGAAGGTGTTGCTCGTCTTGGCATTCAATTACGACAGAAGATTGTTCAAGCGATTCGTGCCAATAATGTGAGAATCTCAGCCATCAGTTTTTGGGAAAACGATGACCGCTTGGGAAGAGTGCTAGACAGCCTGTATCAAACAGGATTAATCAAATATTTATATCAATTGTCATAGAAGTAGTAAAGAAATATAAAATTGAGAGCGAAAAATAACGATGTTTTGGCATATTACTTTGCGTGTTAAAACTTAACGTGCGAATTATCTTATAAAATCTAACTACTCAGAACTTTTCAAGCATTCTTGTTAGAAGAGAAACAATCGATCATGGAACCAAAAGACAACACTACTGAAAAAGAGAGAGCAATGATGGAGTCAACCCTCTCTGAATTAGGCCATGTCGGTGAGGGAGATGTGTCCTCAGTCGAGAACCCTGCCCGCAGGGTTTTTTTCCGTCAAGTCGGACTGCTAGGCAGTGGCTTGGCAGCCGCAATGATGATGAATAAGGTGTCTGGTGCAGCATACGCTGCTGATTTGGTGCCAACCGACTCTACCGTGGGAGACGAGCCCGAGATTAAGGATTACTCGAATATACCGCAGCGAACACACGAGTACCCTGCCTCTGAACGAGCCAAAGGCATTGTGCACTCATCCATGACCATTGAAACCCTATTCTCCGGCATCTGGCCAGATCAATGGTCCAGTCCGGAAGCCCCCGAATTTCATGATGAGATGGACCGCATAATGGCCGCCGGTATCAAGGTGATCGCAGCGTGCCCATCGGCGGATTCGTTGGATTCATCTGTTGCGGGGATCTTGAAGTCGGTGATGTTCTATCTCCACCAGATCTCTGAACGTCCTGACAAGTACAAAATCGTGCGCACAACAAAGGACATCGACGAGGCGATCAAGGAGGAGAAGCTAGGAATCTTTTTCACCCACCAGGGCACTGCTCTTTTTAACGGTGACATTGATATGGTTGGTGTATGGCGGCAGATGGGTTATGGCTACTGCCTACTAGCTTATAACCAGCGCAACGCTGTAGGTGATGGTTGCTTCGATGAGGCCAATAGTCCTCTCACCTTCTATGGTAAAAAGGTAATCGACAGCTACAATCGCTACGGAATGATCGTGGATGTTAGCCATACCGGTGAGCGCACCTCTCTTGATGCTATCGAGCGCAGCCGTCAACCTGTAGTATCCTCCCATTCAGTAGCCAAAGCCATTGCCGACTACCCACGCAGCCATTCGGACGCGGTGCTCAAGGCTATCGCCCAGAGTGGCGGAGTTTGCTCCATTAACGCGGTTGGTGCTTTTGTGGATTTGTCCAATCCGGATATCGTGACCACTGATATGCTATTCCGCCATATCGACTATATGGTAAACCTGATTGGAATTGACCATGTTGGCTTCGGAACGGACTACGTTCCAAACACCAATATTACAGCTACACTTATCCAGACGCCAGAAGGTCAGGCGCTCTTCCCCGATGGTGGCTACAGCGCAGCCATGGGGGCAAAGGGAGTGCCTACACCCGCGCCGTATCAGATCGTGGCTGCGCTAGTAGACAAGATGCTTGAGAACGGCTACTCAGAGAGTGATTGCGGCAAGTTCCTGGGAGGCAACATGTACCGGGTGATGCAGGAGGTCTGGACGTGATCCGTTGAGATAGTCCCTTCTTTCCCCACATTCCTTTGCCACATAATATGCTACATTTTGTCGTGCAGAATGTGGGTTATATTCATTCAATCTAAAATCTAAAATCTAAAATCTAAAATTTTTTCTTGCAAGTTATACCCGCCTCAGGTTAACGACGGGCTCAGGTTCCAGCTAAAATGGGAATAGCCAGTCTGTACAACAATTTCAGTAGATGGATAGTAAACCAGTTTATAAGCGCTTCCCCCTGGTGCCGATTGAGCGACGGGCTGGTGCATTTTTGATTGACTTTGTTAGTGTTTGGCTAGTTAGCTCCCTCTTGGCAGGCAATATCTTGCTTCAGGGAGTACTGTTCCTGGTACTCTGGCTGGGGTTACGGGTAGTTTTGGTATCTAGCAATCAGGGGCAAACTTTGGGGCGTTGGGCTCTGGATATGAAAGTTCTTGATGCCCAATTTGCTAAAGTTCCTGGGATGTTAGTTTTAACCCAACGAGAAGGAATCCTGGGATTCTGTTCCCTGTTAGCGATGATTGGTTTGAACATTAATCTTGCCAATGCCATTTCTATGTTACTGTTGCTCTCCCCCTTGGCAGCGGATTGTGGAGTAGCGCTAACAGACTTTGAAGTTCAGCAAGCATTCCATGACCGTGTGGCTCAAACCATTGTGATACAGACCCGTCGTGGATTTTCCCTTGACCTCCGTCTCAAAAAATGGTTTGCTCAATTTAAGAGTCGTATGAGATAATTAAAAATTGTGTTTAATTTAAATAGGACTGAAATAGGACTATGGCAACGAAAAAAGGTGTACGCATTATTGTTACCCTAGAATGTACCGAGTGTCGCACTAACCCCAGTAAGCGATCGCCCGGCGTCTCTCGCTACACGACCAAAAAAAACCGTCGCAACACAACTTCGCGCCTAGAACTCAAAAAGTTCTGTACTCACTGCAATAGACACACAGTTCACAAAGAAATTAAGTAAATTTAGTCATCAGTCCCTATCTGGTTGATTGGCAAGCTCACAGCCAACAAACAGCGACTAGTAAACAGTGCACCAAGTCATAGTAAACAACTAACAAACAATAACTAACAATGAGTTACTTTCGTCAACGTCTCTCTCCCATCAAACCCGGAACCGCCATCGACTACAAAGATGTTGAGTTACTGCGCAAGTTCATTACAGAACGTGGTAAAATTCTACCCCGTCGCATTACAGGTTTGACATCTCAACAGCAACGGGATTTGACTAAAGCAATTAAGCGAGCCAGAATTTTGGCTTTGCTCCCTTTTATTAATAAAGAAGGGTAAGCTGTTGTACAGGGAAAATTGTAAATTTGTGCTGATGCTCCAAACGCACCGGACGCACCGGACGCGGAGATTAGAACTAACCAATTTAAATGCTTAAGTGCCTCTTGGCTTAAAAATTAGTAAGTAGTTAAGTTGTCAGATAAACGCTACCGGAATTAACAAAACTGGTGGAAAAGGGAAAACTAATTGAATTTCGCCTGCATGGAGAGCGCCGTGTCGCAACGGCAGACCGTCCAGAAGGGAAAAAGCACTGGATTGTCATAGACGAACACGGTCAATCTCATAAGCTTCATCCCCGACAAGTCAGCTATGAAGTAGATGGTGGCACATTCCAACCATCAGAAATTTCCCAATTTCTAGAAGAAGTTAAGTCTTACTTAGACCCATCAAGCCTAGAAGTTGCCTGGGAATTGCTGGTGGAAGATGGGCAAGCAGTGACCTGCGCTGAAATGGCACAGCTGTTGTTTTCTGACCAGCACTATATCCGTTGCTATGCGGCTCATTGCTTACTGTCCGAAGACAAAATCTACTTCAAGCAAAAAGCAGACACCTACGAACCCCGTTCCGCTGCAATGGTTGCTGAGATCAAACATCAGCGCTTAGCTGCACAATCAAAGCAGCGGGAACAACAAGAATTTTTGACCAGGGTACAGGAAAAAAGAGCAGGTGCTTCTGTGGAGTGGCAAGATAGTGACCGCTCCCGCATTAATGCTTTGGAAAAATATGTCCTCAACCCAGATAACGTCTCCCACACTGCCCAGGAAATTTTGGTAGCTTTGGAATTGTCTCAAAATCCTCAAACTACCAGAGATCTGTTAGTAGAATTGGGTTTGTGGAGTAAACACGAGAATGTGTTTCTACGGCGTAGTCAAATCCCTGTTAACTTTAGTCGTGAGGTGCTGGCAATGGGGCAACAATACCTGGAGTCTGCGCCTCCTGACCCAGATTCAGAACGCCTGGATTTGACTGGTCTCAAGGTATATACTGTTGATGATGAAAGCACCAAAGAAATCGACGACGGTTTAAGTTTTGAACTACTTGATGATGGCAGGGAACGCCTCTGGATTCATATTGCTGACCCCACACGTTTGCTGATTCCAGGAGATAAATTAGACCTAGAGGCACGAAGACGTGGTACAACTTTGTATCTACCAACCGGTATGGTTCCGATGTTTCCTTCGGAACTAGCAACAGGTCCGATGAGTTTGATTCAAGGTCAAATCTGTCCAGCACTAAGTTTTGGAGTGATCTTAGATGAAACTGGCAAGGTTCAAGAGTATCAAATCAATGCTAGCTTAGTCAAACCTACCTATCGCCTAACCTACGAAGATGTCGATGAAATGTTGCAGCTAGGGGTAGAGGCAGAAACAGAAATAACTGCGATCGCGAATTGGGCAAAACGACGAAAAGAGTGGCGACGCTCCCAGGGGTCGATTAACATTCATATGCCAGAGTCAGTGATCAAAGTAAAACATGATGAGGAAATCATCATTGAGGTACTAGATGATTCGCGCTCGCGACAAATGGTAGCAGAGATGATGATTCTGACCGGTGAAGTAGCAGGCCATTATGGACAAACCCATCAACTCCCCCTAACATTCCGGGGACAATCAGAGCCCGAACTGCCCTCAGAAGAAGAGTTACAGCAGCTACCAGCAGGACCAGTTCGCTTCTGTGCTTTGCGTCGGTGTATGCCTAGAAGTGAGATGAGTATTACCCCTGTGCGACATGCCGGTTTAGGTTTAGCAGCTTACACCCAAGTCACTTCTCCCATCCGTCGTTATAATGATCTACTCAATCACTTTCAGCTCAAAGCTCATCTCAGAGGTGATCCTCTGCCCTTTGAGAGTCAATTACTGCAAGAGACAATGCAAAGTGTTAGTTCCGCAGCTTATGAGGCAACTTTGGTAGAACGCCAAACAAATCGTTATTGGGGATTAGAATATTTACGACGTAACACTGATCAAGTTTGGCAAGCCCTAGTACTGCGCTGGCTTAGAGAAGACGATAATCTAGGACTGATCCTGTTGGAAGATTTGGGTTTAGAGTTAGCGATGCGTTTTAATCGCTCCGTAGAATTAGGGGAGTACCTGAATGTTCGAGTAAACCACGCTGACCCTCATCTTGATGTTATCCATTTTCGTGAGCTAGTTGAATCAGAAATTCAAGCAGCGGCAAATTAGGGCTTTGAAGGCAGAACCACCCCTAACTCCTCCAAGGAGGGGAATAGGAGCCTCCGAGGGAAGAAAGGTTGGAAGGGAAACTTTTTCCTCCCTTTGTGTACTTTGTGTCTTTGTGGTGAAAATAATGGTAGCTATACATTATCTGGAGAGCCGTTTAACCGCTGTCGGTGATTTCTTTTGTGACTAGATATAATCATTAATATTCACTCCTCTTTCCTTGATTCGATTTTGGCAACTTCTAAATCGGGAAACTCCCCATGCCTCATACGAGTAATATATTCCTGAGCATCCATACCCTGTAGTAGATTAGGGGCTATTCCAGCAAATTCGGTGATTTTACGGCGTGGTTTCTGTTTAATCTCACAATGCCCTAGTTTCTGTATTAAGTAAGTTATGAGTTGCAATTGCTGATCCGGTGCTAGGGTGTCTGCTTGTTTCATTAAGTCCAATAATTTTTGAGACATGTTAATCGCTCTTTTGTTGCAAGGTAGAAAGATATTATAAGTATTTAGCCAGATTAGCCGAATTTGAGATAACTTAACTGTCTATAGTTTCTTAATTTCAGAAATATTCGGCTCTCCAGTAGTTAGGGTGATAATTTTTATTTATAAAAGTGCTGAAGACTCCTTGGTTTTAGTCTTGGCTCGGAGCTTTCTTCGGAGAGTCAAGGCTACTCTTTTCAAGGCAAATCGAATGTTTTTTGAAAAGCCTGTAGAATTCAGCTAAGAGCAGCAGCCCAGCAAGCGAGAACGCAAGTTATCAAAGTTGTTTAATCCATAACTTAAGCGCATAACTAGTTTAATTTTATTATTAATTCCTTCCATCACTCCACTGGTTGTGCCACTAATAAAGTAGTTGCATATTCCTGGCAGGTGGAGAGCGAATAGTCTGAGCTGTTTTTTCGTAAAATATCTGAGCTTGAACTAGCCACTTCTTCATTCTTTTCATACCAGATTTGACAGTCGTAGAAGTTTCATAAATGTCTCGAAACTCTTCTTTCATTTCATAGGCTACTCTTAAGCAGACTGACTGATTTAAAATTTTTTCAAGCTGCTCTTTGTCAGTTTTTGTTAAGTCTTTATTATTCTTGATAAGTAAATATTTACTGCCCTTAGTTGTCACTCCCACACAGCGACGAATTTTGTTTAAGGTATTATTTACCAGCTAGCCTTCGGCANCAATCATAGTGTAGAGACGTTGCATGCAACGTCTCTACACGATCAATCCATAGAAAATGATTGCAACAAACCTATGGCTGTGTACAAAGGCAAATATCGGGTTAAATCAACCCGGTTGCCCAACAGGTAGAACTCTGTTTGCATGGTGTTTAAAGGTTTTAGAGCAATACCCAAGTCAAGGGTATTTAGATCAATCAGTAATGAATAAGTATAGGCTTAACGATGGAATATTGAGCCCAATAACAAGTCCACAGTTGAAGGATCTGTAAGTTTATTGAATATGCAACCCATTTGCGATTTTGTCTGCTACACCACAAACCCAGACTACTTTTCAAGTGTATTATCACCCCCTGAACTTACTAAGACAAACCCCCTTGTCTTCCCGGAAGTAGAATCTATAGTTGCGATCGCTTGCCAAAGTTCTTCAGCTTTTACCCAAACTGGAGGATACTTGTAGCGTGAAACATCTAAAATGAGAAAACGGTCTGTTTCTTCATTATAAGCAGCTACTGGGGAAATATGTCCTCCTGTTTCCTGGCGAATAGTCTTACGTAAGTAATTAACTAGGACAAAATTGTTGGAATCTTGCAAATTCGACCCTAGCAAATTGCGGAATTCTGCCAATGTTACCTCACCACCGTGGTGAACTTCTGCTGTTACTGGATAGCTTTCTAAGATTTTACCTAATTCAGCTAAAGTAATGCCTTGACGAGCAACAACTTCAGGGTTGCTTACTTCTGTTGCTTTGGCATTGAAAAGATTATCTTGAGTGAAAGTGTTATATTGACCAAACTCCGGTGTTTCTGGTGCAGGAACCGAGAGAGCATTCAACACCATAACCATACTAGCTACTCCACAGTAAGTAACGCTTTTTTGGGTAACAAACTGAATACTCAAAGGTAAATAGTCTTGCCTTGCCTCACTTTCCATCAGTAACGCTTCTCCTTCGCTGGAGTTCAAGTTAATCAGATTTTCGGCAAGAGGCAGTGTTTGAGCTCTTAGTTCTCCTGCAAAGCAAAGTCCTAGAAGTAAAGTTAGTATGGGGAGACAAATAATTTTGAGTATAGAGAGTCGATGATTCTTGGTGTTCATTAGGTAGTAGGTGGTAGGTAGTAGGTTTTAGGGGGAGCATCTCAAAGTTGCAAATTCATCAGAAGTGCAGCTGTTAGCTATCAGTTATCAGCACCTGGGGCTATTAGCTAAAATGCTGAATGCTGAATGCTGAATGCTGAACGCTAAGGGAGCAGATGTCCACACTATATGTGCAAAAGTGAGATGCACCCGTTTTAGGTTTTAGGTTTTAGGTTTTAGACCTCTTGCAAAAGTCAATCATTGTTTGTAGGGGCAGAGGATTGGCGCTGGCATATTGCCCATAAAATCAAAGTTTTGTTCCGCAAATGCTACGCCCTTCCGGGATTTATCTAAAAGTTGCCAGAAGACCCTCACTTTTAGTGACTGGATGAATAGCGACACAGACTTTGCTATGTTAACATAGTATGTAGTGTTTGATAAAGTAGATGTTAAAAGCCTACAAGTACCGTATCTATCCAACTTCTGAGCAACAGGTCTTACTCTCTAAGTCCTTTGGTTCGGCACGTTGGTTTTACAACTACGGACTTGAGCTAACATCTAAAACCTACAAAGAAACGGGGAAGGGGTTAAGTCGCAATGACATTATTAAGCTTTTACCTAGACTCAAGAAAGAGCATGACTGGTTAACAGAACCACCATCTCAAGTCCTACAACAAGCTGCCTTAGATTTGTCTAGTGCTTTTCTCAACTTTTTTGAAAGGAGGGCTAGATATCCACGATTTAAAAGTAAGTTCAACAGGCAATCTATTCGCTTTCCTCAAGGGTGCAAACTAACTGAAGACTATCTGGCTTTGCCAAAGCTCAAAAAAGTCTATTGTCGTGTTTCTCGATTACCAGTTGGTACTCTTAAATCAGTTACAGTTTCTCTGACAGTAGCTGGTGAGTACTACGCATCATGTCTCTATGATGATGGTAAAAATAAACCAAAGACTAGTAGTGATGGGAAAGCAATAGGAATTGATGTTGGGCTAACTCATTTTGTCATAACTAGTGATGGGACTAAACATGGAAACCCTAAATACTATCGCAAGTATGAAAAAAAACTAGCCAATCGTCAAAAGCGTTTAAGTCGAAAGCAGAAAAGTTCTAGTAATCGAAACAAAGCCAGAAAGGTAGTTGCTAAAGTCCATCAAAAAATTAGTCGATGCCGGGTCGATTTTCTACACAAACTAAGTCGTAAATTAGTAGACGAGAACCAAGTCATAGTCGTAGAGAATTTAGCCATCAAGAACATGGTACAGAACCACAAATTAGCCAAGTCAATTAGTGATGCTGGCTGGGGAATGTTTTGCACCATGCTCAAATACAAGGCTGAATGGGACGGAAAAACCTACCTAGAAATAGATAGATTTTTTCCATCTTCAAAAACCTGTCACGTCTGCCTAAATCAAGTAGTAAATTTACCTCTTAGTGTCAGAGAGTGGACTTGCAACAAGTGCCAGACAAAGCATGACAGGGACATTAATGCAGCGGTGAATATCCGAGATGAAGGTTTACGATTCTTGGCGGGAGGGCATCTCGCCTCAGCTTCTGGAGTTCGAGTAAGACCAAGCAAAGGTACTGCCTTTGTAAGGCATTGAATCGTGAAGGAAGAATCCCTCGCTTTTAGCGATGGGAGTTGTCAAGCAAGACAAATGACAAATGACAAATGACTGTCAACTTACTTTAATGCGCCTAACGGCGCGGGGTGTAGGGTGTGGGGTGTGGGGTGTGGGGTGTGGGGTCGAATCTTGCGCCGCTATAGTCAGGAAGAAACACTTCCTTCATAATTATTACCATTTTACAGGGGTTTCAGCCTGTGTTTCTGAAGAGCTAGATCGTGTAACATAAACCTAATCCATTGTAAAGGATGCAAACATGCAGGATTTAAGAGCACAACTAGCAGAAGCATTGGATGAGGCGACATGGGAATGGTTAATTCCCCATGCCAAACGGGATGCAGTGGTGGTGGTTACTCAACAACTGGACTTGCTGGATGTGGGAGTAGCGATCGCTAATGATGATACGCTCTCAGTAGAACATTGGATTAGTGAACAACTAGTTCATAAGCCCTTTTCTGAGGAATTAACCATTTGGAATACTGACACAGCCAAGCGTTTCCAAGCTTTGATTGTGCAACCCTATGTTTTAGTGCAAGAAATGTCTCAAGGTGAGGTAGCTGCTTGATGCATTTGTCTTAGATTTATTATCAACAAAACCTCACAATCAGAGGACTCAATTGCTATTGTTGGTTTAATCATACTTACCTAGTGCAGCGGGCATGGAAATAACCCAAAGCGTGAAAAGCTGCCTCCTGCCTTCTGCCTTCTGCCTCCTGCCTTCTGCCTCATTGTACTAGCCAACCACCATGAAATTAGCGATCGCTCAACTTAATCCTACCATTGGTGATCTTACGGGCAATGCCCAACAAATTCTAGATGCAGCCAAGACTGCTGCGAATCAAGGTGTTCGTCTTTTGCTAACACCAGAACTCTCTTTGTGCGGCTATCCTCCTCGAGACTTGCTGCTCAATCCCAGCTTTGTGGCAGCAATGGCAACCCAAGTACAACAGCTGGCATGGGATTTACCACCACAAATAGCAGTTTTGCTGGGAATGGCTACACCGAATCCTACGGCTCATAGTGCTGGAGGTAAATCTTTATTTAACAGCATTGCTCTACTCGAACAGGGAAAAGTACAGCAAGTTTTTCACAAACGCCTCTTGCCTACCTATGATGTTTTTGATGAACACCGCTACTTTGAACCAGGATTGCAGAGTAATGCTTTCACTCTAGATGGCATAGGTATTGGTGTTACCATCTGCGAAGACTTGTGGAATGATGAAGAGTTTTGGGGCAAACGCCTCTATCAAGTTAATCCCATTGCTGATTTAGCTCATCAGGGAGTAGATATTCTTGTCAATCTTTCCGCTTCTCCCTACAGTACTGGTAAGCAACAAGTTCGAGAAGCGATGTTGCGCCACACTTCCCAGCGTTATCAGCAAACTATTCTCTACACCAATCAGGTGGGGGGCAATGATGACTTGCTCTTTGATGGTAGCAGTGTTGCTGTTAACCAATCTGGCGAGGTAGTAGCTAGAGCCTGTGCCTTTGATTCAGACTTAGTCATTTTAACATTTGATGAGGAAAGACGAGATTTGCTACCAGGAACAATTACCCCGTCTCCTGCTAGCATTGATGAGGAAATTTGGTTAGCCTTAGTCTTGGGGGTTAAGGACTACAGCCGCAAATGTCGCTTTAAGCAAGCAGTAATTGGATTGAGTGGTGGTATTGATTCCGCATTAGTTGCCGCGATCGCAACAGCGGCTTTGGGTAAAGAGAATGTTTTGGGGGTACTGATGCCTTCTCCCTACAGTTCTGACCACTCTATCAAAGATGCTCAAGACTTGGTGAATAACTTGGGTATCAATAGTCAAATTATCCCCATTGGTGATTTGATGCAAGGTTATGATCAAACCTTAGAACCCTTATTTGCTGGCACAGAATTTGGTATTGCCGAGGAAAATATTCAATCCCGGATTCGGGGTAACTTATTAATGGCGATCGCTAATAAGTTTGGTTATCTGCTGCTGTCTACGGGGAATAAGTCAGAAATGGCAGTGGGTTACTGTACCCTCTACGGGGATATGAATGGTGGATTAGCAGTGATTGCGGATCTTCCCAAAACTCAGGTTTACTCTCTGTGTCAATGGCTTAATACTGTGGCAAAGAAGGAAATTGATCGCAACCATCATCTCTCAGGAATCACTCATCACCAAGGAGAGATTATTCCTAACAATATTCTAGTCAAACCTCCCAGCGCCGAACTCAAACCTGGTCAAGTTGATCAAGATTCTTTACCTTCCTATGAAGTCCTAGATGATATTTTGCACCGACTGGTTCACGAGCACCAATCTGCTGAACAAATTATCGAAGCTGGGCACCATTCTACTATAGTTGAAAAGATTATCAGATTGGTAACCAGAGCAGAATTTAAACGCCGACAAGCACCTCCAGGATTAAAGATTACGGATCGCGCTTTTGGTACTGGTTGGCGGATGCCGATTGCTAGTCAGAGAAGGCAGAAGGTAGAAGGCAGGAGGCAGGAGGCAGGAGACAGGAGGTATTAATCATTAGTTATTGGTCATTCTCAATTCTTAATTCTTCATTCTCCATTCCCCATGACCTACACCCTCACAAAATCCCTCACCTTCGATGAATTCATTGCCCAATATGGTGATGACTTTCGCTATGAATTAGCCGATGGAGAACTTATTGATATGGAACCGACAGGCCCCCACGAAGCTGTTGGTGGCAAACTCGCCACCCAAATCGGTATTGCGATAACCAATCTTCAACTCCCCTGGTTTATTCCTCGTACTTGCCTTATTCGACCTCTTGCCAATGTTGCCACTGCCCGTCGTCCTGACATTGTGGTTCTTGATGAAACCATGTTGGCTAACGAACCCCTCTGGCAGCGAGAACCGGTAATTACTTTAGGTCGCTCCATTAAACTGGTAGTGGAAGTAGTGAGTACCAACTGGGAGACTGACTATGCCCGCAAGGTGGAAGAGTATGCCCTGCTGGGTATCCCTGAATATTGGATTGTGGATTTTCGTGGACTTGGAGGAACTGCCTTTATCGGTAAACCCAAACAACCTACCTTCACTGTCTGTCAATTAGATGGAGACGAGTATCGCCTGCAACAGTATAGATTGAGAGATGCGATCGCGTCTCCCCTCTTCCCCTCTCTACAACTACGATTAGACGATATTCTTCCTCGATAATTCACCAGGGTAATTTCGCTCCCAAAAAATAATTTGATAAAGGGGTTGACAAATAAAGTCGCTTTAGTAATACTAGAAGACGGCGCGAAAGTTTGGGACTGTAGTTCAACTGGTTAGAGCACCGCCCTGTCACGGCGGAAGTTGCGGGTTCGAGCCCCGTCAGTCCCGTTCCAAAGGCATGAAAGTGTCTAGTATCTAGGCAATCTTATAAAATGACCTTACCCTTGATTCGGTACTTTACAGTTATGCTTAGCTGTAGAAATGGAGCTCATCAGTACAATTCCCTTGCACCTCAGAGTGAAAATTATAGCAACGAGCGCTCGTGTGTTTACAGATTGACCGTGGTGAATAATTACAAAACCTTTATTTAACAGTACTTTCTACCTCCCTAACACCTAAAACCTAACACCTAAAACCTACCACCTACCACCTACCACCTAATTAATGGTGACTTTGGTATAGTCCCACACTCCACACAACACCCCAAACCATAAAATGGTCTTGGGATACTTCAGAGTCAAGTAACGTGCACACTACACCAGTGAGGGTCAAGTTAACATGCAGACAGAAGACAAGAAATTAGGTCGTGTTGTTCAACAGCCTCCAATTATCGAAGGTGATTGGTTAAGCCAAATACCTTACACAGTTTTGGTAGAAGATAATTGGTTCACCAAACAACTCTACAAATTTTTACCCCACCATAGACTTGCTCCTTTGCTCTATGAAGTATACATAGCAACCCAAACTTTTATCAGAAGTAGTGAAATCTCAAGAAGATATAAAGATGCTAAGGATTTATTGGTCAATCTAGGGTCTGGCCCCCAAGGACAACCAGGATGGGTTAATGTGGATGCTGTACCTTGGAAAGGTGTTAACTGTATTTATGACTGTCGTAAAAGCCTGCCATTTCCCAGTAATTCAGTCAGAGGTATTTTATGTGAACATTTCTTTGAACATATAGACTATACAGAGGAAGCGCCTTACTTTTTAGCGGAATGTTATCGGGTGTTGCAACCTGAAGGCGTTATTCGGCTCATAGTTCCAGATGCAGGCAAATATCTACAAGGATACAGTCAAGAAGGCTGGGAAGAACTTCGTCAAATTAGACCTCTGGATTCAGAAAACAGAGATGTCCACTTTGGTACTCAATATCAGACCAAAATGGAATTGATTAATGTTGTTTTCCGACAAGGGTTTGAACATACCTATGCCTATGACTATCCTACCCTGGAGTTGCTCTTTGCTCAAGCTGGCTTCTCTGCTATACAGACTCAAGACTATGGTAAGTCTCTCATGGATGAGCTTTGTATTGACTTAGAGGCTAGGAAACCGGAAAGTCTTTATGTTGAAGCAGTAAAAACCCAGGATTGAGGATTTGATTTGTAGTTGGACTTCAGTCCAAAAAAAACAAAGTATTCAAGTCAAGAATTCATTAGGAATTACCTGTCTTCCTACCACTCTCTGTAACGAGTTCGTGAAAGTCTATGACTTCATGCTTATTACATTGTGCTGACAACTCTTTGGCATAGTAGTCTAGAAATAACTTAGTTTCAGGGGTTGGGAACTTCTGATGGAAGTATTTACAGTTTTCAGTACCTTTTTGTATTCTGTGGTTTAAATCTACTGGATGGGGTAAGTGCAGAGCAACTGCTTTTCGGCAAAGAACTATCTTTTTGTTGGCTTGATGCAAGCGATATCCTAAATCATTATCCTCGCAGCCCCACTTGCCGTTGTAGTTTTCATCGAAAAATCCCACATCAAATAAGGATTTTTTCCTCACTGATATATGGCCTGACCAGAATAACGTCCACGGTACAGTCAGGTTTTCTAATTTATCATTGTATTTTTGATAGATGTTCTCTCTTATATCCCGTACTTTTCCCATCTCCACCAACTTAGCAATGGAGCCATCAGCATCATAGGGGTCTATTGTTGTCAGAAAATCGGCTTCAGATTTGGCTGAGTAGCCATAGACATAGCCAATAATGGCAACTTCATTTGCTTGGCTTTGATGGAAATCTAAATGCTGTTGCAGGCAGTCGTTTTTGACAATAACTCCTGAGTCAAGAAACAGGCAAATCCTACCATCGGCAACTCTAATCCCCAAGTTTCTCGCTGAACCTGATCTAAATCCCTCATCCGCTTGATAGACATATTTGATATTAAGGGTATTTTCAAAGGTTTTGATCAGGGAAAAAGTGTTATCAGAAGAGCCATCATCGGCGATAATGACTTCAAAATTAGATGGCTCAAAACTTTGACTGGCTAAGGATGTAAGTGTATACTGAAGATGTTGAAAGCGATTGTAGGTAGGAACAATCACTGATATTGCAAATCTATCTTCTGACATAGTTTGGTAGGTGGTAGGTATTAGGTATTAGGTAAGCGGATGCCCTGCTGATCAGTAGTGATTATAGTAGATGCCGCAAAAATGGATAGGAAATTTGATAACAGTTCCGGCATCCGTAAGGTAAATCCAATGTTGACGAGCCAATTCCCAATTCCCAATTCCTCAAACGAAAGTACTATCACCCAGGAAGAAACTACACAACTAAGCAACGGTCGCACCAAAGGTGATAACTTAAGTAAGTAGCACCACAACACCAAAATTCTTCTTGTGACAGTTAGAGTCCGCATAGCCCCCAGTCCCACCGGAAACCTACACATCGGTACCGCTAGAACAGCCGTCTTTAACTGGCTGTTTGCCCGTCATCACGGCGGTCAATTTATTGTACGCATCGAAGACACGGATCAGGCGCGATCGCGTTCCGAATATACCCAAAATATCCTGGATGGCTTTACCTGGCTGGGATTGACTTGGGATGAAGGGCCAACTTTCCAATCCCAACGCCTGGAACTTTACCGACAAGCGATTCAAAAGCTGTTGGATCAAGGTTTAGCTTACTACTGTTATACCAGTGCAGAAGAACTACAGGAAATGCGGGAAGCTCAGAAAGCGAGAAAAGAAGCACCCCGCTATGATAACCGCCATCGTCACTTGACACCGGAACAAAAAGCCGCCTTTGAAGCGGAAGGGCGCAAGCCAGTAATTCGCTTTATCATTGACGATGACCGGGAAATTGTCTGGAACGACTTGGTAAGAGGTAAACTCACCTGGAAAGCTAGTGACCTAGGGGGTGATATGGTAATTGCTAGGGCCTCAGAGGAAAATGCCATTGGTCAACCCCTGTACAATTTGGCAGTGGTAGTGGATGACATGGATATGCAAATTAGCCATGTTATTCGAGGAGAAGACCATATTGCCAATACCGCTAAACAGATTTTGCTCTACGAAGCATTCCAGGCAACGGTTCCTGAGTTTGCCCATACTCCCCTCATCCTCAATATGCAGGGACAGAAACTCTCGAAGCGGGATGGGGTAACTTCTATCACCGATTTCCAGGAAATGGGTTTTATTGCCCCAGCTTTAGCCAATTACATGGCATTATTAGGTTGGTCACCTCCTGATGCAACCCAAGAAATCTTTACCCTAGAGAGAGCAGCCCAACAGTTTAGTTTTGAGCGAGTTAATAAAGCAGGAGCCAAATTTGACTGGGCAAAGCTGGATTGGCTGAATGGTCAATATCTCCACGAGATCAATGCACCGGAGTTACTAGAATTACTGATTCCCTACTGGCAAGCCGCTGGTTTAGAATTTGATCCAGTAAGCGATCGCTCTTGGTTAGAAGAGTTAGCTGCTTTGATTGGAGACAGTCTCACTCGCTTGCCAGAAGCAGTAAATATGAGTAAGATGTTCTTTACTGAGTCAGTGGAATTTAGTGAAGAAGCTGCTCAAAGGTTACAAGCTGAAGGTGCTCCTCAGGTAATACAAGCTATTCTGGATGCTGTTAGTGATCTTCCCCAGCTGAGTGCAGATGAAGCTGGGCAGATTATTAAAAAAGTGACCAAAGAGCAGAAAGTGAAAAAAGGATTAGTCATGCGATCGCTCCGTGCTGCTCTTACTGGCGATGTGCATGGTCCTGATTTGATGACATCCTGGGTAATTCTCCATCAGCTAGGTAGAGACAAAATCCGCCTACACCAAGCATTAGCGATCGCTTAGTGTTGAGGAGTAGGGAATCTATAACAATTAAAGGAACAGCAAGTAAATCAGCTTTGAGGTATTGTCGAAGATCAAGCAAAAGCTTTGAAAGGCTAAAGTCAACAGGCTTTTGGCAATAGCTTTTTTATTGTCGGCAGTACCATCACCAATCTCGCTGGTTCTGGGCAAATTGATTATAACGAAGCGGCGGATCAAGTCCGCAGTATTTTTGCTTTCAAGAAACAAGGCAGAAGGCAGAGGGCTCCAGGGCAGAAGAGAAGAAGATTTGACTTGTTTGGAGACCTTCATCGCGGGTGGCCATCGCCGTCAGTGGGGTTGCTTTCAAGAAACACCGAGTCAGGAGTCAGGAGGCAGTCCCGAAGAGGATTTGGCTTGTGCGGCGCAGGATTCGACCCCGGGTGAGGTGAAATTTTGGGTGGGATTTCTTGAGCTTTGTATCCAAACATTATCAGTTCTCTCTTCTTCCTCCGCTCCCCAACTCCTCTGCTCCTCCGCACCTCCGCACCCCACCCTTTTTTTCGCTCACCCTTCGACCCCACACCCCACACCCTACATTCCGACAGATGTGGCGATAATGGTAAATTTTTGCCAAATTTGTAAGTATACCATTAAACCGCCCAATTGTTATGTCTACCCAGAATTATTTTTCTCCCGTTGTCAAAATATTGCTGGAGTCAGGTTATGTGAACCGTCAACAAATGCAACAAGCGATCGCGAGATTTCGGGAATCGGGAGACATAACTCAAGTAGGTAGCTCTTTAATCGAAATAGTGGAATCTATTACTGAGATTCAGCTGCCCCCAGATGTCCAAAAACATTTACTACTGCAATTTTCGACTTCTTCCTCCGTCGAAAAATTGGTTCGTTCAGGCTATATCGATGTCTATCAGATGCAGCAAGCATTGGTAGAGACTCGTAAGACAGGCAGATCCCTAATCGAGATTATTGAACAGATGACGGGACGTCGGTTGCCCTCAGACTTGCAAAGACAGTTCAAGCAACAACTGCTGTTTGAACTCAAAATTGTTTATGGAGTTGATGCTCTCGATCCAGAAATCAGCAATATTGCCAGTAAGCAAATTAATCAACTGATCGATGAGCTAATTCCCATTGAAATCTGCCGTCGGTGTCGCTTAATTCCTATATCCAAGAGTGATACTGAGCTAACTTCAGTCCTGGTGGCAATGGTTAACCCCGATAATCTAGAAGCCCAGGATGATTTGAACCGCATCTTGAGACCTAAAGGTATCGGCTTGCAACGAGTAGTAATCACTCCCAAAGACTATCAGTATTTGATTAACGAATATCTCGATGAGCAACTCCAGCACAAATATTACTCTGCTAAATCTTCGGTAGACGTCTCTGCTGATTTAGAGAATTTAGAAAATATCGACTTACAGGACGCTGAAGATGAAGTTGAAGTGGATCTAGGTGAATCTTTGAAAGGAGCAGAAGGAGCCCCGGTTATTAGCCTAGTGAATAAAATCCTTGCTAAGGCTCTGCAAGAAGGGGTTTCTGATATCCATATTGAGCCCCAGGAAGAGTATTTACGCATACGCTTCCGTAAAGACGGGGTACTACATACCGCATTTGACAAACCTTTTCCCAAGAATATCTCTCCAGCGGTTGCTGCTCGTTTCAAAATTATGTCAGACTTGGATATTGCTGAGCGACGACTACCCCAAGATGGTAAGATTCGACGGATGTACCAGGGTCGCAAGGTAGACTTCCGGGTCAGTACTTTACCCAGCCGCTACGGGGAAAAGGTAGTATTGCGGATTTTGGATAACGAATCTACCCAATTGGGTTTAGATATGTTGATTACTGACCAAGGGACACTTGAAGTAGTTAGGTCAATGGCTAAGCGTCCCTTAGGAGTAATCTTGGTAACAGGACCAACGGACTCAGGGAAATCGACCACTCTGTATTCAATACTGGCTCAAAGGAATGATCTTGGGCTCAATATTAGTACAGTGGAAGACCCCATTGAATATTCCCTACCAGGCATTACTCAAGTGCAGGCTTTGCGGGAAAAGGGAATGGATTTTCCTGCAATTCTGAGGTCTCTTCTGCATCAAGACTCAGACATCATATTGGTAGGTGAGACGCAGAATCGGGAAACTGCTAAAACAGTGATGGAAGCCGCTTTAAGCCGTCACCTTATCTTAACTACTCTAACCACCAATGATACTGTGGGAGCTATCTCCCGCCTGGCTCGAATGGGGGTTGAACCATTCCTAGTTGCCGATGCTCTCATTGGTATTATTAACCAGAGGTTGGTGCGGCGAGTCTGTCCTGATTGTTGTATACCGTATACTCCTAATAGGTTTGAACTGGCCAAATTTGGTCTAACAGCTTCTCAGGAAAGGGAAACAACTTTTTACCAAGCCAACAGTTTAACTCCTGACGAAATAGTTGCAGCCAGAGCCCAAGGTACACTCTGCGGAAGATGTAATGGTACTGGTTATCAAGGAAGAGTTGGCGTCTATGAAGTGATGCCAATTAGTGAGCAGCTAAAAAACTTAATTAGCGACAGAGCCTCAGCAGAAAAGATTAGAGAAGTAGCTCTACAAGAGGGGATGAAAAGCTTACTGACTTATAGCTTAGAATTAGTAAGAGAGGGTTACACTACTTTGGCAGAAGTGGAGCGGGTAACTTTTAGTGATTCTGCTTTAGAAGCACAAGTTCAAGCCCAACGTCTTAATTCTCAGTTAGTCCAGCAAGCAACATCCACTAATTCTCAGCATCGATTGGTAGAACTAGAAAGACAAGTAACAGCTCTCACTCAGCAGTTACAAAGCTTAAAGATGGAGCTTCAAGATGAATCAGACAAGGAGTTATCTGCACTCAAGTAGATAACTCCTTATTTGGCGGGATTATTGGGAGAAAGTCAGAGAAAAAACTTGACTTAAATGGCTTCTAAAGCTGTTGGGGTAGTTTACCATCGATTACATCATTTATATCATGTCCGCCTAAACACTTATCATATCCTTCTACCTTGCAACTTTCTTCTCAGATCTTGCACCAAGTCGAACATTGACCTGTGAAAGTAGGCAAGAGGCAAGAGGCAACAGGCAACAGTAATAAGATTTGACTGTTTCAACACTGAAATTGATTGTTTTCAGAAGCGTTGTTAAGTATTTATGTACTGGTGCAAGATGTGAGTCTTCTTTCTCTTCTGCCTTCTGCCTTCTTCCCCCTGCCTTGTTTTCACTAAAGTGTAAGTATTCAACAGGACATGATATTACTGATTGATGCGCTTTGGTCAGTAACCCACATCAATGAACGTCGTTTAGAAGTGTTGACATTGACCTGTAATTTGCAGTAGTGTTAGGCTGTGTGATTCGCCGTACAACTATAAGTTAGGTATTTGCCTAGCATTTCTTTGGCAAAAAAATACCTGAAAGCATTGTGCTGGTATAGCTAAAATACTCCATGCAGCAAGCCCTACCTAGAAGTTCGCTTTGGTGAATCTCACACATAAAGCTATGTGGCTTCATTAATTGGAAGTAATGTAAGTATGGCTCAAAAACCAATTCAATTTGATCAGGAATTAGGAAAGAATATTCCTCTCTCACTTGGTCAGCTTCAGGCAAAGTTGATACAGCCAGAATCTTCTTTTAAATCTGTTGCAATATTTGAATGTTGGGTAAATGGGTATGCTGACCATGAAGGTGGTCAATTAGTAGAAATTACTATCCCAGAAAAAGTTGTATGGGGAAATCAGTTGTCCATTATGACTTTGCAGAAAGGTGAAGTAGCATATGTTCTTCCAACTCCTCCCGGTTTTCTTGAGTTTTATGAAGAATTCGGGATTTTAGAAAATCGTCAGCAGGTTATTGAACTCCAGCATCAACTAGGACATAATAAGTCAATAGGCTTTCCATGTTCAAACTTAGTATCTATAGCCTCAAAACAACAATTTTCTCTTTCAGAGCATGATGGTGTTATTGTTACTTATCCATGCCCATATATCCGAAACTTGATAGAAAGTATGGAAGGTAAAGCCCTTCAATGTTCAAATGCTTTTTACTCTAACAATAAATCGGAGTTTCGCAGGAACTCTCAAAGATATGGCTATCCTATTCCAAAAGGAATGGAGATCAATGCATTAGAGGATTTGGATGTAGCTGTTGATAGGTTTTCATCTTATGATAAAGTTTGGCTAAAGTTATCTCGCGGTAGTGGTGGTACTACTGTTGTACCAATAGAGTCACCTTTAAATATACAAATTTTAAAATCTAATATTGGTAAGTTAAAGGGCGTAGTTAATCGCTCTTTTGAAGATAATGCATTTCAGTTAGCATCTCTTGAAAAAATTTGGCATAGACACTCAGAGATACCTTCAAATCGCCAGTTAATCTTAGAAGAAAATATAGACTTCCATGTAAATGGTTGTAATATCCTTTTGATTAGTAGTGATGGTCGCTATAATGTTCCATTTTATTCTAGAAAAATTTTAGGAAAATCTGGAGAATACCTTGGTGGAGCTGAATTCAAACCTAGTCAAGAGATGCTTAAAAAGTTGAACTCATGCATGGGTTTTATAGCTCAGTATTGCTATGAAGATTTAAATTACTACGGTATGGTTGGTGTTGATTTTATGCTGACGAAACAAGGAAGTGAAGAGAATATTATAATAGGAGAACTCAATGCTAGAGCCCCAGGAACGGGTGTAGCTTACATGTTAGCTTGCAAGCTGAATGCCCCCTTTTGGCTGAGTGTGACTGTTACTAGTCCAATACCTTTATTGACTATGGATGACTTTAAGGAAGTTTTTCAAGACTTTATTGGAAGGGATATAGAAAAAGGTATGATTATCCCTCAAGCCTTTCGCTCCATCCATAGTTTAGATAAGTCAGGAGCTAGAGAAGTTGTCTATTCTTCTAGAGCAGTGAGAATTCTAATTTGTGGCTCTGAAATGGAGCTCTGCAATCATATTTTAGAAACTCTTAAAGCGCGCGGTATTAAAGTAGGGTTTTAATATCATTATAAATTGCTAGATCTTCTGACTATTTTGCTTGATTTTTTAAATCATACTTTTTAGCTTGTTTCCACTATTAATGAACTGCAATGACATTTTTTCATGAGTCTGCTAGTGGTTTTAATAAATATTATTTGACCTTGGCGATAGCAATTTTTTTGCTATCTTTTGCTGCTGTTTTTATTAGATTAGGTGAATATGAGTTAAGCCCCATTAGCATAACCTTTAACCGTTATTTTTTATCAGGTCTAATACTATGGTCTTTGCGTGGACTTCAAATACTTAATACTGGTGAGTCATCTACAGATAAAAATATCACAATAGACTTTTTCGATATCTTAATGATTACGATCACGGGACTGCTTGGTCCATTGACAATTTTTACTTGGTCTTGGTCATTAACTCAAACTAATGTCGCAAATTCAAATTTACTTCACAACCTAACTCCAGTTTTTTCTACTTTGGGAGGGTGGGCATTTCTTGGTTTTAAATTTGGAAATAAGTTTCTGATAGGTCTGTTAATATCTATCTTTGGAGCTTCTTCAATTGTACTCTTAGACTTTCAATTTAGTGATCAATATTTTATTGGTGATGGCTTGGCAGTACTATCCTCTATCTTTTATGCAGCTCTTTACCTAGTACGTGAAAGACTAAGGCTTAAATTCCCCACAGATTTATTACTACGCTGGCAATGTCTACTTAGTACCATGTTCATTTTGCCAATTCTTCTCATTACTCAAGATCATCTCTTCCCTACATCCTTAAGGTCTTGGTTTGCTGTCATCGCATTAGCAGTTTTTTGTCAAATTCTTGGTCAAGGTTTACTCACACAAGCTTTACAAAAATTTCCATCAAGCTTTGTAACCATGTTAATGCTTTTAGAACCTATTCTCACTGTAATTTGGGCTCATGTCTTTTTTTCAGAAAGAATTACTATCCTCAACGGGTTAGCATTGTTAATTACCTTAAATGGTATCTATATTGCAAAAAGAGGGCAAGATATTTCAAAGGATGAGCCTGATAGAATAGTTAGAGCTGAACAGTAGGTTAGCTGAATTTAAACAAAAATAAAGGTCAAAAACGAGAGTTTAAGAACTATTAAGGAGTCTTTCAGCAGCTGGGATATATTATGAAATATTTCACCAATAGCATCGCGTAGCGTAATGCACCACTTTGCAGTTAACATTCTTTTCAAGAATCCCCTAAGTTCCCTTTAGTAATTGTCCTTCAATTGCTCTCCTAATAAGTAAATACAAGGTACAAAGTAGAGTGCCAGAAGAGTAGCGCCACCTACCCCACCTACGACACAGATAGCTAGGGGAGACCAAAAATCACTTCTTAAGAGCAACAGTGGGATAAATCCAGCTACCGTAGTAATGCTAGTGGTAAGAACATGGCGTGTGGCACGAAAGATGACTGCTTTCATTGCCTTAGGATTTCCTCTGCTGGCAGCAGGGTGGGAACGTAAAGCAGCAAGAACCACAATAGAATCATTGATAGCTAGACCGATTAGACCCACAGTACCAAGAATAGCCATAAATCCTAAGGGGTAGCCAAAACACCATAGGGAGAACAGTCCTAAACCAATTGAGCAGATACTAATTAAAATAATAATACCTGCAGCTCGGAAAGAATTAAAGGAAAGAACCAATAAAGCTACCATTAAAACTAGTAAAACACTTACTATGGAAAAGAGTTCTCCTACCGTTTGATTGCGCTCCTCAGATTCACCTCCAATTTCTAAAGAGTAGCCAGGAGGTAACTGAAAATCAACGGCATTTAACTGTTGCAGAAAATCCTCGAGAACTGTTGAAGGTAGTACGCTACTAGCAATAAAACCTTGAATGCTATTGACTCGTTGACCATTTTGTCTGGTAATTGTTGCTAGTTCTGGAACCAGTTCGATGTTACCAATAGCAGATAGGGGAATGGGAGAGCGATTCTCAGTGGAAGCAAGAGGATCGGGAAGTAAATCTAGAGTAGTAATTTGATTGAGATCACCGCGATCTCGATTAGATAGACGCACTCGCACAGGTAATTCTTCTGTATCTTCGAGAATAGAGCCTCCCAAAGAACCCTCGAGATTAATATTGAGTTGTCCAGCAATTACAGTATGATCAAGTCCAGTTAATTTGGCTTTTTCTTCATCTAAGCGCAATGCTAACTTGGGCAATGCTTCAGATAAGCTAGCGCGAATTTGGGTAATGCCGTTAACTTGAGCTAGAACTAAACGAGTTTGTTTTCCTAATGCTCTAAGAACTTTCAAATCAGAGCCATATAGACGTAGTTCAATCGGTGCATCAATATAAGGACCTTGTTGGAGTTGTCTCACCAATACACGCACAGAAGGCAAAGCCTGATTAAGTTCATGTTGTAATGTAGAGATGATCTTGGTTAGTTCCTTGTCAGAAGTAAGTTGTACAATACCATGAGCGTAACTAGACCGATTCGCTCCTCTTCTGGGCAAATTATAGTAAAACACCGGAGCCACAGTACCCAAAAACCAATGTACATTAGTGACTTCAGGATGGCTCAAAATAATGGCACGGGCATCTTGAACAACAGATTGAGTTTTTTCTAGTGGAGTAGAGGATGATAATTCCAACTCAATATGAAACTGGTCTCTTTCGGCTGGAGCAAAAAACTGTTCTGGCAAACTCGAAGCCATCAGAAAACCTGTGGTTGGTAAAATCAGAGCCAATAATATCCCTAAGATAGGTTTTGCCAAAATCACATCTAGAGTTAGACCGTAAATGCGACTTAAACTGGGGTGAGAAAAGCCTTGATTCCACCACTGATTGTGGATTTTACTGGTGTTGTGACTAGTAGTTGGAGCAACAAAGTTTGCCGGGTGCTCATTCTCCTTATCCTCGCGTCCCCGCGTCCCTGCGTCCCCGTGTCTTCGCCTCCGGTGCATCCTGCCAAATAAAGCAGGAATTATAGTTAGGGAAAGAAAGAGGGAGCTTAAAAGGGCGAGGATCACACTGAGGGCGACTGTACCAACAAATTCTCCTGAATCTCCAGGCAGTAAAACAATAGGGACAAAAGTCAGAATAGTTGTTAAATTGGAAGCTAATAAGGGAATAGCCAGATAACTTACAGTTCGGGAAATTGCTGTTTGAGGGTTAATTTCCTGTTTAAATAAGTATTGTATTTCATCTACAACCACAATTGCGTTATCAATCAACATCCCCAAAGCAATTACCAATCCCGTAACTGATACCTGATGCAGAGCAATTCCCAGAACTTGCATACCTCCAAACACCATCAGTATAGATAAGGGTAAAGCAGAACCGACTACCAATGCAGATTTCCATCCCATCATCAGCAAGGTACTACCAAACACCAATAATGCGCCAAAGAGCAGATTTTTGAACAAGTTATTGAGTCTGTTGGCTACATAACGGCTCTGATCGGAAATAATTTCTAGTTCAATACCTGCTGGATTATGTTGTTGAAATTGTTGTAAGGTTTGGTGAGCTATAGTTGTCCATTGATCTATAGGTTGGTTAGTTTCAATGCGAATGGCTAAAGCTACGCCCGGTTGACCATTAATGAGGGCTAATTCTGTTGGCGGTTCCCTGATACCTTTTGTGACTAAGGCCATATCTCCTAACCGAGCAATTTGTCCTGGATTGCCTAAGCGGATCGGAATTTGCCTGATACGTTCCAAAGAATCCAGTTCGCTTTCTACTTCCAGGAGTATATCAGTATTCGTACTACGCAGTTGACCTGTAGAGACTTTAGCATCACTGAGGCGAATTTGTTGAGATAGCTCTTGAGGTGTGATCTTTAAAGCAGCTAGATGAGCTGGATTAATCTCGACGACAATTTCTTCAATCGGTGCGCCAAATAAATCAACTTCCTTTGTACCAGTAATCAGGCGAAATTCTTCTTCTAGTGCCTGCGCTAAACGTCTGAGAATTGCATAGTTGGTTGGGGTTTCCAGATTCCAGGTGAGGGCAACAATTAAGGTATAAGCTCTTGTGTCAATTTCTCTGTATTCTGGCTCTAAAGCACCTTCGGGTAGCTGGGGAGTTACATCAGCAAGGTGGTCTCTAACTAGACTCCAGGTTTGCTCTAAATCTTTAACAGTATTTTTTAAACTAATGGTAAGCAAAGAACTGCCAATACTGGAAGTTGAAGTAATAGTTTCAATTGTATCAATTTTCAACAATTCTTGTTCAATTTTTTCTGTTACCAAAGATTCTACTCTTTGGGCACTAGCTCCTGGATAGGAAGTAAGTACTAAACCATACCATTGACTTAGAGCAGGATCTTCCATTCGTGGTATTAATTGCCAAGAAGAAACACCCCAAACTATGATTAAGCAGATAGTCAGAATAAGTAGTCTTAAGTTACGGTAAAATAAACTCCACATTGTTATTTGTCATTTGTTATTTGTGATTATTTGAGCTGTATTTAGATTTTGTAACATAGTTCAGTTTGTTTTCACCTACCTACTTAATCCTTAGTTTTTCCATTACTAACACTTACTATTTGTCCGGGGATAATACGATGGATACCGTCTACAATAACTTGTTGGTTGGGTTGAAGAGTACCACGAACTAAAACGCGATCGCTTTGGGTGTACAAAACTTCTACGTCCTGTTGTTTAACAGGAAAAACAGCTTGATCACTAGCAGCAACATTCTGTTTTTCTCCCAATACATAGCATGACCATAAGCCCCGCTCTCCTTCCACCAGTGCAGTAATGGGTAGCCAATATCCAGGATGGTTAATAGTTTCAGTTAGTTGTAATTTAGCTACTTGTCCTGGCACTACTTCTGCGACTCCTCCCTGGGTTAGTTTAAACACAATAGTTACAGTCAGAGTTTGAGGGTCTACTTCTGGGAGAATTGATCCGACTTGTGCTTGATAGTTTTTTTGTTCAATTTGTAAGGTAAAAGTGTTACCAACTTTAATTTTAGCAGCTGCATTTACCGGAACACCAATGTGTGCTTCTAACTGATTATTTTCCACTAGCTTCAAGATAGATTGACCTGCTCCTACGACTGTTCCTTCATCAACTAAACGGGCAGATACTGTACCAGCAAAAGGTGCTTGTAGAATACTTTTCTTGAGTTCAACTTCTAGGTTAGCAATATTAGCATCTTGTTGTTCAATGAGGGCTTCTTGAGCTTCAATACGTTCAGGACGTGTTCCCACTATAAGTTCATCTAATTGACTTTGAGCATTATCCAAGCGAGCTTGCAGGGTACTAGCTTCATTTGCTGCTTCATCTTGCTGTTCTCGAGAAATAGCACCTTCTTGGTACAAACTTTCTCGACGAGCACTTTTTTGACGAGCTAGTTGCAATTGTTGGCTTAATTGTCTTACTGATGCCCTAGCAGCAGCAATGGTTTCTGCTCGACTTCCAGCCTGCATTTCTTTAAGTTGTGCAACCAGTTGTTTTCGTTGTGCGAATAATTCCTGCTGCTTGATTTTCAAAGTGCTGGTGTCGAGAAAAGCAAGGGGTGTACCTGGTTCAACCCGATCACCTCCATCAACAGTAATTTGGGTCAATTTACCAGCAATCTCAAAGCTCAATGAGCTACTACGGCGAGGGATAATAGTACCGGTATAAGAACGTTCTACTTGATAAGAATTTACTGGTATAGCAACAGTTGTTTCAACAGGAATAATATTCAATAATGGAGTTTCTTGTGTAGTAGATTTATTTTGATTTGATTGATTGGTGATTTTAGAAAAAATAAGTGCATTTTTTTTACCAAATGGGGTAAAAGTCAAGAATACAAAAACTAATAATCCTATAACTGCTCCACCCCGCAATAATCTGCCCACATTCCGCACCTTGAACTGTCACACTACGAATTTTGGTTGCTTGAAGATTTTGACACAAGTGATTGCCTACGACACCAGTGTAGCTGATCTGCTTGCAGCAGCGCTTGCGCTATCGCAAAACGATTATGGAAACTTGAGTATAAAAAGTTACTAAGAGCAGCCATAAATTACGAAAAAACCGATTGTGACAGTAGGGGGAGCAGAATATCGCTTAATGACTTCCATAGTGATTATAGGAACTGTGTTAACTTTTGTAATAAATCAATTAAATCATTAAAAATCTTACTATGTAAAGGTTTCAGCTACTATCACTTCATACTATCTTCTCTAGAATAGGGTGCTAGGGTTCGTGCAACCAAGTGCATCCTGTTATAGTGTGTCACACATGTGATAATCTATCTACATCTTAATACATAAGCAAAATATACCTTAAGTAGTATGTTTTTTCACGCTTGACATTAGGACTAAGTTCTGATGAACGACAAAGAATAGCATGCCGAAAGTCATCTATGAAAATAGTAAGTCTAATGCTGTAATTCAGGTGAGTTGAAAGCATCAACCTGAAATTATTGAATTTTTAAAACATTACATGGAGAACTAAATAGGTTTTATATACTCATTCTGGGTTTGGTACAAAGTTGTTATAAATAAAAAATGTCAACTATTCTTTAGTATTAAAGATAATATATTTTTGAGCAACTGTTTTTATTTGCTGTTGGATTATTATATGCCCTCCCTACAAGATTACAATCCAAGACTATTTAGTAAAGTTCAATGTACATCATATTTATGCCAACTTAGAAATTAAGGAATATTAGGAAATTGATGTTATAAGGAAAATATTTTTGACTTGAGTTTTACTGACAGAGGGAAAATAGTCCAGATTAAATTAAAAACAAGAACTGACGATATCGGGCGATCGCTTGCTATATTAAGTTAGACTACCGCGATCGCACCAGCGTATCCCTAGCATCTTCGCTTAAAATATACCCAAACCCTTTGTAGTGAGAGAGGGTAAAACTACAGTGACTCAAGAGCGGGTAAGACAAACAAGCAAAAATCGTGTCATAGCAAACCCCAGCAATTATTATGTGCTATTGGGGTTACATCCTAGTGCCACACCTCTAGAAATCCGACGCGCCTACCGGAAGCTCAGCAAATGCTATCATCCTGATACCACTGACTTACCAAACCAAGCAGCAACGAGCAAGTTTCAAGAGCTTAATGAAGCCTACGCTACCTTAAGTAATCCAGAGCGGCGTATACTGTATGACCAAAAAATTGGCTATTCACGCTTCAATGTGATTCAGCCTCCCCCAGATTTAAATCGTCCGGTCAACCAACGGCAAAAAATATACTCTAACTCTGCTTACCTAGACCCTAATGATCGTCCCCTCTCAGCTGGTGAACTATTTGTACTGTTTGTTCTAGGTTTAACCTTTCTGGGTTGTTTATTACTAGCGATCGTGATTGGCTTAACACGAGGAGAATCTTCTGTCCAATTCTCTAGTGCTAGTGCTAATTACCACATTCAACCAACACTAGAACAGCTGAGTCCCAAATATTTAAGCACAGCTCAAAACACAACTCCTAAAATTAGTCAACTATCTCAACAAACAAATCTAGCTCAATTATAGTAATTATCCCAATTCCCATTCTAAATTCTAAATTCTAAATTCTAAATTCTAAATTCCCATGACTCTTCCATCAGCTGATACCCCTTTATATAACCATCCTCTCCACGAAATCGAACAGTGGCTGAAGTCTCAAGGCTGTGAACAAGACCCCGCAGTTCCCCACACCTGGCGCGTCGCTCAAGCAGATTGGCAAGCACAACTGTGGCTGGAGACAGAGGAATTAACTGTACTTTACCTAGGCCAAGGAGAAAATGGTAAGGATATTCAACGCTCTTTCAAATATTCCCTCAGCCGCCAAGATATAGAAGCTGCAGTTTTCTCTGGCCCTTAAAGGGAAAGCAACCTTGATAAACAACAGAGCAAATCTAAAATCTAAAATCTAAAATCTAAAATCTAAAAATTAGCCTTAAATTTTACCAAATCGGCGATTACGTTGCTGATAGTTAGACAAAGCTTGATGAAACTGCCCTCGGTCAAAATCAGGCCACAGAGCGTCTGTAATATAAATTTCAGCATAGGCCATTTGCCAGAGTAAGAAATTGCTCAGACGCATCTCACCACTGGTACGGATCAGCAAATCTGGGTCACAGACATTAGCAGTATAAAGGTGCTGGGAAAACAATGCCTCGTCAATCTCTTCTGGTTGGATCTTACCTTGTTGTACCTGAGTTGCGATCGCGCGAGCGGCTTGTAAAATTTCCTGGCGTCCTCCATAATTGGTGGCAACAGTAAACTGGATACCTGTATTCTCTTTAGTGAGAGCCATAGAGCGAGTAATTTGGGCTTGGAGAGAGCGAGGTAAAACAGCTAGATTGCCGACAAACTCAATCCGTACATTTTCCTCCATCATTTCTTGGAGTTCACGCATTAATACCCGCTCAAATAAAGTCATTAAGAAATCTACTTCCTCATTGGGACGTCCCCAGTTTTCTGTAGAAAATGCATAAGCAGTGAGTGCTTCAATACCCCAATCATCGCAGCAACGCAGCAAGTTTTTGAGAGCATCCACTCCCTGGCGATGACCGATAATTCTTGGCAGCCCTCGACGTTTAGCCCAACGCCCATTCCCATCCATAATTACCGCCACATGCCTAGGCAGACGCTTTTGATCTAAATCTGTGGGTAGTTCTTTTAATAAGGTTTGCATATTGTTCAAACAGGAAAGAGGTAGATAAGTAATAATAAAACGGTGTTTTTCTTAGACTATATTGCTGCTGTGCACCATGCTGGCACAAAAGTAAAACGTAGTCTACGCCTGAACAGCACCGAAACCAAGCCAAAGACTTGAGAGTATCTAGTTGTACTGACATTTTTCTGTCTATCGACAGATTAATCCGGAGGCTTGAAAAGGAATAGCACGCTTGTTAAGGCTTAAACCTTGAACTGATGAGGAGTGTGGGAGGTGTGGGAGGTGTGGAGAGAAGAGAATCTTTCTATACTTGAGATACACACTCTCCTGTGACTCTCTTTTCTCCCCCCTCTTCCCACACTCCGGGTGAGGTGAAATTTTGGGTGGGATTTCTTGAGCTTTGTATCCAAACATTATCAGTTCTTTCTTCTTCCTCCGCTCCTCTGCTCCTCTGCTCCTCTGCTCCTCCGCTCCCCACCCTTTTTTTCGCTCACCCCCACACTCCCCTCTTCCCAATCATTTCTTCTTGTGAGAAGTAGATGACGGAAGATGAAGTAAGCTAGAAACCAGTAGCCTTAATTGAGACCTGATTTGGCGACCTATACTACGTAGACTGGGAGCTACTGCCTCACGCTCAACAGCAGTTGAAAACCGAGATTCTAACAATTCTTTCAATTTAGAACTAGTTAACGGACGATTAAGCCCTCCTCTTTCCGCTAGAGAGATTGAACCAGTTTCTTCAGAGACGACAATACATAGACAGTTTTCCACACGCTCCGTAATTCCCATTGCTGCCCGATGGCGGGTACCGAGCTGCCGTGAAGCTTTACGCTCAGAAAGGGGTAAAATCACCCCAGCAGCAGCAACCCGAGCACCACGAATCAACACTGCTCCATCATGCAGTAGGGTTGTCGTCTGAAAGATAGTCTGCAATAGCTCTTTAGAAATTTCTGCATTGATTTGAACACCTGGTACAGAGACATCCCGTTCATCAATTGGACCACTAGTTTCCATAATTATCAGAGCCCCTGTTCGATTTTGGGATAATTCCTTGACGGCATCCACAATTTCATCAATAACACTATCTGATTTGGGAATGGGGCGTCGCTTGGCTTGAAACAACTCCATAATTTCACCCCTTCCCACCTGTTCGAGAAACCGGCGGAAATCTGACTGGAAAATTACAGCCATGGCGACAGCAGAACCAACTACCAACTTCTCCAGCACAAAATGCAACAGCTTGAGCTGGAGTTGCTGACTCATTGCTGCTGCTAACATTAAGAAAATTAATCCCCTAACCATCCACAAAGTTCGGCGCTCGCCAATAATCAGGAGAACAAGATAAGTGAGGGCCAGAACCAATCCAACATCGATGCCGTGAAGCAACAAAGGTCTAGCCCAGTCATAACCAGGAGCAGAACCCGACGACTGAGGCATTGAACTTCAATAAAGATTAGAGCTATTGTGATGCTTGACGCTGGCTTGATCTTAGCGGGAGAAAGCGGTTAGTTGTTATTGGTTATACCTTTAAGGAGTAAGGAACTTAGGTAGACGATCCTGGCGTATTACATCTTGATAGGTTTCCCGTTGTAAAATCAAATGAGCTTCTCCTTCCCTTACTAGTACAGCTGCCGGTCGGGGCAACCGATTGTAATTGGAAGCCATGCTGTAATTGTACGCACCAGTACTCATAATAACGAAGATATCTCCTGGCTCCGTTTTCGGCAAGGTCGCCTCTTTGATAAGTACATCTCCTGATTCACAATGTTTCCCTGCAATCGTGAGAGTTTCCGTTAGGGGTGCGGACATCCGATTAGCAACTACAACTCGATATAGAGATTGATATGTAATCGGACGGGGATTATCTGACATACCGCCATCAACTGCTACGTAAGTCCGAATTTGGGGAACAACCTTACGACTACCCAAAGTATAGGCAGTCACACAAGTTGGACCAATTAGCGATCTCCCCGGTTCGCAAAGCAGTTTTGGCAAGGGCAGTTGTTGCCGTTTACAAGCACTTACCATCGCCTCACAGACTCCTTGAACCCAAGTATCAATACTAGGGGGATCATCAGATTCTGTATAACGAATACCCAAACCACCCCCAACATTCAGCTCACTGATCGACAAATCGTAGTGGGAAGCTTTAGTCAGGTAATCAACTAGAACCCCAGCCAGATCTTTGTGAGGTTGACTCTCAAAAATCTGGGAACCAATATGGGCATGTAAACTAATGCAGTTTAAGTTTGGTTTTTGGCTAATAAAAGCAAAAACTTCATCTAAACTATTGGGGTCAAAGCCAAATTTGCTGTCTAAATGACCAGTACGAATGTACTCATGGGTATGGCACTCAATACCTGGAGTCAGCCGAATCGCGATCCGAGTTGGTTGAGCGGCCTGAGCTAACTCTGCTAGATTCCGTAACTCCAGCCAGTTATCCACTACAATTGTACAACCACTTTCAATACCTTGTTCAAGTTCAGCAGTGGATTTATTATTACCGTGAAAATAGATTTTGTCAGCATCTACTCCACTCTTGAGCGCTGTATAGAGTTCTCCACCCGATACAACATCGATTCCCAAACCCTCACTAGCCGCGATCGCACAAACTGCTAGACAACTCCAAGCTTTGGAAGCATAGAGTACCAGAGACTCTCCTGGATAGTAACGGGCTAAAGCCTCCCGATATTGACGGCAAGCGGTTCTTAGGGTTACCTCGTCTAGAATATATAGGGGTGAGCCAAACTCCTCCACCAGTTTAGTGACATCACAGCCACCAATTTCCAGGCAATCGCTGCTATTGACTTTAGCTGTCAATGGTAGTAGTTCCTGATTAGGCGAGAGATTCTTTACTGAAGTATCAGTTAAGGGCAGATATTGATGTCCAGAATTTTGCAGTTGTGCTGGGTGAGTCGATAGCATAAGTAATTATTTTCTTTTAGGCAGAACTTGCTTCTCGTTAATTAGTGTACAATTGAGTGCTGTGACTTTTTTAGAACTGAAACCGCTAACGACAGAACAGCTAGCAGCAGCAGTGGAGCTAGACCAGCTTTGCTTCGGTGGATTGTGGACAAAGTCAGGTTATGAAAGGGAGTTAGATAGTCCTAACAGCCAATTGCTTATTTTAGAAGGCAGGAGGCAGAAGGCAGAAGGCAGTCCTAATGACAATTCCCAATTCCCAATTCCCCATTCCCAATTCCCCATTCCCAATTCCCAATCCCCAATTCCCAATTCCCAATCCCCAATTCCCAACTTACCAGTCAAGTACCCTCCTCTTTTAGGATTAGGTTGTTTTTGGTCAATTTTGGAGGAGGCTCACATCACGATTCTGGCTGTACATCCAGACTGGAGAGGCCAAGGATTAGGTCAATTACTTCTGTATGCCTTACTTAAGAAGGCTCAAGAGCTTCAGTTGGAATGGGCAACTTTGGAAGTGAAACCATCCAATCAAGCAGCTTTGTCTTTGTATCAAAAGTTTGGCTTTGTTGAAGCTGGAAGACGCCGCTGCTATTACCAAGATACCGGTGAAGATGCCCTAATTTTGTGGTGCAGTGGTCTACAAACTCCCGAATTTACACAACGCCTCACTAATTGTGACCAACAACTACAGACTCGCCTCGCCCATTGGAACTTAAACTACAGAAATTGTCAATAATAGTACATATATTAGTACGAACAACAAGCAACTAATAACAAACAACAAGCAACTAATAACAAACCGAAAAAGTGAGCTGTGCTAGAATCAGCTTACACGGGCACGCAACAGCTGATGGGAATACGCCATGTTTGAACGCTTTACAGAAAAGGCCATTAAGGTAATTATGCTGGCCCAGGAAGAGGCACGTCGCCTGGGGCACAACTTTGTTGGCACCGAGCAGATCCTCCTGGGTTTGATTGGAGAGGGAACGGGCGTCGCTGCCAAAGTCCTCAAGTCAATGGGTGTCAATCTTAAAGATGCCCGGATTGAAGTCGAGAAAATTATTGGCAGGGGCTCAGGGTTTGTTGCTGTAGAAATTCCCTTTACCCCTAGGGCAAAGCGGGTTCTGGAGCTATCCCTAGAAGAGGCACGTCAGCTAGGGCATAACTATATTGGCACAGAACATTTACTTCTGGGTTTAATTCGAGAAGGAGAAGGAGTTGCTGCTAGAGTTTTGGAAAACCTAGGAGTAGACTTATCTAAAGTCAGGACACAAGTTATCAGGATGCTTGGTGAGACGGCAGAAGTCTCGGCAGGAGCATCTCAGGGTCGAACCAAAACTCCGACATTGGATGAGTTTGGCTCAAACTTGACCATTATGGCAGGGGAAGGCAAGCTGGATCCAGTAGTTGGCAGGGTTAAAGAAATAGAACGGGTCATTCAGATCTTAGGACGCCGCACTAAGAATAACCCAGTATTAATTGGGGAACCAGGGGTTGGTAAAACCGCGATCGCGGAAGGTCTAGCCCAACGAATTGCCAATAATGATATCCCTGACATTCTAGAAGAAAAGCGCGTCGTTACCCTGGATATCGGTTTACTCGTGGCTGGTACTAAGTACCGGGGTGAGTTTGAAGAGCGCCTCAAGAAAATTATGGATGAAATTCGTCAAGCTGGGAACGTTATCCTGGTGATTGACGAAGTCCATACTTTGATTGGTGCTGGTGCAGCAGAAGGGGCGATTGATGCCGCTAATATCCTCAAGCCAGCCTTAGCTAGAGGAGAACTGCAATGTATTGGTGCTACGACCTTAGATGAGTACCGTAAGCATATCGAACGAGATGCTGCTCTGGAGCGTCGTTTTCAACCAGTAATGGTAGGGGAACCCTCCGTTGACGAAACTATAGAGATTCTCTACGGCTTACGGGAGCGCTATGAGCAACATCACAAGTTGAAAATTTTGGATGAAGCCCTCGAAGCAGCAGCTAAACTTTCAGACCGCTATATTTCAGACCGCTACTTACCAGATAAAGCTATTGATTTAATCGATGAAGCAGGCAGCCGGGTACGCCTAATTAACTCCCAGCTACCACCAGCAGCTAAAGAGTTGGATAAGGAACTGCGTCAGGTACTAAAAGATAAAGACGATGCAGTTCGTTCCCAAGATTTTGATAAAGCAGGGGAATTGCGCGATCGCGAGATGGAAATCAAGGCAGAAATCCGCTCGATCGCTCAGAATAAAAAGACCGAAGGTGGCAATGAGGATGCCTCTCCGCAAGTAGATGAAGAGGACATTGCCCATATTGTAGCTTCTTGGACTGGTGTACCAGTACAGAAACTCACCGAATCTGAGTCTGAGAAACTGCTGCATATGGAAGATACACTGCATAATCGCCTAATTGGTCAAGAGGATGCAGTTAAAGCCGTCTCCCGTGCCATTCGTCGGGCAAGAGTCGGTTTAAAGAGTCCCAATCGTCCCATTGCTAGTTTTATCTTCTCCGGTCCTACAGGGGTTGGTAAAACAGAACTGGCAAAATCTTTAGCAGCTTACTTCTTCGGTTCAGAAGAAGCGATGATTCGCTTGGATATGTCGGAATACATGGAACGTCATACCGTCAGTAAACTGATTGGATCTCCTCCAGGATATGTCGGCTACAACGAAGGAGGACAGCTTACAGAAGCAGTGCGGCGTCGTCCTTACACAGTAGTTTTGTGGGACGAAATTGAGAAGGCTCACCCTGATGTCTTCAATATGCTACTGCAAATTTTGGAAGATGGGCGTCTTACCGATGCTAAGGGTCGAACAGTAGATTTCAAAAATACCCTACTGATTATGACCTCTAATATCGGTTCTAAGGTCATCGAAAAAGGTGGCGGTAGTCTCGGCTTCGAGTTTAGTGATAATCAAGCTGAGTCCCAGTACAATCGTATCCGTTCCTTGGTTAACGAAGAACTCAAGCAATATTTCCGTCCAGAGTTCCTCAACCGCTTGGATGAAATTATTGTCTTCCGTCAACTCAACAAAGAGGAGATTAAATCCATCGCTGATATCTTACTCAAAGAAGTCTTTAGTCGCTTAACTGAACAGGGTATCATCTTAGAAGTTACAGACCGGTTCAAAGAGCGGTTAGTAGAAGAGGGTTATAACCCCAGCTATGGTGCACGTCCTTTACGTCGAGCAATAATGCGGTTGTTGGAAGATGTTCTGGCAGAGGAAATCCTCGGTGGTAGCATCAAAGATGGAGATACTGCTGTTGTCGATGTTGATGAAGAAGGCAAAGTTAAGGTACTTCCCAGTGAGAAACGAGAACTATTGCCTCAAGGGGTTGATTAATTAGCTAGTTATGAACGATAACTGATGGAGTTGAACAGTAGAGAGAGGTTACTTTCTCTACTGTTTTTTCTTTATTTAGCAGATGATTTAATCTTGATTTTTCTACCAAATCAGGTTAAAAAAGAGTATTCTTTCGCCCCCTAAATCCCCCAATTCTGGGGGACTTTGAATTATAGCAACCGCCAAGGCGATTAGGACAAGGGGCTTAAGCCCCTTGTTAACTTGCTGTACCTGAAAACCTGATTTGGTATTATACTTTTATTCCGCAACAACATAAATTCCCAATTCTAAATTCTAAATTCTAAATTCTAAATTCTAAATTCTAAATTCCCCATTACTCTTCACTCTGATAGTAATTCAGATATAACAGTTCCAGTTGACCACCGTACTCCTGAATTGCTGCTAGCTGACGCCGATATAAGCCTCGAAAAGTATTGGCAAATAACAAGGTAAAAATTGCCACACATAACCCTGCTACAGTGGTGATTAAAGCATCACTAAGTCCTGCGGTTACAGTAAGGGTATCACTACCCCCAATATCGCCAATCATCAAACCCGAAAAAGACTCAACCAACCCTAGAATTGTACCTAACAGACCTAATAGAGGGGCAATGTTAATGATTGTCTCAAAAACAGTACTGAAACGCCTCAGTACCGGTAACTCAGCTTGAGCAGCGGTTTCTAGCGCCAGCCGAAACTTTTCTGGGGTGGGTTGTCGCACAGACAAAGCTGCCAGGAAAATCCTGGCTATTGGCAGGTCACTATTTTGCTCTAGTTTACGAAATGCTGAAGCAGAGTCTTTTTGATAAAGTTTGAGAACTTCCCTAATAATCAGGTTCTGACGCTTAATAACTCGCAACCAAAATACTAAGCGTTCAAAAATTAAGGAGAAAGCTAGCATAGATAATGCGAGTAGAGGCAAGTAAACAATTCCACCCAAGGAAGGTAAGGTGCTTATTGGCATTGTAGGTGTTAGGTGGTAGGTGTTAGGTGGTAGAACCCACCCCTAACCCCTCCAAGGAGGGGAACCGGAGGTAGGTAGTAGGTGTAAAGGTTACAACTCTAGTTGAGAGTGTTTCTTTATGAAGTCAATATCTTAGCCTTGAACAGCGCAGCATAAATAATCCACCCTTTTAGTAAGACTAAAAAAGCAGATACCATAAATATTACAGCTTCTTGCCTCTAAGCTTTCTTCCTTCCTGTCCCCCTCCTTGGAGGGATTAGGGGTGGGTTCTACCTTCAAAGCATTGGCCATGACTTACCTCTTGGATTATCCAGGAGAAAGCTACATCAAAAGATTATTTAAATACCCCCAAGGGAATTCGAATCCCTGTCGCCTCCGTGAAAGGGAGGTGTCCTAGGCCTCTAGACGATGGGGGCTTGTTTTTTACACCTTTATAAGATTAGCTAATTTTTTCAATTCTGTCAACTATATTTCCAAAATTATTTTATCCCTTTGCGCAATTGAGCTAAACGCTGTTGAGATTTGGCATCGAGGGAATTGACTAAAAAGCGACCCTTAGCTGGTTTTTGGGGTCGCTGTTGGCTACGGGTGCGACGAATGGTTGTTTCAACTTCTTTGGCTAACTGTTGGGATGACATCCATTCTGCTCCATACCCAAGTACTGTCTGTTGCTGAGCTCGATCTGAAGTGGCAACGATTAACCGTCCCTTAGGCTGAAAATGCTTGCTCTTGTAGGAAGCACAAAATTTTTCGATGTGAGTGTCTGCTGTCTGTCCAAACTCTGTAAACAGAACTGACAAATGCTTAGTAACAGCTTCACTGTTAGTACGTTTGTTCTGATATTGAGCGTCAAAGATTAAATGGGATTGGTAACCTTCAAAGGCACTGTAGTTGACCAAAACCTCGATTAACTCTTTACGAGCTACTTCTAGTCCGTAGCGATCGCGGGTTCTTTTCAGACTAGACCAAGCTCCAATAATATTGTAACCATCAACGAGTAGGATGGCCTGTGGTGAAAGACGGGACATTTTTCAAGGGACTTTATTTTTTGTGGGGCATTGTTTATCTTTCACATTTTAACAATACTTTACAGATTTTTAATAAGATAATTGGATATTTGACTCCAGTAGGGATAATTCATGAATTATCCCTACGACAGGTTGGGCATCTATCTTGCTCTAGACAACAAAAATATCACTGTTGGTGAGAGCTAATCCAGTGGAGAGTTGGGCAAATTGGGTTTGAGTTTGGGCTCCCGTACCATCGGCGTCGAAGAATAATGCGCCGGTGGTATCGTTATAGATAAAGCGATCGCTGGCGTTAGTGGCAGCGGAACCGATGGTAAATTCGTCAGTATCTAATGTACCTACGGTGAGTCCGCCACCAAAGCCATTAGCCGATACTTGAATTCGGTCTCCTTGGGCTAAGTTAAAGTCAATGATGGTATCAATTCCGTGGTTGGGAGAGAGGAAACTAAAGGTATCGGCTCCAGTACCACCAAGCAGATAGTCATTACCACCACCTCCAACTAGTTGATCATTGCCAGCATCTCCCAAAAGGTGGTCAGTACCAGCATTTCCCCAAAGGCGATCGTTTCCAGCACCTCCTGAGAGGAGGTCATCCCCAGTACCTCCCCAAAGGCGATCCCTTCCAGTTCCTCCTGAGAGAATATCGTCCCCAGCATTTCCCCAAAGGCGGTCATTCTTTTCATTGCCCAGGAGAGTATCATTGCCAGTCCCCCCCCAGATCAGATCATTGCCAGCATTACCCCAGAGGATATCATCACCAGTACCTCCCCAAAGGCGATCGCTGCCAGTTCCTCCTAGGAGAAAATCATCCCCGGCATTTCCCCGGAGGCGATCGTTGCCAGTACCTCCTGAGAGGATATCATCCCCAGCACCTCCCCAAAGGCTGTCATGGTTATAATCTCCCAATAGGATATCGTTGCCAGCATTTCCCCAGAGGCGATCGCGACCAGCACCTCCTGAGAGAATATCATCACCATCATTTCCTAGGAGGCGGTCATTGTCCCCACCTCCCAAGAGGCTGTCATTTCCTTTACCTCCTGAGAGATAATCATTTCCCTTATTGCCGTAGAGAGTATCATCACCAGCACCTCCCAAAAGGCGATCACTTCCCTTCCGTCCTTGGAGTACATCGTTACCCCCAAAGCCAAAGATCCTATCAATACCTAGAGTGCCTTTCAGGATGTCATCGCCGGAGGTGCCACGGATGATTGTTGGTGAATTTGCATTCATGATGGTTCTACCTAATAGTCTACAGTTGTCGAATGGTCGTAGAGGCAAGGTTTTTTACCCCTCTGCTGTGTTAATAGCTGAACCAAAATCCAGTTATGCAGTTTTCCCAGGACAATCACCGTAATATTCTTAATATATCTTCATGACGTAGAGACGTTGCAGGCAACGTCTCTACATTTAGCGGAATAACGAAAAATCGTGAAATGAGGGGTCAATCAATTTTAGATTTTAGATTTTAGATTTTAGATTGACTCCATGTCTAAAGCCAGGGGCTTGGAATAATGATAGAATCTTTGTTTTTTCCACGGATAAATCCGGGGGCTTGTATCCTTGTTTTTTTCGGTCACACCCTTGATTCAACCGCAGTATCTTTGTAGAAGTCGGGGTTCTGGGGATCTGGGACTAATTCCTCAGTAAATTTACTGAGATATCAATGTTTTTGTTGAAAAATTGTTTACAAAAAATCTGCTTTTTTGCACTAGGTTAATTGCATAAGTCGATTTTGCTTCAACTATTAATCACAGTAGGGGCGCAAAGCTTGCGCCCTTAATGTGTATGCCATGGGTGTATGTAATGAGCATATGCAATAGGCGTATGCAATGGGCGTATGCAATGGGCGTATGCAATACGCCCCTACGGTTTCCTAACAATTCTTCTATGAAATTATTTGTCTCTCTAATTATTCCTACTTTACTTATTGGCAGAATTAGTCACGCTACACCAGCGCAAGTAAAGCCATTGGTAATAGCTCAAGCGATCGCGCCTGCTCAGGATGGTACTGGTACAACAGTTATCCTTAATGGTAATGGCTGGGATATTCAGGCTGGTACTGTATCTGGAGATAATCTTTTCCACAGTTTTGACCAGTTTAATGTAGAGTCTAATCAAACTGCGAATTTTCTTACTTCACCGACAATTCACAATATTTTGGGGAGAGTAGTTGGTGGTAATCCTTCGTTAATTAATGGTTTAATTCAAGTTACTGGGGGTAATTCTAATTTATTTTTAATGAATCCCGCAGGAATTATTTTTGGTAATGGTGCTCAGTTGAATGTTCCTGCTGATTTTACCGCTACTACTGCTACTGGTATCGGTTTTGCTGATGGTTGGTTTAATGCTTTTGGGGTAAATGATTATACTAATTTGAGTGGTTATCCTAATGCCTTTCGCTTTGATAGTTCTTCCCCTGGGGGAATTATTAATGCTGGTAATCTGGCAGTGGGAGAGGGACAAAATTTGACTTTAGTTGGGGGAACGGTTGTTAGTACTGGTACTCTAACAGCACCGGAAGGTACGGTTACTGTAGCAGCGGTTCCAGGAACTAGTTTAGTGCGAGTGAGCCAACCTGGAAATATTTTGAGTTTGGAGATTGAACCTCCTACGGATATCCAGGGGAATCCTGTGCCGATTACACCATTAATGTTACCGGGATTGCTAGCTTATGGTGGGAATCTGGAGTTGGGGGTAGTTAACAATTCTGGAGAAGTTCGGCTGAGTAATTCTGGGATTGGGGTAGAAACTGGTGATGTGGTGGTAAATCAGGTAGCAGGGGAAACGGTAACTTTTTCAGCTTACCGTAATCTGACTTTAGTGGAGAGTCAGTTGGTGACAACAGGGGATTTGAATTTGTTGGCACAGAATAGGGTACTGATCAGGGATAGTGTAGCGAATCCTTTTATTGCTCAGGCTGGAGGTAATCTTTATATTCAGGGTAATCAGAGTATTGATATTCTGGCACTAAATCATCTTGATCAGACACCGTTTGTTAGTGGCGGTAATCTCAGTTTAGTTAGTGATGGCATTATCTCTGGTGATGCTCACTTTGCTAGTAGCGGCAGTTTTTCCCTACTCAATTTGTCAGGAGAACCAAGCAACTTTCTTAGTCTCTATGATCCAATTATTCGTGCCGCTGGAGATGTCACATTTGGTGATTATACTGGTCCAGCTTTGTTGGTGGAGGCAACCGGGAGCATTACAGGTGGCAATATTAATATCACAGGACCAGATGCGACTTTACCTGCTGGGCCTCCTGGTTCAGATTTGGAACTGTTGAGAACCAGTCCAGCGTTGATTTTACGTGCAGGTAGGACTGTGCTTGCTAATCCTGTAAGTGTTCTTCCTGTAATAGAAACGGGAACAACCTTTGAAGCAGGAGTACCCTTGCAACCACCTGGAAGCATTCAAGTCGGAATGATTAACACAGGTTTTGATCCTACAGGTGACGCTGGTCCGGTAATTTTGGAGGCTCCTGGTAATATTACTACCTTGGATATTATGGCAAATTCTCTCTCTGGTGACGGTGGGGAAATTACTCTTACTGCTGTAGGTAATATCAATACATCCAGCATTCAAACAGCATCCTCTTCTGGTAACGGTGGGGAAATCACTATTACTACTGGTGGCGAGATTACAACTGGTGAACTCAACACATCTGTAATTGGCGGTAACGGTGGCGCAATCGCTCTTATTGCTAATGGTAGCATCACGACTGCTGAAATCAATACGAGTGGTGGTGCCCAGGACTTGCAAGGAAATGTTATCGGTGATGGCACTGGAGGAGATATTACCCTAGAAAGTCAAGATACAATTACTATCGGCGGAGATGTCAATGCCAGTGGTGGAACTAATGGTGGCAATATCAGCTTAACAGGTGACGAAATTGATTTTCCGGGAGAACTTAACAGTGTCGATGGCACTTTATTGATACAACCTGCAACCCTAAATCAAGGAATTCGTATTGGGGATAACATTAATTCTGCCAGCCTCGACTTACTAAATACGGAACTCGCCAACTTGCAAGACGGTTTTAGCTCAATTACCATTGGTCGCTCTGATGGTACTGGTACTATTACTATTACTGAAGGTGCTAATTTCAGCGATCCTGTGATCATTGCTGGTGGCTCAACTTTGGCAAGTCTGGATCTTGATAACACCTGGAATATTACCGGAGTTAATAGCGGAACTCTCAACAATATCACCTTTAGCAATATTCAGAACTTGACTGGGGGTAATCTCACTGATAATTTTATTTTTGCAGGAGGAAGTGTTACTAGTCTTGATGGTGGAGGGGGTGAAAATACTCTTACTGGTGACTCTACTATCGATAATACTTGGAGCATCACCGGAGTTGATAGCGGAATTATCAACAATATCGCCTTTAGCAATATTCAGAACTTGATTGGGGGTGATCTCAACGACAGTTTTAGCTTCGTGGGAGGAGAGGTTACTAGTATTGATGGGGGAGGAGGTAGTAATACCCTGATTGATGAATCCAATACCCCTAGTACCTGGAATATTACTGGAGTTGATAGCGGAAATTTCAATAATATCAACTTTAGCAATATTCAAAATCTGACAGGAGGTGATTTAGATGATAGCTTCTCATTCACTAACGATGGTAGCCTCACTGGTAATCTAGACGGTGGTGCTGGTAATCTCATCCTTATCGGAGATGAGGTGAATTTTTCTGGCAAAATATCTGGTAATGGTAGCTTAACTTTACAACCAGCAACTTCGACTCAAGCAATCCGCATTGGTGGTAATGATAGTGGTAATACCAATACTCTAGATTTGACTAGTGAGGAACTCAGTTTGCTACAAGATGGCTTTACTTCGATCCTGATTACTGGTGCTATTACCCTAGCAGGGGATGTTGCTTTTAAAGATCCAGTAACCTTGATGAATAGCTTGGGTTCGATTACCCACACAGGAGGTAATATCACGGGAAGCGATAACGCTACGATTACTGTGGAAGCTAATCAAGATATTACCACTGGCGATATTACTACCGATGGTCGAGATATTACCCTTCAAAGTACCACCGGCGCGATTACAACGGGAAATCTTGACACCTCAGGAATTAACGATGGTGGCGATATCACTGTTCAAAGTACCACAGACGCGATCGTTACAGGAAATCTCAACACTTCAGGAATTACCGATGGTGGCGATATCCGAATTTTAGCTGATATCCAAATTACTACCGAACAAATCAACAGTAGTGGCAGGTTTGGCAGAGGAGGGAATGTGTTTCTCGATCCTTCCGGTGATATCCAAGTTAGTTCGATTAATGCTCAAGGAGGAACCTTTGGCGGCAATATAGATATTACTACCGGCAGGTTTTTTCGAGCCACGGATACCTTTACTGGGGCTAGTGGCTTAAACACCAGTATTTCTAGCTTTGGTAATAATAGTGGAGGAAGTATTACTATCCGACACGGTGGCAATGGTATAATTCCCTTTAATGTCGGCGATGCTAGTATCAATGGTACCGCAGGAGCGATTACTAGCAGTAATTTTGCGATCGCGCCAGTTCAATCTTTTCCCTTCACCCAAGTCGTAGGGGATATTCAGATTATCAGCATTCCTTCCAATCTGACGAATTCAGATCTTATTTCTGCGGCTAACTCGGTTTCGGTTGACGATCCTATTAATCCATCCTTTAATCCCATCGATTTTACTCCAGCACAAACACCTCCCTTCCCTACTCCAGATTCCGAAGATCCTCCACAAGTACTTTTTGACATCGGATTAGCTGGTGTAGAGTTTCGCTTTACCAATAACTACCAAAACTATCTCGGTAGCAATGACAATACTTCCACCGCCACCCTACCAAGAATTAAAGAGACTGTAACTAACATCGAGAAACAGACAGGTGTCAAACCCGCTTTAATTTATGCCTACTTCGCTTCCCCTGGCTATTATTCCACACAATCTAATGCTGAGGCTCTATCATCTTCCTTCAATCCATCAGCTCAATCCACTGATAAGTTAGAGTTAATCTTAGTAACTTCTAAAGGAGAACCAATTCGTTACCGGGTTGATGCTGCCACCAGAGAGAAAGTGGAACCTGTTGCAAAAAAATTTCGCAGAGAACTAAAATATCGTAACAAAATTGGCTACGATAAGTACTTAGAACCAGCTCAACAACTCTATAATTGGCTAGTTGCTCCTTTAAAGGCAGATTTAGAAGAGCAAGAAATTGAGAACCTAGTGTTCATTATGGATGAAAAGCTACGTTCCCTACCTTTAGCCGCACTGCATGATGGTGAGGATTTTATTGTCGAAGAATACAGCATCGGTTTGATGCCTAGTGTCAGCTTACTGGTTAATACCGACTACGTTAATATTCAAGAATCTCCAGTCCTAGCTATGGGAGCCACAGAGTTTCCTGCTCCCCTCTCTCGTCTACCGGGTGTAGAAATAGAACTCAGTACTATCTATCAATTACGGGGAGGAATCCTAGCATTAGACAATAAGTTTACTATCAATGGTTTAACCGAGCAACAAAGACAACAAGCTTTTCGGATAGTTCACCTTGGCACTCATGCTAAATTCAAATCAGGCTCTCCAGACAAGTCCTTTATCCATTTTTATGACCAACCCCTAAGATTAAATAGAGAAGCAATCCAAGGACTAGGATTAAATAACCTCCCGGTGGAATTGTTAGTCTTGAGTGCTTGTGAAACCGCCTTAGGTAATCTCGAAGCCGAATTAGGTTTTGCGGGCTCAGCTTATCAAGCTGGAGTTAAATCCGTTTTAGCTAGTCTTTGGGATGTTAACGATACCAGAACTGTCGGATTGATGGCAAGGCTTTATGATGAATTAGCCAAAGTACCTATCAAAGCTGAAGCCTTAAGACAAGCACAGTTAGCCATGTTAAATGGAGAAGTCTACATTGAAGATAACCAGCTATTTTACTCTCCTCAGCAATCAGGTATAGCCCTAGATCCAGATCAAAAAATCTCCAAGGAAGACTTATCCCATCCTCATTATTGGTCTAGTTTTACCTTAATTGGTAGCCCGTGGTAGGAATTGAGAATGGAGAATGGAGAATTGAGAATTGGGAATTGGGAATTGGGAATTGGGAATTGAAAAAAAACTACCACCTACCACCTAAGACCTACAACCCTTTTCCCCTATTATGCCATCCATCCAGACTTGCGATCGCTCAGGCAAAAAAGGTATAAGTAGGAGTATTAACTGCCTGGATATACATAAAAGAGTAGTAATGGCTGAGTCTTACTTAATTTATCTTGATGTTTGTTGCTTAAATCGCCCTTTTGATGATTGGCGACAAGACAGGATTAGATTAGAAGGACAAACAATTCTAGATATTTTTCAGCGGTTTTATTCTGGAGAATGGAAGCTGGTAAGTAGCGAAGTAATAGAAGCAGAATTAGCAAGAATGGTTAATCTTGACAAACTAGACAGGATTAGAAAATTATTACAGGTTGCTGAAACTAAAATAATTTTAACTGAGGAAATAGAGCAACGTTCTCAAGAAATCGAAAACTTAGGATTTGGTCTTTTTGATTCTTTTCATATTGCTTGTGCTGAAACTGCTAAAATAGATGTATTATTGACAACAGATGATAGATTACTCAAGAAAGCAATTAAATATAACTATCTTTTAAAGATAGAATTAGATAATCCGGTAACTTGGTTAATGAAGACTTTTGTCAAAGGAAATAGCAACAATGACACCAATTGAATTAAGACAGAAAGGGTATTATGCTTTGGTTAAGGAATTAGGGCAGGTTGATGCCATTCGCTTTCTGCAAGATGTAGGATGGGGTTTTGGTGATTATACTCAAGAACGTCAACAGTCTCTAAAAAATGTGACAAGAGCTGAGTTTTGGCAGAATATTCAAGAACTTAGAGCCAAAAGTAATTTATGAAGGTCGAATTGGAAGAAAAACCTAACACCTAACACCTAACACCTAACACCTACCACCTACCACCTACCACCTAAAACCTAACACTATGGTTCTCTAAAAAGACTATAGCCTTGAGAACTTGCAACAGCTGAAGTGAAGACTCAGAATCTGTTAAACTTAGAAACGGCAACAACTGATAAGTGGGAGGATTACCGGCTTTGATATACACAAACCGATACAATTCTCCATTGGTGGCTAAACCCCAAACTGACTCTTGATACTTCAAACTTTGATAAGCATAAGTCAGCAATTGAGGCAAACCCATTGAAGGAGAAATTGAACTATTCTTCGATTCAATCACTAACACCCAAAAGGGGACTATCTCCGGAGATAGTCGCGCCTTGTTAATCGCGACAATATCCAGTCTGCCTGTAACAGTAGTCTCCTCATCAGTAACCGTAATTCGAGCAATTCCCTCTTCCACTACAACCTGGAGAGGATAACGATAAAATCCCGCTAATCTCAACAGAGGACCTACAGCTACTAATTTTACCTGACCTTCCGAGGCAGCAGCTGAGGTTAGGTGATTTTCCAACTCACTGCGAGTTTGGGCAATTTCCTGTTGCTCCAACTCAGTTATCGGTTCTAGAGATAACAAGGAAGTGAATGAGGCATCGTGCTGTTTCTGGAAATTAAACAGTCGATGCACTTCCGCCAAAGTTAAGTTTTTAGCATTGAGAATTGTCATTTGTTGTTAGTTATTGGTTGTTTGTCTTTTCTTTGTGTACTTTGTGTCTTTGTGGTTTTAGGGCGGGTTTTGATGGGAATATTTAGGAAAATGGTGAGTGGTTGTAGGGCGGGTTTTGATGGAAATATTTAGGAAAATGGTGAATAGTTGTCCCTAAACCCGCCCCTACAAAATTATCAATTATCTAAAGAACAAGACTCCTTGCGTATTTCCTCCAAAGCTTTCTGCCAATCTGCGGAAGGATTAGCTACCCCAAAAACTTCCTTGAGAGCATCGGACCAAATTTGTTGTTGAGCAAAATATTGAGCTCTTGCCAAGGCATTCTCTTCCCCGGAAGCACCCTCTACTTGCAGCTTTTCTAGCTCATTAGCAATAGTCTCCTGCTCCTCTTTAATCATAAAAGGAATTGTTGTAGTATCAGTGGTAGTTTCTCCTCCCTCTGTTACCTCATAGCTTACCCAATAATCGTATTCTTCCCCAGATTGTAACTCTGGCCCTTGGTAAAGTTGTTGGCTTTGGTTTGCCTCCACCTTATAGCGCCATAGTGCTGATTCACTACCAGGTAAACGAACTTCAATCTCTCGTACAGTTCCCTGCCAGATAAATAAAGGCTCATTACTCCAAATTTCAAACAATTCAGGATCATTACCATTAGGCCAAATGGGACAAAAACTATCCTGCCTGGAGCCTCCATTTTTTGGCTTAGGTCGAAAGATATCCAAGATACGGTCTACTACGGAGCGATTTTTTTGTTTCGTTGGACTGCTTTTTATAATATCATTAGTATTAACTTCTAGAGACAAGGCTGGTAAACTAACTAGTGCAAGAATACAGAAGGCAGAACCCACCCCTAACCCCTCCAAGGAGGGGAACCGGAGGCAGGAGGGAAGAGAGTTTACTATACTTGCTTTTTCACTCTTCCGGGATTTACGCGAGATAGGTAAGAGTTGGAGTATTTTACGCATGAATTTTTTTCTTCAACACAGGTGTAAGATAAACTATAAAAACCACCGATGGTAATAACCAGGGAATTAGTAGTAAATTAGAGATATAAACTTGTAAGCTAACAATTCCAGAGATAGCGGTAGCGATAACTAACCTTTGTCCCAACCTACGGCGCTGCTGTTGTGGTTGCTGAAGTAACAGTAAGGTTGCTCCTTTGCCTAGTAATGCTGCTATCCCGATTACCCACCAATGGGGAATTACTCTAACTTGATGCGGGAATAATAGATGATGCACCATATAAGCATGAGCTTCACCTCCAGTGAAAACTCCGTGGCAAGGGGAATTGTATTTAGGAGGAGAATTTTTCACCTGACACCAATACCTCAAAGCTAACGGCATCGAAAAAGTATCCTCCGCATCGTAGTACCCCCCCAGCAGCAATAATCACGACTTGCTCCTGAATCCGAGGAAAAGTATCTGTGAAAAAATCCTTGGCAGATACTTGCTGATAAATTTGTTGACGAGGCAGGGAAAAATCAATAATTGAACGTAATCCTAAAGGAGAATTAACTTGCTTGGCTAAGGAAGCTATCAGTTGAGGTTCTTCCTGAAGATAAGCACTAACTTCCTGCTGAAAATCACTTTTGCTTTCTAGTCGAGGTTGAAGCTTTCTTGGTAAATTATCTTCTTGGTTGAGGGTATAAGCCAAGGCGAGGGAGTAGGCAAAAGGACATTTCTTGGTGCAGGTAGCATCTTCAGGAAATTGCACATCCCAAGAAAAAAATTCGATATCTCCCCCAATACTCCAATTCATTTTATCAATAGGGAAAACCCCCAACTGCTCCCTCTGATTAACTGCAAATACAAACCAAGTCCCTACTTCTTTTACCGTATCACTAATCGCTTTAGTCAGGAGTTTCTGTTTCTCTTTTTGTTTTGGTTTATCTAAGATATAGTCAATACCAGCAGTCTTGACCTTCAACTCTTGCAGACGATGGACTAACTTCCCTAAATATTTCCCATCAATTGGCTTAGTCTTAAACTCTTCAATGTTTTCCATAGCCTGATCCAAGGATTCCTGGTCAACGGAAACCAATAGTACTCGCTGTTGGGGATTACTGGGTAACTGATGAGTAAAATCGCGATAGAAAGCCTGGGTAAAGGTGCGCAAATCGAGCAATAATTCTTGAACGGGAAACACCAGACTAATAAATACCGTAGCACCAAAAGCGATCGCTTCTCTACGGGATGGTTGCCAATCTTGCCACCACCGCTTCCAAGGAGAGGGCTCAAACTGAAATAATTCTCTTTGGAATTCAGGATGACGAAATAGGGAAGGAATTAAATAAGCACTAGGATAACTCAGCTTTTCCGACTCACAATATCGACAAGCATCCCACATGGCTTGTTGCAAATTTCGATAAGCCACCAAACTTTGGCACAACTGCTTGAGAAAAACCTGTGCTACCCCATCATGAATCGGTTCCCGCATCACTAAAACCTGGGGACATCCTAATTTAATCAAGGATTCGGCAATACTAAGTCCACTACAGGAGTTAAAAATCGCTACCTGCAATCCCCTTTCCTTTGCTTGAAGTAATGCTGACTCAATCTCACTTATCGAGAGGAATACCTGAGGTGCCAGTTCAATTGTACCACCAGTCAGCTTCATCTCCTGACTATGGCCAGCAAAAATAAGCATATCCCAACCCCGCTCATCCGCGATCGCATTATTAATCTGTTGGCGGAATTCTGTAATTAGGTGGTGGGTAGTAGGTAGTAGGTGGTAGGTGGTAGGTGGTAGGTGGTAGGTGGTAGGTGAGTCAGATTCTTGTTCTTTACCCTTCTGCCCTCTGCCTTCTGCCCTCTGCCTTCTTTCAAAAGAGTCAGGTTCTTTCTCCTTCTGCCCTCTGCCTTCTGCCCTCTGCCTTTCCCCAAATTGGATATACTCAACTTTAGCAACTTTCTGAAGAACTCGTAGTATTTTACGGTCTTCTTGCAGATTCAGTTCAGAACTATTACCTAAGATTACCAGAATACGAGGTGCTCCCTTTCTCTGCTTCGGTTCAACCAAGGCTGACTCTTCCCCAGCATCTACTAGCAGAGTGCGAGAGATATGCAGGTTTTCTACTAGTTGCCACGCCTCCCAGGGAAGTCTGACTACATCCATACTGTCACAAGCCACCAACAACTTAACCGCAGCATTACTCCTTTGTGCTTCCTGCTGAATCTTCCGTCGAATAGCCAGTAATTCTTCACCCCCCAACCACTGCTTAAAAGTATCGAGCAAGTCTTTTTCCGCTTTCTCGGTTTCGTGTTTCCAATCCCTCGCAGGAGTAAAGCTAAAATCCTCTCCTCTTCCTCGCGTCAACACAGGATAGGCTAGTCGGTAACACTGTTGCCAATTTTGATAAGAATGGCTCAGTTTAGGAGGATATCTGAGACTTGCTGAAAGTTGTTGCCGCTCACCCCAAGCAAGTTGCACTGTACAATCAGTATCATGACGCCAAATATTGAGATTGAACATAATGGAGAATGGGGAATGGGGAATGGTTAATTGCTAATTGCTAATTGCTAATGGTTAATTGCTAATTGCTCATGGTTAATTGCTCTCAAAGTCCCCCTTATTAAGCTATCCATTAGGCAAAAGTAGTCGAAACGGTGATAGAGACTAGGATTTAGGAAAGTATTGGGAGAGGAGTGGTCAGAGTCATTATTAGACTAGAGTGCGATCAGCTACGCTGGTGCCGTTGGCATAGAAAACAAGGATACAAGCCCCCGGATTTATCCGTGGAAAAAACAAAGATTTTATCATTATTCCAAGCCCCTGGCTTTAGACATGGGGTCAATCTAAAATCTAAAATCTAAAATCTAAAATTGATTGACTAGTAAAAAGTTTTGATGAACTAACCACCTCAGTACTCATAACAGTTTTAACTTTTGCTATAAATGAAAATGTTAGGCTTGTCTAATCATTGAGCTAGACTTTGTCAAATTTCAGGGTGACGAATAGCCAAGGAGCGCCACTTTAGCCAATCGATGGGTTGAGTCAAGCCTAGTTCTGTTCAAGTCAACCCCTCTTCCCACTCAGCGCGTGTTTTACAGATATGTTTAGCTTTTTCCGGCACCTGCTTGATTACGTCACCCTTGTAACTTCAACTATGCTGTTGAAGTTACTCCAACTATTGAGACTATTGCCCCTATCTATGGGTATAAAAATGCCTCAACGAGGTGTAAAAACCACCAAGAGTAAGTTTGGTAGAGCACAATTCTCTCAGAGGAAACTACGGACTAACTGGAAACCCTACACCAAATTTATTTGGTTTCTTCTAGCTTTAGTATTAACCTCAGTAATGGGATTAGGATTACCGGTTCACAGTCGAGTGAGTGCTACCAACTCCGATGTAATAATTCAATTGCCCTTGTCCACCCGAGGTTCAGTCATTATCGATGGGACGAAGAAGCCGGTGTTACTCAGAGGAGTTAACTGGTTTGGCATTGAGACAGACAAACATGCTCCCCACGGCTTGTGGAAACGGGATTACAAAGAGATGCTCTCGCAGATCAAAAGCCTGGGGTACAACATGATTCGGCTACCTTATGCAGTAGAATCTTTGAACTCCCCAGAGGTGAGTGGAATTGACTTTAGCATCGGCTCTAACCAAGAACTCTATGATAAATCGCCTTTGGAGGTCATGGACGAGATTATCAAAGAGGCTGAACGCCAGGAACTATTAGTTTTACTGGACTCTCACCGCCTCAATGATGAGCGCATTCCCGAATTGTGGTATGGAGATGGATTTACGGAAGAAGACTGGCTCGACACTTGGAAAATGTTAGCCCAACGCTACCACAATCAAGCTAATGTTATTGGTGCAGATCTGAAAAATGAACCTCATGGTCGAGCTAGCTGGGGTACTGATGACCAAGAAACTGACTGGAGACTGGCAGCAGAACGAGCTGGTAATGCGATTCTCGACATTAACCCCAATTGGTTAATTGTAGTTGAAGGAGTGGAAAATAATGTCCCTGGTCAGCACTTAAAAATCCATTGGATGGGTGGTAATTTGGAGGGAGCCAGGAAGTACCCAGTACGTTTGTCTCATCCTAAGCAGCTGGTTTATTCAATCCACGAGTACGGTCCTGGAGTTTTCGATCAGTCTTGGTTTTCCGAAGCCAATTTTCCTTACAATCTCTACCGTCGCTGGGAATTTGGTTGGCATTATCTGGTTACAGAAGGAATTGCTCCCGTCTGGGTTGGAGAGTTTGGTGGACGTCAGACAGGCAAGGATTCCCCGGAAGGAATTTGGCAGCGGCGATTTGTGGATTACATATATCGAAACGATTTGGGCTTCGCCTACTGGAGTTGGAATCCCAATAGTACTGATACCGGAGGCATACTCCAAGATGACTGGCTAACGGTGGAGGAACCTAAGCAAAAACTGCTTGATGAAGTAGTGGTTGCTACTCGTTTTGACCAAAACTATGCTAGGTCTTCTACCATTGACCAAACAGCTCAACTTCCATCTAGTTCCCCAGTTGCAGTTTCAGCGACTCCCAATGAGCAACCTAGTCCTCCCGTAGCAGTCACACCAACTCCTAATAAGCAACCTAGTCCCCCAGTAGCAGTCACACCAACTCCCAATGAGCAACCCAATTTTAGTATCCCTAAAACTAGTCAGGCTCAGCTGAAGGTTGCCTCAAATCTGCAATCGGATTGGGATCAGGGATTTTGCCTAAGTCTACAGGTTAGTAATGAGGGTGACACCAAAGTTAATGACTGGCAACTAACCTTCCAGATGAATCAAGCTAGCATCAACAACAGTTGGAATGGTAATTTCCAATCTCAAGGTTCCCAATATCAAGTTACTCCTCCAGATTGGGGAAGGGTAATTGAACCAGGAGAAAGTCAAGAACTAGGATTTTGTGCTAACAAGTTGGGTTCCGACTATCAACCTCAGCAACTATCTGCTGCTGTGATTGGCACAACTACCAATATCCAACCAAATGTGAGTTTTACTAAAGCTGCTCAATCTCGGCTCAAGGTGGTATCTAATATGCAATCAGATTGGCAGAGTGGATTTTGCTTTGATTTTCAGGTTATCAATCAAGGCAATACCAAGGTTCGGGATTGGCAAGTGAAATTCCAGATGAATCAGGCTGCCATCAATAACAGTTGGAACGGTAATTTTCGTCCCCAAGGCTCCTATTATGTAGTTACTCCCCTAGATTGGGGACGAGTAATCGAGCCAAGGCAGAGTCAATATTTGGGATTTTGTGCCAATAAGTTAGGTTCAGACTATCAGCCTAGGCAAATATCGGTTACGGGTAGTTGAGACCAAATCCGGTTGAATAACATAATTTCCGGTAAAGGAGCTGGGGGAGCTGAGGAAGCTGGGGGAGCTGGGGGAGAAAGATTTTGCCTACATAAACATTTGTATGGGCAATTATTCGGATTTGGTAGTCATATAAATCCGGTATACATATTCCCGTTTTATTCCCCCTGTAGAGACGTTGCATGCAACGTCTCTACATGGTTCTAGTCTTTTTTGTTTATAGCTGCATTTTTGTTGCTTTAATTTTAGTAGAAGCAGATTGGTGCTGCCTGGGAGGTAAATTTAAATGTCAGAAAACCAACAGAAGCCAAAGAAGCCATTGATAACAGCGCAAGCGATCGCATTACTGCGAGGTATGATTAAGCTGTTAGAAGGAATAGTGGCAAAACTGGAGGCAGCACCAGTTACTAAACCTGCTCCTGTTGTTGAATTGTCTACGACGGGAGCATCCCAAAGTTACACCAATGACACTAGTGAAAGCATCTTGCTTCCTGGAATTGACGGAAACGAGCAAGATCCTCCCACTACAGATTTGCCAAAAGAGGATGCTCTTTCTACGACTACAGCAAAGCCTGATATTAACGATACCAGAGAACCAGCAATGGTTACCTCTACTTCTGATATCCCCACAGTTACCCCAGAAACCACAGAAGAACCTGTTGATGATTGGGTATCCCCACCACAGAAAACCAAACTAACGGATCGCTTACTTCCTAGTTTTAACCCTCTTCAGACTTTTTGGGGTGGATTGTTAGCCAAAGTCCGTTCCCTATTCCCAGCATCTTGGAGTGAAAAGCTATCGGATCGGGGATTGACTGCCGCGATTGCCACAATTATGGTAGCTGTGTTATTTACAACGGTGGCATTACTACCCCAAACGACCCCACAGGAGGAAAAAGCGAAAAAGGCTGAAAAAGCTCCTCCTAGCACTACTATTGCAGCTCCCCCAGAATTAACGGCACCAGAGCAACCCAAAGCGGTGGCCGTAGAACCACCTCCCCCGCCAGTGCTAACCCCAGAGCAAAGTCTGATTTCTGGCATCCGAAATCAAGTTGCGGCAATTACCGAGGAATATGGAGAGGGACTAATTAAGGCAATCCAAGCTAATTTCCTAGAAAGTCGTCTTATTGTTAAAGTTAGTGATAGCTGGTATGAACTAGAAGCTCAACAACAGGATAAATTAGCGGATCAAATTTTAGCTCAAGCTATGCAGTTAGATTTTAGCAAATTAGAAATTAATGACTTAGAAGGTACTTTGATTGCTCGTAATCCAGTTGTTGGATCTCATACAGTGATATTTAGTCGATAGTAGGGTGTTAGGTTTTTCGATTCCTATCTCCGTACTGTTATTCCTGTATTGCCTTCATTAACTATTTCTATCACTCTTTTTGTTGGCTCTTCTTCCGTGCCATTATCGTAGAGTGATGGATACAAATAATATGGTTTGCTCCATGTCATCATGATGTTTCCTGCCATATCCTTGACATTTTCTCTCAAGATAACTACTTTCTTTACCTCCTCTTTATTTCCAAAAGGAGCTCCTCTGAATAGGTAGCCTGCTTCTAAAGCATCTTTCCAGACCCAGATTGTTGCTGTTGACTCCTTGTAATTTGTTTCCTTTGCTGTGGTTTCCAACATTGCATAGCCGTACTTCAAGTTGTTGTTTTGGGTAGCTACATTAATTAAGCAGGAATCGCCTTTGTACTTTAACCACTTTAAAGAATATTTGTAATTCTTCGGATAGCACCATTCGGCGGCCAAAGCTGACGAACCAAGGTTTTGCACAACTAGGAGCAAAAAAATGAGCAAAATGCTCATCAGGAATAGCCTATAATAAGTGACTCTTGTAACTTGGCCTGTATCCATTTGTACACCATTATTCTTCGTGGATATTCTGCTGCACCTGTTTGCTCATGTTTGCTTCGTTGAGGAACGTATTCCTCCCTCTCTTATGCTTTTTCTATGTTGCGGCACTTCATCCCATTTTTTCAGTACTAATAGTCGGTTATAAAAGTCATAAAAGTAGTTAATTATTTCTTACTCTTAAGAAATAATGGAACAGGAAAAGACCTTGTTGTTTCTATCTTGGCTTTTTACTCTTTATTACTCTCATTGTTGGTATAGCAGTTCTCCCCATCCGTGAGCTTCATTTACTATTCCCCATTCCCAAAAACGAGGATGTTTAATCAAATCAGAAGCGATCGCTTTGACTGTATGAGGACATCGCCTTGGGACAATATTTCTTTAGTCAGGCAAGGGGAGTAGGGGAAGATAATCCCAATACTCAATGGATTGCTTGTGTTTCGGTGTTATTTTTTGCTAAGATAATAAATAATGGAGAAGTTGTGCGCCTGTAAGGTAATGTACGGCTTGTGAGAATCTAGAAGCCTAATGATACAGACTCTCTCTTATCTCATGTGACAACTCCCAACGCTTTAGACGTAAATCTTTCTCTTTGTGTCCTTTGTGCCTTTGTGGTTTATTTCCAATAGCGTGCGATTTCCCTGACTTTCATTGTCATGGTAAATGAGTTCCCTTCTCAGAGATACTACGATGAGCGATCGCAAATCTCGTAGGTTGGGTTGAGGTAACGAAACCCAACAAATGTTACGCTAATTGATAGCTCATTGGAGTACGGCTAAAGTCTAGTACCATCTCACCCTAGCGAGGATAATTGGGATATGTAGGTTTTTTGGGAAGGTCAACCTGTCAGCGATCGCTCTTATTCTTTGAGGATATCGCATTTGGATAATAACTTAGGTCGGGGCAAGGGGAGTAGGGGAAGATATTCCTAGTACCCAATGGGTTGCTTGTGTTTCAGTGTTATCGCAATCGCCAAGGCGGTTAGGACAATTGCCTTATTCCGTTAATTTAACGCGATACTTGAGATTGGGGTTACTCATGGTTTTTTTCGATAACTCTTACCCACAATATCGTTTAACGTATAACAATTGTCACCTAGAAAATCTTTTGATAATTTTTCTAACCATCTACAAATACACCCAGGAAAACACAGCAAAGAAGATCAAAATAATTGCGGGAAAAGAGATTCTGCCAAACATGATTAATTGACGGAGTTTGATTTGATCCTTTTGGAAAAGCTCTTGTTGCCCCATGATGACTATTACAAGTTCTATACCGAGTAGGAAGTAAATTAGGTAAAAGCCATAGTCTAGGGCAACGACGTAACCCACTCCGTCTGGTAGAGCATCTAGCAAGCTTAGATGGTAGAATACAATGGCCAGGAGGAGACCAGTCAATACCTCAGCGGAGAGGTCTTTGAAGGGAAGATACAATAACAGGTATGCCACAACCACAAAAAACCAAAGGGGTAGCAAACTTTTGATACTGAAACCGAGTAAGTCCCGTTTGATATGGATGATGGCATTAAACTGGGAATATTTTAACTCAGAGTTGGTGTCAATAACTCTGCGATCGCCTAAAGTAGATTTATTTACCAGGGTATCTTGGTAGAAGACAAATTGGTCAGGATTCCAATTGCTGATTTCCTTGAAAACCTCCTCTTTCCATTCTGTAGATAATTCCTTGCTGGTGGAAGAATTATTCCGCATCCCGACAAAGTCTATGGCGTAAATCAACTTGTCTCTGGTGAGGTTGACGTGTCGAAATCTCACTGACAACAGTTGAGTGTCGAAGGGGTACTTGTGGAAGTCAAACTCTTCATGGAAATCGGCCTTAATCCGGTATACTTTACTTTTAACCCCAGCCTCTACCTCTTCTTTGATGGGATCAGTAAGTTGTAATTTCTCACCAGAATCCAGTCTACTTATACCATAGTTAAGGAATTCAATATTATCAATATCTACATTGGTGTTGTATCTAAACCACAGATAAAAATCTACCAAATAGCTGGAGGTCTTTTCATCTAGGTAGCTAATCCTATTAATATCCAGACCCGTGTAAACAACATCGGTTTTTTGTAGGTATTGATCGTCAAACGGCAAAATCTTACCAGCTTTGATTTGTTCCTCTAAATTGGGAACTATCTTAATATTAGAAATTGTTTGCAACTGGGTAAAAGCCGACACCAGACGACCCTTGTCAAACAGTCCTACCGAAATAGGGACAACAGCATTTCCGTTTTGATTAAAGTAAAACGTTCTTGTTCCTGTTTGGACAGCGGTTTCGGAGCTATTGATACCCGCTAAACCTTCTTTAACTAAGTAACGGTCTGTTTTGAGATCTTTCCCGGTAAAAACCGCTTGCGGTAAGTCTTGATTCGTCGATAGAGTCCGATCAATTGCTTCTACAATAGCACCGATAGCGTCATAGTAAGAAGCGGCAGACCAACCTGGAGGAGTTTCGTAAGTTTGCTCAAATTTTGCCCTAAATTGTTGAGTTTTATCATCAGCAGCGTCATAAATCAGTGGTACTGTGGCGTAAAGACCATTGGAAAAGAAGCCGCGACTTTCCTCTTCGCCCGGAAGCTTAGCAAGGCTTTTAGCAAGAGCGACATCCCCTAAATCATCGCCCCCAAATAGGGGCAAATCCAGATTGCGTCTTTTCATTTCCACTATCAAGTTGATCACTTGATCTCGATTAGCTGCAAAGACAACTGCTTCGGTCGGCTGACGGGTATCTTTAAGTTTCTGTAAATCCTCGGCTTTGGTGGGCTGACCGATATCTTTGAGTTTCTGTAAATCTTCTGCTTCAGTCGGTTGACCAATATCTTTGAGTCTCTGTAAATCCTCAATAATAATCTCGTCTGTAGCTTTGGTTTGATTTGGTTCTAATTGCCACTTGGCTACTATGTTGCCTCCCAACTGTTGGAATTCTGCTGCAATAGTTTGGCCTAAGCCTAAACCATAAGCATCGTAGCCGTGAATGAGGGCAATGTTTGAGTAACCCAGAACCTGGTTGAGGTAATAAGCAATAAATTTGCCCTGAAAGCTATCGGTAAAAATCGTGCGAAAGTACCAATCATTTCCTTGGGTTACTGCATCAGCAGTCGCTGAACCACTGATAACTGGAATACCAGCGGTTTGATAAATTTTTCCTGCTGCTTGGGATGTGCTGCTAGAATAATGACCGATAAGGGCAACTGCTTTGGAGCGAACAATGTCCTTAGCTATTTTCTCCGCTACTTCAGGTTTAGCTTGGTCGTCATAGACTTGTAAATCCAGACGTTTACCTTGAATACCGCCAGCTTGGTTTACTTTTTTGATGTATAGTTCCACACCCTGAAGCATTGATTTGCCAGCTGCTTGGGTTGCTTCCCCCGCATTAGTTAAGGGAACAGCGATCGCTATAGTTATTTTGTCTTGGTATGCTGTGTTGAATACAGCAATACTTATGCTCGTTGCTATACCTAACAGGATAAGAGTTACCCAGGTGATAATCTTTCTCCAACCCATACTTATCGAAGCACCCAAAAGAAATCGGACTGAAATGCAAACCGAATTATAACATTTTTGTTATTGGTTATTGGTCATTGGTCCTTTGTCCTTTGTCCTAATGACAGTGAGTGCGATCGCCAATTTCTTAGGTTGGGTTGAGGTAACGAAACCCAACGCTCTACAATAGAGTACCATATTTTTAATTTTTAATTCGCTGTCAGGCGCTTCTTACTCAAAAAAACTCCCCGACAAGACTTTGATTGCTAGAGTCTCGCAGGGATTTGATTTTTTAGGCTAAGCTAATATTTAATACGTGGGTTCGCAGATGCATGGCACTACACCCCCTTCTTTCAGACATTCCACCTGTAATTGGCCTTCCTCGGAGTTTCTTTTATAGAGAGACACAAGTTCGATTTCCCCGGATATTGGCTTGCCCACCTCATCTCCTAATTGGATCTCTTGATTCTTTAGATTACTGTAATCGCCATCAATTGTTATAGTTACATAATCATAGAACTGCTCGGTGGATATCGCTTTTAAGCTGATCCCATCCAAATTATCGTTAAACGTATAACAATTGTCACCTAGAAAGTCTATGGGTTGACTTGCTCCACAACAAAATTCCTCGGCAACAGCAGCCGATGAGTTCCATCCGAATGTACTCAAAAGTACCATTAAGCCTGATAAGATAAAGATGAGCATTTCACGCCCATTATGTTTGGCGTCTTTCTGAGGTTTTGCCTGTGGTTGCTTCTTGTAACCTGTTGGAGTTCCTACATTGTTTGTCAAACTTTTGAACAACATTTCCTCATTTCCTCGTTTTCAACATTACAATCGCCGGACGGGATGTATTTTACCGCTAAATGAGGACGCATTAGGGTCGGATTTTCCAAGATTGACTCATTTCGATGATAAAAAAAACATTCCGACAATACTTTTATTGGAAGAGTCTCGCGGGGTTTTGATTTTTTAGGCTATTTCTTCTCACCAGACGGTTTACAGATAGATCTCAAAACTATTGAGCATTTTGCCGAAAAGGTTAGCAGCTTTCCGGGCAAGATGCGATGGTTTTCTGAGTCCGTTCTTTTCCTTGCCCCACGTTGAAATGTTGCCTAGCATTTGCAGGCTGCCTCTCGAAAACTTCCCCTACACTCAATCACACGCAGGAAACCGGAGTCGTCTTTTGTCTTTTGTACCTTCGTGAATGCTTCTCCATAGGTCGGAAACCAATACATAAAAGGTTTTGCTGGGCCTTCTGAACCCTCATAACTCCTGCTCACCTCGCTGGTAGATGTCAGAAAGTCAACAGTATAAAACTGCCTCGTGCCATTTGCCTCTGTTCGGAAGTCCTCTAGGCCCTCGTTAGACAATGTACAGTAATCATTGAGGTGGACAAGGGGATTATTCGGTCCGCAGCATCCTATATCATTACCTTCAGCAACCGCATCATCAACTATGTATCCTAATGATAATCCCATTACGACAAAACAAATACATACAAATCTAACCAGTCTTCTCAATTTATTGATCACCATTGGCTCTCATCTCCTTAACGATTTTTCTGCTCCAGGGACATCATTATCTACTCTACTAGATACCAATCTCTGGGTATAAATGCGTAAAGCTCTTGCTGTCCAATATTCGTGCCAATTAAACTAACAATTTAGCACACTAACTACGGAAGACCCATTTTTTGTAGGTATTGATCGTCAAACGGCAAAATCTTACCAGCTTTGATTTGTTCCTCTAAATTGGGAACTATCTTAATATTAGAAATTATAGTAAGAAGCGGCAGACCAACCTGGAGGAGTTTAGTAAGTTTGCTCAAATTTTGCCCTAAATTGTTGAGGATGAAGTAATAAGCAAAAAGGGCTGAGTTTTCGGTGCGTTAACGATAGTGTAACGCACCCTACAAGTCTAGGAGCACTCACTAGATGTGATCATCGGGTTACTCTACTCCAGTTTCTTGATTTACGGTGTTAAACATTGAACCGACAGATCCGTTGCTGATGGGTTGGATGTTTCTGTCATCACAACAGTAATCACTTCCTTTTCTTGGTCGAATACTACTGGGAGCGACTTCCCGGGTAAGATCATTTGGGGGTCGGTTTTTACCACTATATCTTGGTCACCTTCACTCCAGCTTTTTTCTACCTGAACTTTCGTATATACATTACTTGTCTCGTTGGTTATCAGCATTTCTGTTCCCACTGGCTTAGGGAATGCAACACATTGCTGCTTGTCTCCTGATATTTTGTCCGTAGGACAACAGAAATGTTTATCAGCTGATGCCTGCCTTTGGTTGGTAGCCGCTAATTTCTCAAGCGTGGAAAGCTTAATGCTAGTAGTCTTCATGTCAGGCAAAGAACCCATGTCAATTAAGTAACAGTAGGGTTCCACCACATCTAACAAATCAGCATATGCCAGTACGTGCTGGTAACCGGCCTGTTCCAGAAATGCCGTGGTCTCCGTCTCCGTCAATGGAGATAGATTGATTGAGGTTGATTCTCCACATATGGATGGAATCGGCTGCATCACTGTGCCTTCCAGAGGAAGCGTATCTGGCATAAGTTGAGTATAGTTTCCGCCACGAGCCCAGAATTTAGCACCCTCGACCAATGTTTGTATAAGATCAGTGGCTCCAATTTCATCCTCATACAGACTCGGTATTTCATCAAGCATCTCCTCATTCCAAGCATGGGGAATTATATCGATTGAGTTCCAAATGCGTGTGGTATGCTCCTCCAAACGCTGGTTATAGTAAGTGCTGAAATCTTCATTCCCTGGTGTTGGTCCGGCTATTGGCTCAACATAAATGTTAAAAGAATTCCCGTGAGCCCATGTATCCTGGCTGTCGAGGGCAGCTAAAGCTAGTACAGGTGACAAAGCTCCCCCTAAACTAATTCCAGTGAAAATAATCTCTGGCACCTCATCATTGGGTCCTTGTACTGCT
>JAAHFP010000002.1:0-166250 GCA_010672925.1 Symploca sp. SIO1C2 | reverse complement strand
ATTCCCGTGAGCCCATGTATCCTGGCTGTCGAGGGCAGCTAAAGCTAGTACAGGTGACAAAGCTCCCCCTAAACTAATTCCAGTGAAAATAATCTCTGGCACCTCATCATTGGGTCCTTGTACTGCTTCTTCTAAAAAATCTAGCAGCTTCCCCTGACCAGGGGATTCCATGTTCAGTAGGATGTTCAAACCTATCCAGGTTCCCCGAGCAATTTTCGGATCTAGTCCTTCTGGAGACCCATCGGCATATTCCCAATCAATCTGTGTGCGGACAAAAGAGTCTTCTACAATCCAGTCGAACCAAGATGAACCATTTGTAGCCGCGATCGAAACTACATACTGGTTATCTTTTTGAGCAACGTACATTGAGTTGCTAGCATAAGGCAATTGTTGTGGAGTTCGGCTTAAGGTTTGTAGAGGAGTGTTGTCAACGACTGGTCCCCAAACAAGATTCCACTCACCGATATAATCCTGAATATATTCATCATCCAAAGCAGTTTCAACTTTATTTCTCAAAAGTGCATTGAAATCTCCCTCAGGAACCTCATCAACGTTGATGCCATAAACACCATTTGATAACCCGGAGAGTAAATAAATCTGTCTGACTTGATCTAGCTCCTCATTGGCCATTGCAGAGGGTATCATTACTGTTGTCAATGAAAACACCAGTGCCAGACACAATGATAATAGTTTAGTTGAGATTTTCATGTTTTTGAGATTCTTCTCTTCTCAATTCCCAAATTAGGATTACACATCATATGCCTTTTGTTTGTCTTGTGTAAAATTACGTAAAACTGCTCGTTACCTACCCAGCTCCCCCAGCTCCCCCAGCTTCAAGCGCTTTTCCCCTTAAGTTGACACCAATGCGGGTTACTCTATTCCAGTTTCTTGATTTACGGTGTTAATTGAAGCGACAGATCCGTTGCTGATGGGAGCTGTGGAAAGCTTAATGCTAGTAGTCTCCATGTCAGGCAAAGAACCAATGTCAACCAAGTAACAGTAGGGTGCCACCACATCTAACAACTCAGCATATGCCAGTATGTGCTGGTAATCGGCCTGTTCCATAAATGCCTTGGTCTCCGTCAATGGAGATGGATTGATTGAGGTTGATTTTTCTCCACATATGGATGGAATCGGCTGCATCACTGTGCCTTCCAGAGGAAGCGTATCTGGCATAAGTTGAGTATAGTTTCCGCCACGAGCCCGGGATTTAGCACCCTCGACCAATGTTTGTATAAGACCAGTGGCTCCAATTTCTGGCTCATACAGACTCGGTATTTCATCAAGCATCTCCTCATTCCAAAGATGGGGAATTATATCGATTGAGTTCCAAATTCGTGTGGTATTATTCCCTAAGCTAATGTCGTAGTAAGTGCTGAAATCTTCATTCCCTGGTGTTTGTCCGGCTATTGGTTCAACATAAATGTTAAAAGGATTCCCGTGAGCCCATGTATCCTGGCTGTCGAGGGCAGCTAAAGCTAGTACAGGTGACAAAGCTCCCCCTAAACTAATTCCAGTGAAAATAATCTCTGGCACCTCATCATTGGGTCCTTGTACTGCTTCTCCTAAAAAATCTAGCAGCTTCCCCTGACCAGGAGAATTCATGTTCAGCAGGATGTTCAAACCTATCAAGGTTCCCCCAGCAATTTTCGGATCTAGTTCTTCTGGAAACTCATCGGCATATTCCCAATCAATCTGTCTGCCGACAAAAGAGTCTTCTACCATCGAGTCGAACAAAGATTTACCATTTGAAGCCGCGATCGAAACTACATACTGGTTATCTTTTTGAGCAACGTACATTGAGTTGCTAGCATAAGGCAATTCTTTTGGAGTTTTGCTCAAGGTTTGTAGAGGAGTGTTGTCAACGACTGGTCCCCAAACAAGATTCCACTCACCGATATAATCCTGAATATATTCATCATCCAAAGCAGTTTCAACTTTATCTCTCAAAAGTTCATCGAAACCTCCCGAAGGAACCTCAGGATCATTAACTCGGATGTCATAAACACCATTTGATAACCCGGAGAGTAAATAAATCTGTCTGACTTGATCTAGCTCCTCATTGGCCATTGCCAGGGATGTCATTACTGTTGTCAATGACAACACCAGTGCCAGACACAATAATAATAGTTTAGTTGAGATTTTCATGTTTTTGAGATTCTTCTATCCTCAAAGTCCAAAATACAGCCTTTCAGGGATAATTTGGCTGCTCAATGTATGACGCAATTTAATCAGTAACTTAGTCCTTGTTCATCCTTCCGTCGTTTCTTTCTTGCTCCTTACCGCTTAATCCCTAGCAGCTTTGGCTACTTTCGGGGTCTACTTCCTTCCATTTCATTACTTACTCTGAAAGTGACCAGGCTCTGACGAGTCTTTTCCGTGAGGGCTAGGGGTGGAAATCCCTAGAGAGCTAGTTGCTCCGTTTCACTAGACCAGTTCAGGTCGCGCATGATCTTACATTCTTTATCTTTCGTTTGTCTTCCGTAAAATTACGTAATACTTCTCGTTACCGAGTACACAACGTAAAATCACGTAATACTATGATGGGCTCTCCGTCCCGTTCGTCCCACCCCGAGTTCAATGCGCCTTTTTTTGTTATTTACTTATTGGGCAATTACCCTTGATGCAAAAAGCTGTTAGGTTTACTTTCCCCTTGCCCACCCTAAAAAAGCTCTACTTATTCTCGATGTTCATTTGTTAATCGAATACCCACCAAAGCTTTCAATATCGACTTTGGTTAACCACCTTAAGGGAGTGTCTAGCAGGATGTTCAGGAAGAAATATCCTTCAACGGCTAAGCATTTATGGAGTCCTAGCTATTTTGCTTCATCCTGTGGTGGCGCTCCCATAGAAACACGCTTAGCAGTATATCCAGAATCAAAAGTCGCCCTTCTAGGGCGAGGCTTGAAACCCATTTTTTTGTCAGTCTCTAACTCCTGTGTTCTTTGTGCCTTTGTGGTTCTTTTCTTTTACAGGCGCACACCTATCCTATTATCAAATAACGATAGCAAAAAATAATAAATAATGCAAACAACTTTTGGAAGAAACAATTAAGTATCAGACAATAGAGGGTTTGATCTTGATTACCATTGCTACTATTACCAGAACAGGAGTCTACTAAAGGTGGTTGTACAAGTACCAACAAAAACAATCGAAGCAAAAACTCAGGAGATTGCCAAGCAACTTCTAGCAGCCACCCAAGAAAGGAAGCGCTCCTTCTTTGCCCAAGTGCGAGAGCAAATGCGCTGGGATGATAAGTTACTAGACTGGGCAATGAGTAATCCTGGTTTGCGGGTGCAGTTGTTTCGGTTTATCGATTCTTTACCGGCCTTGCGCAGCAACTCCGAAATTGCCCGTCACTTGCAAGAATACTTGGGGGAGGAATCGGTAGAACTCCCAAGTGCCTTGAAGGGTATGCTGAATTTTACCAGTGCCGACTCAATGCCCGGTCAAATAGCGGCAAAAACCGTCTCAACAGGAGTAGAAACCCTAGCTCATAAGTATATTGCCGGAGAGAATATTAAACAGGCAATAAAAACTATTGAGAAACTGCGGAAAGACAAGATGGCTTTCACCCTGGATTTGTTAGGGGAAGCGGTGATTGCCGAAACCGAAGCTCAATCTTACTTGGAAGGTTACCTGAATTTGCTCGAACAGTTGACCAAAGAGGCAAAAAACTGGTCAACGGTAGCAGAAATCGATACAGCTGATGGGGAATCTTTGCCCCGGGTGCAGGTATCTGTCAAGTTAACGGCATTTTACTCCCAATTTGACCCCCTTGATCCCTCAGGCAGTAAGGAAAAAGTATGCGATCGCATCCGTATTTTATTACGTCGTGCCAAGGAATTAGGGGCAGCAGTTCACTTTGATATGGAGCAGTATGTCTATAAGGATATGACCCTCTCCATTATCAAAGAATTGTTGATGGAAGAAGAATTTCGCGATCGCACAGATATTGGTGTTACCCTGCAAGGTTATCTACGGGATAGTCTACAGGACTTGCGGGAGTTGATTACTTGGGCAAAGGAACGAGGTAATCCCATAACGGTACGCTTAGTAAAGGGAGCCTATTGGGACCAAGAAACCATCCACGCCCTACAGCAGGATTGGCCTCAGCCAGTTTTTAACGAAAAAGCAGCTACTGATGCCAATTTTGAACAGATGACTCAGTTGTTGCTAGAAAACCACCAGTATCTCTATGCTGCCATTGGAAGTCATAACGTGCGATCGCAAGCCCGTGCTATAGCGATAGCAGAAAAACTCCAGATTCCCCGCCGCCGCTTTGAAATGCAAGTCCTTTACGGTATGGGAGATCAACTGGCCAAAGCACTAGTTCAAAAAGGACATCGAGTGCGGGTTTATGCTCCCTATGGGGAACTATTACCAGGAATGGCTTATCTCATTCGGCGCTTGTTGGAAAATACGGCAAATAGCTCTTTCCTTCGGCAGAGTTTGGAAGATAAGCCGGTTGAAGAGTTGATTGCAGCACCGGTTGTGGAGGGAGGAGACAAAGGAGACAAGGGAGACAAGGGAAAGATTCCCAATTCTCCATTCTCCATTCTCCATTCTCCATTCTCTAACGCTGCCGATACAGATTATGCTGAGGAGGCAGCTAGGAAGGAAGCACAACAAGCATATGCTCAGGTTCGTGCATCCCTGGGTAAAACCTATTTACCATTAATTAACGGTGAGTATACCCAAACAGCTACAGTTGTAGATTCCCTTAATCCAGCCAATCCTAGTGAAATAATTGGTAAAATTGGGCAGATTTCTGTTGAACAAGCAGAGATCGCACTACAAGCTGCGAAAGAAGCATTCCCCAGCTGGCGACAAACATCAGTCAAGCAAAGAGCTGGTATCTTAAGGAAAGCGGCTGACTTGATGGTGCAACGGCGTGGGGAATTGTCGGCTTGGGTATCCCTGGAAGTAGGTAAAGCCTTAAGGGAAGCAGATGCGGAAGTTTCCGAAGCAATCGACTTCTGCCATTACTATGCTGATGAAATGGAACGGCTAGAACAGGGTTACAACTATGATATTGCTGGGGAAAATAATCGCTATGTCTACCACCCCAAAGGCATAGCAGTAGTCATTTCTCCCTGGAATTTCCCCATTGCTATTGCTACAGGAATGACAGTAGCAGCCTTAGTTACAGGAAATTGTGCCTTACTTAAACCCGCTGCTCCCTCCTCGGTAATTGCTGCCAAAATTACGGAAATTTTGCTGGAAGCAGGGATACCCAAGGGAGTATTTCAATATGTGCCAGGGAAAGGTTCTACTGTCGGGGAATATCTAGTGCAGCATCCAGAAGTTCACCTGATTGCCTTTACTGGTTCTCAGGAAGTCGGTTGTCGCATTTATGCTGAGGCAGCAAAATTACAACCAGGGCAAAAGCACCTCAAGCGAGTGATTGCCGAGATGGGGGGTAAGAATGGGATTATTGTAGATGAAAGTGCTGACCTTGACCAAGCAGTAGCTGGGGTAGCAAAGTCCGCCTTTGGCTACAGTGGTCAAAAATGTTCCGCCTGTTCCCGGGCAATTGTCCTAGAGCCGGTTTATGATACTTTCGTCAAACGCTTGGTAGAAGTTACGCGATCGCTTAATATTGGTCCAGCAGAACTTCCTAGTACCCAAGTCGGTCCAGTAGTCGATGCTACTGCCCGCGATCGCATTCGGGAGTATATTGAGCAGGGGCGTCAGGAAGCCACCGTTGCTCTAGAAATGCCTGCACCAGAAACAGGTTACTTTATTGGACCAACTATCTTTAGCGATGTTGCACCGGATGCCAAGATTGCCCAGGAAGAAATTTTTGGTCCTGTAGTGGCAGTAATTCGAGCTAAGGATTTTGAGGAAGCACTAAAGATTGCCAATAGTACCAACTATGCCCTAACCGGTGGTTTGTATTCCCGTACTCCTTCCCACATCGACAGGGTAACAACGGAATTTGAAGTAGGTAATCTTTATATCAATCGCACGATTACCGGCTCAATTGTCTCCCGGCAACCTTTTGGTGGGTTTAAGCTTTCTGGGGTTGGCTCAAAAGCAGGAGGACCAGATTACTTGTTGCAATTCCTTGAACCTCGGACAATTACCGAGAATATTCAACGGCAAGGTTTTGCACCGATAGAAGGAGCGGAATAAGAATTGAGAATGGAGAATTGAGAATGGAGAATCTAGTGCAGCGCGGCGGAAATAACTGAGCAGCTAAAATTTCCTTATCCCCCTTGTCCCCCTTGTCTCCCTTGTCTCTTTTGAGGTGCTCAAGGACTTCTGCCTAGCTGCACTAGAAATTGTCGGAGGGCATTTGCGTAGCATGGTGCGTAGCAGCATAGCATTTAGATTGTATAACTTGGGTTTCACCGATGAATTATCGCCCAAATGCTTCGGTCTTAGCCCCGTAAAAAAAAGTACTTGTTACCAAAGAAGTTTTTGTACATAAAAATGAACCACACCTAATTTCCTGGAAATCCTTCATCCAGATCCTTAATCCATCAGGACTAGCCCTCCAATAATCTTTTGGTGCTTCATGGTAGGGGAAATGAAATGGTAGTTGTACCCAAATTTCTCCACCAGGTTTTAGTACTCTATATAGTTCTTTGAGGGCTTTTTCTGGATAAGGTATGTGTTCCAAAATCGAGATACAAACAACAATGTCAAATTCCGAGTCTACGAATTTTAGGTCGTGTATATCATAATGAAAATCAATAAAATCTCGCATATCAAACTGATCTACACTTACCCAATTAGAGCCAAATTTAGCTCCAATATCTTCTTTAACTCCAATTTGTAGACATTTCTTGGTTGTGCTCCCTGCTATCAGTTTATTAAAAAGTTCATCCCGTTCCTTTGCCAGATTACCCATTTTGCTAGCGGCACGAGAATATTGAATAAAATAATAGAGGCTAGGAAATACTAATCTAAGGTTTTGATAAACTCTTATTATGATATTTTTCAAAATTTGTTTAATATTCATTATTACTCACCTATTGTTTCATTGATTCTGTTCGTTTGTGTTCAACAAATAAAGCACAAACACTTCTGCCCTAGCCCTATAAGTATAGGGATTATAGACAAAGCCAGGTATAGCTACATCTAATTCTAGAGCTAATTCTTGTTTCTGGCTTCTTTTTGGACTGAAGTCCTACTACAAACAACCAACAACAAACAACAAATATGTCAATTTTAGGTCAGGCAACTACCTTTGGTACAGATAACTATCGTAAGCACCAAAACTGTGCAGATACTCATTTTAGAGAATATAACCAGCTATTGATGAGTTCTATCGGCATTGGGACGTATTTAGGTAGAGTGGATGAGGAAACTGACCGGTTGATGCTTCAGGCTGTTGTTGATGCGATCGCAAATGGTATCAATGTTGTTGATACTGCTATTAACTACCGCCATCAGCGAAGTGAGCGCGTTGTGGGACAAGCTATTAACGAAGTTATCAACCAAGGTATTGCCAATCGTGAAGGACTAGTTATTTGTACTAAGGGAGGATTTGTTCCCCACCCCAATCGTGTTGAATGGTTTAAGGCAACCTATGTTGATCCACCAGAGACTTCTATCAGCATGGCAGATTTAGCTCAGCAAAGGCATTGTATGCATCCTGACTATATCCGTGATCAGCTTAATCGAAGTTTAGATAACTTGGGAGTGGAAACCATTGATATCTACTACTTGCATAACCCAGAGGAGCAGCTTTCCCATGTCTCTCCAGAAATTTTCTACAAGCAGCTAGAGGCATCTTTTATCGTCTTAGAAGAGGCGGTTGCCGCTGGTAAAATTGGAGCCTATGGGCTAGCCACTTGGAGTGCTTTTCGAGTCACTCCTAACCACAAAGCCCACATTGATTTAGCCAAGGCTCAAGCTATTGCCCAAAGTGTGTCTCCTCAGGGGGAAAGTCATTTTAAGTTTATCCAACTGCCCCTTAATCTACTGATGTTAGAGGGAGCAACCCTGGCTACCCAAACTATTGATGGCTGTCAAATGCCTGCTCTACAAGCTGCTGAGCAGTTGAATATTGCACCGGTTGCCAGCGCTGCTATTGCTCAGGGTAAGGAACTAGAGCAAATGTTGCCCCTACTGACTTCTAACAGTAAAGAACGCTTAAGGATTGGTCAGCAGGCTCTGCAATTTACTCGAAGTATACCAGGTTTATCAACCGCTCTCGTAGGGATGAAACAACCGGAACATGTTGCGGAAAATCTTGAACTAGTCCCACTCCCCATATTGCAGCAAACAGCGGTAGAGTCTCTGTTAAATAGGTGGTAGGTGGTAGGTGGTAGGTTTTAGGGTTTTATATCAAGTTCGGATAATCACTTATAATTCCCTTCTACCTTGCAACCTTCTTTCTTCCCTTCTGCCTTCTGCCTTCTGCCTTCTGCCTTAAGGCAAGCATGTTAATTTACATAAATTGACATGCTTGCCTTCGTTTGTACCTTCTGGCTTACTTAGGCACCCAATTGATTACCGCGCTTGTACTGCAAATAAGCAGCAACAAACAGCCCAGCGAGGGTCACCGGGATTAAGCCAAGGACAATGCCGACAAGTAGTGGTTCAACCACGTTGGTGCTCCTATATCTATAAGTTTTTTAACCTGTTTCTCATCCTACTAGGTCTTATGGCAAAAGAGCTAGAGTCGTTAATTTCCCTTGCAGTAACTAGCATACAAGAACCAGTAGCGTCGAACGACCCTTGATTCCTTACTCTCCAAACATTAAGCTATGTTTATTATAAAAACACTTTGTAAATGGTCAATTTGACAAAAAGTTATTTGGATAAACAACCTATCCCATCTCAAATTCCAGCTTGGCAGGTTGTTCTAGTGTTAATAGCTCTGCTATTGGCAATCTCTGCTGGCATCTTCTGTTTCCGCTGGATTCAGATCTCTGATCCTTACATCCAAGATGTTTTATCACTAAACGGTGATTCTGTACAAGGTCATGCTATTTTTCAAATTAACTGCGCTGGTTGTCATGGTCTAGAAGCCAATGGCAAAATTGGACCAAGCTTACATCATGTCTCCCATCGGAAGTCTGAGGGTCGCTTAATTAAACAAGTGGTTAGTGGCAAAACGCCCCCCATGCCTAAGTTTCAACCCAGTCCTAAGGAAATGGCAGATCTCTTGAGTTATCTGGAGGAGTTGTGATATGAGCTGAGGGAGATGGGGAGCTGAGGGAGCTGAGGAAGCTGAGGAAGCTGGGGGAGCTGAGGGAGCTGAGGGAGCTGAGGGAGGAAATCTATTCCACCATTTTAGTGTGTTGCGCCACTAGCTAAATTGTTGAGCATAGAAGCGGGCATAACGATTGCCTTGCTCTAACAATTCTGCATGGGTTCCTGATTCTACAATCTGTCCCTGCTCCATCACAAGAATGCGATCAGCACGGCGCACAGTTGCCAGTCGATGAGCAATAATAAACACAGTACGGCCTTTCATAATGCGCTCTAGGGCTTCTTGTACTAAGGCTTCAGATTCTGAATCTAGGGCAGAGGTTGCTTCATCTAAGATTAGGATACTAGGATTGAGTAAGACTGCACGAGCGATCGCGATTCTTTGTCTTTGTCCTCCAGATAAATTGACTCCTCGCTCTCCTACCCAGGTGTAATAGCCCTGAGACAGCTCAATGATAAACTGATGAGCATTGGCAATTTCTGCTGCGGCTTGGACTTCTTTGAGCTCAAATTCTCGCTGACCAAAGGCAATATTTTGAGCTATGGTTCCGGAAAATAAGGTAACCTCTTGGGGAACAATGCCAATTTGACGCCGCAAACTTTTAAGGGTGACATCCCGAACATTAGTACTATCTATAAAAATTTCCCCAGCTTGGGGGTCATAGAAACGAGGGAGCAAGTTGACTAAAGTAGTTTTACCAGCACCAGATGCTCCTACTAAAGCTATCTTGTCTCCTGGTAAGGCTAATAAACTTAAATTTTTTAGTACTGATGCTCCCCATTGCCCACCTTGAGGGGAAGGGTTAGGGTAGGCAAAGCTAACACCACGATACTCTACTTTGCCGGTGAGAGGTGGTAGTTCAACTGCATCTGGTTTTTCTACTACCGTTGGCTGAATCGCCACCAATTCAAAGACTCGGTCAACAGAAGCCTCTCCTTGTTTAAAATCGTTGTAATTCGTAGTCATATGGTTGATGGGATCAATGAGTAACCCCACACCAGCAAGATAACTAACAAATTTTGAGCCAGTCAGATTACCTTGAGCAATTTGCCATCCCCCCAAAAAAAAGAGCAGCAATACACTCATGACATAGAGAAATCCTACCACGGGAAACTGAATTGCCTTGAGGTGCTCCGCAGCATACTTAGCTTTGCGATTTTGTTCTGCTTCGAGGCTAAAGCGCTCAATTTCATACTCTTCCGCCGCAAAAGCTTGTACTAAGCGAATGCCACTAAAAACTTCTGTAAGTAAGGAAGATAAATTAGAAATGCGATTTTGACTGCGGTGAGAAAACTTCAGCATTTGTTCCCCAAACCAGCCAATAAGAATACCCATCAGTGGTGCAACGATGAAAGTGGCTAGGGTTAACTGCCAGTTGAGGTAGATCATATAACCCAACACCACAATCAGTTGTAGCAGGCAGGGGATAAAATCATGGAAGACTTTATTGACTACTTCCCCAATCCGGTCGATATCTTCCGTGAGGCGATAGGTTAAGTCTCCAGTCTTAGCTGTTTCAAAGTAGCTCAGATTAAGACGTTGTAGGTGAGCATATACTTGCTTCCGTAAGTCCAGGGTAATGGTGAAAGCAGCTTTTGCCATCAGAGCATCTTGACCATACATCAGGATTTTCTGGGCTAGAAAAACTAGAGCCAGGACTCCAGACAACCGGACAAGTGCTACCATATTACCCTGTCCCAAGAATGTAGCAAGTTGACCAGCCAGTGCCGCCTGTATAGGCCAAAACACAGTTACCCCTAAGGTACAAGCTAAAGCCTGACTAATAGTTTGCCACTGGGGGCGGATATAAGGTAGCAGCTGCCAGTAATGAGAGCGCTGTTTCAAACCGTAGTAACCCAAATGATGTTCCTGTGTTTCAAGGTATCAGCTTTCATCCCTTCTGCATACATTCACAAGTTGTACAAACTTTTGAACCAACTCACGAATGTCTGGGCTTTTGGATGCTTTGGATCTAAAATTTTCGACCTGATGGCATTATGCAGCTGTCTTCCCGGTGGTTTTTGCCAAGCTAGCCAAGTGAAAATGTGAGCTTTATCGATATGTTGCTCTATAAAAGGTGCATTTTTGTTTTTAGCTGCTGATACGGCTTCTTGAGCATATTCCCAAAATGGCTCATTCTCATCGGGAATCATGTATACCAAGAAAGTTTCCAACATTCCTCGCATTTTGTTATCCGGCATAATCCAGACGCCAAATTTAATATCATTGGGCAAACAATGAATTAATCCTGTCTCAGGCAGTTTTTCAGGAATATCAGGCATAGCTGTTAAGCAAGCATTTCTTACACTTTGCCATCGTTTAAATGGATTATCGTCAGCATCTACCATTAATCCTAGAGCTTTACGCCCTGATGCTTTTAATTCCGCAGAAATAAGCAATGGGTTAATAACATTTGTATCACCACCAAGAGGTTCAATGTAGACAACTGGGTTATTTTTGGTTCCCAAATTAATACCATTAGCTTCTATCAAATAAGGTATAGTTCTCTTCTCTTGCTCCCCTTCCACTAACAGTAGATTTCGGTGTCTCTTTGCCATAATCAGCGCACCTCAATTCCTCGTTCCGCTGCAATAGCAATTTCTTTTTCTGTAAAGACGACACTTGTGTTTTTATCGGGTTCTATTCGTTGAATTGTAATGCCATCAACTGCTGCATCTTCTTGGCTGGCAATAGTGGCTAAGCTAGTCCAACAGTCACTGTTATGGGTAGTGGCAAAAACCTGCACATCTAGTTTTTTTGCCGTTTCCCAGATTAGCTTCCACATATCAGACAAAGTAGTAAAGTGGAGTCCAGTATCAATTTCGTCAACAAGTAAGACTCCTCCTTTTACAGATACAATCGCCAGTGCCAGCCCCAGCATACGCCATATTCCGTCTCCTAAACTACCAATAGGTACACGCTGTTCACTGTCAGAAAGGCGCACAACAAAGCCACCGCGAGAGCTAGAAGAAATAGATTTACTATAACTAACCGGTGCAATACGCTCAATTCTAGGTTCAATCATCTGAAGTGCTTCATATACAAGTTTTTCTTCAGCTGTCAGTACTACCTGCTCGAACAATTCAGTCATCGTTTCTATAGTTAAGGATGATGATCTGATTAATTGTGTTGTTGGGATTGGCCTTTTATTTGCTCTGTATTTATTAAATGGCCAAAAATGAATTTCGTCATTATAAAGAGAGCCATTAGATGACAAAATTTTTTCCCAATTCTCTTGTTTGTTGCCATGAGTCCACTTAGCTATAAAACTAAGCCTTGACAGATCATCTGAAAATTTACTAACTGAATATGCTTCAGAATGAATACCTAAAGGAGAGCGAGTAATTTTAGAACTTATGGCTATCGATACAACAAGCTTTTGTTGAATATTGTTATTTTTACCTGATATGGAAAATTTGCTATTTTCTTCAACTTCATGGCCATAAAAAAGATGACTAATATCAAGATCAATAGTTGTATTTTTATCAGTATTAAAATGTTCACCTCTCTCAATCATTACATCAATAAATGTCTCGAAATTAGCAGATGAATATAGTAGTTTAATGGCTTCTAGAATTGATGTTTTGCCACTGTTGTTTACACCGACTAACAAATTAACTCTACCAAGATCCTGAAGCTCAAAGGACTTGAAACCACGAAATTTTTCTAATTTTAGAGTATTCAACATAATCTAATATTTTTCATGTCAGTAATACTAATAATTTTCTAATCATATAGAAGGAAATAATATAAAATCCTGTTGCCTTTACTTAGGTAATTTGAGAAAATGATTGTACCCATGATGCGGTGCGTTACGCTACGCTAACACACCCTACAATAGGTTCTTTTTTAGGAGTAAATTACCTTAGTCACGGTTACAATCATTTTTAAAATCCTGTTAGATCCATTTATTTGGCATATTTTTTGAGGCATTTGTACGGGCGAGATGCTCATTCCACAAGAAACTGTTTTCGCTTATCTAAAAAGTCTCTCTACTGATACTTTGATATCGGTCAAAGCCAATGGTGTAATTTCCCCTTGAGTGATTTCCTGTTGTACTAAATAGTCACTTTTGCTAAGCCCTCGAAACACAGTCATTTTTCTAGCGATTAAATCCCAAACCCAATATTCTTGAATCTGGGCAAGAGCATAGAGCTCTTTCTTGAGCCCCAAGTCTTTCTTTTGGCTAGTATTCGCCACTTCAATCAGCCAGAAAATATCTTCAACTCTAGGATGGCGATCATCGTATCTAGATTCTGGTAGTCTGACAATAGCAATATCTGGCTCTGGCTCCGAGTTAAGCAAAGTTATCGGACCATTGAACCGAACTTCAGCTTTACCAAGCAGCAATTCCTCAAGATACTTTGAGCCTCGCTTGGCTGTATTGTAGTGAATTGGTGTTTCTGGACTCATTTCAATAATCTCGCCAGCCAGTAACTCGACGCGGCGCTCATCTAAAATTCCCGCGTTAATCATCTGATGGTAGTCTTCTATAGACCATTTGGCTAGAGTTTTCATAATTTTAGTAATTTTGTAGGGTGTGTATACCCTTCGGGATGCTCCGCTTAGAGCGCAGCGTAACGCACCGTGTCGCGGGTATTGATACTTTGATTCTGGAGTGTAATTTTTCCTAAAATTCCTGCGTCATTCATTTGGTGATATAGGGTTTTCATTTTAGTTATAAGGGCAACAGTAATACTATAATTTTCTAATTAGATAGAAGAAAATAATATAAAATACTGTTGCCTTGGCTTGGACGATTTTTGAAAATGATTGTACCCGTTATGCGGTGCGTTACGCTACGCTAACACACCCTACGATAAGCACATTTTTTTACAAGAAATCACCTTACTTTTGAGCTGCAAGATCTTTAACAAATTGCAGACGTTGGGTAATCATTGTAATCCCATCTCCCCGAATCAAGATTGCTGAAATCCAACGTTGATCTTCTTCAAGAGGTGCTTCCCCCATCTTAAAAAGACCACCTGCTGGTAGTAACTCTAACTCAAACTCAGTAGGGTTAGTATAGCGTTCTATGTTAACTGCTTCTTCCGTTGCAGCTCCTAGTAGTAGTTTATTCCCCAATGGTTCCTGAACAATTGCATCAAAGTTATACTGCCGACCAATACGCACTTGTTCTGGTAAATTTACTTCCACAGTCGGAGGATTTACCCCCGAAGTTAACTTGCTGCTTTCTGCTAAAACTTCCTGCTCAACAATTTTTTGGTTTTCAAAGTGCTGGCGCGATCGCATAATAGACTCAAGCTTCATCTCTTCAGTATTAGCTTGGGTGCTGGTAATATAGGTAACAGTTTCAACGACGATGCCATCTTCATCCCTTTCCCAATTCTGAAGTTCTGTACGGTAGTTCAACTGAGGATAGCGCTGCCAAAATTTAGTTAAGGCTTCTTGCATGGAGTCGTAGGTTAAGCCATCGGAATTACGGAAATTAGCATCGTAGAATTGCATAATTTCCTCAATATTGCCATTGTTGGCTGCTGCGTCGATTTGCGTGAGAGCATCTTTGAGTTCAGGAGGAGCAGTATCCGGACTTTCTGCTTGAGCCTTCAAACTCCATCCCAGGGTTAAACCTAGGGTTAAAAAGAAAAATACTGACCAATTAGAACTAGACTTTACTGTAGCTCTTAGAGTCTCTGAGAGTCGTTGTAGAAAATGTACCGGATTACCCATGCTGGTTGAGGAATAGTTGATTAGTGTTTTATTTCTTGAACTTTAAATGGTATGCTCAGATATTTACAACCAAATTCTGATCTTAGCTGAGTCAAGCCACTTGTAGGAGAAAGACTAACCTTGCCTGATGCACCGATTCGATTGCTGATTGCTGCTAGTGGTACTGGGGGACATCTCTTCCCCGCGATCGCTGTTGCTCAACAGTTACCAGATTACAAAATTGAGTGGTTAGGTGTGCCTAACCGTTTGGAACAAGAGTTAGTACCAACTCAGTATCCTCTCCACACTATTGCTATAGAAGGCTTTCAACAACGCTTTGGTCTTGGTACATTGCGTATTGCCGGACGCCTAGTTAGTTCCCTGTATCAAGTAGGGCAATTGCTCAAAAGTGGGAAGTTTCATGGAGTCTTCACTACCGGCGGTTATATCGCCGGACCAGCAATTATCGCGGCCCGCCTGTTGGGTGTGCCAGTAATAATTCATGAGTCTAACGCTCTCCCAGGGAAAGTAACTCGTTGGTTTGGTCCCTTGTGTAGTACTCTCGCCTTAGGCTTTGAATCAGCATCGAAGTATTTACCCAAAGGAGAGAAAGTTTGGGTAGGAACACCGGTTCGCTCTAATTTCTTAGAAAACCAACCCCTAGAACTACCAATTCCTGAGGACGTTCCTTTAATTGTAGTAGTGGGTGGTTCCCAAGGCGCGATCGCGGTTAATCAATTAGTGCGCCAATGTGCTCCTGCTTGGTTTGATGCTGGTGCTTGGATAGTGCATTTGACGGGAGAGAAAGACCCTGATGCGGACTCTCTTGAGCATCCTCAATATATTCAAATGCCTTTTTATCACAATATGGCAGCACTGCTTCAAAGAGCGAACCTGGCCATCAGTCGTGCTGGTGCAGGAACCTTGACTGAACTAGCTACTACCCAGACTCCTGCTATCTTAATTCCCTATCCCTACGCTGCGGAAGATCACCAAGCCTTTAATGCTGCTAGCTTTGTGGATTCTGGTGCTGCTCTGGTTTTTCGTCAATCGGAACTAACTCCTCAACTGTTAACCAGCAAGGTAGTCCATTTACTCGAATCACCTCAAATCTTAGAACAAATGGCTCAAAAAGCTGCTTCCCTAGCAGTGACAGATAGTGCGGAACGTTTAGCTACCTTAGTGCGTGAGTTAGTAGTCTGAAGGCAGGTGGTAGGTGGTAGGTGGTAGGTGGCGGAACCCACCCCTAACCCCTCCAAGGAGGGGGACAAGAGGAAGTCGCGATGAGAAAAAATTTTTTCACCACCATAGATGAAAATTCCTTTCTACCTTGCAACCTTCTTTCTTTCCTTCTGCCCTCTGCCCTCTGCCCTCTGCCTTCTTTCTTTCCTTCTGCCTTCTGCCCTCTGCCCTCTGCCTTTTCTCTTCTGATACACTAACTAGCCATCATAGATGTCGCTGGGTAGGTTTTGTCAATAATTGCTGAGAAAGGTTAACATTAGTTAATACAAGATGTTATTTTCAGGTTCCCAGAGCCTAACTCTTAGGAGGAATAAGCAGTGAATAAGAAATGGAGAAACGTTGGGCTGTATGCGCTACTAGCGATAGTAGTCATTGCTCTAGCAACAGCATTTTTAGACAAACCTTCCCAAAACCGGAGAACTGAGTCCTACAGCTACCTAATTCAGCAAGTCGAATCTCAAAATATTGAAATTGTCAAGATCAGTGCTGACAGAACTAAGGCTCTAGCTACAGATCAAAAGGGTACGCAGGTTGAGGTAAATCTACCTAATGATCCAGAGCTGATTAATATTCTCACTCAAAATGGTGTAGATATTGCCGTGCTACCCCAGAGCGATGATAGCTTCTGGTTCCGAGCCTTGAGCAGCCTCTTCTTCCCCATTCTGTTGTTGGTGGGACTATTTTTCTTGCTACGCCGTGCCCAAAGTGGTCCTGGCTCCCAGGCAATGAACTTTGGTAAGTCCAAAGCCAGAGTACAAATGGAACCCCAAACTCAAGTAACTTTTGGGGATGTTGCTGGTATTGAGCAAGCTAAGCTGGAACTCAATGAGGTTGTTGACTTCCTTAAAAATGCTGACCGCTTCACTGCTATTGGAGCTAAGATTCCCAAAGGTGTGTTGCTAGTTGGACCTCCAGGAACCGGTAAAACCCTCCTAGCTCGTGCTGTTGCTGGAGAAGCAGGTGTACCCTTTTTCTCTATTTCTGGTTCTGAGTTCGTAGAAATGTTCGTCGGGGTTGGTGCTTCCCGTGTCCGGGACTTGTTTGAACAAGCCAAGGGCAATGCTCCCTGCATCGTCTTTATTGATGAAATTGATGCAGTAGGAAGACAACGAGGTGCTGGCTTGGGCGGCGGTAACGATGAGCGAGAGCAAACTCTCAACCAGCTACTCACTGAGATGGATGGTTTTGAGGGCAATACCGGTATCATCATTATTGCTGCTACTAACCGCCCCGATGTTCTAGATGCGGCACTGCTACGTCCTGGTCGTTTTGACCGTCAAGTAGTCGTTGATCGTCCTGACTACGCTGGTCGTCTGGAAATTCTCAATGTTCATGCTCGTGGCAAGACCCTCTCTAAGGATGTAGAACTAGAGAAGATTGCCCGTCGTACCCCTGGTTTCACTGGTGCGGATTTATCCAATCTCCTCAATGAAGCTGCTATTTTAGCCGCCCGTCGCAGCCTGACCGAAATTTCCATGGATGAAGTCAATGATGCCATTGACCGGGTGTTAGCTGGTCCTGAGAAGAAAGACCGGGTGATGAGCGAGAAGCGCAAAGCTCTGGTAGCTTATCATGAAGCAGGTCATGCTCTAGTTGGTGCTTTGATGCCAGATTATGACCCAGTACAGAAGATTAGTATTATTCCCCGTGGTCGTGCTGGTGGTCTAACTTGGTTCACCCCTAGCGAAGACCGCATGGATTCCGGTTTGTATTCTCGTTCTTACCTACAAAACCAGATGGCGGTGGCTTTAGGAGGTCGCCTTGCTGAAGAAATTATCTTCGGTGAAGAGGAAGTAACCACTGGTGCTTCCAATGACTTACAACAGGTTACCCGGGTGGCACGGCAGATGGTCACTCGCTATGGTATGAGCGATCGCTTGGGTCCTGTCGCTCTAGGACGCCAGAATGGTAACATGTTCCTCGGTCGAGATATTGCTTCGGACCGAGACTTCTCCGATACCACCGCTGCGGCAATTGATGAAGAAGTCCGTAAGTTAGTTGATGAAGCCTACCGACGGGCTAAAGATGTGATGCTGGGCAATAAGCACATCCTTGACACCTTAGCCAACATGTTAATTGATAAAGAAACTGTTGATGCTGAGGAACTGCAAGAGTTATTAGCGACTAACGATGTCAAAATGGCAGCAATTGCTTAAGAGAAGGCAGAACCCACCCCTAACCCCTCCAAGGAGGGGGACCGGAGGTAGGAGGGAAGAAAGCTTCTCTATCTTGTTTAAATAGCGGGTTATTCTCTCTGCGCATCCCCGCGTCTCCGTGTCCCCGCGTCCTCATCTCCGTCCTAGAAGGGCGGAGATTCTCTTTTTTGTACAGAAAGTCCCAATTTTGTCAAAGATTGCGGGCTTTCTATTTTCTTTTGAAATTGGTTAATCAAGGCTTGATTTTGTGGGCTTTCTGAGTGCCTAAGATACTCAAGAGCCATGAGAACAGCATCTGGATGTTCGGGATAGCTCTCCATAATCAACTCCAGAGTATATTTGAGTTGAAGTTTCTCTAGTAGAAATGGAGCTACAATCGCTGAGCTGATTAAACTTAGTGCTGGAGGAAACAGAGGTATCCACCAACCAACAAGAAAAGCTATGTAACAACTGCTAGCTAGACCAGCTTCAGCAAGAAAAATAATGAAGATGAGGAGATAGGGAGAACGCAGTTGCCAAAACCTCCAGCTTAGACTTGCTCCAATCAAAGACCAGCCTAAAATCCACAACCACTCACCGGCTTCTTTCCATACCTTAAGCAAGGATCGCCCATCTAGTGCTGCACTCACAATCTGGCTGGCTACATTGGCATGAATTACCACCCCTGGTGTAGATTCGAGGGTGTTGCCCATTAAGCGATTGTAGGGTGTATAAAACTCATCATTAAGACTTCTAGCAACCGAACCAATCAAAATCAGGCGATCGCGAATTAACTCTGGATCTACCCGATTCTCTAGTACTTCAGTCAATGTTACAGCACGGAAGCGGTCTTGTTGACCGCGATAGTTCAAGAAGATTTGATAGCCACCGGAGTTAGTACGGACATACCCTCCATCATTGCTTTTAAAGGGGACAAAGATTTCCTTGCCCAAGCGATAATGCTTTTTGGTATCATCAAGGGTTTCTAGGTTAATGCCCTTAGCTTCCAGATAGATCAAAGCCAATTTGCAACCTAGACCAAATCTCAGTTGACCCTCTGGAGGTCTGTAAGATAATAAAGCTCGACGGACTTTACCATCAGCATCCACCAATATATCAGTTAGAGCCACTTGCTCCATTTTGCTCAAAGTATCAGGAGGAGCCACTGTAGTGCCAACAGCTTTTTCTACGCCAATAAGGTTTGGGGTAGATTCCATCACTTCTAACCAGTCTTGATAACCTGGTTCTACAGGTAAATTGCGATATAAATCTAAGCCAATTGCCGCAGGCTGATGTTGATTGAGTATCTTAATTAATCGTGCTATGGCTGCATCTGGGATAGGCCATTTTCCTAGATAGTTAATATCTGACTCATCAATGGCGACAATTAAAATTCGCTCATCAACTGGTTCAGTAGGACGCCAGCCAAAAAATTGATCTAAAGTAGCCCACTCCAATAACTGTAATATCCCCATCGAGCGGAGTATAATAATAAAAGTGGTAACCGATAAAGTAGTCAATAAATACCGACTTTTCCACAATCTTGGCTTTAGTTTTGTTTGCTTAGCTTTTCGCTGAGCCTCAGCTAAAATATGATTTGCTGCCGCGATTTGAGCATTCCTTGTTTCCAGTTCTTCGCTAGCAGTTAAGAACCGATAATCCTGATGGCTCAATATTTTACCCTCTGCCCATGCCTGAGCAGCCTTTAATGCCTGCCCTCGCAACAGTCGAGATTCGTCCTGACAATTGGAAGCGAACCAAGCGGTCATTCCCTGAGAGTATGGTCGCAAATCCGCTAACACCTGCTCAACCCAACTTTGGTCAAAAACTGCTTGATAAATGCGGTTGTAAACTCTTAACTTACCTTGCTGCTTAACTACTAATCCTGATAGCCGCAATTCTACTTGTTCCAGAGAATTATCCGCAGCAACACCTTCCCTTTCCGCTACCTCCCAGCTTGAGGCAGTCAAAATTTGCTGATAAAGTCCTAGCAGTTGCCCAGTACGTTGCTGATTACAGAGAAGGCGATCGCGTATTGTCCGCAAATGTTCTGGTTCATCTTGGGATTCCCAATTTTCAATAATATGCGATCGCGCAATTTTGGCAATTGTTGTTTGTTGTTGGTTATTTGTTGTTGGTTGTTTGTTGTTGGTTGTTTGGGAATTTGCCTCGCTTCGCTCACCATGCTGCGCAAAGGGAATTGGGAATATCTTCTTGTCTCCCCCATCTCCCTTGTCCTCCTTGTCTTCCTCCTCTCTCTTCTCCCTCTCCCTCACTACTAGTTGACAAAGCTTTTGTGTGAGAAAAGGTTGCCCACCTGTCCATACTAATATCTCTTGGAGTACTGCTTGGGGGTTATCTACTTTACCCTCCAATCCCTTAGCTAAAGGCTCGACTTCCTGGGGAAGAAAGCCTTTCAATTCAATTGCCCGACCAATATTAAAAGGTGTGCGCCGTTTGTCCGCAATCAGATCCGATGGTGTTGTTACTCCAATGAGGACAAAAGACAGACGCTGGTATTCTTTTTTATCTACTCTCTGATTGTAGCAAGAACGGATGAAAGCAAAAAAGTCATCAGTCTTGAAGTTTAAGCTTAGGATACTGTCGATTTCATCTACAAAAATTACCAGTTTTTGCTCAATTAACTTGAGTAGAACTTCATCCAAAAATTTGCTCAAGCGATTGACTTTAGACAACCAGCTGTTCTTTTGCCACCAGTCATCTAAATCAAATTGTTCATACAGATCCAAACTACTAACAATACTGTCAATTATCCCGGCATACCATTCTTCTGGAGTGATATCAGTAGTACCAATAGCAGTAATATCAATCGCAACACAGACAAATCCCTCTGCTTGTAGCCGTTGCATGGTTTTGACTCTCAGGGAAGACTTACCCATCTGCCGAGAGTTGAACACATAACAAAATTCTCCTGCTTTTAAAGCATGATAGAGGTCTTTATCTGCTTGTCGTCTGACATAGGTAGGAGCATCAACTGGTAAACTGCCCCCGATTTGATATTGGTAGTTTGTCATTTATGCTTAGATTATTAAATTGTTAAATGAATTAACTACTAGCGTCACACAGCTAAAACTGTAGGTTGGGTGTAACGCAGTGAAACCCAACACAATGTGCTCCGGCGTTGGGTTACGCTATCGCTACACCCAACCTACTTATCCCACCATTTTAGGTGTGCCACGGTAGTAAGAGCGGGTTCATCAGTAATATAACCCGTCTACCTAAAGTAATATAACCCGTCTATCTAAATATTGCTAAACTTACTCTCCTTGATTTCAATCCACATAAGCTATGATTAGGATTTTCTGGGGAACAACGGTTTTGTAGAGGAAAATACCATGGGGCAGATCAGGGATATATTCCTTTTCTTCAATAGAATTAAATGGGTGTTGAGAAGGAAGCACCGGAGAGGCAAGAAAGGGGTTGCTTTACCAACGCGATCGCTTTTTGGAGGCTGGCGCTGGTTAGCTCAAGCTAGCTGGCTACTTACTGGAGCTATGATCTTAATGTTAGTACCACTTAATTTTATGGCTCTAGCACAAGGGTCTAACCCAGGACCATCCTATGATTTCCAAGATGTATTCTTTGCCTTTATCATTCTCGGTTGTTTGCTGCTAATGGGAAGGTGGATTCGCCAGAATATTCCCCTGTTACAAACCTTGTATTTACCTAGCTCAATTGTTACTGGATTGCTGGCTTTGCTCCTCGGACCGGCAGTTTTAGGTGCAATTGCAGGAGAAGGAAGCTTTCTCTCCACGGGTATCTTTTCTCAACCAGTGCTAGATGTTTGGGGAAGAATTCCAGGGGTTTTTATCAACGTTGTCTTTGCTACTATTTTCCTCGGAGAGTTTATTCCTAGTCCGCGAGATATTTGGCGGTTGGCTTCACCCCAGGTAGCTTTTGGTCAATCCATTGCCTGGGGACAATATGTGGTGGGACTATTGTTAGCCCTGACAGTGTTAACTCCTGTCTTTGGGCTAAATCCCATCTCCGGTGCTTTGATTGAAATTGGCTTTGAAGGGGGTCATGGAACCGCTGCTGGTATGGCGGAATCCCTGAGTAAATTGGGCTTTGCCGAAGGACCTGATTTAGCTCTGGGCTTAGCTACGGTAGGCATTGTCAGTGGTGTAGTGACAGGAGTAATGTTAGCTAATTGGGGACGTAGTAAAGGGCATATCTCCGTTACTGAAGAAGATAATCTTGAACAGGAGCAGCCCAGGGAAAGTCACGAAGAAAGTCCAGAAATGAGGACAAAAAGAGCTACAATGCTGAGTAGTCTGCTTATCGATCCCTTATCCCTACACTTTGGTTTTATTGCCCTAGCGATCGCTCTTGGTTGGCTGATGCAACAAGGACTTAACTTTATCGAATCAGCAATCTGGAACCAAGGAGGTGAGGGACTAGAGATACTGTCTGCTATTCCCCTATTTCCTCTAGCCCTAGTAGGTGGCATTATCGTACAGCTTTTTCTAGAGCGTTGGGGTCTGACTTATCTCATTGACCGCCGGTTAATGAATCACATTGGTGGTTTAGCATTGGATGTAACCATTGTCGCCGCTCTTGCTTCCATCTCCTTAGCGGTATTAGCAGGTAACTTCGGAGCTTTTCTACTATTATCTGTAGTGGGCATTACTTGGAACATCCTCTGTTTTATTTACCTTGCACCCCGGATTATTCCCACCTACTGGTTCGAGCGAGGGATAGGTGATGTGGGACAATCTATGGGGGTCACTGCCACCGGTTTATTACTGATGCAGATGGTAGACCCCCAAAAACGTTCCGGTGCTTTCGAGAGTTTTGCTTACAAACAGCTGTTCTTTGAACCGATTGTTGGAGGTGGTTTATTCACTGCGGCTGCACCAACTTTAATTTCGCAGTTTGGTCCAATTCCCGTTTTGATCCTAACTCTAGCCCTCCTTGCCTTCTGGTTAATCTTTGGTTTCTGGAATTACCGACAGATTAAGAGAATGGGGAGCGGAGGAAGCTGAGGGAGAACGATCAGATTATCTTGTTGTCCGCTGCGTTAACACACCCTACGATAGGTACATTTTGTCCTAGAAATCACCTAATTCTCATTATGCCGACTTACTCAAAACTGCAACCAAGTCTGCTTTCTTCATTTTAGATGTCCCTGACATACCACGTTTAGTTGCCATTTTCCGTAATTCACCTACCGTAAAAGTATCCAGTAACTCAGGATCAGTGATCACATCTGGTATTGGTTCAGGAGTGAGATAGAAAATCTCCTTGAGAGTATCCAGCTTTTTACCTTTGGTAATACCACACTTGAGTTTGGTGATTGGTTCTAAATTTTTCCAATATTTACGAGGGGCTTCCTCAATTTTCTCTGTAGCAACAGCAAGCTTAATCCCTTTCAATGAACTACCAGGTTTTTCGACAAGGAATTGCAAAGCCGATTTGATGTCATCTCTAGATGCTGTGGAAAGATTTAACTTGGGTAGTCTTTCCCCTGCCAGGATTTGGGTAACTTCGGCAGTCTCCTCACTGTCATCGGCAATAACACACCACACTTTCTCCAGTCCCGCTTCTTCTGCTACTGCGTAGATAAAGGAGTTACCAATGACTTTAAGTGTTTTCATATATAGTCAATCCTACTCCACACTCCACCTTGTCTACTTGTCTACTTTCCTCCCTTGTCTCTTCTTGAGCGAAATAGGGCTTGCTGTATAAATGTGTAAGCCTTGTATGGCATAGCTTTTAAGCATTTTGTTGCTCAATAAGTGCAAGTTTTTTGTATCGATAGGCTTATTTTCCTTGCACAAGTGATGAACATATTGCGCTCTTTACAACTATTATCCCCCTTGTCCTCCTTGTCTCCCTTGTCCCCCTTGTCTCCCTTGTCCCCCTTGTCTGACTTATTCAGCAAGCCCGAAATATTAAAAACCTACCCTTGTGAGTAGACCCCATCACCCTGTCTCCTCCCTTAGAATGAGAGCAGACTAAGCAAACTAGATTAAATTTTCTCAAAATTCTGTGGTTTGGAAAATTCTCCCGGCGACGAAATCTCAAGGTGAAGGCTATCGAGAGCAACTAACTCAATGGAAGCAGAAAACTGTAGCAAGTTTACCAAAGATACAACAAATTACCCAACAGCTAGTCCTTGCTATCTTGGCAGGCTTACTCTTCGATTGGCTGAATATTCCTGTAGGTTGGCTACTAGGCCCGATGATCATCGGTATAGTTTATGCAACTATCCAAGGTAACCCCCAACCTCTGCCTCCTGTATTTATGACCCTTGGGAAAGCAACCATTGGACTTGCTACAGCAGTCCGCTTCTCTCCGGAGACCCTTAGCATGGCACTTAACTATGCAATTCCGATACTGCTATGTGTTTTACTCACGGGTTGTCTGAGTTTATTCCACGGTTACCTATTATCCCGTTTGGCTGGCATTGATCGCGTCACTGGTTTGCTAGCCTTTATACCGGGTGCAGCTTCTACTATTGTAGCTATCGGTGATGAAATGGGAGCAGATGCGATCGCGGTTGCAGTGCTTCAGTATCTCCGAGTATTGTTAGTGGTTTTGGTTATACCGAGTTTAGCAGGTTTTATCTTGCCAGCACATCCAGTTACCCAAGCGACAACTAGCATTGCCATCAATAATCACCTACCCATGCCCATGTTTTTCAATCTTTTGGTACTAGCTGGGTGCTGTGGTCTAGGGATTTGGGGAGGAAATCGACTGCGGTTGCCTGCATCTGGACTGTTGGGGCCAATGCTGGTAACCTTAGTGGCATTTTGGGAGTTACCATATCAACTACAAGTACCACAGTGGCTATTTGCTATTGGACTGCTATTCGTGGGAGTTTCGATTGGTCTTAAGTTTAATCGGCAAGCTGCTCAAAAACTCTTGAAGGCAGTCTTAATCGAGGTGGGTTTGGTGCTGGTATTAATCCTTCTTTGTTTAGGAGTTGGCTATGAGTTCCACGTAGTCACCCAAGTTGACACCAACACCGCTGTTTTAGGATTTACTCCTGGGGGAATTGAGGCCATGATTGCCACCGTAATGCAGCTAGGGGGTGATGCGGGATTAGTCCTAGCCATGCAAATGTGCCGCATGTTAATGATTATTGTAATAGCGCCATGGTTAGTAGCTTTTTTGATCAAAACTGGGAAAAGTTCTGATGGGGAGGAAGTAGGAGAAGAAGAAAGCCAAAAATTGGCGTAGTCTTCCGAACCTCCATAACCCGGACTTTTGCAAAAATTCGGGCTCCTAATACTGCTTGATTGGCTACACAACGGCATATCCTGAATATTGACGCAAATAGGGTGGTTGAAACCCAATTACAATATCTTCTTTGGGAACATTGAGTTCAATTAAGGCTTGACCAATGTCCCATTCTGTATTGTTTACCTGAATCCAAATTTTTCTGTCTTTGATATCTAGGTGAATTGAACAGCCATAGACTCGTTCTTTTTGATCCCAGCCAACTGCGAAAACTTGATAATGATCATGTTCTGTGTCAAAAATAGTTTGAATTTCAATATTACCGTGAGAAGGTTTATAACTTGCGTATTGTTCAAGAAGTTGTCGGATTGAAGCCCGATATAAATTAATGTTGTCTAGGTTTGCCATAAGACAATCTCCTCTGTCTCAATGTCATAAACTATCAAATTTAACTGATATTCTTGAATCACTATTTTGGGAAGCTCTTTTTGGAACAAGGTTCGGTAAATCGTATCGGGTATGGCAAGAAATAGCTTACGGCTTGGGTCTTTAATTTTGAGGGCAACTCGATAGTTGATGAATTGTCCGATCGCAAGGTGAAAGTCACTAATTGAGGATGGATTAATAAAGCTTTTGATTTCAACTGCGATTCGTTCATCATCTTTTTCGGCAGCAATAAGTTTTTCTGCTCCAATATCAATAAAAAATTCTACCCCTCCTACTTTAACAAAAAACGGATCATCAGTAATCTGCCAGCCCTCTTTAATTAATCCATTTTTAACGGTTTTATGGAATAGATCTCTTGCCATCAGATTGATTTTCTTGAATTATCGGTATGTCATAAATTTGATTATCCATTATCCATTATCCATTATCCATTGATAAATTGCCCAAATTCCCATAGCTCCTAAGTGGTAACTAGAACGAAAAGTCCCAACTGTAGTAATAGCTTCCGGGGTTCTAAATTGCAGTCCCTGCTCATAAACTTGCCTAACAATTGCCTCCGTTAGTTGCCAAGCTTCCTCCTTCATCCCTAGCTGAATTAAGAATGCTGCCAACCCAAAGTTCATACCAGTAGATACTGCCAAAGGATGACTACTATCAGTCTCTTCTAATATCTCATTATCTCTGATAGCATTTACTGCTCCCAGCTGAGCATTGTAGAACTTTAAAAAGCAGATATCGTAAACAGTTTTAAGGGCAGATTGAGCACAGTCTGCTGGTACAATATCAGGTAATTTCAATAACTGGGCATAAAATTGACCACACAACTGGTCTGCCAAAATCACTTCTGAGCCACTCTCACTATCTAATTTATAGTATTGACCATTCCACAGGGTTGCTTGATAGAGGGGTTTAGCTTGAGCTAACCATTGGCGATATAATTCAATGGCTTCTTGAATCGATTCTGGTTCAGGTGCTGACAGCAGGGGGGATATTGGTGGATAATTGTTCAAGAGAACTTCCCCGATCGCGATCGCTGCTTCTAAAGCTGCCAACCATAAGCCACCACAGTAGGCACTAATCCCCTGCAATTGGTAGTCACGATAAGTCTGCTCTTGTACTCCAAAATGTTCAGGAATACCATCACCATCTAGATCAAAAGTCTTGAGATAAGTTAATGTCTCAACCACTGCTGACCAACATTCCCACAAAAAATCGGTATCATTACTACCAGTTAAGACAAAATCCCGATAAACTTGCAGGACAAAATGACTCGGTAAATCCTGCCGCTGGTTCCAGTCTTGGTAATTGCTGTAATTAGTACGTTCCCAAGGATGCTCATTAGGGGAACCAAGGTCGTGAGGTGTTGCTCCTGGGACTTTACGAATAGCTGTTATCGAATCATTACTAATAGTACGGGGTGTATCCTCCCCAGTGGGAATAGCTCGTGCAAAAGCTTCTAACACCGCCTTATCCAGTTTAGGCCAAAGCATAGCTAGGGCAAAGGAACCATACCGCCGCGCATCCAGACTTTCGTACCAAGGGCAATCCCAACTTTCCAGTACAGCAAATTGACCTACCGGATTCTGTTCATCTGCCGCTGTCCACAGGCTACCACCACTAGTAAGCAGGTACAACTCATTAAACAGAGCCATCTTAAACCAATTAGGTAAATCCTCCCGATGGATAATAGGCTCCTGCCAATCATTAATCCGTTCTTGCCACAATTGGCTATGCTTGAGAGCAGTTCTCACCATCGACCAAGTATTACTACCGGTACGGCCAAAAAAATCAGTATAACGTCGATAATAGGTAATATCTTGACCAAATTCAGTAATGGGAAAGTCCCAAGCTAAAATAAAGGGAATTTTACGAGTTCTACCTGGACGAATTGTAAAACGAATTGCGATCGCAGCAGCAATTTGTTCGACCGGGGCTGCTGGGGTCTCATCTTGAGTATCATCTAGACTACCATCAGCGGCAAAGGTATCCCAGATATCAGCACCACTACCCACCGGGTTCCAGCGACAATGGTAAAACACATCCATAGTCGGATTAGTAACTGTAGCAAAGCACAGTTGTCCTTCTCCTTCCTGAATCTGGTCATGGAGTCGCACTCGGTCTAGTAAACAACCTACCCGATAGCTATCGACAATCCACTGATTATAATTACCGGTGCTATCTCCCCACCGGGGTTGATACTCATCAACGGGACTACCATCATCCCCCACCTGTGGCTCCTTAATCGCATTAGTAAACCAACCCACCATATTTTGCCAAGTGAGCATAATACTGAGGGTAATTGGAGCATCCGTAGGGTTGTGGGCTGTCCACTCAAAAGTAGCGACTGGGTAACTAGTTTCTTGATAAGATCCCGCCCAAATAGGGGAAAACTGCTCACAAGTCAGTTCTGTTTGAAAAACTTGTTGATAGGTAAACCAACTGCGAGGATACAGAGCATAGTAACTTCCTGTGGGAATTGGTGCTGCTTCTGTCCCACTCCGAACCGCAGGATACCACTGCCAAGCACTGAGAGTACCATCTTCCGGTGGTTCAGTACAAAGGGCGTAAGCTTGGGCAGGAGCATTTTCTGACTGCTCAAAGATACTAAACTGACAAGCTGGAAGACTACGAAAGATATGCTGTCCCCCATCAAGATGCCAGAGATTAAAATCTCCCCGGGGGTCGCGACTAATGCAACCGGCTCCCAAACCCCCTAAAGGCATTCCTTGCCAGGGGCCATCATCAAGGTTACTGACATCACTAACAGTGTAGGGTTGATCCCAGCCAAGTCCAAGGGGACGCTGCCAACTACAATCGGGAATTTTGGGGCGTGGTGGTTGATAGAGCATTCCCTGATTTTACGGCAATGCTTGACTACTTAGCTATCAGCTGTCGGCTGTCAGCTTTTTGGTTGAATGCTAAAGGCTGAAGGCTAATAGCTAATTGTTATCCTCTGATGAAAACTCATGCTCGCAAGTATAAGCTGATAGGGTTACTTAAACCGTTAAATTGAGAATACAGGAAGAATACAGGCTGGAAGCCTGTTCCACAATGCTTTATGTAGAAGTACCCAATTCCCTTCCCCAACTACCAGCACCACTGAAATCTGGTGTCAGCTTTTTAATCTCGTAAGCATTCACCTTATTGTTCAATTCCCGAATACGACGGGAAAGTAGACGGATAATATTAACGGCAATTCCTGACGTCTCATCGATCGCATCATATAATTGCAGCTGGGTAAGCATGAGACATTCGCAGTCTTCTATGGTGGTTACTGATGCTGATCTCGGTTCTGCATCAAACAGTGACATCTCCCCAAAACAGGTTCCGTGTTTCAGTTGTGCCAACTCCCGATCGCCAATATGAACCCGCACCAAACCTGAGACTACAATATAAAGCGATCGCCCCTCCTCCCCTTCAGTAAAAATGGTATGCTCAGCTGGATAATATAGTTCCTCCATCACGGAGGCTAACCGTACCAAGAAGTCATCCCGCAATTCCTGGAAAATTGGGACAGCCCTGAGAAACAATAGACGCTCTACACTGGTTAACATGGGTTAAAGGTTAGCCGCTAGCTATTACCTCAATTTACACCGGAGAAACTTCAAGTTTAGCAATAATATTGCTATCAGCAACAACTTAATCAGATGTCCAGATTATAACCGTGATAAGTTTAGCAAAAAACAGCTTCAATGCCTTATCTGGTATAGCTTACATACTCATACAGCAAGCCTATTTAAAGAATTTGTTCATTACGAGCAGTTTAACTGGTGAGGACTTGATAAAAATGCCTCAATTATGTCAAGGAATAAATTCAGTCCGCTAAATGAATAATACCAATTTTCTTTCCACCAATGATCAAGGGAGGGTTTTTCTTTCCTAGCTCCCTTTATATCATGTCCGCTTAATTACCCGTAATAAAAACTTAGACCCGTCATCGCGTAAGCCTTAACTACGGAGAGCTAGGGACATATAAAACGGATATCTTGTCAAACTTTTGTCACGATTTGTAATATAGAAGAGTAGCAGTTGACTCGCTCGCTGTTATGCTCAAGCCCATCTAATTTGCATGAACTGACAATCATCCTGCTTGTCTATTCTCAGATATGCGCCTTCTGTCTGTCCTCAACATGCAAGTTAAATGCGCAACAGCTGTAACCAATTCGCTATATCTAGTTATCTAGGAGTTAGCTATGTCTCAACCCATCGAACTATCCATGGAACAGCAGTTCAGTCTTCGTTCTTTTGAAACTCAGGTGCAGAAAATGAGTCGAGAGCAAGCTCAGGACTTCCTAATCCAGCTCTATGAGCAAATGATGGTGCGTGAAAACATGTACAAGGAGTTTCTGAAGCAAGAATGGGGTATTGGTTCAAGCCCCCAGTTTGAGTTGTAATAAAACTAATACAGGTAGTGAGCGACCTCCGTCTCTTGCTTGAGTCCGTAAAGGAATGGAGCCGGGGATGTAGGGGCGTTTAATAAGTAACAAGTAACAAGTAATAAGTAACAAGTAATAAATCACTTAATTAGAAGCTGCTGGTATCAAACGCCCTACGGCTTGCTTAACAAAACCCTGTAAAAATGATTTCCTTTGATTTTGCTGGAAAACCTGTTGCAGTTTTTGCCCTAAATGCTCCAGATTGAAAGATTGTCCAGTTGCCTTATGGGTACTTGCTTCCTGTTCTTGGAAATACTCAATCAAACTTAAACCAGCCAATCTAGTAAGATAGGCAGCACTGACACCCTGCACAGCACCTCCAGCAACATAGGTGAAAGTATTGCTTTTGAGAATACTACCAATAGTTTGGGTGGAAAGCTCTACTAAACCTAGCTTAAGCATCAAGCTACCCAAGGTTTTAGCTGCTGTTTGAGCTTGCTGTAGAGAAAACTTTTGCTGGTAAATATCTCCTAACTCTGTTACCAATTGAGCACTGACAGCCACTGTTGCCAATAAATCTAGTGCGGGTACGGGGTTGGCAAAAGCAGCAGCAGCAGCAATCCACTGATATTGCTCAATTACCGGTAAGGCGCGATCGCGTTTTAGTTGATTTAGGGCTGTCTTGGCTTCTGCTTGGAGTAACCCTGCTGTCCTAATTGTAGTTGCCCACACCAATTGTTGTCTTTCTTGATGGAGAATTTGACCTAATCGCTCCTCCAGAGGTGACAGTGCAGGAGATTGGGGCTCTAACCATTCTTTGATGGAAGCATCTGGCTGATGCTGGCGCACTTTCACGGGTGCGGGAGAAGCACTAATCCCTACCACATCTTCTGCTGGTAAAATACCTGCTACCCGCTGCTGCAAATGTTGTAATATTATTGCTCGTTCTGTGGGTAAGTACTGGTCTTGTTTGTTAAATACCAAAATCGTGCGTAGATTAGCTGCCTTCAGTTGCTTTAAGGTTTGAAACTCAGTATCTGTTAAATCCCCAGCGATGACAAATAGGGCTAAATCGGATCGCCAAGTGGTAGCCAGGATAGAAGCATCGGCAACAGCAATTTCTTGAGTAATCTCTTCTGCCTCAACCTTACTATCACTACTGACAAATAAAGCTGGTGTTTCCTGAAAAATCAGACTTTGCTGCTGCTGGGATACCCAATTAGATGCCAGCAGTTTTAGCAGAGTAGTTTTACCCAAGCCTTTGCCACCGGTAACAACTAGTCGTATTTCTTCCCTTTCTAACTCAGGGGTTAGCTGAGCAACCTGCTGCCGCAATTGGCTAACAGTATCGAGATCATTGGCCTCAGCTTCTAGTTGGTTAATTGCTGTTTCTACTTTAGCGATCGCTCGTTCAACTGCCTCTTGATCTACAGGCTCAGAAAGGGGTGAAAACTCAATTTTAGGGGAAGTTTTCCTGCCAAACAACCAGATAGCTGTAGCAATCGTAATTGTTCCTAAGATCCCCCACTCCCCTACTTCTGCTACCGAGTCATAGACAAGATCTAACATCCACAGTCCTAACGATAGACCTATTCCTCCAACTAAAATGGGTCGTCTGATATTAACAGCCATCTCTCTCTCCCAAAGCTAATCGGGTCACAATTCACTTAATATGAGCTCAAAAACCTTGCACTTTCGTTGAGATTAACTCAAAACTCATTACTTTTTACTTGTTACTCGTTACTTTTTACTTACAAAATTGCTCCCAAACCCTAATTATGGGCATATCTCCCTCGGATCTGCAAAGCCCCGCAAACATTTCGCTTGCAGGGCTTGCTGTCGTATTAATTTGGTGGCGGGAGGCGGATTTGAACCACCGACCTTCGGGTTATGCTTACCAACTACAACTTTCGTTGCCTGGATATTCCAGTTTGTGGTCTGGACTGTCCCTTCACCCTCGGCTTAACCGCTAGGGTGCTTGCCTAACCAGTCTCTACACCTTCTCCGTTTATCGGAGCTTGGCTCGGGATTGCCTCACTAATAGGGGTTTCCCCGAATTTGACAAGTAAACACACGTAAGTTTCTCTACGTGCCGCCCACATCAGCATTAACTCTAGGAGTTAGACTGATTGTTGAGCCCGACGAGCTACCAGGCTGCTCTATCCCGCGTCGCTTTATTTAGTATAACCCTTATTTGCAAAAAATGACAAGTTTATTTTTTTCTGTTCGTGGATGATGGGATTTCAGGCTCTTGGTACAGGCTTCGATAAGCTATAGCAAAAGGCGACCGGGCATAGGGCGCCAAGGCAGAAGGGAAGAGATTGACGGGTAAAGGTTTCAGCATTTGCTATAAGATGCATCTAATTCAATCATCAATTTCTTGTGGAACTCCGCATCTTGCCTGTAATCTGTCATCCGAAACATGCAAGGTGAATGCGTTGGAGCTTAGCGTCAAGTAAATAAGCCGCGATCGCGGCTTATTTAGAGTAGATAGTGTGGGTGTTACTGAGGATATTTTGGCGGCGGATGGGATTATGGCTGTTTTCAATCGCGTTGCGGGTTACCAAGTCTCTAGGGCGATCGCTCAAGATCAGGATCCCGTTAGCCTGATCAGATTATTTAGATTTTGGATTTTGGGGGAGCGCACCAAAAGTTTGAGCAATGTTTTTCATAGTACGGAATAGTTTATAAGGTTGATCGGGAAAAGCTTGAAACTCAAATCTCTGGTAAAACTTGACCGCTTCATCATTGATTGCATCTACCACCACTGCAAAACAACCAGTGGTTTTACTGACTTGTAGACTTTTAGATAAAGCATCCATAATCAATAACTTTCCCCAACCATAACCCCTATAATCAAGAGCTACCGCTAATCTCCCAATTAAGGTTACGCCAACTAGCGGATATTTGGGCAACTTTTTTGCCAGATTTGAGGGTAGTGATTCGAGATTGATACTACTCATCGATAGAGTATAATAGCCAATTATTCTTTGGCGTTCTCTGTCAACAATAACATAGGGAATGGCGATATTTCTCTTCTGATCTTGGGTAGCTATGGAATGCAAGTAGCGATCTAGTTGTTCATTTCCACAGCTAAAAGCAGCTCTGTAGTGATGTTTTTCCAGTAGTTCTAAGGAAAAATCAACAGATTCTGGGTTTAACACTCTTTTGCATCTCTACTTATTCATCACTTTTTGATACCACTGGGCATCAGCATAAGCCTGTGGGGAGGGAGTAGGAGGATTTAACAACGCTTCGGCAAATAAGGAGCGATCGCGTTGTGTTAATTGTATAAATTCATTATCTTTGATGATTTGTGTAGCAGCCTCAGCTAAAACTGCCACCATGAACTCAGTCAAGTTTTGTCCGCGTAACTCGGCAGCTCTTTGCATCAATTGTTTTTGCTCTGCTGTTACACGAGCTTCCAACCGAGCATTTTTACGGATTTTAGCGGTTTTGCTTGTGCTTGGTTCTGTACTCATAAAGCTTTATATTCTAAGTGCTTTACCAATATTATGACATATAGTACGCTCATTGGCCGTACATTTTTGCAGGGCAATCGCGAGTTCTAGATCCCCGACTTCTTCTTCCAGTTTATCGAGTGAATTACAGGCTAAATCGAGTTGCAGGACTTACGCAAATTATCCTATATGACACTAAATGTAGGGATAATTCATGAATTATCCCTACATTTATCCTTGGTGCGTAAGTCCTACTAATCTGGGAGTAAAGCAAAAAAGAGAAAAACCTAATACCAATCTGGGGAAATTTGAGTCCGGGCTCCCCCAGAATTGGGGGCTGGGGGGCTTCAATAACTTTCTCCTTAATACAAAGGACAAAGGACTAATGACCAATGACCAATGACACTAAAGCATTGATAACTCACCAAGAACCTCCAAGCGCTTAAACTCGCTTAATTTCATAAAAGTTTCTGCCAAGGCTTCTGCAATAGAAGGACTAATCCAACCCATTTGCTTGAGTATGTGGACAGCAACGGCATACTTAGCTCGTTTGCTGCCATCCATCACCTTAATAGCTAGACCCAGACCTTCCCCTACACGACCAATACATTGAACACCTTCTGCTCCAGCTTTACTAACAAGCTCCCCTTGAGACAAGCGCATCAATTCAGTATCAAAAGCTCCCTCTCCTGCTACCATTTCTGGGTGATGGGTCATCGCACGGACAATACGCTCCATTGCTAAATCATTGCCAGAAGCTAGTTGGGCATACAAGGAAGCCATCTGACCAAGTTGCACTAAATAAGTAGGAGCCCCACAGTCATCATGGGCAAGAATCAACTCTTCCCCCGGCATTCGCATTAATTCCGCAACTTGGCTTAAAATGAGCTTTTGTACAGGATGGTTGTACTGTAAATAACTATTCAGTGGCCACTGCCTTTGTTGGCAAACAGCTAACATTCCAGCATGTTTCCCAGAACAGTTGTTTTGTAGTGGGCTTTCTTTGCCTGTGGGAATGGGACACTTGAGTTCGGAAGGATCAATGTCAGCACGCCAGAGGATTTTGAAAACCTGTCGTACCTGCTCCATATTGCCTTGATGAGAGCTACAGATAATCGCCAAGTCACGATCATCAAGCTTGTAACGCTCCAAAGTACCGGTTTTGACCACTGTTAGGGCTTGAAACGGTTTGAGAGCCGAACGAATAAACGCGGCAGTTTCTGCACTACCAGCAATGGATAAAACCCTTCCCCGGTTGTCACAGACGACTACCTGGGCTAAATGAGTTGATTCAACGATGCCTTCCCTTAGTAGATGGACTTCTAAGGTTGGCGATTGAGTGCGTTTTCCCCTGGTCATGTGCAAAACTCTAACGTTTGAAGGGAACAAAATAATTGCAGTAGGTATAGGGCAACTATGGTTCTGAGTGATGCCAAAAAGTTTACAGAAAATTCCAAATTAGACCACCACCAACGACAAATAGCACTAGGATAGCAAAAGTTCGTTTCAGACGTTGTAGAATTGGTTGTATTTGATAGGAGACGATCAAGCGATCGCGAGCGGAAATTTCTGGGGGTTTTGTCCAGGTTTGACCATCATACCAGCCTGACTCCTCATAGAAGATTGTTTCCTCAAGCAGGCGACTACGGATATAAGACCAGCCTAAGTAGAGCCGCAGTAAAATTAACACCAAAAATACCCCAGCACCAGCACTAGCACAAAGAATAAACTGCAGTAGATACTTTTGCGGTGCAAAACTCGCTGCCGCTACAGGAACCGAGACAAATAAACTCAATCCCCAAACCCATAGCAGCTTACGAATATAGCCAAACAACTCTAGGGTTGCCCAACTAAAGAACCAAGACTCTTTGAGTTCCTGGTACTCATTTATCGGTTGCTGTTCCTCTGGAACAGGACAAATATTAACAGAAGATTCCACCATGTTGTTAGTCACTTAGGGATGAGGATGCCCAAAATTTAATATGTTCTGCATGTCCCCAGAATGCTTCCAAATTATAGAACTCCCGCTCCTGAGGTAGCAAGGTGTGGACAATTACCTCACCGTAGTCCTGAAGAATCCAGCTCCCTTCAGCTTGTCCTTCAACTCTTAGAGGTAGCCTTTGCCATCTAGTTTCTACTTGATCTTCGATTGCTTGGGAAATTGCCCTTACTTGTACCTTAGAGAAACCGGTAATAATGACAAAGTAATCCGTCAGGTACGATACCTCTGCTACCCCCAAAATGGTGACGTCGCCCCCCTTACGGTCATCTGCTGCTTGAGCAATAGTTAAGGCTAGCTCTCGGCTGATATCCTGTTGTTGGTCATCGGTAGCAACGATAGTAGAAGGCACTTTAATTTGATCTGTCATTCAAATTTCCAATATGTTGTTCAATCGGTGATTTTTGCTTCCTCTAGGGGTTTGGCGTAGCATTTGGATAGGTATACACTGGTCTGGAGTACTCAAATTGTTGCCCCAATGCTAGGCTCCTATTGCCCCCAAAGTATCTCTTTTCTCAGTTAGAGATGGGATTGTGTCCGTGGGGAGTTCCTTGGTTAAACATCTGCAATGCCCAATTCCGAGTTAGGATGGTGCGCGGATGAACAAAGCGACGGCTATGTAGTAAGAAACTTAAACCGTAGTCACAAGTCCGCCATACTGCTTGGTAGAGGTTTTGTCGGCAAAGGAGTCGCAGATCCTCCAACTCTGGTGTCTCACCGCGATTAGGCTCCAAACTGTCCGCCAGGAAAACAAGAATACTCACACTACTCATACCAGGACGACCTAATGTATGATTAGCGATCGCGGCTAGCACCTCTTCATCTTGTATCCCAAACTTGTCTCTAGCGACAATCGCACTGACATCGGCGTGCAATAGATGAGGATGAGCTTCACAAAGCGGGTCTACTTCTATACCTAGGGTAGGTCCTCTTTTTAAACCGTCGGATTGACACTCCGTCCTCGCCATTTGCAACAATTGCTTGGGCTTAAAGTACTTAGCGAGGTCATGCATCAATCCAGCTTGAGCTGCTTTGGCGGCATCCAAATGATAATGGCTAGCCAATTCACCTGCCATCTGCTCTACGCCCAAAATATGTTGGACTCGAGAAGCTGGAACGTTATCCGATAACCAGGTTAAGACCTGATCTCGCATCACCTAAAAAACTCCTAAGAGAACATCATCAAAGTTAATAACTACCGGGGTACGTCTCATCAGATGTACCCTAAGCAATAGAAGGGGTTGGTCAGAGTTTTGTTTCCCAGTATTTGTAGTGCTACTTTTTTTCTGTTGTCTAGTAAGATATATTGCATTGATACTTAACTGAACAGATTCGCTCCTCCTATTCTAGCTTAAGGCTTCTGAACAGTAGCAAATAGTTCTTCATAAAGGTTGAGTGCTTGCTCAAAGTTATATTTCTCTAGGGCACACTTTCTACCTTTCTCTCCCAGTAATTGTACTCTTTCAGGATCGCGATACAGCTCCAAGATAGTTGCAGCTAGGGCATCCGGGTCTTCCGGAGGGATAACCACGCCACCACCACTAGTTTTTACTGCTCTAGCCGCAGTGCCACTACCAGGAACAGAGGCCACAATTGCCCGACCACTGGCCAGTAGTATTTGAATCTTAGAAGGCATATTGAAGGAAATTACATTGTGCTTTTGTAAGACAAGTCCTACATCTGCAGCTGAGTACATTTGGGGAATGGTTTTGCGGGGCTGAAAAGGTAGAAGCTTGACATTCGTAGCTTGAGGGTTATCGCGATATTCTGGACAATTATCATGGTACTCTTGTAATTCTTTAAGGGCTTTTTCTTCACCAACAATCACAATTACAATCTCAGGAAACTGAAGTAGACGAGTTGCTGCCTTGATGACAGTTTCCAAGCCTTGAGTGAGAGCAATGTTACCGGAGTACATGACAACAAACTTACCGCATAGTTGATGAGCAGACCGGAATTCGTTTTCTTTGGGTAAAGGACGGATAAAATTGATATCAACCCAGTTGGGAATTTGCACAATTTTGTGAGCTGGCACTCCTTTCTTGACTAAATTGTCCGCAAAGCTATCGGCAATTACACTAATCTTGGTGGTGCTGCGGTAGGCGAACCTTTCCAAAATTGTAAAGATGCGAATTAGCAGTTTATTTTTCAGCAGCTCAACGTGAACAGCAGCTTCTGGCAGAATATCCTGGAGATTTAAAATCACCGGAGCCCGTTTAATCCAACCCAAAAGGGCTGCTGGGATGGAAACTGGTAGAGGAGGGGATGTGAGGAGAATCACATCGGGACAGTTAGCCTTGAGAGCATGAACAAAGCTAGTAACAACAAAGCTAACCTCTAATAACAATCGGTCTAGTAAATTTGGTTTAGGTTTAATCCAGACATAACAACGCTGAACCTCCACATCGTTGATAATTTCCTTAAGGTACAACTTACCACGGTATCCTGGGTATATTTCCCGTTCAGGATAGTTCGGCATACCCGTAACCACCCGAACTGTATGCCCTCTTTTAACCAGACCTTCTGCTAGTTCTGTCATTAGGGGGGCAATCCCAATTGGTTCTGGATAGTAGTTGTAGGAATAAATTAGAATTCGCATAACTTGAGGTAGCCACCCAACTGCATAAATGCCCAATTATTTGGAGTTATCTTCCAAGATAGTATTATTTAGCCTAGTTAACCTGGGATTCAAAATGTTCCTAGTTATTGATGAGACTTTGGCAAATTAAGTTTCCGTAAGAGAAAAAAGTGCATTATATGCTTAGAGTGTTGTTAACAATAGGAACTAGGACAGATGACCAAGTTCCTGGTGTGCCCAAAATGAAAATTGGGCCGTTGGCAGACTGCCAAAGTATCAATATTAGTCTAAGAATCCAGAAATTAGTCAAAGAACCCTGAACATTAAGGAGAAAACTACCAATTATGATTCGTCTGCGTAAAATTTTAGCCCCCTTACTCCTCAGTGTGCTACTACTGGTCACAGCTTGTGCCCCACAATCAACCTCTCGCTTTGACCAAGCACAGCAGGAAAGTACCCAGCAAAAAAGTGGCCAAGCTGTTTCTAAAGATGCCACCCAAGGAGCACAGTTTAATAAGTTCTTTCCCCCAGCGGGTAGTGGTTACGAGCGAGTCTACACTCAGGAGAAAAAAGGCTTTGCTCAAGCCAAGTTGAAGAAAGATGGTAAAGATGTAGCGACGCTTTCCATCAACGATACTTCCAGCAACCCCGATGCCGCTGCCAAATATCAGGGCAGCAGTAAAAAAATTGCCGGTTATCCCGTTAAGGAAACTAGCAAGTCTACTGCTATTCTTGTAGGCGATCGCTATCAGGTCAAGGTGCAATCTCGTGACGAATCCTTTACTGCCAGTGATCGTGAGGCTTGGTTACAGAAATTTAACCTCCAGGGTCTTGCCGGACTGAAGTGAAAAAAACTCCACAGTTGGGTTAGAAACAATTCCACCAGCGGCAAATTTGCCCTGAGTCCTGACTCAAGAGGCGATCAATTAAATTTTGTTACATTGACCCCTCAGCGCCTCAGCCGAAAACCAGCTGACCGCTGGGGTAATGGTTACCAAACGCAATGCAGTGAGTAAGGAGTTTATCTCGTGAGTAAACCAATTTTTGAGCTAGTTGATCAGTTGCCCACCAGCAATATGACAACCCGTGCCTTGAATGCCCTCGATTTTGTTGTTCCTGGTGAGTGGGAGAACTTGGTTGGTTTTGAAAATACGATCCGCGCAGTCACTGGAGAGGATGACGAAGATCTAATTCAGGAAATTGGCGATCGCGCTGTTTATTTATTCAACGACCGTTCTCAAGGCTACCAACGTGCCCTATGGCTTTACCAGACTATCGATAGTGCTAGTTCTGCTCTGGGAGCTGCTGCCTTAGCCAACAAAGTTGGTGAGAAAGTTCCCCTGTTGGGTTTCTTAAGCAATCTGACCCCCAAACCTGACAAAGCTCAAAGTATCGATTTGTCCCTGAAATTAGTGGTAGAGATTGTCGCCTTTTGCCAAATTAACGGCATCCCTGGAGATAGTATTGGAGACTTTCTCGGTTCATTGGGAGACTACGGTAGTGAATCTTTGATGCGGATGGCAGCACTGGTTTGTTTTGATGGTTTGATACCACTAGGTCCGGACTTGCTTCTGAAGGTAGAAGAAACTCTCTCAGGAATGGGTTCTTCCGATTTAGAGCAAAATCAAGGTTTCAGGAGCATCAAAGACAGCATCCCTGGTGACGATTCCCAGAGCAAGCTCGGCTTTATTGGTGAAAGCTTTGGTGCGGTTCGTGGTTGGATGGACGGTTTTATTACTGACCGAGGTTTGACCCCAGAGACAGTAGCAAATAATCTCCAGAACTTTATCGAGTTCACCGACGACAAGTTGGACTATCTGGGTGCTTTTCTGGATGTGTCTACCAACTACTATGAACACACAGGTATCCAGACTTTAGCACGCCGTTTGATTGAACGAGCCTCTGCTGAAATCTAACGCTGTTTGCGCATTACTAGACAATTTCGTTGATCAGGGAGACGCTCATAAGCTAACTCATCCATCAGTTGATCCATCCAAAGCAAGCCTCTGTGGTTTTCCATATCTAGAGGATCAATCTTTTTCTGGCGGATTTCTTCGAGGATTTCCTGGAGCTTTGCTCGTAAATCAAATGGCTCTCCCTGATCCCAAATCTTTATTTCCAGGTAGTTAGAGCACAACTTCAATTCCAGCTCAATGGTAGTATTCTGGGGCAAATGTTCGTGAGCATGGCGAACAGCATTGGTGAAACCTTCTATCAAAGCAGTTTTACACTCCCAGCAAAATTTGGGAGGTAGTAGGGGTGAAATAAATTGCTCACACCACTTCAGAACATCTGGTACAGCTTCCAAAGCTGTCTCTACCTGAAGGTGGTCTTGTTTAGTGAGTTGTTCATTATTCATGAACCGTAAAGAATTCCAGGTTTTTTTAATTAGTGGAAGCATCTCAAATTTTTCAACTAAAGTTTAGACGAAAAACCAAACATCATAAATCTTATTACCTTCTGACTTCTAAGCCGGGAACAGAAAACAGGAATTTATTAGGTGTTAGGTGGTAGGTGTTAGGTAAGGTTTGAGGTAAATAGGTGTCAGGGATTTTCCACGGGCTTTGTGCTGTGGAAATTGAGCCACAAGATGCAATTGAGTGGCATTTTTTGAGGCCAAAAATAGCGTAAAGCATTGTCTGGCATGGCTGGCACACTTATGCAGCAAGCCCTATTTATCCCTGGTGGTGAAGTTTTTTTATGGAGATTGGCTTGCTAAGTAGGCAGCAGACAGCTGGAAAAATTCTACTTTCATAACCTGGTGATGAAAAAATTTTTCCAAGGAAGCTGCCTTCTGCCTGGTTATACTAGCTATCTGTATTTGGTCAAGAGGCCAAAAATGAGATGATCCCTAAACAGCACCACTATTTTCATTAAACAAGATCATGATTGTTTTGAAAATGAGTTTGAGGTCATAGGTTAGGCTCCAGTTGTGCTGGTATTGCAAATCCAGCTTAATAATATCTTCAAAATTCTTGATGGAAGAGCGCCCATTTACCTGCCATTGACCCGTCATACCGGGCTTGACATCTAGACGTCGCCATTCTGGTACTTCATAATATTCTACTTCCTCCGGTGTAGGTGGTCTAGTGCCCACTAAACTCATATCCCCTTTAAGTACATTCCAGAACTGAGGTAGTTCATCTAGACTAGTTTTCCGCAGAAAACGACCAACTTTAGTTACTCTAGGGTCGTTGTCATTCTTAAAAATAGCACCAACAGCTTGATTCGTGACACTACTCTTTTGGGCTTCTGCATCAATACACATTGAGCGGAATTTCCAAATGGTGAACCTCCTTGCCATGAAACCACAACGAGTTTGACCAAAGAAAATGGGTCCAGGACTATCGAGTTTAATCGCGATGATAATGGGAAGAAACAACGAGGCTGTTATGGCTAAGCCAACCAAGCTGCCTAAAATATCAAGGAGGCGCTTTACCCAAGAACCCATAGAAGGATGAGTCGTTGGTAGCTGCTTTTCTGAGTAATTGGCGGTAGTTGTTGTAGTTACCGCAAGTGGTTCAAGGGTCAAAACTTTGTCGAGTGATGTCAATTCCAATACTGTCATCACCTGAGGCGTTACACCTTTGAGAACCAGTTGAACCTCTTTTTGTTGGGTATTTCTGAAAGTACGGGCTAGTGCTCCAATTCCACTACTGTCAATAAATATAGTTTGGCTGCAATCGAGAACGATTTTTTCTGGAAGAGGACTACTCTCTAGAAGCTGTTGACATTGTTCCTTAAAAGCTACACCCTCTGTGACACTCACACGATCTGGTAAATGCATCACTGGAGTATGGTTTAAGAATGTAACCGGAAAATTTGTTTCGGAAACTGCTTTAACCATAAAAGTTTGTTCCTAATTGTCTTACAAGTCAGACAACTCATCTTACGACTTTTCAGTTTGCCAAAACATGAGCCTAAAATAAGATATTTTCGTAGGAATTTAATTTTCTCTATTTAAAGAATTTTATTGATATTGACCATAAAGAAATTAAAGCTAATTTTGATGAAAAAAGTATGAATTATCTGTGAGAAAATTCTTAACTAAAAAAAAGAGTTTAGGAGTACAAGAGTAATACCAAATTAGCCTTTCTTTCCTCCTTGGTTATATTCTCCTCCAGCTCCCCCAGCTTCCTCAGCTCCCCCAGCTCCCCCAGCCCCCCAACTCCCTCGGTTAGCTCAGAGGCTTACCCTCTCGTTTGGCCTTAGCTTTAGCCTTGGCTTTATTTGCACTACGCTTGAGGGCTTGTAGCCTTGTTTCGTATTTAAGTCTTTGTCGCCGCTTGGGAGTTATTTCAATCAAGGTTTTTAAGGCACTACCGAGACTCTTGTAGGCATTAGGTAGAGTGTAACCAAAGCGAGTGGCCAGGGAGATTGCTTTTTCGTCAGCTTCTAGAGTTTCTTTTAAAACTTTCTCCCCATTATTTTTCTGATATAACCTCCAACCGGAAACACCGCAGAGTGCCAAAGCTAATAACAGTAGCAAGCCGTCTTGTACCCAAAGTTCACCCACAGCGCCACCTAAACCAATGGCTAAAGCTGCCATTTCCCAGCCTTCTTTGGGAATAGTGTCATTTTGAATTCGGGCAACTTCGTGCCAAAATAATAGATTGCGTTGGTCAAGGGCTAGTTGCTCCCATTTGACCAAATCAACTTGAATTTCGATCTCATCTCTGCCAATCTCTTCGGTTCGGAGTAAGAGTGGATTGACCTCAGTGGTTGCTTCTACCATAACCCAACTTTGCAACTCTGGTGGTAGTAAGGTTTTCAAACGCCGGAGTTCACTCATCTCCGCTCTGGCAGAAGCGGTTGCATAAGATGTCATATAATCTGCCTCTACAGAATTCAAAACAATAACTAACTCTATTGAATTGGAGTAATTATAAAACTTTACTGAGTCTATTGACAATTATTGATATTTGTGTAGTTAAATTAATAGAATCGGCAATTAAGAATTCAATATCAGGATTCTAGTCTTTCGTTTATTCTGAAGAAGGTGGGTTAAGCTTAAGATGCATTGATATTGGTTAATTCCAATCTCCACGTCTGGTGCGTCCCGCCTCCCCGCTTCTCTTGGTTGCCCTGTATGAGCTATTGCCTCAACACTAACTGCCAACAGCCTCAGAATTCAAATGGGAGCAAGTTTTGCCAAAGTTGTGGCTCAAGCTTGTTGTTGAAGGGGCGTTACCGTGCCATCAAACTGATTGGCAAGGGAGGTTTTGGCAGAACCTTTTTGGCAATGGATGAAGATAAGCCCTCGAAACCACACTGCGTAATTAAGCAGTTTTTCCCCTCAGCACACAGCGCTGGCAATCTCCAGAAAGCCATTGAATTATTTGAGCAAGAAGCAGTACGACTCGAAGAAGTAGGTAGACATCCTCAGCTTACGGAGTTGCTAGCACACTTCGTGCAAGATAGCCGCCAGTATTTGGTGCAAGAGTTTATTGATGGATATAATTTAGCTCAAACCCTGGCAACAGAAGGTGCTTTTGATGAGAGAAAAATTCGGAACCTACTGAACAGTTTATTGCCAGTTTTGCATTTTATCCACGATCGCAACATTATTCATCGGGATATTAAACCGGAAAATATCATTCTGCGTCGCTCTTGTTCGATTACCAATCAACCTTTCCTGACACAAGCAAGTTTTACTCAGGAAGAGATTGTCCTAGTGGATTTTGGCGCAGCTAAATCTGCTACAGTTACTGCTCTGCAAAGAACAGGGACAGTAATTGGTTCAGCAGGTTATACAGCTCCAGAACAAACTGTTGGTAAGGCAGTGTTTGCTAGCGATCTTTACAGTCTTGGTGTTACCTGTATTCATCTGCTGACAAAACGGCATCCGTTGGATATATACAGTGTTGCTGATGCTGCTTGGGTGTGGCAAGATTATTTGAGCAATTCGGTTAGTGATCAGCTAATTCAGATTATTAATAAACTATTACAGCACCCTCTGAAAAAACGCTATCAAGCTGCCACAGAAGTTATCAAGGATTTGAATTCCGGTACAATCCCAGATCCTAGTCAATTGTTTATCTTCCCGCCAGCAGCAGTGAAGAAGTCTGATTCTCAAATTTCAACCCTCAGAGGTAAATGTATACATACTCTTAAGGGTCATTTGAGTTCAGTTTTTTCAGTTGCTATCAGCCCTGATGGTAAACACCTTGCTAGTGGTAGCTTTGACAACACAATTAAACTGTGGGACTTGGAAACTGGAAAACTTCTGCGTACTTTAACTGGACATTATGAGCCAGTTTTAACCTTAGCTTTCAGTCCCAATAGCGAAATTTTGGTCAGTGGTAGTGTTGATGATCAAATCAAGTTGTGGGATTTAGCTACTGGTTCAGTAAAATTGACAATTACTGATGATTTAGATGCCGTAGTATCTCTAGCCATTGCTATTAGTCCAGATGGACAACTATTGGCGACTGGTGGTGATCATCAAAAACTGAAAATTTGGCAGCTAAGTACTGGTAAATTGCTCAATACCTTGAGTCACTCAAGAGGCATTAATACAGTTGCCTTTACTCCAGATGGGCAAATGTTGGCTAGTGGTAGTAGTGATAATACGGTTAAGTTGTGGCAGTTGAGTAGTGGTGAACTATTAAATACTTTGGTCGGTCATGCTAGGGATGTTAATTCTGTTGCGATTAGTCCAGATGGGCAACTGTTAGCTAGTGGCAGTAGCGACAATACGATCAAATTGTGGAATATAGGTAGAGGTAAGTTACTTAAAACTCTGAAAGGTCATTTGGATTGGGTGAGGGCAGTTGTTTTTAGTCCGAATGGGCAACTACTTATTAGTAGCAGTACTGATACTACTATCAAATTGTGGCAAGTGAGTAATGGAAAAAGTGTGAGTACTCTGAGGGGACATAATCGGGATGTCAATTCTATTGCTCTTAGCCCCGATGGTCAGATACTTGTTAGTGGTAGTAGGGATCGGACGATTAAGGTGTGGCAGTTGTTGAAGAGATAAGGTGAGGGAGATGGTTGGTTGCATTGAGAAACAAGGGGCTTAAGCCCCTTGTCCTAAAGGTATTTGTTGAGTTTCGCTATTGGGCTCTACCCAACCTACGGTTTTAACCTTGCCGGACTACTATACCTAGTCTAATCACTGTAGATTGTGCCATCGGGCATTATTGCCCCGTTAAGGAGAGCTTCTTCTAAGTCAACTTCCTGGAGGTTTACTCCATTAAGATTAGCTCCATTCAATTCTGTGCCCTGGAAACAAGCACCATTGAGATTAGCCTCGCTTAAGTCAGTACCGGTTAAATTAGCCCCCAATAAGTTGGCTCCTTCCAGATTCGCTCCTTTTAGGGAAGCCTCACTCAGATTTGCTCCCCATAAGTCGGCCTTACTCAAATCCGTTTTACTCAAATCTGCTTTATTCAGATCAACTCCACTCAAGTCTGCTCCACTCAAATTTACCTCAACCAGTGACACCTCAGGGGCCATTAAGTGAATTCCGTGCTCGCTAGGGTCAAAACTAGTAGGAAATTGAGTTAGTTCGTTATAAAATGCCCCTTCAAGGGAAACACCATCCAGAGTAACATTGCTGAGATCTGCTCCTAATAAATTAGCCTTTTTCAGGTCTGCTCCTCTCAAATCCGCTTCATCAAGATTTATCTTGGCTAGGGATACACCAGGAGCAATGAGGTGAGCCCCACCCTCTGTAGGGTCAAAATTATCAGGAAATTGGGTCGCTTCATTGTAAAATGACCCTTCAAGGGAAGCTTCATCCAGAGTAGCGTTGCTCAAATCTACTCCTAATAAGTTAGCCTTTTTCAGGTTTGCTCCCTTCAAGTCTGCTCCCCTCAAGTCTGCTCCACTCAGATTTACCTTAGCCAGGGATACACCGGGAGCAATTAAGTTTGCTCCAACTTCAATGGGGTCAAAACCAGCAGGAAATTGAGTTGCTTCGTTGTAGAGGGCTTCCTGTAAATTTACTTCCTGAAGGATAGTAGAACTCAGATCAATGCCAAACAGGTTTGCCTTCTGCAAAGAAGCTCCTGTTAAGTTCGCTCCTGCGAGTTTTGAAGACCACAAATCAGCTCCCCTCAGGTCAGCGACCTTCAAGTCAGTGCCACTGAGTTCTGCCTCCCATAACTTTGCCCGGTTTAACTTGGCTCCACTCAAATTAGCTTTCTCCAGAGTGATACCAAACAAGTTGCCTTGACTCAGGTTAGCACCACACAAATCAGCTTCACTCAAATCAGCTCCACTGAGGTTTGACTCACTGAGGTTTGCTTCCCGCAGCGAAACACTAGGAGCAATGAAGTGGGCTCCTGCCTCTGCTGGGTCAAAATTTGAGGGAAACTTAGTTACTTCGTCGTAGAGTGCATCTTGAAGATTGGCTTCTAGCAGATTAGCTTCCCTCAAATCAGCTCCCAAGAGATTGGACTGGCTCAAATCAGCTTCATTCAAGTTAGCTCCCCTCAAATCAGCTCCCCTCAAATCAGCTCCCTTCAAATCAGCTTCCTTCAAATCAGCTTCCTTGAGCTTGGTTTGCCACAGGTTAGCTTTACTCAAATTAGCACTACTCAGGTTGGTGCTACTCAGATTTACCACACTGAGATTGGCACAAGCGAGGGCAGCATGAGGAGCAATTAAATAAGCTCCTGCCGATTTCGGATCGAAATTGGGGGGAAACTGGGTTGCTTCGTTATATAATGTGGTTTGGAAGTTGGCTCCACTTAAGAAAGCATCACTTAAGTCAGCATCTCTCAAATTAGCTCCGATTAGATTAGCTCTAATGAGGGTAGTACCAGTCAGATCAGCTCCAAGTAAATCTACCCCACCCAGGTTCGTACCAGTTAAGTTAGCTTCGCTGAGGGTGGCTCTCCATAAACTTGCTTGTTGAAGGTCGAGTCCACTTAAGTTCGCTCGACTCAAGTCAACTCCACTAAAATCTCTTTCTCCTGCTGCATATTGCTCGCGAAGTTGGTCAGCATCCATTTCAATTGCCTGCATATATGAAGTTTCTTATGCTTTAGGTAGCGCAGAATTCTCTTTCCCCGATATATTAACTGAAAGACTTTTGCTTCAGTTATGGTTGCTCAATTCCCAGAAGCTCCGGAAATCGAGCGTCACAAAGCCGCAATGGTTCGTACCGATATCTCTAAGCCGGTGCGATTGGCTATAGAGAGTGCAATTCTTCATCAAAATAACACATTTTTTGACTATGGTTGCGGTCACGGCGGCGATGTTCAGCGTCTTCTTAAACAAGGTTATACCAGTGCGGGTTGGGACCCTTACTACCAGCCGGATGATCCCCTTATCTGTGCCGACATAGTCAACCTAGGCTATATCATTAATGTCATCGAAGATCCAGCGGAGCGTCGGGAAGCTTTGCTGAAAGCCTGGGAACTCACCCAAAAAGTTCTGATAGTTGCGGCTCAAGTCTTAATTGACGATCGCAATAGCCAACAAATTGCCTATGGTGATGGTATTGTTACCCGCCGCAATACCTTTCAGAAATATTACGAACAAGAAGAACTCAAATCCTATATCGACCAAGTGCTGAAAGTCGAAGCTATTCCCGTTGCCCTGGGTATCTACTTCGTCTTTCGAGATCCAGCCCAGGCGGAAAGTTTTCGAGCATCTCGTTTCCACTCCCGCATCACCACTCCCAGAATTCGCCTAAGTACAAAACGGTTTGAGGACTATCAGGAACTCCTCGCCCCTCTAATGGGCTTCATTACTGAACGAGGACGCCTTCCTTATAAAGGGGAACTACCCGAATCATCCGAATTACTTACAGAGTTTGGTAATTTTCGCCGTGCTTTTCAAGTAATTCTTCAAGTTACTGACCAAGCAGAATGGGACAAAATTTCTGACCAACGCCGTCAGGATGTTCTAGTATACCTGGCTTTAGCTCAGTTCAGCCAGCGTCCTAAACTACGTAATTTGGACGATACCTTCAAAAATGATGTCAAAGCTTTGTTTGGTAGCTACAAGCAAGCCTGTGCTGCGGCGGACTTGATCTTGGCCAGTGTGGGCAACTCCCAACTCATTGCAAAATGCTGCCAACAGAGTAATATTGGCAAAATTTTGCCGACAGCACTCTATGTTCATGTTTCCGCCATAGAAGCCCTAAATCCTCTACTCCGACTCTATGAAGGTTGTGCTAGCCGCACTATTGGTAGGATGGAAGGTGCTACTCTGGTTAAATTCCACACTAATCTACCGAAAATCTCTTACCTGTTCTATCCCAACTTTGACCGGGAAGCTCATCCGTCCCTACATACTAGTATGCAGATTGATTTGCGGGATTTACAAGTAGTCTACCGAGACTACTACCTATACTCTAATCCTCCAATCCTCCACCGCAAGGAAACCTTTGTAATGCCTGACTATCCTTTCTATGAGCAGTTTGCTAAGCTCACTCGTCAGGAAGAAAACTGGGGACTGCTAGATGAAACAAGCTCTATTGGCACTCGCGAAGGTTGGGAGAATTGTCTCCTAGAACATTGTGCCGAAGTCCGGGGACATCGTCTCTACTGGCGAAAAGATGCAGATCCTTATCGGGTTAAAGTATTACGTGCTGCTTGTCATCGAAGAAGCAAGAAGACTAGGTGTTAGGTGTTAGGTGTTAGGTTCTAGTAATATAACTGTGGAACAGGCTTCTAGCCTGTCTTAATCTGTGGAACAGGCTTCTAACCTGTCTTAATCTGTGGAACAGGCTTCTAGCCTGTCTTAATTTGCTGTACGCCTTGCAAGTTGCGCTCGCCTAAATGAGTAAAGGTGCAATGCTCCCATCAGAAAAAATAGAGTTGCCAAGATATCACCAGAATGGGATTGATGGCTAGAATTATGCTGAGACTGTTGAGATTCCATGAGTAAAAACTTGTCCTGGTTAGCTAATAGTAGTGACAGTGATAACCTTTGTTGTAAACAAATGTAACAATTTGTTAATCTTTGTTACTGTGATTTGACAACGGTCTTTTTTGTGATTTAAGTCACACCGCTTTCCTGAATTACTACAGTAAGGCTTGCAGCAGAAGTGGGTTTTATACCAAATCCGATGAGAGCTAGACCACAAATAAGGCAACCGCAAAAACCCTGTAGAGACGTTGCATGCAACGTCTCTACAATGTGGGACTAACGGGTTTATTTATACCGGATTTGATATCATACCCAAGTCCGCTTGAGACAAAAACGGAGCTTCACCAACCCTTTACAGAAGATTTATCGACTCTTCACACAATAGTTGCTTTAACTCTGTCTCTGTGGGGGATAATTAAATCAAAGAGAGACATACTCTCATCTGCCAAATCTATTTCTATACAGAACTACTATATTTCCCATTCACCCACCTGTATCCCTCAGGTGGGCAATTTTAACTAGTGCAGCGCGGAGGAAATAATATCAAGTTCGGTTGAATACTTACACATTGGTGACAACAAGGCAATACTGCAAGCAGAAGCCGCAGGCTAGGCAGAGGGCAGAGGGCAGAGGGCAGAAGGAAAGAAAGAAGGTTGCAAGGTAGAAAGGAATTATCACTGTTTATCTGAACTTGACATAACGCACCGGTTTGAAATCTATAATCTGTACCCTATAAAAATTTGGAATTTCGCGCAGTTAACTTTCCCATCATCTTTGTGATGATTATCACTAACAACCTTTGTTGAAATCACACGAACAAATTTAACTTATCACAATAGTTGTTGCTTGCCATCAATAAACAACCTCTGGTTTTCTGAGACTATAAGGATGTGAAACCAACAGAGAGTAGCAACTCATGAAACTAGCTTATCGCGGCCTACCTTACGAAACAAGAGAAGTTACTATCGACACATCTGAAACTGAACTAACTGCCAGATTTCGAGGGCAACAGTACACCATCCGTCGTCCTGTCAATCTGATGCGTGATTATATAACCAGCAAGAAATACCGTGGTGTCGTTTACAACTAGCTGTTAGTTGTTTGTAAAAAACGACCTTTGGGGCAGGCGGCTATCCCTACGAGGCATTAAGGAATAGTTTCCCGCCGCCTTAGATGAGCAAAGCCAATTTTGAATACAAAAATTCCACACGGTGTTACTAGTCTCAAAATGAGGCCATACTTCCCAACATATTACAAATTTTGTGTTTTCAGGTGAAATTAATAATTTCTTAAGTTAAGCTAGAGATACACAAAACATAGGATAACCCTAAATAGCAGTTATTTTCTTGGTAAATACTGACTATTTTAGATGAAAAATAGCTCATTTTTCCGGAGATTACATATGTTTAAATCGAGCTCTTGTCGGAGTTGCCGCTACTATCAACTTACCGGACGTAGAGGAGGCATGTGTCAATTACTGACCGTTCCTGTTATGGGTAGTTGGAGGGCTTGTTCTTGTTCTGATTTGCCTTTTGAAGCCAACCGAAACTCACCTGCTCCAATTGTTAAACAGCCTAAGCCTGAATTGATTACTGTGGTTGGGATTCCAACTTGAATAGGGTTTACTGAATAAGTCGTAATTTTCGGGAAAAGAATAAGTGTTAGGTGTAATGCTATACATATAGCGCTACAAGTTTAGGTTAGGACATTCCTAAATCCACCAAACCCACCACAACTTATGTTGCCTGTTACCTAGCGCATAGTGCTATATTCTTTACCGTGACTACAATTGTAAAGGTAGAATTTGCCAAGTTTAGCTATGCCTGATTTAACCCTTAACCTCAGCGAAACTACTCACAAAACTCTCATTAATTTAGCAGAAGCATCTGGCGAGACAATGCAGACGGTTTTGGATAAGGCCATTGAGAATTATCGTAGATATATTTTTCTTGTACAAGCTAACCAAGCGTTTGCTGTTTTAAGACAGAATGAGGCACTTTGGCAGGAAGAACTAGCGGAACGAGACTTATGGGATCAGACATTGTCTGACTAGGGGAATAGTGGCAGATTCATCATTAAAATACCTAAGAAGAGTAAAATAAATGAACTTGAATGAATTGCCAGGAGCAGACCTGATCCTAACTGGATTAGATGATCTTCATAACGGCAAGACTGATACAATTGGCGCTTTATTAGTAACAATCGCTTCAACGCGATTAACTAAAGCAGGTTTGGATATCCCCAAAGAGCATTTAGTTGCACAGCCAGAATTGCTCTTGTATGACCAGCTTCAGAGTCAGCGGGATGACGCTTATGCTTACTACAATGCTTTACTCAATAGCCTTAGCAGTTTTTGTAATGCAATTGAGCTCAATACTCGCCTTACTATCTCTTCACAAGATGTGTGATATCGCACTCAAGGTAAAGTTGTGTTACGTGGCTAGATGACACTTATTGCACTTCGAGCAAAGACTCATCTCCTTGGCGAATTGCTCTTCCGTAAGTAAGTACCTCCTCAAAAGCAGGTTCATTCTTGAAGGAGCCAGTAATTTGTTGTAGCCAATTTGCTGGCTGAGGATATGCAATTTTCTTCTGCAACTCAGCAATTATAGCTTCTACTGCTGCAAGCCGTTTTTCTATGGAAGTGTTGGGTATCATTTGAGCTTCCTCCAACTCATCGTTTCTGAGGTTAAGGATAACTAGCCAGAGAGAATTTGACAATACAAGAGTGCGATCGCACTCTTACAAACTTTAGTATAATGGTAAAAGTTTAGCTACACCTAATTTAACCCCTTAGCCTCAGCGAAACTGCTTTAGGAAAATTTTGAAGAGATGGAGTTATGCTGACTGTTGATGAAATTTTCAATGAAGCTCTAACTTTACCGAATGCTTCCAGAGTAATCTTGGTAAAGAAGTTGGTAGAGAGTCTAGCTCTTGATGAAGAGACAAATCCCATTTATCAAACAATTCAAGAACTTTGGATTGAAGAAGCAAAAAAACGTATAGATGAAATCAGAAGCAGTTCAGTAAAAGCCATTCCAGGAGAGGAAGCACTCGCTCAAGTTAGGCAATTACTAGAATCGTGAAGTATGTCTTTCATCCAGAAGCAATAAACTAATATTTGCAAGAATGAATTAAGTAGATAAGATAGCGATATTTAGTATAATCGTATATGAAGTTATAAATTAAACCCATGGAAAATTTACTTCCTAACAATATTTTACAATTAAGCATTTCTGAAATAATTCAGCTTGTTCAAGATATCTGGGATACTATTGCTATTTCTTCCGAAGAAGTTACAATTAACGACAGCCAAAAACAATAATTATCTCGTAGTAGAGGATAAGTCTACTAATTTAGAGGGCTTTCAAAATCAAACCAGCAGCTGATAATCTTACTTTAAGACTGATTGCTAAAAAACAAAAATAACATGTCATCTTTAAATAAAAAAAGCTTAAGAGCGCAAGTAATAAATATAAATACGGGTGAAGTTTCAATCAAGCAAATTCCTATGGAGCATATTGTGACTCGTAGCCAAAGTATTAGTAAATTAACTGATAGCCAAATTTCACGAGTTACTAGGCTTTATGAAAAAGTCGGCTATCTTGTAAGCATAAGTATTGAAAAGTGGATTGAAGGTTTTACTTATGATTTACATCCAGAACAAGAAATTAAAGTTTGGGAAATAATTTCTGCTGTCTTTGAAGACTATAATATCGTTCATAATTTAAACGTCGATCAAAAGCAAGAAATTATTAAAAAATTGATTTTTATTGTGGGAGGGGAAAAACTTAATGATTCAGTTTCTCTAGAATTAAACAAACTCCTAAAAGCTAAAAAATATTCAAAATTTTGGGTGGATCTAAGTCAATTACATAAATCTTGGAAAGACATAGATTATCAAATGTTGGCACAGATTTATACTGAATACTGCAAGCGACATCCAGTAGTAAGTCAAAGTAACAAAGATGAGATTTTTGTTACTATAATACGCTTAATGGAAGGCAATGAAACATCGAGTGAACTTAGCCAAGAATTACTAGAAATTCGGACTTGTCTGGAACAATCACAATCGAATAATGAGCAATATTTTAATCCAGACGATACTAGCGATGAAAGACAAAAGAGGTTGAGAGATGTAGTTACCCGTCCAGGTCAGGCTAAATTCAGGTCTGATTTGATGAAAGCTTATGGTGGATGTTGCTCAATTACAGGCTGCTCTGTCGAAGATGTTCTACAAGCAGCTCACATTATCCCCTATTTAGGTAAAAGAACAAACCATCCCTCGAATGGAATTCTACTACGTGTAGATATTCACAAGTTGTTTGATAGTCATAAACTTTCCATCAATCCAGATACAAAAAAGGTGGAAATTTCTCCAATTTTGCATGACACTTGTTATGAAGAACTAGCAGGAAAGCTATTGAGAATACCCAAAAGTAAAACGGAAAGACCTAATTACAAAGCACTCTCAAAGCACTACCAAACTTTTTACAGTTCTTAGTATTTTAACTTATTTGAAGTCAGTATCCTTAATTAGCTATGATTTGGCTTTTCCCAAATTGACGCGAGAGCACTAAGTAGGCTTGGTTAATTATAGTTAGCTAGTGAGAACTGTCATTTGTCATTGGTAAGAGTCTGTCCTAAGTTTACTTTTCTTAACATGGTTCAGTTTTTGATACCAAACCTACTTATAAGTAATCCACCGGGAAGGTACTGCCCCTTCTACCCCTGCGTTATCAGCACAGTGCCTCGCTTCTCGGCTTCCGGTGGGGAGAGGAAGATGGAGGAATCGAACCCCTACGACATCGCTGCCGTACCACGGTTTTCAAGACCGCTTGCCGTCCATTCAGCGGCATCTTCCACAGGGTGTCTGACGGGACTCGAACCCGCTAATGACTAGCTTCACAGGCTAGTGTCTCGACCACTTCGACTTCAGACACCATTTTTGACAATGGAGACTAGGGGAGTTGAACCCCTGTAACGACTGTGCAAGAGTCGTATGTTCCCGTTACATCAAGTCCCCATGTTAGGTGTTAGGTTTTAGGTGGTAGGTGGTAGGTTTTAGGCCAAAAACTAGTATCTGAAATATGTTCCAGTTGTGGTACAAACTTTAAGATGAACCTAATGTTTCCCGGACTGCCATTAAAATCTCTCCTAATCTATTTTTTCCACTACCATCTTTACCGCATCCCCAGTAATAATCATGGGGTGCATTCTCAACAATTAATTCATCACCCGTAGCTAGAAGAATCTCGCGAATGTTGGCATTAGTTTTAAACTTCTGCAACACGGCTCGTTGCATAATGCCATCTTTGACCTGTTCCCAATCACTGCGGAGAGGATGGCTGCGATCGCGTCCCATTTTTGCCGCGTCTTTGGGAGTTTTTACTGAGTGGATTTTGTCAAACCAAGAAGGATCAGTATCGACAAACTTCTGGGCTTGGAAGTAATGTTCACTAGTTACCCACCACAATTCATCTAGCTCAAAACCATGTCGGGAAAAGTTGGAGAAACAACCATAGGTTTGTGTACGGGTGCTGTAAAAGTAAATTGGCATCACTTTATCTGAATCAATACTTGGTGGATACTGGGGGGAATTGAACCCCCATCTTTCAATCTGCCAGATTGACGCTTTACCAGTTAAGCTACAGACCCATTTATTATGAATTAAGTAGGTGAGCTCCCTCCTCTCCCTCAGCTTCCTCAGCTTCCCCAGCTCCCTCAGCTCCCCCAGTTTTCTTAAAGTGGGTGGTATAGGAGTCGAACCTATCTGATGCAGATTAAAAGTCTGCTGCACAGCCGCTATGCCAACCACCCAAATTTGAGTAACAGAATTCGTAGACATTAACGAAGCCTTTGTTAAGCTATTTCTTGGGAGCAACTTCGCTGCACCTTCGGCAATCGCAATTTTTCAAAATAAAGAAGTGGATGCTCATTAACAACTTCTCTTCCTGTTTGCTTCATTCCTAGCTTCTCCAGCACTCGTACAGATGCAATGTTAGGTTCATCCACATCTGCCCTCACTTTGGGAAAAGCAAGTTTTTCTAGGGCATAACTCAACACAGCACTGGTTGCTTCCGTTGCGTAGCCACATCCCCAGTAATTGGGATGAACTCCGTAGATTAAACTAGGAATTCCTTCTTCTGGATCCAAGAATCCGGTAAAGCCAACAAGATCATCAATATTGGGTTGAAAGATTAACCAGAGTCCGTATCCATACTTTTCAAAATTTGTCAGGCTGTCTTCAACAAATGATTGTGCCTCATCTGAAGATATTATTTGGTTATCAAATAGGAAATACCGAATTTGGTCATTTGTCCAGAGTCTGTAGAGGATTGGAGTATCCTTAATTTGAGAAAGTCGAAGCTGTAATCGGGTTGTTTGAAGTTCATTGCTCATTACTCTGAGAATATCGAGTTTAATGGATGGGAATGGCAGGAATTGAACCCGCAACCAAGTGATTAAGAGTCACCTGCTCTGCCGATTGAGCTACATTCCCAGATCAAATAGCATCGTAATCCGCCGTGATCCGCCTAGAGTTTAAACTCTAGGCTAATAGCTCAAGTCCACTCAAGTGGACTAAAATCCTGAGCTAACTTGATTGAGAGTAATATGCGATCGCACATCCGAAAAACAGCGTACAAGTTATCAGAGCAATAGCGTTCATCACTAAGAAGGAACTCCGCCGATGAGTTACGACACACTCTTTAAAGGATAGCTACCTCCAAGCCAACCTCTCGGGTTCTTTGCGCCTCCCTTGCTTCACGCCCCCCGCATTGCTGCGACGGTACTCTTCCTCTCGTACTATGTATATAAGCTCTAAAGATTAGGTCACGCTGTATTGTGGGATGAGCTTTTGCAACAAAGCTGATAGCTGATAATTTAGAAGAAAACAACCTCCTTGTTGAATTGTCTCAAGCACCCCCACCAGGATTCCAACCTGGGACACTCGCCTTAGAAGGGCGCTGCTCTATGCACTGAGCTATGGGGGCAAATTAGGTGTTAGGTTTTAGGTATTAGGTGTTAGGTTTTAGGGAATTTCCTAGGAATTAAAAAATGGATAATCAGGTATCCTTGATAAATCGATTCTGGAATTCTCTGAATGTCCTTTCTTGTTTAGTCGAGTCAAGTACAGAAAATAATACTTTTTTGAATCTTCCTGCAAATTGACCTTGAGGCAATAACAAATCGCCAAACATTTGAGCAACTATTGATGGCTCATTTCTAAATACACCGCACCCCCAAGCTCCTAAAACTAGGGCATCACAACCATAATAAGTAGCTAGACTCAACAATTTTGCACCGCGACTGTACAGAACCTCAACAATTTTCTCTCTCTCTTGTGGTTGATTTCTCCAAATAGCCCCAGCATTGGGAGCTGGACTTGTGAAAAAATCGACAAGGAAAGGTTTCTCTAGTAATGTTCCATCATCTCTGCGGATAATTGGACAACCTGGTGAATAGATCATCCGGTCAGAATATAAGAGAGACTTGTGAGAACGATGAAAATCGTAGTATTCAGGACATTGCAAGAGACTTTTGTAGAGAGCAGAACTACGGGCTAAACTTTCTTCTTGGGCTTGAGCACCTTTAAGAAATCCGCCTCCTGGGTTTTTAGCAGAAGCAAAGTTGAGAACTCCAATTTTTTGAAATTGTTGTGACTGTGCCAGACGTTCTGCTCCCATCAAAGTTGTCTCATTCCTGACTGCAAATTCAATAGTTGAATATTGAGGTTTACCAGAGAGAATGTTTTGTTGGATAGCTGAGAGAGTATCCGGTTCGTAACATTTGGTCTGTTTGAGGCAAGATGCCACTTCTTGGACAATATCAACCTGTTTACCATCAGGAGAGCAGTAGTAGCCTGCTTCAAGAATTTTTACCGTATCTTTAGCGATCGCAATTCGCTTCATATTTTTTACTATCGAGAAACACATTCAGCGGCAAGGAGGTTGGGCGTAGCATTTGGATTGAGATACTTGGGTTTATTTACTTAAATTATTGCCCAAATGCTACGCCCCTACTGATCTATTTATTACTTCCAAATTAAGATGCTGACCACTCAGCCAGGTGGAAACCTCAAGGTTTTATGGAACCTACAACCAACACCCTGGATTTAATCGAGGGTTAACCGTTAGGATTTGAAGGTTAATGGTCTAATCTCTAAGGATTGAACTTTAAGCGTTCAGCGTTGAGCTTTAAGCTTTGAGAATAGTGGAAGATGGAGTCGGTTGCGAATCGACACCTCATGCTTCTACTAGCATGTGCTCTACGCAGTTGAGCTATCCATCTCAAACCATAAATTTAGAGATTTTCGAGTGACCAGCAAGTTTATTTTAATCTGGAATTTCAATCATGGTTCGGGCATTGCTGATAGAAAGTACACGATCAACGGTTGACTCAAACTGTTCGATAAAAGTTAGCCGTCTGGCAATTTCTTCCGCCAAATTAGTCGGATCTAGGAGTTCAACTCCTTCTCGCTCTAGGAAACTATCTGCCAATGACTGGTACTTCTCAGAGGAAGCATTTTTCCCCAATACTTCCATTGCCAGTTTATCCAGTCGCTGCTTCACCCGTGCTTGAGCAGTTTTGTACTCCTGGCAGGTACGAGAGAAAGCCGAGGTCATCGTAGCCAGAACATTGTTGTAGTAAGAAATAAAATTCTTCATTTCAATGGCTTCGGCAACGGTCATCTCCTGTCCTGCCACGGAAACTGTTGTTGAAGCATTAGAAAGAACAATCGCTCTTTTAATGGTTCGTCTGCGATTAATTAGATCATCGACTCTTTGTAAAGCTGCTCTAGCTTTGGTGGCATGTTCATCTCTAGATCTGAAACCGGTTGGCACTTTGCCGACTTCTACTACGGCAATTAAGGTGTTCTGCTCTAAAACGGCTCTTGCAGAATCAATGCGCTTTTCCAGCAATGTCAATTCTGCCAGTGCATCTGTCACTGTCATCTGAGTCATTTGAGATCACCCCCTCTTTGGGAATTAAGAATTAAGAATTAAGAATGTAGAATTTTAAATTGAAAAAAGTGTTGAAATTAACACAAGCAGGTGGCGAGATTTGCACTCGCAAGAAAGCTTTACAAGAGCCACATGTTGCTAGTTACATCACACCTGCATCAAATTTACCGTATTCCCTATCAGGTTAGTGGACAGAGAGATTTTAGATTTTAGATTTTAGATTTTAGATTGAAGAATTAAAATGGTAAATCTTCAATCTTCAATTGCTTGACGCTTACTCCAGCTTGCTACTACAATAATTTTCTAAGCGGAGGTAATTTCAACAATTGAAGCTAATACTCGTAGCTCCTAACTCACAACTGTTTGCAGCTTTTAAACAACATTTCAGCTATTTACCCAATATTGAGATAGTTAATAACTATTTCGAGTGGTTGCCGGAGTTTGACTGTCTAGTTAGCCCAGCCAATTCGTTTGGCATGATGGATGGTGGTATGGATGCAGCAATCATTCGTTTTTTTGGTCACTCCCTGATGGCCAAAGTTCAGCAGTACATCCTGAAGGAATTTTTGGGGGAACAACCTGTCGGCACATCATTTATTGTGGAAACAGGCCATCCAAAGCACCCTTTTCTCGCTCATACACCGACGATGCGAGTGCCAATGTCGATTGCTGGCACTGATATTCCCTATGTGGCAATGTGGGCAATGCTTCTTGCTGTTCGACGATACAATCAATCTAGCGATCGCAAAATCGATAGCGTTGCTTGTCCTGGATTAGGTACAGGAATAGGGAGAGTTCCCTACCCCGAAGCTGCTCGACAGATGGCGTTAGCTTATGACAACTTCCTCCATCCACCCAAGTTTCTCAATTGCATCGTTGCGGCTGAACGACAACTTCAAATTTGGGAAGGATAAGATTTAACGTTTGAAGCCAAAATCTCGCTTTTTGCTCTTGGCCATGCGACCATCTAGGTCAAGCGATCGCTCTGGTAATTGCACACAAAGACAGAGATAATCTTCTTCATAGTACTTTTTATCTCCCTTGTCTTCCTTGTCCTCCTTGTCTCCCTTATCTGACTTATTTTGGTGACGGGGGCAGGAGTTGCACCTGCTGATGTTCAGGTTATGAGTCTGACAAGCCACTATTGCTTCATCCCCGCGTGACACCAATACCCCTGACTGGACTTGAACCAGTAACCTCCTCGTTCTAAGCGAGGCACCTCTTCCGATTGGGCTACAGGGGTGAAATTTGATTAAACTTATCTCCCAGCTAAAGCACTGGAGATTTCCTGTTATTTGTTTGTCAAGACATCAAATAACAAGTAACAAGTAACAAATAACCAACAACAATTTTTATCCTTGGCGACGAACCTTCACCCGTTTACTGGGGTTTTGCTTTTTAACCCAAGAAAGGAATTTCTCCATTTGAGGTTCACTCCTAAGTTTGTCTAGGGTGTTAAGTTCTCTAGCGAGATGCTTGTTATCAAATAAAACGTGTATCTGTCGATGACAAGGTGAGCAGATACGGATGGTAGGACCAGGGTCAGCTTTCTTACGTTTGGTACTTTGTCTTGGAATCAAGTGATGGATGGTTAATTTTTCCATCTTTCTTTCACATAATTCGCAGTGCATAATGTATTTTTGGCTTACTGGTCATCAACTATTTTTAGTGTAACGGCGCTACACCCAGATTTGTTGGTACTCCCGACAGGATTTGAACCTGCAAAAACTAGATCCTCGGTCTAGTGCGTATTCCGTTCCGCCACGGGAGCATAGTACCCCTGACAGGATTTGAACCTGCAAAACACTCGATCTGAACGAGCGACGGTTTCCAATTACGTCACAGGGGTAAATCGGGATGGCAGGACTCGAACCTGCGGCTCCATACTCCCAAAGTATGGCTTCTGGCCACTGAATTACATCCCGAAGCATACTCCTGGTGGGAGTCGAACCCACAAAAATAAAAAACAGATTTTAAGTCTGCCGCGTCTGCCAATTCCGCCACAGGAGCTAGTTTTGGTACTCCTGGTGAGAGTCGAACTCACACATTGACTGTTTTTGAGACAGCCGCCTCTTCCAATTGGGCTACAGGAGTATATAGTTTGGCTGCCCCGCCAGGGTTTGAACCTAGACCGTCTGAGTCAAAGTCAGATATGCTGCCAGTTACACCACAGGGCAATAAGTGGATGCCGGGACAGGGCTTGAACCTGTATCTCAGACTTCAGAGGACTGCGACTTTCCTATTCGTCCACCCGGCAATAAGATAAACAACTGCCCCAGTAGGACTCGAACCTACAACCTCCGCGTTAACAGCGCGTAGCTCTACCATTGAGCTATAGGGCAACGACAGTCCCCCAGGTCAGTATCGAACTGACGACCTCTGGTTTTTCAGACCAGCGCTCTCACCAAACTGAGCTACCGGGGGAAAACAGGCGGTACAGGAGTTGAACCTGTAACCTTTGGTTTTGGAGACCACTGCTCTAGCCATTTGAGCTAACCGCCTTTGAAATAAGCGAGAGCGGAGGGATTTGAACCCCCACTTCTCCAGGTTCGTAGCCTGACGTGTTATCCAATTACACCACGCTCTCATAGAATCGCACTTGAGTTTTGGCTCAAATCTTGAGCTGATGGGAAGTGTGGGAGGTGTGAGGAGAAAGACTGTTACCAAGTAGTATTGCCTCTCTTCTCTTCCCACACTCCCCCCTCTTCCCTTTCTTCCCACCCTCTCTTCTCCAGTGGGTCGGGCAGGATTCGCACCTGCAATGTACAAAAACGACGCTTTTACAGAGCGCTGCCCACCCTAATAGGCGAGCCGACCCAGACAATTTGTAGTACAATTTACGCAAGGTACTACAGTAAGGAGAGGACAGGATTTGAACCTGCAATGGGTTACCCCATGCTTCCTTAGCAGGGAAGTGCTTTACCATTCAGCCACCTCTCCTTAAGTAGTGCCGACGGGACTTGAACCCGCAATTCACCTGTTTGAAAGACAAGCGGCTTAACCAGATTTGCCTACGGCACTATGCAAGTTACAGAAAATGGTATGTTACATTTACTTCAGCTTTGGTTGGAAAACTGAAATATTAGCAGTTACACCATTCCCAAACTTAGTGGCAGCGGCGGGAGTTGAACCCACATAGACCAGCTTATGAGGCTGGGGCTTTACCCTTAAGCTACGCTGCTAGATCATTGGAGTTAGTTAAGCAAAGACGCAAAAAGTAATAAATATTCTTGTTTTCACTTATTACTTATTACTTATTACTTATTACTTTAAATCCGACTATTTATCCCATTCTTTTGTCTATTTGATATGACAAAGATTGGGAGTCCCGACGAGATTTGAACTCGCATCTCCAGCTTGAGAGGCTGACGGCTTCAACCATTCGCCCACGGGACTAAGAAGAATGTGGGTGAGGGAAAGACTCACCCTGAGATAACTGCTGAACGAGGCTGACGGGACTCGAACCCGCAACCACCCGCTGGACAGGCGGGTACTCTGGCCAATTGAGCTACAGCCCCAGGTAATCAGCAGTTTATCTACTGAACTCTGGATGGATTGGTGGTTTACCTTTTGGGGAATTAGCCAAGGGGCTGACCCCCCATCGGAAGTAAACATCGTTTTATCCAAAAGTTCATTAAAAGATGTGTTACATATTCAGTTATCAAGGTTCAGGATGAGCGCTCAGTGGTGAGCTGCTTTTGGGCTCTTTCTTGTTCGCTCATAATTTATACTACAAACATACTACAAAAATTGTCAAGGGTTTGGACAAAATTTTTTGCTTATGGTTTGCTGAAGACAACTAAAAGCTTTGCTAGATAATGGTTGTAGTACTTGCGATACGGTGCGTTACGCTGCGCTAACACACCCTACGATAGGTACTCAAACGGCTAAAATCCGCTCTGAGATGTTGCAAGCAACGTCTCTACCATGTGAAATATCACTGGATTATGCTGATTTGGTATAATTCCCCGAATCGGACAAAAAGGCATCAACTAACCAAACTGAGAGAAGTTTGGCGAGCATGGCAATATCGCTAACCTAATCTATATATATAAATGACTCAGTCTCCCCCTTTAGCTGAACAAGTAATCTTAATTACTGGTGCTTCCACTGGCATTGGTGCTGCCTTGGCACAAAGGTTAGCTACTGAATGTTCGGGTATTCGTTTGGTACTCGCTGCCCGTAACCAGGAGAAATTAGAGGCGGTGGCAACCCATTGTCGTAAAGCTGGTGCTGAAGTCTTGGTAGTTCCCACAGATATGGCTCAGTTGGAACAGGTGCAAACTTTAGCCCAATCAGCCCTCTCTAAGTTTGGTCGAGTTGATGCTCTTGTCAATAATGCAGGTTATGGGCAAATGGGGCCAGTGGAACTAATTCCGCCAGAATCGACAAAACAGCAGTTTGCTGTCAATTTTCATGGACCATTAACCCTAACTCAAGCCTTAATACCTACTATGCGCCACCAAGGAAGTGGACGAATTATCAATATTAGTTCTTTGGGGGGACTTTTGGCTTTTCCCTCTGGGGGAATGTATAGTGCTTCAAAATTTGCCCTAGAAGCCCTTAGTGATGTCTTACGTATGGAGTTAGAAGGGTTTAATATTAAAGTCAGCGTGATTGAACCAGGACCGGTGAAAACCGAATTTTTTCAGGTTGTTAGTGAACAGATGAAAAAGACTGTGCCGGAACCAGAAAAAACTCCTTATCGTGCAGCAATTGAGGCAATTAAAGCTATCGAACAGCGCACTGCGCCTCTGACCTGGACTGCTCAACGAGTAGCAGTGGTAATTGAGAAGGCACTGACTGAACAAAACCCTCGTCCCCGCTATGTTGCGGCAACTGGTGGTGGAGCAATGCTGTTTCTCATGACCAAACTTTTGCCCCGCAAGTTAGTAGACTTGTTTTGGCAGCGTTTCTACAGTATTGACCAAGTGGCAAAAGAGTGGAAACTTACGGCTAGGTAGGGTTTGCTGAATAAATCGATTGATTCGGGTTTTGAAGTAATAAGTAATAAGTAATAAGTTAAGAGTTCAGGAGGAATTTTCAGGTAAAAGTGCAAGGTTTTTGAACTAAAAAATACTATTTTCTTGCACTTGGCGAGAATAAAAATGATTGAAAGGCATGTCTGGCATAGCTTACACACTTATGTAGCAAGCCCTAAGTAGAGTTGAATGAAAAAGTTATTATACAGGTGGTTGATTAGTCGGGCAGTTTTGCTATTTTTTTCAACTAGTCGAGCCAGTATTTTGTGGAGACTCCAGTAGCCATTACCAACTTCGAGGCTCCATTCTTTAACCTGCTACTGGACTTCTCTGATGATGTAATTACTATTGTCTAATCCACCAGTTAAGAATCTCTCGAACTACACCACTCTTTCCCCGACAAGAAAGGGGTAGTACTTCACCAATTAAGACACAATCTTTTTTCAGTTCCGACACAATCTTGCTCAAGTTATGACCCATATATCCTGTAATCACAGCTATCAAATCACAATTATTTATTTTAGTCTGCACAGTGCTGCGATCCACATGCACCTCGCTGGAGGGAGCAATTTCAATAATGCTCCCTAGGTTGTAGCTTTCTTTCAATTCGCGGATTACTTCTCTTCGAGTTGCTTCGTGTCCGCCTACTAGCGCCAAGCGTAGCGAAGATAAATTAATTGTTTCTGTTGTCGTATCATTTTCTAGGAGAGGTTGTACTCCTAATAATGCGGTTTGAGCGTAGCACTGCTGACGATACTCATTAACCTCCTGAACGAGACAGGAATCAATGAACCATAAGGCACGTATTAAACCCTTAAAGAAGGCTTCCTCAGACCGCTCATAGCGAACTGCTTCCTGAATCTCGGCAAAAGCAATACTCTGATAATCATTAATTAGGAGTGCTCGTAGTTGAGGAAGACTACTAATGAAGGGTTCGATGATTTCAAGCAGTTCAAATTGCTGCTTGAGGTTAATTTTTCTTTCCTGAACTTGAGTTCTTAGTTTAGCCAGTACTTCTGTGATTTCTTCAAAACGATTCTCATTTGCTAGCCATTCCAGTAAATCCGCGTAGGCACTGATTAATTTCTCTGTGTCATTAAGTTGTGTCCTGAGAGAGAAACGACGTTTCAGTAATTCTGCCTGTTTGACAGTGGGAAGACTGCAAAAATTGTTCCAGCCACAGTCCAGACAAAGTTCGTAATAGTTGACAACTTCTTCGTCAGAAATATCCCCGAAACCACCACCGTCCGAGATTTCCGCTATATGCACGTAATCCTCTACTGTAAGGGTGTCAGCAGAAGTTTCCAGCAAATCTTGATATGCAATAGCCGCTTGCTCCAAGTTTTGATGGGATACCCATAAACGAGCTAATGGTAGCAGTATTTCAATATTACGGTTATTTGCCTGCCATGCTTTTTCTAAACAGGGTAGTGCTTGTGATTCCTGTCCTACGCAATAAAGTGCTGCTCCCCGCAATCCTGTTAAGATAGGTGAGATATCTTCTGAATCTGGAATCAGGTCAATTACTTCTTGAGGGCGATCACTCTTCAGTAGCAGCTTGCTATAACGAATTTTGACTTCTTTTGTTTCAATCGGAACTGATTGATAGAGTTCTATAGCTTTTTCAGCATTGTCAGTTACTGCATAGGATTCAGCTAAAGCAAAGATTATATTAATAGCCTTTGGATATTTTTGCTTGAGAGACTCTAGTCTGGGAATGCGCTCGGCTGGTTCAATTTCTAAGAGCTGCGTTAATCGTTCGCTTAATGGTAATGGCTCTCCTTCTAATGTTGGTAGAGGTTCTTGAGGAGTAAGAGTTTGATGCAGTAGTTTTCGTACACCATTGGCTTGACGAAGCCGTTCTAGTTCCGGGAGAAACTCCCGCGCAATGAAAGTCCCGGCACGTAATGATTCTTGATTATGGGTTTGTTGATAATGTTGAAGGTGAGCAGTTACTAGCTGTTCTACCAACCGTCCAGAAGTTGGTAAAGCTAGAATCTCAGACCGCTTAGCTTTGCCGAGTTCAACTATCTCTTCAATTTTATTGGTTTGGTGATAGAGAGCAATTAGTGTTCGGAGAGCATTGCTGTCATTGATATTAGCCTGCAGAAGCAATCGTTCTTCTATTTCTGTAATCTTCCCAGCAGCGATTTTTTGCGGGAGTTGGTTTGGGTCAATTTCTTGGACTGAACTAGTTGGAAGAGGAGAGTCACTATTGAGTTTTTTAACAACTTGGATAAATTGTTTTTGCCAGGATTTAAAGTTAGGTCGGTTGGGTGAATTTTTCTCAATAGGTTTTACAGCCACTTTGATATTATTCACACTTGGAACAGTTTCTGGGCTTGTTTGAATCTTGGACATGATATTGCCCAAGTTGGCTTCTGTTGCTGTAACATAGACAAAATGAGTATAGCCTGATTGCTTTGAAGTCATCAGACAGCTAACTTTGAAATCTTCCCGCCGCAGGAATCGCTGAATATCTTCTGCTTGGCTTTGCTTGTCACATTTAAGGCGCAATCCAACTTGGTCGTCTCCCCCCAGCTTGGATACAATTTCGTACTGCATTATAGTGGTTCCCCTTGTTCAAAATACTGTACGCAAATTTGCCGAAGTTGGGAAATATTGCGCTTGTCATGGTAGTAGGTGTAAAGCTCAATATTCCGGTTAACTCCCCCATTGGTTAAATTCAAGGAACCGTCAAGAGCGCCGTAACGACCGACGTATGCTTTGGTGTGCAGTTCAGGGAGTACTCTTACCTGGATGCGAGGATTACGTTTACTGAGTTGTTTTAACCAAGAATGGTATCGTTCTTCTTTTTGCTCAGGACGCACAGTGATGCAAACATCGCTTCCGTTAGCAGCTATTTGATGTAAAACGTCAAACAAATGGAGTGCTTCTTGTTTAGTTTCTACAACTTCTTGGAAGGAAACATAGTAGGGGTTGTCTAAACGGAAATTCGTAACCCACGGGGAGACAATCCAAAATTGGTAGTTGCCTCCTAACTGTGAAGCCAAAACCTCATTAAGCAGGAAGTTATAGAACACTGCCTGACCGCTAGGTTGCAATATAGTTGATTGCTTTGCCACAGGGGACACCTCACTTAATTGGGCGAATTGTTACTTCAACGACAGGAGATTCAGTTAATCTTAAGTCATTAGGGTATATTGTTTGGATATCGGTAATCATGGGGTAGACCATGCCAATATCTGTATCAATTCCTGCATCTGTTAGGTAACTCATAGTGGTACAGAGGTCAGCGAGGCGATCGCTTTTTACCCTCAGGTAGATTGCTTGACAACCTTCTTCAAGTAGCACTCGTATGCGATCAGGTACAGAAACAGCATCAACAGAATTATTCACATCTAAGGTTTGATGGGAGCGAACTTGCTTTAACCATTCCGTCAGCAGGGGTCGGTTAAGGAGGTTGCGGCTTAAACCTGGTGACTCGATATCACTACTTCGGTCATCTAAGCAACTGGAGCAGTTACAACGGCAGTTCAAAAGCATTCGGCGTTCAACCGCAGCCTCAAATGCTTTACGTGCCTCGGCTGTACCTGCCTCATTTTCATTTGAAGAAACGTACTCAGTTTCGTAGAGTTTCAGGAGGCGTCTTGATTCTGGGTAGGGAGATTGCTGCTGTTTGGTTTTGATAATTTTACGGTAGAGTATCGCCCGGGCTTCCGTAAAAGAAGGGTCACGCCCTAACTCTACAGCACAGTCAGGTAGAAACTCATGATTGATTTCCCGAAAGATGCACCAGTTGACTAAAGGACTACCGTCTACTTCCTGAGTATAATCAGGAATAAAGACTCGCAGTAGGGACTTAAGTTGAGCTTGGCGCACGGGTACACCCAGTTGACGGCGCACTTCTGCTAGTAACCTGTCAATAGCAATTTGGCGATCGCTAGACTTTCTTGCTGTTGTAATTGCCTGTACCCAAATTTCGCATTGGAGCAACCACTCCTCTGATTGTGACAGCAAGTGGCGTAGGAAAGCTTCCTCTTGAGCTGTAGGACAACGAGTCATTTTGTTAGCCAAGGTTGTCCAAAATTGATCGGGTTGCTTGCGTAGGAGGTCATGAGTTGCCCGCATTACGCCAATTCCCCCCATGCCAATTTCATAAAGCCAGATGCGGTCAGCTGCACGTTCTTCAAAATCAGCCTTTAAATAAGTCCAGACTGCCACATAGTTTAGTGCTTCAACCCCAGCAACTTCTTGAGCCACCTGTTTGAGGGCTTGAGTCAGGCTGTATTGAAAATTATCCCGCAGATATTGTTGATAGTACGAACCCAAGCTGTGAACTTCAGTGTACAGGTCTAGAAAGATTGACAGGTAATTATTATTACTCTTTACTAACTGCCTGACAGCTTCTTGCTTCTTTTGAGATAATTGGTGGACACCATTTATTGCCGCCGTGAACCATTTCTCAAAATCATTGTTTCCCCGAATAAACCAATCTCTGAGTCCTTTTACAGTTCCACCTTGCTTACTACGCCATCCATCTGCCATAGTAAGCAGCACATTCACTAGATTTTCGGCAGCAAAATAGTTTTGATGATATTTAACCGTTAAAGTGGAAATAAAGGCATGACGAATGGTATTGACTTGAAGATTCGCTTGAGTTGAAGCCGACAAGTTTATTCCTGTTAAGCTATTGGAGTTGATGTCAATACTCACTCCGTCGGTTAGTAATTTGTAGCCAAGAACGCAATTTGTAGGATTATCTTCATCTAATTGGAAACCGACCCTTCCCCGGATTTCATCAGCAGCATAATTGTGAAATTTAATGGTGTACTCACTTCCCAGAATCAAACGGAGTACATTCAGCAGGTTTAGATTGGCAGGTTCATCGCTATACAGCACAATTCGTTGAACCAGTGCTTGACTGAGTGGGTCACAGTTAAGAATAGGATGACCAGAGGTAATTGTATAGGCTGGGGTTGGCGTGTCGCCCTGTACTGGTTGGATATCAACAGCACTAATGGCATTAGCTGAACAAGAATGGGCAAGTTGGTGAGTATCTTGAGCGGGATTTTCCGAGGGACGACACTCACTCAAGTCCCCTGTGTCTGGATTGCAATACCAAAATGATGAATTATGATCCTGACTAAATCGAGTCGGATAAATTTCAGTCGGACGATATAAATCTAATGAGTAGGCACTACTAGGAGTAATATCAACTTTCTTGAGCGCTCGAACTGGTAACCTAGCTGTGTTAGTTTGCTCAGGTTTTGGATCGAATTTATAATACTGGCTAATTGAAATTAGGGTAGGTTCGCCTTCGGAAACTTCTGGAGGTATCCATGTTGAACCCTCACCGCCTCGAAAGGTAACATTTCCAGGTATGGTTTCACTTATTGCTAGACTGATGCTTTCGGGTTTTTGCCGTTTATTAGGGTTGTGATTGTCGGGACGATAGTCAACCCTGACCTCTGGCAAATTAATGTCAGAGAAAAGGTTTTCTGGTAGGTGTTTGTAAAGAAGTTTACGAGCTTCGACGTAAGATTTATTCTCTTTTTCAAATAAAGAATATATTCCCTTCATTAATCCACGGTGGAAGATGCTCCATAATAATCCCTCTGTCTCAGAGCCAAGCACTCTGACTATGGCATCATCAGGAATGGCAAAGGTTGTCTGGAGGTAGTCTTTAAACTTCAGTAATACGCCATCATCTGTTGTTTGCTCCATCAGATACTCATAGCCTTGGCGGGATAATCGATCTAGGTCAAGTTCAATCCCTAGACCATAGGCTCGGTAAACTAACCAGTCGAATAAGGTGTAAAAACCATGAATTCTTTGGAGATAGCGATTCTGGGGATTGAGAGGAAGTTTCTGGAAAGTGGGGTCAGTTAGTAAGTGTTCATTGCGAAATAGGAACAAGTCGGTTGGTTTGTAAGGACTGAGTACCGTCACCACAATGGGTCTCGTGCCCACTTTACGACCTCCTCTACCTTTGCGCTGTACAAAACTTGCAACGTTAGCCGGAGCTTGATATTGAAGGACGCACATTAAATCTTCGTCATCATAGCCAACTTCTAAGGCACTAGTAGTGATTACTAAGTCATCCTTAGGCTCAATGGCAATGGCGCGATCGCTACCCGATTTTCGCTTAATATTAAGGGGTTGCTGACGTGCTTTACCCTGCTGGCTAAGAACCCACCAACACTCACCTGCTTGAAAGAATGGGCAGGTCAGATCTGGTTCTGTACAGTTCTCGCAATCACAGTTTGGGTTAGTATTTGCACCCAAAAATTTGGGGAAAAGCTGTTTATTTAGTGGTGGGTAGCGATACCAATACAGGGGAATGTCTCGAATCGGACAAGAATGTGCTGGCTTTCTCTCTAGTCTATATTTGTGGCGGTTCTTACGTTGATAGTCTTTGACTTTTTCTGCATCTTCCATCTGATAAAGCCAGCGACCAACAATGTCTAGAGATTGCACAAAGCCAAAAGTACGATAGCGACCTTCAGGCGGCTGTGGCATAGTGTGTAACACGCACATTGCCATTTGAATTAAGGTGGAGATGACGGCAGTATCTTCGTTTTCCTCAGCCCGAACAAAGATATATCTTTCAGCACCAATGGTTTGCATCTCATTATTAGCAGGAGTTACCGGTTTAATCCGAGTAACAGGAATGCCTGATAATTCGGATAGGAATTGGACAGGTTCTGCAATAGTAGCGCTTAGTCCCACAAAGGCTAAGTTGTTTTGCTCGTTGCGTGAAGCGAAGCTATCCGCGTTAGCGGAATCGCGCTGACCCATCCGAATTCGAGCCATCAACCGTCGCAACAAGAGTGCTACCTGAGACCCCGCTGTGGAAGTTTGTAGGTGAATCTCATCTAACATCACTACTGATGGGGCACAGAAGGTATCAGTCCCAAACAGGTACTGGTACTTTGTCGAAAGCAAGCGTCTGTGCAGTGATTCGGTTGTCGCAATCAGTAAATCAGGTGGATGATCTTTCATCACATCCCTGGCAAACTGGATGAAAGGATACTGTTTATTACAAGCAGGACAAACTAAAGTTTGAGGCTGGGTAGGATATACCAACAGTTTTTGCTTGCCATCATCACAAGTATGACCTGCTGTGCCGACGCAGTAGGCGAAAGGTGATAAATAACCACCAAGTTCTTCGCTGAAAGTCCAACCTCGCATCTTGGAGAGTTGCTGCCTGTGGTCATCACTTGTATTTTGAAAGTCCCGCACTTGGTAGACTGCTGCCCCACTCTCCAACCCAATCGTCAGTTGTGGAAGATTATGTTGTACCAGCAATTGATTGAGGTAGAATAATACCTCAATGAAATCAGTAAGTTGATTTTCAGCTAGAGCGACTCGCGGGTAAATACAGATGGCTTTAACTCCTTCCCGTCCGCGCAAGCAACGCTCCAGGACTATCTTTGCGAGTATGGGGAGAAAAAATGCATAGGTTTTACCAGCACCCGTGCTAGCTGTCACCACAATTCCCTTCTCAATGCCTTCTTGTGGATCTAATTCGACAGCTTCTAAAATTCTTTGTAAAGCTCGCTGTTGAAAGCCACTCATTTTTTGTAGCTTGTTCAGCCTGGTTTTAATCACTTCTAACAGCAAGTTGGCAGTCTGCTGTTGGAAGTCACTACCGTTAAGTAGGGGTGTCATGCACGTCTGAACTGGAATATTTCGCCGAGGCACTCGACGGGAAGCGACGCTGAATTTTACATCTGCTACTAAGCGCTTACTTTTGCTGATACGATGTTTTTTCTTTTCAGAGTTATAATTAACAATCCGTTGGCGTAATTTCGTTAGCAATCGTACTGTTTCAGCAATTCGACTGCGAAAAACCCATTCAGCGGGTGAGTTTGCTTGGTTAAAGCGAATAATCTGTAAGTCGTTACCAAGTTGTTGCAGGGCGTCGCTGATTGCCTCTTTCTTCTGTTCAGCAGCTAACTGAATATCTTCTGAAGGCTCAAAACTATCGAGTACTTCAGCACCAGTCATGGTTACATCGTAAACACCGTAGGCAACTTGTTCGGCTTCGCGTTGCTCAATGAAAGTTAGAACTTCATCAGCCAATTTTTGAAGAATATCAGAGTTCAGGCTCATTTAGTTTCTTGACGGTAGAGTAGATTGGCAAAGCGATTTAAAGTTAACCAGTTCATTCCATCGCTACGTCTAGCTGCCATCAATTCTTCTCTTACCCATATTTGAGCGAGCAACTCGGCGATGTTCTAGTAACTCGCCCAAAAGCTGACTTTGTTCGTTAGGGTTCTCCCAATCATTAATAAATCTCTTCAGAGCAACACTAATCATATCCTGCACACTTGGTGCAGCACTTTGGTGTTTGCTTTCAAGTGAAAGCCTGATATGACGGAGCGTTTCGTAGAGTTCACCTGGTACGCGGACTGTTGAAGACAAGGTTTGATTGCAGGAATTGGTTCTCACGCATTCTATTTCCCTTGACAGAATACTTGCCACCATGTATACATGAGTACAAGCTAACGGACATTACTTGCTCCCTTCTCCAAGGAATCAATAATGGAACTTGTACTCCAGGCTGTACCTATTCGTCGGGGTTTGCAGTGCGCTCATCAAAGTTATGTTGCCAGTCTGTTTTTTGGTGATGTTGCTCGACTGCTTGATGATGAACGCCTCTATGTTCCCAATCAACCAGACTTACCGGACTTTGCCCAACGTAAACCCAACTCCAAACGAGTGAAAGCGATCGCACGATATATCCTGGAAACTTACCAAGATGGGACAACATTCTTCCCACCCATTTGCCTTAATGTCCAGCCACCGCCAATCTACAGAGATGGCAGTATTTTTCTGCCTTACTACTCAGTTACTCTACGCCTAACCGATGGTCAACATAGATGTTTTGGTATCCGCCAAGCCCTCAGAGACATCCAAACAGAACAACCCCAATATCTATCAATCCTTTCTCAACTAGAAGTAGGAGTACTGTTATTTGCTGGTTTACCATTAGAGGAAGAGCGGCAAGCTTTCCGTGACCAAAATCTCTTAGTCCAAAAACCAAGCGTTTCACTCTCTCACCATTTCGATCAGCGATCGCTTACAGTTTTAATTGCCAAAGATGTGATCAAGCGAGTCCCTCAATTCTGCAACAATGTAGAAATGGTTGAAAATGGTTTGGGCAAACACAATCCCAAGTTAATGACACTTTCTACTTTAGTGACAGCTACCCGACATATGTTCCCCAACTTGAAGTCTAAGAAGGATTTGGAACTGAGAATTGATTGGGCAGCAACATTCTGGACAGCAACAGCAAGTATTCTACCTAACGATCCTTGGGAAGCTAAAAATAAAGAGGAACGCTCTGTACAAAGACAGGATTCACTGGCAGTAACAGCGGTTGTGTTCCAGGCTTTAGGAATGTTGGCTCGTGAACTTTACCTAGAAGGTGTACCAGAGGAGGAGCTTGTCAAATGGTTGGCTCGATTGCGAGAAATCGATTGGCGGCGCTCTAATGAATTGTGGCGTGAGCGAGGAGTAACCCAAATTGGTGCGACAGAAGAACCAATTATTTCCAATACGAAAACAACCGTGGATGCCTGTCACAAGGTACTGCGTGAGTTTGTTGGTATTACTCCAGTCAGTGGTGTTGTTTGAGGGAAAGGTTGATTTGGAGTAAGAATCGCTCGAAGTTATGAATTAGGCTATCAAGGCAAGATAGGCTTACATGCTCTGCCAGGTGCGTTAGGATTCTATAGAAAGCTGAGAGTGGGACTGCTGGATTGCAGTTGCGATCCTGAAGATCCTGATAATCTCACCTATTTTGAAACTCTACAGCGAGAGCCATGAGTAAATCTTCCCCCACTTCTAATCCTGAAGTTGCTGCTTTGCCAAAAGAACAACCAACTACACAATCCTACGAGGTAACAGATAGTAAGACCCGTCACCAACGGTTGATGGAACTAGTTGAGGCAGAAGATGCTTCTAATGGTGAGGTTGGTTGTGGTGGGGATTGGGAAGAGCAACTTCCCATCTATTTAAGAACATGTGGCATCAATACCTTTGAGTCAGATTAGGTATTGATGCCACCCCGTACAACTGAGATTATTGGCAGAGAAATTAGTGGAACTTCAACAAATTATACGGCAACAATCATCTGTAATCCAGTCAGTAACTTATGGAATAAAAATAACATGACAATCTCAATTATTGGACAAGCGAAAGACCACCGGACAAATACAAATGTTTTGTATGCTCAGATACCTATAAACGACTACCTATCTTTAGTTGGTGAAAAGTTTTCTGAATTTGAAATACAAAGGGGTCGTGAGAGCCATAAGGCTTATGCCCGCATGAAGGATGATCTTAAAAAAGGAGCATTACTCCCAGCTATTACCTTAGCTGTAAAGTTAGATAAAGTAGAAGAACTACTACCATTATTAGAGAATAAAAAACCAGACTACAAAGCTCTTGCGCAAGAACTTAACCAACCAGGACTGGTGAATATATTAGATGGGCTACAACGAACCTATATTCTAAAAGAAATTGTAGAAGATGAGGATAGTTTATTTTCTAATTTTTCTCAAGATGTTCTTGTTGAGTTTTGGTTTGAACCTGAGATTCGTAATCTGATTTATAGAATTATTGTCTTAAATGCCGGACAAAAACCAATGTCAATGAAGCATCAAATAGATTTACTTTTTATGACATTCAAAGATATTATAGAGCGTGATCTAGATATTAAGATATATACAAACAAACAAAAAAGACAACGAACAAAACCACGTAATTATGCTCTTGATAGAATCGCAACGGCATATCAATGTTTTATTACCAGAAGCCCAGAAGTGCAAAAACAAAATTTTATTGCACAAAGACTCCTTGAGGAAAATGTTTTTAATTCTAATGAGAAAGAACTTGGTGAAAAGTTTGATCGATTCAAAAAATATTTAAGAATTTATGCAGACTTAGATGAGGAAGTATGTCGTATATATAATAAAAACAGTCAAACGGATCTTCCTAATGGTACGACGTGGTTTGGAAGTGAAAATGTAATAAACTCTTTCTTTGCAGCTATTGCTTCCAGTAATTCGTCAGAGCGAGTTGATAAAGCTCTAAATGTTCTTATTGACAGGCTAAAGGATAGCATTGAAGAAGATGATCCTCTTGATCTGGAAACATTACAGCAAATTCAAAAGGGAGTTAATCCGCGAAAAGTAAATATTGGTTTTGCCACCAGAAAACTTCTTACTACTGGATTTAAAGAATATTTCCGTGATGAAGGAGAAACCAGTTTTGCCGATTCCTGGAAGAGGGCAGCGGATTAATCAATTATGAAATATAATGACTTAAAAGAATTAGCAGATACAGGAAATATTGATCTTCGCTATGATATCTCTCAGTTTTCAGAGTATGAGGATGAGGATATTTGTGTTCTAGATGTTAGAGGCATTTCAGATGAGCAAGATACAGCGCTTCGCGCTGTTACGAGGTACAATAACAACAATTAGCAAACCAATTTCTTAAATGCTCAGGATTGATTAAGTCAAGAGCTACAGCCAAGAGGATATCAATCATAGAGCTATTAGTGGGAGCAAAGCCTAGGACAAAAGACTTTAGTTGTGACCACCACATTTCAATCGGATTAAAATCTGGAGAATAGGGAGATAAATAGATGATACTAGCACCGACTGATTCAATCTTAGAGGAAATTGAGGCGAGTTGATGAACGGCCAAATTATCCATCACTACTACCGCACCTGGCCATAATTGAGGCAAGAGAAAATGGTCAACAAATACCTTAAATGCCTCTCCATCTAAAGAACCATTAAGAGTCATTAAAGCTAAAGCTTTATTGTGAGTAATAGCTCCCACAAGAGTAATTTTTGCCCCTCGATAAAAAGGTTTAAGCTCTCTTACTCTTGTGTTTATTTCTGAACGTCCATAAGAGCGACTTCCTCCTAGAAGGATACCCGATTCATCTATAAATACTAGGTTTTCCGGATCGATATCTCTAATTTTGTCCCAATACTCCACTCTTAGTTTTTGCACTCTTGGGGTTGCCGCTTGGCTACTGCACCTATTTTTTTTTTGCGAGATAATCCTAACCTTTGTAAACAGCGGCACATTGCTGTAGTACTCACCCAATTTCCCGTGAGCTCTGCAAATAATTCACATAGCTCGGCTAAGGTCGCATCTTGATGTTCTGCTACCAGCACTCTCACTTGTTCAGTAGCTCTCTCATTCCTTAGATAACTCAACTGGGGCTTACCTCTGGGTTTTGGTTCTACATGTCCTTCAGTTTTGTGTTGTTTTACTAATTTTTGAACTAGACTTTTACTCACCAAAAACCTAGCCGCTACTTGTCTAATTGAATCTTTCTCTACTAAATGAGCTTTGACTATTTTTTCTCGCAAATCTACTGAATATGCTTTCATCACCTCTGAATCACTATCAGATACTTTCACTTCTACTGTACCTCAAAACAGCGCGAAGCGCTGTATTCTTAATGAAATGATTCCACTACCAGTAGATGCTATATCTTTTGCTTACAAGAAGGAAGATGACATTGAAGTCTATGATGAAAACGATCAACTTTTAGGTGTTTTGTGTTTTTGTAAAGCTCTAGGTGATGTAGACCTTAGCCAGATTACGGATGCACAGTACATCGCCTATATTAACGAAGTAGATAAAAATAGTTTTGGGCTGCCGTACAGATTTCAGAAAGACTATATAGTTTTGCAAAAATCTAGATATATAGATTATAAAGAAAAGTATATGAAATCAGCTCCTTTGTGGGGTGCATTCTTACATGAGACAGAAGAAGTTGCTATATATCAAGCTTATCAGTTTCAACCGGATCGTATAACCGCAGTGCCAGGAATTAATTTTCCGACTGATTATCATCAGGAAAGTTGCATTCGTTCCGTAGTTCAACCTTATGCATTTGAAAGATTTTTAAAGCTATATCATCTTCTAGAATTGATTTTTGATTACGATTTAGTTCAACAAATTAAAAATCTCAATATTAACAGTAATCTTCAAGGAATTGCTCGCCTACTTAGCCTCTATAGTAGTAGCAAAGAGCTAAATAAGATTAATGCTTTGCTTAAATCTCGACATGTTCAAGGAAAAATTGATATAGATAGAATTGTTATATGTCTTAATAAGATTGATAGAACGCCAGAAACTTTAGATAAGGGTAAAGTAATTTTTTTTGATTATAGTAAAGAAGGAAATCCTTACCAGGATAGCTGGACTCCCTTGGAAGACTTAATGGCAACAAATAAATTTAATCGTCCAAATACTAATTCAAACATAAAGGGTATAACGACAAATAATTATGAAACTATTATTATTAAAATAGCTGCTTATTGGATTTATCGAGTCAGAAGCTGTATAGCCCATAATCGTATAGGTGAATATATTATGCTTCCTGAAGATGAAGAATTTATCGTTGAATTTGCTGAACCATTACTTAGAGAGGTGCTTTATCAAGTTTTCACTCATTCACCCTAAACTCTCCTGCAGAGCATTCCGATGACCAAACCTTCGGTAGTCATAACGAGCATCCCACCAGAGCCAATTGGTAGAATCAGCCCAAACATGATGCTTTTTCAAGACCTCCAGACGGCTTAAAGCAAGACCACCTAAAACAAATTCAGGTCTACTCCAAGCTAACAGCTTATCTAGTTCTTGAGCAGACAGACCAAACTTTAAACCAGTTGGCGTGGTAATGTCGGATGTCAATAAGCCTCCCAGGGCAATGTATTGATAGTCAATGTCTCTATAGGCACTGATAAGAGGAGCCAGAAAGCTTTGAGGTGAGTCGTAGTGGGGAGGGAAAGAATCTGACTGAGGTACTGCTTTCTCCCACCAGTTGTAGAGTACTGCACCAACCTGAACAACTCCTATCAAAATATAGTTTCTTGGACGGCAACTGTATTCTTCCCAACTAATTCGAGCTAAATGTAGAGAGAGTAATGGTTCTCCCAAGATGTCGGGTGCAAAAACGTAGTCAGGACTGAAATTGTCACAACGCGCTAGATAATCTTTTACTTTCTGTCGCAACTGCTTTTCGTCTGCTAAACGTAACTCACGCACCCATCGGTAGTTTTTGAACTCACAATGGAGTTTACAGTACCAGGGATGTGTTTGATGCTCAAAGATACCACTGTCGATGAAAAAGGGTTTACCTAAGTCGCGAATACGAGTTAGGAGTTTATCGTAGCAAGAGACTGGAGCAAGTATTCCGTAATCTCCTTCTACCTGTTGCAACTTTTTTAACAAACCTGACCAGTCTACAGAAAAAACTGGTAAAAATTTACTGTTCACCTTTGAGTAATTTGTTTAAAGCGTTGATAGAAAACGTAGGTATTATGAAAGCCGCGTCTACGGTTACGATCATTACCTCGAAAAATGATTACTTCAACACCAATTTCTCTACAAATTGCACAATCACACTGTTTCCAGGGTTGATCTTCTAAAAGTTTCCTGTACATTTGAGTATGTTGGCGCTGTCGTCTGGCTTGAGCTTCGGGCTTTACCTTACCATCACGAGGTAATTCTAACAAGTTGTCATAAGCTAACAATACTGAGAGTGTTTCTTCTACAGTTAGCTTGCCTGCATCAAATTCCCTTAATGCTTTCAAGGAGTTTTGTTCAAGCTGTTTGAGTTCTTCTCTACTAGATATACCAGCTTCCAGCACGCGCTTTACTCTTAACCCATGTTTATCTACCGGAGGAATGCGAACAGCAGCATAGGTTTTTCCTGAGAGAGTATGATAATTTGCTGCTGAGTCTAACCAAGCACTGCGTAAGGGACTAGCTGAGTCAAAACTAGTTACTCCTAAATGATGGAAGTCTTGAACACCATTAATCCGTCCTACTCCAAAAAGATGCATTCTGATATGAGAATTTAAATGTGGACGAACAGCTCGAAGAATTTCTAGAATATTTTTGGTTGGGGTTCGAGCAAGTCCTCCCAAGGCAATATATTCATAGCCCATGTCAATAATTTCTTTCACAGCCTTGGCATAAGACTCTGGACTCCAGCCTTGAGCTACACCAATGGGAGTAAATTTGTACTGTCCAGCTTGATATTGATTAATAAACTCTTCAGCATTATTGAGAGTTAAATTGTAACGCTTTTCCCTAACTCCTGGTTCAGCAAACTTTCCAACAATTAAGTGGTCAATACTCACTCCATAATTGAAACCAAAGTGCTGGTAGTAATCTAAAATTTCGACCGTTGTGTAGGGAGGCGTCTCCTCTGTAATATAGCCAAATGCTCCACAGTCGCCCATGATTTTTCCCTCAAAGCGGATAAACTTATGAATACCACCAACTTGTTCAATATGTGCTTTTTTTCTTTTGCTTTTATCAACAACAACCTTGGATACTAAAATACCGTCATAGTTTGGTTTTGTATAAATTTGGTGAGCGTATTTATCATCAGTATAAGTATGTCGATTAGGGGTAAAACTGTCTGTTGAAAATTCATATCCTGGATCTACTAGATCATCCCACTCAGGAATAAAATACTGTACTCCAAAATGAAAGTTAGGGGCTACTTCAATGTCACTACTAGAAACTAAATTATCTTCTTCATTTTGTTGATTATTTTTTTTCTTCGACATAAACTGAATTTAATTTATTTATTTGAGCTCACTTCTCACTACACTATCATCCTTAATCTGTATAACTTCAATCCCAAGCTGCTTTAAAACCCGTCGTGCTTCACTTGCGGTAAAAGTTTTTACTGGCAACCCTGTCAGTTGGCTCACCAACCACTTGGAAGCAACCTTCTGATCATCTATCGGTACATACCAAGATTGGTAGCGTTTAAACTCACCTTTTCCTTCCACAATCCAACGGCGAGCTTTTTCTAGTACTTGTTCTGGTGTCAATACTAGTTCAACACCTCGGAGACAAGCTCTTCCTTGAGAAATTGCTGAAGTTGAAGAACGTGGTTTAGCAGGTTCTCCATAAAGCCACTGATACAATTGTGATAGCTTTTTACCCAGAGCACCTCGGGTAACTTGCACAGTCAATTCTTTGGGAATAAGTTGTTCATATCCATTCAATGCTTGAAGGTAATCTCGACTAACACAAATGAGAAGTTGCTGATATGGTTTCTTATTCAATATTTTTTCTAACTCAGCAATAACTCTAGGCTGCAATTGTTGTGCTTGTTGCTGCGTCATCCGGCGGTCATAATTAGGAATCCTCTGCTCAGATGAAATTAACCCAAACTCAGCAGACAGAATATATATATCCAGTAATCCTGTTGTTTTTTGCAGCAGAAAGCGACGAGTTACCCAAAAAGCAGAACCATCATAACGCTCAATAGCTCTCATTAAACCAGGATTGTTGCGCTTGCGCTGGGAGCAGCTCACAATCAGCAATGAGTGAGACTTACAATCGACTACCATGGGTTGTGATCAAAAAAGTGAATATAGCATTTCCTTCACACCTATAAGTTCCATCAGTGCATAGCCTCGATTAAATCTATTCATTGCTACTAACTAGCTGCCCAGAGTAAAGAGACTTCATATTGGTTAAAGGTAAAATCTGCACTCACAAGTGTCATATCTTCTATCTGAGCTTGTGCAATCAGCATTCTGTCAAAAGGATCACGATGATGTAAAGGTAATGCAGCCACCCGCAGAGCATGAGAAGCTTTAATCTCTAGTAACTTAGCTCCTAATTGAGTCATGCGAGTAGGGACATAATCATCTATTGGTTCTGGCAAAGGCAACTTACCGATTGAAACCTTAATCCCCATCTCCCAAACACTGGCAACTGAGAACCATACTTCATTGGTTTCATCCGCAATTTGTTCAATCACGTCCTCACTTAACTTTTCTGGTTGAGTAAACCACCATAACCAGCATTGTGTATCTAGCAAAAATCTCACTCTACACCACCCTCAAATGCTACTAAAATATCTTCTGGTAAAGGGGCATTGAAGTCATCTGGCACAGTAAATTTACCCTGATCTTGTCCCAAGCTAGACCGTCGCTCTAAAGATGTCCGAAATGGAACCAGTTTAGCAATTGGAGTACCTCCGTTGGAAATAACAATTTCTTCTCCGAGTTCTACACGGGACAATAACTGTGAGAGATTTGTCTTAGCCTGATGAATATTGACAGTTTCCATAGGATCTACGCAAAACTTAGTAGTATTTGTTTTTCTTAAACATTCAACCAACAACTGCCACAGTAAAATTTTCCCGCTCTTGTCCCAAACCTAGTTTAGTGTGGAATGTAGTTTTTAGGGAAAAGTGAACGGGCAACAATTTCCTTGCTTCCCATTCTCCTTTCCCCAAAGCAATAACCTTACTCCATACTTACTGCTTTACTGATATGCTTCCATCCCGACACAAGAACAGACAAAATTCCTATCGCCAAAAGCATTATCAATCCTTCCTACAGTAGGCCAGAATTTGTGTTCCCGGCTCCAAGGAGCAGGATAGGCGGCAGCTTCCCGGGAATAGGGATGATTCCATTCCGTTGCCATTAAAGCTTCGGCAGTATGGGGAGCATTCTTCAGGAGATTATCGTTAGAGTCTACTTCCCCTTGTTCAATTGCCTTAATCTCTTGACGAATTGCAATCATCGCTTCGCAGAAACGGTCTAGTTCTTCCTTGGATTCACTTTCAGTAGGTTCTACCATCACTGTACCAGCTACAGGCCAAGAAACAGTGGGAGCATGGAAGCCATAATCCATCAGACGCTTGGCAATATCCTCCACTTCAATGCCAGCAGATTTTTTGAGCGATCGCAAATCTAAAATACATTCGTGGGCGACTAAACCATTCTTCCCTTTATATAAAATTGGGTAGTAAGGTGCTAATCGTTCAGCCATGTAGTTGGCATTGAGAATCGCTACTTTGGTGGCTTCGGTTAAACCGGCTTCCCCCATCATGGCAATATACATCCAGGAAATAGTGACGATACTAGCACTACCCCAAGGAGCAGCGGCAACAAAACCAATGGATGGGTTGTCGGTTTGGCTGCTGACTAAGGAAACTTCTGGGAGGAAGGGAGCTAGATGTTTGGCTACCCCAATTGGTCCGACACCGGGACCACCGCCACCGTGGGGAATGCAGAAGGTTTTGTGGAGGTTTAGGTGACAGACATCTGCTCCGTAATCTCCAGGGCGACACAATCCTACTTGGGCATTCATATTCGCACCATCTAAGTAGACTTGTCCACCGTTGGTATGAACTACCTCGCAAATTTCTTTAATCTGCTCTTCAAATACTCCGTGGGTTGAAGGATAGGTAACCATCAAAGCTGCCAGGTTTTGGCTGTGCTTCTCGGCTTTCGCTTTTAAGTCATCTAAGTCAACATTACCTTGCTCATCACACTTAACCGCCACTACCTTCAAGCCAGACATCACGGCACTAGCAGGATTGGTTCCATGAGCTGATTGAGGAATCAGACAGATGTTACGATGTCCTTCGCCCCGTTGTTGGTGGTACTGACGAATTGTTAGCAAACCAGTATACTCCCCTTGAGAACCAGCATTGGGTTGGAGAGAAATAGCTGCAAAACCCGTAATTTCCGCTAACCAGGTTTCTAGTTGCTGAAACATCAACTGATAACCTTCGGTTTGGGAGAGGGGAGCATAAGGATGGATTTTGCCAAATTCCGGCCAAGTTACTGGTACCATCTCAGCAGTTCCATTGAGTTTCATGGTACAAGAACCCAAGGGAATCATTGATGTGGTTAGGGATAAGTCTTTGGCTTGTAATCGATGGAGATAGCGCAGTAACTCAGTTTCCGAGTGATAGCGACTAAATACAGGGTCAGTTAAATAGCTGCTGGTGCGAGCAAAGGGAGCATCAAATTCACATCTTGCCCCTTTTACCAAACTTGCTATAGCGAAGGGAGGGGAAGAGAAGCCTTGAACTCCTACATTGGCAAAAATTTTCAACAGCTCTTCTAAATCTTGCACTGTGGTGGTTTCATCTAGGGTAACCCCCACCGCCTGCGGATCCAAGAGACGGAGGTTCATACCATGAGCCTCAGCAGCTTGGATGAGTTCTTGAGGACTGTGTTTGCTCGTTTCCACTCGCAAGGTATCAAAAAACGGTTCTGAGCCAATTTTGTATCCCAGTCTCTCCAATCCAGCTCCCAGAATCACCGTTAACTGATGTATTCTTTGGGCAATGCGTTTGAGTCCCTCCGGCCCGTGGTAAACTGCGTACATGCTAGCCATCACCGCCAGTAAAACTTGGGCAGTGCAAATATTACTAGTAGCTTTTTCCCGACGGATGTGCTGTTCACGGGTTTGTAGGGCTAACCGCAATGCTGGCTTACCCTGAGCATCTTTAGATACTCCGACAATGCGCCCTGGAACCTGCCGTTTATAGGCTTCCTTGGTGGCAAAATAGGCGGCATGAGGTCCCCCGTATCCTAGAGGAACACCAAAGCGCTGAGTGCTGCCGACGGCAATGTCTGCGCCTAATTCCCCCGGAGGTGTCAGTAGGGTAAGGCTTAAAGGGTCTGCAGCTACTGTAACGAAAGCACCAACTTCATGAACCTTGGCAATAAACTCCCGATAGTCGTAAACTTTGCCATCAGTTGCTGGATATTGTAGTAGAGCACCAAAAATTTTGGCATCAAACTCAAAGGTTTGATGATCCCCAACAATTACTTCAATACCCAAAGGTTTAGCACGGGTTTGTACCACTGCAATAGTTTGGGGGTGACAGGTACGGGAAACAAAAAAGGCATTAGCTTTTGTCTTGCACAAGCCATAACTCAGGCTCATGGCTTCCGCTGCTGCTGTCCCTTCATCTAGCAAGGAGGCATTAGCAATTTCCAAACCTGTCAAGTCAATAATCATTGTCTGGAAATTCAGCAGCGCTTCCATTCGCCCTTGAGCAATTTCTGCTTGATATGGAGTGTAAGCAGTGTACCAACCGGGGTTTTCCAGGATATTGCGTTGAATGACGGGTGGAGTGATGCAGTCATGATAACCCATGCCGATGAAAGACCGGAATACCTGATTTTTCGAGGCAATTGCTTTGAGTTGAGCAATTGCTGCATACTCACTTTGAGCTAATGGCAATTCTAGGGGTAAAGCTTGCCGGATTGCTTGGGGAACGATTTGTTTGATCAATGCATCTAGGGTAGGGATACCTAAGATTGTGAGCATTTGCTCGATTTCCTGAGCATCAGGACCAATATGCCGATGAACAAAAGTATCTGTAGAATTCAGGAAATCTGAGTCTGAGCAAATTCGCTCAGACTCAAGCATCATTTGATTGTTTTTCCCATCTTGATTAACTGTGGTATCCAAATTGAGCATATGCAGCCGGTTAGTTAGGGTATTCTGGTGCACCGCCAGAACCTGGTGGAGGTGCTATCGCTTATTATGTCTTAACCCACACTGCTTTGCAGAATAAATACCTATGGGAGTATTGCGATCGCATCAACAAATACATTTCAGTGGTTAGTAGTATTTGCTGTTATTTTTTGCTATCATTAGTAATAATAGAGAACGTGTGGTTATATATAGTAAAAGGCAGAGGCCAGGAAGCAGGAGGCAGAAGGTAATAAAGCCGTTTTAGTAAGTTTTTGAACTAACTGACACGTTTTTTCGCCAAGCTGCACTAACACCTAGCACCTAACACCTAATACCTAGTATCTAACACCTAGCACCTAAGCATCATCACCTTCAAGTTGAGCACGGTATTCATCCGCAGACATCACTTCACCCAAATCCTCATCTGTATTATTAACCCGCACTTTCAATAACCAACCTTCACCATAGGGGTCTTCGGCAATTTTTTCAGGACCCTCGATCATATCTTCATTACGATCAGTCACTGTTCCTGAAACAGGGGGATGCAAATCCTCCACCGCCTTTACTGATTCAATGGAACCAAAACTATCGCCTACTTCCAAAGCATCACCAATTTCTGGCAGTTCTAAAAACACAATATCTCCTAATTGGTCAACAGCAAAAGCACTGATGCCAATGGTGGCAATTTCACCATCGAGCCTGACATATTCGTGGCTATCGAGATATTTTAAATCATCAGGATATTCCATATCCATCTCACGTCCTTAATTTGCTGCAAGCTTAGTTTACTAATAATATACCGATCCTAGGGTGTGTTTACCCAAAGAGGATGCTCCACTTAGAGCGAAGCGTAACGCACCACATTGCGGGTGCAATCATTCTCACCCAATCGCCTTAATTGAAACCCTGAGCCAATATATTCCCCCTCATGAGTAATCTCAGTAATTGATCATGCTAAAGTCAAAGGCAGGATGTTGTCCCCCAATCGAGTGGCGAACAATCTCCTTACAGATTTTCAAACCGTTTTGACCATTGGTCAAGAGTACAATACCAGTTTTTAGGTTCCTAGAAGCTAGGGTAAAACTTTTGAATCTGGTGTTATCCCCCCAGTGCCAAAAGAAATCGCTATCAGGGGTAGCTTCTAATCCCCAGCCTAAGCCCCAACTCAAGGAGGGGCTCAGTTTTACCTGTGGTTGGAGCATTTGCTCTACACTGGCTGATGTTAATTGTGGACGATCCTTTGTACCAGACTGCATCATCGCTATCAGGAATTTGGCAAAATCAGTAGCAGTAGTGCGCAAACTACCTGCAGATAAAGCCTCCCTTGGCTTCCTAAAAGCTTGTGGGTTACCTTGACGGTCGTGACCATTAGCTGCTAAATAGTCATAGGATTCCCTCCAGATGTAACTACTGCTGTTCATACCTAGGGGATCTAAGCAATAGCGGCTCATATACTCTCCTAAAGGTTGTCCAGTAATCCTTTCTACAACCCTCTGTAAGTAGAGATAGCCTTCACCAGAGTAACCAAATCTGGTGCCAGGAGTATGATTAATCCAAACAGGAGCATTACCACTCCAGTTGGGAAATCCGGTGGTATGGGAGAGTACCATCCGAGCAGTGATTAATTTAATCCTCGAATCGGAGATATAGGGTTTAGCAGTATAGGCAGTTAAAGGTTGATCTAAGTCTAGTTCTCCCCTCTCCGCCATCTTGAGTACTGCATAGGCAAACAGGGGTTTGCTCAAGGAAGCAGACATAAAGATGGTGTTGCTATCCACTGGTTGGGAGTTTCTAGTGTTTTTGACACCAAAACCTTGACTCCAGGCAATCTTACCGTTTTGGACAAGAGCAAAGGATACACCAGGAACCACCATTTTGCTCATCAATGCTGGTATGCGACTCTCCAAGTCGGCAATGATAGTTTCTGATGGCACATTGAGCTTCAACTGCCCTGAAGCACGACGAGTATATCCTAAACTGACTAAACTAAAAGTGGCAAAACCTAAGGCGGCAGCACTACCGTGCTTCAGGAACTGTCTGCGATCCAGGCGTTTTGGCATATCGTTTACTGGTTACGAGAACTTCGTCTATACAAGAGTACAGAACAAGACGAAGTGATTGCATCCTATGTGCCTGGTCATTTTTTGGTTTGGGTAGTTCACGCGCAAACCTTGATCTCGTTAAATTTTTGGTTTAAATATTTATTGTGGAACTGGCATCCAAAATTCTTTGTACAAACCAACGCCAACTCCATTGACTATATCTTCTAGGAAGAAGGTCTTGGTTAGTCGCCCATTATCCGTTGCGATTGACTACTGACTACTGACCAAGAACTAGAGATTCAAGCTAACAAACAAAGGGTTTTTTTAGTAAAGTGCTTCCTCTTGGTGAGTGGTGATTGTGCAATCAGACTTGGGATAAGCAACACAAGTCAAAACATATCCCTTCTCAATTTGATCATCATCCAAGAAAGATTGATCACCCTGGTCAATCTCACCCTTCTCTACTTTACCAGCGCAGGTAGAGCAAGCTCCAGCACGACAGGAATAGGGCAGATCCACACCTTGTTCTTCAGCTACATCAAGAATGTACTCATCCTCAGGAACATCAATGGTTGTATTGAGTCCTTGGTCTTCGTTAATTAATGTGACTTTGTAAGTTGCCATTAGTGCTCCTTTCCATATGATTTTGAACAGTAGTATCAATTTACTTAAAGCGCAGCTTTACTAGTTATCCTTTCTTATATGTAGGGATAGCTTAGCAGTGATTCTGATACTACAAAAAAATTGGACAGGTTAAATGGGATTTTAACCTAGCCAACAAAACCTTTCTCTTAGTAAAGTGATTCTTCTTGGTGAGTGGTGATCGTGCAATCAGACCTGGGATAAGCGACACAAGTCAAAACAAATCCCTTCTCCATTTGATCATCATCCAAGAATGACTGGTCATCTTGATTAATCTCACCTTGCTCTAGTTTGCCAGCACAGGTGGAGCAAGCTCCAGCACGACAGGAATAGGGAAGATCTATACCTTTTTCTTCAGCTACGTCAAGAATGTACTCATCCTCAGGAACATCAATTGTTTCGTTGATTCCTTGGTCTGTGTTAACTAGTGTGACCTTGTAAGTTGCCATTAGTGCTCCTATCTATATAATCCGAAACGGCAGTGTTAATTTGGCTGAAGCTTAACTTACCAGCTGTCTTGGTTAATAAGCAAGGATAGCCTAGTCGTGTTTGCTTCAATTCTGATACTACGAAAAAAAACTCTACAGGTTAAGCAGGATTAGCAATGAAGTTCATAATGAAATATTAGATTAGTTTTTCTTATACTGTATACAGCACTTCATTTGGGTCAAAATGGTTCTTTTATACCAGTCTAAAATCCATATATCATCAATGTTTACCAAAATTTAAACTGCCGCCATGAACCGTCGGTCGTGGCTATTAATCAGCATTAATTATGATTATAATTAAGATTCATGAAGATTATTGATTTGTTCTTTCAACAAAATTAGATGATTGATGGAAAGCACCATTCCCCATTAAACTTTTCCTTGTAGTGCAGCGATTTACCGCTTACCCTTGTATGCCAACAACAGCTGATTTTCTTACCTTTTCCCAGTGGTCAGGCATTTTGACCCTAGCCTGTGGAGCTCTCACCATACTAGGATTTGTGCTCCAATGGGGTCTCCGGTTTCGGATGGTAGGAGCTACTGGCTTTCTAGCTGTCCTCACTTGTGGTTTATTTACTCTGAGTCTCGTACCCCTAACCCGTACAGTAATTCCTGGAGCAGTTCCCTATTCTCTGGTATATGACAATGGTGGCAGTAAAACGGTTATTGCTGTACCACCACAAATAACCGAGTCGGAGCTCGAAGCGACTCTCCGTCAAGCCGCTAGCAATTTGTACTCCTTCGGACGCTTAGGGGGAGTAGATAACCAACTAACAATTCGCGCACGCACCATCATTCACCCAGAAAATAACGTATCCCTACCATTGTTTTTAGGCCAAGTCAAGCGATCGCTTTCTGCCCGTGATGATCAACAAATGGTGTTCGATATCTATCCAGAAAGCTTTGCCCAACTACCTTAAGGGAGAATTGAGAATTGAGAATTGAGAATTGAGAATTGAGAATTGAGAATTGAGAATTGAAAAAATAATCATCATATTTTCAAAATGCTACGGGATGCTACTGATCGCAAATAGTGCCATCTGGTAAAATTGCTCCAGATAATTTTGTTCCAGTCAGTTTAACTAGTATTCGATCTTTTGAGCCAATCTTCGCACCAGTTAGATCCGCGCTACTCAAATCTGCACCACTCAAATCAGCTCCAATTAAGTTCGCCTCTTGCAAACAAGCATTACGTAGGTTGGCTTGTAGTAAGTTGGCTCTGAAAAGATTCGCTCCTTCCAGGTTGGCTCCTTGAAGATTTATTTTATGTAAAAAAGCATCGCTTAGGTTAGCCTTACTTAAATTAGCATTGCTCAGATTTCTTCCTGACAAGTCTTTTTCTTTCAAGTCGGCTCCCCGAAAGTCTGCTCCGCTTAAATCTGGATGAGGTGTTCTTGGTCGGTAGTGAGTTTGGGGTCTAGATTGGTAGTAAGGCCGTTTAGACTGATGGTAAGGTTGTCTAGGTTGGCGGTAAGTTCTGGTTTTAGCTGACTGAGGCGATGGTTGAGGTTTTTGTTTGGGAGCTGGAGTTGTTTTTCCCAAAGAGCGCAATTGATCACGGGCTTGATTAATCTCTTTGAGTTTTTCCTGAGCCTTTTGCCTTAACCGGTGATTATCTTCAGGGATGCGATCGGGATGCCAAATAAACGCTAAATCTTTATAAGCTTGGTTCACTTCTTCTGGTGAAGCTCCTGGCTCTAGTCCCAGCAATCTGTAATATTGATCAAGAGTATTCATCGCTCAACAGCCGCTTTGATTAAAATTATTATAGCGTGGTTAAATTAAGTAAAGCATTATTTTATATTGTGAATACGAAGATATCATTCTGGCTGATTCCTTCCGAAGAAGACAAGGCATTTTTTAAAAGAATTATTGATAATCTTGCCCAAGAGTATGATGCTCCATCTTTCACTCCCCATGTAACCATCTACTCTGGAGAGTATACACCAGATGACAACCCGACTGAACTAATTGAGCAGTCAATCAAGGACATGAAAAGTTTTAGCCTCAAGGTCGAAAAACTGGGATATACAGAGGAATTTACTAAAACTTTATTTGTGCAATTTTCACCCAGTGCAACTCTTAGTCAAATATCAGAAACCATCCGCACTAGATTATCCAAGCCATCCCAGTATATTCTTAATCCTCATTTAAGCTTAATTTATCGACAACTGAATGAAACGATCAAGAAAAATTTAACTAATTCCTTGAGTTTGAATAAATCGGAAGTATTTTTTAACGAGGTAAGGGCTATCTCTACTCCAGCATTAATCAAAAGCAAGGAAGATGTAGAGAACTGGCAAACCATTTGTACAATAAAACTTCAAAATTATAGCAAAAGGCAGAAGGCAGAAGGCAGAGGGCAGAAGGGAAAAGATTGGTAGATAAAGGTTTCAGAATTTGGTGTTGTCCTAACAGCCTTGGCGGTTGCTATACATCTAATGCGAATTAAGGAGCATTCTCTTGCTCCCTCAGCTCCTCAGCTTCAAGCGATTTTCACCTTAAGTTGACACCAATGACTCTAAACCCGCCCTTACAGTAATTGATTGTGTACTTTGTGAGTAGGTAAGTGTAAATAAACTTAACTATGTTAAGAAGAGTAAACATAGTCAAACTGTTACCAATTTAGTCACTAAGTATAGCTAGCTTTCTAATTAATTCTGTTACATTCGCTACATTTTGTCCCAGTAATATCTTAGACTTATTGAAAAAAGGCATTAGTTTTTTACTTGTTAGTAATACAGTAGTTCCCGCTTTTACGAAGCACAGTAGAATTAGCAAGGAAGGAATCTATCAAATCTTGACAATTTATTAAGGTGTATCGCATTACAGGGGTTCTCGCTGTATCCTCATCATATGGAGTCCCCATGCTGGTGATGCAGTTATAAAACTCTAAATTATAGGTAAAAGCTCTATTGTTTTCACATATATGAAATGAGTTAATTAGGTTTTCATATATATGAAATTGTTTGACATAACTTATATCAAATATTAAAATAACAAATGTTGATAATTAATCAATATTTAACTAAAAAACACTAAATATGCATGGGAGGTTGTCAAAAAAATTTTGTTGCAGTCGGCAAATTATAGGAGTGAAAAATACAACAATGGTGAGAAAAAAATATTTTCATCCATCTTTAAGGGTTATGACCCTGAGCATCAGTTTGATGGCAGCACTTGTAAGTATTACTGCTTGCTCAAACAGCAAAATTGAGATTACCAAGGGCAACAAGTCTACCAACAGTATCCAGGCTCTCAAAGAGCCTGAGGCTAAAGAAACAGAGCAAGCTGTTGAAGAGACTGAAGTAATAGCAACAAACACCCTCGAAGAAATTAACGAAAGAGACAAAATTGTTATTGGAGTAAAAACAGATTACACTCCCTTTGGCTTTATTGACTCAGACGGTGACAACGCTGGACTAGAAGTTGACATTGCCCGTAGAATCACTGAGGAAGTGTTGGATTCAGAGGAGAAAGTAGAATTTGTACCAGTGACGGCTCTCAATCGTATAGAGCTCCTCAAGCAAGGGAAGATTGATTTAGTAATTGCCACGATGACCGATACAGAAGAACGTCGGCAAGAGATTGACTTTAGTGAAAACTACTACTCTTCTGGAGTAGGGTTGCTGACCAAAAAAGGTAATGGGATTGAAACTTGGGAAGACCTTGAAGGGAAGACAGTTTGCGGTATTGAGGGCGCTTTCTACCACGAAGAGCTGACAGAAATGAAGGTTGAAATGCTTAACTTCCCTCAAACTTCAGCAGCCTACAAATCTCTTAAAGAAGGACTTTGTGTTGGGTTTGCCTATGATGAATTAGGTTTGGTAGAAAAAATCCAAGATCCTGATTGGTCTAATTGGCATCAGCCATTGGAGCCTATCCTCAAAAAAAGCTGGGGCATGGGGGTACGTAAAGGAAATGAGCAATTCCTGACAATGGTTAATGATGCAATCTTAGAGATGGAGGCGGAAGGCTTCATTGTGGAAGGAGAGAAGAAGTGGAATATTCCCTCAACAGAATATGCTGAAGAGCGCAGGTCGAAAGCTAAAGCCAAGGTGGATAGTAACTGAACAGATAATATGAGGCTTGGTGAAAAGAAGCTATCACTCTCTCATTTTAACCTGGCCATCGCGTACACGATTACAGCTTCAAGTGATACCAAATCCGGTTGGATACCTCCGTTTTCAGTAAACCTCGAAATCTTGTAGAGACGTTGCATGCAACGTCTCTACAATGTGGACATAACTGGTTTGTTGTACCGGGTTTGATATAAGATTGCGCATCTATTTGTAGTCTTAATCCCTCATTATTTTTTACAAATTTCCGTAGCGATCTTTTAAATCGAGAGGTCAGAACAAGCTTTCTCATTTCTCATTCATTCTCAGGGGTATCTAAGTACGCTTGCAATTCAGCGATTGCTTCACTTGCGGTTTGTGATTTGAGGATACCGGATCGAAACTCAGCCAGGGCTTCTTGTAAAGTTCTTGCCAATTCTTGGCGATGGCTGGCTGTAGTACGGCGTTTCAAGATATCAATCAAGAGTTCTTGTTGCTCCAGGGGTAGTCCATCTGCCATATCGAGGGCTTGCTCAAAGGTGGTCATAAGTTTATAAAGAATAATCGGATTGTACGGCAATAAATACTAACTCAATTTTAGGCAATCAAATCAAAGGATAAAATTATCTAAGCTTCACCAAATATTGACACCAGACAGATAGAATTAAATTATATCAAACCTAATATCTACTATCGAATCTAAACCAGCTTGGATCTAGATAATTAATCCGCGCAAAAGGACTGAGAACTGATAAAACTTGACTACCGTAGCTGCGGTGATTTACCCGGTTGTCCAATAGAGCAACAGTACTTTGAGATTCCCTTACTGGCGCGATCACTCGTTTTAATTTCCTCAGCGCAACGGGCAAAAGATACAGGCGAAACCAGATTGTCGTAGATACTACTCAGGGACGACTGGCAAGGCTGAATACTCCACCAACCAACCCCGCAACGATGCATAGGGCGGCTGGGTGGCATAGATAATCAAATTGCTATCAATCAGCATGATTTCTCCCCGGCAAAGGCCGATCCTGGCTAGGAGTCCAATCAAGCCAACCACCATTCAGGATACTGCCAGCAAGAAGCACTGCATGTCCTTCTAAGTTATGGTCAATCAAAAAATTCATGACCGAACTTCAAACTTAGCTTTCGCTTCTTGTAGTTTTGCTCGAACAGCTTCCTGACCAGGCTTTACTGGTTGGGCTGCAAGTCGGGAAATTAGATCACGATTTTTTTCCTCGTAATACCGCTGAAGTTCTTCAGCTTCTTTGAGAACAAGCTTATACTCAGCCTCGACTTCAGCACGATTTTCCTCAATGTAGGTAAGAGCAGCATTAATTTGTTCATTCGTTAGGTTAAATAGACCACGAATGAATGTAGAAGGATATTGGGCTGTCACATAGTCCATCACATCGTAGAGAGTGATGCGTGTACCTGCGATCGTTAGTCCCCGCTCTGTCCTAATAATTTCTGGATGTTGAGTAGATGCTGAAACCATATCTAGTCTCCACTAAACTACCTACTCAATTATACTCAAAGTTCACGCATAAAGAATGATCGCGCTATGAAGTGATAACGAGCGATTAGTAGAGAAAATTGAATTAGGCAATGGATGATTGAATCAGGTTCGTAAGGGTTGATAAAGCCCAGATAACGATGATAAGTAAATGCTTTTTTTCACCACACCCCACACCCTACACCTCTTTAAACCTAACACCTACCATCAAATCTAAACCAGCTCCGGTCTAGATAATTAATCCGCGCAAAGGGACTGAGAACTGAAAGGACTTGACTACCGTAGCTGCGGTGATTTACTCGGTTGTCCAATAGAGCAACAATACCTTGGGATTCCCTTACTGGTGCGATCGCTCTTTGTAATTCTCTCAAAGCAACGGGTAAAAGATACAAGCGAAACCAATCTAAGCGCTTTTGTTTATAGTAAGCAACTTGACCAGCAACTAGAGGATTTTCTAGAGAAGGAATCGGTAAAGTCGCAATAATGAGCAGTTGGGGGGCTTTGAATTGATGTTGATGACATCGCCAAAATTCCCAACCGGTAATGAGGATGTCGTTGTCGTCCAAGTTGGGTTTTTCTACCTGTACCCGTGAACCCAATTCAGCAGCTAAAAGAGTTCCTAGCTGAACCTTAAGATGTAAATCACTTACTAGGATTACTACTGGACTTGGGATATTAGCACTCAAAGCCAGGAGATAGCGAACTTGCTCTATCAAAACATCTTGAAATCGGGAGGTATTGGGCATTGGCAACCCATCCGGTAGATACAGTTGAATCTGTTCAGTGTGTCGGTTAGGAGAGAACTTCAAGCAAGTCAAGTCTCCTAAACCTAGCTTTTGGCGGTACACAGAGGCACTTTTCTCCAAATCCAGTGCTGAGCCAATCAGTACCACCGGCTGCATAGACCAAATTGGCTTTAGGGCTGTTGCTACTTCTACTGGTCTACAGTATAAGGAAAAATAACCCTGCGATCGCGCGATCGCTGCCCACATCATCTGACTTGAGTTTTGCCAGCACTGCCAAAAATGTTTCCAGGACTTAGGAAAATAGCAGTAGGGGTCAACATTAGCCTGCGGCTGAGGGGGTAGAATATCATCAGCATCTAGCTGCCTACAGACATTTAATGGTTGCTGTGCTCCTAAGGTTGCCAATAGCTGTTGCAAGATTTCTTGCTCTTTCGCCTCCAGCAAACAGCACTCGTAAGGATTAGGAGGGTGCTGAAATATAGCTTTAGTCAGCCGCACCCGTACATCCCGAATCCAATCCGCCTGTTGTGGGTAAGCTAGCATCAGTTCATCCCAGTCTCCTGGCTGAATAGAGGCTTGGAGTTGATCACGAGTCCATTCTTCCAAGTCATCAGCACCATCAATCAAGGTAGGGATACCAGGAGGGAAGCAAGCTTTACCAGACAATCGGTCTACCAGCCAAGATTCTGGGGAAGTTATCAGCAGTCCACGAAACTGCTCATCTGGAAAACTGTCTCCTCGGTAAATTGCCTTATCAGTACCAATCCACTGTTGCAAACGGGGAATTTCAACTTGCAGCAACCACCGTTGTATTGAGACAGGAGCCACCAAAATTACCGGTCCAGACCAGATTAGCGCTGGTACCAGGTAACTTAAACGATACTGTATATCAGTGCTTCCTGTCTGAATTAAGGCAGGACGCCCCAAGCGCAAGGCTCTTGCTACCAACCTTGCCATCGTTAAATGATGAGGCCAGCTTAATTTACCTTGCTCTCTTAGAAAAGCACGCAGAGAAGAATGGACTTCTACCTCAATCACCAATCAGTCGCGCCTGAACGCCCCCAGAATTTCACACTATTTCAATTATGCCAGTGTTGACAGACTCCTGATGCTGAATCCTCATGCCACTCCGTAAACGCGGAGCATACGCTGGGCGTAAATACAAAGGTTGTTTGTTATTTGTCTTTCTTAAACATTCAACCAACAACAAATAACAAATAACAAATAACGCGAATTCCCACGTAATTTAGTCGTGGGATGAGCTTAACCCAGCATTTCAGTATCAATTCCCAAAGCCTGAAGTTGTTCTGGGGTTAGAGATTTAAGCCGCTGCGCCAACCGCTGACGTTTTTGCTGCTCCTGTTCTAGTTGCTGCAATGCTTGCTCTTTCTCCTGCCTTTCCTGTTGAGCTTTTTCCTGTCCCGTTAACAATAGGTTACCATCTAAGTCCCACCAACGTAGCCAGAGTTGTTCTGGATTATTCAAAAAAGCTCCCTGCCATAATCCCAACTCTACCTGCATGGGAGTAATGGGATAATGTCCTCGCTCGTTAGGAGTTATCTTTTCATAGAAGGCATTAGCAAAGTGGTAGACTTCCAGAGTACCGTTGCTAACTTGATAGATGCCATAATAGGGAATTCGCATCACACGCTCGTAGACCCAAAACTTACCAGGTTTGATGACTTTTCCTGTTGCAGAGCGAGATAAAGGAGTCTTGTCTCGCTCCTCACTACCGTCACCAGAGGCAAACTCTAGAGCAATTGTGGGTGTGATATATTCTCGCCACAGTACATAGGAGCGACGGATTTCCCCATCTAATTTGGGGGGCACATCCGGCACATAGAACCAGTCTGGTGCTTCGGCTCCCTTCTCTGGAGGGTCAGTTTCTCGCCAGTAGATACCACAGTCTTGTCCAATGCAATACTGCCCATCCGAATGCAGCTGCTGCAAGGTTGAATTTATTGAATCTGTCAGAATGAGACTTTGAGGATGCTCCTGAAAATTTTTGCCTCCGGCACGCTCCGCGAACACAAACGTACCATCGGATTCAGGTAATTGAGTATGATCGGGGAATGGAGGTGGTAGAGTAGTTTCAGTTAGTGTTTGAGTCATATTTTTGAACTATTGCAATAACCTACTACTACTATCTTGTCTAATTTACAAAGTTTGTGCTTGCGATCGCCTGATTTCTTCATCCCATAAGAATTACTGTGTCAATAACGTGGATGACACCGTTATCAGCTTCGATATCTGCGGCTAGAACAGTAGCATTTTTGACCTCAAAACTTTCAGAAGTATCAATCCTTATCGGCGAACCTTCAACAGAAGTAACCGAGTCCACTTTTTCCAAATCAGCTTTGGTTAACTTGCCAGAAACAACGTGATACGTCAAAATTCTGCTTAACTGAGGAATATTCTGCACCAGGGTTTGTATCGTTCCCGGTGGCAGCTTGGCAAAGGCATCGTCATTGGGAGCAAAGACAGTAAAAGGGCCAGGACTTTTCAATGTCTCTACTAATCCAGCCGCCTTAACAGCGGTTACCAGAGTCTCGAAAGAACCCGCGCTCACCGCAATATCAACAATATCAGGCATTTATCTCTCCTCAGTTAAAATTTGCCAGAAAAACCTAGTCTATTATTTTATAGTTATTTTCCTGCAAGAAACTGATGATTGAATTTGGTACAAATTAGATGTGTTATACCATGTCGGCATAATTGCCCATAATAAAAACTTCTCCGTGTCTCCGCGTCTCCGCGTCTCCACGTCGATCCTATACCAGGGGTCTTCAACCCGACATGATATTAGGAGCTTAATCAACCATGAAACGGTACAGCTAGCAGAGGAAGCAAAGCTAAAATTACCCAACTCCAAGTCCAAATATTGGCAGGAGCAAAATAGTCTACCTCCCCCAACAGGGCATCAATCCTTTCCTGTAGGCGATTACGAGGAACAGCACAGCTGAATGCTGCACATAAATTTTCTACTCCCATCACTGAGGCACTTACTACCATCAGCAGTGATTCTGCCAATAGCAAGGAATCTACCCGTTGTGCTGCCCAACCATCAGCCCGGATTTCCCGCAAGAGCAGTAGTTCCTGCCATAATGATTCGGTATTGGGTAACCAAGCACTAAAGTAGCGTACCCAACCTAGCCAGAAAAACCAGAAGGTATCCCGGTAGTAGTGATGAGCCTCCTCGTGGGTTAAGACAGCTTCTAAATGCTCTGGTTGAAGTTTTTGTAATAGTCCCTGACTAACTACTAACTCGGGTTGCCAAAAGCCAATCTGAGCAATAAATAATGTGGAATTTTCCAGTAAACGAGCAGTTGTACAGGAGTTTCTCGCAAACCTAGCTGCACCCGTTATGAAGGGAATAAACAAGCCAAACCCTCTTCCCTTGTGCCTCCTATTCCCCTCCTTGGAGGGGTTAGGGGTGGGTTCTGCCTGTTGCCTTTTCTCTTGAAACATTCCCCATTCCCCATTCCCTAAATTAATTTGGGGATAATTACGGACTTGTTGTACAGACTGCCAGCCTTCAACAGCTAACTTCAAACAGCAACAGAAGGAAATAACTACACCGGCGAAAACCAGCCAGTAACTTAACCAACCGGTGCGTAACCCCATCATTGCTCCCTGGGGACCCATGCAAAGTACAGCAATGGCGGTCATCATTAGAAGCAGGGGCGGTAAGAGGAAAAACAACAGTGCTCTTTGCCAACGTTGGTTCCACTTACCCGTTGGTTGCTTCCAAGCTAATCTCAGCAACAAAGCTAACCCGAATGCGGCCAAAATCATCAGTAGATGCATTACTGTTTCTCCTGTCTGGCTTGACGGACTGCTTGTAACCGCAATGCGATCGCTTCTATTTGTTCTAAACTGGCATTGTCTAGGCTATCGGCAAAGGCAGCAACAATATCTGGGTTGCCTACTGCTAAAAAGCGGTTGAGTTGCTCATGGGCTTGTATTACTTTGGCTTCTTGGCTAGATAATAGAGGCTTCCAGGTGAAAGCACGCTCTTGTTGATCACAACTTAACCAACCTTTCTGTGTAAGGCGACGCAGTACTGTAGTTACTGAGGTATAAGCTAATTCTCGGTTAGGATCAGCCAAAATCCTTTGATGCACATCCTTAACAGTAGCAGAGCCTAGTTGCCAAACAATCTGTAAAATTTCTGTCTCTAAAGGACCAAGAGAGAGTTGTTTGGGGCGGTATTTGGGCAGAGGGCTCATGGAATTAAGAATTAAGAATTAAGAATTGGGAATTGGGAATCGGGAATAGAGAATTGGGAATTGGACTTACACTTTGGGTATACTTTAATTTTTGCACATATGGTGCATCGGTTCCGCTTATCCTCCTTGTCCCTCTTGTCCCCCTTGTCCCCCTTGTCTTTCTACCACCTACCACCTACTACCTAACACCTACCACCTCTTTTGCCACTGACTGAGGTGATTTTGCACTCTGATTCGTGATCAGGCGTGCTCCGCCTTGGCAGGTTAGGTAGTCCCAACCCCACTGAATCATTACCAATAGTTTATTATCAAACTCTATCAGAAATAGGATGTGAATAAACACCCAGGCCAGCCAAGCAGGAAAACCGGCAAACTTGATAAAGCCCAAATCTGCTACAGCGGTATTTCTGCCAATGACGGCTAAACTGCCGTAGTCCTTATAGTGGAAGGGAGGCAGTGTCTTTTCTTGTAGCTGCTTCTTGAGCAAACGCGCCACGTAGTTTCCTTGTTGCATCGCTACTGGCGCAACTCCTGGTAGAGGTTTGCCATTGTCGTTTTGGTGGGGGAAATTTGCTAAATCACCAATGACAAAAATATTTGGATATCCTGCTACACTCAAGTCCGGCTGCACCATCACCCGTCCTGCACGGTCAAGTTCTACACCAGTAGTCTCCCCTAGTATTGCTCCCATTCCAGATGCTTTCATTCCAGCTGCCCAGAGGATGGTTTGTGCTGAAATTTGTTCAATCTCCTCACCTTGGCGTGTGGTAACCAAATTACCCTCAATATTGGTAACTAATGTGCTTGTCTGTACTGTGACTCCTAAATTCTCTAGTGAGGCTTTGGCTTTTGCTGATAGTTCAGGAGTATAAGGGGGTAAAATCCTGTCCATACCTTCTAAGAGCAGAATTTTGGTTTCTGAGGTGTCGATGTTACGGAAATCTTCTTTAAGGGCGCGGTAAGCTAGTTCTGCTAGGGAGCCTGCTAATTCCACTCCTGTAGGACCTCCTCCCACCAGAACAAAAGTTAACCAGGCACGCCGCTTGTCAGGGTCGGTTTCTTTTTCTGCTGCTTCAAAGGCTAAAAAGATACGACGCCGCATTTCCAGAGCATCTTCTATAGTTTTCAAACCAGGAGCATCCTTTGCCCATTGCTCATTGCCAAAGTAATGATGACTAACCCCGGTAGCGACAATCAGACTATCGTAGTTGAGTTCTTCGTTGTGCAACTGTATTTTCTGTTGCTTGGGGTCGATACCAGTTACTTCTCCCATCAACACCTTGGTATTTTTATTGCGACTCACGACGCCTCGTAGGGGTGAGGAAATATCTCCAGGAGATAATTTGCCAGTAGCCACCTGATAAAGCAAAGGTTGAAAGAGATGAAAATTACGCTTATCTATAAGTGTGACTTTAACTGGTGCTTGGGCTAGTGCTTGGGCTGCATAAAGTCCACCAAAACCACCACCAACTATTACTACATGATGAGGAGACTGCGTTGTGGTCTCATTTAACATAAGTTTGATTTCTCCTATATTTCGTTGGTTGAAGATTAGTTTAACTGGTTAGCATATTGACGATAGTGTCAATATCTTTTTACATAATGTTAGGTTAACAATTAAGAAATGTAAGTAGCAAGAGGGGTGTGGGGTGTGGGGTGAACAGGTATAGGAGTGTGGGAAGACAAGAGAACCTAGAAACCACAACCTATTCCACAGTTTGAGCTGTGCCACGGCATGAAGTTCAATCTAAAATCTAAAATCTAAAATCTAAAATCTAGTCGCGCTACACTAGGTGACAAAACTGCTGAATCTCCTGCCACATTTCAGGCATGACATTACTTAAGGAGTGATCGCTTTCTAGTTCTATCAGTTGCACCCAAGGACGTCTACTAGCATATTGGCGGCTAGCTTCTATGGGGATTGTCTCATCGTGCAGTCCATGTAAAATTAGAGTCGGTACGACCCGCCACAATTCCTGAGATTTATAGCGGCGGGCATCTTCAACAAAATGGTAATGTAAGGGGAGCGATCGCTTTTCCCGGTAGTGATATATTGGCAAATATCCTGACTCTTGCCACTGTTGCAATTGGGCTTCATCCAATTGAGGTAACCAGTGATCGAGAAAATCAAATGCTGGTGCTAACAGGACAAGCCTTTGTATTTGAGCTAGCTGTTGTCCTAACCAAGCCGCAGTCAGTCCTCCCAAACTAGAGCCGATTAGAGTTACTGGTGTCTCAGTTTCTGGTAACATCGCTTCCAGTTGAAGCAGCTGTCGTGTGATGCTTAAGTGGGAAAAATCCCCTTGGTTGAGGTCAGGTACATCTAAAGAAATTTCTAGGTTAGCAAAGGCTTGGTTTAGATACACTGCTTTGCGAGACTCCGGACTAGAAGCAAAGCCGTGGAGGTAAACAAACTTCAATCCTCATGCCCTCTTATATGAGCCTGCCTTTCTCCGAAATTTTCCTGTCGCTTTTGCATTAATCGATTAAAACGGCTGCGTTGCTCTATCGTCATCACTTCTCGCATTGCCAAGGTACTTTCAAAGCGTAACTCCCCTAGCTGCTGTTGCATATTTGCTACTTCCCCATACTTGAGGCGAACTTCTCTAACTGGGGCTGTACCTGCCATCAAATTACCCAACTCTTGCTTAGCTTGCCGCAACTCTCTAATTTGTCGCTTGATCTCACCTTTATATTCCTGATGAATGGCTTTTAGCTGCTGCTTTTGCTCCGGGCTCAAGTTAAGTTCTTGGGTTAATTTTGGCTTTAGGCGACGGGTCGGTTGTTTCCCCTCAAAACTTTGAGCCATTTGTGAATTAGTCCAAGGATTGGGATTAGCCAGAGCAACCACCCCTCCTAGAGTCAGTAAAAACACTGATATTATAGAGACACGACGTAATAGCATGGAAATGACCTCATTTACTACTGTTACAGGAAAATTATCGAAGTTGTTTGTTATCGAGTTATCAGTTATTAATTGTTAGTCTTTAACCAATAAAATAATCTCCAAAAAACAATAATAAATTACTAGCCTTTACTGTGTCGTATTGGCTAACAGTACCCAATCTTCTTCGGTAGTGTTACTATAGGTTTTTGTAGATGCTTCTCCCACCACCCCATTCCAACTATTTTCGAGGAATATTTCTAAGTTAGCAGAATTAGATGGTTCTGGGAGAAAAACTAAGGCGCGGTAGCTACTCCACACCATCAGTAACCCAGCAACAATTGCTGGAGCCCAGAACCGCTGATTTAGTTCAGGTGGTGGAGACTTCTCAATTGCCCTCATCAGTTGCTCCTCCAAGTCAGCTTTGGCTGCTGGCGGTTCCGGACAATGTTGCCGCAGAAAATCTTGCCATTGTCGATCATCAGAAGGTAACCGAGTCATAGCATTTCTCCTTGTTGCTTAATGATATATTTCCTTAAAGATGTTCGAGCATGGAAAAGGCGAGATTTCACGGTTCCTAGGGCTATACCCAAAATTTTGGCTACCTCTTTTTGGGGTAGATCCTCTAAGTCATGCAGCACCAATACAGCACGATGTTCAAAACTCAGCTGTTGTAGTCCTCGCTGCACCATATCCTGATAGTGCAGTTGCATCAAATCAGGGGTTTGGGAATTTTTTAAGTCGTATAGAGGCAATGCCTGAGTCTCTAAATCCAGTCCTGATTTAATCGAGTGCTGTCGAGCAAATTGCCGTCGCTGATCAGATGCCACATTCCAACAAATGCGATAAAGCCAAGTGGAAAATTGAGACGCCTGACGCAGTTTTGGTAAGCCTTTCCATGCTCTAAGAAAGACTTCTTGTACTAAATCATCTAAAATTTCAGCACCACATAGCTGATAGAGGGTTGATCTCACTCGCTGCTGATAACGCCGATACAATCGACGAAAGCTATGTTGGTCTCCCTGTTGACATTGTAGCACCAACTCAATATCGGTTTCGCGCTCTTGAGTTGCAACAGGGTCATTGTTTGATGTCTTTGCGGATATGACTGACACCTGCGGGTTTCCCTCACCAGTTTGTTTTCCTAAGCTTTTTAGACTCAGTTGAGATGTAAAAGGTTCATCTTTTATTATAAGGGATTGATGTAAGAAGGCAGGAGGCTCCGAGGCAGGAGGGAAAAAACCAGGGTTTCTTTTCAATCCTTCGGAGGGCGTTAGCGTAGCGTCTGGTGCAAGAGAAGCTCAACCCAACAGCAACAATTTAAATTCTAAATTCTAAATTCTAAATTCTAAATTCCTAAGATATCTTCCCTAGATAGTTGGGTGATTGCCATAATCGTCTCTATATCTAGACCTTGTTGTAGACAAGAACGAACTATCTCTATTGTTCTTTGTTCAATACCTTCTTGGCGACCTTTTTCAATACCCTGTGCTATCCCTTCTTCAATACCCTGTGCTATCCCTTCTTCGACACCCTCCTGTCTTGAAGTTGCCACTACATTATGTAAATCTCTGTAGTATTTTAAGCTATTTTCATAAGCCTCTTGCTCAACAGCAGAAAAGTTGGCGATTTCCGATATTTCAAATAACCGCTCAAAAACTACCTCTTGTAACGTTTCAGGTGGTGCTTCCAACTCCGATAAATGCTTCAATAAAAACAGCCACTTGTCAAAATGACTTTCTAACTGATCAACGGTTTTAGTAAACTTCGGCAGTTCCACATAGATAAATTTTAATTTATCATAGAAGACTTTACATTTTTGATTTTTTAGTTCCACGATATGGAATAGCTCTGGCTCTTCTTCATGGTCTTCAAAGATAAAATCCAAAATACCAATCGTATATACAGAGGATAATTTATAATCCCACTCCCCTTTCAACGCTTGTTCTTGAATGGGAAAGGTGGCATAATAAACGCTCCGGTCTTTAAAGTAGTTCTGTTTGGCTTTTTGAAGCTCGACGATAAACTTTTCTCCAGTTTTGCTTTCACAATAGATATCGAAGATAGCTTTGCGGTCTAGGGGAGTATTGCCCAGATTTTCATTGTTTCTGTAGCTCACATCTTGCACCATATGTTTTGCAGGCAACATCACATTCAAAAAATCGATCAATAGTTCCTTGTTGGGTTCAGTACCGAACAACCGTTTGAATCCGAAGTCGGTGAGTAAGTTAATATATCGGTCTTGATTAGGATAGCGGTTTCTAACAGACATTGGTTATTGAGAATTTAGTAGTAGGTAGTAGGTAGTAGGCTTTATAAACAAACAGCAATAATCTCAACTTTGTGGAACTGGCATCTTGCCAGTAGCAAACTGAAGACAGGCTAGAAGCGAAGTTCCACTCATATTGATGAGTACTATCATTAGAATCATTGTAAAAGAAATCAATTTCAACTCTGTGGAACTGGCATCTTGCCAGTAGCAAACTGAAGACAGGCTAGAAGCCGGTTCCACTCATATTGCTGAATGCTATTATTAGAATTATTGTAAAAGAAATCAATCTCAACTTTGTGGAACTGGCATCTTGCCAGTTAAGACTTTCTAATTGCTGCGATCGCGTTGGTTGCAATTTCTCTTGTTTTTTGCTATTATATCTAACAATAGAGAAGTTGTGCGCCTGTAAATATTATAGTTAAAATGAACCACAGAGGCACAGAGAACACAGAGGTTTGAATCGTCAATTCTAAATTCTAAATTCTTCAATGCAACTCAATCCGACATACAAATATCAAGTTGGAGGGAGTCTGGAGAGGGATGCTCCTAGTTATGTGGTACGGCAGGCTGATGAAGAATTTTATCAAGCCTTGAAAGCTGGGGAATTCTGTTATGTTCTCAATTCCCGGCAGATGGGTAAGTCCAGTCTGCGGGTGCGAGTGATGCAACGGTTACAAGCAGAGGGTTTTGCCTGTGGTGTGATTGATATTACCTCCATTGGTAGCCATGACATTACTCCAGCACAGTGGTATCTTAGTTTTGTTCGTAGACTGGCGCGGAGTTTAAGGATAAAAAAGACTAGAGAAGTAGAGAAGTGGTGGAGCGAACATCACGCTTCTCCAGTGGATCGCTTGAGTGAGTTTATTGAAGAAGAACTACTAGGAAAGATTGAGCAGAAGATAATTGTCTTTATTGACGAAATCGATAGCATTCTCAAGTTAGGCTTCAAGGACGATTTTTTTGCCTTAATTCGAGCTAGCTATAACCAACGAGCCGAAAATCCAGAATACCGACGCCTCACTTTTGCTCTATTGGGGGTAGCGACACCTTCGGATTTGATTCAGGATAAGAACCGCACCCCGTTTAATGTTGGTAAAGCGATTGATTTACCAGGTTTTCAGTTGCAGGAAGTGCAGCCTTTGGCTCAGGGATTCGAGGGGAAGGTAGATGATCCTCAGGAAGTTCTTAAGGAAATTTTGGCTTGGACTGGAGGACAACCTTTTCTGACGCAAAAGCTCTGTAATTTGGTCATACAGGAATTGCAGACAGACGCGGAGACATTAATAACTGCTTTACAACCTGTTGAGCAGATAGTTACATCTCGCATCATCAAAAACTGGGAAGCTCAAGATGAACCGGAGCATCTGAAAACCATACGCGATCGCATTCTCCAAAATGAGCAGCGTGCAGGAGTACTGTTAGGACTATATCAGCAAATATTGACCCTTTCTCCCTCTCAACCAGGAATAGCTGCTGATGGTTCTCCGGAGCAAACGGAATTGCGGTTATCGGGATTGGTAGTTCAGCAACAGGGAAAGTTAAGGGTTTACAATCGGGTTTATCAGCAGGTTTTTAACCAAGATTGGGTAAAACAGACATTAGGTAATCTACGTCCCTATGAAAGAGCGATCGCAGCTTGGTTAAAGTCCCAACGTCAGGATCAGTCTCGCTTGTTGCAGGGAGAGGCATTGCGGGAAGCATTGCTGTGGAAAGCGGGTAGAAGGTTGAGTGAGGAAGATGATGATTTTTTAACCGCTAGCCAAGAGCAGGCTTTGGAGACGGAGAGGAAGAAGAATCAAATCTTGGCTGAAGCAGAGCAACAAGCCAAGCAACGGACGAAGATTTCATTGTTGATTTCTTTATTTCTTTTAGTTTTGGCAGGTGGAGTTAGCTATTATTTTGTTAAGTTAGGCCAACTTGACTTGGAAGCTACAAGAGTAAAAGTCCAAGCATTAGAGTCAAAAGCCGCAAGGCTTGATGGTAGAAATTTTGATGCCTTGCTCATCGCCTTGAAAGCAGCCAACCAAATGCAATTACTTCTAGAAAAGGCTCAAACTACACCACAAACTAAGACTACTCTTAACTCCATAGAACTCCAAACCAAAGTTGCTCTCCAGCAAGCTATTTATGATGTCAGAGAACGCAACCGCTGGGAAGCACATCAAAGTTTAGTCACCAGCGTGAGTTTCAGTCCTAACAGCAAGCTCCTTGCTTCTGGTAGTTGGGACAACACTATCAAAATTTGGGATTTAGAGGAGGGAGGAGAACCCCTTACCCTCTCTGGACATCAAGATTCGGTTTTCAGCGTGAGTTTCAGCCCCGACGGCAAGCTCCTTGCCTCTGGTGGTAGGGACAAAACCATCAAAATTTGGGATTTAGAGGAGGGAGGAGAACCCCTTACCTTCTCTAGTCATCAAAGTTCAATCTACAGCGTGAGTTTCAGCCCCGACAGCAAGCTCCTTGCTTCTGGTAGTTGGGACAACACTATCAAAATTTGGGATTTAGAGGAGGGAGGAGAACCCCTTACCCTCTCTGGACATCAAGATTCGGTCTACAGCGTGAGTTTCAGTTCCGACGGCAAGCTCCTTGCCTCTGGTGGTAGGGACAAAACCATCAAAATTTGGGATTTAGAGAAGGGAGGAGAACCCCTTACCCTCTCTGGACATCAAGATTCGGTCTACAGCGTGAGTTTCAGTTCCGACGGCAAGCTCCTTGCCTCTGGCAGTTTGGACAAGACCATCAAAATTTGGGATTTGGAGAAGGGAGGAGAGCCCCTTACCCTCTCTGGACATCAAGGTTCGGTCTACAGCGTGAGTTTCAGTCCCGACGGCAAGCTCCTTGCCTCTGGCAGTTTGGACAAGACCATCAAAATTTGGGATTTAGAGGAGGGAAAAGAACCCCTTACCCTCTCTGGACATCAATATTTGGTCTACAGCGTGAGTTTCACCCCCAATGGCAAGTTCCTTGCCTCTGGCAGTTTGGACAAGACCATCAAAATCTGGGATTTGGAGGAAGGAGGAGAACCCCTTACCCTCTCTGGACATCAAGATTCGGTCAACAGCGTGAGTTTCAGTCCCGACGGCAAGCTCCTTGCCTCTGGTAGTTGGGACAAGACCATCAAAATTTGGGATTTAGAGGAAGGAGGAGAGCTCCTTACCCTCTCTGGACATCAAGATTCGGTCAACAGCGTGAGTTTCAGTCCCGACGGCAAGCTCCTTGCCTCTGGTAGTTGGGACAAGACCATCAAAATTTGGGATTTGGAGGAAGGAGGAGAACCCCTTACCCTCTCTGGACATCAATATTCGGTCTACAGTGTGAGTTTCAGTCCCGACGGCAAGCTCCTTGCCTCTGGTAGTTGGGACAAGACCATCAAAATTTGGGATTTGGAGGAAGGAGGAGAACCCCTTAACCTCTCTGGACATCAAGGTTCGGTCAACAGCGTGAGTTTCAGCTCTGACGGCAAGCTCCTTGCCTCTGGTGGTGAGGACAACACCATCAAAATTTGGAATGTGGAGAAGGGAGGAGAGCCCCTTACCCTCTCTGGACATCAATATTCGGTCAACAGCGTGAGTTTCAGTCCCGACGGCAAGCTCCTTGCCTCTGTTGGTGAGGACAACACCATCAAAATTTGGAATGTGGAGAAGGGAGGAGAGCCCCTCACCTTTTCTGAGCATCAAGGTTCAGTCAACAGCGTGAGTTTCAGTCCCAACGGCAAGCTCCTTGCCTTTGGTCGTGAGGACAGCAAAGTGATTCTGTGGAGTCTGGATCTAGAGGATTTACTAGCACGGGGTTGCGACTGGCTCCAAGATTATCTTGCTACCCATCCTGATGCGGCAGAGCAAGAGATTTGTCGGCAAAAGGGAGTGGAGAATTAAGAATTTAGAATGAAATTGCGATCGCCTTCAGTTAGACAATGGGGTTATGCTAATGGGCATATGCAATATGCCCCTACAAATTTGGGGTTTCGTAATGAACGTATCCTATTCCCAGATTAACAGTAGGGGCGCAATGCTTGCGCCCTCAATGCTTGCTTAACAGCTGGTGTTCTTTTGCTAAAGACATTTGAGAATTTAGAAATGATTTATCAATTATTGAACCTAGTTTGACTTTGCTTTACTTGCGCTAACAATTGCTCAGTACTACGTGCTGGTGGTTTACAATTGAGTCCCTGACAAACTAAACCTACTGTATTTTCTGGCAGCTTGGTTACTAAGGTAAAAACACTAGTAGGAAAATACTGGGTAATTAAGGCAGTTACTTGGTCGGCAGTAGAGCTAACTAGGGTAGAATTGCGATACCAATCCAGAGCAGTAAATAAACTGGGACAAGCTTGGGGAGATTGGTTCATAATACTGCTGAAAGCTTGTAAGGCTTGCTCTGCCCGGTCAAGATATTGTAAATCTTCCGTGAGTAAAGCCAGCCGGACTAAATTTGCGATCGCAACTCCATTGGCAGAGGGGGTAGCATTGTCAACATAACTACGCTCCCGCACTAATAAGTCATCGCTACTATCACTAGCACTATTATAGTATCCTCCTAATTCCACACTCCAGAGGAATTCATCAAATTCTTCTTGTATTTTAATTGCTTGCTTTAACCATAAGTTGCTAAGGTGTGTTTTCAAATTGTCGGAGGGAGAAACATTTGCCCCCACATCAACTTTTTGATTTTGATACAAATCTAACAAGGCTTTGATAAATAGGGCGTAATCTTCAGATTGAGCCAGTACTGATGGTTTACCCTCATAGTTGAGGCGGTAGAAGCGCTCCTCTAACCATTGATTTTCCAGAATAAAGTTTGCCGCATCTATCGCTAATTGCCAATATGCTGGATCAGAGAAGATAGTGTAAGCTTTTGCCAAACCGGAAATCATCAAGCTATTCCAGGCTACTATCATTTTGGTATCCGTTACTGGGGGAATTCGACCAGGCCAGTTACCAGTTTTTGCCTCCTGATTATTTCTGGCGGGAGGGAAGGTTGCTAAGGTTTTTGGTGAGGAGCCATAACGTACTTCAAATAGTTTAGCTAAAGCTGCTTCTAAACTATCACTTAAATCCTCAGAATGGCGGCGCTGTAGAACATTGTAACCTTCAAAATTCCCCTTTACAGTAACCGTAAATTCTTCTTGTAACTCTGTTAACTCTGAGGGAGTTAGGTATTGTTCTAGTTGGCTATAATCCCAGACATAAAACTCCCCTTCCTCCGGTTCTGTTGCAGTCGAATTCGTGAAATTATCCGCATCCTGAGCTGCGTAGAAAAAGCCTTGGGGGGAAGTCATTTCCCGCTTGAGCCATTGGCAAGTGCCTGCGATTGCCCTGGCAAAAACTGGTTTCTGAATCCCTGCACTCCACAAGTCTGCAAGATACTCAACGAGTTGCCCATTATCATAGAGCATTTTTTCAAAGTGAGGCACTGTCCAGGTTGCATCTACGGTATAACGGTGAAAACCACCAGCAACGTGGTCGTAAATCCCACCCATTGCCAAGTCCAGTCCCTGTTGAGTGCAAGCTTGTTGAGCCTGACCAGCAGCGGTAGAATCAAAGCGAGTACTCCGCAATACTAGGGAACTGTAGGGAATCATCGGGAAGCTGGGGCCGGGATTAACACTAGTAATAACACTAATATTCTTCTCCAAACCAAGCTTGAGCAAATCATCACTCAGCTCCTGTGCCCCGGATAACACCGCTGCTTGCTGGAGATACCCCATAATCTCTTCTTTGAAGACTTGTAGCTTGCTTTTCTCCAAATCGTAGAAGCGGCGAATTGATTGCAGTAAATGCAGAAAACCTGGACGCCCATAGCGGGGTTCTACCGGGAAGTAAGTGCCACCATAAAATGGTACTAGGTCATCAGGAGAGAGGAAGATATTGAGAGGCCAACCTCCTTGACCAGTCATCATCTGCAATGCTTGCATATAAATACTATCAATATCTGGTCGCTCTTCCCGGTCTACCTTGATGGGTAAAAAATTGGTATTCATATACTGAGCAATCGCCTCATTGGAAAACGCTTCTCCTTCCATTACTGTGCACCAATGGCAGCTAGAGTAACCAATGGAAAGGAAAATCGGCTTGTTTTCTGTCTTTGCCGTTTCCAGTGCCTCATCACACCAGGGCCACCAATCAATCGGATTTTCAGCGTGCTTATATAGGTAGAGGCTTTGGGATTGGGCAAGGCGATTAGTCATCAGCTGAAGTAGTTGGAGGCTTACTGGCTTTTAGTTTATTGTACAGTTGACATTCCCCGCTCTAAAGAAACAAGGCTTGAGATTTTAGATTTTAGATTTTAGATTTTAGATTCAATAAATCTAAGCCCAAGTTTTTTTTATAGAGTGAACGAAATTTACATTTCCATTCTCCGCGTCAGTCGCGCCTGCTGACTCGTTTCCCCACTCCTTTTTTACCTCACCCCTTTTTATGTTTCTCTTTAATTTTCATTTGGGAAATTAGCCATGACAGTAACCAAGGCAGGTAGCGCTTGAGTAAAACCACCAACTTGCCATAATAAGTCAGCACCTGTTCCCGTTGCCTTCTCTCAATACCTTGCACAATCTGTTGGGCTGTTTCCTCAGGACTCATTAACAGTTTTGGGGAAACATGATCTTGCCAATCACTGTGGAAAATTCCTTGATTGTCTACCCGACGAATCTCAGTGGCAACATAGCCAGGGCAAACGTGGGTAACTGATATGCCATAGGGTGCTAATTCTTTAGATAATGATTCACACAAAGCTCTCAGGGCAAATTTACTGGAACTATAGGCAGAGTCCCCCTCCAAAGAGAGATAACTTTTAACGCTACTGATGACCACTAAGGAGCCTTGAGTTTGTTTTAAGTCATTGAGGGTCGCGTAAATGGTGCGGAGTACACCAAATACATTGATTTCCCACTGAAGGCGATAATCAGCTAAACTTAGGTCTTCCAGATTGCCCTTTACAGACAAACCAGCATTAGCGATCGCAATATCAATCTTGGTAAACTTACTATGGGCAAGAGCAACTGCTTGCTCAAGCTCCCCATCTTTGGTTACATCACAAGGTATCGTCAGCACTTTGTTCCCTGTAGGGTCGATGGCTGTGGCAATAGCTGTTAATCTCTCTTTGCGTCGAGCTAACAGAACTAGATTAGCCCCTTGAGAGGCAAACTCTTGGGCAAGGGCCGCCCCAATACCAGCAGATGCTCCCGTAATTAATACTACTTGGTTATTAAATTTGCTCATATAGCGATTAGATAAACTGCAAAAAAATCATCCCCTATATTCCCATACTCTGAGCAACAATTTCAGAGCAAAGTTTTGAGCAGTGCCTGGAATTTGAGCTGAATTTCCGCTAGTTCCTTATTCGGGTCAGAACCAGCCACAATACCAGCACCGGCATAGAGTCTAGCACGGCAAGTTTGCCAACTCTCCGACAATGGCTGAGTACTTTCAATTAAAGCTGAACGAATACCAACGATAAATTCACAATTTCCTTGATAATCTACCCAGCCTAAAGGAGCAGCATATAAAGATCTATCAAAGGTTTCCAGAGCTAGAATTTGCTCTTGAGCCATTTTAGTGGGAACCCCGGCCACTGCTGGAGTTGGGTGCAGTTTGGCAACAATTTCTAAAGGATGGATATCTTTGAGCAATTGGGCTTTAATTGGTGTCCATAAATGCTGGATATTAGAAAGTTGTAGCAGTTGGTTAGTTAGTTCTACTTGGGGGTTCAAGCCTAATTCTGAGAGGCATTTGATAATAAAATCTAGAACAAATCGGTGTTCGCGCCTTTCTTTTTCACTACAAAGTAATCGCTGAGCTAAATCAGCATCTTCAGCTGCGGTTTTTCCCCTCGGTGCAGAACCAGCGATCGCATCGGTTACTAACTGACGATTTTGAATACTAACCAAACATTCGGGGCTAGCACCAATAAAGTTTTGCCCTTTGCCGTTACTAATTGAAAAGATATAGCAGTCAGGATAATTCTGGCGCAGACTGTCAAGAGAATTAACTAACTTAAATTGTCGTGGTGAAACAACATCAATGGCATTAGCTAGGACAATTTTACTCAATTGATGAGTCTTAATTGATTTAAGGGCTGATCTAACAGAGGATTTGAAACTGACTTCACTTTGAACCGGCAGATGTCCTCTTCCGTTTAACAACATGCTCGGATTATCAGGAGTAATATCATGTTCGGCTAAGAAATCATCCTTTACTTCCACCTTCTGCTTCCGGTTCCCCTCCTGGGAGGGGTTAGGGGTGGGTTCTTTGGATGGATTAGGGCTTGTTTTCAAACTGCCGGAGGGCGAAGCATTTGGATTGTACGACTTGGGTTTTATCGATGAATTATTGCCCAAATGCTTCGCCCCTACATCCGATTTTTTACTTTTAAGACGCGCCCTAGGGGTAGGTTCTGCCTTCTGCTCAGGAATAATAAAAATCTTCCGACTTGATTGGGTGATAATTTGTAATTGACTACAGAAACTTTCCCAAATCCAGTCAAGATTGACTTGAGGTTCTATGGTAATATTAGCAACTAATAAACAACTGCTTTGACAACAGGATACCTGCCAACGAGGGAGGAAAATAGTTGCCGGAGGGAAAGGGGATTCCGTTGTCTGATTATTCTCAAAAAAAGTAAAACTACAAAAGAAATGAGGTCCGGCAAACGGCAGCTTTAAATCACCGTAACTGCTAGTGTTTGCTAGGCAGGACTGGATAAATTGTTGGGCTTTTTCAAAACGCTTGCTCCCTGCAAATTCAACGGCAACAGCAGCGTCAAGGGCAGCAATGGCTTGTTGCTTCTTGCTGTTTTCCATGTAAAATTGCAGTTGCTCTGGTTTAGCGATCGCTTGGAGGAGCGCTAGGGGGTCACGCTGGGAAATTTCTTGAGAAATACTGATAAATTGTTGAGAATCTTTTTCAAGAGATTGCTGTTTGCCAGTGAACAGCAATTCATACAGCTCCTCGTGAGCATAAAAGAGATTAGTACGATATGGAGTCAGAGTCATAGAAGCCACAGAAAGTAAATTTTTTTGAAGTTCTCTTCCAAAAGGCCGATTAACAATGGTGGGATGTCTAAAGGGACATACTGGCTCCCTACCTAACCCTTGGCGTCGATTGACCCCCTTCCTCCGGCTCAAGCGACCAACAATATAGATGAGCACTTCTGTATTGCAGACTTACCCATCCTACCGGAGAAACGTTGTGAAGAAAGTTTATCGGAGTCTGACTAGCACCTAACCCCTACCACCTACTGCCTGACACCTACCACCTAACCCCTAACCCCTGATGACTACCAGCTTAGTTCAACAATCCAATACCAAATTGTGGATGGCGGCAATCAAGCCCCCCATGTACACTGTGGCAGTTATCCCCATTTGGGTAGGAACCGCTGTGGCTTGGGCAACTAATGGAGGGATTGATAGCCTGGTCTTCTTGACGTTTTTAATCTCAGCGATTTTGATCATTGCTTGGCTCAATCTCAGCAATGATGTGTTTGATGCGGACACTGGTATCGATAAAAATAAAGCTCATTCTGTGGTTAACTTAACTGGGAATAAGCCACTGATTTTCTGGTTGAGTAATTTCTTGTTAGCAGTAGGTATTCTGGGAATTTTCGCGATCGCCTGGTGGCAAAAGGACTTTACCGTAATTGCCCTGATCTTGCTCTGTTGTGCTTTAGGATACAGCTACCAGGGACCACCCTTTCGCTTTGGTTACCAGGGATTAGGGGAGATTATCTGCTTTGTCACTTTCGGTCCGATGGCAGTCTCAGCGGCTTACTACTCCCAAACTCAGAGTTGGTCTTGGACTAATCTCGCCGCTGCGGTGATTATCGGGATTACTACTAGTGTGATTTTGTTTTGTTCCCATTTTCACCAAGTTGAGGATGACACCGCTGCTGGTAAGCGCTCCCCAATTGTGCGTCTTGGTACTCATCGAGGTTCCCAACTGCTAATCTGGATTGGCAGTAGTGCCTACGTACTTACCGGTTTGTTTACTCTGTTAGGTATTTTTCCGGTCTGGACTTTGCTCACCTTCCTCAGTCTACCCTTTGCCCTCAAGCTTTTTCGCCATGTCCACCAGTATCATGACCAACCAGATAAGGTAAGTAATTGTAAATTTATCGCAGTAGCTATGCATTTTTGCAGTGGCTTGTTGTTGGGGTTAGGATTTGTTGTTGGTTGATATCGCAAAAGGCAGAAGGCAGAAGGCAGGAGGCAGAAGGCAGGAGGCAGGAGGAAGATATTTGTAGCCTACGCTTTCACTCAGTATTCTAAATTCTAAATTCTAAATTCTAAATTCTAAATTCTAAATTCTCCTCTGGGCAAAATGTTCGAGCAGCAGACGATGGATAAACAGGTAACTATTACCAACATTTTTTAGTAAGATTCGTTCTGCGGCATAGTCGAGGAAACGGAGATAATTCCAGGGGATGTAACCATTGCGATAAAGCATGAGGCGGTAGGGATTTTGGATGAAGGCTTGCTCAAATTTAATACTGGAACTAGGAGCAATCAGTTGAGCAATCAACGCCATAAGTCCAAGACTTAGTCCACAAAGAAAGCCATTAATTAGCGCCTTCATCAACCAATAAAGCAGCCCATTAATCAGCACTCCAATCGGCATTCCATTAATCAGCAAGCCACCAATCAACCCATTAATCAGCAATCCATAAAGTAACCAAGTACCTAGTGCCAAACTCAGTCCAGTCAGCACAGCACCTCCAAGCAGATATCGCATTCTTTTACCTTTACCCTGCAACCATAAATGCATATCCTCGATAAAAAATATTGTCTGGGAATTTTCCACCATCCTTTGCGCCAAGTAAGTCAGCCAATACTTGGTTTGAGCTGGCGAATATTGCTGCTTACCCTTCATACGAGTAGGGTGATCCAACATTCGCTCAATGTAGTCATCAAACAGCTGCTTGCGCCTTTCTTCCACAACTGTAGTTTTTGGCAAGTATTGAACAGCTACTCCTTGATAAGCTAGAACCATCATATTAAGCATCAAAGGTGACTTGGCTAACTCTTGCAAAGCCCTATCCTCTGCCATCAATGCTTTCAACTCTGTCAAATCAGCTTGGATATGATTTAGATACTGATTAATTTGTTCTGGAGTTAGGGGCTTTATATAAATGGTACTGTGAAACTTGAGGCGGTTAGAGAGGGTAGAGTAGTCTTTGAGGCTACTGCAAACCACCATTCCAGAAGCATAATTTTGTTGGAAATCATTCAATGCGGCGACACAACTCTCTCGGTGTTCTGCCTTCACTTCATCTAAGCCATCTAGTAGTAGCAACAGTTGCTGTTTTTTGACCCAATCTCTTACAGTAGAAGGGGTAAACTGAAGAAACATTCTCTGGAGTTCTTCTACTAACCAATCATTCATTTTCTGCTTCCTACCTGCCCAAGATGAGAGGTTAAATACCACAGGAATGGGGTACTCTAGATCTTGTTCTGCACAGTCAAGTAAGTCGCGGGTTAGTTGGAGTAAACTGGTGGTTTTTCCTGCCCCTGGTTCTCCCAAAATTAGTAGTGTTTCTCCCTCACCCAACTGCTCAAAAATAGAAATAATTTGAGTTCCCTGGGGTATAGGTTTTTGTCCTTCATCAGCCGCTGCAAATTCTAAATTACAGGCAGTATCAGCACTCTCCTCCAAACCGAGTTTTATCAATACTTGTTTATGTAGGGAGGTTGCTAAAACACCTTTAATCCAAAACTCTCTAACTAGAGTGAGCAGAGTTTGGCGATTTTTTAGTTGTTGTTTTGTCCGGCGATGTAGCGGCATTTCAACGTCTTTTCTTTCTTTTTCCGCAAGATGCTGGGCGTATGCAATACGCCCCTACGAATGTGGTGTGTGGATTATGGAATGCGGCAGGAGCGAATTTTTACGAGCGCCATAATATATGTGCGCACATTTTCCCATGATGAAATAATACCAAACAAACAACAGAGCAGTCAACTCAATTTTGATGTGCGATTGCTAGCATAGTAAGGTTGCGCGATCGCTGAGTTTGAAACAGGAACAAATTTGCGCGATCTGAAGAGCAGCAGCGCTTGCGCTATCGCAGAACTCAGCCCACTCCATAGTCACTCATGTCACGCAGGAAAGGAGGACAAAAACCGAGCACAATATCTTGTTTTGGTACACCTAAATCTACTAAATCTGCTCCGATATCATGCTCTGTTGAATTGCAAAAGATCCAGATTTTCTCATTCCGAATATCAAGATGCATTGTACAATGATGAACCCAGCGCCTATTAAGCCAACCTAGATGTACAACTTGGTAGTGATTGCGCTCCGTATCAAAGATAGTCTCAACCTCAAATTCACCATAAGCTGGCTTAACTTCCGCATAACCCATCAATAATTGTTGTACTATTCGTTGATAGTTCGTTAATTTATCCTTCAGTGCTTCCATTGGGAAATTTGCTCCAATTCAATCTTTCCCCAATATATATGCTTTATCAGTTCGATTTTTGTCCCTACCGCCGTCCTTTTGTTCGTCCCCTCACCACTAGTCACGGTAATTGGGAAGTTAGAGAAGGAATCATTCTCCGTCTTACTGATGAAACTGGGAGAATTGGTTGGGGAGAAATTGCTCCAATTCCCTGGTTTGGCTCCGAAACCCTAGAACAAGCCTTAGATTTTTGCCAGCAATTGCCGCCTCAAATTACAACTACCGATATTTTCTCCATACCTGCTACACTTCCTGCCTGTCAATTTGGTTTTGAATCAGCTTGGGAAGGGAGGAAGGTGGTAGGTGGCAGGTGGCAGGTGGCAGGTGAATTTGGCTTAAAGCGAAAGTTGCCTTTACCCGACTTCTGCAAAAAGTCTAGTTATCTCTTACCAACTGGAGAAAATGCTTTACAAGCATGGCAGACACCTTGGCAAGAGGGATATCGTACCTTTAAATGGAAAATTGGCACTGCAACTGTTGAGACTGAACTAAAACTATTTAACCAGCTTCTGCAACAACTACCTCCATCGGTTAAGTTGCGCTTGGATGCTAATGGGGGATTGAGTGAGTCAGCAGCCCATCAGTGGTTGAGGGCAACTGATGAAGTGGGAATGGTGGAGTTTGTGGAGCAACCGCTACCCCCAAAGCAGTTTGACTCGATGTTGAAAATGGCTCACCAATATACAACACTTATTGCTTTAGATGAATCCGTAGCAACTCTTAGCCAGCTAGAAACAGCCTACTACCGGGGATGGCGGGATATTTTTGTGATTAAAGCCGCGATCGCAGGTTCTCCTAAACGCCTCCGAGAGTTGTGCCAAGCTTACCAACTTGATACAGTATTTTCCTCTGCTTTGACAACTACCATTGGCACTCAAGCCTCTCTCCAACTAGCAGCAGAATTATCAAATCCTCAACGGGCTGTAGGTTTTGGTGTCAATCACTGGTTTACTGGAGATGAGGAAACTTGGCTCGAACAACTGTGGAACAACCATTAACGTACCTCGAACAACGTGCTGGGGAAGATTGGCTAATTGGTTACAACAGCTACCAATTTCACCGTCTTACCGAGCAGTTATGCCAGCAGTTAACCGAATTCTCTCAGGGAGGAACTCTGCCCAAAATCCTCCTGGCAGAGCAAAATCCTCTGCGGTTTCTTGCTGCTTTCCTGGCTGCTGTTGCTACTAATTGCCCTGTTTTCCTCGGCAATCCCCACTGGGTTGGGCAGGAATGGCGACAAGTATTGGATTTAGTCCAGCCTGACTTAATTTTTGGTGGTAGTAAGGTAGGTGTTATATCAAGTTCGGTTGAATACTTACACTTTGGTGAGAAGAAGGCAGTTCGGCGAAGCCGTTGCCGAAGGCTAGGCAGAGGGCAGAGGGCAGAAGGGAAGGAAGAAGGTTGCAAGTTAGAAGGAAATGATAACTGTTTAGGTGGACATGATGTCAGTTATGATGAAAAAGTTTTCACCACCGTGAATGCAAATCAATCTCGACCTGTCTCCGCGTCCCCGTGTCCCTGCTTCTCCGTGTCTCCGCGTCCCCCAGTCTCCGCGTCAATCTTCATCCCCACGGGGGGATCTTCTGGCAAAATCCGCTTTGCAGCTCATAATTGGCAGACTTTAATGGCATCTGTAGCTGGGTTTCATCAGTATTTTGAGCAAAAGCCGATTAACTCCTTTTGTGTTTTGCCTCTATATCATGTCAGCGGTTTGATGCAATTTTTGCGCTCTTTGACTACTGGGGGACGTATCGTAATTATGCCTTTCAAAGCTTTGGTTGAAAGCAGGAGGCAGGAGGCAGGAGGCAGGAGGCAGAACCCACCCCTAACCCCTCCCTGGAGGGGAACCGGAGGGAGTTCCGATGAAAAAATTTCTTTCACCACGATGCATGAAAATTCATGTCTCCGCGTCCCCGCGTCCCCGCGTCCCCGCGTCCCCTTAAAAGGTGAAGAATGCTATATCAAGCCTAAGGAATTTTTCCTTTCCCTAGTACCTACCCAACTAGCAAGGCTGATCAACTTAGATGCCTCTGTTTGGTTATCGGGTTTTCGGACAGTACTTTTAGGGGGGGCACCTCCTTGGAATTCCCTGTTAGAGGAGGCGAGAAGGTATAAGATACCCTTAGCTCCTACCTATGGTATGACTGAAACTGCCTCTGGAATAGTTACTCTTAAACCGGAAGCCTTTCTAAGCGGGAATAACAGCAGTGGACAGGTATTACCCCATGCTCAAGTAACCATTCGCAATACTACAGGAGAAATCCTCAATGCTAACCAGACTGGTATGATTACCATTCAAGCAGATTCTTTGGCACTGGGCTACTATCCCGAAGCTGAAGCCTTTAATCCCCAATCTCCCATCCCAGACTTCCCAACAGATGACCTGGGATTTGTTGATCAACAGGGTTATCTACATATTATTGGGCGTCGCAGTAACAAAATTATTACTGGTGGCGAAAATGTTTTCCCTCCTGAAGTGGAAGCAGCGATTCAAGCAACAGAATTGGTTAGTGATGTTTGTGTAATTGGCGTACCTGATGCTGATTGGGGACAAATGGTCACAGCTATTTATGTTCCTAATGCTCAGACTGTTTCCCATCAGTTACTGGCAACGGCACTAGAGGAGCAGTTAAGTAGCTATAAGCGACCTAAAAATTGGATTTCGGTAGCTAAGTTACCCCGTAATGCTCAGGGCAAAGTGAATTATGAGCAGCTGCAAGCAATGGTTAATGGATGTTTGACTACATAAGAAAAGCGATCAGCGATTTAAGTATAGTTATTGCTGCCTTGTTGCTGGCAATAATCTTTTTTGTGATTTTTAACTATTCTTCCAATCGAGTTATCTGGCAGTCTTGCAAACCGGCAACGGTAAATTATAATTCCAGCTACAATTACTGCTTTTCGGTGATTGAAGGCGGTTTTAAGCTGACTCTTTACCCTTATCAGCTCAGTCGAATTTATTATTTATTTATTGGTCTCAAAGAAACCACACCAAATTATGGACATTCTAAAACTTATTCTTTTACTTATGAAGGAGATAAGATAGAAGATTATATTAAAAAATCTCAAGTAACCTGGGATAACAATGGTTTAACTTTTGTTGAAAGTTCAGGGCACAGTTTATTTTTTCCTAAAGAATTATTCTTAGGAGTTCGCTAATTTGTTATTTGTTGTTGGTTGTTAGTTGTTTGTATAGCAACTGCCAGGGCGATTAGGACACTCGCCAAATGCAGCAAACCTTTACCTGTCAATCTTTTACCTGGTCGCCCGGTCGCCTTTTGCTATACATGATTTGCGATCGCACTACTCTCGTAAGACCAACTGCTACCGGGGCCAACAGAAAGAACCTCCCCATCTGGCATGTAGAGCATCCAATGTTCAGACTCTTCTGAATAGATTGAGAACGAACGCAGAAAGACCTGCTCATCAAAGCTGAATATTGTATCCCAAGCTGGAGGAAATAGCTGAATGGAATTAAGAGCAAGACCTTCCAAACGTTTTACTGCTAACTCAATTTTTTCTCGTGGATCTTCTGAACTAGCCAATACTTCATTGCCTTCCTCAATACGCCACGCACAACAATAAATCCAAAGATGCCACTCTCCATGAGTTCGTTGGTGTTCCCCGTTAGATGGAAGGGGATTGCCAAACTCCAAAGTAATAAAGCTACCAATGCCTAAAGATGCTCCCCAAGCCTTGTGGTTGACTATGGGGTCAATAAGAGTTTGGACTTGACGAATATCTGTTTGAGTTACTGCCATCTGCTAAATATTAATTTAGCCACCCTAGAAGATTTGCTTCGCTGGTATCAAAGGTGATCGCGCCTGAAATTTGTCTTGAAATTTAAACTTGACTTCTGCACTTGGAAAATGTACTTTATCTCCTGTTTTTTGTATTCTGTTTAAAATAATACTAACAATTTTCTGAACAGAATCTGATTTTAAATCTAGTTCTGCTTCTATTAGTAATTCCATAGCAGAATTCAACATATAAGATTCACAATCTGCTACTTTATGAAGTATATAATTAACAGCATAAGGATAATCTAAATCAAACAAAGTTTCTAGGGCTGAAGATTTTAAATAAATATCACTATTTGAGTGAGATAAAATTTCCTTAGCTACTGGGATTATGGTATTGCTACTACGCATTGATAACTCTCCAAGAGCTTCAGTAGCAATAAAAGCATCTTCAGATAAAGCCAACTGTTTTAGTACCTCCTCTGATAAATTAGAATAATCTATCTCTTCAGAAGTCATCATTAGTAGTTGCTCAATTATGTTCATTACGAAAAACCTTGAGGGATAAAATTTATAGTTGCTAAATATTTTGTACCATCTGGTAGTACTTTCCAAGTACTAATAACTTTTAATTGCCCGTTGGGAGCATCAATTTTATTTATCTTTTGTCTTCCAGTATCATCAGCATCGACTGTCAATTCTTCTCCAACATCTAACAAGTTATCAATTATGTTTTCAATATCCTCAACTGAACCAACCATTCCTACTTGTTTCACTGCTTCAAACATTGCTTGTGAACGTTCATAGTTCTTCTTCAATATTTTGATTTTTTTCAATCTTTGCTCATTTTGGGGATTTTTATCATATTCTTTACGATTCTTCTGTTTCATCTTTTGTAGCTGGTTTAATTCATCTTGCGGCCACATTTTAACTTTACCCATACCGTAAATTTCTACTTTTCCAAGAGGCACAAGAGTGGAACCACGTTTAGCACAAGAGACTTTTGCTCCAGTATGAACAGTAAAATCTATTACTTCAAATAATATGCCTTTATAAAATCGCCCCAATTCATCGTTCACTCATTTTTAACCATTAGTGTTGAATTCATCTTAAATCTTAGCATAGGACAATAATGGTAGGGTGGCCATTGTCAAAAGTATACAACAGCGACAAGATGATTTGCTGATAATGCCCACCACAGTTTTCTCTCCCAATCAGGTAGTTTTGGTAAAAAAATTGGTTGGCCTCCGGTATAAAATTAAATGCAATATCTTCTCAATAGTTGACTTAGGAGATTGACCTGAGTTAGACTCTGAGTACAGAAATTGCTGTTAAGCGATCGCAATCTCAGCGATAGTTACCTTTTTCTGCTCCCTACTGCCAGACTTGCGGTAGAGGATGCCCTGTACACAATGAATTTGGACAGATCTCGTTATGTCACAACGGAAACAATCCCGTACCAGTAAGATTCGCATCGAAATCAAGGATATCCGGCCTTATTCCATCCGTAGAAACAGTATGTTGCAGCTAAATACTGACGCTGACGGTGGAGATCTCAATACTGATGCCGATGGAGGGGATCTCACGACTTAGTCCCTACTAACTGGTCTAGGATTTTGCCCCAAAGCAGATTGGGGCAATAAGTATTTATTATTTTTTTGATAAACTATTGATAATTTTTCTTATTTATGTCCTTACTCTCCGAGATCTTAAAACCCTACAAGGTGGAAGAATTCTTAAAACATCATTGGACAAGCCAAGCTATCCATATACCTAGTGCAGGAGAGAACAAGTTTGGACATCTGTTTTCTTGGGAACAACTCAACTATTTATTAAACTTCCATCAATTTCAGTATCCTGAACTACGTCTAGCGTTAGATGGCAAAGTTTTAGATGCAAGAGAAAATACTAATTTACTTAAATTGTGTCAGCAAGGCGCAACTTTAATCATTAATGGAGTGCATAAACTCGTTCCCGCAATTGCTCAGTTTACTCAGGAACTGAGATACGATTTGGGCTATGGCACTCAAATCAATGCTTACTGTTCTTGGCCAGGAAGACAAGGCTTTTCCTCCCATTACGATACTCACGAAGTTTTTATTTTACAAGTAGATGGCTCAAAAAAGTGGCAAGTTTTTCAGGATACAATGAAATATCCTCTGCCGGAACAAAAATCGTCGGTTCTTGTACCTCCAGAGGGAGAACCTGAGTTGAGTTGTATTCTAAATCCAGGGGATGTGCTCTACATTCCCCGGGGTTATTGGCACTATGCTTTAGCTCTAGAGCAACCTTCTTTGCATCTTACTTTAGGTATACATTGCCAGACCGGGATTGACTTCCTCGAATGGTTAGTTAGTCAGTTGTGCCAGCAAGAAGAGTGGCGTAAAAGCTTGCCTTTGCGTACAGAAACTGCTCCTGTTGCAGCTGCTATTGAGCAGTTAATGGAAAAGTTGGATAAGCATCTGACTTATCACAATATTGCTGATGAATATATTAGTTACCTGGATAGTTTAGGGAAGCCAGCTGCTAGATATGCTCTACCGGAGCAAGCTGGATTTAATTTATTTCCTCAAGGAGCAGCAACTCAATTCACCAGCGCTAAGTCTCAGCGGGTTAATATTTCTGAGTTGCCGGAGGAGGATGGATACAAAATTGTTACTTCTGGTAAGGAAATTGTCCTCAGGGGGGTAAATCTAACCATGCTGGAAAACTTATTTAAAGGAGAGACTTTTAAGGGAGAGGATGTACTGCAGTGGTTGTCAGACTGTGATTGGGAACTCGATATTGTTCCCCTATTATCTCGTTTGGTAATGGAGGGACTTATTTTTATTAAGAATTAAGAATTAAGAATTGGGAATTGGGGAACAGAATATATGGCACTACACATTTAGGTTAGGACATTAATAACTTCAGGAAACCTAGTAATAGCCTATTTTTGAATTTTGAATTTTGAATTTTGAATTGCGCTATACCGTTTAAATACATAACAACTTAAAGGAGAGAAACTAATGAACACTTTTTTCTGTGCAGAGTCTTCACGCCAAGCGGGAGAAGATATTATTGGCAGTGGTACGAACTACCCAACCTATATTTTTGTTGAATGTCCCACTCCTTGGGCAGGAAATGCTTTTGAGTCTAAATCTATTCCCCCAAATCTGCAAGCTTTAGTTGCTCAGGTTAAGCAGTCCCAGCTTCGGGTCAGATTTTTATTATTAGCTCCGAACAAATCCCAACCAACTGATAGAACAAAAGTCTTAATTTTTGATCAGGAACAGGGAGTATTGAGCAGAGGTTACCAGAAGTATGAGTATAATCTGGCCAATATTGAGCAGGTAGCAGGAGTTGTTGAACAATATTTGGCAGGGGAGAAACCAGATTGCGAACTAGAAACTAGTGAAACGCGAGATATTATGGTTTGTACTCACGGTAGCCATGATAAATGTTGCGCTCGCTATGGTAAACCTTTTTACCGAGAAGCATCGGCCATAGTAACTGAGTTATCCTTGAGTCAGGTTAGGATTTGGCAAGCTAGTCACTTTGGTGGCCATCGGTTTGCTCCCACTGCTATCGATTTTCCAACTGGTAGATACTACGGCGGTTTAGATGGAGATTCCTTCAAATCAATCTTAACTAGAACCGGCGATATTGAATGTATGAACAGAGTTTATCGAGGCTGGAGTATTTTACCAACTTCGATGCAGGTTTTGGAGCGAGAGCTAATGCTTATGCATGGGTGGGATTGGTTTGACTACCAGGTTGCAGGGAAAATTATTAAACAAAGCTTCAATAATAGTACAATCAAAGCTGAGCTCACCTGCAAAACACCGAATGACTCAATCTACACTTACCTAGCTGAATTAGTCAGGGATGAAAATCGAACTTTACGACTCAAGGGTTCTTGTGGGGCAATGAAGGAGTCGGAGTTTGTGAAGTACTCTGTGGAAGATCTTAACCTTGTTCAGTATTGGAATTCTACAGACAATCTCCAAATTGCTTAGGGGCATCCCAACGAGTGGAACACTGCTCCCTACAAAGGAAAGAAATCTTCCCTTCTTCCCTTCTTTCTCATCCTGCCTTGTCGCTTTCTGTAAAATCGCTGATAACTAAGGCGATTTTTGAAAATGATTGTACCCAGAATTTGGTGCGTTACGCTGCGCTAACACACCCTACTGGCGTGACACAGCTAAAATGGTTCATTAGGCAAATGGCTCAAATACCTGAATTTACAAGGAAAACGGTGGATTTTCTATTGCACAGTTTTAGCTGTGTCACGCCACTACGATAGGTACATTCTTTCGGAGAAAATCACCTAAACTTTTAAACGCCGTGCGATCGCGTTTTCCCAATACTCACACATTTGACTTATCTTAACCTCAATTAGGGCTAGATTATCTCCTGTAAGCACTTGTAAATCAGCATTTTCCCCAGTCACCACCCCCAGTTGTTGCCAGTATCCCTTTAACTGCTGATCTAAATAGGCTTCCCAAGTAGCTTGTTGTTCAGGATTAACAGAAACCAGAATACGGCTGGAACTTTCCCCAAACAGTAATTCATCCCAGCGGAGTGCTAAGGATTCATTAGTCACACCCAAGTTAATTTCCGCACCGAATTTACCTGAAATACAGGATTCCGCTAGAGCAATTGCTAATCCTCCCTCAGCACAGTCATGAGCCGAATTTACCAAACCTTGAGAAATACTTTCCCGCGTCACTGATTGTAGACGACGCTCCAACTCAAAATCTACTATTGGTGGTTTTCCGGTAACTAAACCATGAATAGTGACTAAATATTCCGAACCACCCAAGGAAACTTGGGGAGTAGAAGTAGTAATCGGTAATCCCAATAAATAAATTAAATCCCCTGTAGCTTGCCAGCCTTGAGTGCAGGTCTTGGTAAAATCAGGAATTAATCCTACCATACCGATAACTGGAGTGGGATAAATGGGTTGGGGATTGCCAGCAGCATCGAGGGTTTCATTGTAAAGGGAAACATTGCCCCCAGTCACCGGTGTTCCCATTTCCCGACAAGCATCTGCTACTCCCCGACAAGCGGATGCTAGTTGCCAGTATCCTACTGGTTTTTCTGGAGAACCAAAATTGAGATTATCGGTAACAGCCAAAGGTTCAGCACCGACACAACTAAGATTACGTGCTGCTTCTGCAACTACAGTTTTAGCTCCTTCGTAAGGGTCAAGATAGACATATCGGGAATTGCAATCTACAGTTGCGGCAATACCTTTTAGTTGTTTGTTGTTGGTTGTTTGTTGTTGGTTGTTTGTTGAATTATCCGCATTTTCTACTGGACGTAACCGGATGACGGTAGCATCAGCATCACCGGGTAGAGTTACTGTATTATTCTGTACTTGATGGTCATACTGACGATAAACCCAGCGTTTAGAAGCAATAGTGGGGCTATCTAATAGTTGAAGTAGGATATCATTCCAACTGTGGAGACTGTCTGCAATTTCCATACCAGCATTAGTACAAACTGGTAAGGATTGGCTAGTCCACTCCCAAGCTTGAGCTGCATATTCTGGGGGTTGGGCTAAGAGTTCTCGATGATAAATTGGGGTATTATCTGCTAGGGCTGTTGCTGGGATTTCTGCTGCTACCTGATTATTGTGTAAAATTCTGACAATTGGCTCCTCGATTACTGTCCCTGCTACCACGGCGTGGAGTCCCCAACGGTGGAAAATCTCAATTAATTCCTGCTCCCTTCCTTTATAAGCAACAAACAGCATCCTTTCTTGGGATTCTGAGAGTAGGTATTCATAGGGAACCATATCGAATTCTCGTGCTGGAATTAAGTCCAAATCTAGCTCAATTCCGACACCTCCCTTCGCCGCCATTTCGGAAGTGGAACAGGTAATGCCCGCTGCTCCCATATCCTGGGCTGCAACTACTGCATCAGTTTTAAATGCTTCTAAGCAAGCTTCAATCAAAGATTTTTCTAGAAAAGGATCTCCTACTTGCACTGCGGGACGATCATCCATAGATTGATCGGTGAGTTCGGTACTAGCAAAACTGGCTCCCCCCATACCATCTTTCCCAGTAGTGGAGCCAACATATAATACAGGATTGCCGATACCGGATGCTCCAGATTTGACAATTTCTGGAGTTTCCATCAATCCTAAAGCCATAACATTTACCAAAGGATTGCCACTGTAAGCCGAGTCAAAGTAGACTTCACCGCCGACGGTGGGTACTCCCACACAGTTCCCATAGTGAGCAATTCCTTCAACTACACCGGTAAATATTCGCCTGGTACGAGCATCTGTCAGGGAACCGAAACGCAAGGAGTTTAAGATGGCAATGGGACGAGCCCCCATAGTGAAGATATCCCGTAGGATACCCCCTACTCCCGTTGCTGCACCTTGGAAGGGTTCGATAGCGGAAGGATGATTATGGGATTCAATTTTGAATGCTAATTGCAGTCCATCTCCCAAGTCTACAACCCCAGCATTTTCTCCTGGACCAACTAGAATGCGATCGCCGGTTGTGGGAAATTGTTTTAGTAGAGGACGGGAGTTTTTATAACAGCAGTGTTCTGACCACATTACGCCAAACATGCCCAGTTCAGCTTTATTGGGATGACGTCCCAACCGTTGTACAATTTCTTCGTACTCTTCGGGTTTCAAACCATGTTTACTGCAAATTCGATTAACAGCAGCTATTTCTTTTGGGGACAAGCCAGTAGGGGAGAAGCCAGACATGGAAGTACAGAGCTAGGTTTTAGGTTTTAGGTTTTAGGTTTTAGGTGGTAGGTCTTGGGTTTTAGCGGAAGATGCTTGGGCTATTAAGTCTACCGAACTCCAAATGGCTGAAACAACCAAATTTGGTATAGTACTTATGTACGATGCTTAAGTCCTACCCTTAAGACTTACCACCTAATACTTACTACTGGCAAGATGCCAGTTCCACCCACCCACCACCTACTTATGCCAAGAGCCACAGTAAAGTATACAACTAAAGATTTAAAAGAACTCGGTCTGTTTGTCGAAGTTAGTGGACGAACAGATAACGACAGAACTCGTAACAAGGCTTTGGAAGAAATTCAACGCCGCATGGATGATCCAGAGGATGAGAGCCTTAATGAAAATAGCTTTGCCGATGGGTTGAGTGTAGAGGATTTGATTGTAGTTGAACCACCAGAGGAGAAGTCGGAAGTAGAGGAACCAGAAATTATCCGTGCAGTAAAAGCGATCGCTAATTTAGCTAGTTTAAGAGTTACTTTAGAAGAAACCTACAAGCAGGCCATAGATTTGCGTCCGGTAATAGAAGCATTGTTTTCTCCAGAACCTCTAACACCGGAACAAATAGAGAAGGCAACTGATAAGAATTTTGCCAAGATTTTAATGAAATTTGCTGAAGCTAAAGCGGCTCGTGATAAATTTTTGCCAGTAGCAGAAGAAGCCTGGGAAGTTTTGGCTCCTGCACTCCCTAAAGGGGAAACGAAAGAAGATTATGGGATTGATGAGTAAGTCTTGGCTTGGAAGACAAGGGGGACAAGGAGGTCAAATAACAAATGACTAATGATCAATGACAAATAACAAACAACAAACAACATTACTGTAATTTAGCGATCGCTTTCTTTTTAACTAACAGTCGCTTTGTCAACAAATCTCTGACGGTAACTAACAACACTCGTTCTTTATCCACTTCAAACTCCACCGAAATCCTGTCTTGCTTCACCTTTCCTGGGGGTTTGAGACGTGCCACGCAAACTTGTTGATGCTTACTATCCAAAGATCGATATTCTTCATGTTGATGCAGCTGGCTACTGCTCATACGTCCTTGAGCATCAAAAGTAACTTCTGCTCGGGATAACTCTGCGATTTCACCAACATCCAGACGAATCTCCTGTTGTCCATCCTTGGCTACTTGCAAAGTCAAAGGTTCTGGACGTTTACAGGGATACTTCATCCCCTTAGCAAAAAGGGAAAAATAGGAATAAGTATGAGTATAAGGTTCCCAAAGGCGAATACCATAGCTGTGGTGCAAATAATCATCTACCTCCACCACCTTACTCAAAGCTAAGGCTCCATGAGCTACTGCTTCAAAAGGCTTATCTAACTTTACTTTACTCCTGCCAAAGTAGGAAATTACTAACTGCTGCACCGCCGGAAGTAAACAACTGCCCCCTACCAGCAACACCTGCTCAATTTTAGATTTGGTGATACCCTGAGAATAAGCGATCGCTAACACCTCATCCAAAGCTTGTCGCAGCTGTTCGAGCAATTGGCGGGATTCGAGAATCTCTTCTAATTCTTCCCGACTTAAGAGCAACTCGTGAGCAATAAAGTTTTCATCGTCGAACCAACTCTCCTTCGCTGACTCCGCTGTCGAGAGTCTAATCTTCAGTTTTTCTGCAATTTCCAACAGATTCTGCCAACCAACTCCCTTCACTTCTGCTCGTGAAGAGCCAATTTGCTGGAGGTAATGCTCCACAATCCAAGTATCGATATCAATGCCACCCACATAGGCATCTGCCTTCGCCAGCACTTGTGCTCGTAATTCTTTGTGTTTACTTCCCTGATACCGGGATATTTGGTAACTACTAGCAGTGCGCACCAAGCTTAAATCCAAAGTACCACCGCCAAAATCTACTACCAAAACTAGAGCACCAGGACGTTTGATAGCATAACCAAGAGCCGCAGCGGTAGATTCATCCACCAGCTGCACCTGGGGGACTTTCAGTTTAGTGGCTAAGTCTCGAAACCAATCCAAATACCTCTCAAATGCTCCTACTGGTACTGTGAAGATTATCTTCTCCGGTTCTATCCGTTGTTGAGATAACTGCTGCCAGATGGTTTGGAGAAACAGTTCGGCAATTGATTTGGCATTGTAGCTGTTGCCATCTATCTGTTGAGGTGGAGGTTGAAAATCTAGCGCCAAGTCCCGCTTAAAGGCTTTGAATAACCGTTCAGGTTGGTTAAATCCCCAGCGTTGTGCACGAACTTGCTCTCCCAAAACGAGTTCATTGTTCCCTTTAACAAAAACCAATGTTGGTACAACCGGAATATCTTGTACTTCCCCTGTAGCTGTCTTCTTTTTGAAGATGCGAGAGAGTCGATTAAACCTGAGGTTTTTGGGAGATTGGGTGTCAGATTCTAAGATACAGACAACTGTATTGCTCGTCCCAAAATCAATTGCCACAGTGGTCATGTTAGGTGTTAGGTGTTAGGTATTAGGTATTAGGTGGTAGGTAGGGTTTGCAGTAGTTGGACTTCAGTCCAAAAAGAAGCCAGAAACAATTAATTTTGTAACGATTCAGAAGAATCTGATATCACCTCCAAAACATCATCTTCTTCACTTAAAGACCCACAATCGTCATTTTCATCGGTACTGGAACTATCACAAGTAATTCCCCTAGCATTATTCTGCTCTAACTCCAGTATTTGTCCAGTGGCAGTAACCGCATCATCAATGGCGCTGAATTGATTATCTTCTAGTAAAGGAATGACAGAAGGAGCACGTTCAGCACCAATACCAATTATTCCTTCCGTACCACTACCGGTTCCATCAAAAGTACCGATAGTAAAGGATGTATCTTGCAGTATTCGGATAGTAATTAAAGTTTCCCCAGTACCCTGTACCGTTGGTGGTTGATTGGCAAACTGGATGAGAATTTGACCAGTTCCCACCCGTGGAGGATTGTCTAGGGGGTCTACATTTCCAGGATAAGCATAAAGACTGGTAGTAACTGTCTGGATTGCTCCATTATCTGCTACTCGATTTCCTTGGGTATCAGCTTCGATGATTTCTCGAGGTACAGTAGCAATAAATCTGGCGGCTTCGATGGTAATAGTACTGTCGCTAGTTTTATTAGTTATTCCAGCCCTAATTCGACCATTGAGGGTAATAGTACCGTTTCTAGCAGTCAAACTGGCATGGCTGCCTGGACCAAAATTAGCAGCTTCACTAGAAATAGAGCCGGTGCGAATGTTGCCGTTAATACTTTCGATGATTATATCTTTACCGAAAATTCGCTCTACATTAATGTCACCACTTGTAGCAGTTAAATGAACATCTCCTGAAACATCAGGAAGCCTCAGATCATCCCCATCAAAAACACTAGCGCCATCAAAGGTAGATATTTCTCCTGCGGTAATACTTGCTGCTGCAATTGTGAGCTTTCTGCCCTGAGATGCAATGGTATCTCCAGGATTCATCAAGAAATTACCACCAGCAGTAAACTGGATCTCTCCTGTACCAGCAGCAAAGGTTAGTGAGTTGTCAGTTAAATCATTAATCGTAATATTATTAGTTGCTTGGAGAGTCACATTGGCATTACCAGCGAGATTTTCTAGGGCAGTTTCAGAGATGGTAAAAGTTGCACCAGGGTTATCTCCTAACCGTATTTGATTATCTCCTGTCACCTGAACATCATCGGCGACCCCATTCCCATCGACAATGGTGATATTAGTCGGATCGAGCAGTAAATTACCTGTACTGCCATTGGTAGCACTCAAATCCACTGTTCCTCGAAAAATTAGGTCTGATTTGCCCGATACCTCCACAAATCCGCCATTTCCCGCACTGCTACCACCACGAGCGCTAATCTCGCCGTAGAATGCAGTTAGTTTGTCTCCCCAAACAATTACCCGACCACCATCCCCTGTTTGCAGAGCATCGGCGGTAATCTCGGAGTCACTGCTAACATAAGTAGAGGAAGCATTGGGTAGTATTCCCTGACCTTGATAGTCTCCACCAATTAATACTGTACCGCCAGCCTGTTGACCAGAGGCATTAATATTGGCTCTACTCACCCTTACTTGGTCACCTAAAATGCGGATAGTGCCAGCAGTAGGGAGGGTTTGATGAGCAACATCTACTGTACCAGAAACCACAGCAGTCCCTGACTCTCCGGGAATAGTCATACCAGAACCTGTCAGTGTTACTACCCCATCCTCAACCATCATCTCCGTCGCACTACCAATATCCTGGGTGATGAGTTGTTGCAAAGAGAGGGGTGTCAGAGGTGGAGAGTTAGCATTCAACTCTGCTTGTGTTGCCACTGGTAAGTCAAAACTGAGTATAGTTCCAGCTTGGCTGAGGCGGACAAATTTCTCTCCTGGCACTGCGGCAATGGTAATTTCCCCACTGGGAGTGGCTAAGGTTCCTGTATTGACTACTATACCCCCGACTAAAGTGATCATCTCTCCTGCTGGTGTAGTTAAATTACCAGCATTGATAATAGAACCAGGTTGTGAGTTGCTAAAAGCCAAGCCCTTGGGAGAACCAACTAAAGCCCCATAGTTCTGGTTACCAGTAGCACTAAACCAATCATCCCCGATTTGGATACCATTGGCGGTGGTAGCGACGAAGGATGCAGGCACATTCAGGGTCGCCTTCTGGCCAAAAATTATCCCCGCAGGATTCATTAGGTAGAGGTTGGAATTGCCTCCTGTAACTTGGATGAAACCGTCGATGAAAGAAGCATCCCCACTAACGACTCGACCTAGGATATTTTGAATATTGGGTAAGGTTAGGAAATTGGCAATTTGGTTAGGATTAAGATGAAACTGCTCAAAGCTGTGAAATAAATTAGCACCAGAGTGAGTGCCACCACTGATGTCGAATTGGTTGGGGTTGCTACTAGCAGAGGTAACCTGGGTAGCAGTGCCATCGGCAGCAGCGGTTATGGGTTGTGCTCGAAGAGTCTTAATACCGAAAATTATTAGTAGGATTAATGTAGCACAGCAGGAGAGAAGTAGGTTGGGTAAAGCGAAGTGAAACCCAACAGCAGCATCTTTGCGTTGGGTTTCGGGGCTTCCCAGGCAATAGGCAGGAGGCATAAGATTTTAGATTTTAGATTTTAGATTTTAGATTTTAGATTTTGGATTTTAGATTAAATCAATAAGCTTAGTTTAGCCTTGATGTGCCCTGTCTACTTTACTTCATGGAGCGATCGCAAACATAGCAAAGGATAAAGCTACAATAGATCCGATTTGATATGTAGCAGTCGCTAAGGCGATTAGGACAACACCAAATGTTGAAACCTTTACCTGTCAATCTTTCTCCGGTTCCCCTCCTTGGAGGGGTTAGGGGTGGGTTCTGCACTCTGCCTTTTGCTATAAGTACTTGGCTCAAAAAGGCTTTTTTTTCTGATTTGAGCTAACTTTGCGCTGTATAGTTGTAGATATTGCCACTTATCCGGCTAATTTTTGCCATCAAGAGCCACTTGCTTATGCTCATCGAATTCCGAGTTGAGAATCATCGTTCCTTGTTTGAAGAGCAGGCGTTAACGTTTGAATGCTCAGGATTAGGCAACCCATCTGATACGCGCCCCAGGGAAATCGAAGGGCATTCAGTACCGCTTTTACCCGTCTGTGTGATCTATGGCGCAAATGCAAGTGGTAAAAGCAATGTTCTGAGTGCATTGAATTTTATGAGGGAGTCGGTTATTTACTCCCATCGGCGCTGGGAACCTGATACTGGAGTTCCTCGCCTACCTTTTGCCTGGGCTGATGGCTTAGACATGCCATCTACATTTGAGGTTACTTTTGTACAACGCGGAACTAAATATCAATACGGCTTTTCTGCCAATGATGAAGTCATTGAGGAAGAATGGCTTTTTGCTTGGCCGAATAAACGCAAGCAGGTTTGGTTGGAACGAGATCACGATACATACAAGTTTGGAGATAACTTAAAAGGACCAAATGAATCTGTTAGGGAGGTGACGCGAGCAAATGCCTTGTTCTTGTCAGCTGCGGCGCAGAATAATCACCAACAGTTGTCACTTATTTTTGCTTGGTTCAGAAATATAATTGTCACTAGTGCCAGTGGCAAATCCAACCCTACTTATAATTCTCGATATTTTCTAGGGAATATTGAGCAGCCTGTGCTCTTGAAAGATTTTGACAAGAAGGATTTTATCTACCGATTAGTTGAACTGCTTCAGGCGGCTGATACAGGTGTGGTAAATGTAAAAATGGTAGAGGAAGAGCCTATTATGAGGAGAAGCTCAGGTTCTTCAATAATGCTTCAACATCAACGTGAGAACGACACTTCTTGGTTGAATTTAGAAGACGAATCTGAAGGTACTAAGACTCTCTTGAGAATAGCTCCCTCACTTTTTCGTGTTTTGGACAATGGCTCAGTTCTCATCATTGACGAATTAGAATCGAGCTTACATCCTTTACTAGCTCTTACAATTCTCAATTTGTTTAACAGCCCAGAAATAAATCCCAAAAATGCACAGTTACTATTCACAACCCACGATACCAATCTTCTAGGTACAACCTTGGGCGAACCCCCTCTTCGTCGAGATCAAATTTGGTTTACTGAAAAAGATGATACAGGAAAATCCTGTCTCTATCCGCTAACTGACTTTAAACCTAGACAGACGGAGAACTTAGAACGAGGATATTTGCAGGGACGCTATGGAGCAATTCCATTCTTGGGAGATATCAGGATGGGTATGTTTTATTAAGGAGATAGTTGATTACAGTGAAAGGTTTAGTGTTTAACAGAGTTGCGATCGCACTGGTAATATCATGTCCACTTAGACACTTGTCATGCCACCGGCAAATGTAAAATAACCAATAACCAATAACTAATAACCAATAACAATCTTATATGCCTTACATTCAAGTTCGGGGTGTTAATCACTACTATAAATGGATTAAAAAGTCAACATCAGATACCGATAAACCAGTGATGGTTTTTGTCCACGGTTGGGGGGGTTCAACTCGCTATTGGGAAGGTACTGCTGATGCTCTTAGTGATTCATTTGACTGCCTACTCTATGATTTACGGGGGTTTGGTCGCTCCAAGTTACCCCAAGAACCTCTAGAATTATCTTACGAGATGGAAGAATATGCTGAAGATTTGGCAGTATTGTTAGAAGCTTTAGGGCTTAATCGTGTCTATATCAATGCTCACTCTCTAGGAGCATCTGCTGCTTGCATGTTTGTCAATCGTTATCCAGAGAAAGTCGAACAGGCAATTTTTACTTGCAGTGGCATTTTTGAATATGAAGAAAAATCTTTTGCCGCATTCCATAAATTTGGTGGCTACGTCGTTAAATTCCGTCCCCAGTGGTTACTGAAGATTCCCTTGGCTAGTACAATGTTTATGCAAAGATTTTTACACCGTCCTTTACCTAGAGCTATCAGTCGAACATTTTTGGAAGATTACCTACTTGCGGATCAAGCAGCTGCTATCGGGACAATGCTAACAGCGGTTAGTAAATATGCTGCGGAAGTAATGCCTCAAGAGTTTGCTCAATTAGCTGTACCTACATTATTAGTTGCTGGTGAATATGACCAGATTATCCCTCCAGCACTAGGTCGTAATGCAGCAAGCCTCAATGACAAAGTAGAATATATTGAGATGGCTAAGACTGCTCACTTTCCTATGTTGGAGCAACCAAAGCTTTATCTAGAGCAAATACGGAAGTTTTTAACAGGTATTAGGCAATAATAAAATGGTATCTTTTAGTGCAGAAATCTTGCACCTTCCTTTTTTCTGGCTTCTTTTTGGACTGAAGTCCTACTACTGCTTATTACTTATTACTTCCTCAAATGCTCCCATTTTACTCATTCTCCCAAACCCTATTTAAACAGACCAGGGGTCTGGCAAAAGCGACATCTGAGAACTACTCCTTGCTGCTTGGTGTTGTTTAATTCTTTCCAAACTACCAGTCGGAATTGAGGCAATCAACTGGCGAGTGTATTCTTTTTGTGGTTCGCGATAGATATTTTCAGCAGGACCAATTTCTTCAATTTTGCCCCGATTCATTACCATAATGCGATCGCTCATAAATTTCACCACACTCAAGTCATGGGAAATAAAGATGTAGGTAAGACCAAACTCACTCTGTAGTTCTTTGAATAGATTGAGTACCTGGGCTTGGACTGAAACATCTAGAGCTGAAACCGATTCGTCGCAGATGATAAACTTTGGTTTAAGGGCTAGGGCTCTGGCAATACAAATCCGCTGGCGTTGACCCCCAGAAAACTCGTGAGGGTAGCGGTTCATCCAGTCAGAATTGAAGCCAACTCGTTCTAATAAATAGGCTGCGTGATCGCGTCGTTCCCTACGACTACCTCCTACATTATGAACTACCATTGGCTCCATTACTGTTTCCCCAATCTTCAACCGGGGGTCAAGGGAACTATAGGGGTTCTGGAACACAATTTGCATTTCTTTGAGCAATTGTTGTAGAGGTTTGCCGGTTAGATGAGTAATATCTTGACCATCAAAGAAAATTTCACCACTCATTGGTTTAATCAAGCGCAGTAATGTTCTAGCCAAGGTGGATTTACCGCAGCCAGATTCTCCCACTAACCCTAAAGTTTCTCCTGGATACACTTCAAAGGAGATGCCATTCACTGCCATCAGGTAGCGTTTGGTTCCTCCGAATATACCCTTTACCGGAAAACCAACTTGTAAGTTTTGCACTGCTACCAGAGGAGGTTGTTCCTTGGGGGTTGGAGATTGGTGAGAAGCTGAAGGATCAGGGCTTGTTTCCTGCTCCTGTTCCGAAGTTTCCTCTTCTCCAGTTACTATTAAAGGTTGAGCAGCTTTTTCTTGAATTACTTGCTCCCCAGTTGCTGTAGTTACCACCTCCATAAAGTCAGAAACTGTGGGTAGGTATTCTAGACGCTGTTCTAAGCTAGGACGACAAGCCAATAATCCTTTAGTGTAAGGATGCTGGGGGTTAGAGAAAATCTGCAAGACATCCCCAGTTTCTACCAGCTTACCCTTATACATCACTGCTACGGTATCAGCAATTTCCCCAATTACTCCCAAGTCGTGGGTGATGAAAATCATTGACATGCCACGGGAATCTCGCAACTCTCTAAGCAGATTCAGAATTGTTGCCTGTACTGTCACATCAAGAGCAGTAGTTGGTTCATCAGCAATTAAGACATCAGGGTTACAGGAAATTGCCATAGCAATCATCACCCGCTGTAGTTGACCCCCAGAAAGTTCGTGGGGAAAGCGATTGAGCATTGCCAGTTTTTGTTGGTTAATCTGGTAGTTGATTTCCTTTTCCCCTGGAATAGGTTCCCCCGGTTTTTCTTGGCGGAATTCTTCTAGATAATGCTTCCTCAATTCTGGATCACTAGCAAGAAGCTTGACTTCCTGTAAACGGGCAATTGCCTGACGTCGGGCTTCCGCTGGAGCAACCTTTTGGTGTTGGAGAATTGCTTCCGTCAGCTGAAAGCCACAGGTATATACCGGGTTAAGGGAACTCATCGGTTCCTGGAAAATCATCGAAATTCGACCACCTCGGTAAAACCGTCTTTCTTCTGCACTCAACTGCTTGAGATTGACTGGTTGTGCTCCATCTGTTGAGGTACGGAAATTAATCTCTCCATCGGTAATCTTTCCTGGGTACTGCACTAAACCCATTACAGCTAGGGAGGTAACCGATTTTCCTGAACCCGACTCTCCCACTATTCCTATGGTTTGCCCCCGTTTCAACTCGAAGTCAATACCGTTAACGGCTACCACCAGCTGTTCATCGGTTTGGAATTGTACCTGTAGGTTGCGGATGTCAAGAACAATGTCAGTCATGAAGAGAATTTAGAATTTAGAATTTAGAATTTAGAATTGGGGATTGCTTAAAGTCTCCTGCTGCCTTTAACCTGAAACTGCTTGAGCTACTTTGAGTGTATCAATATATTGTACAAACTTAACAACCTTGCCATTCTTCAAAGTCCACACCGATGCAGTGGGCGCTTGCATACTTTTGCCAGTGGCTTTGTAGGTTCCACTGTCAAACCCCAGAGTAATAACTTTATCCCCAGCATCGATAAATTCATCTATATGAGCCTGGAAGTTGTCCCACTCAGCACCAATTTTCTGAAAAACCCCATCAATGATAGCTTGATGTCCAATGAAGGTTCCGCTATAGGGGATTCCTTCCGATTCAGTCCATTCCACATTAGGATCAAGCACATCGAGGATGCTGGGCATATCACCTTGCTCAAATGCCTGATAAAGTCCTTTAATGATTTCGAGGTTGTTCATAAGTAACTGGAGTTTAGACTAAAGCGTGGCTGAAATATAGTAATTCTGGTATTCCTAAGGCATATCCAATTTTAACAAGCCTATCCCCAATTCCCAATTCCCGATTCCCAATTCCCTATATTCTATGTTGCAGATATTCCAAAAACAGCCGAAAAATACTTCAAAACTCTTTATCATCTTTTGTGCAGGCTCTCTAACCAGTATGACAGGAGGTCTAATTTCTCCTGTATTTCCCGAAATGTTGCAACAGCTACTACTAGAGCCTAGATGGGCAGGGATGCTGGTGAGTATGCACGCTTTGACCATTGCCCTATTTACCCCCTTATTAGGTATTTTGGCAGACCGGATTGGTAAGGTAAAGGTCTTGATCGCTTCACTAGTTTTTTACGGTTTCTTTGGGGTTATAGGGGCTTTTATGGGTAGTCTAGCACCACTTTTAGTCACTAGGGGTTGTTTAGGTATTGCCAGTGGTGGCATTAGTGCAGCAAGTATTGGCTTACTGAGCAATATGTATGATGGAGAAGCGCGATCGCGTCTTTTTGGCTATGCTACCAGTGCCATGACCACTGCTGGTATTGCTGCTCCTCTTTTGGGAGGTTGGGTTGGTTCTATTCACTGGCAATACGTATTTTATATCTACGGACTCGCTTTGCCTATTGCCCTGGCTGTGGTGCTGACTTGGAAAAAGGAGCGCTCCTCGAATAAATCAATCATCGATAGCACTATGGGGAAACAGTTAGTTGCGATTGTGCAACAGTCCCAAGTGATTAAGCTCTTTCTCACCTTAGCCTTGGCTGCTGTCGTTGTCTATGCTTTGGTTATCTATATCCCTCTTCACCTTAAGGCTCTACTTGGGGCTGGACCACAACTCAATGGGATGGTTTTGGCATTCCCAGGATTAGGCATTGTTATTATTTCTGCTCTAATGGCAAGTCGGTTGGGAAAGATGCTGGGGACATATCAAGCGATCGCTTTCGGGTTACTCTTGATGGCTATAATGTTAATTACCCTGCCGTTGTTAGGAGAAATCCGCTGGATTTTACCCGCAGCCTTCCTCTTCGGTGCAGGATTTGGCATTGCCACTCCGAATATTTACGATGCTCTGGCTCAACTTGCTCCCCCAGAACTAAGGTCGAGTGTAATTGCGATTGGTACTGGGTTCAACTCTTTAGGACAATTTTTTTCACCAATTTTCTTAGGAGCGGTTTGGAAATATGCTGGATTGATCACTGTATTTTATGTCGCCGCAGGCATTGCAGTGGTTACAGGAGTATTAATGTTGTTCTCTAATAAAGGATCTCAACATTAGGATATAGATCATTAGAAGGTACACTCTTTAACTTTTAAGAAACAAGGGAACAGGGAATAGGGAATAGGGAATAGGGAATAGAGAACAGGAAAAGAACTTGTTTCTTTCATTTGTAGGGGGCGGTGCGTCGCCCGTTGAGGGGCTCTTAAGAAACACTCTGGCTAATTGCTAATTGCTAATTGCTTTCAAGAAACACTAGAGAATAGGGAATAGGCAACAGCTCATCTTGCAAAAGTGATAATATTAGATTGCTTCAGCCTTAGAATTGATTGTTTTGATTAACCTTATTAAGTATTTTTGATGGCATAATGCAAGATATGAGTTTAACTCAAAGTCCCCCTTTTTAAGGGGGATTTAGGGGGATCAAGATGTACCTCACAAGTCATAGAATTGCTATATACTGATAACAGGCAAGATGCTTATTCCAAATCCCAACATCAATTTTATTGAGTAGAGTATTGATTTAGACAAATTCTCATTCCTCCCATCAGCCCTTCTGAACTAGCATCCATCCCAATCGATACAGCTTCTATGCGTCCTTTTGGGGTGCCATGGCTGCGATTAGTATGATGCTCAGGCTGACCAGCACTGTGAGCCAAAGAACCAATTTCAAGCATATCCGAGGTATCAAGAAAAACATTTGGAATCAGTTACAAATAGAGCCCAGCAAGACAATCAGCTTGTTTTTCTGATGTCAAACGAACCATGGGAATATTGTAAACCTTTTGCATAGCATGAGCATATTCATGAGCAACTATGTAAGCAAGCGCTGCATCACCATACTGATATGCCCATTTTATATCTCTATTGGGGATAAAAATAACGTGATCAGGAGGGCAGTACCTACTACTTGTTAGTAACCCACATGATGACTCAAGAGAGTTTCCATTAAAGTAAAGATCGGGTACAGGCACTGAACCATGAATAAATTGAATTCCTTTATAGACAGTATTAATCACAACTTCACGAGGGACTTCTGGCTGGGCATGTACTTTGAGAGTTGAAGCTGCAACAGTAAAAGTCGTTATTAACAGATGAGCGAAATGTTTACTTAAAAGCATGATTAATATCCTTGGAAATACTGCTTAACATTGGGTACAAAACAAGGTAAATATGTAGGGGCGGGTTCACCCGAAACTGGGCAATAAGAGCGATAATTTAGCTAAACCCGCCCCGGATGCTCAGACAAAGATTTTCCCACCGGGGCGGGTTAAGATCATTGGCTGGTTGAACCGAAAGATTTTAGGTGAACCCGCCCCTACCATATAAGGATCCCTGCATCTAGTCACAATTCAATTGCTTGCGGGATACTGGGTCGTTATTGGGAAAACACAGTCCACTGGGTAAATGTCCTGGAATGTAACGAGTTAAGTTAGGGTCTCGTAGACCAGTTTCTAGAAAAGCTGTTAGGTCATCCACCTGCTGTGGTTGAAGATTGAGTGGTTGGAACCAGACACTGAGATTGTCAGCATATAATGCCTCTAACTTTTGAGGTTGGGCGTTATTGAAATATTCAACAACCTCTCGTACTGTGTTGAAAGAAGCACCATGTCCGTAGGGAGAACTATCGGCTAGGTTGTAAAGTTGGGGCACTTTGAATTTAAAATCATCCTTAGCTCGTTTGGTAATAACTCCTCTGCCTAAATTGAGTCCACTAAAATCTTGTGGATGGTCGGCAAATCCCACTGATTTAAAATCTTTGATGGCTAAGTTTGGTCCTGTATGGCACTGAACACAAGAGGAGCTAAAATAGACTATGCCGCCTCTAAGTTCTTGGGCTGACATCGCTTGGTCATTGCCTTTCAACCATTTTTGAAAAGGAGCTTGGTTAGCGAGAAGAGTACGCTCATAAGCTGCGATGGCTAATCCTGCCCTGTTTAAATCTTCTACCTCTGCTGCTACATAGGGACGGTCGGGAAAAGCTTTGGCAAATAATTCCTGGTATTCTGGTAGAGTAGCGATCGCGGCTGTCCCTAGTCTATGTACGGTCATAGCATCGATTGCCTGAGTCTCTAAGCCATCGAGTTGGAACCGATTGACATCAAATTCCTGAATTAAGCCCTCTTTAGCATTAGCACCATTAACACCTGCTCTTGCATCATTAGAGTAGAGTATCCTCTTGCAGCATTCTCTTCCATTTGATCTAGAATCTCGTATATATACTCAGCTCTCAATTGCCCTTAATCCTGCATGAGTTGGTCTAGATCTAACTCTCTAGCAGATCTAACTTCATCAATTAAATTCAGTTCAATCATCTGCTGCTTCCTCGCACTAGTTGCATCGGAATGTTGGGTTTCCCTAGCACTACACCCAACCTACTTATTCTACTGCTGCTGTAGGCGATCGCATTAGGGAATGAATAAACGACCAACTCCCATATATTGCTCAATATCTAGAATAATTTCGAGATAGCGTTTCTTATTGGAATGAGGTACAAAGTTTCTGGTTATCGGGAATTGGGAATTGGGAATGTACCTTATTAGACTTAGAAATACTGTGTTGTATCTACCCACAGTCTACAGGCGCACACCTATTCCATTATGTAAATAATACCACATTTATCAAGCGATCGCGGATGACAGATCACAGGCAAGATGCCAATACTGCTCGGTTAGTAATGTTCAATCCCTGTAGATCCCCCCTAACCCCCCTTCTTCGTAAGGGGGGAACAAGAGCCTCACAAGGGTAGGTTTTTTACTTTCGGGTTGGGACAAGACAAGGGGGACAAGGAAGACTTGGTGACAAGGGAGTAAAACCGTACAAAATCCTGTTCGGTTCGCCAAAATTTTTGATGTTGAAAAGCCCAGTTTTTCGTAAAAAATCCTCCTTGTCTACTGCTCCCCTCCAAGGAGGGGTTGGGGGTGGGTTCCTTCCTTGTCTTATTTTCACCTAAATATTAAAAACCTACCCTTGTCAGGGAACAAGAGCCCCCCTTTTTCAAGGGGGGTTGGGGGGATCAATTCATAACTGATGATTGAATTAAGTGTAAATTAGATGCATCTTAGCTTAAGCGCTTCCAAGTAAGCTTACCCGTCCCTTCATCCCAATGCCAACGCAATAGTTGAGCTGGTTTACCAATACCAATCCCTGGTAAACCAATAGCCTGCCGAGGAGCCTCTGTTGCCAAAGCAATGGCACTCTCCACATCACAAATTCCCCATTGCACCAAATTCTCTACTCCTACTAACAAGGGCAAAGTTGTTCCCGAAAGCGTACCATCCGGCAACCTAGCTGTACCATGTTTCACTTCAATTTGACGGCTATCCCAAGGATAGACTCCATCCGGTAAACCAATAGGTGCTAAAGCATCACTCACTAAAAAAATACCTTCTTCATAACCACCAGCCCGGAGTAGCAGTTGGAGCATAGTGGGACAAACATGTTGCCCATCAGCAATCATCCCACAATAGACCTGAGGATTAGCTAAGGCTGCTCCCAATAAACCCGGTTCCCTATGGTGCAACCCCGGCATAGCATTAAAAGCATGAGTTACCATTGATGCTCCTAATTTAAAAGCTGCTTCTGCTTGAGCAGCAGTTGCCAAAGAGTGACCTAAACTAACAGTAATTCCCAGAGAACGCAAATAAGGAATTACCTCTCCCCTTGGGTCTAATTCTGGAGCTAAAGTCATCACTTTGACAATCGGAGCGTAATCTCCCAACACCTGCTGCATTTGTTCAATGGTTAAGGGTAGCAAATGCTCCTGGGGATGGGCTCCCCGCTTTTGGGGATTGAGAAAAGGTCCTTCTAAATGAACACCTAAAATCTCCGCTGCTGGTTGGGGTTGGGATGTTATAAAATCCGATAGTACAGCAAGCGATCGCTGAATTTTTTCAATAGATGTTGTCACTAGAGTTGGCAAAAAAGCATCAACTCCCTGATGCCACAGATATTGACAAATTTGCCCCAATTGCTCGATATCGGTAGGACTCAAGTCAGTAAATGCTAAACCTAAACCCCCATTAATCTGCAAATCTATACCACCGAGGGATAGCCAATCTTCGGCAAAGTTGATAATGGAGAATGGGGGATTGGGAATGGGGGATTGGGAATTGGGAATTGTGTCTTTATCTCCGCGTCTCCGTGTCTCCGTGTCTCCGTATCTCCTCTGCTCTCTATCCATTGGTGTAATAGCTTCAATGATGCCCCGGTTATCTATTGTAATTTGTTGTAAACCTTGATAACCCGGTATGCGAGCATTATTAATAATAGTATCAACAATTAGAGTCATCTTATCTCGATAAATTATATTAGTATAAGTAGAGAATGCCCATCTCTCCTAACCTTTATACTAAAAAAACTTAAACAATCTCATGTGGAAAGAATACGCCAAACATTTGGTGGTACGCACCCCTCTGGAAAAACCAGCACAGCAAATACAAAACCTGCTCGGATTTAAACAGCGTATGCAGAATCCTGAGCTTAAAGATATTTACCAGGAATCACAAATAATTGACCTGATTATGCAGCGGTTGCTTGACAAGTCCTCCAACTGCATTGATATTGGATGCCATCTTGGTTCAGTACTGAGCCTAATCCTGAGCCTATCACCTAATGGTCATCACCTAGCTTTTGAACCAACCCCTCGTAAAGCCAGCTGGCTGAAGCGCAAATTTCCGGAAGTCTCCCTGAAAGAGATGGCTTTAAGCGATAAGACCGGGGAAGTTACCTTTCATTGTAATACCACTCGCTCAGGCTATAGTGGACTTCATAAACATGGAAGTGCAGATGATCAATTCCAAGACATAACAGTTCAATGTGAACGACTCGATAACATTGTACCGGCGGAACAGCATATCGATTTCATCAAGATTGATGTAGAAGGAGGGGAACTAGCAGTACTTCGTGGTGCAGTGGATCTGTTAAGTCGTTGTCGTCCTACTATACTATTCGAGTGTACTCGCTCAGGAATCTCCAGCTTTGGTTTCACTCTTGCGGAAATCTTTGAGTTCTTTACTGAGCAATCTTACTCCGTGTTTATACCCAAAGATTTTCTTGAAGATGGTAAAGCACTAGACTTGGAGAAGTTCGACAAAGCAATCCAGTATCCATTTAAAGCATTGAACTTTATCGCTGTACCAGAAGGAAGCTGAGGGAGCTGAGGAAGCTGGGGGAGCTGGGGGAGCTGGGGGAGCTGTGGGAGCTGAGGGAGCTGAGGGGGCTGAGGAGCTGAGGGAGCAAGAGGATGCTGCTTTTAACTAACAACCAACAACCAACAACCAACAACAAATAACCAATGACTCAAATTGGCATTATCATGGGTAGCGATTCTGACTTACCCACCATGCAAGGAGCGATCGCAGTTTGTGAAGAATTTGACGTATCTTGTGAAGTCGCTATCGTTTCTGCCCACCGTACACCAGAACGGATGGTAGAATATGCCCAATCAGCTCACCAGCGGGGACTCAAAGTGATTATCGCTGGTGCTGGTGGTGCTGCTCACTTACCAGGTATGGTAGCAGCCCTCACACCTTTACCTGTAATTGGAGTACCTGTTGCCAGTCGTCACTTACAAGGAGTTGATTCTCTCTATTCCATAGTACAAATGCCAGGGGGGATACCGGTAGCGACGGTGGCCATTGGTAATGCCAAGAATGCTGGCTTATTAGCCGTACAAATTTTAGCATCTCATCAGCCAGAGTTATTAGAACGAGTTCAGCAGTATCGTCAGAATTTAGAGCAATCCGTAATGCAAAAGCAAGCCCAGCTCGATGAACTGGGCTACCGGGAATATCTAGTACAGTTACATAAAAGTTCTTAAAGACCTCAAAAGAGACAAGGGAGACAAGGAGGACAAGGGAGATAAGGAGGATTTGAGCTAGGTGTTATATCATATCCGCCTAATTACCCATAATCAAAGCTTCACCGCATCTCCGTTGAAGATTTTAGATTTACCCCATAAAGCAATTTAGGAGCTTGTGATCGTTTGAATTCTTCAAATCTAAAATCTAAAATCTAAAATCTAAAATCTAAAACCTCCCCATCAGGACTACCTCTGAGTCAAACTCAAAGTAGTTGTATCACTTCGTCCATCTTTCTGTGCTGTGGCAGTAACACTATATTTTATCCCACTATCCAAAAGCCTGGGTTGGGGGACATTAACTGTGAATTGTCCATTGCTGTCAGCATTCACCGTCGTTTCCAATAACTGTCTGGAATTCAATAATCCTGTGGTTATAGCCCCTAAAATATTAGAACTTGAAGCGGCTTGCTCGACAACCACCCGAACCCGTGCATTCGGCTGAGTCTTACCTTTCAGGGTAAAACCTGCTGTGTCTATTTGATCACCGTTTTTGTGGCTAGTGAATTCAGGACTTAGGGGAATACTGGGAACAGCAGTTAGGGTATTTTGAGGGGTTTGATTTTGAGGGTTTTCGGTCGTTTGGGTCGTTGTAGTCTCAACTTGACTGACTTGAGTTACAGTAGCACTAGGATTAAAAACTACAGCTTGAGAAGCTGCTCCATAAACGGTTTTATCACCCCGCTCTAAACGACCAACTACGACTCCGTCATTAATTCGGTCTGTTGAACCCAAATTCAGATTGGCAACATAAACTCCTCGGGAGACTTCTTGAGCAGGTAACCTCCGCATGGTTGCCCCATCTAACACCATTACTGAAGCTTGCGCTCCCGGTGTACCATTAATCGTAGTTAAGAAAGTTGACCCGGCGCCAAGAGCAGTATTGGTAGCATTATGGGTAACTGAAGTAATTTCTAAAGCTACTTGGGGTCGTTGAACTTGAAAGTTCCAACCTACTGCCCACTGCTGACCATTGGTATTTTGATATTCTACCCGAACCCTATTGTTTCCAGGGGGTAGGTCTTGAATGGGGCGATAACTAAAAAAATTCGGAGTAATGGTGCTATTTCTGGTTACATCCTGATCATTGACAAAAATCTTGACTGTATTGACTTCTACTGAGCCACCACTGGTATCGAATACCCCAGAGATTGAGCTATCAGGGGCAACAGCCTCGTTAGTCTGACTAGGGCTATGGTTAACGATGTTTTGGGCTACGGTTGCCTCAGACCATAGTACGGGAATAAAGACAATGCTAGTAGCAGCCAGTAGATTAAAGCAAGTATTTTTGAGTAATCCCATATTTATTATTTAGCTCCTTGGTAGCGCATCACGGTAAAAATAACCCAAAGCGTGAAAAAAAGCTTAAAAATCTTACTACACAAGCTTTTTCCCCTGGAGACGAAGTCGAGGAAATTAAGTTCCAACTATGGGAATGCTTCCTCGTACTAATTCTTTAAGAGCAACCCCACTGGCACATCAACATCCGTTATGAAAGACTGATTCAAATCTAAAATCTAAAATCTAAAATCTAAAATTGTTTCTTAAAAGCACTGCAAAACATCCTGATGCAGATAAATTGTATAAATTGATACAGAAAAATAATGGCTTAACAATTACATAATGTGTAAATTTTCAAAGCAAAACCAATCTATCAAAAAGAACATAGTTTTTTGGTTATCTACCCAGATTCTTGTATGATTTGCTTTGTAAAAGCTGTTTCAGTTGAGGAAACCACTGATCGCTCCAGTAAATAACTCTGGAGAAGCTAGAACTTTAGTATCTGGTCGTATACAGGGCAAATAACGATTAGGGTTCACCTCGAACTGAATCCCTAATGATAAAGGGTGCTATTAACTGGAAATGAGTTGATTTACAGCTTATTGATTGATTAATTATTGGAGAATCACCTCTCGCAAATTAATGATGTCTAGACTAAAGTTCCAGAAAACTTTAAACCAAGAAAAATCGCCAAAGAACAATGGGCGATTCAATGCTCAGGGCTCTTCCCAGAATATCTGGAATGCCCCCTATTTCAAACCATTAAGAACTCTTGCCGCATCCTTTTCTCCCTACTGGCTTGCCTGCATTCCCCTAGCAGCAATCATTGTTGTCGTCTGGAATACCGCTGCTTCTGCTCAAGATGTTATTGATGTAGAAGCGATCGAGGCAGTTGCGCTGACTCAAGGAGTTCTGAACATTGTCTTCATCTTAGCCTCATCAGTTCTGGTAATCTTTATGAATGCTGGGTTCGGGATGCTCGAAACCGGATTCTGTCGCCAGAAAAATGCGGTTAACATCCTCTCGAAGAACCTGATTGTCTTTGGAATCGCGACCATCGCATTTTGGGCAATTGGTTTTTCCTTGATGTTTGGTTCAGGCAATGGATTTATTGGAATGAGCGGTTTTTTCCTAAGTAGCACTGATCCTGCTACCTATGGACTAGACCCTTTTCCTGATGGTTTACCCATATCTGTATTTTTCCTCTTCCAAGTTGCCTTCGCTGCCACCGCTGCCACCATTGTTTCCGGTGCTGTAGCTGAGAGGATTAAGTATGATGCCTTTTTAATCTTCAGCGTCCTGCTAGTAGCTATATCCTATGCCATTACTGGCCACTGGGTTTGGTCTGGTGACGGCTGGCTAGGTGGTTTAGAGACTCCCTTTTCTGACTTTGCCGGTTCAACAGTAGTTCACTCCGTAGGAGGTTGGGCAGCTTTAATGGGAGCGGCAATCTTGGGACCGCGCATTGGTAAATATGAAAACGGTCAACCTCGTGCCCTTCCTGGTCACAATATGAGTATTGCGACCCTAGGTTGTTTGATTCTCTGGATTGGCTGGTTTGGCTTCAATCCTGGTTCAGAACTAGCAGCATCCACCAATATAGCTTATATTGCCCTGACCACTAACCTAGCAGCAGCAGCTGGTGCAGTGACAGCAACAATGACAACTTGGGTCAAAGATGGTAAGCCGGATCTCTCAATGACCATCAACGGGATTTTGGCAGGCTTGGTAGGGATTACTGCTGGCTGCGCGGGTGTAACCTATACCTCCGCTGTGATTATTGGCGCGATCGCAGGCATCATTGTAGTGTTCTCTGTCGGTTTCTTTGACAGCATCAAAATTGATGATCCAGTAGGAGCAGTTTCTGTTCACTTAGTGAATGGTATCTGGGGAACCTTAGCTGTAGGTTTGTTTGCCATCGACGGGGGTCTATTCTCTGGTGGTGGTCTTAATCAACTAATTAGCCAAGTTATTGGTATTATCTCCATTGGAGCTTTCACAGTAATTATGAGCTCCATCTTCTGGCTAGCTCTAAAAGCTACCATTGGCATCCGGGTACATGCAGAAGAAGAAATGGAAGGCTTGGATATTACTGAACACGGTATGGAAGCCTACTCTGGATTCCTCAAGGAAACCAGTATGACTGGTTTTGGCAGTACTGGGGGAGTTAGTGACGAGGGTAACTTAGCTCGTAGTTCTGACATGTAGGCAGTTCCCGATTAACAGTAAGTAGCTCTAGTGGGCAAAACCCACCTTATATCAATCTTATCTAAGAGCCCACACCTGAAGGTGTGGGTTTTGCTTATTCTATAAAAGGAAGCTGAGGGAGCGGGGGAGGTGGGGAGATGGGGAGATGAGAAGCTGAGGGAGATGGGGAGATGGGGAGATGAGAAGCTGAGGGAGCTGAGGGAGCTGAGGGAGCTGGGGGAGCTGGGGGAGCTGAGGGAGCTGAGGGAGCTGGGGGAGCTGGGGGAGCTGAGGGAGCTGAGGGAGCTGAGGAGCTGAGGGAGCTGAGGAAGAGGAATACAACTTTTATTAACCTAAAACCTACCACCTACCACCTACCACCTACCACCTACCACCTAACACCGATGAGTGATCGAGTATAAAGGTATTAGGGAATAGCAAAAATCGTCTAGAGGACAGCAATTGAGCTTGGAACCTCCGCAACGATTAACCCGTCTTTAACTGATAAAAACAGGGGTGCTCTAATTCAACAGTGCAAACTGGTAACTGGTAACTGTTGACAAAATTACCCTTAAATAAGTCTAAGTAATGGCAACTAAACCACTGAGTCGCTGGTGCTTGGGACTAGTGAGTTTGACTGTAGTCAGCTTGATTGCTGGCTGTCAGACTTCTACTCCTACTCCCACCAATTCCTCCTCCCCTGTTAGCACAAATACCACTGCGGTGGAACCTGTATCTCCATCAGAAACCTTTGCCACCATTAGTGATATCCAGAAACAGCCAGTTTGGGTACGGCGGCTCAATACCCAGGATGAGGTTCCTGCTCAAGAAAACATGAACTTACGAGTTGGTGAGACAATTCGTACAGAAGGGGAAGCTTTGGCACAGGTGGAACTTAAAAATGGGTTATCCTTTCGGATCGGTAGTAACTCGGTTTTGACATTGCGGCCAGACAATCGCCTCCAGCTGGAAGCCGGTGAGATGATTGCCTGGGTTGAGCCGGGAAAGAAAGTGCCAGTGGAAATCGAAACTCCTGTCGCGATCGCGGGCATTAGAGGTACTACTCTATATATCAACATGCCAGAAGATCCAAAGGAGGGAATTGAATTTTTTGCTTGGGAAGGAAATGTAGCAGTCTGGTTCCCCAATCAGTCAGGAGAATGCCTGTTCAAGTCAGGAGAGCAAGTCAAAATTACACCAGGAGAAACGGATATCTATCAAGTACGCCAGCAGGTTAAAAAGCTCCCCCGTCAGCTGTTGCTCAAGCGTCGTCGCCAGAGTCCCCTGCTTAATAATTTTGATAAACCCCTACCAACCTTGCCCAAAATTGACAAAATAGTTCCTTCATAGGAGCGGGGGGAGCGGAGGAGCGGAGGAGCGGAGGAGATGGGGAGCTGGGGGAGCTGGGGAAGCTGAGGGAGCTGGGGAAGCTGGGGAAGCTGAGGGAGCTGAGGAAGCTGAGGGAGCTGAGGGAGCTGGAGAAGCTGGAGAAGCTGGGGGGACAAAAAACCTACCACCTACCACCTACCACCTACTACCTAACACCTAACACCTACCACCTAAAACCTAAAACCTAACACCTAATTAATTATTATGAGTATTAAGCTAAACCAAAGTGGGTTTAGAAGTAACTATTGGCAGTTATTTTTAACAGGATTGTGCTTCTTCTTGATCCTGAGTGTTTTACATCATCCGACCCCTGCCCGGAGTGCAACTATCAATCAAGCCAAAATCACCGAAATTTTGGATAGCTCTCAAGTCTACATTAATGGCAACCAAACACGAGTTAATGCGATCGCCAGAAGAGGACAACGAGTAAGTACCCGTAATGCCAGAGCAGAGTTGAGTTTCAATACAGGGGGAGTGGGACGACTAGCTCACAATTCTGTCCTTACTATAGGTCAATGTGCCCACTTACGAAGGGGAACTCTGCTGGTGAATGGTTCAGTCAATGGTTGCACCAATTCAACTGTTGCTGGTGTTCGAGGTACAACTTATGTTTTGGTAGTTGATGAGAATGGGCAAGAAGAAATTCAAGTTTTGGAAGGGGAAGTAGTACTCAGTAAGCGAATTAATCAAGATATTGATGAGGATAAAGTAATACGAGGATTAGGTAAAAAGAGCGCTTCAGTTCCCCTCCTGGGAGGGGTTAGGGGTGGGTTCTGCCTCCTACCTTCTTGCACTAATGTTGTTCAAAATGAACTGAGCACTGAGGAAGAAGAAAAGCTAACACCAGAGACAATTAGCTTAAGTGCTGGAGAGAAAGTAAAGATTCGTCCTGATGGAGAAGTGTCACCAGTTCAACCACTTACAGCAGAGGAATTTGAACAATTACTTCTTGGGCAATTGTTTAATAATTTTTCTAGCGAATTACCGGGGATATCCAAAATTAAGCAAAGTTTTGAGAACTTATTTCCAAATGTTTCATTCCCATCACCCTTACCTGAGCTTCCTATAAAACCACCAGTACCTCCCTCACCTTTTCAGTTTTAAAAACAGATAACCCACCCCTAGCCCCTCCCAGGAGTAACCCACCCCTAACCCCTCCCAGGAGGGGGACCGGAGGCAGGAGGAGGAGGGAAGAAAGCTCTTTAACTTTTTTACCTAATCCAAATTAGTTTTTGTCAAGCGTATTTGGTATCATTTCTCAAAAATAGTCACCTACCACCTACCACCTAACACCTAATGCTTCTGCTGCCACAACAATTAACTATCGATGAATTCATTGAGCACTATGGCGACAATGATGGTTATGAACTCATTGATGGAGAATTAATCGAGATAGCAGCTACTGGCCCCCATGAACAGGTTGCTGCCTTTATTGGTAGAAAACTGAATGTCGCCATTGACAGCAACAATGAGAATTTCTTAATCCCTTATCGCTGTCTTGTCAAGGTTTTAGGCACTCAAACTGCTTTTCGTCCAGATGTACTGGTGCTAGACCAAAAGCAATTGGTTTATGAACCTCTATGGCAGCAAGAACCTGTGATTACTTTAGGAAGCTCCATTAAACTCATTGTTGAGGTTGTCAGCACCAATTGGCAAAATGATTATGCCCGCAAAACTGAAGATTATGCTTTGTTTGGTGTCTCTGAATACTGGATTGTAGATTATTTAGGTTTAGGAGGTAGAGACTATATTGGCCATCCCAAGCAACCGACTCTGACTATCTGTACTTTAGATGGGGATAAGTACCAAAAACAGCTTTTTCGTCATGAAGAGCAACTCATTTCCTCAATTTTTCCGACTCTTCAGTTGACTGCTAACCAAATTTTTGCCGCAGGGAGTAGGGAGTAGGCAAGGGTCTTAATCCCCTTCCCATTGTTTCTATTCAAGTCAAGTTGTTTTCCCAGCTAGTGGAGGCAGGCAATAATGATTTTGATTTTGTCAAGCTTATTTGGTATGATTTAAGGGTTTGATGAATCTTTTTAAGAGCACTTAGCTGCTTCAACTTCTCCTTATTAAGCGATCGCACTAGTGCCTGAGCTCAGGTAATACTGTGTCAATCATTTCTTGATTGACAGGCTTTCTCTTGAGGATTTAGACACCTTCTTGCACATTGATGACAGATAGCTGAGGATGAAACCAGATTTACAGCAATTTTTTCTAGCCTGTGACCCTAGTAGGGTATTAAAACAAGAAAATGCTGAAGACCAAAAATATTACATCAATTTCTCGGAGGTACGGGGTGCGGAAATTATCAAGAAGTTGGGAAGATCTATCTGCTGGAAGTCAGAAGATTACACCTGCCAACTATTTACTGGGCATATTGGCTGTGGTAAGTCTACTGAACTGTCGCGGTTGAAAACTAAACTCGAACAAGAAGGGTTTCAGGTAGTTTATTTTGAATCTTCCCAAGATTTGGATAAGGGAGATTTGGATATTAGTGATATTTTACTCGCGATTGCTCGTCGGGTGAGTGAAAACTTGGAAGCAATTAAAATTAAACCTCAGGGGGGATACTTCACCCAAATCTTGCAAGAATGTGTTGATGTATTAAATACTCCTATCGATGTTAAGGGAGTGGAATTATCCCTTGGAATTGGCAAAATTACCACCAAAACTAAAGAAAGTCCCCAACTACGTTCTCAATTAAGGCAGTACCTAGAACCCAAAACCGAGAATTTGCTCAAAGCAATTAATGAAGAACTGCTAGAACCAGCAAAGAAAGAACTACAAAGGCGTGGTCAAAAAGGACTAGTGGTAATTATTGATAACTTAGACCGGGTAAATGATCTTCCTCATGTCTCAGGTAAGAGTTTACCAGAATATCTATTTGTCAGTAGAGGAGAGCAACTAAACAGTCTCCATTGCCATGTCGTATATACCATCCCTTTGATTTTAGCCTTCTCTAACGAACGGGAGGCACTAAAAAATCGCTTAGGAGGTGGCACAGATCCGATGGTTTTGCCGATGGTGCCAGTGAGCAAGCGAGATGGTAGTGACTCTGAAGCAGGATTACAATTATTGCGGCAGATGGTTTTAGCCAGAGCCTTTCCCGATCAATTATCCGAGGAGCGGTTAAACTTGGTGACAGAGGTGTTTGATTCTCCGGCAACCCTAGACAGATTATGTCGAGTTAGTGGTGGTCATGTACGTAACCTGCTTAGCTTACTTTCTTCCTGTTTGTTGGAGCTAGACACTCTACCCATAGACCAGAATAGTCTGGAAATAGTCATTCGGAAACATGCTAATGAGTTAGCTTTAGCCATTACTCCGGATGAATGGGAACTATTGGAAAAAGTTGCAGAGACTAAATCAGTAACTGGGGAAACACAATATCAAATCTTATTGCACAGTCTGTTCGTGTTTCAATACCATAATGAGCAGGGAGACTTGTGGTTTGATATTAATCCAGTCTTGGCAGAGATTCATTCATTCCAGTAACTGGCAGGATGCCAGTTACACAGTAGATATGTCAAATTACAATAAATAATAAAGTGGAACAGGCTTCCAGCCTGTACTCAGTTTTCCCAAATAATCTAGATGACTGGCAAGATGCCAGTTCCACAGTAGCTCTGTGAATATTACAATGAATGACAATATACTAGAAAAGTTGGCCTGGGCAATAGAAGCTTATCAGGGAAAGTTTGCCCTCTTTTTTGCTCATTGTAATTACGAACATCTGCAAGGGGAGTTGAGACGACGGTTGCAGGAAAAATGCTCTTTGCCCATTAAGGAGATTCGCCTAAAACCTTCCGTTCAGATCCTTTATACTACCCTGGAGGAGGCTTTAGGACAGGAAAAACCAGCAACAGTGATGGTGTTTGGTTTGGAGTCAGTGGCAGCAATTGAGAATGTACTGACTTCTGCCAATAATGTACGGGAAGAATTTCGTAATAATTTGCCTTGTCCTCTGGTATTGTGGGTCAATGACCAGATTTTGCGTCTGCTGATTCGTTTAGTCCCAGATTTTAAAAGTTGGGGTATAACTTTTAACTTTCGCCTCACTGCCACGGAGTTGGTAGATTTTCTTTCTAACAGTACCCAACAGATTTTAACTGAGGTTTTAACAGCAGGAGAATTTGTCTCTAATACTGAAATTCTTGGTTACTGTCATCGGCGAGAGATTGAGTCAGCTTTACGAGACTTGCAAGATAGTGGCGGGGAATTAGCACCAGAGTTAGCCGCTAATCTAGAATTTATCTTAGGTAGAGGTGACTACGCCAACAATCAGATTGAGCAGGCTTTAGCACGTTATCAGCAATGTGGCGAGATGGTATCTCCTGAATGGGAAGGAATACGGCTGTTGCATCAAGGCTGGTGCTATTGCCGTCAGGCTCAACAGGAAACAACAGATATTAAGTATTACTGGCAGCAGGCGAAGACAACTTTTGAGCAAGCAATCAACTGTTTTGAAGAGGCACAGCGGCAGGATTTAGTTGCTTTATACATTAACCACTTAGGTGAAGTACTGCGACAACTAGCAGATTGGGATGAGTTGGAAAGAATTGCTCAAAAATTCCTCAAGTTGCAGGAGGCAGAAGATAGAAGTAACTTGGGTGCATCCCAAAGTGACCAAAATATTGGTAGTGGGAGCATCTTGCTCCCTAATACTACGGTAAGCGGGCAAGCTCATACTACGGCAAGCGGGCAAGCTCATATTACAACCAGCGGGCAAGATGCCCGCACTACGAATTTACAAAAATGGGATACTCCGAGTAAATTAGCTCAGAATTACAGTTTTCTAGCAGAAGTCGCCTTAAATCGTAACCAATGGCAGCAAACCAAACAATTTGCCCAACAAGCACTATCTCTTTCCCTATCTCCCTCAGCTTGCCCATCCCCCCGTCCCTTTCTGATTCTTGCTCAAGCGCTACGACAGCTTAACCAAATTCAGGAGGCTATTGATTGTTTGGAAAAGGGGAGAAAAGCAACTAAACCTGAATCTGAACCGCTAACTTACGTTAAACTGCTTGATGAATTGCGATCGCTTTATTTCTCCCAAAAACAATACCTCAAAGCCTTCGAGATTAAGCAAAACCAACAAACAGTTGAATTACAGTTCCAGTTAAGAGCCTTTATTGGTGCAGGACAACTTCAGCCAACGCTGTCTTGGGGGGAGTTGGGGGATATGGGAGATACCTACCCTTTTGGTAGAAAGCAAGATGTTGAATATCTAGTTAATGAACGCATTGCCTTGCCCCAACACAAACTAACTGTCCTTTACGGGTTATCAGGGGTAGGTAAGAGTTCTTTGATTAGTGCAGGATTGATGCCTGTGTTGGGAAAAAAAGCAATTGGCGATCGCTTGACAATGCCTGTAAAACTCACAGTTTATACTGATTGGGTGAAGGCTTTAGGGCAAGAGTTGGCGGAGGCGCTACGGATTTATGAAGGAATAGAGCTGGCAACTCCTCTTGATTCGATTGAAGCGATTATAACTCAGTTACAAGCTAATGCCCAAAGGCACTGGTTAACAGTGTTGGTCTTTGATCAATTTGAGGAATTCTTCTTTATATGTTCACAACCACCCCAGCGTAATCAACTTTATCAGTTTTTACTTGCTTGTATCAAGGGCAAAGAAATACCTTTTGTTAAAATCATATTGGTTTTGCGGGAAGACTATCTACATTATCTGTTAGAGTTGGAGCGGTTTGCCGAGAGTGAAGTCTTAGAGAGAGACCTTCTCCATTTAAAGAGCGACCTTCTCAGGAAAGACCAACGTTACTATTTGGGAAATTTTACACTAGAAACTGCAAGAACCGTCATTAATGAACTGACAGAGCGTACCGAATTTAGGCTGGAGGACAAATTAATTACAGCCTTAGTCAAGGATTTAGCAACAGAGTTAAAGCAAGTGCTTCCTATTGAATTACAAATAGTTGGAGCACAATTGCAAGCGGAAAAAATCACCACCCTCAGCCAATATCAGCAGTTAGGCTCCAAACCTAAAGCCGCTCTAGCTCAACGCTGGTTAGACATGGTAGTAGCAGACTGTGGAGCAGAAAACATCAAAACCGCTTGGCAAATTCTAGCTTCTCTCACCGATGAGAAAGGCAGACGAACTTTCCGCACCCAAGCTGAACTTGAATTAAACTTCAATCTTGCACTACCTTCAACAATTGCCAAAACTCGCCCAGAGTTCAAACTCTGGACTAATAGCCTATTTCCACGAAAGTGGACTAAAATCTTTACCCAATCGCCTTTAAGAGAACAAAGCCAACTTCCCTCGTCTCCCCACCCCCCTATCCTACCCATCCTCATTGGTTCTGGTATGGTTATCCGCTGGCGACAGGAACCAAAAGACCGTTATCAGTTGGTACACGATTATCTCGTAGAACCAATTCGCCAGAAATTTAATGCTAATTCTCGCAAAGAGTTAGAAGAGGCAAAGGCAGCGGCACAAAAGGCAGAAGCCGCACGGATACGGTTATTCAAGCGAGCATTAGCGGGAATAGTCTTGGCTATCTCAACAACGGTAGGAGTTACCTTTGTCTGGAATGCAGCAAAAGAAAAAGCCAATGCTGAGATTTTAGACAACAGTAAAACCGCCAGAGATCTGTTTGATGGAGATGTAAAAGAGGTTTTTGACCAAAATATAGTCGCCAGAAATCTGTTTTATTACGATTTAAAAATTGTAGCTCTGATGAAAGCCTTGGAGGTCGAGGCTAGAGCCCAGAAATTTCCCCAGAAAAATTTGCTTGAACCTGACACTAAAATTAAGTCCCTCACCACCCTAGGCCAAGTAGTTTACAATATTGAAGTACACAACCGCATCCAATGTCATAGGGGTTGGATTTACAGGGTCAAATTCAGCCCAGAGGGTAATATCATTGCTTCAGCTGGTACTGACGGAACAGTGCAACTGTGGCAAGCTGACTGCACTCCCATAGCTACCCTCAATGGTCATAGTGGTTGGGTTAATAGTGTTGCTTTCAACCCAGACGGTAATACTCTGGCTTCAGCAGGTTCTGATGGAACAGTACGACTATGGCAAGCCGACGGTACTCCCATAGCTACCCTCAATGATCATAGTGGTTGGGTTAACAGTGTTGCTTTCAGCCCAGATAGCAATACCCTAGCTTCAGCAGGTACTGACGGAACAATACGACTGTGGCAAACCGACGGTACTCCCATAGCTACCCTCACTGGTCATAGCGGTTCAGTTTGGAGTGTCAGTTTCAGTCCAGATGGCAAAACTATTGCTTCGGCTGGAAATGACGAAACTGTGCGACTCTGGCAAGCAGACGGAACTCCTTTAAGCACCCTCACTGGTCATAGCGGTAGGGTTAACAGTGTAAGTTTCAGCCCAGACGGTAACACCTTGGCTTCAGCAGGAAATGACGAAACAGTCCGACTGTGGCAAGCCGACGGCACTCCCTTAGGCACATTCAATGGTCATAGCGGAACAGTTTGGAGCGTAAGTTTCAGTCCAGACGGCAACACTATTGCTTCGGCTGGAGAGGACAAAACTGTGCGGCGGTGGAGACTAGATGGCACTGAGTTAGAGACCCTTAGTGGTCATGGCGGTAGGGTTAACAGTGTAAGTTTCAGCCCAGATGGTAATACCCTGGCTTCGGCAGGAGAATACGGAACCCTGCGACTGTGGCAAACTAACAATACCGATTTAACTTTCAGTGGTCATAGCGGTGGAGTTTTGGGCGTAAGTTTCAGTCCAGATGGCAATACCCTGGCTTCGGCAGGTTCTGATGATACAGTACGACTGTGGCAAGCCGACGGCACTGAGTTAACTACCCTCAGTGGTCATAGCGGTAGGGTTAACAACGTCGCTTTCAGCCCAGATGGCAATACCCTGGCTTCAGCTGGTTCTGATGGAACAATGCGACTGTGGCAAGCCGACGGCACTGAGTTAGCTACTCTCACTCATCATTACAGTGATCGTACCCCTGGAGTTTCGAGCGTAAGTTTCAGTCCAGACGGCAACATTATTGCTTCTGCAGGTACTGACGGAATAGTGAGGCTTTGGGGAGCCGACAGCACTGAGTTAGCTACCCTCATTGATCATAGCCGTGATTTTACCCGTGGAGTTTGGAGTGTCAAATTCAGCCCAGACGGCAACACCATTGCTTCGGCTGGAGATAACGGAACAGTGCGACTGTGGCAAACTGACGGTACTCCCTTAGCTACCCTCACTGGTCATAGCAATGGAGTGTTGAGCGTAAGTTTCAGCCCAGATGGCAATACCATTGCTTCAGCAGGAGAAGACGGTACAGTGCGACTGTGGCAAGCCGATGGCACTCCCATAGATACCCTCACTGGTCATAGTGGAAGAGTTTTGAGCGTAGGTTTCAGCCCAGACGGCAACATTATTGTTTCAGCAGGAGAAGACGGAACAGTACGACTGTGGCAAGCTGACAGAACCGAGTTAGGGCAAGCTGACAGAACCGAGTTAGTTACCCTCACAGGTCATCGCAGTAGGGTTAACAGCGTAAGTTTTAGCCCAGAGGGGAACATCATTGCTTCAGCAGGAGAAGACGGTACAGTAAAATTGTGGAATTTGAACTCAGATTATTTAATTAGATGGGGTTGCCAACAGCTGGAATATTATGTGATCAATAATCCCAAATTCTTAGAAGATGATTTAGACAATCTAGAGGTATGTCAACCCGAAAAGCTACGATCCGCAGCTGCCTCTGTTTTAGTCAGACAAGGGGAAAATCTGATTCAATCAGGTAATTTTGATGAAGCGGTGGCTAAGTTACAGCAAGCAATAGAGTGGAATCCTAATTTACAATTCAATGCTGAAAAAAAAGCAGCCCCAGCTTTAGTGCTCGAAGGTTGGTATTTAATAGCAGATGGCAAAATGACAGAGGCAGTTACTAAGTTTAATCAAGCTTTAGCTTTAGATCCTAGTTTAGACCTCAATCCAGACACAGCAAAAATAGACCAAGACCCAGAAACCCTCATCGAAAAATCGGTAGCTAAAGTCAATGAAGGACGGCGTTTGGCAAGAGAAGAGAAAACAGAGGAAGCAATCGCTGCCTACGAAGAAGCCCAAAAACTAGATCCCAAACTAAAAATTTCTGCCGGTGATTGGAGCTCTCTATGTTGGAATGGTAGCCTAAATGGATATCCTGCCGAGGTAATGTTTGCCTGTGAACAAGCAGTCGCACTGGAATCTCAACACGGAGTTATTCGAGATAGTCGCGGTTTAGCCAGGGCATTAACTGGTGATAGGGAAGGAGCAATTGAGGATTTTGAGGCATCTCTCAACTGGTATAGTGGTAGTGGTACTTATGAAGAAGAATGGCAACGGCGAGGCTGGATAAGTACCCTCCGCACTGGTAAGAACCCTTTTACACCAGAAGTGATTGAGGAGTTGCCTAGGTTTTAGGTATTTGGTATTAGCGCGATCGCCAAGTTTAGCTCCAGAAGAGCCTTAAGCTTACCCTACCACTTGCATTATGTACTATTTTCGGATTTCGTAATTACTGGATTAAGTTTGGTACATTTTGGCTCCTGATTGGGCATTTTAAAACAAGCTTTCAGCTTCTTTCCTGGCCCCATATTACCATAGTGTCCATAGTAGCCATCTCTTGTAATTGTATATTGACCATACTTTTGACCTTGGGCATCTTCAGTGTAAATTACTGAGGAAATAGGCGCATTAGAGTAAGCCCAACTGGCTTGACATTTAATCGAGTACCATAGCTGGATTTCAACATCTTGAAACTGCTGTACAATTTGGATGTTACGATCTCCATATTTATGGCAACCATAATATACCGGGTCAAGGTCAATACAAGCTTTTCCCTTGCAACGCGGTGATTCCTTTTCTGAGCTTGATAATTCAGCTTTTGGTTGCTCCTGACTCTGATTAATCTCAGTATCATCAACACTTGCTACCTGAGTGCAACCTAAAGGAATAACAGCAAGACAAGTTAGTGATAACAGTGCAAATAGACCTCGATAGGTTTTCATTTTTCCACTTTGTGGGCAAGATTTGCTACTGGCAGGATGCCAGTTCCACAGTGGATATGTCAACTCAGTGGTGAAGTTAGTCTGTACTGCTACCGCGATACTCCGAAAATTTAGTCCATTTCAATGGACTTAAGCTATTAGCCTTGGATTTAAATCCAAGGTGGGTTATGGCATCCAAATGATAACCATGGTTTTGTTCATTTTGCTCATATAGCTTTGCTTTCTTTTCGTGTATGTAAGTTCGGATAAACAGTTATAATGCCTTTCTAGTTCGTAAACCTTCTGCCCTCTATCCTCTGCCTTTTGCTATAGTATTATTTGTCGCCATTTCCTGCAAGTATTTCTCTAAAGCCAAGGCAGTAGATTGGTCAAAACCAGTACTACCATTAGTCACAATAACTGGAACATTAGGCGGATAATGCTCCCTAATATCATCAATCGCTACCCAAGGATCATCTGATGCATTGTTAAGCCGTAAAAACTCCAGAACCTCTTGATGCCTGAGATAGGGCAACTTATAACTAATTTTCGGATCCAAAAAAGGGGTAAACCCCACCACTCGCTGAGCAATACTGGGAGAAAACAAAGAATGAACTACTTCAAAGGGAAACACCTCTTTCCAGGAAGATGAGATAACAACCAAAACTTGTGGGTATCGCTGTAAAACAGCTTCAAACCTCTGTAGACAAGCAGGATCAAATCTCAAAAGGTCTTCTTTGCTAACTGGAAAAGTAAACTGATCAGGAACGAGAACACCATTAATATCCAGAAATATCCACATTTTTTAAAGTAATAAGCATTAGAAGGCAGGAGGCAGGAGGCAGGAGGCAGGAGGAAGAAGAGTTTTCCTTGCTAAAAAGAAGCCGCCAGTTTGAGATTGATAGAATCCTTACTCTATAAGCATTCTTAATTCTTCATTCTTAATTCTTCATTCCGCGCAGCGGTACTAAGGCATCCATTCTAAAACAATTCCTACTCTACTATCTTTTTCCGCTATGGAATTCTGTTTTTGAAGATCTGTAGATATCCGTAAATTTTGAGTCATTGCATAGCCAAAAGAGAGGGTTGTTATCCCCACTTCCTCACTACTACCAGGAGAAACAAAAGTTTGGGTGAGAGAAACATCCGCTGCACCAGAGCGAGATAATACCAATAACAGTCTCACACCGACATTAGGGCCATCCGTAGAAAACTCACCAGTGGTCAGATTGCGGTACCCTACTACTGGAGCAACATTAAGATAACCTCCCAAGGGCAGTACATAGTAACGCAATTCTCCCCCAAAAGCCTCTCGTTCATCATTAAAGGAAGCTTGATAATCCCCACTCACTGTCAAACCAGTACGACCAATAAATACATCTTCTACACCAACATTAAACCCTGCGGATTGACCGGTAGAGGGAAATTGGGAGTAACCCAGTCGCAACCTAGTGCGAAAACTAGGGTCATGGCGAATAGCTTCTAAGACATTGGGTACTTCCTCCAACCATTCCTGTAAAACGGGACTATTTTCGATAATTTCCGGACTGATATCCAACTCCTGAACTTCTGTAGTTTCCTCAGACCGAACAGGAGCTGCTAAAGTTAAACTCAGGCTAGTGATGAGTATTCCTACTTGTAGGTAAGGTTTGCGGAAAAAGTACTTAAGTAGGGAGTAGAAGTCAGAATTCAGGAGCCAGGAGCCAGGAAAAGAGGAGATAGGAGTAATCTTATCGCTGTTCATCAAGAGTTTAACGGGGATTATGGGTTAACGGTGGAGATGAGACTTTAGGTAATGGCGTTATAGCAAATCCAGCTATTATAAGGTACTTACCAGCTTATTCTTTCTTTGGTAACCTAAGATCCATTGGTTTCAATTTAAGCTAGAGATAGCTTAGAGGTGCTGGGCTAACCCACCCCCCCAACTTCTTCCCAGGAGGAGGGAGGTTATAGTCATTAGTGTCAACTTAAGGTGAAACCCTTATCCCACCGGTCGTTTAAACGACCGGCTAATAGCTCAAGTCATCTAAAGATGACTAACTTAAGGTGAAACCGAAAAATTTAGTCCATTAAAATGGACTTCAGCTATTAGCTTTGGATTTGAAGATACTGCTGGCGAATTAAGAGAGGGTCTTACCCCTCACATCGCTCAATTGCTGATTTTGCAAGACTTTTCGCGCTTTGTCCAACAATTGTTGACCTAACCCCCCAACCCCCTTCCCTGCAAGGGAAGGGGGAGCCGGAAAGCCCCTCTCCTCGCAGGGGAGGGGTTTGGGGAGGGGTCTGACCCCAAATTGATTCGCCAACAACATCTTTGAATCCAAAATGAGTTAGGTCATCCAACTAGCCAGCTATGTCTATGCTTAAGTTGACACCAATAGGTTATAGTTCCCCTCCTGGGAAACAGAGGAGAAATAATCTCCAGTCCCCCTCCTGGGAAACAGAGGAGAAATAATCTCCAGTCCCCCTCCTGGGAGGGGTTAGGGGTGGGTTCCGCTAGTTGACACCAATACCTAATCACAACCCTCCTGCCTCCTGCCTTCTTCTGTAACTTATGGAATTATTCACTATCCTCTTCTCTGGTCTTATCAGCTTTATTTCCCCGCTTAATTCAGTTGGTGATATTGTTATTGAGAATGCTCTCCGGTCTCGGTTAGAAAAAGTCGAACAGCTGGATGTTCGTATTGATAATGCCCCTAATCACCAGATTGCTAAAGGAAAGCTACAGCGGTTAAGGATTGCTAGTCGAGGGCTACAGCTAACTTCCGATTTAAGGATTAGTACCCTAGAACTAGATATCGACGAAGTCGATGTCGATTTACCAGCTTTACGAAAAAGAGAAGGGTCTACAGAGTTGTTCCGGAAACCCCTACAGGCAGGAGTGCGCTTAGTCTTGACAGAAGATGATATCAACCAAGCACTCCAGTCACCAAGAGTAATGGCTAGACTATCCCAATCCCTGGAGAGGGTTATCCAGAGAATTCCAGGTACTGGGGAGCAGGATTATGAATTACTAAGCACTCAGGTACAATTCCTAGAAGAAAATCGCTTAGCTATCCAATTGCAATTTCAAGGTACTGAAATAGAAGCAGAAGAACTCAAAATCAGGTTAGAGACAGGAATAGAAGTAGAAAATTACAGGAGTCTCCAGCTGGTTGAACCGTTGGTGGCAATTAATGATGTTCCCATCCCCCCTCTCTTCATCGCTGGCTTAACAGCAATGGTGAAAAACTTTGCCAATTTAGATAGCTTAGATGATGCAGGTGTTTTTGTCAGAATTTTAAAATTAGAAATCCATAGCAATGAGCTGGAACTAGCCAATTTTGTCCGAGTAGACAAGTCAACAGCATCTGCTTTAGTGAATGGTGAGCTTAATTTTTAATCAATATTGCTTCTTTTTGGACTGAAGTCCTACTACTGCTTATTACACATTACTCATTACTCATTACTCTTCAGAAACTAAAAATACTCATTTAGGTCTGAAAACCTTGATATGATTAGTTTCTAACCTTTTTTTTAGGCGATTAAATTAATGAATTCTTAATTCTTCATTCTTAATTCTTCATTCTTCATTCGCCGTTAGGCGCTTATTACTTATATATCCAAACCAATAACCTTAAACTCTGGTGGATACTCAACAGTGAACTGATAGTAAAACTGTTGCTTAGCCTTCGGTAGCAGGGTAGCAGACCACCCAAGCACTCCCTTCTCACTTATGGGAGTCTGGGGTTCAGAGTGGGTCAAATGTACTTTGATTTGCTCATTCAGACTGATTGGTAGCTGCTCAATTACTCTCACCTTAACTTCATCATCCCGTAAGTTGGTGATCACAATACGATAGGCATAGGTGATACGATACTGGTTATCCACCAACTCCTCGTTTACCTGGCGTTCTACCAAATTCCGCTCAACTTGGAGACCTTCATCAATACCTAAGTTTAGAGTAAATTCCTGACCAGGGGCAATTTTTTGCAATTGGGCGGTTCCGACAAAAGTATTATCACGGAAAATATTCACTTGACCTGGTAGCAGAGTTACTCCATTAAGAGGATTGGCAATAGTTGCCTGAAGGTAAGCCAAGTTGGTCAGCTGAGGTATGGCGATATATTCAGTACGACAGGGGTAATCTTGGGTGAAAATTTTAGTTGTATGAGTCGTATTATCACTGTTAATTTGCAGCAGATTGCTAACTTCAAAGTTAACAATGCTCCCTTGTTGAGAAACTTCTGTACTGACTTCTTGAGCAGTACTAGGTTTCAACTCAATACCAACCAAGGCTTCTGGTGCAATAATTGTACCTGGATAAGGCATAGTAATTGCCTGATCTAGCACCATAGGGCTAGATTCTTCTCCTTGCTTTGGAGAGGAAGCTTCTTGCCCATTAATATACCAGGAAGGCAAAGCAGGTAAGGTAATACCTAATACTGGCTTAGCATTGGAAAGGCGAAGAGCCACACTCTGCCAATTTTCACCGCTGCTTTGCTTAACTTGAGCTAGGTAACTAAGGTGAATTTTTTGGTTCGTTGCACTCAACCGTAAGTCATAAAGGGGTATCCAACTAGCTTGCTCTACAATGTAGGAGACTTCCAACTCTAATTCACCCACTACTGAGGACTCCAAGGTGACAATCACTTTGACACTTTCATTGGTACGGGGTGTGGCAAGCTGCTGTTGTTGTCCTCGGAGTATCTGTAAATGCTTTTCTAGCTGACGAAATTCGAGTTCTTGTTGAGCAATTTCTCCGGATAAGTCGCTATACTGCTGATCCACAAAACTCATTAAATCCTTGATTTTATCCAGATCTAGTGGTTCAGGATTGTGGGATCTGGTCAAGCGTTCCATATACTGACTACTCAAATTTTTGACAAAATTGCGCTTGAGATTGAGTAGAGTTATTAGATCTTGACTATGGCGTTTTTTCTCATCTAGCTGCCCAATTTTTTGAGTTAGTACAGTAAGTTCTTGACTGTCTTGCTTAGTGTCTTGAGTTCGTTCAATTTTTACCCCCAATAATCCCACATTAGTCTTACTACTCTTTAACCGAATTGACTCTTCTAGGAGAGTCACAGGTAGTTGCGCAATTACCAGTTCTTGTTCTTCACCAGTCAGCTGTACCACACCACGGCGTGTTATTAGTGCTTGCTGTTCGTACACTGTAACCTGGCAAATGCGGGTGTCTACCGTTTTTCTCATTGCTTGATTATAGTTCAATAATGTCGAATAGTTAAAACTTGCCAATCACCAACTAAAAGCTATGTTGGCTTTTAGTTGAGAGCAGGGGCTAGTTTGCCTCGTTCAGCGGTACAATTCCTGCCAAATCGAGAATTTGAGGAATCAAGTCTTCCCGTTTAACTGCCATCAAATGAACACCATGACAAATTTGTCCTGCTGTTTTGACTTGCTCCGCAGCAATTTTTATCCCTTCCTGTAAAGGATTAGCTGCATTAGCTAGCTGTTCAATGATGGCTTGAGGAATATTGACACCAGGAACATACTTATTAATAAATTGGGCATTCTTGGCAGATTTAAGCAGAAATATCCCCGCTAGAATGGGTTTATCAGTACCAGCAGCAATTTTATCCATAAACTTTTCCAAACGCTCAAAATCAGTAATTAGTTGGCTTTGGAAAAACTGTGCACCCGCTTCTATTTTACGCTCAAAACGACTTTGTAGCCCTGACCAACTTTTGAGCTGCGGATCAACTGCTGCACCAGCAAATAAATCGGTAGCTCCATCAGTAAGGGGTTTGTCATTGGCAGCTAATCCCTGATTGAGCTGAGTAATTATTTTTAGTAAGCGTACTGATTCTAAATCAAATACACTCTTGGCATCTGGATGATCACCAGCTTTTACTGGATCTCCAGTAAGAGCGAGGATATTGTGGATACCCAGGGCTTGAGCTCCTAAGAGATCTCCTTGTAGCCCAATTCGGTTGCGATCGCGGCAAGCCACCTGACATATTGGCTCAATACCATACTGCAACAAAATGACTGATGCTGCCAAGGGAGACATCCGCATCACAGCCCGAGAGCCATCGGTAATATTGACTGCATGAACTCTACCTTTCAAGGCTTGAGCCATTTTGACCATGTGGTCTGGATTACCTCCCTTGGGAGGAGCTATCTCCGCAGTAATTAAGAATTCCCCTGATTGAGCAGCGGCACGAAAGGAGTTGTGAGTCGGCTTGGTCATTAGTTCTTCGTCATGAGTCATTAGGTATCGGTCAGTTGTTACTCAGTACTGAACCAATGACATCATTACAGCCCACTTGATGCTGCTTCGTCAAATAGTATGTCCCGCTTTAAGTTGATAGTCAATATAATGCAAAGGTTGTTTGTTTTTTGTTTTTTGTTTTTTGATAAATAACTAACAACTAAGTCAAATGACCTATGTTTTAGCTAAACCCACCCCTACAGATATACCAAATTTCATTACATAGCTAAGGAACTCAGGTTAAGTGCTCCTAGGATTAGAGAAGCCCCTAAACCAGCTATAATTGCCTTAATAAATTTTGCTCGATCCATAATTAATTTTCCAGGGTAAACGCCTTTAATTCGCTATAGACTATAACATAAGCAGTCTTAAATAGTGGATTAATAATGATGCTCCAAACCCTCCAGACAAGGAGATTGAGAGTGTGGAGAGTTTTGGAGGTGTAGGTAGTAGTGGCGTGGCACACCTAAAGTGTTGGAATAAGTAGGTTTGGTGTAGCTTTCTTTGCAACCCAACGGTGAAGTAATCAGTAAAACGCTATATGAGTTCCAAGGAGCGATGACTTTTAGGTTCCAGTATATATGTGCGTACATTTTTCTATCATAAAATAATAATAAAAAATTAGAATAAAATCAACTTCCTTAGGGAGATCTAACAGGTAAGATGCCTGTTCCACAGGAAACTGATCGCTCACAGTACCGTACCAGATTATTGAGCCGCGATCGCACTCTTCTCAAAAATTAAAATAGAGTTATATTAGTTCCAAGAAGCGATGACTACGAGAGTTGAATTGGCAATATCAGCAACCTCAACAACAACCATACGTGAGTGTAGAGCAAGTGAGTAAACATCATCTAATTATTTTACCCATTATTATTTTATCTAAGTTAAACCATTCCAGTGCCTCACCCTCCGATACTGGGAAAATTACTAAAATTACTGAGGAGCCACCATTACCAATATTACTGACGTTTTCTTTTGACATGGTGACGGTTAATACTAAAGGTAAAGACATTGAGCACCGTCAGGGAAAAGCTCACTATTTTACGGAAGACTTAGGTCAAGGAGTAAACTTAGAGATGGTGGTTATCCCTGCGGGCAACTTCCAGATGGGCTCCCCAGATACAGAAGAGGGGCGACTTAAGGATGAAAGTCCCCAGCACCAGGTAACTTTAGCCTCATTCTGTCTAGGGAAATATTCAATCACCCAAGCTCAATGGCAAGCTGTAGCGACTCTGCCTCAAGTTAACCGTAAACTTGACCCTGATCCATCCCAATTCAAAGGAAAAGATCTACCAGTAGAGAATGTGTCATGGTATGATGCAGTCGAGTTCTGTGCCAGATTATCTCAGAAAACGGGAAGGCAATACCGATTACCCAGTGAAGCGGAATGGGAATATGCTTGTAGGGCTGGTACAACTACTCCCTTTAATTTTGGTGAAACTATTTCTCCTGAGCTAGCAAACTACAATGGTAACTTTACCTATGGTTCCGCTTCCAAGGGGGAGTATCGCCAAAAAACAACACCTGTTGGGAAACTTAAAGTTGCCAATGCCTTTGGATTATACGACATGCATGGCAATGTTTGGGAATGGTGTGCTGACTGCTGGCATGATAACTATCAAGGAGCACCAACAAAAGGCAGTACTTGGTTGAGTGATCAGAATAATTCTCAAAACAGGATGCTGCGTGGGGGTTCTTGGTACAACAATCCCTGGTTTTGTCGTAGTGCCTTTCGTAGTCTTAATGGGCCAGACTACGGGAACAACCTCATCGGTTTTCGAGTTGTCTGTTCCATTGTGTGAACTCTATAGCTTCTTGCTTCTTCTACAATTTATACCTCACCATCCCTCACACTTCCTTACTTGTTGTGACATACTCCCGCACTTCCCTATAGGGTTCGATATAGCCTGTTAAGGTACAAACTACATTCTTTTTTAATTTCAGCTACAAATCCAAATTCATCTTTATCCGTCAAATTATCTAGATAAAGTTTTGTGATATCTCGTACTGCGATTAACAGATTATTGGCTGCTTCTTTTAAAATAGACCAGGTATAGCAAATATCCTCTTGACGTAGATTTTGTATTCTCTCTAAATAACAGTCGTAATCATATTTATCTATATTTAGATAATTTAATATCTCTTCAATTGAAGTATCCTCCTTCTCTTTAGGATCATGAATTATATCGATATTCATCACTAGTAAGATGATTGGTTTCAAGTAAACATCCAAGGTCATGTAGCCTAACTCGTATAAAATAATGGTATTAGCGTCTTCAGGCTGAATACTAGTTGTGGCGATAATTTTTTTGAGGTTGGCGCAAGACTCTTTTAAAACACTCCTTAATTGATGATAAAAATCACACTGATGAGGAGCAATATTCTTCATGTTTCTAGATTTAATACTTCCTATATGAAGTGTTTTTAATATATTGTTGACATTGGGACAATTTCCATGCTGTCTTTTGTAGTCTTCTTCAGTAGCAGAAAGAAATAACTCCGCCCCACCCGGATGCTCATATTTATATGTTGAGAGGTCATAAACATTATTGTCAATGACAAAATAGTCTGGATTGATTATCGCATCTATTTCATCAATTACAGACAACTTTGACTCTTGGTGTGTTGTAAACAGTTCTTCTCTATATTTGCCATTAGCAATCATTGAGTACATATCTTGCTCAGAAATGTTAGTTATCTCTTTGATAGTA
>JAAHFP010000199.1 GCA_010672925.1 Symploca sp. SIO1C2 | reverse complement strand
GGGAGCATCCCATTTTGGAAAATACAAGGGGAGGGGAGATTCTATATTCGCGATTATAGTTCGCGAATTAAATTACCAATTTAGACCCCGACTACATGCTCGGTGGCATAATAGAGAGGTAGATGTTCATACGCAGCAGCTCATGACTCCATCGGAACGGGAAGAAATGGAAGCTTGTATAAAGCGAGCCAGCGAGATACTGTATAACAATACAGACACGGATAGTTTGTCAACCCTGGCTGATATCGAAATTGCAGTCAGGAACCAAGTTTTAGAGCACGTCAGTCCCAAGATTGCCCTTTTTTTATCGCCAAAAAGACCCACACTCAACGAGGAAAAACCCGAACCATTAAAAGCTGTATCGGAAAACTGAAGATTACCAAAAAACAAGCAGATGCTTTGGGAATAGAGCCCTTAACGCGCCATAGTCCTCTGTTGTCAAGATGCTGTCTGCTGTTGAGTGCTAATGAATCTTATCACAATGCAGAAACTGATTTATATCTGTTAACTGGACTCAAAGTTGGTCACTCCACCCAACATCGTTTAGTGAACCAAATTGAGTTACTACCTCCTGAACTAAAACAAGGGTTATCAGAGGTAAGTGTTGATGGAGGAAAAATCCGTTTAAGGACGGAAGCCAAAGGAAAACCTGGTGTTTGGCAAGAATACAAAACGGCTCGCCTACAAGGAATTTATTACGGAGCATTTTTTCAAGACAACCTATCTTTAACCGATTGGATAAATAGTCAAAAGTTGACTTCACCCTTCTACTGCTTAGGGGATGGGCATGATGGCATCTGGAACATCTTTGCTGAAATTGGTGAGCATCAGAATCGAATTGAAATCCTAGACTGGTATCACCTGATGGAAAATCTTCATAAAATAGAAACGAATAAATCCACACTAGAACAGTTAAAGGCTTACCTGTGGAAAGGACAAATATCCGAGGCTAGGAAGTTGCTGAAGTTAGTCAAGCCAGTGGGAGGAACTAACTTTCTTTGTTATCTCAAAAAACACCAGAAACGGTTAATCAATTATCACTCTTTCCAACGGGAGCAAATTTGTTCAATTGGGAGCGGAGCGGTAGAATCGGCTGTCAAACAAATAAGCTACCGAGTTAAACTAACTGGAGCCCAGTGGCGACCAGAGAATGTCGCTAATATCTTACAACTGCGTTGTGCCTATCTTAACGGTCAGCTAGCTATTTAAGCGCTAAAAAATCCTCTCTAATTTAACAGTATTCGCAAGTTATAATCGCGAATAGATGTTTCATGGGAAAGTAACAGCAATGGGTAGAAGAGTTTCCAGTAAATCACAACAAGATAAGCTCGAGAGAATAACTCGTTTACAGACAGCGATTGCTAGTCTCGAAACCTACAAAAATTTCTTTGAGTCTCAAGGGGAACTTGCTCCAGAAGAGGTTTGGGTCGCACGTTATCAAGTCCGACAGCTCCAAAAAGCTTACTGGTACTATAAGCTACAAGCTAGTTCCCCCACCTTTGCAACCAGAGGTGAAACGCCCAAGCTGAGTAAATATAAGCATTTGGGGAAGGCTGGAAGTGAAGCTCATGTCGCTGGGGTGATGGGTGTAGCTAGAAGAACCATCGTTTCTGAATTGCAAAAAACGATTGATTCTCTTAAGAACAGCTTACTAGATATTTCTTTCGACTCCGAACAAGAAAATATCTAAGTCGGGACATTATTCGCGATTAATACTCGCGAATAAGTTTTTTCTTTTTTCCAAAATGGGATGCTCCC
>JAAHFP010000198.1 GCA_010672925.1 Symploca sp. SIO1C2 | reverse complement strand
ATTAGAGTGAAGGATAAGAGTTCAGTCCCATCTTCTGGTAAGGGTAATAAAGCGACTGGAGTTGCATGCTACCTTACTAATAGCTACATCGCCATATCTAGTTAATGTAACCTAGCCCACAGTGAGCTAGGTTTGAGGTAGTACGGTAGACATAGGTAGATAAGTAGCTAGATTCTGTCGCGCCAACCAGCGAGCACAACCAAGGACGGTTGAATGAAGCAACTATCCCTACTTCCAAAAGTAGACGGCAGTTGTGCGTCTCGTCTTTCGATGCTCGACTCTCTCTCTCTCTCACTGCAAGTCTCCATTCACGGCAATCGACAAACAACACGTTAAAGATACCCACACAGGGTCTTCTACTAGCTAGGCACACGATTGACCTCGTAGCACACCGAGTTGGGAGGGGTACACCGAGAACTTGAGGGGACCTTCTTCGGCGGCACGGAGGAGTTCAACATCCTTGTCACAATATCGGACCTCGTTGGCCCCCTTGCGGATAAAGTCATAGGTGGCAGAAAATTCGGCCGGACCCAGTGCGAGTGGTGCCTCTAAATGCGCGGGAATGACCTTGTTGAACTTCCATTGGGCGATTTTGTTCACCCATTCCAAAGTGGCTTGACCCGAGTTCCCTCGACTTAATATGATTTGTACAATCGTGTAGACCGTGGGCTTTCCATTTGCCGAGTACCTTCCAAAGGCTTCCAATTCTTTTCCGTTACTCTTCCATTCAAAAGGCATCTATCCGGCCCAACCCCTCGGAAAGGACGTGTCCAGTGCAATAAGAGGTTTGAGACCCAAATCAACCTTGGCCGAGTAGGTTGGGAAAAAGAAGTTGAATAAAAGGACAATCCGTCTCCAACCCTTTCTTCTATTCTCAACCGTATCCTCCGGTAAGTCCGTCGGACTATCTCGTGCATGAAAGAGCAATGCCTGGCGGTATTCCGGTAAATCCACCAATGCCGCCGGGGGGTCGTCCGTTGTGGCAAACAGGGCATCGCAAATCAACAAGGTTTCCGAGGACTTGTGCCAAAGAGCCACGTCTTGATACATGGATCCTACACCGGGTTTGACCGTCAACACCTCGTGTTCACATTCCCCCTTCCACCATAGATTGCTACTACTACTACTGCCGTCACGAGAAGTTTCGGGCAATGTTTGCGTCCAAGACGGTAAGCCCAGAGTACGGTCGGGTAGATTGAGTGGAAGGAATATTGTTTGTCTGTCACATAAAAGTCAGCCTTTGGAAATTTGCGAGCAAAGGGACCGGCGAGGACCTTGTGTTCCACTGCCACGGTCGGCAAAATGATGGCTCGAATGGGACCATACTTGTCAATCAATGGATGTAGGAGGCTCAAACATTCTTCCGTGGCAGCTACCGGTGCATAAACGAGTAGCCCAGCTCGAGATGGATCGTTCTGATGCATGGCGACGACCGTCATACGAATAGGAACATGTACGTAATAGATTCCAATGAGTTGGTCGAATGTCCAAACGGCTCCATCCACGACGGTCCGTCGCAATGTTCGTCGACTTTGAAAGGGAAAGACAGGGAGAGCGCCCCAATACGGCCAAAAGTATGGATCACTTTCTTTCGTCGTTGCGGCAGCTGATGCCTCATTGGAGTGCAAAGCCATCGCCGAAGTAGCCGCAATGGTCGACAAAAAGTTTCGACGCGAGCAAGAAGAAGCATCATTCACTTCGTTCGTTGCATCTATTCTCCTTCTATCAGTAGACATGTTGGATTCTTCTGTGTCTCTGTTTGTCGA
>JAAHFP010000197.1 GCA_010672925.1 Symploca sp. SIO1C2 | reverse complement strand
TTAAATCCAGTGCCCAAACTTACCCAGGCATTTGCCGAGAGTTTGAGACAAATAGCCCAGAGTACAGGGCGAGTACTGGTGCTAATTTTAGATACCTATGAAAAGGCTCAGGCTTATCTAAATCAATAGTCCCGGCCATTGTTACTGTCAACTTGGGTTATGTCATAAGCCTTGGCAATCGGCCTGTAGCCCTTCCATTTATCGGTGGTCACTTTGGCCCTTCTGTCAATATGCTTGATGAAAATGTATTGTAGGGAACGTGCGGAGAAGTCCCTTATGTTCAAGGCGTACATGCGCTTTACCTTGCCATCGTCGGTAAACTCAACGGCGGTGACGGCCTTCTTTTTCTTGGCATCGTAGCTTCGGCCTATCTTGTTCTGCTCATATCCCCCAAGTACGAACTCATCGACCTGTACATTGCCATCCATGGGATGGTGCCCACTGGAGGCCATGGCCTCCCTGACCTTCAACATGAACAGACGGGCCGTTTTCTCGGTAATGCCGTAACGCACCCCCATTTGGGTGGCCGATAGGCCCTTGGTAGTGGTGGCCATCTCAAAACAGATGAAAAAGGCCGTGCGCACCCCGAACCTTACCCTATGGAAGATAGTGCTGGCCGTTGGACTTTCCGTATCGCTGCATTTGTTGCAGGTCCTTGAATGGTCCTTGCGGACCTGATAGCTTTTATTGCCACATTTGCGACAGCAATAACCGTCCTTCCACTTGATATCGGCCAAATATTCCTTACAGTCAAAGTCCGTTTTGAACCGTTCAGCGAACTCCAGAAGGTTTTGTCCCTTGAAAATATCCATATATACCCTATTTTTAGTGATATTCAAGTTGAAGTGATTTAAACTTTTTCATTTTTTTTTCGTGAATTTTTTGAGTGCTATGACCATGAATGCCAAATAGTTGAACCCCTTCCAGCTTTCTATGGTCGTATCGAACCTATTGAGCAGTGAGCGGAAGCTGTCCATCCATGCGTTGGTGCGTTCCACGGCATATCTTTCATCATACAGTTCTTGGTCAAAATATTCATTCCTGTCATCGGTACTTCCGTTGCGCTTGTTCAAGCATATGTTTGCATGAACCTCTTTTTCAGCGCATACCGAACGAAAGTCCTTGGAATCGAAGCCCGCATCCGCGTTCATGAAAAGACCCTCTACTGAAATGTGGGCATCTTCAAGTGTTGCGGTGACCACTTCGAACTGTACTTCGATATCAAAAAGGTCGTTGTGGTTCCCCGATACGGGTTCCGACATGGCCAATGGCAGCCCTTGCCTATCGGTAAGGTACAGGGCATTGGTGGTCTTCCTTTTCTTCCTGCCCTGGTACTCCACGCACTGCCCTCCCCTTATTGCGGGGGTGTGGCTGCCATCAAGGTCTACGCTGGAAAGGTCGAGTCGATCTCCATGTCGCTCCAAAAGCCCCGTCCAACATGATTTCCATGCACCCGAAACGCTCCATTTACGGAAATGGTGGTAGACCGACTGCCAACTTAGGGGCTTACCCGAAAAAAGTGCGCCCACGGGCAAAAGATTCCAGTGCACGCCCGACTTGAGCTTGTAGAGTATGGCATTGACAATCTCAACCTCGGGAACGGTGGGCGGAAAACCCCGGCTTTGTTTGGGCAAATGGGCAACGATCTCTTTTTCTATCATATCTTTATCCAGTACAAAGTACATAAAGGGTTGTTTTGGTTTGACTTATGTTTTGCAACACAAATCTCTGCAACCCTAACTTTCGATCCAAAAAAAAGTTTAAATCACTTCAAAAAAATAATTCGCCAAATTTTATTAATTCAATAAAAAATTGCAGGATTATTCATTTTTTGA
>JAAHFP010000196.1 GCA_010672925.1 Symploca sp. SIO1C2 | reverse complement strand
CACTTATTAACATTGCCTCAGCATAGATGGCTTCACCTTCCTCTAAAAGTGCTCTGTATTTACTTTTGAGCGCTTCTCTATCCTGAGTGATATATTTCTGAACCTTCTGCTGTACCTCGCTTTCAAGTTCACTGGAGTAAGTTTCCTCATACTCAGCCAGCTGTGCCGAAAGATTCTGAGTCTTGGTTTTCAACTCCTCAAAATGAGCACCCTGAATTTGATATGAGGTTTGTAGCTTCCTGTATTCGGTGCTTAACAAAGATAGTGAATTCTGAACCCTTGATAATTCAGTTTTCGACTCTGCCAGACTTTGAGATAACCGGCCATTATCACCCTGGACAGTCTCCAGTTGCTTTAGTTCACCGCTAGCCTGACTTAATGAATTCTCTAGCTGGAGTACTTTTTGATTGGCTTTACGGTGGATATTCTCACTGACAATTATGCTAACTGGAATGATTCCAAGACTGCTCAAGGCTACGAGTTTAACTGTAGGCTTGAGTAGTCCAGTTACTAGTAACAAAGCAGATATTCCGAAAGCAGTCGAGCCACCGATGATTATCTGTTTTCTCATAATTCACGCTGCTAATTGCTGAACTACTTGTTGGTTTTCTTGTTGTTTAATTTGCTTTCTGGCTGTACGCATTTCTTGCACAAACCGTTGACCTCTTGCGTTACAGTTCTTTTTCCAACCCAGCAGAGCACTTGCCATGCCATATTTATTACTGGGTGCAAATTGTTTTACCTTTTTGCACAATGCCTTGAGGTCTCTACCTAAATACTTATTCGCTAATGATTGAGCCTCCACTTTGAACTCTTCCCAATCTTCCTTAAATGAGAAATCTTTAATGGCTAGGCGTACTTCAGCCATATCCAGTAGTCGCTGAATTTTCTCTTCTTTTTTCCCAGATTTAGGAATGCCCATGATGTAGCTTAATGCCTCAAGACATTTGCAGCTCAAAGCTTCTAGTTCTACTCGCTCCCACTCCCAAGCCGGTTTCTGGGTTAGCTGCTTGAGAATTAACTGGGGCTTCAGATGCTTCAATGGAATCGATTGACCCCGCTCTCGCTTCAGAATAAGCCATTCCAGTTCGGCTTTCCTGAGCTTTGAGTAGCGGATAACTCCAAGTGATTTGGCTTTTTGCCTTAATTCTTTGAGCTGCATAATGTCTATACTTGGGGTGTTAGTAGTAGTTTAAATTCGGCTAATTTGGTTTGCTTCTCTTGAGTTTGCAGTTGCGCTAACTCAGCACCAGCTTGAGCAATCGCGAGTTTTTCTGACAGTTCTTTCTCTGTTTGTTCTGCGATTGCTTGAGCAGTGGTTGTCTGCAATTCCGCTACTCCCAAAGCAATCTCACTCTGCTTAGTTCCTTGCAACTGAGTTTGGTAATTAGCCAAATCAGATTTGACTTTCTCGTATGCAGTAGCAGCTTGAACTCCAGCACTGAAAGTTTTAGCTTTCTTACCCTCAACTACAAATCTTTCACGGGTTAAATCAAATGCTTTCCCAGTTAGCTGTACAGCGCGGGTTGCACCTTCGTAAATTCTGCTAGCTTTGATAAACTCACCCTGAGATACTTGTGGTAAACTCTCAGGCGGGTTTAGCGGGTCTTTAACGCGATAATCAGCAGGTTGGAAGGAAGGTAATTCTTCCTGCACACTTTCCACACCGAGGGGATTCAACCTACTCATCTCACTGTATTGAGCAGCTCCCTTGACTTGTTTGACAGTATTCTGGACTGCTTTTACTGTAGAAGCTGCTGTTTTTGTGGCACTCTTAGCAGCGCCTACGGTTTTCTTAGCTAGAGTCCTTCCTCTACGCTGTGAAGCATTCTTACT
>JAAHFP010000195.1 GCA_010672925.1 Symploca sp. SIO1C2 | reverse complement strand
GTAAGGATTCAGGTATGTGTCTAGCTGACCAATCAGCCTGGGTGTACTCGCCGTAAAAAAACGTAGCAAAGGGAATTAGCGGTTGAGCGGCGAGTGCGCCCAGGCTCTTTTCCCCTGTATAGGGCTTGTCTCACATAATTAATTGTGCAGGCTAAAGCTTCGGTTAGCGTGCAACCTGGTTAAGTTCAATCATGGCCTCATCAACAACTGAGGAGTCAAGGGATAGGTTCGGGCAACAGTGACAGAGATTGCCCCGATGAAGTTTGAGCCATCAAGGCGGCTTGAAAAAACTCCATCACTGACCGTCCCTGACGTTTACAAGTTTGTATGACACTTAGTAAATCGGCAGTCTGTTGAAATCGCTTCATGGAACGAGAGCCACCACTGACCTTTCGCTTAGTCACAGCTAAACGCAGGCTTCTCTCCGCCAAGTTGTTATCTGGTGGAACTTCTGGGTGGTCGAGAAAGTACCACCACTGCTCAGCTTTATCCCGCAAAGACTTGAGTAACTTGCCTGCTTCGTATCCAGCCGGAGCTATCCATCGTTGTAGGGTGAGGGTAACTCGCAATTTGAACTCAATTGCCCAAGTGCGATAGGTACTATCATCGTGAGTTTGCCGCCATTGTTGATGTTGGGCAAAGGCTTCATCAATCAGCTCTAAACAGGCTTGCCCTATTGCCTGATTGTTGGCTCCTTTCAACTTGAGCAATTTTTTACAGTGACGCCTTAGATGTGCCAGACATTTCTGTTGTGCTTTGACCGAGTAGCCGTTATAGACGCTGTAATCATCCGTACTCAGCACACCCTCAAAGCTTTCTCCCAACTGGGCAATCAATTCGGCGCGTGAACGGGTATCACCCGCATGAAACACACAGAAATTTTGACCCGTTGTCACCCATAGCCATTCTTTGAGACCTCGTACTGGCCAAGGAGATTCATCAACATGCACCCTTGGCTGTCCTTTGACCCATTCCCGCAATCGCTCAACGCTACCTTTGATAGCTTCTGCCATTCTGGCATTAGTAGCAACTAATGTTCCCACTCCTACTTCAATGCCACCGAGTTCCCGCAGCAGTTCTTGCTGCTTCTCATAGGAAAGATGTCCGTAGTTCCCTAGCCAAACCAATAAAGATTGCAATCCCACACTCAAGTCTTGTCCTGGCACGATTTCCTCAGGCCAATCTGCTGTGTGGGTTTGACCACAGTGAACACATTTGCAGGTCTGCCGGTGGTATTCCACTACCTCAATTGGATGTGCTACCAATTGGGCTACTTGTTTACGCTCTACTGCCACTGGGGCTTCGACAAATTCGAGCGAACCACACTTAGGGCATTTTTGAGGCAAGAGCTGTTCGTATCGGTCAACTCGCCCAAAACCTTTACGTGTTTTCCCTTGATGACCAGGTTGTCCTCCTGGCTTTCGTTTGGGGACTTCTATCTTCTGTGAATCAGTTCGTGGTTTTTCCGGTTTAAAAAGCAAGTCAGTTGAGGGTGGCTTGGAGGAGGTTTTCGAGTCTTTTTGAAGAGAGAGTTTGAGGCGCTCTACCTCCTGGTGTAATTCTTCAATTACTTGTTGCTGCTGTACAATCAAAGCTACCAGTTGCTCACTGGGCAACTGTTGAATCTGTTGAATGTCAAACTCTTGGTTGTTTCGAGCCTTTCTCATTTAGCCAGATTACAGTATAAGGGGTGAGCAACTCAAGTGCTCTTAGTCAGCAATATTAATTGAGTTGAGGGGTAAAGCCTTCGCGAAGGGAGTTTAACAGTATTCATTCGGATGCAATCAGCGCGAAGGCTTCCCCCCTAATACTTGTAGGACTCGTATAGCACCTGCTTACTGACCTGAATCCTTAC
>JAAHFP010000194.1 GCA_010672925.1 Symploca sp. SIO1C2 | reverse complement strand
TTTCAGTAATCCTAATGTCCTAAATTATCCTACTTTAATCTACTCTTAACAATCAACTTGGTAGATAAGGGGAATGCTTTCTCTAACCTCTAATTTTAAAGTGGAAATTGAGTTTCCTAAGCCTAAGCGAAAGAGGTTGAAGCTAATGAAGATAAGATGGACAAGATTGTTAGTGAGATCAAGTATTTGGTTAACTGCGGAAATGATGCTCAACTGTCTAGGACTTGATGACGTATCGGACTATGTTAATTTCATTCTTGAAAAGTCAGTCACGGTGCTTATCCGCTACGATGATCCTAGTTCCCAAAGTAAAAAAGAGAGTGAGGAGTAGTTGAAGATTTTAGATTTTAGATTTTAGATTTTAGATTTGTAGAATTACAGCGGTTACAAGACCCTAGATTGATTTATTGGGTACATCTACAATCTTCAATCATATCATGTCCGGCTCAACAGTTATGATATCCTTCTACCTTGCAAGTTTCTTCTTTCCCTTCTGCCTTCTGCCGTCTGCCTTCTGCCTCGTTGCCACCAAAGTGTAAGTAATCAACCGGACATGATATTACTTGCTCCTTCCAGAATACTTTAACCCCCTGCAGCGAAGGTAGCCATAATCAGCACTGATAGTAACAGACCAGGACTTAGTAACAAGACTAACATTAATAGATCATGGGGGGTCATAATTGTAGATCTCCTTGCTCAACTACTCAATTCTTAAACTAACCTGCCTACATCAGTAACTTAGTGAAAATGAATAATTTATTCCAAATTGCTTGGGGAATTGGGAATTGGGAATTGGGAATTGGGAATTGGGAATTGGGAATGGAGAATAGCCACCTGCTACCTGCCTTCTGCTTTCTGCCTCCGGTTCCCCTCCTGGGAGGGGCTAGGGGTGGGTTTACCTACCTTACTGCTGTGAGAGGCGTTTAACTGGTTCTCCTCCTAACAGCTTATGAGTATCTTCGAGTAAGGCAGGAATTTGGTTTGCATAGGGACTATTTTGCAAACATGGTTCTAAATCTAATTCTCTCACCCCTTCAGCAGTGGCACCAGGGAACCAATGGCCACCGTTAGATAACAGGTTGTAGCGTTTTTTGCCATACTCCACCATATCGTAAGCGATCGCAAGGTTTCTGAGCCACAAAATCACTGGAATATTGAGACCACCGGGGGTTGCTTCGGGAGTGGGTAAACCTAAATGCCAGCTTTGTACCCAGTCTTTTCCCAGCCGTGCGATCGCGGCTTGCTCTAAACGTTCTAGAATTGGTGGTAAGATTGACTCTGCTTGGTCTAACAATGCTATTGTTTTGAGGTGTTCTTCAAAATCTGCTGGTTGTGATGCTCCTATACTGAGGGTGTGTACCTGAGGATGAGACAGGCAAAATAAATTATTAAAGACCATGGGACTCAGGGGAGCACAAAGTTCCACTAATCTTAGTGGTGGTTGGTAAAGCATTCCCCCTTTATCTGAAGGACTAATAATAAATACTCCCATATCGTGACGGTGGGCAGCTTCGATGGCAGGCCAGTTAGACTGATTAATGTAGTACCAGTGCAGGTTAAGATAGTCAAACTGGTTCGTTTCGATCGTTTTGACAATCACATCTGTCGGACCGTGAGTAGAAAAACCAATAAACCGCACCTTGCCTTCAGCTTGCAGTTGTCTTGCTACGTCCAAACAACCACCAGGACGGGTACTATAGTCCAGTAACTCATCAGTATTAATACCATGTAACGATAGTAAATCTACATAGTCTAGCTTGAGATAAGCTAGGGATTGCTGAAACTTCTGCCGGAATTCTTGAGCATCTGGTTTAGGGCCAACTTTAGTTTGCACAATCAGTTTTTCCCGGGGAAGATGGGGTAAA
>JAAHFP010000193.1 GCA_010672925.1 Symploca sp. SIO1C2 | reverse complement strand
TTTACCCCATCTTCCCCGGGAAAAACTGATTGTGCAAACTAAAGTTGGCCCTAAACCAGATGCTCAAGAATTCCGGCAGAAGTTTCAGCAATCCCTAGCTTATCTCAAGCTAGACTATGTAGATTTATTCTCGTTGCATGGTATCAATACTGATGAGTTACTGGAATATAGTACCCGTCCTGGTGGTTGTTTGGACGTAGCAAGACAACTGCAAGCTGAGGGGAAAGTGCGGTTTATTGGTTTTTCTACTCACGGTCCGACAGATGTGATTGTCAAAACGATCGAAACGAACCAGTTTGACTATCTTAACCTGCACTGGTACTACATTAATCAGTCTAACTGGCCTGCTATCGAAGCTGCCCACCGTCACGATATGGGGGTGTTTATTATTAGTCCTTCAGATAAAGGGGGAATGCTTTACCAACCACCATCAAGATTAGTTGAACTCTGTGCCCCCCTGAGTCCCATGGTCTTTAATAATTTATTTTGCCTGTCTCATCCTCAGGTACACACCCTCAGTTTAGGAGCATCACAACCAACAGATTTTGAAGAACACCTCAAAACATTACCATTGTTAGACCAAGCAGAGTCAATCTTACCGCCAATTCTAGAACGTTTAGAGCAAGCCGCGATCGCACGGCTGGGAAAAGACTGGGTAAAAAGCTGGCATTTAGGTTTACCTACTCCCGAAGCAACCCCCGGTGGTATCAATATTCCAGTGATTTTGTGGCTCAGAAACCTCGCGATCGCTTACGATATGGTGGAGTATGGCAAAAAACGCTACAACCTCTTATCTAACGGTGGCCATTGGTTCCCTGGTGCCACTGCTGAAGGGGTGAGAGAATTAGATTTAGAACCATGTTTGCAAAATAGTCCCTATGCAAACCAAATTCCCGCCTTACTCGAAGATACTCATAAGCTGTTAGGGGGAGAACCAGTTAAACGCCTCTCACAGCAGTAAGGCAGGTGGTAGGGGGGGAGCAGAGGAGCGGAGGAGCGGAGGAGCGGAGGAGCGGAGGAGCAGAGGAGCGGAGGAGCGGAGGAGCAGAGGAGCGGAGGAGCAGAGGAGCGGAGGAGTTGAGGAAGAAGAGAGAAGTGATAATTTTTGGATACAAAGCTCAAGAAATCCCACCCACAATTTCGTTCACCCGGAGGCAGATGGCAGGTGGTAGGTGGTATGAGAGTAGGCTATTCTGAAGTTCTCAATTCCCCATTCTCAATTCTCAATTCTCAATTCTCCATTCTCCATTCTTTCGGCAATTTGGAATAAATTATTCATTTTCACTAAGTTACTGATGTAGGCAGGTTAGTTTAAGAATTGAGTCGTTGAGGAAGGAAATCTACAATTATGACCCCCCATGATCTATTAATGTTAGTCTTGTTACTAAGTCCTGGTCTGTTACTATCAGTGCTGATTATGGCTACCTTCGCCGCAGGTGGCTAAAGTATTCTAGGAGGGTCAGCTATACCAAACAGAGCTTTCAACCACTTTTTACTGAACAAGTGCAAGGAAATTGTATCAATTAACTCAAAAACCTTGCACTTTCACCAAGTAATACCCGAATCAACTCTTGACTTATTACTTATTACTTATTACTTATTACTTCTCCAACTACTCCTCACTCTCTTTTTTACTTTGGGAACTAGGATCATCGTAGCAGATAAGCACCGTGACTGACTTTTCCAGAATAAAATTAACATAGTCCGATACGTCATCAAGTCCTAGACAGTTGAGCATTATTTCAGCAGTCAACCAAATACTTGATCTCACTAACAATCTTGTCCATCTTATCTTCATTGGCTTCAACCTCTTTCCCTTAGGCTTAGGAAACTCAATTTCCACTTTAAAATTAGAGGTTAGAGAAAGCATTCCCCTTATCTACCAAGTTGATTGTTAAGAGTAGATTAAAGTAGGATAATTTAGGACATTAGGATTACTGAAA
>JAAHFP010000192.1 GCA_010672925.1 Symploca sp. SIO1C2 | reverse complement strand
ACAGCGAAAAGTTAATTGGGGGGAAAGCTTGGCGATGAATTCTGTTATTCGCGTTAGTATACCGGAAAAATCTTATGATATCGCAATTGCCAGGTTTTCCGAAGGGAGCATCCCTAAGAAGGCAACAACAGAAGGTAACCCAGCAGGGGGTTTAGATGATTTAGGAGTTTGGCTAAGCCGCCTAAAACTGGGTAAGAAAGTTTTAGTGGTATCTAATCCAGCAATTTTTCGACGATACGGGGAAAGAGCGATCGCGGCACTAAAGTTAGTAGGATATGAAGTATCCAGCTGCACCCTCCCCATAGGGGAGCGTTACAAAACCCTCAAATCAGTCCAAAAAATCTATGATGCTGCCTTAGCCCAACGTTTGGAACGTTCCTCCACCATGGTAGCTTTAGGAGGTGGAGTGATTGGAGATATGACGGGTTTTGCCGCTGCTACCTGGTTGCGGGGGATTAACTTTGTTCAAGTACCCACATCTCTATTAGCCATGGTAGATGCCTCCATTGGGGGCAAAACTGGTGTTAACCATCCCCAAGGCAAAAACCTGATTGGTGCTTTTTATCAACCGCGATTTGTGTTAATTGATCCTTCTGTACTCAAGACATTACCCCCAAGGGAGTTGCGTGCAGGGATGGCAGAGGTGATTAAATATGGCATTATCTGGGATGCGGAACTCTTTGCCAAGCTTGAGGAAGCTAAGCGTCTTGACCAATGGCGCTACTTAGATCAAGAATTACTATCAACCATCCTAATACGTTCCTGCCAAGCCAAAGCTGATGTCGTAAGCAAAGATGAGAAAGAAGCTGGGTTAAGGGCGATTTTGAACTATGGTCATACTATTGGTCATGCAGTGGAAAGCTTGACTGGCTACAAGTTAGTTAATCATGGAGAAGCTGTAGCAATTGGCATGGTGGCAGCAGGGAAAATTGCAGTTAAACTTCAGTTATGGCAAGAAGAAGAAGCCCAGCGCCAAGATGCTTTAATCCAAAAAGCAGGATTACCGACTCAGCTACCAGCAGGACTAGATCTTGAAGCGATTCTGGATACTTTGCAAACAGATAAAAAGGTTCAAGATGGGAAAGTAAGATTTATTTTACCCACCCAGATTGGTCAAGTAACCATAACAGATCAAGTACCCAGGGATGTGATTAGGGAAGTATTAGGCTAAAACACATTTAGGAAAGCACTCAATTTAATCATCAGTTTCTTGGGTCACAGGCATCTTGCCTGTGACCGAAAAAAACAAGGATACAAGCCCCCGGATTTATCCGTGGAAAAAACAAAGATTTTATCATTATTCCAAGCCTCTGGCTTTAGACATGGGGTCAATCTAAAATCTAAAATCTAAAATCTAAAATTGATTAACCCAGGCCATCAGTTGCTGTAGTTCATCTTGTGCCATATGTCGGACATTATCTTCTGCAGGAAACACCTTTTGTTCAACTTCCTCTCGATATTTTTTGATCGTATCAAGACTTAAAGTCTGATAGTCCTGATATTTTTTAGCTAGTCTGAGCTTATAAGGAGTAATCCCCAAAATATCGTTAACGATAAGAACTTGTCCATCGGTAAACCTACCGGAACCAATACCAATTGTTGGCATTCCAGAGTTGTCAGTAATAATCTGCCCTAACTCTTCAGGAATTAACTCCAGCACCAACATAAATATACCTAATTTCTCTAGAGTTGCTGCCCCTAGGATTAATTCCTTAGCCTGCTCAAATTTTTTACCTTGTACCGCTTTCTTGTGTTGAGTTTGTGGCAGCAAACCAAGATGACCACAAACTTCTATATTATGTTCAATAAGATACTTAACTACCTCTTCGCGAACTCCCTCTAACTTAACCCCATCAGCACCATGAGATAAGAGTATTCTGGCATTATCTAGAGCCTGTTGGGGAGTTTCATAGGAACCATAGGGCAAATCCGCTAGAACGTAACTCTCCTTCGCTCCTCGTCGGACAGCTTTCAGGTG
>JAAHFP010000191.1 GCA_010672925.1 Symploca sp. SIO1C2 | reverse complement strand
ACAAGATTCTATCAGAATTTGTTGTTTGTTGTTTGTTGTTGGTCATTTGTTGTTTGTTGTTTGTTGTTTTGCTTCGCTTTGCTCACCATGCTGCGCAAAGGGAATCGGGAATTGGGAATTGGGAATTGGGAATTGGGAATATCTCCTTTGTCTTCCTTATCTTCCTTGTCTTCCTTGTCTTCCTTGTCTCCCTTGTCTCCCTTGTCTCCCTTGTCTCCCCATCCCCCCATCTCCCCTATTTCCCAAACTACCCCTCTCCTCCTTGAATTTTTAGCAATAAAAAGCCCAAGCCTAAGCCTACGAGAATTAAGGTAGAGGACAAAATAGCTGCATTGAACATTTCAGGATTCATAGTTTCTTATCTCCTAATGGGATTAGCCTTTCCAATCATACAATAGGCTGGAACACCCTCAGGTATGGGAAATAATAGGGTTTTTAGAAGGGGAAATTCTTATGAAAACAGCAACAACTTCCTTTGTAGACCAACCAGGTTCCAAAAAAAGCCGTCCTCGATTGGCTGTCACCTTGGGAGATCCAGCGGGAATTGGCTCAGAAGTAATACTTAAAGCGCTAGCAGACTCAGAAATCGCTGCTGATTGTGAACTTGTAGTAGTTGGCAACCGAGAACTATTGCAAGCTACCTATACTCAGTTGCGACAACAATCTGGTGGGGAGAAGGCTTTATTAGCAGATCCAGAGCAGTTATCAGTGTTAGATATTGAATTAGAGGCTTCCCTCAAAGAGCAAATTACCCTTGGTATTGGTAACGCAGCTAGTGGTGCAGCAAGTTTTGCTTATTTGGAAAAGGCCATTACCCAGACCCTTGCAGGGGAATTCGATGGTATAGTGACAGGGCCAATAGCTAAGTCTTTATGGCAAGCAGCAGGATATGACTATCCTGGTCAAACAGAAGTGCTGGCAAAATATTCAGGGGTCAGCAAATTCGGAATGTTATTTGTCGCGCGATCGCCCCACAGTAATTATCAACTACGGACTCTTCTTGCCACTACCCATATTCCCTTGCGTCAAGTCCCCGACAGCCTCACTGCTCCCTTAATGACGAGCAAGCTGGAATTACTGGTAGATTGCTTACAAGAGAATTTTGGACTCAAGACACCCCGGATTGCGATTTCTGGGTTAAACCCTCACAGTGGTGAGCAGGGTAAGTTGGGTAAGGAAGAACAAGATTGGCTTATACCCTGGCTAGAGGAGGAGCGACAGAAACATCCCCAGCTTCAGTTAGATGGTCTTGTACCTCCAGATACTCTTTGGGTAACCCTAGGTCAAGCTTGGTATAACCCCAACTACTCCTGCCCCTATGATGCCTACCTCGCTCTTTATCACGACCAAGGTTTAATTCCTGTGAAGTTAGTGGCATTTGACCGAGCTGTCAATACTACTATTGGCTTACCTTTCGTGCGCACTTCACCTGACCACGGTACGGCATTTGACATCGCAGGTCAAGGTATTGCTCAGGCTACCAGTATGGAAGCAGCGATAAGGTTGGCGGTGGAGTTGGGAATTTAGAATTTAGAATTCAGAATTTAGAATTGGGAATTGATAACTCTCCTCCAACAATGAGAAACGCTATATCGCTTAGCTGATGCTGTAGGCGATGGCATTTCCCCTTTGTGTACTTTGTGCCTTTGTGGTTAACTATAATTTTAAATTAGTTATCTATTTGATCAGGGTCTATTCCCAATTGGCGCAATTGCTCCCTTAATTGCTCCACTCTTTTTTGAGCCTCGGCAGCTTCTTGTTTAGCTTCAGTAGCTTCTTGTCTAGCTTCGGCAGTTTCTTGAAGTGCTTCTTCCTCCTCCGAAAGAATTAACTCCCCGTCGCGGGTAAACCAACGCAACCACAATCGGTTGAGGGAGCGAAATGAACCCTGCCACAAACCCAAACTTATGCCCAATTCTGGCAGATACAAGCGTCCTTGAGTTGGCTCTACTTCTCGATAGAGTCCACCTTCTAGATGAAAAATGCGGATTTTGTTATTAC
>JAAHFP010000190.1 GCA_010672925.1 Symploca sp. SIO1C2 | reverse complement strand
TGAAAAGATTAATTGGTGTGATGGGGTTACTCCTCACTGTAGGATTAGCAACGAATGGATTAACTTCAGAAAAGACAGATTCTGAACAACTAGAGGCCAAGGGTGATTCCAAGGGAATAGTGATGCCGTTTGGGTTTGCACCATCATGGTCTGATAATTTGAGTGAGGGGGTAAGTGAAGAAAAACAGGAGTTGGTCAACGAGTCAGCAGAAGCGATAGACACCTTAGACGAAGACGGGGAGAATGAAAATCCCACACCAAATTTTGTTTATTCTGAGGAGTTAGCTAGTTTCCCAGAGCCAGCTATAATAACAGAATTTCCAGAAGAGCAGGTTCCTCAGGAAGAAGTCCCAGCTATCACTACTAAATTAGAAGCCATAGATGTTCCGACTCAGGAAGAAGCAGTTGTTCACGAGGAGCCAACGCCAGAGTTTGCGACAGAAGAGTTAGAAGCAAAGCCCAACTCCCCAATACAGGAGCTAGATACTGAGGTTGAGCAAGCAGCAATTCAGGAGCCATCACTTCAGGAACCCTCACTTCAGGAACCCTCACTTCCTAATGGTACTTACCTCTATGGTCAGTCTTCACAACCGGAGCAGATTGGTCAGGAGTATCTAGTTTTTGAAGTCCATCAAGGTGAGGTAGTTGGTGCTTTATATATGCCTAGCTCCGAGTTCAGCTGCTTTCAAGGCACATGGGACTCAAATCACCTAAATTTAAAGGTTGTTAATCCTTATGATCAAACAGCTATTTCTCATATAATTGCTCGTGCCAAGCCTTCTCCCATTGCGGTAGCTGGTGGTCAGCTAAACTTGGAGAGTGCCTACGACTCCCTTACTTATCCTCACGCAGTCGGACTTGAAGGATATCAACAGATTAGTGAAGTTAGCGATAATGATCACCGTATTCTGAGCATGTGTCGCAATCACGACCAAGGGCAGATATAGACCTTTACTCTAAAATTAACTACAAAAGAAGGGGCGGCTATCAGCTGCCCCTTCTTGATCTGCAATAATGATTATCATTATTTTTTAGGGTATTTTTTATTTCCAGGAAGTCCCTTATAATTAGAATCTGCTAAATAGGCGTTTCCGAGTTATGGAATTTAGGGTGTTGTATTGCTCAATTAGTATGCCCTCAGAATTAAGCATCCACTTGTGATGGAAGACATCAATAATACGAGTCCTGTTAACGGGACGAATGAGAAACAAGCAATCCAGTTGCCTCTGATGATTCAGGCACTAGCGTTTACAGCTATTTTGTACTTCAATGTTATTCAGACACCATCAAACCGACCACCAGAAACTTTTCCTGCTTCTCAGGCTCGCAAGACCTTATCCGCACCTATAGTTAATTCTATCTTGCAACAGGCTTCACAAGAGCTGAAGTTACCAGCCTCTACTTTGCGTATTGTCAATGTCCAAAAGCAAACTTGGTCAGATAATTGCTTAGAGTTGAGGGATTCTGGAGTGGTGTGTACTAGGATGCAAGTCTCTGGTTGGCAAGTCACTGTTGCGAATACTCAAAACCAGTGGACTTACCGTACAGATACTTCAGGAGTGGTTATCAAGCTAGCTAATCGTCATACTTCTTTCCCTGAAGCACCAATTAAGTAGAAACTCACCATGCTTTGCAAAGGAGGCAGAAGGCAGAAGGCAGAAGGCAGGAGGCAGGAGGCAGGAGGCAGGAGGCAGAAGGCAGGAGGCAGGAGGTAAGAGAAGAAGTATGAATGTCAGGACAATTTTTGGTATAAAACCTACCACCTAAAACCTAAAACCTAAAACCTAAAACCTAAAACCTACCACCTACCACCTACCACCTACCACCTACCACCTACCACCTATTTATCTAGCTTTTTGGACTCTTTCAACACCAAGACACCTTCTGAATTGACTTGGTAAGCATCACCCACGTAGCCTACTCTGTCATAGAGGATTTGGTGGATATGTTGGTCTAGTTGAGTCTCATCCTGGATGCGAGGTCGATAGAAAGCCTTGATCCTTT
>JAAHFP010000019.1 GCA_010672925.1 Symploca sp. SIO1C2 | reverse complement strand
TCTATCAAGGTAATTGTGGTTAAACCTTGGCTTTGCAGCAGAGTAATTAACCACAGAAATCGCAATGTTCCTTCTGATAACTCATGTAGATATATTGGTTGAGGAAAATTGCTATCTGTCCAAGTCATGGAAAGGGTTCCTGTGGCGACAGGAGGAAAGTTGAGCCGCTTAAAATCGGGAAATGCTGACGAAATAATATCTTCAATCAGTTCAAAACTATCTTGATCCGTTTCTCGTAAGTAATAGAGACAGGAAACTAAATTTTCACCATTAGCCCCTGGTAACTTGGCAGGACGAATGGCTTGCGGTAGGCGAATTGGGCTTTTCTCTGAAACATCGAGTACTCCATAATAGGTACAGGAAGCAAGACTCTTTCTCAAATTCTCAGGTTCACGATACATTTTAGGAACTTGAGACAATGATGTTTCCAGAGGGTTATGTTACCAATTTGGTCTCAAAAGTTTACGGTCTTCTTGGCTAAAATATTTTATATTCAAACCAGAAGATTCAATATATTTAAATGGCTCAGAGGTACTAGTAGCACCCCGCTGGGTTAAAGTTTCTTGATTAATTTCATAAGATAAACCTTTAGGGGATAAATTTAAACTATATGTTAAAGGCTGCCTCTCTGGTACTTTTATTGAAACAGCAATTTCCAGCTCCTGTGCTTTGCCTCTAGTTAGAATTTCGTTTAAACCACCTTTGAGTTGTAATGTATAGTATAACTTACCATTACCTGAGGCAGCGAGTATGGAAAGAATATCTAAAAAAGATGTCTTTCCCGAACCATTAGCACCAATCATGACAATGAGATTTCTCATCTCAAGATCTATCTGTTGCAGGCGGCGAAAACCTTTAACTGATATATTTTCTAATCTACTGATAGAGTTCATAATCATTGTCAATCAGGAACAGACTTGTCAAAGTTAGCTGTACCTCACGGATCGGAGTACTGCTATCATTCTCAGTATATTTACTGCAGAGCTTAGTTACATTCTCTTAGTTACGTAATCGCGCTATTGTACCATTTAGTAGAGTCCCATTGCTTTGTAGTAGTGTATGACAATGAGATTGCAGAAAATGAGATTACAAAAACAGTGATAAGCAAACCCAAGCGCTTGGTTTCCCTAGACGTATTTCGGGGAATTGCGATCGCGAGTATGATCCTAGTCAACAACCCTGGTAGTTGGTCCCATGTCTATCCACCCCTGCTACATGCGAAATGGCACGGCTTCACACCAACAGACTTAGTATTCCCTAGTTTCCTGTTTATCATCGGTGTGGCAATGGCTTTTTCTTTAGCTAAGTACACCAAAGACAATCAACCAACAGCAGCAGTTTACTGGCGCATTGCACGACGGAGCGCTATTCTGTTCGCTTTAGGAATATTTCTGAATGCTTCAACCTTAATTCTCGATTTGTTGCTGAATGGTAAATCGATAGATTGGAGTACTTTTCGGATCATGGGGGTATTGCAGCGTATCGGCATAGCATACCTGTTGGCAACGTTGATAGTTCTCAATTTCTCTTCCAGGAAACAAGGCAACAGACAACAGGTAACAGGAAACGGAGAAGAAGAAATCCTTGCCCTAAAGGATGCCAACAAGACAACAGGGAATCCTCAAGTAAAACAATGGATTCTAGCAGGAGCAGTGTTACTAGGATACTGGGGAGCGATGGCACTTATACCAGTACCTGGTTTCGGTGCTGGTGACTTTTCTCCTGAAGGTAATTTGGGAGGCTATATAGACAGCCTAATCTTAGGATCTCAACATTTGTATAAAGGTGGTCCTTTTGATCCTGAAGGACTGTTTAGTACAATCCCCGCAGTTGTAACTGTTTTATTGGGGTACTTTGCTGGACAATGGTTACGTAGTCAGCCAGTGAAAAGTAATACTAGCATTCAACTGGTTCTAGCGGGACTCAGCTGCTTAGTGATTGGATACTTGTGGGGTTTCTTGTTCCCCATTAACAAAGCACTGTGGACTAGTTCCTATGTAGTTTACAGTGCCGGTTGGGATTTGTTGTTGTTGGCTGCTTGTTATGAAACAATTGAAGTTCGGAATTGGCGTCAGTGGGGATTGCCTTTTGAAGTAATGGGATTAAATGCAATTTTCCTGTTTGTGGGCTCCGGTATAGTTGCTCGTATTATGCACAAAACCCACATCGGGACTGGTGATGATGCTCCTAGTACCTACGCCTGGATTTACCAGAATATCTTCCAATCTTGGGCTGGTGCCCTCAACGGCTCCCTATTTTTTGCAATTACCACTGTTTTGTTGTGGTGGTTAATTCTCTACGGCATGTACCGCAAAAGTTGGTTTTTTAAAGTGTGAAGGTTAGGTGGTAGGTGGTAGGTTTTATACCAAATCCGGTTAAGACGCAAGATATTTATTTGTCCCCTAGAATTATTTTTACCCTGATAGGAGAACCAGATTTGGTTTTAGGTTTTAGGGCAAATACATATAGCAACTGCCAAGGTGCTTAGGACAACACCAAATGCAGCAAACCTTGACCTGTCAATCTTTTCCCTTACAGTCAAATCTTATTACTGTTGCCTTTTGCCTTCCTTATAGTACAAAAAACCTGTAGAGACGTTGCATGCAACGTCTCTACAATATGGGGCATATGGGGTTATTGATGCCGGATTTGTTATCAGAAAGGAATCTTGAGAGATTTTCTTTTTTAAATCAAAACAGTTTGCATATTGCTCTCTACCGGAGCTTCCCAATCAGGAGTAAACGTTGAGACAAACAAAGGACAAGCTTTCCAGTTACCTTTAACCGTTACACTGAGCTGTTGGCAGTTACCGTCTCGCCTACCGCTCATTTGATAATCACGACAATGGCGACAATGATGACAAGATGAGCCTGACAGATTCACGCTTCTCATGGGTATTACCTTTTTTAAATTGATTTAAATTTTGAGTTTTTTTTGAGCTTAGTTTTGAATTATGAAAATCTTAGCTACTTTTAATGATAAACGATTAATTATTTTTGTCAAGTATTAACTTATGCTTACTAAACTGTAAATTCATTAAAAACAATATCTATGGTAAGCTAGATACAGCTTGCTCTACGAGCTAAAGACAGTGATTTTTGTAAACACTAGCGGGCAATTAATGGTTACAAATTGTTAATCATTAAACTTACAATTTTTAATTTGTTTACCCGATTAACACTGACAAATGAAAAATCTAGCAAAAAAAAGGGTAGAAAAGGGGTAGAAAAAGGGTAGAAACATCAGTTTGCCCTCAGAACATCCTCTTTGCTTTAGGTCTGTTTGAGACGATAACCTATACCATGAACGGTCTGAATCAAATCATTAGGTGCTCCTGCCGCCTTGAGTTTATGGCGTAGGCTTTTGATATGAACCTTGACTGTAGACTCTACAGGAGCGTTATCAACAGACCAAATATGTTCAATAATTAAATTGCGACTTAACACTCGCTGGCCGTTGCGCATGAGAAGCTCAAGGATAGAATATTCTTTAGGAGTCAAATGCAGCAGATGTTCCTGGAAAGAAACTTGATAGGTACTAGGGTCAAGACGCAAGCTTCCCCATACTAAAATTGGCGATGAAGCAAAATTACCCCGACGCAGTAGGGCGCGAATTCGTGCTAATAACTCTGGTAAATCAAAGGGTTTAACCATATAGTCATCAGCACCGACATCTAACCCTGTAACTTTATCCATACTGGTGTCGCGGGCAGTTAACATAAGGACAGGTGTCTCAATACCGTGGGAGCGCAGCCGCTTACATAAGCTAATACCATCCAGCTTAGGAAGCATCAAATCTAGCAAAATTAAGTCATATTCAACAGTCTGGATTTGCTCCCAAGCTGCTTCTCCATCTCCAACAATATCAACAATATAAAGTTGGGCTGTGAGCGCATCAGCCAAACCTTCTGCTAGAGGTGTATTATCTTCAACCAGGAGAATCCTCATGGCATATTGCACCTCCAGTTAGCCGTGAACATCTATCAATTAATCTTGTTGTTAAGTCTTAACATGGTTAACTGACAATTGGCAATTTAACAATTTTTTATTTAATAATTCGACCTTTCCAGATATTAATGGCATAATAAGATTTTTAACCTTCAATCAGCTTTTGATGCCCACAGGGTAAGATTGCTGAACACTAAGACCATTAATGAGCATAGCTCCTATTTTAACTTTAGGACGGTATACCTGAGACTTAGAGAAAGTAGAAACCAATCGACTAGAAGCATATAAAGATAAGTTAAATCGATGAATGATAACTTATTAGGCAGGTTATTTCTTGCTTGGGCAAATCTTGGTTTGCGTGCCAATGAGTTGGAACGACGAGTGGAGGAGCAAGCTACAGAAATTGTTCAGCTTCAAACTCAGTTGCAACAAGAGAAGGCAGAAGGCAGTTCGGCAAAGCCGTTGCCGCAGGCTAGGCAGAAGGCAGAAGGTTGCAAGGTAGAAAAAAATGATAACTATTTAAGCGAACATGACATTACTCACCTTCACCTTAGGGAACAGCTGGAAGCAGTCTTTGAGGGGGCACTTGATGCCATCTTTATTGCCAACCAGGAAGGCACTTATGTAGAGGCAAATCCATCTGCCTGTCAGCTGTTTGGTTTACCGCGCTCAGAATTGCTTGGTAAGCAGATTACAGACTTTATGGTTCCGGGCTTCGATTTTACCTTGGCTTGGGGTAATTTTCTGGAACTTGGACAAGCGACGGGAGAGTTATCTATTATACGTGCAGATGGTACGGTGCGAGAGGTTGAATATGCAGCCAAAGCCAATTTTTTGCCGGGGCAAAATCTGTCAATCTTACGGGATATCACTGAACGTAAACAAGCAGAGAAGGCATGGCAAAATAGTCAACGGTTTATAGAGCAAATTGCCAACACTAGTCCGACTTTGCTCTATATCTATGACTTAAAACGAGATTGTAACATCTGGGCAAATTCCCGGAGTGAAAAGTTTTGTGGCTGCACGCAAACGCAAATGCAAGCCATGGGTTCGCGATTGGCTGGGGAATTTGTGCACCCCGGAGATTGGCAACAGCTACAGGAATTGAAGGAAGCATTGAAAGTAGCTAGAGATGGTGAGGTCATTGAAAGGGAATATCGCATGAAAAATGCCCAAGGTGAGTGGCGTTGGCTTCACGTTTGGGAGATTGTCTTTACTAGAACTAGTGATGGTCAACCGGAACAAATTCTAGGTACAGCTATTGATATTACTCAAGCAAAGTTGGCGAAGGAAGAGCTACATCAACGGGAAGAGGCATTCCGAACCCTAGCAGAAAACTCTCCAGATTTAATTGCTCGGTTTGACCGACAATTACGGCATATTTATGTGAACCCAGCCATTGAAGATTCAACTGGGATGCCAGCTTCGGCTTTTATTGGGAAAACTAATCAAGAGTTAGGCAGACCAGCAGAATTAGTATCTTACTGGAAGCAAGCAACTCAAAAAGTTTTTGAGACAGTTTCTGGAGAATTAATTGAATTTGACTTCCCCACTCCTACAGGAGTGAAAAGTTACCAGTCTCATTTAGTTCCTGAATATGCCCAAGATGGTTCGGTAGAATTTGTCTTGGGTGTGGCTAGGGATATTACCAAGCGCAAACAAGCAGAGCGAGCTTTAACCCAAGAGCGCAACTTTATCTCTGCTATCCTAGATACAGCTACTGCTTTAATTGTGGTTCTCGATACCCAAGGGAGAATTGTTCGCTTCAATCGAGCTTGTGAACAAATGACTGGTTACTCCTTTGAAGAAGTCCGAGGTAGGCATTTCTGGGACTTGTTTCTGATTCCGGAAGAGGTAGAATCAGTCAAAGCTGTTCTCCATGAACTGCAAGCAGGTTTATCTAGCAACGAACACGAAAATTATTGGGTGGCGCGGGATGGGAGTCGCCGTCTCATTCATTGGTCTAATACCATTCTCTCCAATATTGACCGGGAAGTGGTAGCCAACTCACCGGTTTCTTCCTTATATATTATCGGCTGTGGCATTGATCTTAGCGATCGCCAACAAGCAGAAGAGGCTCGTCAGGCTTTAGCAAGAGAGCAAGAGCTCAATCAACTCCGAACCGACTTCTTTACTATGGCTTCCCATGAATTGCGTACTCCCCTCAGCGTAATTTTACTTACAGTTCAATCATTGGAAACTTTTTATGAACAATGGTCCAAGGAGAAAAAGCTCAAAAAACTCGATCAAATTGAAGAAGCTGCTCAAAATATGAAGCATTTGATTGATCAGATTTTAACTTTTCATAGAAGGGATGATATAGCAGAAGGCAGAAGGCAGGAGGCAGGAGGCAGGAGGCAAGAGAGAGAAGGAGGAGGTAAGAAATAGTGTTTCTCCCATTCAATTTGGGGTGCGAAGAGCTCTTCAGGAGTTAGGAATGTCCTCATTTAAACTGATATAGCAATCGCCAAGGCGGTTAGGACAAGACCAAATGCTGAAACCTTTACCTGTCAACCTCTTCCCTTCTGCCTTCTGCCCTCTGCCCTCTGCCTTTTGCTATAGCACTATAGTTAGACAAAGATTTTTATGAAAATTAAACGAATTAGCCTTACTGCTCTGATTTCAGTTTTTGGTTTCTATGTGCCTATTGCTCCTTTTTTGCCAGCTTCTGCTCTAGTACAAGAAAGCAGGAGGCAGAACCCACCCCTAACCCCTCCAAGGAGGGGAACAGGAGGTAGTCTCGATGAAAATATTTTACCACTAGCTGATGAAAGTAAGTTCTTCCCTGTTGCCTGTTGCCTGTTGCCTGTTGCCTACTTTCAAGAGAATGAACAAATCTTACAAAAGATGCGATCGCTCTTTCAAACTTCCCCTGCTACTCTAGAATTAGACCTTGAGCTCAAAGCCTTAGCTCTGAAACATGCTAAAGCAGGACGAAATGAGCAAGCTCTAAAAATAGCTGATACCATTCTTTATCCAGCTATCCGTCCCTCTATCTATGCCACATTGGCGGCAAATTATGCCAAATTAGGGCAAAAAGAGCAAAGTGAGAAATTATTTGCTCAAGCTGTTGAGATTACACGGGACTTTTTAAGTAACGAATTCTTTAAACCAGATCAAGCATTGCTCTTGGCGGAAATTGCTCTGCACTACAGTGAAGCAGGAAAACAGGAGCAGGCAACTAATCTATTAGCCCAAGCTTTGGAGCTAGGTAAATCTATCCCTTATAGTGAGAACACTTATAGTATATCTATCCTAACTGGCAATATTCAAAATCGAGCTACGGTTTTAGCAGAGATTGCTCAACGGTATGCCGAAGTTCAGCAGTTAGCTAAGAGTGAAGAAGTCTTTTCCTTAGCTCTAAAAACTATTCAACCGGAGAAAAATGCCAACTCCAAAGCAGCAACTTTGGTGGAAATTGCCCAACGCCATGCTCAAGCAGGACAACTGGAAGCAGCGGTAGATGTCTTTTCCCAAGCTTTCCAAACTGCTCAAACTATGATCGATGGCCCTGCTAAAGGTAGGGTGTTAGCCTTAATTGCAGTTAGGCAGTTTAGATCAGGACAATTAACCGATAGGTTTCAACCTACTTTACTAACTACAGATATTCTCGCTCAAGGGGTGCAAGTAGCCAACAGTATCTCGAAACCGGCTCTCAAAGTCCAAACAATTGCCCATATTGCGGTTGCCTATGCTAATGCTGGAGAGGCAGAAGAGGGATTGGCGCTTCTGCAATCCCTCAAGACGGATTCTGATTTCGATATCTTGTGGAAAGTCCAAGCTTTGGCAGCTATTGCTACCGAGTATGCCAAGGGAGGAGAAGAGAAGAAGGCTTTATCGGTATTTTCTGAGGCAGTCACTACCACTCAAACTATCCAAATTCGCCAAGCTCAGTCCCTAGCTAGATCGAATATAGCAGTTCAATATGCGATCGCGGGACAGATTGAGCGAGGGGTGGAGGTTGCTAGAACTATCGAAATTGAGCAATATCAGAAAAAAGGACTATGGGATCAAATTGCTGTAGCTGCGGTTAGGGCTCAACAATATGAGCAAGCATTAACTATCACTCAACATGCCCTGAGTTTAGTCGAAGCCAATCAACTCTCCCTCCAAGGCATGAAGCAATTTAGCCAAGGGGAGTACCAAGGAGCATTAGAATCGATGGAAAATGCTCTCAACCAATATCGTCAATTGCAAGAACCCCAAGGAGAAAAAGCAACCCTGGCAATTTTGGGAGATATTTATACTGCCCTAGCTAGCTATCCCCAAGCAATCGAGTCCTATCAACAGAGTTTAACACTAGCCAAAACCTTAAGCGATCGCGAAGGGGAAGCAGAGATTTTAACTCATCTGGGGTATGCCTTATTGCAAGTAGACCAATATCCAGAAGCGATCGAACTGTTACGGGAAGGTATTGCTCTGAGGGAATCTGCCCGGGCTGGGGGTGATTATACCATAAAAACCTACGGATTTAGCCAAAAATATGCCTACGAATGGCTGCAAACAGCACTTATTGCCCAAAAACAGGTGGGTGCAGCCCTAGAAGTAGCAGAGCAGTCTCGTCAGGGTTTACTAGGGGAATTATTGGCAGATCAGTTATCGAACCAGAAGATTGATGCTCCCTCTATCCAGCAATTTCAACAGATTGCCCAAGAGCGTCAGGCAACCATTGTCGAATATTCGATTCTCCACAAACCCGCTGCCACTCTGGGTAAATATTGGTTGCTTGGGGCAGAATCTGGGATTGAGGAAACAAGCTCCCTGCTGCCAACCGCTGCTATTTTAATTTGGGTTATCCCACCCAATGGGGAAGTAACAGTGCGTCGAGTGGATTTTCAACCTTTTGAGCAGCAACAAATTGACTCTCTGGAAAACCTTGTCGCTCTGAGTCGTGAAACCCTTGGGGTTAGGGGTCGTGCTGTTATTAGTGTAGCTGCCAGTGAGAATAGCGAACAACAAGAGGCGGCGGCAGCTAATCTCAAATTACAGCAACTGCACCAACTCCTAATTCAACCCATTGCTGATCTCCTACCACAAGACCCCAACCAGCAGATAATTTTTATTCCCGATGACTCCCTATTTTTAGTGCCTTTTCCTGCTCTGCAAGATGTTTCTGGTAAGTACCTGATTGAGAGCCATACTCTTACCACTGCTCCCTCTATTAATATCCTAGACCTCACCCGTCAGCAACAGGAACGAGTTGAAGGATTATCTGGAGATGCGTTAATAATCGGTAACCCAACTATGCCTTTGGTGAAGATTAGAGGAGTATCCGAAGCTACCCCTGTTTTAGAAAATGCCACCCAGGAGCAGCAGGCAAGTAACCCCCAAGGGATTCGTTTAGCTCCTTTGCCGGGAGCCGAATTGGAGGCTCAAATCATCGCTCAGTTGTTAGGTACTCAACCATTAATCGGCAGTCAAGCCAAGGAAACAACAGTAGTGGAAAGGATGCCTAGAGCCAAAATTATTCATTTTGCCACCCACGGATTACTGGATGAATTTGTCCGTAACATTACTGGAGTAGTTACGGATGATGGTGTAGAGCAGATTACCGATTTAGATTCAGAGGATACTACTCGTATCCAAGAACCCGGTGGCATTGCCCTAGCACCAGTTAATTCGGAGATAATTGCTGTTCAATATCCTCAAGGAGAAGCGGATGGATTGCTCACTTCCTTAGAAATCCAACAACTTAAACTCAATAGTGAATTAGTAGTTTTGAGTGCTTGTAATACAGGTGGGGGAGATATTGTTGGTGATGGGGTAGTTGGCTTGTCAAGATCCTTTATTATTGCCGGTGTACCCAGTGTAATCGTATCCCTGTGGGCTGTGCCCGATGCCCCTACCGCTGAATTAATGACGGAATTTTATCGCCAGTTGCAACAAAACCAGAATAAGGCACAAGCTTTACGCAATGCTATGTTACTCACCAAAGAAAAACATCCTCGTCCTTTGGATTGGGCTGCTTTTACTCTTGTCGGTGAGCCTTGATTTTAGGTTAATAATTTAGAATTTATTACCTATCGTAGGGTGTGTTAGCGTAGCGTAACGCACCACTTTATGGGTACAGTAAGTTTTTAAAATTGCCTCGTAGATTGGGTTGATACGTAGGAATTCATCGCAGTTTTACCCAAACAATAATATCGGCGAAATCTAACATCCGAATTAGATAAATCAATAACGCTGTAGGGGTGAAGCATCGAAATTAAGGGCTAACATCAGGGCGAAGCATTTGGATAGAACACATCTAATATTTTCTGTTAAATTATCCCCCAAATGCTTCGCCCCTACAATTTCATTACTTTTAGATCCCCTAGCGATGGAATGTTTTTTACTTGGAAATCCCTTATGCTGACGCCGAGATCGGGGCATTTGCTTTGAGATAAGCTCCTTGCCCTAGGTGTTGTAGATTGGGATAACAACTCCGGTAATGTTCCTCGCTAACAAACAACCACAAGATACGAGTGCGACGATTCTGCGGTGGTTCGGGGCAAGGGGCATAGCCATCGGTATAGATAATCAAGCCATCGTAATCCCGGTGCTCATTAAGATAAGCCAGGACGGGGGCAAAATTTGTCCCGCCTCTTCCTGTTAATTGAACCTTCTGCTGGGCGCGACGGAAGGTCATGATGTCAGTGGTGATCTTCGCATCAAATTGAATTACATCGATCGTGGGCACACCGTAGTTAAAAAAGCGGTTAACCACTGAAAACCCTTGCCGAAGCTCTTCTGTGCCCATCGAACCGCTAACATCAATGGCAAACAGCAGTCGGGTTGTAAAGTCACGACGGCTGCCCATATAGGCGAACCCATAACGGCGATTTGGTTTCATACGGGTTAGCCGTCGCTGTTGGCTAAGGATAGAGGTGCGAAACTTGCGCAAGACTGCCCGATAGTCCAGCTTGGGGTGCAGGTTTGCCAAGATCTGTTCCCGCAACTTGCCCCCAATGCTGCCCCAACTGTTATTAGCTTGGGCGGTTCTCACCAGCTCATCAAGGCGATCGCTTAACAATTCGTCTTGATCCCACTGGTCGGTATTTTCGATGCCGCTAAGAGTTGGGTCGGTATAGACTGATAGTAGATCTGTTGGGGGATCGCTGGGAGTTGAAGTCGATGCAGCTTCAGAGGATTCAGATTTAATAGACACAGACTCAAGTGCAGCTTCCCCTGTTCCCGTACCCCCTGCTTTCAGTGCTCCGGATGCCGTCCCCTCGGAACTGGAGGTTGGTGCTGAGGAGGGCTCTTGGTCTAGCAGTTTATGGTAGTAAAACTCAAAGAATTGTTTATCGTAGCTGCGATCGCCAAACACATGCCGTGCTCGAGGAAAGGGCAGTTCGGTTTGCAAATATTCCTGGAGGGTTAAATTACTGGCAGCATAGCTAGTTGCCGAGTGAGCTTGACGGCGACTGTAGGGGTGTTTGAGGAGAATGCGTAGTGCTTCAAAGCGTAAAGTAGCTTCAAGGAGGCGATCGTTTAACTGCTCAATAAAACCCGGATTGTACTCGATTCTACCCCTTTGAACACGAATAGTTTTAATACGGGGCTCAGATACTAAGGTATGACTCGTCCAGGTCGCGAGCAACAGGGGCTCAACGAGCAGCCACTTTTCCACAATACTAGCAATGCGGTGACGAGCGAAAGTCTTCATATAGCAAAAGGCAGAGGAGCTGAGGGAGCTGAGGAAGCTGAGGAAGCTGAGGGAGCTGAGGAAGCTGAGGGAGCTGGGGGAGCTGAGGGAGCTGAGGGAGCTGAGGGAGCTGAGGGAGCTGAGGGAGCTGAGGGAGAAAATTTGGGGCTTAACCGAGCAGTATTGCCCCACTAATTGTCTTGAATTTTGAATTTTGAATTTTGAATTTTGAATTGTTTTAACAACTGCTATACCTTAATCGCTTCCAAATATTCAGACAAAAAATCAATCAGATCCATAGATTCAGCGACAAACCCCATAGCATCGCTAAATTTGGGACTCTGAACTAGGGAAGAAAAATGAGCGATCGCTTCTTGTTGTTTGGCCTTACGGAGATACTGGAGATAGTTCAACAGATTCTTCCGGGCACTATCGGCACGCTTTTCGGGACAGTGGCCTACATTGAGCCAGAGTAAGACCTGTTCATTTAAGCTGGCAAAGTCTTGCATTTCCAGTTTTTTGAGCTTGCTGCGATGTTTGGCAAATTGTAAAAGGAGTTGCTCAGGACTCAGACCCCGTTGACTGGCAAGGCTTTGGCGGAAAGCTAGACAAACTCGACTGCCCACCATACCTGCGATCAGTTTAAAGTGAATATCTTCTAGTTCTTTGTGGTTGCGTACAAAATCCGAGACTTTTGCCCAGGCACGGCGATCCGGGGTTTTGACTAAGCCTGCCATAGTGATCGCTGTATCCGCGTCAAGATTGTCCCCATCAAGATGCTCCGGATGCTGTTGGATAAACGTAAGTACCCGTGAATCCACATCTTGCTCAGCTGCCCAGAGCAACCAATCTTCCACAGTCGGTGCAAATTCGTAGAGATTAAACCGCGATACTAGGGCTGGATCAAGTTCCGTTAGTTGATATTCTTCACCTGCATTAACGGCAGCAATAACAATACTACCGGGGGGTAAGGCTTTACCTGCCAAGGTTTTGTTGAGGGTCAGGTCTTGAACTGCCTGCAAAATTTCGGGACGGGCACGGTTAAGCTCATCTAAAAAGAGCACCACCGCCTGATCTGGGGCAGGCCACCAGTAGGGAGGCAAAAAAACAGAACGACCTGTTTCTGGATCTTTATGCAACAAGCCAATCAAATCCCCCGGATCACTCATCTGTCCCAAAAAGAAGGGGATAACGGGCAGGTTCTGGCGCTGGCGGTAGAAATGGCTAATAATTTCCGACTTACCAATACCATGCTTCCCCACCAGGAGAATATTTTGCTCCGGTGGGGTTAGTTCCAGGACTTGATAGAGTTCGTGAGCATCAATACGGATCATGTTCTTCTAATCTGAAAATAGACGCGGGGACGCGGGGACACGGAGACGCGGAGAGAGGGATTTTCATCCTACGTTGTGAGGTAAAAGTTAATGGAAGTCTGCCTTGAAAATAGACGCTACAGACGCGGAGACATGGAGACGGGTCGAGATGGATTTTCATGCATGATGGTGAAAAAATTTTTTCATCGTGATATCAAGTTCGGGTAAACAGTTATAGTTCCCTCCTATCTTGCAACTTTCTTTCTTCCCTTCTGCCTTCTGCCTCCGGTTCCCCTCCTTGGAGGGGTTAGGGGTGGGTTGATGCCTTATTGCAACCAAAGTGTAAGTATTCAACCGGACATGATATGACTGCCTTTTTCTACAAGTCCTGATGACGAATCCAGTCAGAACGACGATAGCCTCGTTTGATATGGGTTTTAAAGCGAACGCCGCTGTTGTAGGTCTCGCGGAGAGCTCGAATTGCAGTGCGCAGTTTGGGTAACACCGTTTTGAACTGGTTAAAGGGAACCAAAATAGCAAAGTAGTCGTTGTCAGATAGGCGAATAATCAGCTTAAGTTTAACGCTATCCACCTCAGTGGCAAAGTCAAATTGATCTTCCTTAGCAATTTTGCGCACCTGAGCTATGATGGCTTGAACTTTGAGGTCTTTCTGTTTCTGGCGCTTGGCCGCCTGAGCTTGTTGCTGGTTAACCCGCTGCCGAAATGCTTGGATTAGGGCAACCACCTCGTTAATATCAGAAATGGGAACAGGCGATCGCTCCTCATCCAACTCTACCCAGAGTTGTTCCTCAGGACTTCTTCGCAAATGTAAATGGGTGTGATTGCGATACCAGCGTTCAAGCGATTCCTCTAACAAAATACAACAGCAGAGGGAGTCGGTTGGCTGGTTGGATGTGCCTGACCCCCCTTGGTAACGATGGTAATGGTGGCAGTGATCATTGCGCTTGACGCCCGCCAGAGATTCAACCCTTGTCACCAAGTCCTCCGCCAGTTCTTGGGCTTGCTCAGGGGAAACTTGGAGGGGCTCACCCCCCGATATATTCTCCCGAAGTAGCTTTTGTATACTCCGCGACGTGATGGACATAAGCCACTAATAATTAGTATTTTTCCTAGCCCACTCGCAGGTGGCACCAGTAAAAATGTACCACTCTATCATAGCTGTTTATAGACTCGCAATCAACATATAGCGTTTCCCACGCTGATGAGGTACAAAGATCCTGGTTTTTGGGAATGGGGAATGGGGAATAGGGAATGGGGAATGTACCTCACTCTTATTGAGAAATGCTGTAGCACTAGGTTATTTTGTCATATTCTAAACTCCAGTTATAAGGTTTAATAGACAATATTTTTAATTTTACAGTTTTGTCTAACTTGTCCAGTTTTTTGAATAGTATGGAGAATACTTAATAGTCTTTCAAAACAATCATACTGTTTGCTTTTTGTTATAATAAATTAACCTACATTTACTGATTTATAAGATTAACAAGGGAGATATAGATGAAATTTATTAGTCCCAAGGTCGATTATGCCTTCAAGAAAATTTTCGGTTCCGAACAAAGCCAACAAGTCTTAATCAGCTTTCTCAATGCGATTATCTATAAAGGGGAGCCAACCATCAAATCTCTAACTATAGTTAATCCCTATAACCCCGGTCAAATAATGACTTTAAAAGATAGTTATCTAGATATTAAAGCAGTTTTATTTGACGGTTCTATTGTAGTGATTAAAATTCAAATTGCCGGGGTCAGTGCTTTTAGTAAACAGGTGTTTTATAACCTGACTAAAGCTTATAATAATCAACTAAGCATTGACGAAAACCATCTGAGCAAAAACCGGGTTTCTTATGAAAGAAGCGACGAAAAATCAGCATGTTTCACCAAGAGACCAGATTTTCCTACTGATGCTCTATATCTTAGCCTCACCCCAGTCATTACGTTAACTGTCACCGACTGTATTATGTTTAACGAGACTACTAATGTTATCAATCACTTTGTGTTTAAAGAAGAGACTGGTAGGTTTGAATATCCCGATGCAGAATTACAATTAATCTTTATAGAATTGCCGAAATTCAAGAAAACTCTGTCAGAATTAACGAGTTTAAGTGATAAGTGGATTTATTTTATTAAAGAAGCAGCTACCTTGGATGCCATACCAGAGAGTTTAGGAGAAGTAAGCGAGATAGAACTGGCTTTAAATATTGCCAATCAAGCGAAAATGACAGTAGAAGAGTGGGAAACATTAGATCAGCGAGGGATGATGTTACAAGAGGAGAAAGGGCGTATAGCCTATGCCAGAGAAAAAGCCAAGGAAGCAGGAAGAAAGGAGGGTAAAGAAGAAGGACAAATTATCCAAGCGATCTCTCTAGTGAAGCGCTTACTGCAAAAGCGTTTTGGAGAAATTCCAGCAGCAATGGTTAGCCAAGTGGAAAGCTTGTCTTTGGCAGAGTTAGAAAGTCTAACAGACGAGATTCTAGATTTTACAGGTTTGTCCGATGTGTTGAGTTGGTTGGAGAGAATTGAGAATAAGTAATAATCTTGTGGAACAGGCATCTTGCCTGTTTTTATCTAACGCTCATAGGTAATGTATGTGTATCTCAGAATCATTTCATGGATTTTGCAACCAGAACTCATCTGGCAAAGGTTGATCAAAATCATCACTCATCACCATAGCACCCAAATTTAATCCAGGTTTAGGCGTTTCTTCTAATTTCAATTTAGTTTGAACAACAGGATTAAGTCTAGTTAATCTAGCAACCGGGATATTATCATTAGTAATGATTATTTCTTGGTCATCTTGCATCAAAGAAAGTAATTCGGTAACACTGGATGGTAATTGTTTAAGGTCGAATGTCTTGTTTGACATAGTGCCATCGCTTGCCCCGTAGGTTGGGTTGAGTCGCTGGTATTCATCGCAGCTTTACCCAACAATAACATTCCCGTGGAACAGGCATCCTGCCTGTCTTTGTCTACCGGTTAACATCAGGGTGGGTGAAGCATCAGAACTCAGGAGGTGACATCAGGGCGGGTTTTGTACCAAGATTATTTTGCAACTTCCCAGATTATCCCTAAACCCGCCCCTACATGAATTCTGCCAATTTCTGACTAGCAAATTCCCGAAGTTGTTCATCTGAGTCATTTTCGGCTTTGTCCCTTAAGAGGGGTAGAATCTGGGGATTGTTGGGATATTTTTCAATGATAATCCTAAGTGCTAATTGTCGAGGATTGTCTTCCCAGTCTTCCTGACGCTCAAAGGGGTCATTGAGGACGCGATCGCATAAAAATCCTAACATCCAAGGTTCATCTTTCCAGCCACGAGCTATTTCTTCTACTGCTGTATATCGCAAATCCCAATATTCATCAGATTGAGCTGATTTTTGGAGCAGTGGTAAAGTCTCAGAGTTATCCTCCCAGCCACGGACGATTTCTCGTACTGTTGCATGTCGCACATTCCCATCTTTATCAGATTGAGCTGATTTTTGGAGCAGGGGTAAGGTATTGGGGTCATCTTTCCAGCCACGAGCAATTCCTCGTACTGCTGCACTTCGCACATTCCCATCTTGATCAGATTGTGCTAGTTCTTGGAGTAGGGGTAAGGTATTGGGGTCATTTTTCCAGCCACGAGCAATTTCTCGTACTGCTGCACTTCGCACATTCCCATCTTGATCAGATTGTGCTAGTTCTTGGAGTAGGGGTAAGGTATTGGGGTCATCTTTCCAGCCACGAGCAATTTCTCGTACTGCTACACTTGGTATATTCCCATCTTCATTAGATTGTGTCAGTTGTTGGAGCAGAGGTAAGGTATCAGACTCATCCTTCCAATAACGGGCAATTGCTTCTACTGCTATACTTCGCACGTTCCCATCTTTATCAAATTGTGCCCATTGTTGGAGTAGGGGCAAAGTATCAGGGTTATCTTTCCAGTCACGGGCAATTACTTCTACTGCTGCATGTCGCACATACTCATTTTTATCAGATTGAGCCGATTGTTGGAGCAAGGGTAAAGTATCAGGGTTATCCTTCCAGACACGGGCAATTACTTCTACTGCTGCACGTCGCACCAACCAATTTTTATCAGATTGAGCCAATTTTTGGAGCAAGGGTAAAGTATCAGGCTCATCCTTCCAGCCATAGTGGGCAATTGCTTCTACTGCTGCACGTCGCACATTCCCATCATCATCAAATTGCGCCAGTTTTTGGAGCAAAGGTAAAGTATCAGGCTCATCCTTCGAGCCACGAGAAATTTCTTCTACTGCTGTACTTCGTACATCCTTATCATCATCAAATTGCGCCAGTTTTTGGAGCAAAGGTAAAGTATCAGGCTCATTCTTCCAACCACGAGCGATTTTTTCTACTGCTGCACTTCGCACATACCCATGTCTATCAGATTGTGCCCATTTTTTGAGTAGGGGTAAGATTTCGGGTTTATCTTTCCAGCCACGAGCAATTTCTCCTACTGCTGCAATTCCTACAAGCCAATTCTTACTAAATTGTGCCCATTGCTGGAGCAGGGGTAAAGTATCGGGTTTATCTTTCCAGCCACGAGCGATTTCTCCTACTACTGCATCTCCTATAAGCCAGTTTTTATCAGATTGTGCCCATTTTTGGAGCAGGGGTAAAGTATCGGGGTCATCCTTCCAGCCACGGGCAATTTCTATTACTACTGCACTTCTTACATTCCCATCCTCATCAGATTGAGCCAAGTGTTTGAGTAGGGTTAAAGTATCGGGGTCATCCTTCCAGCCACGGGCGATTTTTTCTACTGCTGCACTTCGCACATACCCATGTCTATCAGATTGTGCCCATTTTTTGAGTAGGGCTAAAGTTTCTGGGTGCTCTTGCCAAGTCATTGCCACTGCTGCAACTGCTTTGGTACGAATATCACGTAACTTAGCTTCCTCTCCTGATGATTCGTAATCATAATTGAAGTCATACTTAGTTAAACCCTTGATCAACTCAAGCAGTTTATCTGCTGTTGTCGCAATTCCCGATAAATTTCTCACTTCCGCAAGACACTCAGCCGCCAGAAACAGATTACTAAACTTTTCCCCTTCACCATCTTGACTAATTAGATATTCGATAATTTCACCCGTAAACCTAGCATCAATCATCCCTGCTATCAGCCGTAGCACCTCATGCCAAGACTCATCCTGCCAATGGTTGCCGAATACTTCCGTTTTCAGTTCCTCAATTGACAGTCTTTGCGTCTGTTGAAACTGCCAGACATGTTCCCAAGCACAGAAGTATTCTAAAAATGTCCGATGGACAAAGCCATAGGAATCGCCTCCCAGGAAACACAAAATAAAGTTGCGACTCCGCAGTTGTTCAATCAGCAATCGAGCAACGGTTCTGGCATCACCTACTTTGATACTGTCTAAATAGTCGATAAGAATTCTTTCTAAATCATCCCCCCGAATCAGATTACCCGCCAAACCCTTATCGGCGGCTTGCATAAAGTGGGCAATCTGACGCAGCATCGCCTGCTTATCCTTATAATCGATAGTTACCGGATTGATTCTGGGGTCTGCTAACAAATTCCGTGACCCATCCCACTGATGCAGCAACAATCGCGAAGCTTGGTTATAAAGTTCTGGTCGGTCTCTGGGTAATTCTTGATTACGATTAAGTATCGCCATCATTGTCAGCAGTAGAGGATTGCCTGCTAATTCCGCGATCGCTTTCGAGTTATCGATGGACTGTTGCAAGCGCGATCGTTTTCTCAGTTTATCGGTTTCATCGATAAAAGTTAACTCATGCCAGCGGTAAATAAAATTTTTAATTTGCTCTGAGTCTAAATCCTGGAGCAAGAAGTGACGAAACTCCGCATCTCTCAGCCGTTGGGGTTTGTAGCCAATAATGCGGGAAGTGACGATTACCCGCACCTGGGGATATTCATTAGTAAAGCGATGGATATCAGTAATTACTTCATCCCGTTGGGTGGGATCGAATACTTCATCTAACCCATCGAACATTACCAATACCTTGCCTGCTTTCAGCTTTTCCTGGAGTTGATGCTGATTGAGGCGATGGATAACATTACCCTTGTGGAAGAACTCTAGCAGATCCTTGCATTTAGAATTCCGGTCTCTATTATAAGTCCGCAGTTCAATTAGCAGGGGAATCAGCAATTCAATTGCATTGTCCAGGGGACTTCTTGCCCAATTGAGAGCCAGGTATTGCAGGAACATGGATTTGCCTGAACCGGGATCTCCCAGAATTACCAGATAGGGATTGCTGGTATTTTCCCATATTTGATTAACCAGATCCAAAATTGAGCGGACTGGCTGCTCATAATAAATTTTTTTATATCGTTCCCAGGTTTGGGAGTCAATTTCAGCTTCGAGTTCATTACTCTCCCGCAGTCGTCTTTGATGTTCCTTGGGAATTTCGTAAACTTGGGGTAAGAATTCCTGGCATTCTCGCACGTTTTGGGGAACAAATACTTGCCAAACTTTGAGTTTTTCCCGATAGTCGTAAACACTGGTATCCAAACTATCTAAATTGAGATTAGCGTAGCGCTCTTGCAGTCCTTCTTGATAAGCCTTGAGGTTAAAGTCGGGAATAATTCCGGCAGTTTCTTGGGTATTTTTCTCAATCGCCTCCAGAGTCTCTAATTCCAGAAGAGTTTTTAATTCCGGTGATTGCTTAACAATCCGTTTGACTTCTATGAGATACTGTTGAGCCACCCTATCCCAGTCAAACTCCGTCGGCATGGCTTGCGGATAATACTGTCGCCAGATTTTCCCCAACTGCTTGCTATCTATCTTACGACAATCTTTAGCAAAAGCTTTCCCTAACAGGGGTTTAACTTCCTGATGCCGGATAAACTTCTTCATCGGTAGTTGGTAGTTGTCCCTAATCTGAGCACCAGGAACCTCGCAGCGCAATTCTAGTTCATCTTCTACTATTCTCAAAAATTCTTGTACTGCTTCACCCAAAGCCTTTTTTAGTACAACTGCCTTAGCCGACTCAATACCTCCAGTAATGCAACCCTTGAAGAAGTCTTTGACATAATCTTCCAAGGCTCCTTTGCCTAATTCCAGCAGGACATCTTTAAGGAACAAGTCTTTTAGGATAACTCCCAAAGTAATCCAAGGTTCTGCCATACTGCTATGCCTCGTTAAGAATTGAGAATTGAGAATTGAGAATGAGAAATATAGTCATTTCAGTTTATACGGAAACAAGCTTTTCACGCTATGAAAGCAAGTTGTTGGTTATAATGTTCATTGAGCAGCGCGACTAATGGGTAGCTACTCTGGCAGTGATACAATCAAACATATTCTAAAAGACGAGGAGAATTCAAATCTCTAATCTGACAAACAGACTGCTCCCAGGAGAAGGTAAAGTAGGACGTTACGGTGAATTGCTTAAAACCGGACGTAGAGGCGATAATCTGACACCACACCACATTCCTTCTCATGGATTTATGATTGCTAAAGTTCCGGGTTATACCCGAGCAGTAGGAATTGCTATTATGATGGAACATCCTGTACCAGGTCAAGGAGGTCGTCACCGACAAACCCTCTCTTATGGACAACCCCCTGCTCTAAATCTCTCACCCAGACAAGCACTGGCTAGAGAAGTAAAAGATGTACGAAACATTTATTATCGCCAAAGACTTTACACGCCACAAATTCGCCAAAGTTTGCAGCAACTTATCAAATTAAATAAGATTTATTGGTCAAGAATTTTTAACAAGGGAGATAAATAGACGATGACTGAAGAGCGTTGGATTCAAATTTTAGAAGAAAACAAGCTGATGCAATCACTGGAAGAAGTAGCTGCCTTTGAATATGCTTTAGCTCAACTTGCAGAAAATTTACCCAAGGAAAACTTACCAGCTTTACATCTGATTCTAGATGATCGCAGCAAACAACCTGAGGTAATGTTTAGCCTCGTCCATTTTCTCGAATCTTTTGCTCTTGATGAGCAATTACAATCATTTATTAGCGTTGTTCCTCAACTAGTTGCTACTGCTCCGGATTGGACGAGAATCCTTCATACTCGCATCTTAAATGACGAGGTAGCTTGCCGTTGCTATCAGGAAAAGTTACATGCGATAAATGCTTCTTCTCCTCATTTTATCCGACAATTGCTTGAAGAGAATGCAACGTATCGCTTGAGCAAGCACACAATTAAGACTTAGAATGAAACCCAACTCAGCACAGTCCCGTTGAGTTTTTAGCTTATTTATCTTTGTTCCAGATAAACTTGTACATTTCTTTGATATTGGTAGACTGCTTGTTCCAAATCCTTAGCGATCGCACCAATGGAAAAATAAGGTGACTTTAGTGATCTCTGTTGTTGCTCACAGACATAAATATCCTCTACCATAAAATCACCAGAAGCAAGGGGGTCATCCGCCTCACCAGTACCATACTTATCCGATTTCCGAGATTTAAAATAATTCCAAGACTTCCATTCCTGCTTCAGATACTGCCAGTCAGACACCGGCATCACTTTCGTCCTAATTTCCACAATTGATTGATCTGGAGCAATGGGAATCACGTAGAATGTAGACCAGCTTGATTCAGCTTCACTCAACCCCAAATTGGGAAATAACATCGGTACATAAGCACCCATCTTATCCTGAGGTACATGGTCAATTAGTGGCAAGGGGGAATTGTCTTCTATGCCATCCAGATAATCCTTCGCCAGGGGCTCATAAAAATAAAAATGATTACCGACAAATCCCCTTTGCTGTCGCCTATGATCATACATAAATAGGGTTTCAGCATGGAGGTGAGCCAGATGATAGCCATCGATGTAGTTTTCTACAATGATTTTCCAGTTGGCATTAATCTGGTGACGCATTCTACTCTCAACAGCTTCCATCAATTTCTCTGGTTGATGAGGACCCAAATAGGCTTCAACTGGACTAAACCAATTAGTTAGGGATTCAGCATTAGCATCAGGATGGACAAAGATCATACCGCGCCAAATACCCACCGAAGCTTGATGGAGACACAAGGTTTTCAGATCCAGATCAAGGAATTGGGTTTTGTTCTCTGGTACTGCCATTAGTTCCCCATCTAAATTGTAAGTCCAATCGTGATAGGGACAGGTAAGAAATTTCTTGCCTTTGCCAGAGGTTCGTAGCAGTTGAGTACCTCGATGACGACAGATGTTGTGGAAAGCACGTAACTGCTTATGCTCATCCAACAGTACCAAAATATTATTCAATCCTGCCTGTACCGTAAGGTAATCCCCTGAATCCCTCAAATCTTCAACAAATCCAGCAAATTGCCAGGTACGGCTAAATATACATTCCTGCTCTCGCTCAAACCAGTCTTGTGAGGTGTAAGCTTCAACCGGTAAAACAGGCATTGGTTTTGCAGTCGCCATAATGATATTCTCTTTTAAAAAACAGGAGTCAGGAGTCAGGAGTCAGGAGTCAGGAGCCAGGAGGGAAGAGAATTTGACCTGTTTCTGACCGAAAAAAACAAGGATACAAGCCCCTGGCTTTAGACATGGGGTCAATCTAAAATCTAAAATCTAAAATCTAAAATTGATTGACCTTCGTGGCGGGTGGCAATCGCCGCTCGTTGGGGGTCTCCTAACGGAGTGACAAAAAGGCTAAAAAAGATACTGGGTATGGGGTGTAGTGAAAATATGCACAGATAATTAGCGAGAAAAAAATTATATTTCCTGATTCAATCCTCCCAAACCCGATTACCATTCCTCTCAACTTGGTGTTGCTATTATTTTTTCTCTAAACTCTCTAACTCCAATCTTCTTGGCTAGATGAGTCACTACCACGCTGGTACACTTTGCCTTCAGCATGAAGCTGACGGGTTATCTCAAAAAGTTCTTCTTCAGTTAACTGCCACTGCTGGAGAATTAGATCTAAGTTGCGTTGAATTTCTCTAGCACCAGGAAAACCCGTATAACGAATCCTTAGTCTAGCTAGTTCAGCTCGATTATGATTGTTAGGTTCTTCCCTTAAGAGGCGCTCAACAATTTCGCGATCGCGTTTTTCTTGGGGATGTTGTTGATCTTTATTTTCTGCTACCGAAGCCATATTTTTTTAGGTGTTAGGTGGTAGGTGGCAGGTGTTAGGTAAGGTTAAAAGGACCGAGAGGGTAGCCATTGGTGTCAACTTAAGCCACAACCCTTGCCAATTGATGGTGCCGTGAGACGTTCTACTTCAACCGAGTGTGTAGCCAAACCCGACCTGATTAACAGAAGAAAGAGTCAGCGACAGCAGCATTCTCTTGCTCCTCCGCTCCTCCGCTCCTCCGCTCCTCCGCTCCCCCAGCTCCCCCAGCTCCCTCAGCTCCCCAGCTTCAAGCGCTTTTCACCTTAAGTTGACACCAATGCTCGCCCGTACCACCCTCTACAGGAAGCTGATGACTTTTGCTTATTTTCCCCAATCAATAAGCATCCTGTAACTCATAAAAGTCAGGCGAGATGTAATCTTTCCGCAAAGGCCAACCCACCCAATCTTCCGGCATCAAAATTCGCTTGAGGTTGGGGTGACCCTCAAAAAAGATACCGAACATATCGTAGGTTTCTCGCTCTTGCCAGTCAGCAGCTTTCCAAATCCAGTATACGGAGGGTACTTGAGGATTTTCTCGTGGCAGGAATACCTTCAGCCGTACTTCCTCAGCTTTGTCAACATCATCACCAACCTTAATTAAATGATAGAAGCTGACCAAATCTTCCCCAGGACCAGCATCATAACCACCTTGGCATTGCAGGTAGTTAAACCCATAGGCATAAAGAGCTGTAGCCACTGGTATCAAAAAAGTAGGGTCAACTTTGATTACCTCAACTCCCAGGTGATCTAGTTCTAGTGACTCATGCTCAAAGCCGTTTTCTTTTAGCCAGCTGGAAACCTTACCCGTTTCTACTAACTGAGAAGTTTCAGCTTGTTCCTCTGTTGGTTTTGCTTCTTCAGCCACGTTGTACCTCCTGCTGTTGACTAGACTTCATAGCTGGTGGTACTTGCATTCCCATTGCTTCAGTCAACTTCTGTGGTGGAGTATTGCGCTCTGCCGAGTTTAAGTACTTCCCAGTCAAAATCGGCGGCACAACTTTCATGTTATGGGTGGTGCTGTAGTAACGATGGGTTTGTCTAATTTTGAATCGCTCCTGGATGGATTCGTTGGCAACCTTTTTGCGCAGCTTAACGATCGCATCCATAACTGCTTCTGGGCGAGGAGGACAACCGGGGATGTAGACATCTACCGGAATTAACTTATCCACCCCTCGCACGGCGGTAGGAGAATCCACACTGAACATACCGCCAGTAATGGTACAAGCTCCCATAGCCATTACATATTTGGGCTCTGGCATTTGCTCATAGAGACGCATCAAAGCTGGTGCCATTTTCATCGTTATTGTACCAGCAGTGATGATTAAGTCTGCTTGCCTGGGACTGCAACGGGGAACTAGTCCAAACCGGTCAAAGTCAAACCGGGGACCAAGCATCGCTGCAAATTCAATAAAGCAGCAAGCAGTGCCAAACATCATCGGCCACAAGCTAGAGAGCCGTGCCCAGTTGTGCAGGTCATCTACTGTAGTCAAAATAACATTCTCTGAGAGTTCTTGAGTAACCGATGGTCGCTCAATCGGGTTGAGAATGCGTTCTTTTTGTTGCTGTTCAGTAATAGTTGGGTTCATGACCATTCAAGGGCTCCTTTTCGCCACGCATAAACAAGAGCAACGACCAAAATAGCAATAAAGATTAAGGCTTCAATAAAAGCCAGTACTCCCAGGCGATGGAATGCAACTGCCCAGGGATAGAGAAACACGGTTTCAACATCGAAAATTACGAATACTAAGGCAAACATGTAGTAACGGATGTTGAACTGAATCCAAGCTCCTCCTATTGGCTCCATACCAGATTCGTAGGTGGTAACCTGCTCTGGACCGCGATTGCTAGGTCGCAGTAGCTTGGATGCTGTCAGTGCCAGCAAGGGAACTGAACTCGAAACCAATAAAAAACCTAAGAGATACTCGTAGCCGCTAAGAACAAACACAGTAGTTACCTACCCAAAACTGGCGTTATCACTTCTTTACATTACATTATAGGGTCAACTGTTACCTGTTGCCTGTTGCCTGTTGCCTACTCCTTATCTCCCCAAAATTTTGCAAAAATACTACTTAGCTTAAAAAAATACTAAGTTTGTGCGATAATTTTTAACATAGGTTAGCATTTGCAGATCTAATTTCTCATCTTTCTGCGATCCATGAGTGAGCAAGCCAAAGAGCAAACCCTGGTTGAACAAGCGCCAGACAATTATGAGTGTCGCGTGTGCGGCTATGTATACGAACCAAACAAGGGAGACGGTAAGAGCAATGTTCCTCCAGGAACATTGTTTACAGATATATCCAATGACTGGCGCTGTCCTGTTTGCGGTGCAAGGAAGACTCAATTTGACAATACTGGTGCAAGTAATGCTCCTTCTGGGTTTCAGGAAAACCTACAATATGGTTTTGGAGTTAATACCTTGACCCCAGGGCAGAAGAATCTGCTCATCTTTGGTGCCCTAGTTGTCGGCTTTTTATTCTTTTTGAGCCTTTACGGTTTGCATTGAAGTTAGCGCAGGGGCACCGGTTAGAAATGAAACAAACCAGGTTTTTTCCTATCGGGAAAATTGTCTTTGATCCATCAGATGGGAAGCGACTAACCGCAAGATCAGCCTAAGAATCGCACCTTATAGACAAAATGTGAGTGTTAATAGTTCTGCAATTTATGAGCCATTTGATGAGAACGCTGAAACAAACTGTAATACTCTTAGCGATCGCTTTGTTTTGTGTCAGTTGTAGTCAGATATCCTCCCTCAGCTACAATCCCTGGCAAAAAGTTATTTTGCCAACAGAATCTACCTTACAGGACATTGGTTTTACCAGTGACCCCAATCATGGTTGGGTTGTGGGCAGTAATTCCACAATTATAGAAACTAAAGATGGAGGTAAAACCTGGCAGGAGCTTGAACTAGAGTTAGGGGAGCAGAACTTTCGCTTAAATTCTGTCAGTTTTGCTGGTGAGGAAGGTTGGATTGCTGGGTTACCAGGAATTATGCTGCATACAAATGATGGCGGCAAATCTTGGTCTCGTATTCCCTTAAGTGAAAGGCTACCCGGTGAGCCCAACACAGTTCTAGCGCTGGGTCCTCAATCAGCAGAAATGACTACTACTGTTGGGGCAATTTACCAAACCAAGGATGCTGGTCAAACTTGGCAAGCCATGGTTGAAGAAGCAGTAGGAGTAGTTCGTAATATTTCCCGTTCCGAGGATGGTAAATATGTTGCTGTTTCTGCTAGGGGTAATTTCTACTCAACTTGGGAACCAGGTCAGAAGGCTTGGGTACAACATAATCGTACCAATTCCAAGCGCCTTCAGAATATGGGATTTACTAAAGACGGGCGTCTTTGGCTCCTAGCTAGGGGTGGTCAAGTACAATTTAGTAGTAGTTCTCAAGACCAAGAAACTTGGGAAGACGCGCAATATCCCGAAATTTCCTCCGGTGTGGGTTTACTCGACTTAGCCTACCGCACAACTGAAGAAATTTGGTTGGTAGGTGGTAGTGGTAAATTACTTTGTAGTTTTGATGGTGGTCAAACTTGGCAAAGAGATCAGGAGACGGAAGACATACCCTCCAATTTATACAAAGTGGTCTTTGTCACACCAGAACGGGGATTTATCATTGGCAATAATGGTGTTTTGCTCAAGTATGAGGAATCGGCACAAGCGGCTTGAGGTAAAGGCAATTCCTTGTATGAGTGAAACAGTTTTTGTATGATGGTTATTGAATTTTAAATTGTCTATATCAGGAGGAATCATCAATGTCAGGTACAACTGGAGAGCGTCCCTTTGGGGATATTATTACCAGTATTCGTTACTGGGTAATTCACTCAGCAACTATCCCAGCTTTATTTATTGCAGGATGGTTATTTGTTAGCACAGGTCTTGCCTATGATATTTTTGGGACACCCCGTCCTAATGAGTACTATACTCAAACCAGGCAAGAAATACCTCTTGTTGAAAGCAGATTTGAAGCTAAACAACAAGTAGATGAATTTACCAAGTAAGTTGTTGTCAAAGAGAATAATAAATCATGACTAGTAATACTCCCAATCAACCAATTTCCTATCCAATTTTTACGGTTAGGTGGTTAGCTGTTCACTCACTAGCTGTACCAACAATCTTTTTCTTAGGCGCGATCGCGTCTATGCAATTTGTTCAACGATAGGAGAAACGATTATGCGCGAACGGACTCCCAATCCTAATAGACAGCCGGTTGAACTCAATCGGACTTCCCTGTTCTTAGGTTTGTTATTGATTTTTGTTCTCGGCGTTTTGTTTTCCAGTTATTTCTTTAACTAACTGGAGTTAGGTAAAATTATTCTCGGATTAAATTAGGAGGTTAAAAACTATGACAGAAGGTGGAAGAATTCCTTTATGGCTAGTGGCTACCGTTGCAGGCACTGGTGCAATCGTAATCCTCGGCCTTTTCTTTTACGGTTCCTATGTAGGAGTTGGTTCCGCTATGTAGGAATCAGCAAAAAACTGAGTTTAACAGGTAAATACTGTAATACTCATTTATTAACTAAATAGTGAAAAAAGCCGCTGTTTTGTGAAAATGGCGGTTTTTGCTCTTCAGAGATACTTATAGCTTCTAAATAAATCTTCACTTATTACTTATTAATTGCACAAGCGAACCAATTAACAAATTACTCCTAAACTCTAATGATATGCTTCAAACTAAACGTCTGACTTTGAGAGGTTGGCAACCATCTGATCTTGTACCTTTTGCCCAAATGAATGCTGATGCCGAAGTGATGCAATATTTCCCAGCAACTCTATCTTGGCAAGAATCAGAGGCACTGATTGAGCGAATTAAGAACCATCATCAAGTTCATGGATTCGGTTTGTGGGCAATAGAAGAGCGAACAACAGGAGCTTTCATTGGGTTGATTGGACTAAGTGTGCCAACCTTTCAGGCTCATTTCACCCCAGCGGTTGAGGTTGGCTGGCGGTTAGCAAAAGCATTTTGGGGTAAAGGCTATGCTACAGAAGGAGCCAAAAAAGCTATTAGCTATGGATTTGAAGTTATCGGTTTGACTGAGATTGTTTCATTTACAGCACAGTCAAATTTACGCTCAATTGCTGTGATGAAAAGGCTTGGCATGACTTATCAAGAGGCTGACGATTTTGACCACCCTAGCTTGCCATCAAATCATCCTCTCCAAAGGCATGTCTTGTATCGCCTGAGCAGTAACCAAGCGTTTTCCAACCTCCACCGCTCAATCTGACCGAAAAAAACAAGGATACAAGCCCCCGGATTTATCCGTGGAAAAAACAAAGATTCTATCATTATTCCAAGCCCCTGGCTTTAGACATGGGGTCAATCTAAAATCTAAAATCTAAAATCTAAAATTGATTGACGTTACTCTACCACTCTGATAAACCCATTACTCAGCCCCTGATACACTTGTTCAACGAGAATTTTTTCCTCTGGAGAAAGTGATGTCTTTGACAATACAGATGACATGAACAGCTGCTGATCAATGCGAGTTATTTTGCGAAGACTAAGGATCCGATTTGCAATGTGCTCAACTGGAAATTTTGGTAAGCAAATTTGATTAATTTTCATCAGTCATCAACCCAATCTCTCCTTTTATTATCAGTAATATTACGGAGCTCTGCCGTGATCGCAAAATGAGGGTTTTAGTGATGAATAAATAAAAAACAAGGTAGCAACTTTGTTATTGTTCAGTGACTTCAATCACTGCTATAGTAGTCTAGGTATGCTATGTCTCGTTTATTGTTGTGTAGAAAAAATAACAGATTAGCCTTTTCCTCAAGATTTAGTATCTCAACTCAAGGTTTTCTGTGAATCTCCCTTGGGAGATAAGTAAATAGACAGAATTAGAGTCTGTTGGAGCAGCGGGCAATCAAATGGGCTAATTCGTCGTTACTCAAATTTTCAAGTTCTAAGATTGAGGAGTAAGGATCTCCTGGTAAACCAAGGGCGTGCACAAATGCTGGTTCTGTTTTCAGCCCCATTTGCTTGAGCCGTAATACAACACCTCTTAACTTTGGTTCGATATTGAGGAGTCGTTGTTCGATTTTGAAATGTCGAACGCCCCACTGTTGATTTGTCGGAATCGTTTGACAGAACAGTTCAATATCCCAGTCGTATGCGTGAAATTGAACAATCACGGATTTTTGGTTTTGCCAGGTAGCATGACGGCATTGAAAACAGTCAAATTTGCTGAGTTCGGTTGATGTGACCTTTTGGAAACGGGCTAGATCTTTGGCTGAGCAGGCGATGTCTATGTCACTGGTTTCTAGTTCGAGCCCAAGTGGTGGAGTGCCAATAACGACAGGGTCGAACTCGCAGAGTATAACCAGTAGTGAGAGGTTCTGGACTACCTGTTCAACTTCAAGACGCATCAAACTGGATTATTGAGTTCAAGCGGGATAACGTTTAAGTTGAGCAGTGTAATACCAAATCCGGTTACGATAGAGCCGTTTTGAGCAAACTGTGAAATCCCTGTAGAGACGCGCCAACAGCCCTACGGGCATCCTTCGGCAGGCGCGTCTCTACAATGTGGGCATAGCAGGTATATCGATACCGGATTTGATGTAAGATTATTTTACAATGTCTTCTCCCTGCCAATACTGTGATGCTTGAGAAAGATCGAACCGGAGCAGTTGAGGGTCTCCAAGAGCTAAACGATCTATTATTGGCACCGATGGCTCAACTTGCAGCGCCGCTATAACTTGCCTACCCAATACTCGCCCTAAAAGTGGTGGTACAGCATTGCCTACCTGACGGAATCCGTGCCACTTGGTTCTGTGAAAGCGGAACCAGTCAGGAAATGAGTGTAGCCTTGCCGCTTCCCGCACAGAAATGACTCGTGGGTACTGGGGATGAATAGGGCGGGGAGAAGTATAACTACCACGCTCTTTGCCAGTACCAGCCCTGAGGGTATGACAAGGTTGCTCCCAATTTAAGCGTCGTAAGCGACTGATTGGTTCTACAGTTCCTGGTAAAGTATTCTCAAAGCGCTCAATGGAAGTCTGATTGTGTTGAGTTTGCATTGAGCTAGTTAATAGTTCAGGGTTCCAGTCGCGAGGATAGGCAAAGTTGTCTTTTTCAGTAATTATGTCATCCCGCAGCTTTTCAACATAAGGCATAGCTCGAGCCTTGAGCAGACTCACCTGTTGTGGAGTTAATTGAACAGTATCGTTTTTCTGAAGTTCGGTAAAATCATCTAGATTGGGTAAATCCGCGATCGCATCCCTGACTGTTAAGTATTGAGACTTTTGGGTAAGTTTTGGTTCAGGATAAGCTAGCTTACCTATCCCCACCTGAGTTCCTAGGATAAATAATCGCCTTCGCTTTTGGGGTACACCAAAGCTGGCAGCGTTTAACAGTTGAACTGGCTCCGTTATGGTGTAGCCTGCTGCTTGAAATTTATTGAGCAATTGCTCGAAGAGAGTCTGGTATTTCTTCTGATAAAGGCCAGAGACATTCTCCATAATAAAGTAACGGGGTTGGAGTTCCTTCACCAAGCGACAAAACTCGAACACTAACTGGTTACGGGCATCATCAAGCTGGCGTTTACCGATGTTAGAGAATCCTTGGCAAGGAGGCCCGCCAATGACTAAATCAATTTGATTGTTACTTGGTCGTCCGTTATCAGTTGCCCATTGTCCCACCGCTTCCTGAATTTCTTGAGTAGACAGTTGAGCTATGTCTTTACATAAAACTCTGGTGTGGGGGAAATTGAAGCCATACACCGCTGCATGAATTGGGTCTTGTTCAACCGCAACTGCTATATCAAATCCGGCCTGCTCAATGCCTAGGGAAAATCCACCAACTCCGGCAAATAAATCGATGGCTAGGGGACGTTGGTTGGGGGTTAGGTTAGGAATCTTGATTGAAGGAACCACAAAGGCACAAAGGACACGAAGGGTGAGCAAAGGAAATGATAACTAGACGCGGGGACGCGGGGACGCGGGGACGCGGAGAATGGAAATCCCACGAAAATGTTGTTCACCCAGACACGAAGGTAATTGGGAAGGGAGTGGGAACTGTTTTGACTAGACCCTTGACATCCATGTATTATGTATGTAGTATTAAATTATGCAAGCATTCAGCAGGCTTTCGATCTAATGGTCTCATGGACTGTAATTCTTCGCGATGTAAGCGATCGCTTAATTGTCTCTCCTAAAGTAGTCTAAGGCAAAAATTGTCAATATTTTGTCCGCGCCCTAACCTGTAAAGCTTACACACAGTTCAACTGATCGGTCGTAGGTTCAAATCCTACCAGCTTCGTTAAAGAAGCTGTAGCTCAGTGGTAGAGCAGTCAGAGTGTCAACCGCTTTACCAACTTGCGCGGGCATATTTTACCCTCAAAAAACCAGGTATAGCAAAAGGCAGAGGGCAGAGGGCAGAGGGCAGAAGGCAGAAGGGAAGGAAGAAAGGAATTATCACTATTTATCCGAACTTGATATAACACCTACCACCTATCACCTACCACCTTTTTTAAAGCTAACGCGCCCTAACCGAAAAAGCTTACATACTCGCCAAATTGGTAAAGGCGCTTGATTCGAGCTCAAGTTCATGCAGGTTCAAATCCTGCGTATGAAACAACAGCTTTCTCAACTTGCGCGTTAGCTTTGAGCATTTTTCAACCTTCGTCGGAGGGTGTATGATGTCTACTAAAACTCGGCAAATTATAGAACAGTTACAATCTTTAAACAGCACCGAAGTAACTGAACTGGTTAAACAAATTGAAGAGGTTTTTGGTGTGAATATTGCAGTAGTCAAAACATTTACCTACTCACCAGATCCAGTTAATCTGACATCAAGTAATTTATCAGAATTAAACAAATTGGATGTAGTTTTGACAGAACTACCTACTCGTCAGGAAATTGCTCTTGATGACAATGGTCATAACTTCTTCTGGGTTAAAAATAATCTAGAAACAGTCAGTGACCAAGTTTCCTGGAACTAATAGCAATTGTTGCCGCGCCCTAACTGAAAGGGCTTACATATAGCGCTACGCGCAATTCAAAATTCAAAATTATCAATTAGAAATAAAGACAATTAGTGGAGACTTGCACCCAAAATTAATCAATTCAAAATTATCTTTTCCTACATTTTGAATTTTGAATTTTGAATTTTGAATTAGCCGTTAGGCGCTTATTACTTAATCAAGGAGGTAGCCAAATGAACGCAACAGAGCGCGACTTACGTTTAGAAATGCTCAATAGCCTGCTCACTACCCCTCACCGACAGTTAGAGCAGGTAGCAGAACTACATAAGATGATGGTGGAACTTGACCCCATCTTCTACGGACATTTGGCAGTTTGGTATCGGGGTAATGGTGATGTTCGAGATCATCAGGAAGTGTTTACTGCTAATTTGCTCACCAGTAATTTAACTGAACACCGTCATGCTGGTTTCTCCATGCTACAAGAGTTTCCACCTTATCAAGTAGCAAGGATTGTGGACTTCTTGAAGGTGCATCGAGGTAAAGTTCCTCGTTCTACTCGTACAGCAGTGCGTCGCTACCTCCAGAAGCGGGAAAAAAATCACGCTTTCTTTGACAAAGCAGCGTTACGGGGACGTAAGGCGATGAAGCATCTGTATGCTAGTTTGCATATTAAGCCTAGTACCCGTGCTGATGCCGTACTATTCAAGGATAATCCACCGGAAGATAGCATGGCATTCCAGCTCAAGTTACTGGCCCTTGCTTCTTCACCCCTGGAGCAAGCTCAGCTGATTGTAGAACATCAGATTCCCTACACTGTAGCGATTGGTGCTATCCGGCAGTTGACACCTACTGTACTGGTTGCTCTGATTAATGCTATGTCTCCCCAAGAGGTAATTAATAACCTCAAGTCCCTCAAGGCGCGGGGAGCACTGGATAATCCTCAAGTGAAAGCTTTGATTAACGAAAAGCTGGATCAAGCTCAGTCTAGCTCCCGTGTCTCTGCTCTCAAGAGTCGAGTTGCAGCCAATGTTAGCCAATTGGATCAGGAAACTGCTGCACGGCTGGAGCGAGTTATGGATGAGCAGGTAAAGCTTCGGGGTAAGATTACCAAGCCTACTGCTTTGTTGGTGGATAAGTCCAGCTCTATGGACAGCGCCATTGATATTGGTAAGCAAATTGCTGCCTTGATTTCTGGTGTGACTGAAGCTGACTTAGTTGTCTACGCTTTCGACACAATGCCTTATCCCGTGCAAGCTGCTGGCCGGAATTTGAGTGACTGGGAAAAAGCTTTCCAGCACATTATTGCCGGAGGTGCTACTAGCATCGGTTGCAGTTTGGAAGCCATGCGCCTCAGAAAGCAGTTAGTGGAGCAAATTATCTTGGTAACGGATCAAGGGGAAAATACTGCGCCTTACTTTGATGATGCTTTTGATGCCTACTGTAATCAACTAGCTGTTAAGCCTAGCGTTGTTATTGTTAAAGTAGGTTACTCCTACGACTGGCTAGAGCGTAAGTTAAAGGAAAGACAAGTGCAGGTGGATACTCTCACTTTTGCCGGTGACTACTACTCTCTGCCCAACTTAGTACCACTTCTGTCTCGTCCTTCCCGACTAGAATTGTTGATGGAGATTCTCGAAACTCCGCTACCAGTGCGGCATGATTCTTAGTGATATCTCTGTAGAGACGTTGCATGCAACGTCTCTACAGGTTTTTCGCGGCTTGCTCAAAACGGGGGTAACTAACCTGGGTTTGGTATCGTAAAGTTTTAATAAAAATCTAGTCAAAACTAGTCATTTATGTCATCATGTCAACATGAAGCTTTCAGAATATGCTCGGCCAAAGGTTGGATTTCTCTGTCAAGCGGATTTAATGGGCTATTATAATATTTTACGAAAAGCATTCCCAAATGCGTTTACTCGCTATGGGATACCAGAGGTGCGTAGTTCACCCTAGGAGAATTAATCTCTCAAAGTGAAAGTGAAAGGAATTTCTGAAATGAAATTCAGTCTGTCTATATTTGACTATACTTTCACTAACTATGAATCCTTAATCATTATCCTTCAAGAAGTCGGGGATCTGAACAGTGGGAGAGATTGTAAGCTAAAATAGCATCGCATTCCCCAGTTCAGTTGCTCCAGGTGTAGGGCGTGTTTGACAACGAGTATCAGAATCAGTTACATCCCTATTTTGATTCAATTTGCCAGGAATACGCCCAATGGTGGGAATTTTATACCCTCACGGATGTGGTGGGGAAACAACGGGATAAGCAAAAACAATCTCCCCCACTGTTGGATTTGATGGTGCAGACGGTTGAGCAACAGCAGGAAGAGAGGGAAGAAGGAAAAGAAAAAATCGAGCGGTTGGCGGTTGTTGAAGGATTGCGCAAATATGCCCCTAATCATGTACTGTTGGTAGGTCGTCCTGGTTCCGGAAAATCGACGGCTTTGGTACGGTTGTTATTGGAGGAAGCGGAGAGAGGAAAAGACGCGGGGACACGGGGACGCGGAGACGCGGAGATTGGAAGAGGAAGAGACGCGGGGACGCGGGGACGCGGAGACGCGGAGATTGGAAGAGGAAGAGACACGGAGATTGGGAGATGGGGAGATAGGGATTTTTTGAGAATTCCGGTGTTGGTGGAGTTGAGGTATTATCAGCATTCGGTGTTGGAGAGGGTAAAAGCATTTCTGCTTAAGCATCAGCCCAACTTGGATGTAGATAAGGAGATATTGAAACAGTGGCTGCATCAGGGAAGATTGTTACTGCTGTTGGATGGATTTAATGAATTGCCTTCGGAAGAGGCTAGACAGCAGGTAAGGGTGTTTCGTCAAGACTACCCCAATACACCAATGGTATTTACGACAAGGGATTTGGGGGTAGGGGGAGACCTGAATATTACCAAGAAACTGGAGATGCAATCCCTGACAGAAGCTCAGATGCGGCGGTTTGTCTGTGCCTATTTGCCACAACAGGGGAAGCAAATGCTCAAGCAGTTGGGTAGTCGCTTGCGAGAGTTTGGGGAAACACCGCTATTGTTATGGATGCTTTGCTCTGTATTTGCTAACAACTCTAACCAAATCCCTGCTAATTTGGGTTCGGTATTTCGCCGCTTTACCGAGATTTATGACTATCAGCTTAAGCAAGGTGTCTGCACTTATAGAGAATCACGGGATTGGTGGCAGGATTTATTGCAACATTTAGCTTGGGTAATGACTCAGGGGAAATCCAAGACTGAGTTAATGGTTGCCATTCCCCGGCAGGAAGCTAAGGTAAAATTGACAGAGTTTTTGCGAGGTAAGGTAGTTTCTCCAGATGATGATGCTCGTCGCTGGTTGCAAGATTTACTCGACTATCACCTAATTCAAGTAGATCCAGGTAGTAATCAAATTGGGTTTTGCCATCAGTTGCTTCTGGAGTATTATACGGCAGAAAATTTGTTGCAGCGATTGGCAAGTCTCAGTGATCAACAGTTGAAGTGGGATTATTTGAATTATCTCAAATGGACTGAACCTTTAGCACTAATGATGGAATTGCTGGAGGATCAGGAGCAAGCAGTGCGGGTGGTAAAATTGGCTTTGGAGGTAGATTGGCTCTTAGGTGCTAGGTTAGCAGGAGAAGTTAAAGGTAAATTTCAGAAGAAAACTGTAGGTTTGGTGATTGGGTTGCCACTGCCTAGGTTGCTTAAAGTGGAGCTGGCGAGGTTGACAAAATCTGATGAAGCTATTCCTGAGCTAATTAAGGTTCTAGAAGACTCCAAATCTTGGATACGAGAGAGTGGAAAAAATGCTCTAGTCGAAATTGGCTCAGATGCTGCGGTTTCTGTCCTAATTAATGCCCTAGAAGATTCTGACTATTTGGTACGTAGGGGAGTAGCAGATGCTCTAGGACAAATTGGCTCAGATGCTGCGGTTTCTGTCCTAATTAATGCCCTAGAAGATTCTGACTATTTGGTACGTAGGGGAGTAGCAGATGCTCTAGGACAAATTGGCTCAGATGCTGCGGTTACTGCCCTAGTTCATGCCCTAGAAGACTCCGACGATGAAGTGCGTAGGGGAGTAGCAGATGCTCTAGGACAAATTGGCTCAGATGCTGCGGTTACTGCCCTAGTTCATGCCCTAGAAGACTCTAACTCTGATGTACGTAGGAGAGTGGCAGATGCCCTAGAAAAAATTGGTTCTGATATTGCGGTTGCTGCCCTCATTAATGCCCTAGAAGACTCTGACTCTGATGTACGTAAGAGTGCGGCAATAGCTCTAGGAAAAATTGGTTCTGATTCTGCGGTTACTGCCCTCATTAATGCCCTAAAAAACTCCGATCCTGATGTGTGTAGTAGTGTGGCAATAGCTATAGGAATAATTGGCTCGAATGCTGCAGTTACTGACCTCATTAATACTTTGGAAAACTCTGGCTCTGATATGCGTAGTAAAGTGGCAGAGATTCTAGGAAAAATTGGTTCTGATTCTGCGGTTACTGCCCTCATTAATACCTTAGAAGACTCTGATTCTGATGTACGTAAGAGTGCGGTAGATGCTCTAGGTGAAATTGGCTCTGATTCTGCGATTACTGCTCTCATTAATGCTTTAGAAGACTCTGACTCTGATGTACGTAAGAGTGCGGCAATAGCTCTAGGAAAAATTGGCTCTGATTCTGCGATTACTGCTCTTATTAATGCCCTAAAAAACTCCGACTTTATGGTGCGTAGTGGTTCGGCAAATGCTCTCGATAAAATTGGCTCGGATGTTGCTGTTCCTGCTCTCATTAATGCCTTAGAAAACTCTGATTTTGTCGTGTGTAGTAGTGCAGCAAATGTTCTAGAAAAAATTGGATCTGATTCTGCGGTTATTGCCCTCATTAATGCCCTAGAACACTCCGAATCTGATGTGCGTTGGAGTGCGGCAATAGCTCTCGGAAGAATTGGCTCGGATGTTGCGATTAATGCCCTCATTAATACTTTAGCAGACTCTGACTATGTTGTGCTTTGGAGTGCGGCAGATGCTCTAGGACAAATTGACTCGCATACTGCGGTTACTGCCCTCATTAATTCCCTAAAACACTCTGACCCTGATGTGCGTAGTAGTGCAGCAGAAGCTCTAGGAAAAATTGGCTCGGATGCTGCCGTTCCTACCCTAATTAATGCTCTAGAAGACTCGGACTTTTTTGTGCGTAGCAGTGTGGCAGGTGCTTTAGGAAAAATTGGCTCGGATGCTGCCGTTCCTGCCCTAATTAATGCCTTAGGAGACTCTAGCTATGACGTGCGTAGCAGTGTGGCAGGTGCTTTAGGACAAATTGGCTCAGATATCGCTATTCCTAAACTAATTAAAAAACTGCAAGATCATAACTTTGCTACAGACAATGGTGAATATATATTAAATCGAACTATCAAAGCACTAAACACAATCCAACAAAGCTGTCAATATTATAGAGCACCTCCCAAGTTTACCATGCCCAACTCCCTCTCCCACAACTATGCCTTACTTATTGGTGTCGGCGAATCTGCTAATTACCCTCAATGGTCACTTCCTGTTACAGTTAAAGATACTCTAGCTCTCAAATCTCTCCTCACAGACCCCAACTTATGTGGCTACGTCGATGATGAACAACATCTACGTCTACTCAACGATGCGATCGCAACCAAAGAATCCATATTATCTAACTTAAACTGGCTCCAACAACAAGCTGCTGCCGACTCAGAAGCGACAGTTTTAGTTTACTATTCCGGTCATGGTTGGTTAGACAATGTTACCGGAAAATACTACCTAATTCCCCACGATGTCGAACCTTTTGATATTCCCAACTCCGCTTTACCAGCCGACACATTTACAGAAGTACTGCAACAAATCCCAGCGCAAAGATTACTGGTAATTATCGATAGTTGTCATGCTGCGGGTATGGCTACGGCGAAAAATGATGTACGGGCAAAGCATTTGAGCGATAATTTATCAACGAAGCCTAATATGCACCATCCAAATGCTTTGCCCTCCAACGCTGGGAACAAACACCTAAAATTACCCGGTAATTTTCTCCCCACTGCCTTACCCAAAGATTTAATCGACAAACTCAAACAAGGTACAGGAAGAGCAGTATTTACCTCATCTACAGGTGAACAACAATCTTGGATTCGTCCAGATGATACCATGAGCATCTACACTTTCCATTTCCTGGAAGCCTTACAAGGTGCAGGTAATCAACCAGGAGATCAGGTGGTGACGGTTTCTAATTTGATGAACTATGTAGGAAAAACTGTTCCCGACAGTGCCAAGCAACTCTGTCAAGCGGAGCAAACCCCTTTCTTCGACTTTGCCACAGAAGATTTCCCGGTGGCACTACTCCACGGGGGTAAGGGTATGCCTCAACAGGGATGGGATAAGGTTAAAGCAGAAGCCCAGGAAAGGATTAGTCAGATTGGTGATATCAGTGGTGACAAAAATAAGGTTAATGTTGGCGATCGCAATACTACAATTAGCATAGGCACAGCTGGAGATATCAAAATTGGCGATATCTCTTCATAGGACACGCGATACAAAAAGTCAGACTTCTGGCTATGAGAAGTTGAGCGATGGCAAGTTCAGCCATTCTCAAAAATCACAACCAATTGAGAATAGATCTAGTCTTAGTCTATTATAATGTTTCCCCTGTTATTTTTTCTGCAAAGCGCACAAAAGAAACGCAGCGTCTAATCTTGTTCAAATCTTCTAGCTTTTCAACAATCATCTTTGCGTGCTGTCTATCTACATAAGGACGACCTGTATTTTCTTGAAAGATTTTGTTCAGTTGCTTCTTGGGGTTTTTGATTGCTTCTGTTTTTCTCTTACCCTTGACTGTGACTGGATGGGTTGGTTTTGAAAGAACTGCGGAAATAGCACGACCATCGGCAAGTAGCCATGCTTCCAACTCCTCTTGGATACAAACTAAATATACATTATCTAATGTTACTCCAGCAGTGGTAAGTGAATCCTTAATCATTTCGCAATCCTCTTTACGGCAAGGGCGTTGACCTTTTTCTCGCCAAGCTGGATACAAATCCCATATAATAACGATGCGATCGCATCCGTCTGCCAATAACTGGGCAGCAAAAATACCACACTCAGAAAGTAAGTTGGGTTTATTGCCAAGTGTGACAGAGGGAGCAATTTCGATATCTGGATTTAGCATACGCACCAAGTGTTCGCACACGCTTTTATCTGCCCCATCCGGGCCACATTCAAAAATCATGCCAATTTTCATATTTAGCCTTGTTGAGTCAACCGATTCATGGTGTAGAGTTTGCCGGGACCGAACTTCTTAGACCATTCTTGGAGTGATTCTTGATCAACAGGGCGACTGAATATAGGTTCCCCAGTATCGTCACGTTCGACTAGAATAATCTGAGATAGTGATAAAAGATCAAGTAAATAGGGCGAATGAGTGGTAATAATTACTTGAGTCTTACCTGCTTCAATCACATTCCGAATTTCATCCACAATGAGGTGAATAGTTCTGGGATCAAGACCGTTTTCGATTTCCTCGATGACAATTAAGGGTGCGGGTTCAGGATGCCTTAACAGTGCTAACAGGGCTAGTATTCTTAGGGTTCCTGTTGATAAAAGCCAACCAGGAACTTGGAAGTCACTTTCTGTTAACTGTAGATAGACGCTTCGCTCTAACTCTGATGTTAATGTAGGTTGTAGATCGTGGGCGTAGGGAAGTATATACTGTAGGGTTTCAATAATACCATAAAAGGCTTCTTTATCTAGCTTGTAAATACTCAGAAGATATTCTGCAATATTGGAGCCATCGTTAGTCAAACTGATTTGCTTATCTGTACGTCTTTGGGGTCGAGGCCAACCCATTGCGTAAGGATTTAGGTTAACAAATTGCCAGCGTGAAATATTTTGTAATATGTCTATATCAGATTTTTCTCTAACAGAAAATGAAGAAATGATCGATTCGCCGTCTATACATTGACCTATCAAAGATTCTTCTGCATCTATTTTTGATTGCTTACTGAAAATTTTACCATTTTCATTTCTCTCAAAGATTACTGTTGCTGTTTTCTCAGATGAGACAGTTAAATTTTCTTTGCGGATAAATAATGCATCACCTCCTGGCTCTACTGTGACAGCCATTTCACTACGCCAATCTTGCCACAGGATCTGAAATTCAATAGGATTAGTTTCATAGGAACGTTCTCTACCAGATTTTTCGGGGAGGTGAGGAACAGCAAGGTTACGAATGTGTTCAAATCCTCGCCAATAGTTCATCGCTTCATCAAGCCCATCCTTAACAATCATTTGGTAGGTTGCTAGTCCCTCAACGAGGCTACTTTTACCAGAACCATTATTACCAATAAAAACAGTCAATGGCGTAAAACGAATAGCTTTATTCTTACGTATAGCTTTAAAATTTCTAAGCAAAAAAGATTTTAACATTGAATTTTTCCTGATTTAATCAAACCCCTCGCGACATCTCGATAAGCGTTAAGTGACCTTAATTTGACTGGTTCTGGTACAATTGTAAATGTCGTCAGAATATAGGCAAACTCTTTTTCAGTAAGCCCATACAAGTGAGTAATTATACCATCAAGCTCTGCTCTTAATTTGCCCCGTTCAACTTCATTGGTGACAGCGTTTTTGTGGGAACCAAGTCCGACTTCTGCGGCTAAGTCATCGAATTCTGGGGTGGTGCAGATTAGCTTGGCTGCCCGTTTTACTATTTCCTTGAAGTAGGGTTCTCCTTGGGTGAGGCGCGGGACAGGGAGTTGGTAGACATAGAACATATTGCAATGTGTTGTAACTTTTTGACGGGTCATGAAGTCACAGACAAAGCTATTCAGCAAAGAAAGAGCTACTAACATCTCTTCTGGTTTTTCCAAAGGATCTGCCATAACCAAGGTGTTTACTGTGAAAGTATTTTTAGGAATGACCGCAGCAATCATCGTCCGTTCATTAGTACTTGATGCCACATCTCTAAAACACAGACGGTAATACTGATAGTCTAGTTTTTGACCTTGGTCACTTTCTCCACGTTTCAGTAAGGCTTTTCTCCCTTCCTTTTCATTGAGCCAATATCTGGTTTCAGCATATTGATGAGTAAATTGATGAATTATTTTGCCTTCATATAGTGGTAGCCTTCTCTGTCCTGAATTTTTCTCAAACAGAGATGCATCATCAGTCATATTAAATTCGCGATGTAACTCTAGATTCCATCTTCCTTCAATTCTTTTCCTCAATAAAGGAAAATTGGTCATTTTTTCAGCAATCTGTAAATCAATCTCATTTTTAAACTCCATAACTGAAAGAGAATCTGGTGAAAGTTTTCGCACTAGCTCAACACTGATAGATAGACTTTCACTACTGGGGAACTGCTCTAACTCCCCTACATCATGACGCATAAATTTTGCGGGAAACTCTTGAGTTATGCCGTTTTTCTCAAAAGTCAAGATAACGAACTTGAAACTGCGGTGAACTCCCTCAAATATTTCTTGACGATTTTCAAAGCAGAATAAACTAGTAATTTGAGTTTGCTTAAAAAGCATCTCTCGTAGCTTTTTAGCACCCAAGTCAGTGTAAATCCCACTGGGGATAACAATTCCACATTCACCTTTGGCTTGTAGAAGATTGCAGCACTGCTCCAGGAAAAGCTTGTATAGGTTAACATCTTTACCATGTTGTTTGCCATTGATAATGGGAACTTGGTTTTGGTATTGCTCAGCAAATTTAAAATATGCTCTCTGGTGAATAAAATTACTTTGGTACTCTAACCAATAATTTTTAATCTCTTCATCAACCAACAGACGTTCCACTTCTGCCTTAAAATCCTTCAAAGACATCTTTTTCTTGGATATAGAATCGCTATACTTAGCAAAGAACTCTTTGGCATCAGGTTGAAATGTCTCCCAAGGCGGATTGGTAATAATCGCATCAAACCCACCTCTATTCTCAATAATCTCATCAAAATGATAACCCCAGTGAAACGGCTTCAAGGCTTCAATATCCTCAATCTTCAATATCCGCTTCTTCGCCTTCCCCTTCAACTGCGCCTGCTGATACTGTATCCCCAACTTGGTGCTAAACTCATCTAGCAATAGTTGATTTAACTTCCCTATCGACTCCCGATTAACCTTCTCAATATGCTCCCGCAGTATTTGTAACCGCGACTCCTGAGAAATTCCCTCTACTTCTCCCGGTAGAAAAGCGTGTTTTTGGTATTCTTCGATACTGCAATTCTTTTCTGCTAAAATCTGCCGATAATTATTCGTGGCTAACAGCTGAAGTAAATTTCCCTGGCGAGACTCACCAACAGCATCAAATCCTGCCTCATCTACCCGAATCAAGCCAATCAACGAATTCCCCACCATAATATTGAAATCAATATTAGGTAGAGGTTCCAATTCTTCAACCTCCTTTGCAGAGGAAACCAACGCCAGAAATAAGCGTAATTTGGCAATTTCCGTTGCTTCCTCCATAATGTCTACCCCATAGAGGTTATCGGTAATAATCCGCTTTTTGACAAAATACGCTAGGGAGGGATGCTTGGCTTTTACTTCCTCATCGAGCCATTTTTTCAAACGTCGGTCACCTTTTAACTCAACCGTACCCATCACAGCGGTGTACACTGAAATTAGGGTCTTCATCGCCGCCACCAGAAAGGCTCCCGAACCACAAGCAGGGTCAAGTAATGATAAATTGGGGAGAATATCGTGGATTAAGCGATCGCATAGTGGAGAGTCTAGCTTAATTAGTAATTCGTTGATATCCTTGAACTTCTCTTTCCTAGAGTTTGTTTTTAAATTCAGGGATCCCCCTAAATCCCCCTTGTTAAGGGGGACTTTGACAGGATTTTCTCTCTTGTTAAGGGGGGCTTTGATAGGATTCTCTCCCCTTAGCAAGGTGGGCTGGGGGGGGTGAACGAAATTTTGGGTGTGATTTCTTGAGCTTTGTATCCAAAAATTATCAGTTCTCCCTTCTCCCTTCTCCCTCCGCTCCTCTGCTCCTCTGCTCCTCCGCCCCTCCGCTCCCCACCCTTTTTTTCGCTTACCCGGCTGGGGGGGATCAGCTTCCCTTCCCTCATTCACCCGGTCTAAAATGAGTTTATTAATCGTGCGATCGCATAAATATTCAGTAATCTCTGGACAGGTATAATAAGCACCGAAAGCCTTCTGGTTAATATACTTCTCAAAAATATACCCCAACACATCCGGGTTAATCTCATCATTCTTACCCCCAGGTATATCATCTAAGTTCCAAGAATAGCGGGAAAATAAGGCTAAAATCTGCTCAAAGGCAGCATCAGCAATGACAATCTGAGGATAATCCTGCTCAATGCGATGCTTGAGAAAGAGGCCACCATTGAGATATTTTACCCTACCAATTAACTCTTCTACTTCTGGAGCTCGTTCTGCTTCCGGTTTGGCAAACCCTTCAAAAAATAGCGCCTGGAGAAACTCACGATAAAAATAGTCTTCTCCCCGTTGCTTACTCTCGGCTAACTTATTTTGTAGATAATCTAAATCACGATTATTAATAAACCCCTTACGCTGCAAAAAATACACAAACATCAAGCGATTGAGAATAACCGAAGTATACCAGAGACGGTCTACCTCATGCTCAATTCCCTGCACAAATTCGATAAACTGATAATGCTGCTCTTGGTATTCCTGATAAAATTTCTTCGTAACCTGTTCAACATCGAAGCCACGTTGCAGCTTTTGAGCAATTTCTACAACTGAAGGTTCTCCATATTTAAAGTCAGCAATATCAATTACCAAACCACCCAGTTTGCTCAAGAATAAATCCTCAGGCTGTCCCTTAACATATAAATGCTCCCGGATATTACGCTTAGAATCCTCTCGCTTCACCCAATACCAAAGACTGCGAGTGCGTTCCTTATTAACAAAAATTAGTAAATTTTCCGCAATCTTGTCTGTAATTTCCTTATGAATGGCTGTTCTTTGTTTCCCTTCTGGGATCTTGCCATCTTCTGCTGCCACTTCAATGATAACTACACCCGCTGCTTCGGCTATTCCCTGGTAACGATAGCTTTTTTCCTCAATCTTCAAGGGTACAGCTTTCTTCCTCGATGGTTGAAACCAGCCTAATTCCTCAATAAATAACTCAGCAAACTGGAAATTATCGAGTAAATCGTAGGTGCGTTGAAAATTGAGAGGCATTGTCAAAACAATTCAAAATTCAAAATTATCAATTCAAAATTGAAGACAATTAGTAGGGGCTTGTACCCACCACTAATTAAAGAACACCAAATCAAAGATTATGGTGGAGCTTGTACCCAAAATTAATCAATTCAAAATTATTTTTTCCTACATTTTGCATTTTGTTTGCGTAGCATGGTGAGCAAAGCGTAGACGCTAACGCTACACTGCGCTTACGCGCCGCTTCGCTAACGTGAGAGCGCAGCGGGACGAAGTCCGGCAAATTTTGCATTTTGAATTCAAAAAATGGTCAACTTGTCCTAAGCTAATGGAATAGGTATTAGGTGGTAGGTGAGATATATACAAGGTAAACAGAGGTCCAACCCTTACCAATGACAAATGACAAACGACAAACTTATTTCACTAAAGACATTAATCTTTGGGATTCGCTCAAAATTAAATATTCAGAAGCTTGAGGATTATCCAGACGCTGAGAAGCATTTAAAATCTCTATATCCACAATATTCCCCTCCTGGTCATAGTCAAGGATTATACCTGGACTTTGTTCATCACTTTCTTCAATTGGCACATCCTTTAATGTAATTCTGAGGGCATCAACTTTAGGATCATAAGTAACTCTCATTATTGCCTCCAATATTGATTGATTGCTACATGGCAGTTCTCGCCTCCGTGAAGTACATCCAATTGTGGTGAGCCTATTCCCTATTCCCCATTCCCCATTCCCAAAAACCAGGATCTTTGTACCTCATTTAAATGAAAAACTCTATAACTGTAACCAACTAAATACATCTGCAACAGTAAGCTGCAAATCTCCCAACACTTGGAGCACAGGTAATTTTTCCTCTCCATATTTCACATCAGGTAATTGATTCGGCAGCAAAACCATAATTGATTCATCTTCCGGTTCGATAAACCAACCTAATTTAGTTCCCTGCTGCAAGCAAAACGTAATTTTACTAATGACACGATTAGGTGATTGCTCAGGAGAAAGAATTTCGATGACCCAATCGGGAGGAATCGTAAACTTATTCTCAATCCTGCCATTGGCTTTACGGGGGATACGCTGCCATTCAAAGACTGACACATCTGGAACAATTGAGCGTCCTCCAAATGTAGAGCGTAATTCTGGAAAAGCATGAGCTAACTGCTGCGGTTTACCAACCTGATTGATTGCAGTCACGAAAGAGCCTTGTAAAATACTATGTTCTCCTTGAGGCATTGGTTTTTGGTAGATTTTCCCATCGATATATTCCCTAGCAGGTTTGGTTTCTGGCAATGCCAAAAACTCGGCTAGGGTTAGTTGGCTAGAAGTCAGTGTAGATGAAGTCATGGCAACTACAGTGTAATTTTGTAGGGGCGGGTTTAGGGATATGATAGAGAAATCCGCGATAACCTTGGTACAAAAACCGCCCAATCGATAACCTAGGTAATGACAATGCCTATTCGGGGGTGACAGCAGGGCGGGTTTTGATCAGAATATTCGGGTACAATGGCCTAAATTATCGCTAAACCCGCCCCTACAAGTGGGTACGTCATTATATTCCCAATTCCCCAACTTATTTCTGCGTCTGGATCTCAGGAATATTAGCTGCCGACTCTCCATTAACCATTGTTCTATTGATCATCGGATGGCAATTATCTTTTGGACCAAAGTCACTGTCAGGGTGATAGGCAACCACTGTTAAAGAGATATTGTCATTTGTGTGGAAGCTATGTAATCCATTTTCAACAATCACAAAGACCAAACCTGGTGTCAATTCGGTAGTAGAATTTGGTGTTATACACTTCCCCCTACCTTCAATTACCATACCGATTCTGATACTAGGATGGGTATGTTGAGTTTGGGAAATGCCAGCAGGAAAGTAGAGGGCATTGAGGCAAGGATCTCCAAATTTAACTGGTGGAACGAGGAGAGAATCAGTACATCCATCAATATAAGCAAGTCTACCAGATTTCTCCAGGGGACCACCTAGGGAATTTAACCCGTGGAAGTTGAGATTGGCAATAATAATCCCTTCCCCGCCTGAAACGGAAAAATCTTCATTCAGACAGAAATATTGTCTGGATTTCAATCTGTAGGAGTTGTGCTGTGCTTGTAATTCCGTTTCTCCCTTGAAGATAAACCCCATAAAACTAGAGCTTGGTGTTGTCTGGGGTATGCTCAATGAACTATTCTTCCAAGCATAAACGATAGTTGGATGACGATGCTGGGACAAATCAAATAATGTACCTGTCTTTAAAGTAGCACTCAGAAACAAGTCTTTCTGATTCATTTTTGCAAATTTGTGGTGCGGGTGACAATAAGGCAGAAGGCAGAGGGCAGAGGGCAGAAGGGAAGAAAGAAGGTTGCAAGGTAGAAAAGAATTATCACTGTTTAGCCGAACTTGATATTACTCGCTTTTCCTAATTCCAGGGAGCAAGATGCTCCCACTACTATTGCTTGTGCAACTTTGGGATGCTCCCGGTAATTTTCACTCTACTATAAACAATAAGGCAGAAGGCAGAGGGCAGAAGGGAAGGAAGAAAGTTGCAAGGTAGAAAGGAATTATCACTGTTTAGCTGAACTTGATATTACTCGCTTTTCCTAATTCCAGGGAGCAAGATGCTCCCACTACTATTGCTTGTGCAACTTTGGGATGCTCCCGGTAATTTTCACTCTACTACAGTCAGGCTGATTGTCTGACTTTGTCCATCGCCTGCTGGATATCGGCAACTAAGTCATCACTATCTTCACAACCAACACTAAAGCGAATAAAACCCTCAGGAACCAAATCGCCTCCCCACCGTGCCCGTCTTTCTGCGGTGGTATGTATACTACCAAAACTAGTAGCCTCTATGACTAGATTGCAAGCCTGAAGAAATCCCTCGGCATGTTCTCGGCTAGGCAACACAAAACTAATCACCGGCCCATAAAACTGCATTTGTCGAGCCGCAATCTCATGTGCCGGGTCAGATACTAGACCTGGATAGCGTAAACTGGTCACATCAGGACAACTTGCCAAATACTCGGCAATAATTAGAGCATTACGGCATTGTCTTTCTAATCGCATTTCTAATGTACTCAGAGACCGATGGGCTAACCAAACTTCCATCGGGCCAGGTATTGCACCCATCTGGGTACGCCAAGAGCGAATTTGCTCCCCCCAAGCTGGATCCCGCACAGCGACGTGACCTAAAATTAAATCAGAGTGACCTGTAAGTGCTTTGGTGTCTGATGCTACTGAAAAATCTACACCTAGAGCTAGAGGATTCTGACCAATGACAGTTGGGGTTGTATTATCGACAGCCACTAGCACCCCTTTTTCCTTGGCTGCTTTTACCAGGGTTGCAATATCACAAACCTCTAATCCTGGATTGCTTGGTGTTTCTAGCCACAGTAGTTTTGCCCCATCCAAATGCTGAAGTTGTTTGTTGCCAGCAGTTGCTGCTTTCCGTACCTCGACTCCCATCTTGGCAAAGAAATCTTCGACCATTAATCGAGCAGCAAAATAACTATCAGAGGGCATCACAATAACATCTCCAGCTTGTAAAGTTGTGCCCAAGACAGCGGCTACTGCTGCCATACCAGAGGCAAACGATACGGCAGTACCACCTTCCAACTCACTTAGTGCTTGCTCAAATTTTGTCCAGGTTGGATTGTGATAACGTCCATAGGTATAGGGGCTACTAGCTGGATCACCAGCGGTGTGATACGGGCCAGCAAAAGTTACACCAGTATGAAAGGGTTCACCTTGAGTTGTGGGAGATAAACCGGCACGAATTACCCTTGTTCCAATTTTCATACTTTTATCCTTGAGGGAATCAAACTTAAGTAGGTTTGGATAATTATAGTTAGCTAGTGAAGACCGTCATTTGTCATTTGTCATTTGTCATTGGTAAGAGTCTGGCATATATTTACTTTTCTTAACATAATTGCTGTTTTTCATACCAAACCTACTTAGTTAAAGAGGAAATAGAAGGAAGGTTCCTAATCTGAAAATAGAGGTACTGGACGCACCGGACGCGGAGAAAAAGAGATTTTCATCATCCTTGTTTTTTTGGGAATGGGGAATGGGGAATAGGAGATGTACCTTGCGGATATAAGAACTACTACAATTGAATAACCTAGTCATGTTAACTTTTTTCATCAGGACTATTAAGGTTAACTTTTTTGAATTTCTTGAGTGCTAAGTTAAATTACAATAATACTTTTTTTGAATTAAGTCTCTGTATAAGTAATCATAATAGTGGTTATTGTTTACTGTATCAGTAGCCTTTTAAACACCTACACAAAGGTAGATTGGCAACTAAAAGACAATTAGATTATAACTGGATGTGATTCTTATAGCCCAATTAAGCTAGAGTTGCCCTATCCAGCTATAGGTGACATTAAAACTTAACATAAGTTAAGAAGAAATGTGGTGTTCCGAGGAGTTATCGCACTGTGAATTACTGTCTGAACTTAGACAAAAAGGTATCTTTTACCTTGATATTGGCAACCCTTAGTTGCTTAGTCGCTCATTTATCACCAGCTCAAGCTGCACCAGAAGTTAGCCTAAAAACAGGAGCTTCAGCTGAGCAGGGATCTGAGGAATTGTCATTATCGACAGATTTGTCTACGACAAAAGAAGTAGTTGAAGAGGTACTAACAGATAATCAGTCAACAGAAATAGCAGCTAAGGAGCTAAATCTGCCGGAAATTACCCTCACTGATGTAGAGACTGAGGCAGAAACTAAAGTGCAGGATTTGCTTGGTTCTGAAATCCTTGAAGCTCAAGCTCCAAATAATCCTGAGGCTAGTGAGGTAGAGTCTCCTGTGTTAGAACCTTTAGAAGGTATAGAAACATTAGAGGAAGATGACCCCATGGGTCAAGTTACTGATGTTTCTGACTTATTAGATGTGCAACCAAGTGATTGGGCTTTTGAAGCAGTGAGGGATCTAGTAGAGCGCTACAAATGTCTTGTGGGATATCCTGATGGCACTTTCCGGGGCAACCAACCTACAACCCGTTATGAATTTGCTGCTGGTTTAAGAGCCTGTTTGGATACTATTGCCGAATTGGTGGCTGCTGGTAATGGAGTTACAGAAGAAGACTTTGAAGTGCTACAGCGACTCACCCAGGAATTTGACGCAGAATTAGCTTTAGTCGGTGCGCGAATAGACAATCTTGACTCTCGGGTGGCTTTTCTCGAAGATCATCAGTTTTCCACTACTACCAAACTCTTCGGACAGGCAATTTTTGGACTCCAGGGACGCAGTCAGGACAATGAGTTTCAATTAGCAGGTCAGCAATTTACTGACGCCGATGATCAGATTACTTTCATCAACAACGTGCAGTTGAGCCTGTTTACTCAACTTAGCCCTCGCAGCCTCTTGCTCACCAGCTTACAAGCGGGGAATGGCAATACTAGCCCCACCTTCAATAATACCTTGGGTAACTTCACTCGCTTAGGATATGAAGGCGACACTGGTAATAACGATGTGATACTCACAGATCTTAACTTCCGTCAACTATTCGGTGATAGTTTTGCCCTCATAGTTGGTCCAGAGGGGGTCAATCCTGTTAACGTCTTCCGGGGAGTCAACCGTATTGAGAGTTCAGGTTCTGGACCAATTTCTAGTTTTGCCCAACGCAATCCGATTATTGGCGTTGGTGTTGGTGGTGCTGGGATTGGTTTTGACTGGCAAATTGCTACAGCCCTTAGCTTGCAAGGTGTCTATACTGCCAGCATCGCTAATGACCCTGTTAATGGTGGTATCTTTGGTGGCGACAATGGAGAAACTTCCGTCGGAGCACAGTTAGTTGTCTCTCCAGTAGATACCCTGGATATTTCCTTACAATACATCAATGCCTATTCTCCCTTTGGCAGATTAGGAACCGGTATTGGGGATGATCAGTTAGTACTCAATAATCCTGGAGAAAGAGGACCGATTAATACTAATGCTTTCGGTGCGACTTTGGAATGGCGAGTAACTCCAAACTTTACTGTTGGAGGTTGGGCTGGTTACACCGACTCCAACTTTCAAGAAGCAGCAGGAGATGTCGAGACATTTAACTGGATGGGCTTCCTTAATTTCCCTGATTTGTTAGGGGAAGGCAATCTCTTCGGTATTTATGTCGGACAGCCTCCAAAGATTACCAGTAGTAATCTCCCCAATGGCAGAAATGTTCCTAGTTTTATTAGTCGAGGTGACTTAACTGCTGCACCGGGAGATCAACCATCAACTACTACTCATGTAGAAGCTTTTTATCGTTGGCGGGTATCAGACAATATTAGTATTACTCCAGGAGTAATTGTGATTTTTGATCCACTGCACAACAGTGCTAATGACACAATTACTATTGGTGCTCTCCGTACTACTTTTACCTTCTAGAAGCCAAGTCAAGCTAATCCAATAACCCCGACTTCTTTAAGAGGTCGGGGTTCTGAAGAAGTCGAAATTCTGAACCTTCGGGCATCTGAAATATTTTTGATGAAGATCTGCTAAGTTGGGAAACCTTAACTAAAGTTGAGCGTCATATGTTGAACGAAACCTTATTCATACTAAGTTAGAGTCAACATTAATAAGTTAGTGCAGATACTCAAATCCGCATTAGCCACAAATTTATCCCAAATTTAAATTGCATCTATCAATTCAACTTAGTAACCCTAGAGATAGATGGATTGTAGGTAACTCATTCATCAAAATACATAATTCCCCTTTTTCTAAATACTTGGTTACCTCACCGTTTTCAGGATGTAATTTACACTCAGCAAATATTAATTTGAGGTTTTCTAGGTTAGCTAGATACCTCCGTTCATTTAGTGATTTAGTGATGGAGTATTGAGATGATTTTTAAATCAATTCGCTACATTGTTAGTTTAGGTATCGTTGGTGGCTTAGCAGCCCTAATTGCCCCTGTAGCTAATGCTCAAATTGAAGTGACAGGCGGTCAAGTCAGTGGTCAAGCAGCCTTTTTTGTCCCCGGTACGGATGCTGCCGATAATGTTACCCTATTCGATGTTGGTATCCAGCAACTTACCATTGAAAGTCCTAATGGAGTTCTCTCCAATCCTGGGTTCCAACCAACCGCCGCTAGCTTTACTGATGTTGATAGCAGTGGCACTCCCAACCAGGGCGATACCGGAGTACTACAGGGCTTGCTCACAGGCATAGCTTTTACCTCTAATGGTAATCTAGTAAGTTTTATGAACCGGGACACCGTCCTGGGTTTTACTCTTAACAGCTTTGATTCTGACTTTAATGTTGAAGGTAGCTTGATTAGTCCCGATAATCCCGGTGATGCACCACTGATTTTCTTGCCAGTGCAAGACGTTAACGTAATTACTGATGGTTTCTCCGCTAACGATGGGGATTTAGAAATTGGAGATTTCGACGCAGACTTGGATAATGGTCTAATAGACTTACCTTCAAGCTATATATTCGGCGGTTCCAACAGCATTGGAATGATGCAAGATGAGGAAGTAGAACGTAGGATTAAATTCAAGTTTGAAGGGGAAGATATTGTAGCCGGAGATGATACCGACTTTGGCACCGGGGATGACGATGATGACATGGACATGGATGATGATATGGCCATGGATGATGACATGGCCATGGATGACGACATGGACATGGATGATGATATGGCCATGGATGACGACATGGACATGGATGATGATATGGCCATGGATGATGATGATACTAACTCCATCCGTTTTGTCGGAACTGCTAACAAAACATTTGAAATTGAGAGTGTTGATGATCAGAGTTCTCAGTTCAAAATTACTGCCAATGTTGGTGCTGTCGATGTAAATATCAGCGATGTTGAACTTGATAAAGATGACGATATCGATCTGGATGAAGAATTAGACTTTAAGATTGAGGGTGAGAGTGAGGGTTTCTTTTCTGCCTCCAATCTCACTACTTTCAGCTTTAATGGTAATGCCAGCCAAGACACTACATTTGAGTTTAAGCAGGACGGAAATGAACTATCTGGTAGCAGTGATGGTGAGGTTAGCTTTGTTGCCATAGCTGGAGTTGATAACTTTGATGGTACTGTATTTGATGGTGGAGATTTTGATGCTGATGCTGATACTGATGATGTTCAGAATGATAACAATATCGTCAACATTTGTGGTGTCTGCTTCAACAAGCAACTAGTTTTTAATCAAGACATAGACTTTGGTAGCGGTAGCACCATCTTTCTTGTTCGCGACAGCGGCAGTAGCGGTAGCAGTAGCAGCAGCAGTAGCAGTAATACTATTCGGTTTACCAACAGTAGCGGTAATGTCATAAATGTTACCGGTAGCGGTATAGCTTTTTCTGGTAGTAGTTCTGGAGGTTCTAGCAGTAGTTCCAGCAGTGGTTCTGGAGGTTCGAGTAGCAGTTCAAGTAGTAGTTCAAGTTCTGCTAGCTCTACGAACAACTTTATTGTTCTGGTAGGCTATTCGAGCAGTGCTACTGATCAATACTCGATTTCCGAATCTATTCGCTTTACTAGTGTTAGCAGTACACGAGGGAAAGTAAAAGTTAAGTTTGTGCGCAATGGTAGTAGACGCTATTATGTTGCTACCAGCCGCAATGAAAACAATGAAGTTGTAGGTCGCCGTGCTTTCAGACTTGTTGGTCCAGGCTGTCGAATTTTCCCTGGTTTAGTCGGTTTACGACAAATTGATGAGGATGATGTAGCCATCAATGATGATACTGACACCGATACCGATACCGATACTGACATTGATGATGATGATGATGACGGAGATGATGACGATGATGACGGGGATGATGATGACGATGATGACGGAGATGATGATGATGACGGAGATGATGACTCTTCCTTACCAACAACAGACCTGAATGCTGTGCTAGAAGTTAGCAATGAGTCTGAAACTTTGGCAACAAATTTGGAATAACTTACTGAGCATCTAATTGCTTATGGTTGTCTTCTAATTCATTAGAGGGCAACCTCATCTTTCCAAGTGAAAGTACTTAAACGGGTATTGTATAGCAGTCGCCAGGGCGGTTAAGACATTCTCAGGTACAGCAAGTTAACAAGGGGCTTAAGCCGAATAGCACTTACTTAAGCTTCTGGTAGGGGGTTAAGGCAGAGGGCAGAAGGCAGAAGGAAGGAATGATAAAGGTAGTAGTATGTAAAGACTTCAAACTTTTTCCTTCTTTCATTATGAGCTACTCCAGAACAATTTATCTGGAAAAGAAGTGTTGATTTAGCGGTTAATTGTTATGGACTAACGCAACACTTTCCCAAATCAGAGCTTTACGGTTTAACCAGTCAAATCAGACGTTCAGCCGTTTCTGTTGCTTCCAATATTGCTGAGGGATATGGTAGACGTACTAAAAACGAATACCTTCAGTTCCTTCATATTTATTTAGGCTCTTTAAGAGAACTAGATACACAACTGATAATTGCACAAAGAGTCAATTTAGCTGACAATAAATTGTTTACTCCTTTATTAAATGAAGTAGAAGAAATGCAGAGAATTATGGTGACAACTGTTAATAAACTTAAAACTTAAAACTTCTCTGTTACCTTCTGCCCTTTGCCTTCCTTCCTCTACCTTCTGCCTTCTGCCTTCTGCCCTCTGCCTTGACGCCGCCAAACTCTTAACTAAGTGCCATTAGGCTTAAGCCCCTTGTCCTAGTCGCCTTAGCGGTTGCTATATAACGGAGGTCTCCAGAGAGAAAGTAAAGAAGAAGACATTGGTTTATAAGAAAAGTAAGGCTAGGATGTAGCAGAAAATGAAGTTTGGTAAATCCTACAAACAATGGATAAATCCTTAATACCTGTAATTCTTGCTGGTGGCAAAGGAGAGCGTTTTTGGCCTTTAAGTCGCAAGTACAGACCAAAGCAGTTTTTAAGTCTAGATGGAAGCGGTAAAAGCCTCTTACAGTCAACAGCTGATCGTTTGAGTAAATTAGCTGGTGACGCTGAAAAATTGTGGGTAGTGACTTCAGCTAGTATGGCCCAGGGGGTTAGGGAACAATTACCCCAACTGCCGGAAAAACATTTGCTGGCAGAACCAGAGGGAAGGGATACAGCACCTGCGGTTGCTTGGGCTGCCCTGGAAATTGCCCGAACTTATGGGGAAGATGCTATAGTCGGTTTTTTCCCAGCGGATCATTGGATTGAAGATCAACAAGCTTTTCAAGCAACTCTCGAAGCTGCTACTCAACTAGCTTCAGCAGAGGATTCGATTGTAACTTTGGGAATTACCCCTTCTCACCCATCTACTGGTTATGGCTATATTGAACAAGGAGAAAAGCTAGGTAATCTTGAAGGATTACCAATTTACAAGGTCAGCCGGTTTACAGAAAAGCCTAACCGAGAGACAGCTGAAAGCTTTCTGGCGACCGGTAGATTCAGTTGGAATAGTGGAATGTTTATCTTCCGCGCAGAAGTTATCTTAGCAGAACTGCGTACCCATGCACCAGAAATTATGGGTCTTTTGGAAGAACAAGGTGTGGCTGCCTATCCTCAACTCCCGAAGAAGAGTATTGACTACGCTTTAATGGAGAAAACCGAGTTAAGCTATGTCCTACCAGCTTCCTTTGGTTGGGATGATTTAGGAGATTGGAATGCTTTAGAGCGCTTGCTCAAAGGAGATGCACCTAATGTGGAATTAGCTAACCATGTAGGTATAGATACGGAAGGAGCTATTCTTTACTCTAGTAGTGAGGATGAAGTTATTGTCACCCTTGGCTTAGAAGATGTAGTTGTAGTAAGGGATGGCAATGCGACGTTGATTGTGAAAAAAGACCGAACCCAGGAGATTAAGCAAGTACTGCAAAAACTCAAAAGTAATCCAAAATTAGATAATTTTCTGTAAGGTATCCCCCAGAAAAAGCTAGAAATGCTTCTAGATAAGAGTGTACTCTACCGATACATTTTTGCTAACAAATGCTAACAAATAAACTAACCTCCTAATGCCTGGGTCAAGAACCATGACTTGGCCTTGGTTATCGGCTATTTGTCGTGGTTCTTCTTTCCTGAGAGCGTTGCGGTGCAAGCCTAGTCGTTTAATCGTATAATGTTAAGTTGGGCGATTCATTTATCAGACATCAGTTATGATTCGCATTCTACTAGTAGATGACCAGAGTCTGATTCGGCGTGGTTTAAAAGCATTGTTGAAGTTAGAAAATACCTTGCAGGTGGTAGGAGAAGCAGACAATGGGCAAACTGCGATTAATTTGGTGGAAACTTTACAGCCAGATGTGGTATTAATGGATATTCGGATGCCCGTCATGGATGGGGTGGCAGCAACCAAGGAAATTTCTCAGCAATTTCCCAACACTAAAGTGCTAGTATTAACTACCTTTGATGATGACCAGTACCTCACCCAAGCACTACAGTATGGTGCAGCTGGATATTTACTTAAGGATACCCCGCCAGAAGAGTTAGCCCAAGCCATTCATGCTGTGCATAAAGGGTATACTCATCTAGGGCCAGGACTAGGGCAAAAAGTAATGGCTCAAATCCGCAATCCTGCTCCGAGTCCTCCTCCTGGCTGGGAAGAACTAACTCCTAGGGAACAGGAAATTTTGCAGTTGATTGCCACTGGTGCCAGCAACCGCGAAATTGCTCAGGAACTTCATATTACCGAAAAGACGGTGAAGAACCATGTTACCAATATTTTAAGTCGGCTGAACTTACGCGATCGCACCCAAGCCGCAATTTTAGTGAACTCCCTCAGTAAGAGGTGTTAGGTGGTAGGTGGTAGGTTTTAGGTGTCAGGTTTTAGACAAACAACAAATAACAAACAACAAACAACAAACAACAAATATCACTCAACTACTTCAATCATGTTGGAAATTACCGCTAGCTGAGTGGTATCAACCCCTCGTGTTTGCGTTGTCGTACTTCTAGCACCTCGTGTTTCCTGAGTCATTTGATCCAAGTCTCCCAACAGTGCCCCCATAACTTCTACTGTTTCATCTTCATTCTCTCCCAGTACCATAGGTACACCAGATCTTACACCTCTTTCTTGGGCAATGGTTTGTAACCCTTTCAATGCATCTCGTAGCGGTTTCGTACTGGCTAGTACCATCAATTCTAAAAACCCCGATGGTCCTTGTACTACAAATTTTACATGTCCTTCTCGAGGCACTACCAGTGTTTGTCCTGGTGCAATAAGGGTTGCATCCTCAGCAGCCTCCCACTCAGCTGGGTAGAGAACTACTAAGTCCCCATTACTGCCAATTACCAACACACTCATATAGATATTGCGATTTTCTTGATTAGTTACCTCAACCTTAAGTTCTGTTCCTGGTGCCAGTTGCTGTACCGTTGTTAAACTTGGCAGGGAATTCGGAGCAGCTTCTTGGGCTCCTCGACTAACAGCGGTAACTCCCCTGCCACCTACAGGCTTGATGGCATTTTCTACCTTTAAGTTAGAGGAACTACCATTGACGACTTGTTGCAATAGTCGCCCTGCCAATAATTGCTTTAAACGGGGTCGTAGCCGCATGATAGCAGCTTCAGCTGACTCTCCCACTTCACCAAAAGAATCTGGGATTGGCTCAACTCCCGCAGAGAATAAACCGATACTCCCTACTGCTGGTGGATTAGTGATCCCATAGCTTCGGGCTTGCTGTAAGTAGTCTGAGTTCATCTTACCTAGTAAGTAATCAGTTACTCCCCCTTGGTTAACCGTTTTTGCTTCCACTCGCTGAATTGATTGGAGTACTGACCTTGCAGAATTTACTTCATTACCCAAAGATGAATCTAACCCCAGCCGCAGCTTCAAATTAGAGGGAACGCCTCGCACCTGCTCCCGCATAAAAGTTCCCGACTGAATCGCTCCTGAAGGACTTCCTCGGAGTTTGCCGTATCCCTTCAAACCATTACGGGCAGTTTGTTCCACTTCCCCAAGTACATTTCCTTGGTTGTCAATCAAATTGAAGAGCGCTCCTTCCTCAAAAGATTCTAAGGTTTGGGAAGCAACCCCCCCCAGCCAAAACTCAACTTCCCTCCCGGCTTTTTGTACCACTGCCTCTGCCGATGGAGTAGGTGGGTCAATAAAATAGACAGGTTCTTGATCATAATTACTTCCTGGCTGAACCTCTTGTATCGGTTCTTGCAAGATACCAGAAGAGTTGGCGACATCTTTAGTGCTGCGAGCAAGATTGGTAAACACACTTTTCAGAGGTTGACTCACTGGCTGTTGCCAGAGATAGCGAGTTAAGAGATAGGTGAAAGCTCCTGCATGAAAACCTTCAAAGGGAGCATCTGTTGCTAATTGATCCTGCTGGGCTGAACCGAGGGCTACTCCTTTAGCAATACCCTTTTGCCTGAGCTCCTGAAACTTAGTGGGAGTAAGGTTCAACCGTGAGAGCCACTGCTCCTGATAGTCAAATTCCTCTTGAGTCGCTTCATCATCTCCCCCACCCTGGCGGGACAAAGCACGGAACATAACGTTACCTCGCGTACCACCTCCAGAGTGGCAACTATCCAAAACCACAGTGACATTTTCAGTTTGCAGGGCGTGCATAAGGAGAAACAAACTCCTGCCCATAATATCCCGGACTTTGCCGCTACCATCCTCTGACTTGCGGTCAGGGGGTACCATTGTGCCATTGAGCCCATTAGAATTTGGCAATGGGTCAGGATCAATTACTCTAGAGCCATGCCCAGAAAAGTGAAATACTACCACATCTCCTGGCTTGGCTTGCTTGATTAAATGGTTTTCAAAGGCAGCTAAAATATTTTGACGGCTAGGCTTAATCTCGGCTTCATCGGTAACCAGAAGAATATCCTTGGGGTTAAAGCCAAAGCGGTTAACCAAAAGTTCCCGTTGTAAGTCAACATCAGTAAGACACCCCCGCAGAGGAGGAATAGGAAATTTGTATCCGTTAATACCTACGAGGAGAGCCAGTTTACGAGAAGTACCTTGAGCCAGAACCCGAGCATAGCGATCGCCCTGGCGCATCAAATCCAGTTGGCTCAAACCAATGCTGGCTAAGGCAGATCCGGCAAATTGTAGGAAATGACGACGTTTAATCTGGGACATGGTTATCTCTTTTGTTGATGGTTCAGGCTTTTGCACAAGTTAATCATTATATTTATTTTAGGTTTTTCTTCTGAGGGATTTACCACTTGTGGTGTAATGATTTATACACTCATGCCTCAAGCCTTAGTTAAATTTGCGGTAGAGGCGCACCGACGTGCGCCCAATTCAACATGTTCCCAATAATCCTATTTGGGCAAATTAAGTTACATAATGTGAATTAAAGAAAACGATTAATTAACTGGAGTTTAAACTAAGACGAAATAGCCCAGTCTCCTTTGATTTTTGAGAACCGAACAAAATTTGGTACGGTTTTTATCCCTTGTCTTTCTTGTCCACCTTGTATTGTCCCCACCCGAAAGTAAAAAACCTACCCTTGTCAGCTACCCCCCACTCCTCACCACACGATCAACTCGCTACAATAACTCAAGACTCTTTCCTCTATAGCGGTTGCCACATTCAATGCCTTCTCCAAACAAACCAACCTTTGTCAAGCTCAAGCCCCGTAATCCCAAACCGACAGCATCCCCAAAAGCTGAACCCACTACTAAAACCCCTCTTAACACCGAAGTTACTGAAACCACTGAAGTTAGTAAAAATACTGAAACCAACACTTCTAACACCACATCACAACAGAGTGAAACTTCCACAACCCCAGACGATTCACTAGAGAATTCCACAGCAATCTTCCAAGCCATTGGGGTTGTAACTGGAGAGGTTCACTTTGCTGAGGATGGTCAGGCGACTCTCACCATTGGGAAAAAAGACTATCAGCTCTTTTATGTATCCTCCAAGCGCAAAGCCTTTGATGCTCTTCAAAAAGAAATCACCGCCACTGGGAAGCATCAACAAAGACTTGTTGTCTACCCAAAGATTACGCACTTCCCGAAGAAAAACCAACATCACCAGATAGCTTTTCAGCTAATTGCTTTTGATAAAGGAGAATGCCCAAACAGTGTTTCACAGCAACTAAAAGATAATGAATTCCAACTCCGAGGACTATGGCAGTTCATCCCAGCCTGTCGAGTTCCCTGCATCTCTGTGATGAAAAACTTTAGTCAGGAGAGGCTTGACTATATTAATAAAGCTGACTTGTTTAAAAAGGTAAAATTTCTCAAAGCCTCTCATATCCCCATATCCTGGAAAGATGCCCCAATTAAACCCTTTAGATTCAATCCCAAAGCTGGCAAGGAACAAGGACATCCAGCATTTGTTCAAATTAAAGCCAAATTTCTACCTCAAAGGAACACCTTTACTTTTCTTGAACAGTTAGCCCCATCTAGTGAGAATTCACCCCAATTCCTCAAGGCATCTAAGGAGGATAAAATCTCTCTACAGAAGAGTCAAAAGTCACGCTAAGCTAAGAAAAGACTGCCGTCAAAACAATTCAAAATTAAAGACAATTAGTGGGGGCTTATACCCAGGCTACATCAAATTAAGGTGATAGGCGTTGTATCCCCCAACTGCCAGCTTCATTACGTCGGTAGAGTAACCTGTCGTGTAGCCGACTGGGACGCCCTTGCCAAAACTCAATCTCTACGGGAACAACTCGGAAACCACCCCAGTGGGGGGGACGGGTGACTTCTTTACCGGCGTATTCCTCTTGAAGCTGCTGTAATCTTTGATCGATTACTTGCCGATTCTCGATTACTTGACTTTGAGGAGAAGCCCAAGCCGCCAGCTGAGAGGCTGGGGGACGGCTTTGAAAATAGGCATCTGACTCACTAGGTGCAACTTTCTCCACCCGTCCCTCAATGCGCACCTGTCTTTCTAACTGAGCCCACCAAAATACGAGAGCCCCCCAAGGATTTTCCAGCAACTGCTGCCCTTTGTGACTTTGGTAATTGGTATAGAAAACAAAACCTTGCTCATCGTAGTCTTTCAGCAACACTATTCGAGCAGAAGGTTGACCTTCGGAATTAGCAGTAGCAAGAGTCATGGCATTGGGTTCTGGCAACCCAGCTACTAATGCCTGGTTAAACCAAGTGTGAAATTGTTTGAAAGGATTGGAGTCAGCATTCGTTTCACTTAAAACTTCGTAAGTGTAATCCCTGCGTAAATCTGCTACGCTTGTGTTCATGTGTCGTTATCTTGATGCTGAGCTAATAATTATCCTGTCTGAATCTTAGAGCGATTTGCTTTAAGTTGTTATTAAGTAGTAATTATAGTATTTTTGTTAAGCATAATCAAGACTTAAACACAAGATTAGAACTGAGGCGTTTCATGGTAACTCTTGTTAAAATTGGCACACGGATCAATGGCCAAGGATTAACCAGATGAGACAAATTAACTTTTTGATTATTTTTGTTGTGTGCTTAGCAGTGGGTATATTTAGCTTGCAAAACACCCAGGCTACTACTGTTCAAATTGTCCAAGGTATAGAAGTTGAGGCTCCCTTAGCTATTGAACTATTAATAGCAATGTGGTTTGGCGCTGTGATTGCTTGGGTATTTAGCATCTGGGTTCGTTTACAGCAGCAGTTGGTTGCTTTTGGGTTCAATCGTAAGCTGCGTACCAAAGATAAACAGATTGAGGAATTAGAGAAAGATGTTGAACACTACAAGGTAGAGCTCGAAGATCAACAACTGCCTGCTCTATCACCATCACAAGCGATAACAGAAGGAACTTTGGTAGAATAGCTGAAGCTCGAAGAGTTGAAGATTGAAAACACCAGCCACTGAAGCGATCGCTCTCTTGATTGATCTGGCACAGCAAGGGGAAATTAATCCCTGGGATGTTCAGGTAATTGAGGTAATTGACCGCTACCTAAGTACATTAGCATTAGACGAAGAACCAGAACCTGGACGCCACAACGCGGACTTATCTCAATCCGGGCAAGCTTTTTTGTGGGCATCAATGTTAGTTTTACTCAAAGCTGATACCTTAGAGCGTTTGGAGGAGCCCGAAGAATCGGAATCTAATGAAGAAGAAGAGCTTGATACCGTTGGTGAAGCCCGATTACCACAACATCTGGAGCGCCATCTGCGTCGCCGTCCTACTGCTCCTCCACCCAAAAGACGTCCTGTAACTCTGCAAGAGCTAATTGAGCAATTGCAGGAGATGGCAGAACAAATTGGCGAAACCCCACTGCGTCCCCGCCAACGCCACCCTCGCTCTGTTTCCCGCACTCAGGCTGCAAAAGCGATAGCTCATTTAGCTCACGATGAAAATCTCACAGAAACTGCAACCAGGCTAGAGGTATTTATCTCTCGTCATTGGCAAGAACTATCTGGAGGAAAAGATTGGCTGAATTTAGATCAATTGTTAGAGTGGTGGACGGTATCACTAGCAGCGACGGATGAAACTGATTCCCTGGAAAATGGCTTAACTTTGCACAACGGTGCTGTTGCAGAAACTGAACCAACAGCACATGAGCGAGTAGGTGTCTTTTGGGCACTGCTACTATTATCAGCTCAGTCCAAAGTTGAGTTATCTCAAGAGGAATTTTACCAAGACTTAAAAATCCGCTCGCTGGAGTGAACTTCTACCAGGATTTACTCCTATTACTTGATCTCAGGTGATTATTGAACGGTAGTGAGCACAAATGGTGTTAGTCTACCGTTCGTAATTTGAGCATTGTGGTCTATGGGGAGTAACCAGCAGGGAGTCTAAAGATATCCTACCAGCGTAATAGCGGCGGGTGTGGTTACAATCAGACTCAATAACTAAACCAAACCAGATTGGCCTAGTAGACTGAGGAAAGAATATTTATGAAAGCTATGATTCTGGCAGCGGGCAAAGGAACTCGTGTTCGCCCGATAACTTATACCATTCCCAAGCCACTAATTCCCATCCTGCAAAAACCAGTGATGGAGTTCTTACTAGAATTGCTACGACAGCATGGTTTTGACCAAGTTGTGGTTAACGTCAGTCATCTAGCAAACGAAATTGAGAACTATTTCCGCGACGGACAAAGATTTGGTGTCGAGATTGCCTATTCCTTTGAGGGTCGCATTGTTGATGGCCAGTTAGTAGGAGAGGCTCTTGGTTCTGCCGGTGGAATGCGTCGCATCCAGGACTTTAACCCCTTTTTCGATGAAACATTTGTTGTCCTCTGCGGTGATGCACTCATTGATCTCGACTTGTCAGCAGCACTTAAGTTCCATAAAGAAAAGGGGGCAATCGCCACCATAATTACCAAACCTGTACCCAGAGATCAGGTTCCTAGCTATGGTGTTGTTGTCACCGATGAGTCAGGAAAGGTTAAAGCCTTCCAGGAAAAGCCCTCAGTAGAAGAAGCTCTTAGCAACAATATCAACACAGGCATTTACATTTTTGAACCAGAGGTATTAAATTATATACCATCTGGCCAAGAATATGACATTGGTGGTGATTTATTTCCTAAATTGGTTAGCATGGGGGCTCCATTTTATGCAGTGCCTATGGATTTTCAGTGGGTCGATATTGGTAAAGTTCCAGACTACTGGCATGCAGTGAGGGGTGTCTTACAGGGAGAAATCAAAAATGTTGCTATTCCTGGGAAGGAAGTACGTCCAGGGATTTATACTGGCTTAAATGTTGCTGTTAATTGGGACAAGGTAGATGTCACCGGACCAGTTTATATCGGTGGTATGACCCATATTGAAGATGGGGCAAAAATTATTGGGCCAGCAATGATTGGTCCTAGTTGTCGCATTTGTAGCGGAGCAACAGTAGAGAACAGCGTTATTTTTGAATATTCTCGCCTGGGAGCAGGGGTACGTTTGGTAGACAAGCTAGTTTTTGGACGCTACTGCGTTGATAAAACTGGCGCATCAATCGATGTTCAAGCAGCAGCTCTAGATTGGCTAATTACGGATACTCGTCGGGGTATACCTAGCCAAGAGCCACCAGCAGAACAACAAGTAATTGCTGAATTGCTCGGAAATAGTTAATTTGAATTCTTTATTGATTGTTAGTTGTTGGTTGTTTGTTGTTTGTTAAAAAAAACAAATAACAAACAACTTTATGGTTAGCATCGCGTTAGTGCAGCGGGAGAAAGTCCGGATAGCGGCAGGAGTTTATCCCTCTCATCCCTAGAAGGAATTGTCTTCCCGCCGCTTTTATAGCGTTTATCGAACTCATGAGATACACTCTTAAGTCTCAAAGTCCCCCTTAGAAAGGGGGATTTAGGGGGATCATTTAATACTCAGGTACAGAAGAGTCGATTTCCCGGCTCCAGGCAGTAATTCCACCTTTAACATTAGTACCCTCAATCCCAGCTTCTTTCAAAATACCTAAAGCTTTGGCTGAGCGGCCTCCCATCTTACAATGAGCGATTAACTTATGTCCATTAAGCAGTTCTTTGACTTTTGTCACACCAAGACCATTTTCAATGTCTGGTAAAGGTACTAGTACTGAACCAGGAATCTTGGCGATGTCGTACTCATGAGGATTGCGAACATCTAGCAGAACAAAATCATCCTTACTACTGTCTAGCAGTTCTTTGAGTTCCTGCACAGTTATCTCTTGCATGTCCGTTTGTCGTTTAGCTTCCTCCGCTTTGGCTTGAGGAATACCACAGAATTGTTCGTAGTCAATTAATTTTTCAATTACCGGTCGTTCTGGATTAGGTCGCAGCTTCAACTCTCGGAAAGTCATATCCCAAGAGTTGTAGAGCAATAACCTTCCACTCAGGGTCGTACTGTTACCCAGGATAATTTTAACAGTTTCGGTTGCTTGAATAACACCGATTAGTCCAGGTAAGATACCCAAGACGCCTCCTTCCGCACAGGAAGGAACCATTCCCGGTGGTGGGGGTTCGGGGAAGAGATCCCGGTAATTGGGCCCCCCTTCATAATTAAATACCGTAGCCTGACCTTCAAACCGGAAGATTGAGCCATAGACGTTGGGTTTATTTAGCAGTACACAAGCGTCATTAACCAGATAACGGGTGGGGAAGTTATCAGTACCATCCACTACGATATCGTAGGGCTCCATGATTTCTAAGGCATTCTCAGAACTTAAGCGAGTTTCATAGAGATCTACCTGACAGTAGGGATTGATTTCGAGAATTCGCTCCTTAGCTGACTGAATTTTCGGTTTACCCACCCAAGAAGTGCCGTGAATTACCTGACGCTGGAGATTAGAGCTATCAACAACATCAAAATCTACTAAACCAAGACGTCCAATTCCAGCCGCAGCAAGATAAAGCAACAACGGCGAACCCAAGCCGCCGCTACCAATACAGAGGACGCTGGCAGCTTTGAGACGTTTTTGCCCTTCTAGTCCAACTTCCGGCAAAATTAAGTGCCGGGAGTAACGTTCATATTCTTCTTTGTTGAGCTGGATTTGCTCCAGATTCGGATTGAGCATAGCAATTGGTGAGGAAATGGTGGATTTTAGATCCTATCCAAAAACAATATCGTTTGTGTCTTGGAGTATTGGTAGTTTTTAGAAAAATTATCAATTTTCGTTGATGGAGAAGATAACAATACTGCTTGGATAAGTTTTCATCTCTCTACCCCAGCTCCCTCAGCTTCCCCAGCTTTTTCATGTATGGGAGTATCTAACCCGGATTTGGCATAATATCCTCCGGGTGGAACTGATGCTCTTCATCAAGGATCCAGCTGTTGAGCTCACTGGCAACACCTAGTTGCACTGAAACAATAATATAAGAATATTGCTGCCAAGCGATCGCACGGTCAAATTCTGAAGGTACAGCGGGATAGTCAGGGTGAGAGTGGTAAATTCCGATGATATCAAGTTGGCGGTTGCGAGCGTTTTTTTGAGCTTGGAGCATTACTGCTGGTGCAATAGTGAAGCGATTGCGCCTGCTAGTTTTTGATTGTGCAATAGTTTCCCTTGAGCTGAATATATCAGCTGCCTCATTATTCCAGCTGTTTTCTGTAGGGAAAACTTCGATCAAGGTTTTTTCCTCATCTTGCTGGTGACCGATGAGTATACCACAGCATTCTTCCGGGTAAGTGCTTTCAGCATGGGTTTTGATTGTCTGAAGCTGGTTGGTGTGTGATTTTAGCAATTGTTGTTTAATTTGGTGGAGATATTGAAGTTTAGTTTGATCGCGTCACACGAAGAACCGCTGAAAATCACTATAAGCCTGTGATCCGGATAATTCTGATTAACTGTACGGATGTTGTAGGCTACCAAGGGGTATAACTAGTGCAACGCAGCGGAAATAAACCACCAGTTTGAGTCTATAGAATCCTGACTCTATAAGCATTCTTAATTCCGCGCAGCGGTACTAGTTACGAAAAAAGGGGGTGAGTTACCACCCCACAAATTATTAGCACATCAAGATCATGACACAAACCCAATACAATGAACTAGTAGCTGCGCTAGAAGGAATGGAAGCAGCATATAACCAGCTACTTGACCGAGTGCAAGATCTCTCCCGTGAGCATGAGCGTGTTTTGATGGATATCAGCTATGAGTCTGCTCCAGTAGCGGATAAGTTCCTTGCCCAACTTCAAGGGGAGAAACTATTCAGTCAACCTTTGAGAGAGCAACAAGAATCCTTTCTGAAGCCGTATCCCTCCTCTCAAGATGAGCAGAGCATTCTCACTAATCGTATAAGTGTTTTGGAAACAGAGCGTGACTTGAAGGCTCTTAGAATTCTCTTCTGCCGTCAACTTATGAAAGCTAAGAATGCAGCTTATTCCTACGGTTAATCGGGTGAGTGGGGAAATGAGTCAGGAGGCAAGCCAGACGAGGAAGACGCACCGGACGGATCAAATGGAAATCCTACTTCATTGTTAAAAAAATCATAAGTTCTCCCTTGTATCTACATCTACTCATACCTGCCCAACTTCCCAAGCTTCCCAAACTTCCCAAACCTCCCACACTCCCTACCCCCTTTGTATATCTCACTACCATCACAAAATATTTATGAAACAGGGGGTGACACCCTTCACCCTTATGGGTGATAATCTAACTATCAAAAGATATGCCCAACTTCTATACAGAACTCTAACTTCTTATACAGAACTAAAAGCTGAGCTCCTAGTCACAAGCTGGGGGCTCAGTTTTATTGCACTATGCGCCGGGGAATAGGGAATGAGGAATAGGGGATAGGGGGGTGAGCGAAAAAAAGGGTGGGGAGCGGAGGAGCAGAGGAGTGGAGGAAGAAGAGAGAACTGATAATGTTTGGATACAAAGCTCAAGAAATCCCACCCAAAATTTCGTTCACCCGGATAGGGGATAAGGAACCAACCTGCTTAACAATAGACGAAAAAGCAGATACCATAAACCTTATAGCCTCGGAGCCTCCTAATTCATCGATTAGCAAAAAATATGGTAAGTCAACGGATTGCCGAAATCTTAAGAAATGGTCAGCCTGATGAATCGGTAACGATTAAGGGTTGGGTACGCACGAAGCGGGAATTGAAGGAATTTGCCTTTATGGAGGTTAACGATGGCTCCTTCATGGCAAATTTGCAAGTGATACTCAATCCAGATTTACCAAACTATGAAGATATCCTCAAACAACTAAATACAGGAGCATCGGTAGAAGTTACTGGTACATTAGTACCTTCTCCCGGTAAAGGACAGCGGATTGAATTAAAAGCTTCAGCAGTGCAAGTGTACGGAGGAGCGGATCCAGAAACTTATCCCCTCCAAAAGAAACGCCATTCCTTTGAATTTTTGCGCACTATTGGACATTTGCGATCGCGCACTAATACCCTAGGAGCAGTTTTCCGAGTACGTAATGCTTGCGCTAGTGCCATTCATCAGTTTTTTCAAGAGCGAGGTTTCTTGTGGATTCACAGTCCAATTATCACCGCTAGTGACTGTGAAGGAGCAGGGGAGTTATTCATGGTTACTAATCTGGATTTGAAAGACCCTCCCAAAACCGATACTCAGGAAGTTGACTATAGTCAGGACTTTTTTGGACGCCCTGCCTATCTTACTGTTAGTGGGCAACTACAAGCTGAAGTAATGGCCATGGCATTCCGGGATGTGTACACCTTTGGCCCAACATTCCGAGCCGAAAACTCTAATACTTCCCGCCATCTAGCAGAGTTTTGGATGGTGGAACCGGAAATGGCATTCTGTGATTTAGTAGGGGATATGGATTTAGCAGAAGCCTTCCTCAAGTATCTGTTTAAGTCAGTGTTGGAAAGTTGTCCGGAAGATATGGAATTTTTCAACAAGCGGATCGATAATTCTGTACTGGCAACTGCTGACAATATAATTAATAATGAATTTGAGCGGATTACTTATACTGATGCGATCGCTCTATTAGAAAAAGCTGACCGTAAATTTGAGTATCCAGTAAATTGGGGGTTAGATTTACAATCAGAACATGAGCGCTATCTAGCGGAAGAACTATTTAAAAAACCTGTAATTGTTACTGACTACCCAGTGGAAATCAAAGCTTTCTATATGCGTTTAAGTGACGATGAAAAAACCGTTAGAGCAATGGATGTTCTCGCTCCCAAAATTGGTGAAATTATCGGTGGTTCCCAGCGGGAAGAACGTTTAGATGTTTTAGAAAAGCGAATTGTTAGTCAGGGTATACCTCCAGAAGACTTGTGGTGGTACTTAGATTTACGTCGTTATGGTACTGTCCCTCACGCTGGATTTGGCTTAGGATTTGAGCGACTAGTACAGTTTATGACAGGGATGGCTAATATTCGTGATGTGATTCCTTTCCCTCGAACACCTTTGAGTGCAGAGTTTTGACCGGAGAGATTTTAGATTTTAGATTTTAGATTTTAGATTTTAGATTTAAAACGGTCACAAGTCCCTAAGTTTGTTTATAGAGTAAATCTTCAATCTTCAATCTTTAGTCTTCACTTGCTTGACGAGTAAATGATGCCAATTCCCAATTCTAAATTCTAAATTCTAAATTTTCCCTTCTCCAATGCTAAGATTGCTGTACCATAAGCAGCTTCAGCATGTTTTGGAGGTAATATTGGTATATGGAGATACCGTTTACGAATTGCTGTCCAAGCCGGATTTTTGGCACCACCGCCAGCAGTGTAAACTTGAGAGAGGGGAGTTGCTCCTAACTGCTGCAATAAATGGTATCCCCGCGCTTCAATCCGAGCCATGCCTTCCAGTAAGCCCTGGAGGAATGCTACTGCTTCAGGGGGACGAGGTTCCAGTTTCGGTTGTAGATAAGGATCGTTGACTGGAAAGCGATCGCCTACTCCCAGTAGGGGATAATAATCTAAGGAGCTCTCTTGATTAGGGTCAATCTGGCTGCTGAGGTCGGCTAATTCGGTATCAGAGAAAAAATGCCTGAGCACTGCACCACCAGTATTAGAGGCTCCACCAGTGAGCCAACCATCTCCCAACCGGTGAGAGTAAATGCCATATCGAGCATCATCCACCCGATGACGACTCAGCAACTTCAGCACTAGAGTGGAACCGAGGGAAGTGACTGCTTCTCCAGGCTGTTGAGCACCACTAGCAAGGAATGCTGCGATACTATCAGTTGTACCGGCACAGACTACACAATGCCGTTGTAATCCCAAACTACAAGCAATTTCTGGGCTAACTTCACTTACCGGTGTTCCAGGAGCAAGGACTTCGGGTAGGATAGGTTTGACTCTCAACTGCTCCATCCAGGAGGGATAGCATAGTTGCTGGGGATCATAACCTAGCTTTAAGGCATTGTGATAATCACTAATACCTAGCTTGCCATGGAGCAAAAAAGCTAGCCAGTCTGCCTGATGAAGGAAATAATAGTCTTTGGCTGTTGTCTGTTGACTTTCCCACCACAGGAGTTTAGCAAGGCTAGAGGTGGCACTTAATACTACCTGATTATTAGGTGCGATCGCTGCCAACTTTTCCCTGACTATCAATCCTCGTGCATCATGGTAAAGTAGTGGTTCAGCAACTGGTTTACCCCATCGGTCGCATAGTAGTACAGTAGAAGAAGTGCCATCAATCGCGATCGCTTTAATACCTCGACGTATTTCCTGGGGAATTTGCTCAATCAAGCCAAACAAAGCTTGTTGCCAACTAGCTGCCAAATCTTTAGTTGAGCTTGGTTCCCAAGGGTACTGAGCTTGAGCCTGAATGGTTCGTTGAGGGTCAATTACCATAGCTCGTGCGCCCGATGTGCCAAAATCGATGCCCAGGGAGAAGTTCATTAGGATTGTTGTGAGGTAAGGGATGCGATCGCTCTTGCTAATTATCTAAGTCTATCTATTAAGATAAGAATATTAGCCACATTAGAGTAAATTTTAGGTTAAATTCTTACAATACATCTATCCTGTTACAAGAACGCTCTCAGGCTCTAAGGCAGTCACTATGAAAAAATTGCATCACCAAGGATTCTAAGTAAATTCTCGGAGGTTGACTGTTACTTTTCCCTCAAAGGGGAAGCAGGGGTGCTTGCCTGTTAGCTACAGACTATTATTGCTTTGGTGTATCTACTGGAGAATGAACAATGGAAGCTCTATCTATGCTAGATGAAATCGTTCAAGAGCTAGAACGGCAGGAAAATTTCACTCGGATTAAAAAGTTAATTTTTTATGCCTGCAAAAAATATTGGGAGAACGACCTCAGTATTATTAATAGTTGCAACTTACAGGATTTACTTCAGCAGTTAAAACAAAGCAACCCTACTATAGAACGACTGCGTTTAACTTTGGAGTACCTAGTAGACACTATTAATCGTAAAGCAGAGTATTCCTTGGTTGCCAACACTATTTTGAGTCGGGTGGGCAATTTATACAGTGATGGGGCAAATTCAAGTAAGGTTATCCTTGTCAGAACTCCAAGCTGGTATAGTTCAGAGGATCAAACATCTGTTGTTAATGAGATTGCCAGGGAATTAGAGCAAAATTACAACTCTACAAGGATTAAAAAACTTATTATTTATACCTGCAGAAATGTCTGGGAAAGTAATCCCCAGATATTGAATAAATTGGATTTCAGAGATTTACTCCAGGAGCTAAAAGAATCTTATCCAAATTTAGAGCTACTCAACTCCAACCTATTTAGCACAGTGGCAACTCTCAATCGACCGACAGAGTATGCTTTAATTGCTTACACCATTATTAATAAAGTAGAAAAGCTATATCAAGATGATGAGGAGCCAACCGCAGCTCGCTCAGGCAAAGCAGCTAAGTCATCTACTGTTGTCAAACCAGCTGCCAGTAACTCTTCAGCTCCCTCATCCCAAACCCTCAAATCCTATCCTCCTGTAGAGGATATTACCCATGCCTTATGGGATCCGGATCAAAGTAAATCCAGTTATGATCCCTTTGAGTTGCGCTTATCAATTATGAAGTATACCAATCCTTTAAGAGCAAAAATTTTGCTTTTTTCTGCACTTTACCAGCAGTTTAGTCCCCGTGAACAAGATTGGTCAGCGATTAAGAATAAAGGACTTGATGAATTGCTATTCTCTGTGTTCTCTCAATGTTCAACGATTAAAGAGCTAGAATTTCATTTGAATGAAACTGCCAAATTACTTGAGGAACCCGATGCCAGTGCTCAAGCAGCAGCAGCAATTATCAAATCCATGAAATCTTTATATAAGTAATGACAATGAGTAGGGTGATGAGGATATGGAAGCTCAGGAACTAATAGAGCGGTATGAAGCAGGAGAAACTAAATTTAGTGGTGTCAGCCTCAGTGGCACAAATCTGTTTGGTGCTGACTTAATTGGGATAGCTTTAAATGGAGCCGACCTCCATGATGCTATCTTAGTTTTTGCCTTCCTCAGTCGAGCCAATCTGAAAAAGGCAAATTTGGTTGGGACTAAACTTAGTGGAGCGAACCTTAATCAAGCTACTCTCAATGAAGCAACACTCCGGGGTGCTGACTTACATGGTGCGACCTTGCAAGGGGCTGATTTACGAGGAGCTAATATCACCTTAGTAAATTTGCTTGATGCTAACTTAATGGATGCAGATTTGCGGGGAACTGATTTGAGTAGTGCTAACTTAACAGGAGCCTGTCTAAGGGGTGCGAACCTGCGGGAAGAAAAGAGGATGTATACAGCCAATCTGCGAGGGGCAACTCTGCATAAAGTAGATTTGCAGGGAGCAGATTTAACTGGTGCAGATTTATCCAAAGTTAACCTCAGTGGAGCCAATCTTCGGGAAACAAATCTGCGTTATGCCGATTTGCGTGGTGCAGATTTAAGTGAAGCTAACCTCAGTAATGCCTTACTGACGGAAGCGAATTTCACGGGTGCTAACTTAAGGAAAGCAGTGATGACTAATGTCAGGCTAGAAAGGGCTAACCTGAATGAGGCAGAATTAACTGGTGTTAACTTGCAAGGTTCAGTTATACCTGAGGCGAAATTCAATAAAGCACAACTAAGTCAAGCTAATTTAAGTTTTAGCAGGATCAATCGAGCTGACTTTAGTCGAGCTAATCTACGGGATGCTAACTTGAAGGAATCGGATTTGATTGATGCTTACTTCGCCAGGGCTAATCTTAGTAATGCTAATCTTAGTAATGCTAACCTGACTAGGGCAGAATTAAGTAGTACTAATTTGGTTGGTGCCAACTTAAAAGGTGCAACTATGCCTGATGAAACTATTTATGATTAGGTGGTAAGTTTTAGGTATTAGGGGAATATTTAAGGCGCATGAGCGGGTAAGGGTCGGAGGTCACCTTCCTTCCCTACCCTAAGAACCGTGCGTAACAGTTACCCATTAAATGGCTTAAGCCTTACTGCAAGCCTTAAATTTGGATTTGAGTGTACCTGTTTATGACACGCTTTGTGTAAAATGTTGGATACACCCCTACAAATATGGGTTGTGGGAATTAATGTTTCCTTTTCCCCTAATATTCTCAATGTAAACTACTGGCATGGCAATGTGTCTGAACTATTTCAATGCTTCAATTGATAGTGAAATAACATAAAACTGTTGTTGTAGATTTTGTTGTTGATTAGTTTGAGCGAAGTCTGCTTAATAGCACCAGAAAAGAGTAAAATGCCTGAACCCAGCAGGATTGGATGTACCTTCAAAATCATCTCATCAATCTCTGAAAAAAGCGTTGTGGCTAAATTTCCACCACCACATAGCCAAATGTCTTTACCCGGTTGCTGCTTCAATTCTTTGACTAATGCTACAGGACTTGTTGAAACCAACTCAACATTTTGATCTGGACTTACTTGCAGAGTGCGAGAAAAAAGATACTGCTTCATTTGAGGGTAGGGGTTGGTAAAACCTTCATTTAGTCCCACTTCGTAAGTCCTACGTCCCATCAAAACGACATCAAAGTGCTTATTTTCAGCACTGATACCTAGTTGGTCACGAAAGTGAGCTGGAATAGTTTCAGGAAAGCTCTCAAGTAAATCAGCAACTTGTTCTCCTTCGGTAAGAAAAAAATCAAATGAACCATTCTCGCGAGCGATAAATTGATCGATGGTACAAGCAACGTAATATGTAAGTTTACGCATATTGAGTCTCCTTTTCTAAGAACTGGGAAGCTTCGGTTCTACTACCGTGACACACCTAAAATGGTTCATTAGAAAGTTGAAGGAATTAAAACAATTATCAGTTCTTCTTTGTCTCCTCATCTCCCCCTCTCCCCACACTCCCCATACCCCACACCCTAAATATTCCTGTGCTATCCTCGCAATATTGGCTGGAAGAAACGGAAGTACAATGTTTGACTGTATAATTGTTGGCGCTGGTCCTGCTGGTGGTACTGCGGCTTATCACCTCGCTAAGCGTGGACATTCGGTTCTGGTACTAGAAAAAGAATCCTTACCCCGGTATAAGCCTTGTGGTGGAGGGGTTTCACCCATTGTGCAAGAATGGTTTGACTTTGACTTTTCACCTGCCATATCTCTGAAGACAAATAAAATTCGCTACACTTGGAAGATGGGGGATCCAGTAGAAGTGGTTATGGAAACACCAGAACCCCTCTGGATGGTAATGCGCAATGTTTTTGACCATTTTTTAGTCCAGCAGGCACAAAAACAAGGAGCTCAACTGCAAGAGCAAGCAGAAGTTACTAGCATTGAGTTTAAAAGCAATCGCTGGCAAGTAAACACAGCTAATGAATCTTTTCTCTGCCGCTATCTTATTGCTGCTGACGGTGGGAAGGGACTAATGGCTAGATGGTTAGGCTTTAAGAAGCGCAAACGAAGTATGGGGGGAGCCTTAGAATCGGAAACTCCTGCACCTTCTACTAATGAAGCAATAGTTCACTTGGACTTTGGTTCGGTCAAAAATGGTTACATTTGGAATTTTCCCAAAGCAGAAGGCTACTCGATTGGCATTGGTATGTTCCGGGGTGGTGGAGCACAAAACCTCAAAGGTATGGTAGCTGAGTATAGTCAGCAGTTTGGTGTTGATATCAAAGCCTATAAGCAGTATGGTCATCCTCTTTCCCTTTGGGACGGTTACCAAACCCTACACACACAAAACGCAGTCTTAGCAGGGGAAGCGGCTTGTGTCGTCGATCCGTTTACTGCAGAAGGAATTCGTCCCTCAATCTTTAGTGGTTTGAAAGCGGCTGAGGCAATTAACTGTGCCCTTGGTGGTGAAGGAGATGCTCTAGAAAAATATTCCCAAGTTATCAATGAGGAATGGGGCAATGATATGCTGTGGGCAAAGCGCATAGCCCAAATCTTCTACAAAATTCCTGAGGTTGGCTACAAAGCAGGTGTTAAGCATCCTAGTTCCACTCAAACTATGTCCAATGTACTTTGTGGTAAAGCAACTTACTCAGAGGTTGCCAGCCGTGCTCTTAAACGCTTGGGAGGTAATTTAATACCGGGAATAATTGGGAATTGAGAATTGGGAATTGGGAATTGGGAATTAGATAATCAAAGCACGCAATGTCAATGGGATGAAACGCTAACTGCCTGAAGGCTTCAGCCTGCTTGTCACCCCCTGAGCCTAATTATAAACGAGGAAACAGAGCTGCAACCCTGATTAAATCTACATTGTAGCCACAATTGTCACCCCGTCAGCACAGAACACGACCGAGACGAGAACGCCTCGGTAAATATAAACAAAGTCGGGATAGGGCATTACCACGACTCTAAATGTACGTCGAGACAGAGTAAGACTACCTCGGTAGCGTCCGTCAATGAAGCGTAAAGAATCCCCGTCGCTCTACTCGCGGGGAGTATGTCAAAAAAGATGGTTAAGCCTTACCCCCTGCCTGAGGGTAAATATATGGGAAACTATCCAAGGCGGCACCCAGATTCGAACTGGGGGTAAAGGCTTTGCAGGCCCCTGCCTTACCACTTGGCTATGCCGCCGTAAGTTCACTTAGCTATTATAACAATAAAGCAGATGCACCTGCTACAGAAAATTTTTATTCAGGGAAAATTGGCTAGTACCGCTGCGCGGAATTCAAAATTCAAAATTTGCCTCGCTTTGCTGCTACGCAAATGCTCACCATGCTACGCAAACAAAATTCAAAATGCTTGCCTAGCGCTGAACTGTTCCATCAGGCATTCTGGCGTTGTTGAATTTGGCATCTTTTGTATTAGCTCCCGTTAGGTCTGCTCCCGTTAAATCTGCCTCAGCAAAATCTGCATTCTGAAGATTAGCTCCCCTGAGATCAGCACCGGTTAAGTCTGTCTTACTCAAGTTAGCTCTATAAAGGTTCGCACCAGTCAAATCCGCACCAGCCAAATTTGCGTCAGTTAAGTCGGCAGGACTAAGATTGGCTCCACTGAGATTAGCATTTTCCAAATCAGCACGACTGAAATTGGCTCCAGGGAGGTTTGCACCATTCAAATCAGCGCCAGCTAAATTTGCTTCAGTACAATCAGCATTCCTCAAGTCTCTACCCCTCAGGTTTTCCTCGGTGAGGTTGATATTTTTACATTGGAAGCCAGTCCCCCCCAGTGGAGGATTACTTACTTGGTTAGATTTTGTTTCCGAGATGGGTACTGGGGTTTCCGCTACTGGTGATGTTATGGCTTTTTTCGCAATGAACCATCCTGCTAACCCAAAAGCCAAAAGAGTAGGTAAGCCAATGGCAAGGCTAGTTAGCAATAACTGAGGGCGTTTTTTCTGAGGTAACGCAGCGGAGGATTTTTCTAGCTGAAGTTGCTCAATAGCTTCTTGAATAAACTCTGGTGGAATTTTGGCTTCGGTTCCAGCTTCCATCAACTCTTTAACAGAATAACTCTGGTTATGCTCAGCATACAATTGAGCAGCTCTGGTAAAAACTTCCTGAGCTTGATCTTCAGGAATACGATCTTCTATCGGTTTCATCTTGAATTTAGGCAGGATAATTTAAATAGTGTTTGTTGTTTGTCGTTTGTCGTTTGTCGTTTGTCCTTAACACTAATATAGCGTTCCTCACATTTATCAGGCACAGTGCTAAATCTCAAAGTCCCCCTTGGCAAGGGGGTTTAGGGAGATCGAGATTTACATCAAAGATTTGGTAAACGACCAATGACCAATGACAAACAACAAATATTTTTTGTTAGGAGGAAATCACCAAACTATCCACTAGCAGCGCTGAGTCAACACTATTATTGACTACATCTACTACTCCGATACCTACCGTAAAAGTGCCAGCAGTGGTGAACTCATGGGTAAAAGTGCTGTAGCCCGTTTCTAAACCGAAGGAACCACTAGCCAAACTGGAAAATTCGCTAGTTGTATCCGCTAGTTCTCCTAAATATTCAGAGGTAATTGACACAAATCCAAAATCGTTATTTCCCGTAGAGATGTCTTCGTTAGTGAGAAAGTTCCAATCGAAGCTTAACTGATCTCCCGCTGCTACTGTAATTGAGGTAGATTGAATGGCAGAGCCTGCAATAGCGTCACTATTACCTAGAGCATCTAAGTCTCCAGGATTGATTCCCAAGAAGGCTTCGAGGTCTGCATCACTTACCGCATTACTACCAGTAGTAACTAAAGCTTCGTAAGTTCCCTCTGTGGGATTGCTATCAACAGCTGTGGTTTCAATACTAGTATCACCGATAACATTCCAGTTAGTGAAATCACCAGCCTCAAAACCAGCGCTGACGATGGGGATTTGTTGGTTACTAAAGTTAATATCCCCTACAGTTTCACCGGGATTTAAGTTGACTGTGTAAGTATCAGAATTACTACCAGCTAGGTTGAGAATTGCCTCACCCAAAGCCAACACATCAACTCGCTGGAAGTCAAGACCAGTATTGATGGTATTGTCATCTTCATCATCACCATCATTAATGGTGACACCGGTAGAATTTAACAAATCACTCAACTCCGTTACCGTCAGTCGGCGTCCCAACTCTTGCACTGCCAATTGTTGAGCGAGGACTGCAATTCCCGCAATATGAGGTGCAGCTTGGCTAGTACCGTGTTGGGTAACAGTACCTCCATTAGGACCAGCACCGGTAATTGGTGCTCCGGGAGCAAAGATGTCCGTTAAGTCTTGGTGACGTTGGGAGAAGGGAGTGATCTGGTCTGCGTCACTGGAGAAGGCGATGGCACCACTGTTGTAACTAAAGCTACCCACATTAGCGTCAAACACAGCACCAACGGCGAGGGAGTTGGGGTCAGCCGCTGGGTAAGAGACTCCCTGAACACTGTTAAAGCTAGCAAAATCATTACCTGCTGCTGAGACGACTGCAATATCCAACGCGGCTAAGGCTGCCATCTCATCAGCGATGCCGTACAAAGCTTGAGGAGTATTGTAGTTGCCACTGTCTCCTAGGGACATATTGACACTGGCGATATTATAAGTAGCAGCATTGTTGATTACCCACTGTAAGGCTTGTTCCACATAGGAGAAGTTACCAGCCCCACTATCCTCAAAGACTTTGAGGTGGATAATATCGGCTCCCGGTGCCATACCGGTATAAGTGCTATCAGAAGAGGCAACAATACTCGAAACGTTGGAGCCATGTCCACTCACATCACTGGCATCTGTATCCCCGTCAGCAAAATCGTAGCTATAGACAATGCGGTCTGCAATACCGTTGTTGTCGCTGTCAGGACCGAAGAAGGCATGGTTTAAATCAATGCCACTATCAAGGATGACTGTAGCAAAACCACTACCATCAATTCCCGCAAACCTAGTATCAGCGCGGAAATCATCTATATTGACTAATGAGCCAGAGTCATTGGTTTGGGGAGTAATATCATTACCTGAGGTAGGGACAATTTCACCCAAGGTATAGATGGGAATATCTGAATTGGTAGTGAAGACAGGTAGAGCCTCAGCTGGCAAGAGGTTTGCTGTACTAATAGTACTGCTAGGATTAGTTCGCTCCCAGCCACTCTGCACCACTTGGGCAACATAGTAAGTGCCTCCTGCTAAACCAGAGAAGAGGTAATTACCATTAACGTCGGTAGTGGTGGAAGTTTCCCCTGCATCTAGCTCACCATTTTGGTTTTGGTCAAGGTAAACCGTCCAATTTGCCAATCCCAGCTCACCAATATCTTGGATACCATCACTGTTTTGGTCATCCCATACGATACCCTGGATTTGAGCATTGTTGGTATCAGCCACAATATTATCTAGACCCCAGTTATCAAAGTTGGAGCCGCTGTGGGTTTCTTGCCGCCACCGGAGAGTGATATCACTAGTTTGGGCAGCTAGAGGAATAGCTTCGGTAATCGTAGTCCAACTAGTGTAAGCTTCTGTGTCATAAGTATTGATGGTGTTCCAATTACTGCCCGCATCTAGGGAATATTCTAGTACTACATCTTCCCCAGGATCGGCATTTTCACCGCCATTGCTACTATTACCAAAAATTAGGTCAAAGGAGATACTGCCACCATTAGAGAAATCTATGGCATTAGTAACTGCATAACGGGAGCTATCGGCAATAGAGCCACCACTAAAATACAGGGAGTTGCCAGAGCCACCAAAATTGGTACTCACTGAGCCATTACCAATATCTGACCATTGGCTATTGTCAATTCCTGAGTCAAAGTTATCTCCGGTAAAGCTGCTACTTTGAGGAATTACACTGTTGCTGAGGGTGTAAGTCCCGACGCGGCCATATTCACCGTTACTTTTGACATGGAGGTAATAAGTACCAGCAGCTACTGAAGCGTTAATACTAGCAGTAAGTTGGTCAATGGGGTTGTCTGTGGCCAGTAAGTTACCATCACTATCCCACAACTCCGCCACCAAATCTAAATTAGGACCAACTTGAGCTACATCCAGATTGAGGTTGAGAGTTCCGCCATTAGTCGTGAAGGCAAAGACATCCACATCGCTCATTTGTTCAATAATGCCGGAACTGCTAAAGTTAGGGCTTGACAAAACTGTGGCCGTGGCATTAGTATTACCATGGTCATCAATACGGTAACCAAAGCCATTTTCAGTTGAAGCAATAATAGACATATCATCCTGGAAATTATTGCCTCCACTGCTGTTAGGCCCACTATGCCAAGTAGTGAGGTCTTGGTTGTAACTAACTCCCATAATCGGCGCCCAGCCAGTTTCTCCAATGCCGCTACCTGGATTATACTCATTAGTCTTATTCCCGGCAGCATCATAGGTACTCTGGTGCTCTAAGCCGAGGGCATGACCTACTTCATGGGAACTTGCCTCTGCAGTAGCTTTGGGGTCGCCATTGGCTAAATTGTCCTCAAAGACAAACACTGGGGTATCGCCATCCCATCTCCAGGAGTCAACAAAGGCAAGTCCTCCAGCAGCGGAGCCATACCAATCTTGGGAGGAACCTCCAATAACTACCCGTAGAGCTTCCGTAGCGGAGAAGTTAGTGGGCTCTATAGTGGTGATGTCAACATTGAAGGGCGCAAAATCCTCTGCTACCCGTTGCCAAATTTCTGTAATCGCGTCTAGCTCAGTTGTACTGAAACTGCTAGTATCAGCATCCAGGCTATAGGCAGGGGTAATAAAATCACTACCGTTGTTGTAGAGAAAATTCCAGGCAGTTCCGGAAGTGACGCTACCATCAAAATCAAGAAAGATTTTGGCTGTAGCATTAGGGTTGCTACTCAGGAGAGGGAGAGAATTTAAAGGTTGGACAGAATCAGTTGCCGAATTATTCACTGGGGCAATGACAGGCAGTTGATTGATGGGTAGACTAAAGTAAGCTGGGTCGTAACGGATAGAGGCATGAACTTCTGAGCCCGGTCGTCTGATGAGGGAGGTATTCTCAGAAAGTAATCTACTTTCATGCTCTTCTAAAGCAGCAGTACTGTAGTTAGTAGAGTCAACTATTGAATTATTTTTGGTAAGCATTGCTTATTGATTAATCTGTCTACAAGTATTGAGAAAGAATTGCTCATTTCCCCACTCTCCGTGGCTTAGGGGCACCGGCTCGTGCTCCTACTCAATACTCTTCCTTGCCCCTAATCTCAAATCCGGTAGAATATTTCTACGTGGGTAGAAAAAAGCAACAGGCAATAAGGATGAAACTGCTTCTATTAACTTATGGGGATAAGATTTTTTCATAGAGGCTACTTCTTGCCTTCTAGCGTTAGGCGGAGATCTCCCAGTAGAGGAGCAAAGTTGCAAGGTACAAGGAAATTCTCTGTGTTTAGCCGGATTTGATATAGCATAATTAGGTTTTTTCCTCCAGTTTTTTCAAAATGGAGGTTATTTTCCCCAAGTTTAGTATCTATTTAGACTTTTTCTTTTAGCATATCAGTTTCATAGAGCTTTGATTGTAAATAATTTCATAAAAATTTCACACCTTTAGGTTAGGAAGCTGAGGGAGATGGGGAGATGGGGAGCTGAGGAAGCTGAGGAAGCTGAGGAAGCTGAGGAAGCTAATACCAAAAGTAAAAAGTCATGACAGACAAACTTTCATCTCCTGCCTTCTGCCTCTTGCCTCCTGCCTTCTGCCTCCTGCCTTCTGCCTTCTGCCTTCTGCCTCCTGCCTCCAAAACACTACATTTATCGCCGAGTTCCGGTAGTAACCTTATCTTCTTCCATAGCTTCCGTTTCCAGAAGTTCTTCTTCCTCGTACTCAAGAGAATCTTCTATAAGGGACAGAGAAGCAGGATTATCTACACCGTTGATAATGGCTCCCAATAGGGGTAGTTCAGCTTCCAGCATTTCTTCGACCCCCTTAGACAAAATACTTTCTTGGGTGTAACCTGGTCGAGTAACTACGATTATACCGTCGGCTAGGGGTTCAAGTAGCAGAGCATCATTGCACAAGGATAGAGCAGGAGAGTCTACCACCACCAAATCAAAACGACCCTTGGCATCCTCAAACAACCGCTTTAGTTCACTAGATTCCAGAATAGCAGCAGCTTTACGATGGGGGCCAGGACTTGGTATAACGTAGAGATTCTCAATATCTGGAGCTAATTCCATACAGTTACTCAAGGAGCTGTAGTAACTTAAAGGTTCAACGCTGGCATTAGGGTCAGGAGTTAGTTTCAGGAAGTTAGCTTCGGAAGGAGAACGCACGTCTGCTTCAACTAACAGGGTACGTTTACCAGCATGAGCCGATGCGATCGCTAAGTTGTAAGCACTTACTGTCTTACCTTCTTCCTCTATAGTACTAGTGAGTAACACCACCTTTAAGGATTTATTTTCCCCAAGTAGAAGATTACTGCGGAAGCGCTCATAGAACTCCACATAGGGAGAATCTGGCTTGCCTAAAATACCGGTTTCTTCCCAAAGGGGGTCTAGAACTTTGATTAGAGGTAATTCTCCCAATACCAGAACATCCCGCTGTGCTAAAGCCAGTTTGATATCCTCTGGTGTGTAGAAGGTGTTATCCAAACTTGCCAGCAAGAGAATCAATCCACCAGAAACTAACAAGCCAATAACTGCTCCCCCTAATAAGGAAACGACGGGGTTCGCTGCGGGTTCCGAGACTTCTCTGACTTGTGGCGGCTGTAACAAGCTGAGACTACTCACAGTCTCCGTCTCTGCTGCTGTCGCATCGGCTAAGGCAGCCTCTAAGCGGTTGTAAAATTGTAGTTTCAGCTGAACCTGATTTTCCAGCCTTGCTTGCTCTAGTTGTTTATTGGGGAGCAGTTGATACTCCTGTCGGAGTTCCTGCTCAGTGTTTATGGTAGTTTCGAGTTGTCGTTCTAATGTATCTCGCTGGGTTTGCAATTGTACCAGTTGGTTAGCTAGTTCCTGCCTTGCTGGATCCAGAGCACTATCTTGGCGAATTTGGGTAGCAGCTAAAGGTTCTCCAAAGCCGCTGCCACCTATTACCTCACTGGCTCTAGACCGCAACATTTCCTCGTAAGTTGCTTGACTTTTGAGTAAATTCTCCACTTCTGGGTGCGTATCTCGATAACCCTGATTCCTGAGCAATTCTATTTGTGTCTCAGCCCCCAAAATCTGACCCCGTAGGTTATTAATAATCGGATCAGCACTCAGAGCAGAAGAAGCATAAGCTTGGTCTGGATTCAAACCTAGTCTTGATTGTAAGCTAACGATTTGAGCATCAATACCTTCGAGCTCTAGTTGAATTTGCCTCTGCTGTTGTTGGCTACCAGTAATCCCACCGACTAAAGTACCATCTTGAGCGGCTAACAAAGCTGAGCCTTCATTGCGGATATACTGTTCTAACTTATTTTCCGCTGCAATAAGTTCCTTTTTCGCTTCTGGCAACTTCGCTTCAATAGACTTGATAATTTCTCTCAGCCGCGTTGTGTTGATTAAACGACTTTGCTCAACCATTTGCTGCATCAGGACTTCCAAGGTCGCCCCTGCAATTTCCGGACTGCGTTGATCTGAGTATTTAACTTGAATTACTTGTGGTTTATCTTTTTTGGGAAAATCTATTTCTACACTTCTGAGAATATCTTGTGGTGTGATTTGGGCTTGTTTCGCTGCCTGTTGAGCTACATTGTCCGCTAGCAGCAAATCATCGTTAAGTCGTCTACCTTGCTCATGAATTTCTCCCCCGGTTTCGGAAAACAGCTTGAGAGGAGTGTTATAGGCTAGAACTCCTTTAGCCAAATAACTAGGGGGAGGTGGTGGTTGGAGAGCAACAACACCTGATATTCCCACCACTAGGCTAAAACTGGCAAGTCCAATCAACTTATGCTGATCTAGGGCAATGAGATAGCGTTTGAGAAAGGGAGGAGTCATGGGAATTAAGAATTAAGAATTAAGAATTAAGAATTGGGTGATTTTTTAGGTAGCTGGAGTTTTTACTCATTATTTTAGTTTAGTCATAGCTGTAGGGACAAACTAGTTTAGTAGTATAGTAATACTCTCGAGAAACACAAGGGAACAGGGAGCAGGGAACAGGCAAGAGGGAGCAACGGAAGTGTTTCTTTCATCGGTTGCGGATGCGTCCCTTCCGTTGGACGCTCAGCTCTTGCACTATGCATCATAAATACTGAATAAGGTCAATTCCAATGCTGAAATCGTCACCAATATTATTCTAGATTTTTGTTTCAACGAGAGCCGCGACTACAGTAGCGCTTTTGCTGAAATCTTTGGCTGTAAGCGATTAGCCACCAAGAGTGACACGGGCGATCACACAACAAACGAGCCATTCTTAACAATTTACTTCAATACTCTACATAAAACCTGTGGAACAGTCATCTTGCTTATCATAATTCAACAGACTCTATAGGCGCACACTTATTCCACCATGTAAAATAATACCAAAAACGACACGAAAGTGCAAGGAGTAGACTGATTGGAAATTAGCGAGTAGCGATCGCAATTTTCTTCCCTGCGGTATTCCATGGACTATTGACAGTTATTTTCCCCCTGGAAATATAGGTGATGATTTTGTAACTATCACAAACATCGGAGAAGTGATAATCGTAGCAACCTCTACACTAGTTGGGGTAACCCTACTAGAGCAGGTCGCTACGCTGAACTTAGAATCCCCGTTCCTTTAGGCCGGGGAGTGTCAATCATCGGTCACTAAGTAGATTAAATCATTAACAGTTAAAAGGGGTTGCTTGGCACTTGATGTGCTGAATACTTGGAGTTTGAAATTGACTTGGGGGTTACCTTCAACTGTGGGTTGGTTTTGGGTTCTCCAATCATCAACACTCGCCGCTACAGTAGAGTTGAACGTAGGTGTAGATGATGGATTGACTGGGGTTAAAGTAGGGGGTAAAAGGCTGATTGGTAAGAGAATGCGCGGTATCTCTTCTACATTGGGTAAAAGTTGATAGGAATAAGCTGTTGTCATTGAGACCTCCACAGTGGTCTGACCATTACCCCCATAGAAGAGTCCGTTATAAGAGTTGTCTCCCTGATAAAACAGGTTCAGTGCTGCTTCTAGACTCAGGTCTCCGGTTTGGTTCAAGTTAAACGATGAATACACAAGGCGAGGAACAATCGGTGCAACAAACTTAACCACAGGGGTTTGAAAGAGAAAGTCATCTGTTGTGGAGACTCCGGTTTCCCCGCTGGGGAACAGAATCTTGTTCCGTTGTACGAAAATTGAAGACCAAGCATTTTGATAAGCCAACACATCTAAATCTGGCAGCTTGATCGTGCGCAAAGGAATGCCCAAAGCTGTGGTGTAGGACAAGTAAGTTGTTTCCACGTCGCTTGAGGTATCCGCAGTCTCTGACGATTTCTCTGTATAGAGGTAGGCAAGATCAACATTTTGAGGGGGTGGGTTTACAGCTTCTGGCTGATACTGACTGGAGTCAATCTCCACTACCGGTGCGGGTAACGTGATGTTACCATAAGAAATAGTGCTGGTCGTTGGATTCCAGGTTGCACTGTTGCCATTAATTGCCAGATTCAGCAGATCAATACGGGCATTGTTATTGTTATTTTCCAAGACGATCTCAAAAGTAACCTCAACCAACTCTAGTGAATCGGTCACTGCCAGCAAGGGCTGCGGGTTCAGTGTGGCACTGTAGGCATCAGCAACAGCGGTGATGTATTTTTCAAATGCAGATACTGCCTTAGTTGCATTCTGAAGAGTTTCCTGGTCTGGTGTTTCCCCATCAATTTTGGTCAGATATTGGTTCAAGTCACGATTAATGTCGGGGTAGGCTGTGACAAATTGCGCCAAAGCCTGAAACAGATTAACTGACTCAGCACTTAACGAATTCAAAGCACTTTGCTCAGACTGGTTCAGCTTCAGAGTAACCTGCACAGCATCTTGGGCAGCTTGTGAATAGAGATACTCGAAGCTATAATTCCATTTTGTCAATTTATCAGGGGTGTTGGGAGAGGTATTAATTTGTTGGGCTAACTGTTGTTGAACGCTAGGAGGCGTGGGCAAAGCACGATCCACCACCGGAACGTTAACGTTTGAGGGTGAAGTACCCAAGGTGTATTCAAAAGGGCCGTTGACAAAGGCTAACCATTGACTCTGCACATAGCTTTCGATGCCTGGAACAGCAGTGCGATCAAATTCTAAATGGCTAATCTCAAGGTTCAAGTCTAGGGGTACATAAGCTTGGCTGAGGACATTCTTAGAAGTAAAGACGAAGGTTAAGCGTGGATCGTAGTTTCCCGACTTACCTTGGTCGCTCAAGGGAACTTGCCCAAGAGGAAGCTTGGCAGAAGACAAAGTGTAGTTTTGATTGCCCGTATCACTGTCTGTACCGCTGCGAGGCTGGCCATATAAGTTGGGGGGACCGCTGGGGTTGCTAGCTGGCGCACCAGACACATCACTGAGACCAAATAAAACCACCGCACCAGCGTTGTAAGCAGCACCTAGTTGGTTGAGTAACTGTTGTCGGAATTTTTCCTGAGCCGCAGCGATGGAGGCACTGTCGCCAGCACTCGTAGATAAAATGGTAGTCACGGTAGAACTGATGCTATCAGCCAAGGATTGCTTAGCCTGCAGTATCTTGCCTAGGTAGCCGTCTTTGAGAGGATCTTGAGTGCCTTCAAGTTTATCTAAGATAAAGGCAGAGGGTGCATAGTTCGCGGAGAGAAAACTATCCATCGCATCCAAACAGGTTTGGAACCAAAGATTCTGATCAACCCCCGTGAAGCTAGAGGTGACTTGTTCGCCTGTGGTGTAATCCTCAAGCTGCACTGTTTGACTCTCCAATGATTTGGCAATCGGCTTCGGTGCATAGTAGCTGGGGGTTGTACCCAGTTCAAAGTAGATGCCCTGACCCTTTTGCTTGCCAAACCGCACTGCCCAGAGTTGTTGATTGCGTTGGTCGGATGATTGTTTTCCTTGTTCTACTAAGCCTTCTCCGACTTTCAAGCTCCATTGGCTGTTGACAAAGGCTTCCTCAAAGGCTGTAGCAAACGTCTGGTATGAATTGCCGTCAGTATCAGGCTGGGGCAAGATCGTGCTGGTGACCGAGAGACCTTCGTTGAGGGCAGCTACGGTTGGCTCTGTGAGTTGAGCTTGGCGCTCAAAAGTTAAACTGACGTTGAGAGGGAGCACATTTCCTGTGGCAACTGTGTCAAGGGAATCAATAGTTAAGGAAAGAGTTGCTGTAGGTTGGTTGGCTTCAGTGTCGTTAATGATCGCTGTCAAGTATTGAACACAGGCGCTGATAAAAGTCCGCACCACATCTGCTTGCGTGTCGGAGAGAGAGAGGTTGGGTTCCCTCAGCAGAGTGTTGCTCAAGCTCATAGAGACTGCTTGGCCTGTGACACCAGGGACAGATTCACTGAGGTTGCTGTAGTCTTGGTGAAGCTGGAAGTAAACCTGTTGATACAGCGCCAAATCTTGCTGAGCCTGATCCTGGTTCCCTTCATAACTTGATGTATCTAGCACAAAGTTAAGATTGAGCACCGGGGCACCCGCTGTACCGCTGTAAATATAGTTTACCTGGGTATTAGACCAGCCACCGACACCGATGAGACGATCGTTGTATAAAATGGTTGCGGCAGAGCCATTGAGGGCACCTGTATAGTTGGAGGGAACCTTCCTAAAGGGAGTAATGGTGGTGTTGCCAAAAATATCCTGCCAGCGCAGAGCGACTTGAGCTGTACTGCCTACCCCAATGTAGGGGTTCTCTGACTGGGCTGGTAAACCGGATGGTGGGGAACTCGGGGCAGCATTGACTAGGGAGAATTTGCCAAAGCCGAGGGACTGACTATAGTTGAAGGTACTTGCCTCCGTACCTGCCCGTAGTCGGTCACGGCGCTGGATTTTGGCCTGGGCATGACTGGTGAAAGCATCGTCTGGCTCAGGATTGTCAGAATTTTCTGGACCAAAGGGTAAACCCAATGAGCTTGCCTTGAAAAAGACGTTTTGTTCCAACCCAGCAGAAAGGGTGTTGTATAGGGAGTAGAGATATTCCTTGGCATAGTCGTTGTCGTTAAGATTGGGTTCACCCAGATTAACGCGCTGGAGAGCAATACCAATGTTGCCAGGGCCAAGGGTGGAACGGAGGTCAAACAGTTCGGTGTTGATGCTCAAGATTGTTTGTGCCGCAAAGAGTCCCGATACCAGGCGGGCATTGGTGGCGATCTCATCCACAGATACGCCATAGTAGGCTGCAATCTCGGCAAAGGTATTCCCTGGTGCTGTACCAGGAGTAGTTGCTGGGCTAATGATATAGTTGAGCGGAGGAATGTAAAAGACTGCCCCCAGCTCCACAGTAACTCCAGGGTTGAAATTCTGAATCTCCTGAGCCGAGATGGGAGTGCTCGCCCCCACAGAGTAATAAGTGGCTAAGTCTGCCAAGGTTGTCGCCGGGTCTGTGATTTGCCGCACAAGCCCTTGCACCGGAATAACCTTGTTGCTCACTAAAGCAAGTGAGCTGTTAACCTCCGCAAGGCGACCCGGTCCTGCTCCATAGATTGCCGATAGGGAGGCTAGGGTTTCTGTTCCTTGCAGAGCAGCACTTTGACCCTGGGCTGACTGTGACTGCAGCTGCACCACATCGTTGTTAGTATCGATCGCGTCCGTACTGACAAACCCATGGACAAAATTGAGGATTGTGTTGCCAAACGAGAGATTGCCTTGGGTTTGGTAGGTGACAACCAGACTCAAGGTAGCACTGCCACTGGTATCAAAAATGGAAGCTGGCAGACCATCACCACTGTCTACCACTTCGTAGTAGAGATAGTATCCCCCACTGCGGACAACACTCAACTCCCAGAGCAACTTAATAAACTGGGCTGGAGAGTTGGCAATGCCTCTGGGTGGGTCGGCGGTGGCTTGCACAAACAATGGAGAGAGTTCGGGAGCGGTGTCAGTGGACAGGTTGGTCTGGGTAATGAAAGCCAAAAATTCCTGGTTGCTTAGGGTTGCTAACTTCGGTAAGTTAGAACCAGACTGTTCGTACAGCAAGAATACTGCTGAAACCAGACCTTCACCAAGAGCATCCATGGCGCTGAGCAGTTGTTCTAACAGGACGCTATCTTGACTAGAGGGACCCACCATCTCATATACATTTGGTAAGGATGCCAGCAAAGCAGGACCGGAGGGGGTGGCTCCTGCCCCGGTATTAGTAGTCCCATTCGAGCTAGGTGCTGGTAACCGTTTAATCTCAAAATCAACCCGCGTTGTCCAAGCCCAATGCTTGAGGTCACTGTAGGTAGTGGTATTACTCGCGGGAGATGTGCTGCCCACTTGGGGAACCAATTGGGGCATTAACGGAATAATATCGCTCAAACTGCTAAACTCAGGAGTCAGGGCTGTTTGGCGGGTTTTCACTTGGCTGAGTAAACTAGAGGGCAACGGCCACAGGATTGGTTGAGGCTGGGAAGTATCACTTTGGAGGGAATTGGTACGATCAGTCAAACTTTGCAAAGTCGAAACATCTGAAGTTGACCACAAAGAGAAGTTATTCGCAGCAAATGCCTTAGGCGATCGCGACGACAGGGGCAGAACCTGAAGACTGGGTGACGGTTGGAAGTTTCCGGCTTGTGCCCAGGTGAGAACCATAGACAAGCTATTGTAAGCTTGAGTCAAGTCAACCTCAACACTGGTGCCTGGGACACCATTAAACTCAATAAAGCTGAGGGATACCCCGTGGGCAGTATCGGCACGGGATAAAATGATTTCATAGCTTTCAATGGAAGCAGGTGTCGGAAACTGTTGCCCGGTTAGTTGATATAGCCCATAGCCTTGCTGACTGTTGGAGTAGAGGAATTCGTCTGAGAGTCCTAAACCAGCTTGCTTTGGCAACCGCAGACCAAACAACAAGAAGCGCGACACCATGCCTGCTGTTTGAGCCACCTGATCAGTTGCCTCAATTGCAGTCCACAAATCACTCACAGCCAAACTACTCAGATTTGCCAGGGTAATCATGCCGTCTTCTGCATCAGGAGAAAACAGGTTTGGCACATCGGTGTTGATTGTGGTCAAATTGGCTACTGTAGTCGCAAACAAGGCTGCCACACTGTTCAACGTATCGTCGCTAGTCGTGGTATAAGCGATCGCTGAAATAGCCAGCTCCTGAGCAGGAAGTAACAAGTTGGCAACATTATATAATGCAGTTTGAGTCGCCAGCTGCTCTAAGGTAATTCCTACGGCTTCAGCAATAGCCTGGAAACTATCCCCTGGAACCGTGGTATACAGAACCGAATGGTTGTCAACTTGAATGGTTAACTCAACATTGGGTTGCAGAACCCTAGCAGTGCGATTGTCTTCAATCAGTTGCGCGGGTGTGGTAGTCCAACGGGATGAATTAGTATTAGGATCAGAGTAGCGAGTGGCGATGGCTTGGAGAGTATCTTGGGCTTGTAGCGTATAGACCAGGTTAGAGATGGTGAGGACAATCCCGGAAGACAGGGGATGATTTTGGTTGGGTATTCCGATGTCATCGGGCTGTAAGTCATTACCCATGTTATTGGCCCAAGCAATAATCGATTGAATCGAGTCACCGGACTGTAGATGATAGGCATAGCTATCTAGGGCATTGAGAGCCGCTTGGAGCAACTGACGGCCAATCATGGCAAAGGTATCCACGAAAATCAGCGCCGCCATCGATTCATCATCATCCTCAAGAGCCAAGGTGCGCAATAACTGTTCCTGATTCTGGGTTTCAATCACAGCCTCTACCTCAGCAAACAAGTTTGACACCTGCGTGCGATAGGCAGAATTGGCAGTGGTATAAGTCTCCAGGGTAATGGGTTTTGTCCCCGTACCATTGGGATTCGGTACCGATAGGGATAAGCCATCAAATACTGGGAACAGGGTAGCTCCAGCTTCCATCAGTTGCTGAGTTCCTGAAGTATTGGCTTGGGTTGGGGTCTCGATATTGAGGGTGAAACTGGTTTGGAGAAAGGTTAATAAATCGGTAATCGTGAAGGGAGGATTATCGTTATCTGCCAACAAAGTGATGTAATCTTCTAGGTTCTGACGGCTAACCACGGTAGTAGCCGCCGCCGCCAAATTCACCGTATCTCCAGAGGGTTGTCCCAGGGCATCAATCGCCCATGGAAAGTAGCTAGCACAAAGGCGCTCAAATGAGGTGTCCTGGTTCGGGTCTTCACTGGTGGCATCCGGTGCATCAATCGCCAACAAGCAAACAAAGGCACCCTGCTGTTGGCTGTATTCTGTTGCTTCCTCTGGTGCTAGCACCGTATATTGAGGTGAAATGAGGATGTGCAGGGTTGGAACAGTCGTGCCTTCGCTTAAAACCACCCGCTTGGGTCGAGGGTTAAGGGCTCGCGATCGCAAAATGGTGGCATCCGGTCCCAATCTGACCATGGTTGCTCGACGAGTTGTGAAACGAGTGAAGCTGCTGAGGGTAGGCGCATCTCCCCAGGGAGCCGTGCCGCCCACACCTATAACAAACTGGGCGGAAACAGTGGCAGAGAAGGATAGAGAAACCGAAATTGAGAAGAGTCCCAAATTGATTTTGACTTTGACCGTAATGCTTACACTGGCGGTAGCCACCAACAGAATATCTTGGTAGCTCTCGTAGGTGATTTGTATGGATAGGGTAATATTGACATTAACGGTGGCTTGGATAATCGAAAAATCAATTTTGCCGTAGAGCAAGCCAATGACCCCGAACGTACCGCTAAGCTTAAAGTAATAGTCACTTTGCAACGCACTATCACTGCTGGCTAGGGCTGAGTCTGTAGTCGAGTCATAAGGATGCCAAGCCGCCAACACTCCCTCAATAATGCCAAAGAACGTGAGTGCAAAGCCTGCACTTAAGGGTCCTTTGGTAAAGTTATAGCCTAGTCCCAACTGTAATCCCAGACCAAAAACAATCACAGGGTTAAAGGTGCCTTGATTGGTTTGGGGCACTTGGGCGGCAGTAGCGGTGGCGTTGCTCAGTTTGCCAAAGTAGAGGCCCCCTGACCCCAGAACCGGGATACCAGGAGGGATAATCGCAGCAATGGAAAACGAGCGGCTAAAGTCTAAATTGTAGGGGAAGCCAATATCAACTAAGAAGTCGCCATTGGTGTAGATGGCAAGACTCAGATCCGGCAAAGTAACAGAAATCGCACCAAAGTTGAGATTGCGAACTGCATCAGGGAAGGTAAAATCGATCTGAAACACCCCAACATCATCGGTGATCTTCTTGTAGAGTACATCTATTACCAGACCGGCCAGTCCCCCTGCTTTAGTACCGGCCAAAGCTAGTCGCAATCCGTACAGATTAGGATCATTGAAGACAAACTGTAGATCAACTGTCCAGTCATCACCGATTTTTAACAAGCCTAAATGTCCTGCAATCAACCAGTTATTACCTTGGTTGTAATAGGGCAATCCTGGAGATGGATTACCTTGGTTTTCATTGGGGTTGACTGGGTTGGTATTACCCGTTGTGCTGGGCACATTTTGTAAAGCGCTGATCACGTCCTGGACAGAGTCGAAGCTAGGAGACCCTGTAATGCCAATCCGTTGACCAAGAACCAAGAGGAACAGCTTGAAATAGGTCTGACCTTGACCTGGCACTGTGGGCAAATCATCCACATCCTGACCTTGATCTTGATTGGTGAGGTTTTCCAGTTTCTGTTTGTTGTCAGACGAGGTAGAATCCAGGAAGGCTTTGGGAATATCGCCATCGATCGCCAGTTTCACTTTCCCTGTGGTGTCACGATAGAAAACCAGTCGATTAATCTTAATAAATCCTAGGTTCAAGGCACTCGACAAGGTGTAAGAGGCCGAGAGGCGATTGGTTTGATCGTTCTCCAGGGACACCATAATACTCAGACCATCCAGGGACACCTGATCCAGTAAGTTCCAGGGAGACGGTAGGGTAAAGTAGGGATTGCCCAAGGTTCGCACCAAGGCTTGAATTAAAGTGCCGAGGCTCCAACCCTTAAGGGTAAAGGCAATTTGCTCATTGCCGGTTTGATATTCAGCCCGGAAGCCTTGCCACACCAGGTATAAAATACTGTTGCTGCTACCCTGGAACTGGTAGCCCAAAACCAGTTCCAGGTTAATGGTAGAATAAACCCAGGTGCCAGACGCTGACCCAGAAAACTGTTTTCCTTGATCCTTAGAGCCATCGTACTTTACTTCAATTGCTGCCGACTGCACCCCGGTGACGTTTTGTTGACCTAACTCAAAGAGCCAGTCAAAGGTGGTAGTAATCCCATAAGAAGTGGATAAATCCCCTTGACCTGAGGGGATAGTTGCATCAATAGTAAACGTGTTGATGGTTAAAGCACCGCGCAAAAAGTCAGGAAATGTATAGGAACCAGTGGGGTCAAAAAATTGCCAAATGAGGGTCTGCACCTCAATGGCTTCAGCAAGGGCAGCTTTGAGGGTCCAACGGGCTGGAGCTTTGGTACTGTCGTAAGTTACCGTCACGTTAGCTGCTAAAGAACCGACTGCTAGCAAACCACTAATTTCACTAGTCCACACGGTTTGGTTGTCATCATTGGCAGTCGCTGCTAGCACCAAGTCTGAACCCCCTGACGAGGGACCAGTGGCTAAATTGTTGCCATTACTGCTGTCTTGAGTTGGCGATTGGGCTGAAATACTAACTTGCCCATCGGAGATGGAGAGAATCGGTTCACCCCCTACCTCAAGGAAAGCCAAACTCACTTGGTAATCACTGGAAAAACTGAAACTCTGGGCACTATAGTCCAAATTGAGGCTGATGTTCGACAAACTGGTCTCAATGCTGGACGGCAAGGACACGATACCGCCAGTCAAAGTAGACAAGAAATCGCTCAACTGGGCTGTTCCATCAAAGGTCGCGTAGAATTTTAAACCGGAGGTGAACTGAACCGAAAATATGCCATTCTCTTGACCGTCTTTACTTTTGAAGATGGCGGGTGCTAAAGTAAATTTGGTACTAAAGGTAAAGTCCTGGTCATTAGTGATTGTTTGGATTGACCATTGCAGAGCAAATTCAGTAATGGTGAAGCTAAGCTGACCTGTGGGATCGGGAATGGCAGTCCAAGAGGTGTTGGGATTACTGCTAATCTCTACAGCCACTGAGTTGATTGTTGGCGAATTCCCCAAAGCCCCCGATAAAGTCAACCCCTGCAAACCAACAAAGGTTAGAAACTCCTGCAGAACCGGAGGCACTGAACTAAAATAACTGTCATTCACACCGACTAAGCTGACGATTGTGGCGGGGGTCAACAAAGGTGTTTCTTCTTCTGCAACGGTGAGACCAATTTTGTAACAGGTTGAACCACCTTCATCGAGTGGTGGAGTCAGTTGCACCTGTAGGAGATAGGGAGACACGTCTGTGTCAATTTCCAGCTTTGAAGCCACCGAGAGCGTGGCTGATTGTCCCGAATTATCGTCATCACCATCCCGGAGCTTGCCATTGCCATTACCACCATTGCCATTGGACTCTGCAGCGGGAATACTGAGACTCACTTGGGGAGCTACAACCTGCAAATAAAGCAGGGTAAACTTAGTATCACTCAAGGCAGCTGTGAGCTCCCCGGAAGGGAATAGCACTGTCTCTCCGTTGTACTGGCTCATATCAAGTGCCCCAGTCAAGTCCAGATTCCCTGTAGGGGCGCTCAAACCATCGAACAATACTAAAACCGGTTCAACCACATCAGGCAGCGGTATCTTGGAAAAAAAGTTTTGGATCTCACCTGCTTTGACTGCTTTACCTGATTCATCTGCCCAAGGATACTGACCCTCTGACGTTGAGAAAATGAATTGCACCGCAGACACGGACAGTTGATTAAACGGCCAACCTCCCATAAAGGCAAAGGAATCCGTCCATGTCCAGTTGGCGGGAGCACTATTGATCTGGACCACCAAAGTTTGTGTTGTTTCTGCCAGGTCTTGGTCACTTTCCTGTAGTGCAAACACCATTGTGGTCGAAGCATTGAGTGGGCTGCCTAAAAAGGGAATACTGGCCTTGGTTACTGTAAAGCTATTGTCACTCACTGAACCGACATCGCTGGGGGACACTTGCACCAGAAAATCAGATGCTTGAGTAACCTGAAAGGCTGCCTGGAGATTTTTGTCATAATCTGTCGGCACGGCAACCGTATCATCATTGAGTCCCTGGGTTAAGAATGCTGCATCCAGGGCAAATGATCCATCGCCAGCGGCACTTTTAATGGCTTGCTGAAGATTTTCAATAGCTGTATCAGTCACGATCCTAGGTCTCCGTCGCTAAACTTCGGCATACAAGGCAAAATGATCACTGGTGGATTTAATGTGTTGGTAGTTGGCCCAACTGATTAAGTTCTTTGCTGCTCCGGAACTCCAAGTGGGTGCTGTCGGTGCAGGAGGCCAATCCTCCGCATTAGTGAAGTCGTGCTCCATGGCAATGGTTCCTTGAGGTGGATCCCCCGATGGTGAAGCCACCTTATCCAAGGGAGTACCCACAACCGGGTTGAGAATGGTCGTCTTGTAGTCGTATGGTGAATCTTTGAAGGGGTAGACGAGGATATTATCGACTGAATAAAGGTTCTCGACCCCATTATTGATATAGCCGTAAGCTGGGTAATATGCTTTATCATCTTCGTCCGACCAGAGAAATGTGGATGCTGCGGTGTTGTCGGAGTCTTTAATTTGAGTTGCGAAATAGCCTCGATAGGAGTCAAGATCGGTGGGTGGTTCCCCTGCTGGGGTTAGTAAAACACGATAGTCTTTTTCAGTTAGTGCTTGGTAAGACTCAGCATCAGTCCCGTCCGACTTGAGTAAATTGAGGTTGAAATTACCACAGACAAGGCGGGTTTCATTGGCCTTCAAGGGAGAAACAATGTCATAGGTTTCCCCAAGATAAGTCATGAATACATCCGGATATTCACTCACATCTGGAGCATGGATGCAAAACAGGGTCAAATTGCGAACATTAGTCCCATTGGTTTCTGTAAAGCTTACCATGTAAGGTTCCCGAGTACCTTGGAAGTCGAGATAGTCTCCAGCTGTGTTATCATCATTATTCTCTCGAAACTGATGGCGCACTGCGACTTGATCCTCAGGAATACCAGGGTTATGTAAAGCATTCGCTGGAATTGTCCGGGGCTTTTCCCCTGAAGGTACCAAAAAGTTGCGGATATTAGGTACCCCTGGAGCCGTTCCTGGATAAGCCCCTGAGGTCACTTCACTAGTTGGTTCTACAGAGAAGCCGTTGGCACCACCGCTCCACAGATTGGGACCAGTGAAGTAGCGTTGCCCCTCCTCAAATGTTCCCCGATAGAACACCCCCACTGATTCTGCTTTGCTACCTGTACCCACTTTGAGGGGCGGCACTAAGCGCCAATCCCCTGCGTTGATATTGCACTCAGTGCGGAGGTAATTGAGTAGGAAGGAACAGCCGTCAAAGCCCCCGGTGAAGGTGGCCAAATCACTCAATCGGTTATCCCCCGAAGTGACCTCAATCACAACGAAAATATCGGGTTGGCTGGCCAACAGAACTTTTTTCAAAAGCTGCAGGCGTGATTGTGCTGCTTGTTGGGCAGTTAGGCCGCCTTGGTTCTGGCTAGGCTTTAGGCTAGTACTGTGGAATGTGCTGATGCTAAAATTGTCAATGCTCCAAACCAGGATCTTGGTCATGACAAGCCGACCTCCTCTTGCTGTGGGGACTGTAGCGCGAATTCTGGGACTGAGTCCGATGCGGGCAAGGGTGGGGGGACTACAGGTTCCAGAGTCAGGGCTTGGTTGGTGGTGGCAGACTCAGGGATACTGTCTGAATCAGAGGATTTATAGGCAGCATACCAGCCTAAACTCCCTGTATTGTTGGGATCGCCAAACAAGAAAAATTGGATAGTTGCATCCGGTGGCAGTTTGGTAATGCCCAGAATCTTGAGGCCAACGTCATCAAGCCGCAAACAGTAGAAGTCACCATTGCCGTTGGGTACTGCTTGCCGCAGGAGGGCAATGGACCCCACCGCCACCTTAAACACCCCTTGCAGGCTAAAGAGCTGAGCACCGGGTGCGGCTCCGGGCAAGCTCAAGCCTAGAAAAACTGCTCGGTCCGTGGCTTGAGCATCAGTTGAGGGAGACCAAGCCACTAATAGACTCGAACTAAAGCCTGCTGCGGAAACTAGGGCACCTGGTCCCCCCAGCGTGACATTATAGACGACCCCAAACCAAGACTCCTCCAGCGATTGTAGTTTTAGGGATGAGGTCACGGGTAAGAAACCGTAGTCCGCCGGAGTTTGCTCTGCCGAGGCATTGATAAAACTTTTAAGCTGTAAACCAAATCCTTTGAACAGGCTTTTATCTCGAGGGCTGCTGCTATTCAGGTCATAAGCCAAGTTATTCGGATCGAGGTCAAAACTCTTGGCATTGGGAGTGACTTGAGGGAAGCTCATGTTAATCACGAGGTTCGAGAAAGCCAAACCTTTGCCCAAATTCACAGGTTCGGTTGTGGCTGGACTGCCAAAGGACAAAAGATCCAACAGCTCCTCTTGGCTGTCTTGCAACTCCACGAAGTCAAAAGCACCCCAAACCAAGAAGCGACTAGCAACGATTGTTGCATCATCTACAGTCCGGGAACCTAAGGTGTTAAACTGCACTCGGTTGAAGGCGATCGCAGACAACACATTGCTATCTAGGGTGAACACCGTGCTGCGAGTCTGCTGAAACACATAAGAGCCTCCCGAGTTATCAGAATTTTGGTTAGCTGCACTATTTTGCTCCACATAGCTACCCACCAACACCACACCATTAGCTGGAGCAAGCACTCCATTGTTGTAAGTCTGAACTACCTCGGAGCCAAACAGTCGATCTACCGTTAACTGGATACGGCTCTTAAAGTCTACTAAGTTAGCATTTTCAAACAGGGACTGCAACTGCAACACTGTGAAGTCAAAGTCATCCGAGGTTTGCACCGGAATAGGTGTATTGGGATCAACCCCTGCTTGGAGATTGGCGGCATAGGCTCCATCCTCATAGTCAATCAAACCAAAGAGGCTGGAATTATCCTGCATGGAAATAATCCCAGTGGTGGCATCAACCGATACCCGACTCACCGTGAACCCAAAATGGTGAGCCACAAAGTTGGAAAAATCAATCCCTGCTGCTAGACCCTGGATCTGGGGGGGTAATGTATCAGCGGACAACTCAGCTTCCAAGACCAATACCCCAGTCCATAGCGGGTCTGTCACGATCGACATAAAGTTTTGATAAAATTCCCCAGAATCTCCCACAGCACGCTGCTGAGCTGTTGTAATGTAGTCCTGTAGCCACTGGGACAAGCCCGTATAAGCTAGGGACTCTGCACTGGCACTGACCCCCGCCAATAGGGAAAAGTCTTGGGGGTTAGTCCAACGGTTGGGATTGGTGACTCGGTCTTGGATCGTGCCTTCGCAAAACTTGAAAATCATCACATTGCGATAGCTGGTGGTGGTAGCTCCCTTACCAATCTGAGCTGCCATTTCCCACTCAGTTATGTACAACACGTTTTCAAATGTGGGTGCATTTAGGGCATCTAAGTTTTGCTGATTAGTCCCGAAATACTCGTCATTGACAGCTACTAAAAACAGTTGATTAGTTTGCAGGGCATCCTGAACCTGTTGGCTGGGCTGAACAAAGGCAAAAGGAGTCAGTTGCTCCTGGCGATTAGTAGACTGAGCCAGCTGTACGTTGAAGTAAGCACCAGAGTTGGAGTCAATCTGGGCGATCAAACCTTGGGGAGTTGTACTGTAGGTTTTTTGTGCATCTTCTTGGAGTTGAGCCGCCGCCCGTTGCTGCCAGACCTGTTGAGCCTGTGCAGAAATCAGCGTTTTCCGGGTTGCCCCAATAATTTGGCTGGCAAACTGGGTCAAAGTTGTGCCATCAACCCCTGATATTGCCTCTGAGACTCCTCCATAGGGAACCAAAGGAAATGTGTTTTGGGCACCTTGAGCTAAGGCCATTTTGGGGGGAACGGAGTTGAGAATTAGGGTGTCTCCATTCAAGGGGGCAGTAACAGAAGGTGCAGCATAAAGGGGACTACCTTCCGGTTCAGCTCGATACTCTACTTGATTTCCTTGAGCTGCAAACAGTGTTGCCCAAGCAGTCAGATAGGTTGAATCGAGACGGGATTTAACTCCCCCACTATCTGGTGATTGTAAGTTAGCAGTAGTGAAGGGAAACACTGGTGCATAGGCGGCCTGGGAAGGCAAGAAGAAAATCCTATCGTTATTATTACTTGTTGCGTCGTAAGTTATAAAGGTCAAGCGTTCTGAACCAAACAGTCCACCTAACAAAGCTTGGGATGTGCCTGCATCGATGCCCTCAACCTCTAGCCCAAACTGACCCGCTAGGGTAAAGTACACCGTCCCTTGTCCTGGTTCTGTTGTTGAGGTATCTGAGTCTGAGGCCAAAGCAAGAGCACCTGCCATCAGGGACAAACTGGTGGCATTTTCCTCAGTCCCTAAGGGCACCAAAGAGATGACATTGCCCCCTGGGGTTCGGAAGTAGCTGTTAAGTGCAATTTTCTCTGGAGTTGTTTCAACCTCAGGTATTGGACTAAGTGTTGGCAGTTCAGGCGCTTGAGAGCTAGGAAGGATGTTGAGTTTGCGTAGGCAGTTCAGAATCATCTGTAGCAACGCCTTCCACCCAGACAAAGGATCTGGCTCAGGGATTTCCGGGTTTGTAGTGGTAGACGGTTGGGCAATGCCAAAGCCAGTGCGTAGATACCCCTGTTGGAGGTTCTCGCTACCAAGTCTAGTATTCACGGGATCACTAGGATCTACTGTGCTCAGACAATTCAGAGTTTGAGGCAATGCCGTCGTTTTGAAACTGGGGTAATAGATGTTACTGTTTTTGGCTATATACTTAAATCCCTGATCCAACCCAGTAGCTCCAAAGGTGTCTGATGGTGTTAGTTCGGCAGAGCAAACAAAACAGGCTCCATTATTTCCGCTAACAGGAATCCAGGCACGCTGTGAATTATTATTACTCTTTACTGAAATTCCGAGATTACTGATTCCTTCTTTCTTAAAACCAATAAAATCTGTAGTTGTTTGGTTGATCGATAGAACCAACTGACCCGCTTCCCCATCCACGAACAAAGTCACACCCAAAAGAACAAAAAAGGTTAGGTCTTGTCCCAGTTTGACATTGAGGTTTGAACGCAGCAACCAGTTTCCGGAACCATCGGAGCCAAACGAGAAGCCAAACGCTCCAAAATCCCCAAACTTCACAGGAGAAACATCCTGCAGCCACACCAAAACCCGGTTAATATTTCGAGAGGTGTTGGGGCAAATATAATCGAGAGCTTGTTCTGAAAACTGTTGAGGGTTACTATCAAGAACGGGGGGTCGATTTACGGCAAACAGGTAATAACCTGATTGTGTATTAAGGGAATCTTCAAGACTAATCGTCAAAGGGAGTGAATTAGACGCAGACGTAGACGTCAAGAGATAGCCCGACCAACCTATTGAATTTTCCTTAATTTCGTAAAGAGCCCAATTTCCTGGAGAGCCAGTACAAATTGTGTAAGAGGTAGAAGATCGGGCAATTTGATCATATTGGGGAGAACTCATAAGATCACGCCTTAAAATCGTTAATTTTGGGAAGGTCACTGATAAGATCAGGTGGCGAGTCTATCTCAATGTACCTAGCTGAACTTTTACTCTATGCCAAAGACACCAAGCAGCCCCACAGGAAGGGCTTGCCAGGACTTGCATAACAAGACAGAATTAACAGAAGTGCTTATAACCCATCAGTTAAAAAAGGTGAAAAAGCTTCCCTTCCAAGCTTTCTTTCCTTGGAGCATTCTGCCTTCAAAGCGCTAGCTATTACTGGGGAAATTGCCCAACGAAACATTTTGCAGCTTATATTTAGTTCCGTTATCAACAATAGTTCCATTGAAATTAACAGTATACATTGACCCCACTAATGGAAAGTATGTTACTGTTGACCCCTTTTCAAGTTTTACAAGACCAGTCTGAACAGTATTAGTGAGTGTCGCTGTTATAGCATTTGTTGAAACACTCGTATTCCAAAGAGGGGCAGTTGTACCAGCTAGTATCTGAATCGAAGTAAGGTCATTGGTCTGACCACTTGGAGTAGCAACGGCATTAGAGTTGGGCGTCAGATTAGTATTGACGTTGGTTGTTAATGCTTCTGTTAGTAGTATTGCTTCCTCACCACAAGGATCTGCTTGTGCTACAGCAGGAGAACAGACGATACCTATTAAAACAAAAAAACAGACGAAAAGTAGAGCTTTGAAGTGTGTTGCAAATCTTCTCATGGTCTTTCCTAATATGTTAATGGAAGGCACTATGTCAGTTAAAGTGGATTTATTTAAAAAAACTGGCGTATTGGCTTTTAAGTGAATAAATCCTATAGAACTATGTTAATCATGCAATTTGCCAGTACAAGTAAAATTCATGATTTGTCACATTTCACATTTTTCTGTCTGCTTACCCACATTCCGCACCTTCAACTGTCACATGGTAATCAAATTAGCTTGACATCGTTGACCAAGGGACATCATCTCAAATCCGGTGGAATAGTTACACTTTTGTGATAACAAGGCAAACGGCAGAAGGCAGACTACAGAAGGAAAAGAGCAAAGCTGCAATGAAAGTATACGATAAGTGTTTAGTCGGATTTGATATCAGTCAAAAAGTGATGTAAACGGTTATAAACCCCCCCAAACTGGTTGAGGGTTCAAGTTGAGAAGGCTGCTCGCCTGTTCCACCAATTCCCAGTCCTAAATAACATTTATACAGAGAATTTTAATCGATACCATTAAACTGGAGTTTTAAAAATTAGACCTTCTCAATTCGACCTTTTTCATTCCCTTCACCGAAAAAATCTGACTTCAGAATGATGAATGATGAACGGCAAAAGTGCAAGCCAATAATTTAAGGATTATTACAAAACGAAAGTCCCAACCGCATTCCGCGTTATCTGGTCTGAAGCCCTCTGCCCTGGAGCCTTCGTGCAACTAAGTTAATCTTCTATTGTGTCACATTTGTCAACCTATCTGAAGCAATTTTTAATCTCAATTGCTTATGTTGTAAACATTGAACAATGCAAACATGCAAAATTACGTAATTTTACGGATAGACAAGACATGGGTTGAGTTTGAACTATATGAAAATACTTAGGTAAACATCACACTTTTTTACTGAGATTCAATGAAAAAATACCTAAATCAGATTGGCAAGTGGTTAGCAGCCGTAGTTCTTGCACTCACGCTCATTCAAGCAAACACCCTTGCCGCAAATGCTGAAATTATCTTCCCAGGTCAGACATTTAAGGGTCCCCTTCTTCCGCAATTCCCAATTCCCAATTCGACCTTCTAAATTCTAAAAATGAATTTGGAAAGATTATCCTTGTATAACCCTTACCAGCAGTGAGTTTCCTGTTCACTCGCTCCAAGACTGAGACAGGCTAGAAGCCTGTTCCACCAATTCTCCATTCTCCATTCTCCATTCTCAATTTCCTTATAATCCATTGCCGATTAAAATAAACGGAGCCCAGTAAAAAGGATGATTAAGACGATTTACTACCTCCGGCTGAAGCTCATCGTAAATCTGTAGTGCAACAATGGAACCTCGTTGCTCTCCCGCAGCAGTATAATCACCAGTAATTAGAGCAATTTGTGCTTGTCTGAGGGCTTCGGCTTTGGTCTGGTTACTTTGCAATCCTCCATAAAAAGCATTCATCAGCGCTTGAGTACCCCCATCATCCACAGTCCATAAAGACGCGATCGCGGCTCTGGCTCCTGCCCTCTGCATCTGGTAACCTAAACCTAGAATTTCTGCTCCTGTACCCAAATTACCTCCAAGTCCGGTTTGACAGGCGGAAAGCACGACTAAATCCACATTATTGAGATTCCAGTTGCGGACATCGGCAATAGTTACCGGAGTGCCATCACCAAAGAGAATAAAGGATTCTTCCGGTCTTCCCGCTACGATCGCTCCGTGGGTGGCAAAATGTAAGATGGTATGATCCCCCATTTTCGGTTTTGTGTCTTGGGGATTGAAAGCACTATCAAGGAGTTGAGTAGTATCAGCAACCGTCTCGGCTAAGGTTTTTACTTCCACTCCCGCATAGGGCAAACCACCAAAGTCAAAGCTTTCTTTACCGATTGTGAAGCTGTGGCGTCCGTTGGTAAAGGCTCCAGCCAGAACTTTCAGTTGAGACTGGGGTTGGGTGTTGAGTTCTGTGAGGGAAGCAGCGGTAATATTATTGATACGATAGCGTTGGACTAACCATTGTTCGCCATCGTGCAAAGCTGCCAGAGGAATGTAGCGCAGTTGTCCATCCGGTGCATAAATAATCGTCTCAGCTTGTGCTGTCGCCAGGTCATTTTCTAAGGGTTTGATTAGCCAATTGTAAAGTTGCTGGGCTGGAGTTTTGGCATCCAAGGTTGGGTTTTGTAAGGCTTGACGGAAAGCCAGGATGTTCCGTGAAAGTTGTTCTTTAGTAACGGAGACAGTGCGACGAATTGGGGGAGAATCTGGGGTAGTCAGAACTAGTTCGAGGCGGTCTTCTAGAATAAGAGGGTAGAGGAGGACGGCATTTTGTTGCAAATTTCTCAAGTTGTCTTGGATACTGATAAAATCTTCCAAATCGTCTACTAAATCTGGTTTGCGGGTGTTGGGAGTAAGTTGGGCAATAAGAGCTTCAACTTCCTCACTTTGGATAAAGTTATTAAAATCTGCGATAATTTCTTCTTGAGCGTTTACTAGTTCAGTAAGGCGTTGTTCATCTTGAGGAGTACGGTTGACTTTCTTTCGTAGTTGAGTGAGTTCTTTACCAAGAGCAATCGCTTGTTTGGAAATCTCTTGGTAGCCATCCTGAATCTCTTGTTCTGGGGGTAGATTGGGTACACCTTGGGCAGTTTGGCTAGTACCGCGCAGGTTATGGAGGTAGTCGTCGAGTTCTTGGACTTTGAGTAAATCTAGCACCCTTTGAGCTTCCAGGATGCGGTTTTGTTTCAGCAGTAGGCCAGCAAGTTGACGATAATCCTCAGCAATGGTTTCGGTGTAGGATTCCTGAAATTCTTGGGGAAGTCCCTTGATATTTTGCCGAATTTTTTCTCTAGCGTTGACGGATTGTTTGAAGAAAATAATTGCTAATTCGGGCTGGTTCTGTTTTTCCAATAGGTAACCAATATTCTTCAGAACGTGTCCTGCATTTTCTTGGTTAGCAATGTCCTGGGTAATAACTAAGGCTTGCTGATAAGCATTCCAGGCTAAGTCGTACCGCCCTAGCTTAAAGTAAGCTTGGCCAATATTGTTGAGAAATACTCCTTCTGGCTGCTGATAGCCGAGGACTTTTTGAATAGCTAAACCTTTCTGCAAGAACTTCAAGGCTAATTCGTACTGTTCTTGTTTAAGGTAAACAATCCCAATGTTATAAAAGGTTGAGGCTTCTAGGGATTTTTTGGCAGTTTTGTTATCAACGGTTTTGAGGATGGCTAAGGCTTGCTGATGGAAATCCAAGGCTAATTCGTACTGTTCGAGTCTTGTCTGAACATTCCCCATAGCGTTGAGCGATCGCACTTCACCGGCGATATCCCCAATTGCTCCGTCCAAGTTAAGTAATGTGGGGATTCTGGCGAGCTCTAGGGCTTCTTGATAGGACTGCAACGCTAGTTCGTACTGTCCAAGCACCTCATAAATTCGCCCAATTTTGAATTCCACTCCTACCCAGTGCCCTAAAATGACTTCGTTTCTAATCGGGAAAGCTTGCTGATAGGATTCTAAAGCTAATTTATACTCTCCCAAATTGGTGTAAGCGATCGCTATTTGGTTGAGAGTGTAAAATTCGTTTTCCTGACGACCCAGCTTTCTCTCAATAACCAAAGCTTGCTGGAATTTTTCTAGAGCCTCTCGATATTGATTTTGCGCGGCTATCTGAAGACCTTGTGTATAGTAAATAGACCCTATCGACTTCAGAGTTAATTGTTCCCCTTCGTCATCATCTACTTCCCGTTGAATCGGCAAAGCTCGCTGATAGTAATCCAACGCTTGTTCATACTCTTCCCCGCGATGGTAAACATCCCCAATGTCCTGGAGGGTTTTTCCAATACCTGCCTTGTCGCCTATTTCTTGATAAATTAATAAGGCTTCCTCGAAGTTCCTTAGTGCTCTTTCAAGGTTATAAATGGTATTATACCGAGCACGCCGATATACACCTTCTCTAGACAAGCGATCAGCTTTAGCTTTCTTATCTGGATCTGGCTCAGAAAGGGACTGTGCAGCTAAAGGCGAGAGACTCAAGGTAGGTGGTAAGCAGGCAGGGGTTACTGAAAGTAGTACAGTGGCAAAGCTGAAGCAGACTAGATATAGACGCATGGTTAGGTCTTCTATCAAGGTAAAGCATAGATTAATCTTAATTTATCTATCTCTCAGTATGTGAGAACCCCGACTTCTTGAAGGATACTGCGGTTGAATCAGGGGTGTGACCCCTCATATAAGGATTTTTCCTTATTCCGCTAAATGTAGAGACGTTGCATGCAACGTCTCTACAAGCTAATTTTCGTATAAATGAGGGGTGTTACCCCCATTCGCCAGTGGCATCCTTGAAGAAGTCGGGGTTTTGAGCCAGAAATCTACTTATGAAGAGTTAATCAACAATGAAATTAACTAGCGCAGTTGCTCTAATGCTAAGCATATCGATATTCAGTAGCTGGGGATGGGGAGTAACTCAAGCTGCTGAATCCAATAGAGGAAGTTCTTTTATAGAGTGGTGTAACCAACAAGCCAATTTGTCAGCTGATCATCGAATTACAGTGGAGGTACTGTTAGCAGAAGCAGACACCAATGATTGTGAACTGGCTGCCAAGAATCTGTTAAGTCGCACTGAACTTCGCCTTACTTCCAAAGGAATCAGTGACTTGAGTCCCTTATCAGAACTCACAAATTTGGAGAAGCTTGTCCTCAATGTTAACCAAATTACGGATGTCAGACCTTTAGCAAAACTAACAAACCTTACTCTGCTTTTCCTCCCTAGTAATCACATAGAAGATATCAGCCCTCTGGCAAGACTGACAAACCTGAAGTCCCTTTACCTCGATGGCAACCAAATTACAGATATCAGCCCTCTAGCAGAATTGACCAACCTAGAGAGGCTTTCCCTTCCCAGAAACCAAATTACAGATATCAGCTTTCTGGCGGGACTACAAAACCTGGAGTTCCTTGACCTTAACAGCAACCAAATCACAGATATCAGCTTTCTGTCAGGACTACAAAACCTAGAGTCCCTTGACCTCACTCTCAACCCAATCACAGATATCAGCCCTCTGGCAAGACTCACCAACTTGAAGGAGCTTGACCTCAGAGTTAACCAAATTAAAGATATTAGTCCTCTGGCAAGATTACAAACCTTGAGGACACTTCATCTCGAAGATAACCCAATCACAGATATCAGCCCTCTAGCAAGGCTCATAAATCTCACTGCGCTTAACCTCACTCTCAACCAAATCACAGATATTAGCTCTCTGGAAAGACTCACCAACCTTTCTTATCTTGACCTCCGCTTTAACCAAATCACAGATGTCAGTCCTCTGGCAGGGTTAACAAATCTAAAATCTCTCAATCTTCAAGACAACCGAATTAAAGATATCAACCCTCTGGCAAAACTGACAAACTTGGAGAACCTTGATCTCGAATTTAACCAAATCACAAATGTCACCTCTCTGGAAAGACTCACCAACCTTTCTTCTCTTGACCTCAGCAACAATTACATCAAAGATATCAGTTCTCTGGCGAGACTCACAAATCTTACTCGACTTTACCTCATGGAAAACCAAATCACAGATGTTACTCCTCTAGCCGGACTAACAAATCTGCAATCCCTTGCCCTCAACAATAACCAAATTACAGATGTCAGTCCCATTGCAGAATTTACCAATCTGAAGCCTCTTTATATTTACCTCGAAGACAATCAAATTACAGATGTTAGTCCTTTAGCGGGACTAACCAACAGTGTTTCTCTTTTCCTTAAAGGCAACCCGATTCCTTCGGATAGCTTTGAAGGAATACTTAACTGCTCACCGCAACTGCGTTGCTCTATTGCCAATTGACTATCTAAATTCGGATTCAGATAAAAATAATACGCATGAATGCTTGGGAAAGCTTTCTGAATAGCCATTCAAACGTTATAACGGAGACAGGGAGCATGAAAATTCTACCCAAAATTTCCTCACCCTAATAGAGGGTAAGTATTCCGAGGGTTGGGTCATCAGCTAAAATTTGAATATCACTTAGGTGCGATCGCACTATTGCTTCGATTTCAGCTGTAGAGCAGTTGCCTCTCCGAATCCAGATCACTTTAGGAGGGAAACCGCGTAGAACGAGCAATTCGTTATAGTCGCTATCCCTAGTAACGATGGTAAGACCATTGTCTTGAGCATACGTCCATACTTCACTATCGTCAACCTGATCCATGCCTTGGATATAAACATGAGTAGACTCTGGAAATAGATCAGCTAGTCGATGCACTAATCGGGGGGATAAGTTGTGGTCAAACAGCAGCTTCATGCCTGTACCTGTAAGGTTTGTTGTTCCCGGGACGCCGCATAGCTCAAGCAAGCTAAGATATCTTCTTGGGTTAAATAGGGGAAGTCTTCAAGGATTTCTTGATAGGTCATGCCAGAAGCCAGATAGGACAGCACATCATAAACGGTGATCCGCATTCCTCGAATACAGGGTTTACCATTTCGCTTGCCGGGTTCAATGGTGATTATTTCGTGGTGAGACATTGTTGTTAAAGTCGAAGGTGGGATTGAGAATTGAGGAACGTATTGCCTATTATAATTCCACAGACTCTACAGGCGCACACCTATTCTATTATGTAAAAGAATACCAACAAATGATGCGGAGGTGCAAGGGGTTGATGATAAAAATAGTAATGGGGTACACGGGATAAGGGCGCAGGCAATCATTGGTGTCAACTTAAGGTAAAACCCTTATCTCGCCTGGGGTTCAAACCCCAGGCTAATAGCTCAAGTCATCTAAAGATGACTAAACTTAAGGCGAAGCCGAAGAATTTAGTCCATTTCAATGGACTTTTGCTATTAGCCTTGGATTTGAATCCAAGGTGAGGCGAGGAAATCTAGCTAGCCAGCTATGTCTAAGTTTAAGTTGACACCAATGGCAGGCAATGCGCCCCTACGGTTTTCGTCCCCAAAATCCCTATTCGACTTTCTCAATAACCCCTAATCTTTATCCGAAATTGAAACATTCCGAGAGCAGGGGAATTAGTCCACAGTAGGGGCGCAATGCTTGCGCCCTCAATTGTTTTCCAATATTACTGGTTTAGTTAAAATTGAGACAGGCTAGAAGCCTGTTCCACCAATTCTAAATTCTAAATTCTAAATTCTAAATTCATAATCCATTGCCGATTAAAATAAACGGAGCCCAGTAAAAAGGATGATTGAGACGATTTACTACCTCAGGCTGAATCTCATCACTAATCTGTAGTGCAACAATTGACCCTCGTTGCTCTCCCACCGCAGTATAATCACCAGTAATTAGAGCAATTTGTGCTTGTCTGAGAGCTTCCGCTTTCGTCTGGTTACTTTGCAATACTCCATAAAAAGCATTCATCAGCGCTTGAGTACCCCCATCATCCACAGTCCATAAAGAAGCGATCGCGGCTCTAGCTCCTGCCCTCTGCATCTGGTAACCTAAACCTAGAATTTCTGCTCCTGTGCCTAAATTGCCCCCAAGTCCAGTTTGACAGGCGGAAAGCACCACTAAATCCACATTATTGAGATTCCAGTTGCGGACATCAGCAATAGTTACCGGTGTGCCATCACCAAAGAGAATAAAGGATTCTTCCGGTCTTCCCGCTACGATCGCTCCGTGGGTAGCAAAATGTAAGATGGTATGATCCCCCATTTGGGGTTTTGTGTCTTGGGGATTGAAGGCATCATTGAAGAGTTGGGTAGTATCGGGAACCGTTTCGGCTAAAGTTTTTACTTCTACTCCGGCATAGGGCAAACCACCAAAGTTAAACCTTTCTTTAGCGACTGTAACACTATGGCTTCCTGTAGTAAAAGCTCCTGCTAAAATCTTGAGTTGAGAAGTCGGTTGGCTACCGAGGTCAGTGAGGGAAGCAGCGGTGATGTTATTAATACGATAGCGTTGGACTAGCCATTGTTGGCCATCGTATAAAGCAGCCAAGGGAATGTAGCGCAGTTGTCCATCCGGTGCATAAATTAGGGTTTCGGCTTGTGCTGCTTTGAGGTCTTTTTCTAGGGGTTTAATCAACCAGTTGTAGAGTTGCTGTGCCGGTGCTTTAGCATCAGTGCCAGGATTGTTTAAGGCTTGGCGGAAGCTGACTATTGCCTGATTGAGTTGGTCTTTGGTAACGGAGACAGTGCGACGAATCGGGGGAGAATCTGGGGTAGTGAGAACCAGTTCCAAGCGGTCTTCTAGAATAAGAGGATAGAGGAGAACCGCATTCTGTTGCAAATCCTTCAGGTTGTCTTGGATACTGAGTAAGTCTTCCAAGTCGTCTACCAAATCTGGTTTACGGGTTTTGGGAGTGAGTTGAGTAATCAGTGCTTCTACCTCTGGACTCTCGATAAAATAATTGAAATCGGCGATAATTTGCTCTTGAGCATTGACTAGTTGGACAAGACGCTGTTCTTCTTGAGGATTGCGGTTGCCTTGTTGCCGTAGTTGATTAAGCTCTTTACCAATCGCGATCGCTTGGTCTAAAATGTCTGCTAAGCCATCCTGAATCTGCTCTTCTGGTGGTAAATTAGGTACACCTTGGGCAGTGGTTTCATTGCCTCGGACATTACGCAAATAATCTTCCAACTCTTGAACTTTCAGTAAATCTAGGACTTGCTGCGCTTCCAGGATACGGTTTTGTTGTAGTAATAAATCTGCTAGATGGCGGTAATCCTGAGCAATAGTGGCAGTGTAGGATTGCTGTTGTGCTGGGGGAAGTTCCTTGATACTTTCCCGAATCCCTTCCCTGACATTAACCGATTGCTTGAAGAACACAATGGCTAATTCTGGTTGCTGCTGTTGTTCGAGTAGATAACCAATATTACTCAGATTTTCCCCTTCTGTGGCTCTATCTCCTACTTCTTGGCTGATCACTAAAGCTTGCTGATAATACTCCAAAGCTTGGTTATACTGCTCCAACTGATAGTAAGCTTCTCCCAGGTTATCGAGAATAGCTCCTTCTCCGCGCTTGCTTCCCAGGAGTTTTTGAATAGTTAAAGCTTGCTGATAATATTCTAAGGCTAATTCGTATTTACCCTGTTCTCGGTAAACCTGTCCAATATTATTAAGAGTTGCCCCTTCGAGCAATTTTTTGTTGTAGTTAAGGCTTTTGAGTATAGTTAAGGCTTGTTGATAGGAGTCTAAAGCTAATTCATACTTTTCTAGAGCTAAGTTAACATTACCAATACCGTTGAGAATTCTCACCTTCCCTGTCTGATTACCACGAACTAGTTCTGAGGCTTGTTGATAGAACTCTAAGGCTTTGGTGTAGTCTCCCAAATTGCTGTAAACTTGTGCAATATTGAACTGAATTGCCCCTGTATTCTCGAATCCTGATTTGGGAATCCCTAAGGCTTGCTGGAAGAAATCTAGGGCTAATTTATACTCTCCCAGGCTTTGATAAACCAGTCCCATTTGGTTAAGACTCTTCCACTCCTGACTCTGATCTCCGAGTTCCCTGGCAATTCCTAAAGCTTGTTGGAATTCCTCTAGAGCTGGTTGATGTTGACCCCGCTTGTAGAGCTGCATTCCTTTTTGGTAGAATTGAACCACCTGTGCTTTTTTCTCTGCATTGGGAGACCTTGGTAGAATCAAAGGCTCAAGATTTAAAGCAATGGGTAAATCTGGTTTATTTACCCCAAGTTCTGACCAAATTGCCCCAGCTTGCTCATAGTAATCTGCTGCTTGCTGAGATTTTCCGAGATGATCGTAAACCACCCCAAGATTATTTAGAACTACTGCTTCTCCTTTTTGATCACCAACTTCCTGCACAATGGCCAAAGCTTGCTGGTAAGTATCGAAGGCCTGCTGATACTTTTCTTGTTTGTCGTAAATCCCACCAATATTGTTGAGGGTTACTCCTTCTCCGGCTCTATCATTAATTTCTTGAGCCGATGCTAAAGCTTGTTTATAGGATAAGAGTGCCTGCTGATACTCTCCCATCTCGTAGTAAACTAACCCTATATTATTAAGAGACCCTCCCTGACCAAAATGGACAAATAAAATCTCCATGTCCTGGGCTTGTTGAAAGTAATCAAGCGCCTGTTGATACTCTCCCATGTGGCGGGAAACTACTCCCATTTGGTTAAGAATAATCCATTGCTCATCTTGATCCTCAACTCGTTGGTAAATTGCCAAAGCTTGCTGGAGATAATCCCAAGCTTCTTGATATTTGCCTAACTCCTGAGCAACCAAGCCTGTACTGTAGAAAAGCCTTGCCCCCCTAGCATAGGAAGGAGGTATGTCTTCCTCAGGACAATTGCTCAACTCTCGTTCAATTACCGCCGCTTGCTGGTAATTAGCAAAAGCCTGGGGATAATCCTCCCAGCGTTGATAAATTTTACCGATTCCTGTTAAAGTTATCCTTTGCCAAGCGCGATCGCTACAAAGAGCATTCTCTTCCTGTCGAATTACCACCGCCTGCTGGTAATAATCCAATGCCTGCTGATAGTCTCCCAGCCTATCGTAAATACTCCCAATGCGGTTAAGGGTTACTCTAGCACCGACATCATCCTTTACTTCCCGTTGAACTAATAAGGCTCGTTGATAGTAATCCAAAGCTTGCTGATATTGCTCCATGCTGTGATAGACTCTTCCAATTTGGTGAAGAGTTGCCCCAATACCTTCCTTATCGCCGATTTCTTGATAAATTACTAAGGCTTCCTCAAATCTCCCCAGTGCTTCTCCAAACCTAATTTTGTCATAAAATTCTATCCCTTCTTCTAGCAAGCGATCAGCTTCCGGTTTTTGGCTTTGATTAGTCTGCGCCTGAGTTATAATAGGTGAATCCTGAGCTGCAATAGGTAATAGAGAAGAGCTTACTACCAATAAAGGGGTAGCAGCCGCAAGGATAAGGTATTTAAAATAAGGACGCATGGGAAAAAAAGTAATTAATTAATAAGTAATGAGTAATGAGCAGTAGTAGGACTTCAGTCCAAAAAGAGGTCAGAAACAAAACCCGCCCTGCCTCTCGATGAATAAGTAGATGGACAAAATTAACTATAAAAAGAGACCTAACCCCCTAACCCCCTTCCCTTCAAGGATACTGCTGGCGAATCAGGGGTGTGACCCCTTATATCAGGATTTTTCCTTATTCCGCTAATTGTAGAGACGCGCCATGGCGCGTCTCTAAAAGCCAATTTTAGTATAAATGAGGGGTGTGACCCCCCATTCGCCAGTGGCATCCTTCAAGGGAAGGGGGAAAACTCCCCTCTCCTGCTAGGAGAGGGGTTGGGGGAGAGGTTTTACAAGTAATTGTGCCTAACTACTTATTGACCATTCTTATTTTAGATATCTGCCAGCAGCAGAGAAGTTACGCAAAAATTTACGAAGCGTCTTAAATCTCTCAATAGGTAGAGCACAAATACCAGACATGCTCTGTTGCCGCACATTTTCCTTTAAATCCACCAGGCACATTGTTACTGACAATAAGAGTTAAATCATAATGGGCTCCGTAGTGTTGATTCAATTCCTCACTACTAATTGAAAAAGGAGGGCCTGCCATTAAGTTTTGGTCATACTCATAGGTAACTAGCAACTGTGGCGCTTTATCTGCAATCTCCATTAAATGTGCCGTGTATCGATGGCGCATTTCTTCCGGCAGTGCCACCAAAGCTGCTCTATCATAAATTGTATCAACAGAGCCCAGCATCTCACCAGACAATTCAAAAATATCACCAACAAATATATCAATATTTTCTGCACTGTATTGCTTCAGATCACCAACTTCTGCTACTTTTGGCTCCACTTCAAGCTCCATAAATAATTGCTCAATAGCCATTTCGACTAATTCAGCTCCAGCAACACGATAGCCCTGGGAAAGCAGCCAAGCAATATCAAGAGTTTTACCGCATAATGGCAAAAATACGCGACTACCTTGCCTCAAAGAAAGCTCTGAGAAATATTTGACCAGTACAGGGTTAGCTTCACTTTTGTGGAAACCGATATTATTGTTTTGCCACTTTTCCAGCCAAAAATTTGTATCCATATTTTTTCCACAATGAGCGCAGGAGGTGATGAAAAATCTTTTTTTAAGCGGAACAAGTTCTTGCGGAATTTTTTCAAGATTCACTAAATGTTTTAAGGACTTGGTGATAATCAGACCAACCTACGACTACTTTTGCTTGCTTGCGCGATCGCATGTTGCAATTGACTAGACTCTATAAGCGCACACCTACTCCATTATGTAAAATAATAGCACAAATCAAAGCGATGGAACTTGCTCCCAAAGTAAACGATACAGGCAGTAGGGTGTGTATACCCTTCGGGATGCTCCGCTTAGAGCGCAGCGTAACGCACCAAATTCTGGGTACTTCTGTTGATTGATGGCTGCAAGATTATTGATGGGTGAGGTATCGCTTACGATACTGGTGCTGAAAGCGATCGCTTGTTGATTTATTTGGCAATGAGTTGGGTTGATTGGGATAGCAGCAAGGCAGGTTTTGAACGAAATATTCGGGTAAAATGACCTAAATTATCCCTAAACTCGCCCCTACAGGATTTATATTTTATCTCTTTTTGAAAAAATAGGTTATTCCCTGTTGTCTACCTTCTTCCCATCTGTTCAAATCCATCCGAGCAAAGTGATCCTGTAAGAACTTGTGCATAAAGCGATAGCGCCCACCAACCCGTTGTAGCAGCAGACGTTCAGTACAGTAGTTGAGCAAAAGTTCATAGCGTAAAGGGGCGTAGCGATTCCAGTCAAGTACGAGGCGCAGGGCAATGTGTTGGCTTAAAGCATTTCCACCAGCTTGGTAAAAACTTAGCCACATTAACATAGCTACGAAAATGTTGACAATTACGTCAGCGACTTCAAAATCAACGACGTTAGCGAGGAGATTTTGGAGGGTAAATTTAAAAAAAAGTGATATCACAAAGGCAATCGTGTTGGCAATAATCATATTTTTTACTGAGTTTTTTATGCCCTGATTGGGCTTCATCGGAGTTTGGATATCTGCTTTTCGCCCTTCAATCATCAATCCAATCAACCCAATAATCAGCCAGAAAACTAGCCCGATAATCAGCCACGTAAGCAACTCGAAAATCAGCAATCCAATCAGCCCGATAATCAGCCATATAATTAGCCCGATAATCAGCCATTTGCGAAGTGAGCCCAAAATTTCCCGTCGTGCCTCGTGGGACATCGAAATTGCAATTTCTTCTACTGGTTCGATTTTCTCTAACCTTCCAATCAGCCATATAACCAGCCCGACAATCAGCCCAATAATCAGCCATATAATCAGCCCGACAATCAGAAAGTTAACCGACAAAAACGGGAAGTTGAGCTTGTCAATTGTCCAGAAGAACAGCCCGACAATCAGCGCAATAATTGATACTCCAATCAATCCTATAATCAATCCAATAACCAACCCTATAATCAACCATCCAATCAGCCATCCAATCAGCCCGTAAATCAATTGATATGTCCATTTTTGCCGTAGATTGCTCAGCGCTGTTGGCTGCATCTTTTCAATCAATAGCTCCGTGCTGGATTCGCGGTTGAGCATTTTGGCAGTAAAGACGAGTGCTCTCCGAATTTCTTGGCGCGTTGGTACTGGCTTTTTACTATAGGTTTTGCTATGAATACCTTGCTGCTTCTCGCGGGGATTGGTAATCAATGTACGACTCATTGTCGCTTCCCAATAAGTATCGAGCAGATACTCAATTCTGTCCTCCGATGTAGAGCATGACTGCCAATCCGAGAGGGAAAACTTGTCCTGAGTCTGTACTAGGCCAAACATCGACAAAAACAGAGGCTTTGTCAGTATCTCCTGTAAAGCCTCATCCTGTTGCACCGTTTGCCAGACATTCTGCAAATTAAATTGAGTAAAATAGTCCTCAATTTGCTCAATAGTTAAGGGTTGCACATAAATGGCTCCATAAAGGCTCAATGGTTGTCGCACCCCTTGCTCAAACTCTTCTCGCCGACAGCAAATCAGGACACCAGAGCGCGGATCAAATTCTTTTAACCAATGATTGAGCGCTACAGCACAAGCTTGTTGATGCTGGGGTGCTACCTCATCCAATCCATCGAGGAGAGGCAGTAGTTGATTTGCCTCTAGCCATCGCTGTGCCAGATTCTTACGAATGCCGTATTTCTCCTTTAACTCCCCTAATAACCAGTCAAAAATTGATTGTTGAGGATTTTTCCAGGAGGACAAATTTAGTAACACTGGGATTGGCTCGGTTTTGTCTGCTATTGCTCGTCGGAGCAAATCTTCTGCCAATTCCAGCATCATTGTTGTCTTACCCGCACCAGGTTCACCTAAAATAAGCAATTGACGGTTAAGTTCTGGGCGATTAAATACTTCTACAATGCGAGTTCCCGCAGCTAAAGGTGCTGGTGACTGGGATGGCTGTACCACTGTTGTAGAAAAAGGACGCTCTACATGATAGTTCTGCCGCTCCATTCCCAGAGTCAGCCAGACTTTATTGTGCAAAGACTGTGCCAGCCTTTCCTGCATTTCTGTTCTCACAACTTGTAACAGTTTTGTCTGGGATACTCCTCGTTTAGCTTTTGGTGTGTTTAACGGTAAAGGTATCCCTTTAGCTGGTAGGTAATTATGGGCTAGGACTTTTTTGCCAGTTTCTTAGCCCACTTAGTAAACGTTGGAAAATGGGTTCGCAAAAAGGTCTCTGTATCTAACTCCGCCTCGTAGGACAAATTCACAAACGGCGGCATTAGGGACAGCACTCCCTTTAATTTTGCTGCTGCAGTTGTTTCCAGTTGACTCACTTTAGCATAAATTTTCTGTAACCATTCCAGCACCTCATCAGAATATTGCTGACTAGTTTGCAATTGTCCCGCCTTTTCGACAATTTCAGCAACCACAACTTCTGGCAAAGGTTCGAGGATAGCAACTGTTTCTGACTCATCTGCCAAAATCTGCCAATATTCTCCCTCAAAGCGCTGTATCTTTGCCCTCAAATCATCAATTTGCTGCTCAATCCTAACCTGTTCTTCTGGAGCAATAGTAACTAATGTGTCTTCTTTTCCTGCCAATTGTTGGCGCAAACGAGTCAAATTTCGTTCAACTTGGCGCAGGCGATCGCTCGACATTCCTATACTCCAGAACCTAATAAACACTATATCAGTTTTACTAGAGCAAATTGATAATTTCCGGAATGTGGGTTACTAATGATAGGGAAGACACGGAGAGCGGGTTTTGCACTGATAAGTTATCTTTTATCCGTGAAATTAACTAGTTAAACCTGCCCCTACAGGTAATCTCTTCGATGCAGTCTACCAAATTTTACTTAAATCCAAAATAAATCCAGGTAATACGGAATTGCCACTCAAACTAACGGGATTATCCAAACATTCGACAGCCACTCCCGGACGATAAATGTAAACTTGCCGATTTTTGCGGTCAATCAGCCAACCTAACAGCGTCCCATTATCAATATACTCCTGCATTTTCTCTTGCAGGGGCTTTAACTGGTCAGACGGAGAACGCAATTCCACCACAAACTCCGGACAAATGGGAGCAAATCGCTTTTGTTGTTCAGGAGTCAGTGCATTCCACCTTTCTAACTTTACCCAGGCTGCATCAGGAGAACAATTCGTACCATTAGGCAGTTTAAAACCAGTGCTAGAGTCAAAACCAATCCCCGTACCATCAGCATCAGTCCAATTAGCTAATTGCTGAATCAATTTGAAATTCCGATTTCCGGTTTCCGAACCAGTGGGGGACATAATTAGCAATTCTCCTTTAGCAGTGCGTTCAATACGTAAATCTCGATTAATTCGACAGAACTCAAAAAACTCCTCATCGGTCAAATCAATTATCGGTTGTAGGTGCAATACAATAGGAGAATTCTCTACTGGAGCTGTTACTGTAGTCATAACACCATTCCTTCACTGACCTCAATTATGTCACATCAACTAACAATTAACTATCCCCAAACCTTTCCCGATGCTTTGCAGCAAACCAGAGAACAGTTTGAACAAGAAGCAAAATGGGCAATGGCGGTTAAACTCTTTGAAATGAAACGCCTCTCTTCTGGTATGGCAGCTGCATTAATCGGCATCGATAGAGTCTCATTCCTACTTAACTTACATCGTTATGGTGTGGCAATGATAGACCTGACTGAAGAAGAGTTATTATCGGATTTAGAAAATGCCTAAAACTGAAATAATTGTGATCAATACTGGACCAATAATTGCTCTTGTTGCTGCTTTGGGAGATTTAACTATATTGCAATCTCTCTACAAACAAGTATTGGTTCCCTATGAAGTCTGCCAAGAAATACTCGTAGGTGGTTCGAGCAGTTTTGCCGTAACAGAATTTGCCGCAGCAACTTGGCTACAAAAACAGCAAACTGCCCTAAATATTTCCTCATTGCTCCTCAATGTACTTGATAAGGGTGAAGCCGCAGTCATTCAATTAGCTATGAATGAAAATATCCCAACTGTCTGTATTGATGAAGTAGCAGGTAGACGAATTGCCAGATTAAGCGGACTTTCCGTTACCGGTTCAATTGGTATTTTGCTGCGTGCTAAACAAGAAGGTTATCCGATTTCCATGCAGCAAGCAATTTCTCAAATGCTCAACCGAGGAATTAGGTTAAGCTCAGCTGTAATTAATTTTGCTTTAGAACAAGCCTTGGAAAGCGACTAATGCAGACCAACAGTTATGGATCAGCTTCGTTGGTGCCCAAAGCGATCGCTTGTTGATTTATTTGGTGATGGGTTGGGTTGATTGGGGTAGCGGCAGGGCGGGTTTTGATTGAGATATTCGGATAAAATGGCCTAAATTATCCCTAAACCCGCCCCTACAGAATTTATATTTTATCGTCTTAACCCAACCTACTACTCAAAGTCCCCCAAAATTGGGGGATTTAGGGGGCTTTCAGCAGTTAACGCGCCACTACAACTACTTTTGCTTGCTTGCGCGATCGCATGTTGTAATTGACCAGACTCTATAAGCGCACACCTACTCCATTATGTAAAATAATAGCACAAATAAAGGCAGTAGGGTGTGTATACCCTTCGGGATGCTCCGCTTAGAGCGCAGCGTAACGCACCAAATTCTGGGTACAATCATGTTTGGCTTGTTTTTGGACTGAAGTCCTACTACTGCTTATTACTCATTACTCGTTACTTCCTCCCACCGCAAACGATACAGTTGTAAAGGTTCTTCCTTGCCTTTAACCTTAACCGGTGGTATCCTTTCCAAAGGCAGAGTGCGATCGCGCAGTTTGGCAAAAGTACCTTGAGAAATTAGAATTTCTCCAGCCTTGGCAACTCCACAAATCCGACTAGTGACATTGGTAGTATCTCCAATAGCTGCATATTGAATTAGCTTTTCCGAGCCAATGTTTCCAGCTGCTACTTTACCAGTATTTAGCCCAATATGGATACTAATGGTTCTTCTACCCTGCTGACTCCACTTGTGATTCAGACGCCGCACTGCCCACTGCATAGCAATTGCGGCTCTAATTGCTCTCTCTGGATCATCTGCTTGCTGATAAGGAGCACCCCAAACTGCAAACAAGGCATCTCCAATATATTTTTCCAAAGTACCTTCGTAGGCAAAAACAATCTCTTCTACCATCACTTGGAAGTATTCATTGAGCATTTCAATTATCTGCCGTGGTTCCATCTGGGAGGACATTTCGGTAAACTGGCTAATATCACAAAATAAAGCTGTCACTTCCCTATCCACAATGCCCAAATTTCCTTCTTCCCTCAGCTTTCTACTAACCGCTTCGGGAAAAAAACGCTCCAGTTTATTACGCATTACAGCTTCTGCTTGTATCTGTTGGTAAAGCTGGGAATTATCAATAGCGATCGCAGCTTGGTTAGTCAGACAAGTCAAAAACTCTAAATCTTCCCCAGAATAAACATGAGATAAAGACAAATTATCAACATATAATACCCCAATTACCGACTCTCGCGGTTTGAGAGGAGCACACATTGCCCCATGAATACCTTGAATCATCACAGACTCGGAATTCCTAAGCCGCTGATCAATACAAGCATCGTCAGAAAGAATCGCTCTTCCCTTATTACGTACAAAATTAGTAATCTTTTTACTGTATAACTGCCCCATTTCTTGAATACCTGGGCGTAACTTAAAGGCTTTTTGTTCGAGTTGCCCAGTTAATTCATTAACCAAAAGGATTACTGCTCTATCCACATGCATAATCTCGAACAGTAGGTTGAGAATTTTCTCCAATAACTTTTCTGGTTCCTCAGGAGAAGAAAATTCTTTACTTACCTGTAATAATATTTCTAATTTAGCCATTGCTCGCTGTGAAGCATCCTGCTGTGATAGCTTGAGGATTGAGATATCTGTGGTAACAGAAGATAGTGAATTGGGTACAGTAATCCGGGTTTGCTCAGGGGAGACTTGTTTGAGGATTGAAATCTCGGAATCTGTACTATTCTGGAAAAGTTGTGCCTTAGGATGAGCTATCCCTTCAACAAATTGACAAATTACCTTGCCAAAATAAATTGAGTCTCCATGTTTGAGTTTACTGTGGTTAATTCTGCTATTGTTAACAAAAGTACCATTGAGGCTATTCCTGTCTGTAATCGTCACACCATCCTGAGCAAGAGTAATTTCCGCATGTTGACGGGAAAGACTCTCATCTAATAAGACAATACTGTTGTCCATTCCCCGTCCAATAGTATTGACACCAAACTTCAATTGATGAGTTTTTGCTTCAGGAGTCCCAGGCGCATAGATTAGATAGGGTAAGTCCATTGATTTGGCTTGTGAAGTAATAAGCGCCTAACGGCGAATTAAGAATTAAGAATTAAGAATTAAGAATTTATTAATTGAATCGCCGAAAAAAAAGGTTAAAAACTAATCATATCAAGATTTTCAGACCTAAATCAGTATTTTTTAGTTTCTCGAGAGTAATAAGTAATAAGTAATGAGTAATAAGCAGTAGTAGGACTTCAGTCCAAAAAGAAGCCAGAAACAACTCATTAAGTTTTCCTCGCTTTCAACCAATGGGCATTTTTTTACTCCTGAGCTCCTTTCTCCTTAAGCACCGTGGGAATTTGGGTAACTATCTGTGAAGCTATTTGCTCTGGTGTGTCCTTAGCATCTATTCTAATATGTAAGTCAGCTTCGGCATAAAGACCTCGTCGCTGCTCCAAAATCTGGTGCAAAGTTTGAGCCGGATCCGCCTGTTTTAGGAGAGGGCGAGTAGTATCCTCTTTCAGACGCTCGATTAGTACTTCTACTGGTGCATCTAGCCAAACAATTAAGCCGTGGTGCAGGTAACTCCAATTAATTGGTTTGATAACAACACCACCACCGGTAGCAATGACCAACTTAGTATAAGACGATAATTCAGATAATACTTGACTCTCAATTTGCCGAAAAGCTGCTTCTCCACTTTCCGCAAAAATCTCGTTAATTGTTTTACCAGCAACTTGCTCAATCACAACATCTGAGTCACAGAAACGGTAACCTAGCTGACTTGCTAGCAGATGTCCTACAGTTGTCTTACCGGAACCCATCATACCGATGAGAAAAACATTAACTCCTTCTAACAAGTCATTCACTTAGATACTTCCCCTCGTTGACAATCTTCTTGGTGTTATCTGATTTACTACACCCATTATGGGGGGATTTAGGGGCTTATTTTCTAAATTCTAAATTCTAAATTCTAAATTATCATTAGCTCTTGACTGATTGGGGGATTCTGTGCTATCTAAATACTTTGTTTTGAAAGTGGTTTCCTCTTCCCTTTTTCTTCAGCATGAACAACTTCTGGCTACCAATATTTTTCAAGGCGATTGCTCAACCGGCTAAGGCAAATTTTGTGCGACAAACTCGCCAGACAATGGCTGTACAGGAACAGTTCTTGCTTACTCTGTTGAAAGCTTATCAAGATACAGAATTAGGTAGCAAATTTGGGCTAAGGGACATTAAAACAATTGAGCAGTTTCGTCAACAAGTTCCGATTTTAACCTACAGTGGTTATGAAGAGTATACCAAGCGTATTGCTCAAGGGGAAAAGAATGTTTTGACCCCTGACCCTGTAGTGTATATCAGTCTTACCAGTGGTTCTACGGGTAAACAAAAAATGGTACCTATTACCAAAAGATATCAAAATAGCTTGGGAAGAGCTAATATGGTAGCCATTGGTTTTCTGCTGGAGGCTCTGCGATCGCCAAACCACCAAAGGTCATCTCGAAAGCAGCAACTAGGACAGTTTTTGTTAACCAACTCGGCGCTACTGCAAGGAGTTACCGAGGGGGGTATTAACTATGGTCCGGTTACTGTCCACAGTTTGCGATCAAGTAAGCAGATTCAGAAGAAACTACTAATTAACCCCTACGAAACCCTGGAGATAGCCGATAGCTTATCTCGCCATTATGTTTGCTTACTCTTCGCTCTGCGCCATCCTTCAATAGGGGGATTTATCGCTAATTTCCCCATGCTGGTGCTAAGGACTTGCAACTATCTGGAACAATATGCCCCAGACTTAATTAAGGATTTACAATCAGAAACCCTACCCCCTTGGCTCCGACTCGAACCCAGAGTTCGTGCTCAATTAGAGCGCCGCTGGGCCGCTAATCCGACTCGTGCAGCTCAATTGCGAGAGATTTTCCAGTCTGAAGGCAGATTAACTCCAAAACTCGCATGGCCTGATCTATCCCTAATTGTGACAGCCTTGGGAGGCACATCAGATTTTTACTTGCAGCGCTTTTCTGATTACTTTGAGGATACTCCTGTCTTCGGTGCGATGTATGGTACAGCCGAAGGCAACTTCGGTATTTTCAACAACCTCAATAACGAAGGGGGGATTCTGGCAATTGAGAGTGGCTTTTATGAGTTTATTCCACAAGACCAATGGGACGTAGAGCAACCGAAAACCTTATTACCCACTGAAGTAGAAGCTGGCAAGTTCTACCGTATTTTAGTTAGCAACTACAGTGGCTTCTACCGTTATGATATTGGGGATGTAGTGGAAGTACTGGGCTTTTACGAAGAAGCTCCCATTATTGCTTTCCGCCATCGACGCGGGGGGTTACTGTCTTCGACCACCGAAAAAACCACGGAATTTCATGCCACTCAGGTGATGCAACAGCTGCAGCAGGAGTTCAACTTATCTCTGGAAGACTTTTGTATTACTTTGTCTGAGCACGAGTTTCCGTCTCATTACCTAGTAAATATTGAGCTTGCCCCTCAGCAAACCCTCAAGGATCCTCAAGCCTTCCTCCTGCGCTTTGAGCATTGGCTTAAGGAAATCAACAATCCCTACGGCACAGTACGTTTACACGATGTACCACCGCCTCGACTCCGTATTCTCAGTCCTGGTAGTTTTGCAATAGTGCGTCAGCGTCAACTAGAGAGGGGGATGTTAGATTCCTATCTGAAGTTTCCTCATATTAGTGAAGACCGCAATTTCCTTAGAGGACTAACGGTGGTGCAGGAGTTTCAACTGCAAGAAGTTTGTCAGAGTTAGGGTGATTTGTCGTTTGTTGTTTGTTGTTTGTTGTTTGTAAAGAAAGGCTAATAACCAATAACCAATAACCAATAACAAAGCGGCGGGCAACAATCCCCCCATCCCTAGAAGGATATGGGTTTCCCGCCGCTTTCTGTGACAGTTAGTAAAGAGGAACATTTCCCACCCCCAAATCTCTAATCATTGGTGAAAATTGTATTAAAAGATACTAGTGCAGCTCAGTAGCAATAAGTGGTTGAAAAAGGTTAACAACCTTACTGTACAAGCATTCTTCCCTCAGAGCTTGCTGCTTTCTGGTACTAGATGAAAGTATATGGGTTTCCCAACTGGGTGGAGGTATTAGATGAAAACACTTAAATATTGGCTAGCTGTTCCCACAACTTTAGCATTGCTCTTGACTAACATTGCCGGAGTTCGTTCCCAGCAGCAGATGGCGCTGACCCCTGGATTTAATGAGCCGATGGTTCTAACTGGAACTTCCGGAAATAGCGACTGCGGTAAGATGTCCCCTACAGCAAGTCATGTGATTACTTTGGGTGATAACTTTAGTTACTTACGCTTCACCGTAGACAGTCAGGGCGGTCAACCAATACTCTTGATCAAAGGACCAAATGGTAGCTCTTCTTGTGTACAGTCTGATGAGTTCTCTGGAAGTAGCATCACAGACTCCGGGTATTGGAATGCTGGTACTTACTCCTTCTACATTGGCGATCGCACTGGTAGTCCCCGTAGTTACAGTCTATCAATAACTCAGCAACAGTAAATCTCAAACTAGGAATGGAAGATGATCTGCGGTCAGAGTATGATTTAAAAAGTCTACGAGTCAGGAAGTTAGGCTCTGGAAGAAAGAGTTTTGCTGGGACAACTGTGCGTTTAGAGCCTGATGTTGCACGGATGTTTCCTAATGCTGAGGCAGTCAATGAGGCTTTACGGTTTCTTATCAGGGTTATGCAAGAAAGCCAAGCTCTTGATCTTAAAATACAATCTAGCACTTTGTTGGAGCAAAAAGATAGATCTTAATATAGCAGTCGCCAAGGCGATTAGGACAAAGTAAAATGCAGCAAACCCTTACCAGTCAATTTTTTCCCTTCTGCCTTCTGCCCTCTGCCCTCTGCCTTTTGCTATAAGTACGGGTCTTACGAAGAGATACCAACATTGCTGATATCTCCAGCTGCATTGATATGGATGTTAGTACTTCCACCACTAAGATTCATCTGACTTTGGTTGCCTTCTACGCTGACATTACTAATCTGACTAATCCTCTCCTGGGCTTCTGCTTTCACTTCATCCCATCCCTGTTGAGGCATACCCTTACCTCCGTGGAGTAGTGCTACAGGGAAATCTTCTGTGGCAAAGTCAAAGAAGGGGGTTTGCTCAGCTTGGCATAATTCCTTGGCGCTAGCGGGAACAGTTTTTCCTACATAGTTCATTAAATGAGAAACTGTCACTACCTGATCTCCTGGTTGATTACCTGCACCTTGTAAAGCTTCCAGGAAATGGAAGGTGTAGATACTCATGGTATCATCTGGGCGAATCCAAGATTGTTGTTGACCTGTAGATGAGGTAAATACTGCTCTTCCTGTACCTTGTTTGAGTTTGTCGATTAAATCTTTAGGTAAGGCGGTTGGGATAAGATTATTGGGTAATTTTAGGTGTTTTTTCCCAGCGTTGGAGGGCAAAGCATTTGGATGGTTTATATTGGGCTTCGTTGATAAATTATTGCCAAAATGCTTTTCCCGTACATCATTTTTCGCCGTAGCCATACCCGCTGCATGACAGCTATCGATAATTACCAGTAATCTTTGGGCTGGGATTTGTCGTAGTGCCTCTGTAAATGTGTCGGCTGGTAAAGCAGAGTTGGGAATATCGAAGGGTTCGACATCGTAGGGAATCAGGTAGTATTTTCCGGTAGTATCGTCTAACCAACCATGACCGGAATAGTAAACTAAAACCGTAGCTTCTGAGTCGGCGGCGGCTTGTTGTTGAAGCCAGTTTAAGTTAGATAATATGGATTCTTTAGTTGCGATCGCATCGTTGAGTAGACGCAGATGTTGTTCATCATCGCTGTAGCCACTTTGATCTTTTTGTCATAAACTTCAGTAAACTGGCGAAACACCGAACCCAAATTAGCAGGTATTTGATTAGAATTGCTAGCAAATACAGAGCAAAGCATCCACAACAACAGGGGTGTTTCCCCAAACTCTCGCAAGCGACTACCCAACTGCTTGAGCATCTGTTCCCCCTGCTGTGGCAAATAGGCACAGACAAACTGCCGCATCTGAGCTTCTGTCAGGGGTTGCATTTCCAGCTTCTTGGTAATGTTGAGATCCCCTCCTACCCCCAAATCCCTTGTGGTGAATACCATTGGTGTATTGGGGTAGTCTTGACGAAACACCCTTACCTGCTGTCTAGCTTCTTCCGAAGGCAACTCATTAAATCCATCCAACAGCAGTAATAATTGTCCCTGACGCAGCCACTGTTTTAATACCTCCTCATCCAAATTCAAGTTTGGCTGATGTTTAAGCAGAAAAGCCTTTACCCTCTCCAACACCGAATGCTGATAATACCGCAACTCCACCAACACCGGAATCCTCAAAAAATCCCTCTCCCCCTCTCTCTCCATCTCCGCGTCCC
>JAAHFP010000189.1 GCA_010672925.1 Symploca sp. SIO1C2 | reverse complement strand
TCTTTACTAGTGGTTTACTCATCCAGGGATACGGCTTTATTGAAAGGATGCAAATTGCCGGACGACCCCCAGTAACTAATATGTATGAATCAGTAATCTGGGTAGGTTTTGGTGTTGCCGCGATCGCTTTACTATTTGAAAGTATTTACCGTGCCAAATATTACCTGCTAGCCGCTGCACCTTTATCTGTTATCTGCCTGGTGCTAGCAGATAGTCTACCAGCAGTTCTCGACCCCAGTATTAAACCCCTAGTACCCGTACTGCGAGATAATTTTTGGTTGAGTATCCATGTACCTACTATTACCCTCAGTTATGCTAGTTTTGCTCTGGCCATGGGTTTGAGCCATATTATCCTCAGCAACTATTTATTTACCCCCCAGGCAAAAGAACGGATTCGCAGTTTAGCCAAGTGGAATTATGGCATTTTACAAGTGGGAGTCTTACTGTTGAGTGCTGGAGTGATTCTCGGAGGAATTTGGGCACATTTTTCCTGGGGACGCTTCTGGGGTTGGGATCCGAAAGAAACTTGGGCATTAATTGCCCTAATGTGTTACGTTATACCCCTCCACGGTCGCTTAGTCGGTTGGCTAGGGGATTTTGGTTTAGCGATTACCAGTGTTGTCAGTTTTAATGCGGTATTAATGGCTTGGTATGGGGTTAATTTTGTATTGGGGACAGGACTCCATAGTTATGGTTTTAGTACAGGAGGTTCTGAGTTGATTGTGGGCTCTCTTGTTGGTGTAGATCTCATCTTTGTTGTGGTAAGTGCTATTCGTTATCGCGGTTGGTTGAAATTAACTGAAGAGCAAACTGCTTGATGAGTAACAAGTAATAAGTAATCTGTGATGTAGGGGCGAAGCATTTGGGGGACAATTTATCGGTGAAACCCAAGTTATACAATCCAAATGCTTCGCCCTCCGAGAGTTTGAAAACACGCCCTAGCCCTACTAACCACCCATTTATCCTTCCACCTACCATCTATCTTGCATCTGGAGCTTGATTAACACTATTTTGCAAAAGTTGCTCTAGTTGGGCTAAGTCATCTGTTGTCACACCACCTTGATGCCGAATAATCCCAGATTCACTTTTTAAACGATCCATATAAATTCGCAAGGCATCTTCATCATCTCTATGGGACAAAACGTATGCCCTCAACTCCCTACGTGGCATTGTCTGAAAGTCAAACTTCTGTGTCATCGTCAAATTCCCAAAGACCGTTTTTAAAGATGGTTAACCCAATTGTCTCTCCTGCCAGAATGTATAACTCTTCCCGTTGAGCATCAAAGCGAAACAAATGGATGTCTAGATACAAGTTAGATAGGGCTTGGCACACTCTAATGCAAGCGAGCATCTGTTCTGAGGTCGGCATTAATACAGGGTTGATATGAGATTTTCAAGTAGTATTTTATATATAAGCGCACATTTTTACCATTATCAAGTAATAATAGCAAAAAATCAGGGCGATCGCAACCAAAAAAGAGAAAAACTTAACACCTACCACCTAACACCTAACACCTAACACCTACCACCTTTTCAAACCCGAAAATTACGACTTATTCAGCAAACCCTACCCACATTCTTGTACTTCATAAACTTGAGGATGCTTAGTAAAGTAATCCTTGAGCCAGTTACAGCCTCTTTGCAGCAGTTCATCTAAACCTTCCACCTGCCACAGCCGCACTACACCGTCTTTGCCTGCTGTCGCTACATACTTGCCATCGGGACTAAAACTAGCGCTGTAAATTCTTCCCTGATGTCCTTTAAATTGACTAATCTGTAGTCCTGACAACAATAGCAGCTTTGCTGTACCATCTTGTCCCGCTGTTACTAAGCGCTGCCCATCGGGGCTAAAACTGACACTAACAACTCCCCCTTGATGAGTGTTAAATTTAGCTAGTTGCTTACCAAACAAATTCCACAATCTTACTGTGGTATCTGTGCCAGCAGTAACTAAGCGCTCCCCATCAGGACTAAAGTTGATACTAAAAATCCCATCTTGGCTAGTCTGAAATTGCTGTAATTTCTCCCCTGACAAACTCCAAAATATGACTTTACTATCCTTGC
>JAAHFP010000188.1 GCA_010672925.1 Symploca sp. SIO1C2 | reverse complement strand
GCATATTTACCTTGTTATCTGAAAACAATGCTGTGGATCCATTCCTGGTTGAGTTCGGAACTTACTATGAAAGAATTAAAACTCCTGTTTCTCTAGATAGATTGAGGAATAGTATAAATGACAAAGACTTAAATAATGAAATAGCCGATTTAAATCACAAGATTCTTTGCGGAAAATATGTCCAGGAAGAAGGAGAAGACTATCTGGTAATGGATGGAGGGAGAAAGATTAGCATTGCCAATTCTTCTTCTGGGCAACAAGAAACCCTTCCTTTAGCCATTATTCTGAGGACAATTGCCTTTTTAAAACCACAAATAGGCGGTAGTTCAATATATATCGAAGAACCAGAAGCGCATATTTTTCCAGCAGCCCAGAGGGATATGATTGAACTAATCACCACAGTTTATAACTCTCGAAAAGATAATCTGCAATTTTTGCTCACAACTCACAGTCCTTATATTTTAACTGCCTTTAACTGAGATCTTGCACCCAGTCTAACATTGGCCTGTGAAGGTAGGCAAAAGGCAACAGGCAACAGGCAACAGGCAACAGTGATAAGATTTGACGGTTTCAGTATTGAAATTGATGGCTCTGCCCGACACTATTAAGTATATTTGTACTGGTGCAAGATGTGAGTTTAACAATCTCCTGCAAGCTGGTATTTTAGCAATTAATGCATCTGAAGAAAAAATCAAAAACATATCTCGCTATGTTCCAAAGTCGAGATTTCTGGCTCCCAATGAGCTTAGCGTGTATTCCTTGTCAGATGGTTACTGCCAGTCTATTCTTGATGCTGAGACAGGATTAATAGACACTAATATAATTGATGAAGTCTCTAATGAATTGGCAATTCAGTTTGATCAACTCCTCGACATTGAATCATGAAAAGTTTTCCAGTAACCCTTTGTTGGGTCTCACTATCGCTCTACCAAACCTACATTTTAAGGTGTGTCGCGCCATTACAGTATAGATTCAACAACAGAGTCAGAATTGATATCTAGTTCAGTAATAACTTGTTGCAAAGAAACATTTTGGCTGTGCTCAGCTTTTGAGCTTTTTGGTAATGCGGCAATTTGGGCATCAACTTCTTCTAGTGATAAAACAGGTAATTCAAAAGCTTCCTTGCACCATTGAATGAGTTGCCTCAATTCTTCAGGTGAGTTACCTAAAACTGCCACAGGAGATTTACTATAAGCAATCAGCTTGCCATCTCTCTCTGAAAAAACTTCACGAATTGAGTAGTTTCCCTGGCTGTCATGAAACACACGATATGTCCAAATCATCGTCAATTAGTCCTTTTGTCCACGAAAAAATACAGTATTGTTAGGCTTATCACCAATTCTTGCAACGCTGACAACCCGCACGAATTCGTCAACGTCATAGAACACCCGAAATATGCCAATACGCAATTCCCATGCAGCAATGTCTGGTGGAGAGCGTCGGAAACGGTTTTTTGTTTCTACAGTTGGCTCGTGAGTCAATCTGGTTTGAATAGCATCTATAACAATATTTTGCTCAAATTTTCTTAAATAGCGCAAGTCTTGAACAGCTTCAGGTGTAAATTCAATTTCGTACATTCATAGTTTAGTACAGCGATAGGAATACTGGAGATAATAAGATGTTGGGTTTCCTTCGTCAACCCAACCTACAATGACAAGCGAGCGCACTTTTAATGGTAGTTGATCTGAAAAAGAAGAAAATTCAGCAATGGATAAAATAGATTTCGTAAAGATAGCAAAATTTGGGTGGAAGAAGATTGGACTGATTGGTGTGTAGTTGACTATTTACTGGCAGCAGGAATTCCCAAGAGTGATATTGTTTTAGGGCTTCATCATCCCAGTAAGCGAGCATTGTACAGAATTTGCCACAGCTTGATTTTTAATACAGATTTGGCATCACACCATACTCAAGGGTGTAAAATCAAATCCCTGACTCTTTTAACAACAATTCGGACATCTGCATCTGCTCACCCCTTAATCCCATGCTATGTGACTACCTAGTACAAATCCTCACTGCCCGCGTTTACGATGTTGCCCAAGAATCCCCCCTGGAATCTGCCCCCAATCTATCGGCACGACTGAATAATAAACTCCTGC
>JAAHFP010000187.1 GCA_010672925.1 Symploca sp. SIO1C2 | reverse complement strand
GGCATCACTATTCCCTTGGAATCACCCTTGGCCTCTAGTTGTTCAGAATCTGTCTTTTCTGAAGTTAATCCATTCGTTGCTAATCCTACAGTGAGGAGTAACCCCATCACACCAATTAATCTTTTCATTACAATGATTACCCCCTTTTTTTACCTTCTTACTAAACAGATGTAATATCAAAAGGTACTTTTATTTGACCTCCCAAGACCGGTTAGTTAATCGTCACACTTAGTACTCCGACTATTGCAGTAGTTAAACATGGATGTAATGGACGCCCCTGAAAACCCAAGTTAACAAGGAGGCCCTGACGTGGTAATTACCCTGATGGGCTGAGTGCTGGCTCACCCCAATGGTTTGTGTGTCAGTAAGAGCTTCAACTTTTTATCCAATGGATCGCTTCAATAGCAAAAGTTTAGATTTAGCAAAACCGTTACAAATCTTCAAATAAGCCCTCAAAATCGGAGTATTTTATAAAAAAACGACAAACCTTTACTAAAATAGGAGTAATAGCAGTTAAACGCTACTACTCCTATTTTAAAGGCAATTGGTACTTAATTAACCTAGTACAGCAAGATTAAAAAACGTAAATAACCTTACTGAAAGCGGCGGGAAGCCTATTCCTTCTAGGGATGGGAGGCATAGCCCTCTGCCCCTTAGTTGTTAATTATTTGTATTTGTTTACAAACAACTAACAACGAAAAATCAACAACAAATAGGGTGAACGAAATTTACAGTGGCTTTCAAGAAAGAAGGCTCCAAGGCAGAGGGCAGAGGGCAGAGGGCAGAAGGGAAGAGGATTTGATAAAAGTTTCGACCCTCATTACTCATTACTCATTACTCATTACTCAAAAAAGCTCTCCCACACTTTTTTTCACCTCACCCCAACAAATAGTGTTAACTGGCAATATATTCCCTGACATTCAGATGACGACGCCTTAGTTGAGCCAAGGCTTGGTGCTCTAGCTGGCGTACTCGTTCACGACTGAGATTAAGCCGCTGTCCTACTTTGGCCAGAGATAGCTCATTGCCATCTTCTAACCCAAAGCGCAGTGCCAGGACTTCTCTTTGCTGAGGGGTTAATTCCGCAAGGAGGTTATGCAAGTCTTGTCGCAGAGACTCCTGAGTAGTGTAATTGATTGGAGTTATGCCACTATCCTCTAGTAAATCAGAGAGCTCGGTATCTTGATTTTCTCCAACCCGAACATCAAGAGAAATCGGCTGACGAGCCATGCTCAAAAATTCTCGCACCTGAGTGGCATCTAGATCCAATTCCTTCCCAATCTCTGCGGGTTTGGGGTTGCGACCTAATTTTTGAGATAGTTCCCGTTGGGTTTTCTTGATTTTGTTGAGCTTTTCAGTGATATGGATCGGTAGCCGAATGGTACGGGCTTGCTGCGCGATCGCGCGGGTTATTGCCTGACGAATCCACCAGTAGGCATAGGTGGAAAACTTATAACCCTTGGTGGGGTCAAACTTTTCAACCCCTCGTTCCAAGCCTAAAGTACCTTCCTGGATTAAATCCAGAAACTCCATGTTGCGCTTCTGATATTTTTTAGCGATCGCAACAACAAGGCGTAGATTGGCTTCGATCATCTTACGCTTTGACCTTTCACCATCTTTAACTATTTTGTTCAGGTTAGCTTCGGTAATATTCTGATGGGAAGCCCACTCTGCGGTTGTTGCTTCCCGTCCTAGTTCTACCTCCAAAGTGGCTTTAGCTTCCAAAAGCTCCATCATGTGCTGCACTTGCTTACCATAAATAATCTCTTGTTCATGGCTGAGCAAGGGTACACGCCCGATTTCGTGCAGATAAGTGCGAACCATATCTGCTGACAAGGTGGGATTTAGCTTCTTTTGTGTGGTCTTAGTGGTGGGCATTAGTGAGTAGTGACTCCATAAACAAGTAGTAAATCTGCCGAGAAGTTTGACCTCAAAGGTTGTGATCCAATTTCAGTAAGAGTTCAAACTTTTTCCTTGATTGAAGAACTGTCTGCCATCTATACTGAGGGCAGTAGCTCTAATAAGCGGATATGAGTTGAAGCTAGATACTGACGAAAATCTCTCTTCTTGATTTGGGCAGCGCTCCCCAGCATGTCGCTGCTTGTGAGGAGGGAAAAA
>JAAHFP010000186.1 GCA_010672925.1 Symploca sp. SIO1C2 | reverse complement strand
TAACAAGCAGATTCCAATGTCTGATTGGCATAGACCATTTTTTTTGAATCTGCTCTATTGCTAGAAAAATGGATTTAATAGCCGCTCTATCATTGGGATAAATTGATTTGGTTTTAGTGTATTTGCGAATTGCTCTATTTAGACCTTCAATGGTGTTAGTGGTATACATAATTTTTCTCAGTTCCACAGGGAATTCAAAGAAGCTGGTTAAATAGTCCCAGTTTTTCTCCCAAGAGCCTATGGCGTAAGCATATTTACTTCTCCATTTGCCTTTAAACTCTTCAAAAGCTAATTTGGCTTGTTTCAAGTTTATTGCTCCGTAAACGAGCTTAAGATCTTTTAGAAAAGCTTTACGGTCTTTCCAAGGTACAAATTTGATACTGTTCCGAATTTGATGAACAAGACAGAGTTGGCAAATGGTGCTTGGAAAACTAGCTTCAATCGCATCGGTAAATCCAGTCAGATTATCAGTACAAGCAATCAGCACTCGTTCCACCCCACGAGCTTTGAGATCATTGAGAACATTTAGCCAGAAAGCAGCCGACTCTGTATCCTGTATCCATAAGCCCAGAACATCTTTGTGACCACTTTCATTTAAGCCTATCACAATATAAACGCTCTTATTAATGATACGATTATCTTGTCTGACTTTGACTCTAATACAGTCCATCCACATCAAGCAGTATAAAGCCTCTAGTGGCCTACTTTGCCAAGCCTCAATGTGAACTGTCATTTTAGTGGTAATATCGCTGATAAAGCTTTTGGAAACATCTAGACCATAGATGTCCTTGATCTGCTCTGTAATGTCAGATGTAGTCATACCTCTAGCATATAATCCTGTAATGACTTGCTCGATCTTTTGAGTTGTGGTTTGGCCTTTGGGGACAACCTGGGGAATAAATTCGCCCTTGCGATCTCTAGGTATATCTACCACAACTTTACCTTCTGAAGTATTTAAGGTTTTCGGGTAATATCCGTTTCTAGAATTAGATGTATCTAAATCTTTTTTCTTGTGTTTATCGTAACCAAGAAAGTGGCTCATCTCCGAATCAAGCAAATGCTGAATACCTTGCTTGTAAAGACTGCTCATGACAGTTTCAAAATCATCCAAAGTCTTGACACCCTCAAGGAGTCCATTGAAATTTAAATTATTTTTGTCTTTAGACATAGTTTAAAAATTAAGAGTTAATAAATCGTATTCAAATTTTTTGCCATATGAGCCCCGCGGGGCTCATATGGCAACACTCTTAATTCCTGTTTACACAGTATTTCTTACACTCCCTGGATGACTGGATTATTCTCTCAAATCAAAGGTTTAAGCCCTCCTTTCCAATATTCTAATGCATGATTCGGGTTTAAAATGGCTGCGTATGTATTTATACATCGCTTTATATTTCATATTTACACCTAGCTGTTCTATATAGGCATGCAGTTCTTTGTATGAACTAATTTGGCTATTGGGATCCGATAGAACAGCTTTTACTTTATCATATACCTCTCCTGATATGGCTGGCTTTTTCTTTCCACCGCGCTGATAATCTAATAATCCTTCTATGCCTTGATCTTTATATGTTTTTATCCATTTATGTACTGTGCGTACACTCTTTTGTAGAGCATCGCTCAATTCAGTCTGGTATTTATACTTTCCTTCTTGCAATAACAGTAGCATCTGTAAACGAATAACAATAGACATGTTCTTGGCTTTTGATTGCATCAGCTTTAATTCCTGAGTACTTTGTTCTACTTGTATATCTAGTTGTTTTGGCATAACTCAAGATAATCATTATTACTGAATTATAAAAGTTGAATTGGTATAATTTCATGATAGACCTAGACAATGGTCCAGAGATAGTTGATGAAAGCAATAGAAGAACAAAGATAATGATCACCGATGTGCAAGCTGCTAATGGTGTAGTACATGTATTAGATAGAGTTCTAGTACCAACATTATAAAAACTAAGTTTATCAATCTAGACCTGCATGCTGCGGATTTAATGGGAGCAATCCGCAACGAAAACAAAATTTAAGGGATTATAGAAGTATGATAACGATCATACTTCTAACTCTCTTAAACAAAATATATCTATCAGTTGATGCAATGAAAAAGTAATACATCCAGTATACTTTAATAACTGTTTTTTCGCAGGTTGCTT
>JAAHFP010000185.1 GCA_010672925.1 Symploca sp. SIO1C2 | reverse complement strand
ACTCACGGTTCGCCCATTTGGAAATGAGGTTATCAAAAGTGGGAATTGTGGAGGGGTTTGTGGGCTCAACGGTAGTAATTTATACAAAACTGTTGGGCGTACCGCTTGGAGGCGATGGGCTGCTCCCCGACCATCAAGCGATCGCTCCCCGACCATTAAGCGATCGCTCCCCGACCATTAAGCGATCGCTCCCCGACCATCAAGCGATCACTCCACGACCATCAAGCAATCACTTCGCCATTCAAGAGCGATGGCCAAAATACACCTGCTTACCAGGGAGTCGGTAGGGGTATATTGTAGTAGGTGAAAGGTTGAGGATGAGTGTGAATACAAATGAATCTTACCCAGGAATCAACTTTTAATCAAGAGAGAATAGATGAACTCCCTGTGCTTCTAGCCCAATGCCAACTCATGGGATTACAAAAATTGATAGAGAAGCATTTTCCGACACATGGAAACTGGCAAGGACTAAGTTTAGGATGGGTTGTAGTTGTGTGGTTATGCCATATTATATCACAACAAGATCATCGCCTATCTTATGTGCAAGAGTGGGTAGAAAAAAGACTACAAACAATCAGAGGATGTACCGGACAAACTCTCAGGGGATTAGATTGGTCAGATGACCGATTAGCGGCCAGTTTAAGATACTTGAGCGAGGATAAAAATTGGGAGGAGTTTGAGAGAGAGTTAGGGGGGAATTTAGTACAAGTATATGAAATTGAAACAAACAAAGTCTATTTAGATAGTACCACAAGTAGTAGTTATTGTGGAGTTGATGAGTCAGGATTATTTCAATGGGGAAAAAGTAAGGATCATCGACCAGACTTAAGGCAAGTCAAAATTATGTTATCGACTTTAGAACCAATAGGAATGCCGGTCGCTACAGAAATTGTAGCAGGAAATAAAGCCGATGACCCTTTATATACTCCCGCTGTTAATCGAGTCAGAAAAACCCTGAATAAATCAGGATTGCTCTACGTCGGAGACTGCAAAATGGCGGCATTATCAACAAGAGCAGACATCAACAGAGGAGGAGATTATTACTTGTGCCCTTTGAGCGCAAAACAAATAAATGAAGAAGAATTAACCGAGTTAGTGATGAAGGTATGGCTTGGGAAACAGCCGACAACGAATGTAGAATATGATTACAGTAACGGTAAAAGGGAAATCATTGCGATAGGTTATCAGACGGAGGTCAAAGTTTCGGCATTCCTGGAAGAAGAATTACTAAAAAAGAAGCACAATTGTTGGCAAGAAAGACGTTTAGTTGTACGTTCAGTTAAAGCGGCTCAAAGGGAAGAGTTAGCTCTGCGCTCTCGCCTAGACAAAGCCCAATTAGCTTTATCGGAATTAGGGCAACCCCGACAAGGCAAAAAACGTTTAAAAACTCTCGAAGATTGGCAAAAAATCGGTCAGAAAATTATCACTAGTTATCGAGTCCAAGGGCTATTAGAATTAGACTATCAAGTAGAAACTAAATCTCGTGGAATCAGAAAGCATGGCAACCGACCAGCCAGAGTTGAAGAAAAGACGACGATAACTTTATCAGTTAATGTCAATGAATCGGCTCTGGAGAAGAAACTTTATCTTTGTGGTTGGCGAGTTTACGCTACTAATCATCCAACCAAGACTTTTACCCTCAATGATGCGGTGGTTGCTTATAGAGAAAACTATTCGATTGAAAGAGATTTTCGACGTTTAAAAAATGCTCCTCTATCTCTGACTCCCATCTATCTTCAACGAGATGACCACATCAAGGGTTTAATCCGTCTTCTTTCCCTTGGTTTGAGAATTTTGACCTTGTTGGAGTGGAAAGTTCGACACAAGTTATCTCAACAAAAAAAGACTATTTGTGGTCTGTACCCTAGTAATCCCAAACGAGATACTGCTCGTCCTACTGCGGAAAAGCTATTGCTGGCTTTTGCTGAAATTAATTTATTGTCTATTGTTACACATGGAAGTACTTATCTTCATCTTAATCCTCTAACTTCATTACAACAGGAGATTTTAGGTTTACTTGATTTGACCACTGATATTTATTCGCAACTTGCTGTCAGTAATACACAACCTCCCTAATACTTGACCGAAGTAACATCTTGATTCTGGTCAAATAATGTAGTTAACTTGCTTGTTTATTCACGACGATTGCACTCGCGAATAAACTACATCTTTCATGGCAATTTTTGTAAAGTAAACCTAAGTCTAAGCAGATTTGCTATAATCGAGTTACTTCCTTTGAAAGCTAGGAGTGGATAGACAACTCCAAATTCATATCCTTGAGCCCACAAACCCCTCCACAATTCCCACTTTTGATAACCTCATTTCCAAATGGGCGAACCGTGAGT
>JAAHFP010000184.1 GCA_010672925.1 Symploca sp. SIO1C2 | reverse complement strand
AGTAAGAATGCTTCACAGCGTAGAGGAAGGACTCTAGCTAAGAAAACCGTAGGCGCTGCTAAGAGTGCCACAAAAACAGCAGCTTCTACAGTAAAAGCAGTCCAGAATACTGTCAAACAAGTCAAGGAAGCTGCTCAATACAGTGAGATGAGTGGGTTGAATCCCCTCGGTGTGGAAAGTGTGCAGGATGAATTACCTTCCTTCCAACCTGCTGATTATCGCGTTAAAGACCCGCTAAACCCGCCTGAGAGTTTACCACAAGTATCTCAGAGTGAGTTTATCAAGGCTAGCAGAATTTACGAGGGTGCAACACGCGCTGTACAGCTAACTGGGAAAGCGTTTGATTTAACCCGTGAAAGATTTGTAGTTGAGGGTAAGAAAGCTAAAACTTTCAGTGCTGGAGTTCAAACTGCTACTGCATTTGAGAAAGTCAAAGGTGACTTAACAGACTATCAGATTCAATTGCAAAATAACCAACAGAAAAATATTGAACTGGGGACTGCTAAATTACGCACAACTACAGCTCAATCAATTGCAGCGGAAACAGAAAAGGAACTGTCGGAAAAACTCGCTCAAGCTCAAGCTGGTGCTGAGTTAGCGCAACTGCAAACTCAAGAGAAGCAGACCAAATTAGCCGAATTTAAACTACTACTAACACCACAGGTATAAGCAATGAGAAAGCAGATAATCATTGGTGGATTAGCTGGGTTCAGTTTAACGGTTTTAGCACTGACAACAGGACTGCTCAAGCCTACTATCAAACTGGTAGCTTTGAGTAGTCTGGGAATCATCCCAGTTAGCATAATTGTCAGTGAAAACATCCACCGTAAAGCTAATCAAAAAGTTCTCTCCCTAGAGAAAACCTTGAGTGATGCTAGAGCCTCCAGAGAGCAGTTGGAAAATGTCCAGGATGATAATGGTAGGTTATCTATTGGCATAGCTGAATTGAAAACTGAATTGTCAAGGGTGGAAAAATCACTGTCGAGCTTGAAAACAGAGAACTGTAATCTAAAAGAATCACTTCAATTTACTCAAGCACAATTAGCAGTATCTTCTTCACAGCAAGCCGAGCTCTCAGAACAGGTTGCTGAGTATGAGGAATCTTACTCCAATGAACTTGAGAGCGAGGTACATCAGAAGGTTCAGGAATATATCACTCAGGATAGAGAAGCGCTCAAAAGCAAGTACAGAGCACTCATAGAGGAAGGTGAGGGTATCTATGCTGAGGCAATGTCAATAAGTGAGAAGTACAAGGCTTGGGCTGGTGAGGTAGCTAAGAGACATCAAGACAGAAAAGCTTACATGATGGGACTCACAGGTGAATTTAACAAGCGGATTGGGGAAGCTCAAGAAGCTTGGGAAGTTGAGCGTGGTCATTTACTCACCCAGATTGAAGCTCTGAATGAAAAAGTGGCAAGGCTCCAGCAACAATTAGCTGGTGACCTAATTGAGCCTGAGTTATTGAGTTGCAAATTTGCTATCCCTGGCCAGATAGCCAATGAGTTGGCAAAGCTCATCTGGAAAGGGTTCTCAATCCCTCTTTCTGCTAAGGGTGCTCAGCTACGTTCAGAAGGATTGATAGAGATTGGGTATACTTACTCTCGGAATCAGTCCCCAAGTGAACTTGTAGGGCTTCTCAACCGTCACTCAGACAGTTTAGCCTCTGAGCTAGGAGTTCACAAAATTACCAGTGTCAGAGAGCATGATTTAACTCCTTCGATTATCGTTGGCTTGAGACGAGAGCCAGAGGTCAAAGAAGACACAGTTAAGCGATTACTAACCCCAATCGATAAATTAGCTACTCAAGTGCTTCGAGGTATGGCTCAAAAACCTACTTTACGGGTTATGGGTTCTACGGGTGCTGGCAAAGGTATATGTGTGAAATATCTCCTCTCAATAATGTCTGAGTACATGGAATGCTATATCAGACTTCATGACCCCCAGCATGGTAGTAGTGAAGACCATTGGGATATCCCCAAAGTCAGTAAATCAGGAACTGAAACTAAAAAAGCGCTCTCGAAGATATCACAACAATTGAGAGACAGAGAAGTTACGAAAATCAACCAACCTATCACCGTAGACATTCTTGATGAAATTGACACACAGTTAGAAAAGTCAGATAAGGAACAATTCCTTGATTTGATTTCACGTATCCGTCACTTGGGAATGAAGTTAATTTTGATGGGTCAGAATCCCAAAGTTAACCGGGCTGGTTTCCAATGGTCAGACATGGGACAAATGATAGCTTTCTATCAAAAAGAAAGTGCCTTAGATGCTATCAAAAACTACCCAGCATTAAAGTTAAAGGAGGATATTCTCACTAAACAGTACTATCAGTTATCAGAAGCTTACGAACTCAAAAACAAAGACCTAGACACCCACAAGCAATA
>JAAHFP010000183.1 GCA_010672925.1 Symploca sp. SIO1C2 | reverse complement strand
AGGATACCGCTGGCGAATAGGGGGTCATACCCCCTATTCAAACCAACCAACGACATTTGGCTTCTCGGTGTCCTACTCAACAGATGATTTACGGGAGTTTAGACTAGTTCCCGGTGCGAAACTCCAAACTCACGGTTCGCAAGATAAAAAATCAATCAATTCGGTCAATGGTGTCCCAAGAGTACGTGCGATTGCTTGATTGCACCAGCTTGCGCTGCTCGCTGCTCGTGGATTGACACGCTCGCCACTGGGAAACGCTTCGCGCTTATTGGGCGGGTTGAAGCTGCTCCCCGTCCAAACACTGTAAAAAGTGGGGAGGTGCTGTAGGGAGCGCAACAAAACCTCCGCTGCGCCGCCCAATCTTTCCCAGTTGTAGGAAAGGAGAAGAAAGATTCCTGGGGTATATCGAGGATGGAGTGAGTCACTCGAAGAGAGTTTTGTGCGTTACAAATATTCCGGGAGTTTAGACTATGACCTTCATGGCCGGTGTCTTCTTTTTGGGTTGATACTTTTTGGGCTGATAATTGATAAACTCCAGCTATTTAAAGGTATGAGCAATCCGCCGAATGTGAGAACTCTCAATAACATCCGGTGACGATAGACCACTGATTTTATTGGATCTCGTCTGGGTATTACTGGTGCTCGTAAACAGACGAAGAAACTTTACTCAAAGCTCAATGCAGCCAGGGGACTGGTACGAGTTTGAGCTTGAGGAAGATGATTGGAAAAGGCAAAAAAACGACTTAAATTGATGGCACAAGCGGTGGCAACATTGTGTAAATGGGTTTTTGCGAGTCCCCAATAGCGTGTTCTTCGTAAGTCAAATCGGCGCACAGCTTGGGACATCGTACCTTCAATTCCTGCTCGAGAGGCATAATTTTGCTGAAATTCTGGAGAAAGTTGTTCGATACGACGTGCAGTAAGAGCTTCGTATTCATCTCTTGGCCTGAGCTTCAATGTTCTGGCTGCTCGAGTTGAGGAAGTACAATTATTCCTAACACTACAAGCACCACAAGTATGGCGGTCAAAGACAACCTTAATTAAAGGATTTCCATTACTGTCATGAGCGTCTCTCCACAATCTACTTAAATGTCCTTGAGGACATCGAACAACTTGTTGCTCCCAGTCAATAGCAAAAGTAGAAACATCAAAACCTGTAGTTGACTTAGCTTGCCAGCTGGTATCAACTGCCACTGGACCAATGAGGGACACTTGATAAAGCTGTTTACTTTCAACCAACTCATAGGAATCAACATAGGCAGCATCAACTAAATGCTCCTTGGGGAGAAGGTTTTTGTCAGCTAACTTTTGATGAATAATTGCTGTTATTTCCCCATCGGGAGTGGTGGAAGGTGTTGTTTCTACATGAGTAATCAAATTAGGAGTTTGATTGTCACAAGTTTCGCTAAAATGGACTTTATATCCTGTCCAGTTCAGTCCTCTTTTACTACTATTTCTCGCTTCAATATCATAGGGAGATTCAATACAAATTGAATTCGGTGGTAAACCAGTATCTTGTGGCATTCGCCATACCAACTTATCATCTATGAATGTATACTGCTGTATCCACACTAGCCTGAGTATTTCTACACTCCCTAAATTTCTCAATCCTAATTCTTCATCACTACTCTCCCAAACCTGTTTTAACACATAATGTCCATCTAATCCGATTTGATGTGCCATTTGTTCCCGCTCATTTTTCTTTTTTGGTAAGCGGTAATCATCCACACGCCAACGATAACGTTTATACCAATCTTCCCTGATTCTTTGTTGGAGCCATTCTGGAGCAACTAAAGCTATTTCATTCAGGGCAGCTCTTAAGGTTTCTCCTACCAACTCCAGACGATTTACTTGCCTTACTGCTGCTATTATTTGTGTCGAATCTGTACGTTGCTTTCCTCTATCTTTTATCAGTTTTTTTCCGGAGAAGCGCAACAGCATTAAATCTAACAGCTTATTCGTTGAACCCTGTTCACATAATCGACTACGAAACTCACTCAACACACTTGAGTCAAATCCTGAATTTCTTATCTCTAGACCCAGTAAGTATTTCCAATCAATTCTACTGCGCACTGCATCTGCCGCTTGAGTATCACTTAGTCCCTCAGCAAATTGCATGATGGTAATTAAGGCTAGTTTGGCTGGTGATAGAGCTGATTTTCCACACCTCGCTGGGAATAACTCCTTAAAATCGCTATCAGAATAGATTGCTCCTAATTCATCATACATTTTCAGATAAACGTTGCCTTTCGGAAAGGATGCATGGGCGATTTCTGCCGTTTCTTGAGGAACTTCCCAATATTCTTGTGGATGCAGTGTCATACCTTGAAGATAACTCGCGTGCTCTATTCCCATGTATCTTCCAAGTTATGTACGGTATTTGTGATGGGGGGTCATGCCCCCCATTCGCCAGCGGTATCCT
>JAAHFP010000182.1 GCA_010672925.1 Symploca sp. SIO1C2 | reverse complement strand
AATGGTGACTGAGAACTGTTTAACTCAGCAAATCGGGCTTCTACTGAGCGTGTTGTCAGCCCAATCTTGTATCTGTCAGTTTCTTGGGCATGAATGAGATAAATGAATCCTGGTTTGTTTCTGTAGGCGCTGTCATCAAACATAATCACCTCAATATTGAAATTTCAGTAAATCAAGTCTTTAGGAATTTCACCTATGTATTCAAGCTTTTCATCCCAATCCTTGAGGCGATTTTTCCAATAGTCGATGTCACGACTTTCTAAGTCATGTTGAATTAACACTTCTCTTTCAATGTGTTCACTCACATCAAGCTCTTGATATCTTTCATCCAATTGTCGATACCTTTTGTTTGTAGCGCCACAAGACAGTTCAACAAAAACAGTGCAGCAACCATACCCGTTATAGCTTGCTATTGAACCCTCACCTACGTAATTTATATTCAAACTATCGATTTGACAGCCGTAGTAGTACTTAAGTTCATCTCCAACGTCTTTCAATATCCCTTTAGATTTCATATGTTCTAAGATTTCAACGTTTTTATTTCCGTAGTAACAACAGTTATTTGACACAACATCACCAACTCTTAAAGGTTGGTTAGCTACTACTGGGATATCTGAGAATATGTAATTCTTCAATCGGTAAGCTTCCCTGTAATGAACTAATGCCACTCTTGCTGTCATACTATAAACATAAGTGGGTAAGTTGATGGGTTTCTGCTTTAGAAAGTTTTTACTCATTGTTTCCTCAAATAATTTATACAGGATTTACTGAGATACACCCTAATAGTTAAGCCTACTATGTCAAGCCTTAAAACTGTATCGGCAAGCTCTATCTTTACAGAGGTATTTCTGGATGCCTTTTGGGTTTTTACCATTACGTTTAGTGCTGGAGCCACACTTTGGGCAACAGACCCCCATAGGGTCAGCAATGGTGCTAGCAACCGATTGAGCAATCGCATTATCAGACAAGGGTTTCAGCGATTCATCGGTTGCTGGCGGTTGCTGATAGTAATGCTGGTTTGTAGACTGAGCAACTTGATTTGTATGCTTTACATTTAGCGAATTACTAACAGAAACTCTGAAAGTTTCTCCGATTACTGACATTTGTTCATTGATCTCAACTTCATCCGCCACAGGCAACTCATACCAAATTGGCTTTTTGTTGGGCATTACACACAAGCCAAAGTAATATTGTTTGTGGGTGTCCAAGTCCTGATTCTTAATCTCATATGCTTCAGCCAGTTGGTGATACTGTTTGGTCAGCATATCTTTCTTAAACTTCAATCCTGGATGCTTCTCTATTGCAGTTAATGCAGCCGACTTTTGATAAAAGCCAATCATCTGATCCATGTCAGACCACTCGAACTTGACCTTGGCTACTTTAGGATTTTGTCCAATTAGTATGACCCTCATGCCAAGATGTCTGATTCTTGAAATGATTCCTTGAAACTCGCTTTTCTCTTCATTAGTTAACTGAGTATCAATCTCATCCAACACATCAACGGTTACTGGTAAGCAGTTCTTAGACACCTCCCTTTCTGACATTTGAATAACAATAGATTTCAACGCTTGCTTTACTTCAGCACCGTTTTTACTCACCTTGGGAATATCCCAATGGTCTTCAGGACTCCCATGTTGAGGGTCATGAATACGGATGTAACATTGGCTATAGCTTGAAAGAACTGAGAGAAGGTATTTTGCACAAATACCCTTACCTTCACCCGTAGAACCCATAATCCTGATTGTTGGCTTTTGCTCAAGCTCCCTTAAGACAATTTTTGCCAACTTATCTACTGGAGTTAGTAACCGTTGAATTTCATCTTCTTTAACCCCTGGCTCTCGTCTCAAACCAACAATAATTGTTGGGGTTAAATCATGCTCTCTGACACTGGTAATCTTGTGAACTCCTAGTTCAGAGGCTAAACTGTCTGAATTGCGGTTGAGAATCGCCACAAGCTCACTTGGAGCCTGACTCCGGGAGTAAGCATACCCAATCTCTATCAAGCCATTAGAGCGTTGCTGAGCGCCCTTAGCTGCTAGTGGGATTGTGAATCCTTTCCAAATTATCTTTGCCAGTTCATTGGCAATCTGACCTGGGATAGCAAATCTGCAACTCAGTAACTCAGGCTCAACTAGATCACCAGCTAATTGTTGCTGGAGCCTTGCCACTTTTTCATTCAGAGCTTCAATCTGGGTGAGTAAATGACCACGTTCAACCTCCCAAGCTTCTTGAGCTTCCCCAATCCGCTTGTTGAATTCACCCGTGACCCCCATTATGTAAGCTTTTCTGTCTTGATGCCTCTTGGCTACTTCCCCAGCCCAAGCCTTGTACTTCTCACTTATTAACATTGCCTCAGCATAGATGGCTTCACCTTCCTCTAAAAGTGCTCTGTATTTACTTTTGAGCGCTTCTCTATCCTGAGTGATATATTTCTGAACCTTCTGCTGTACCTCGCTTTCAAG
>JAAHFP010000181.1 GCA_010672925.1 Symploca sp. SIO1C2 | reverse complement strand
TCTTGCCATCTTAATTCCTCCGATTTGTGTTGAAAAACCCCGTGGGATACTTGTAGTTTCTGTTGTTGGTCATCTACTGCTTCGAGTAAATCCAACAGATAATCATCAAAGTCGAACTGCTCAAATGTTTCCTCGACTTGTTCAAGGTCTACTTGTCTTGTGGCTTCTTCCTCCATAAAATTAAGCCGGGAGTTGCACCCGGCCACTGGCTCTATCGCTTGCTGATGATTTGGAGATGCTGGGTAGTAGTCCCGTCAGGGTCAATGCAAGTGGTGGTTACGTTGACCCACGTCTGGTTACTGGTTTTGGTCTGAGAATACTGGGGTAGTGGTGCGAAATCTTGTACTGTGGTGGTTTGTGACATAATTAGTTAGTCCTTTGGTTTTCAAGGGATTGCATTTTGGAGACAGCGCTCGAAGTTTGGACGCCTAGAGCGCTACTCTCCATTAAGGGTTATCCAGTTGAGCTACTTTTTGAAGATTCGATACTGCAATATCGCTTAAATTGATTTTCAATTCCGAAGCCAATTGACTCATATTCCACAAAATAAAGCCCATCACATCCATAATTTGTAGAGTGGTTTGATAATCCAAAATACCGTCACTCTCATTAATGAGTTGCGTGACCCGCCATGATAACTCACCGGCTTTAGCAGAAACCCCTAACACCCAGGTGATATAGGCTAGCGAGTTTTCAAGATTTGACGGGGGCTGGAAAGTTTTTTCGGCTTGCTGTTGGTATTCTGCCAAATTCATAGCTGTCTCCTAGGCTAAATGTGAAATAACTGTAAATATTGCTATCCAAGCTACAACTTCAATGAGTAACTGAATCATTTCATCTCCTTTAAGGCTTGATGAATTGCCTGATATTCGGCACGGGAAATGATGAAACCAGGTTTGATGCTGGTAATTACTTTTGCTGTTTGGTGAGCGGTTTCGTGGCTAACTCCAGTAATGAATAGAGCTGTTTCCAACTTGATTAAATTGCGCTCCAGTTCTATTTCAGTAGGTTGATACAGGTAGCACTGGGGATAGTAAGGTTCATTGTCTATAAGGGTTGTAGCAGCTTTTGAACCTGGTTTTGTCAGTACAGTTTGTGGCATGATTGGTAATGGTATATTTCGTTGGGGTTGCGTAACTTGCAATGGGACGCGACCCCAAGAGACTAGGACTTTTTTACGTCACCGTTGAAATTAGCTGACTGTAAACCGTTGAGCATTTTTCCAATCTCTTCAGGAGATACACCCTTACGGTAGAGAGCATCAACCTCACTCGCCAACTGCTCACCCTTGAGAATTTTGGCTAGCTGAATATGGGCTTGCTGCAAAGCATAGCTATCAATATCCGCTGTAATCTCCTGCTGTCGAGCTACTTCTTGTTGCTGTTTGTCTTGATTCAACAGGGACAACTGGGTTAGTAGGCGATTGCTTAAGTCAAAAGATTGAGTACGAGTCTTAGCTAATTTACTTTGACTGTCTTCTAAACTACGTTGACCAATTGTTAAGTAATTAGTCTCCTGATAGTTGTAGGTGAAGAGAGCAGTAGTATTTTCTTGAGACTGATTGTAAGTTGCTAAAGAGCTCTCATTAAGCCATCCATCAACACCAGTACTTTCCTCAATAACCTCAACCTCATAAACTTGTAGTTTATCCGCATTCTCATCATGGATATGCTCAACCCATTGGCTGGCATTCATTCCAGACTCTTTGAACTCATCAATTAACTGAACCATCAGTTCAGTGTACTTATTCCCAACTTTCAACTCATCCTCAAGCCAAGGGTAAGCATCCTTAATTGTTGCAACATAGTTACGAACTTGCCGGTTACTCACCGTATACCGTTTCTGTAAATCTTTGGTCGTATATTGCCGCGATAGTGCCTCGGAAGTGCCGTTTATTTCCGAGGTAGTAGCGGCATTGAGGGGAAGTACATTGTTGTGCCGCGTATCAAAGACTTGTTGTGTCTGTGTTTCAGCCATTTCGGTTATCCTTGGCGGTATGCCGTTTTTGAGTGCCGGTAGTATTTCCCCGGTAGTGCCGGGGCAGTGCCGGGGCAGTGCCGTTTTTCATTGGCGGCAGTGCCGTTTCTCGACAATTTAAACCTAACGTGTGAGTTAATGTTTGTCAAGTATTAATTTTAAGGTTATATTACAGGTAACCGGATGAGCAATACTTAAGAGGTAGTAACTATATGAGTAGACTAATGATAGTCACCTTCAAAAAGGAGGTTGTGGGATTGGGGGCAAAAATTAGAGAAGCTCGGATACAGTCAGATGAACAATTAACACAACTTGCTGCTAAAGCCGGTATTTCAACGCCTTATTGGAATCGAATTGAGCGTGAGAACTTGAAAGAATTACCTGAAGACACACTTAGAGGTATCGAAAAAGCGCTGGGAGTTGATTTCGGTGTCACGTTCCCAGACTAATGCCCACGAAAAACTCTTCACCCAATGGCTCTCATGGATGGAGACTCACCCAAACTGGGCTAAAGAATTACTTGCTGAATCCACTTGCCAAGGAGAAAGTAAATGACCTACACACCCCTTAAACTGACCTTTGAGCAATATCTCGAATATGACGATGACACAGATAACCGCTATGAACTACGCAACGGGGAGTTAGTAGAGATGCCACCAGCCAGCCCCCTGCATTCTGATATTGTTGAGTTCCTAG
>JAAHFP010000180.1 GCA_010672925.1 Symploca sp. SIO1C2 | reverse complement strand
GCAAGGGGAAGAAATTCCGTCCTGGTATGGTGTTTACTATTGAGCCGATGATTAATGAAGGTACTTGGGAAGTCGAGATTATGGCGGATGAATGGACTGCACTTACCCGCGATCGCAAACTTTCAGCCCAATTTGAACATACTATAGCAGTTACTCAGGACGGTGTGGAAATTTTGACTCTACGGGAAGAAGTCGCCATGAAGCAATCTGCTTAAGAACAAGTGCAAGGTAAAAGGAATTATAACTGTTTATCCAAGCTTGATATAGCTTAGGACACTCGCCAAATGCTAAAACCTTTATCGGTCAATCTCTTACCTTCTACCCTCTGCCTCCTGCCTTCTGCCCTCTGCCTCCTGCCCTCTGCCTCCTGCCTTCTGCCCTCTGCCCTCTGCTTCCTGCCTCCTGCCTCCTGCCTCCTGCCTCCTGCCTCCTGCCTCCTGCCTTCTGCCCTCTGCCTCCTGCCTTCTGCCATTGGAAAGTCCTTTAAGAAGCACCGGTAGAAGAAGCTACCACATCCGAATCAGCAGGGGAAGTAAATTTTTGGGTAATCCAAGCCGTAACGATGTGGGACAACAGTCCCATTGGTCCGGCAAATAAGCACAGCACCAGGGAATGAACTGTCCAGGTGCTAGTACGTTGACCTTCTAAGTAAATGTAGCGTCCAACAAACAAATCCATCACCAAAAAATGAACCCAGCCAGTTGCTGCTGCTGTTTCATCAGCGAAGAATCGAGCAATATCAGCTAACTGTGGATTAGACATAGCCGCAGCAGATTCTGGGGTAATGCTGCTAACAAATAGATATAAGTATAAACCTGCCAAAGGAATGAAGGGAAGATAAGATGTCATAACCTTGCGAGTCACTCCCCAGTTAGGCAGTACAATCATTAGCAACCAAAAAGGTAGAACAAAGATATTGGCAATGTTGAAAAGTTGAGCTGTCATAATATTAACTAAGGGGATATGAAGATCACTATTTGCAATTCTACTGTCTCAATTTAGTAGAATCTAATTTGTTGCAGTTCTCACATCTGATTTGTCCATGCCAAACTCATCAATGCCACTGGAGCCAATCCGTGCCCATGTTTTTGTTTCTGGAAGGGTTCAAGGAGTTGGTTATCGGTACTCTACAATGTTGCAGGCAAAGCATTTAGGGATAAGTGGCTGGGTGCGTAATCTTTTGGATAGACGAGTAGAAGCAGTTTTTGAAGGTACTGAGGTTGCGGTGGAAGCCATGGTTCGTTGGTGTCATACTGGACCATTAAATGCTGCGGTTAATGATGTGAGAGTTAACTACGAAACCCCGGAAGGAATGCAGGGATTTGAGATTAAGCGTTAGCCCAGAAGTAATATCAAATTAGGTAGAATACTTAGGGTTTGCTGAATAAAAGCAAGAGCTTTGTCAGATAAGGGTTTCAAGCCGTTTTTATCCAAAGCAAGTACCAGGAAACGGCATTGATGGGTTCAAAAACCTCGCACCACAAGTGGAAAATTCCCTAAAACCTAATACCTAAAACCTTACCTAACACCTAACACCTAACACCTAACACCTACCTCAACCCGAAAGTTACGACTTATTCAGCAAGCCCTACTTACACTTCGGTGGCAATAAGGTTCCAAGGTAGAGCCTACCCCTAACCCATCCCAGGAGGGGAACTGGAGGATCCCAGGGAAGAAAGAAAGTTGCAAGGTAGAAGGTAATTATAACTGTTTATCCGAACTTGATATAAAGAGTTAGGGTCGTTTAGTAGTTCATTAGTACTTATCAAGGAGAAAGAGATTCAACAGAATTAAGAATTTTGCTCAGAAGGGAACAATGAGGCTGTAAAGTTATTGCTGAATTATCTGAAACTCCAATAGCAACTAAATCTGATACATCTGATGCAAATACCCTGGCAAACTGCTAAAACCTACGAAGATATCCTATATCATAAAACTGACGGTATTGCCAAAATCACCATCAATCGTCCTCACAAACGCAATGCCTTCCGTCCTAAGACCGTCTTTGAACTCTATGATGCCTTCTGTGATGCTCGTGAAGACTCACAAATTGGCGTTGTCTTACTTACCGGAGCAGGACCTCATACAGATGGAAAATACGCCTTCTGTTCCGGTGGCGATCAATCGGTGCGGGGTAAAGCTGGATATATAGATAATGAAGGAACTCCTCGCTTAAATGTGCTGGATTTACAACGCTTGATTCGCTCTATGCCCAAGGTAGTGATTGCTCTGGTAGCTGGTTATGCTATTGGAGGGGGTCATGTCTTACATGTGATTTGTGACCTAACTATTGCTGCGGATAATGCTATCTTTGGTCAAACTGGACCCAAAGTTGGCAGCTTCGATGGCGGGTTTGGCGCTAGTTATCTCGCCAGGATTGTCGGTCAAAAAAAGGCGCGAGAAATTTGGTTCCTGTGCCGTCAGTATACAGCAGCCCAAGCTTTGGACATGGGATTAGTTAACTGTGTTGTACCTGTAGAAAAGTTGGAAGCAGAAGGTATCCAATGGGCTCAGGAAATTTTAACCAAGAGCCCGATTGCCATCCGTTGCCTGAAAGCCGCCTTTAACGCTGATTGCGACGGTCAAGCAGGTCTTCAAGAACTAGCGGGCAATGCTACTTTACTCTACTACATGACGGAAGAAGGAGCAGAAGGCAAACAAGCTTTCCTAGAAAAACGCCCACCCGATTTTCGTCAATATCCCTGGCTGCCTTAGGTGGATGGGGAGTTGGGGAGATGAAAGA
>JAAHFP010000018.1:18882-127945 GCA_010672925.1 Symploca sp. SIO1C2 | reverse complement strand
CCTTCCTGGTGCTACTAGCGCGATGGTACCACTCCGATTCCATCCCGAACTCGGCAGTGAAACGTTGTAGCGGCGAAGATACTTTGGGGGTTGCCCCACGGGAAAATAGCTCAGTGCCAGGTTAATATTTACGAAAACCCCCAATGGTTCTCTTCTACTTTCCATTGGGGGTTTTTGATTATTTCCATAGAATTATTCCCTGCCCCCCAAACCCCGCCTGTAGAGACGTTGCATGCAACGTCTCTACAGGGTTTTCGCAGTTTCCTAAAAACGTGAGGTATCAAAACCGGATTTTGTATGAGACTTGAATTGTGAGACGTTAGAGCAGTTATTGTTACAATAGTTTACATCAGTTCCTCCTATAGGTCTAAACTATTAATATGAATTTAAGAAAAGCTCCCTCACACCACAAAATCAACTCAGAAGCCCCCCTACAGGAGTCGGCTTCCCAATCACCTACTAAACCAGTAGAGGTTGAGTATGAGTTAAGTCCAAAAGAAATGGCAGAAGAGTTGCTAACTAAGCCATCTGCCCTCGACCAAAATATTTTGCGCTATGACCCAGTTGAGATAGAAGCTAAATATAGAACGAAAAAATTACAAGTATTTGGGCGACTGGTCAATATTGTTTGGCCTTTTGCTTCTTTTAGTATTGGTATCTGGTGGGATCGTCTCAGGGGAAAAACAGCATCTCAGGAAAGACGTAGGGCAATTCAACTGCGGGAGATTTTGACCAGACTTGGACCAGCTTATATTAAGGTAGGGCAAGCACTCTCAACACGACCAGATTTAGTATCCCAAGTTTATCTAGAAGAGTTAGCTTTGTTGCAAGACCAATTGCCGCCGTTTCCCAATGAAGTCGCTTTTCAATTTATTGAGGAAGAATTAGGTGCTCCCCCGGACGATATTTACATGGAACTCACCTCACAACCTGTAGCAGCAGCGTCCCTAGGACAAGTTTACAAAGGCAAGCTCAAAACTGGGGAAACTGTAGCAGTGAAAGTGCAGCGTCCGGGATTAGCACAACGTATTACCCTGGATGTCTATATTCTGCGAAGCCTTGCTGGATGGATAAAAAATCGCTTTAAGCAGATCCGCAGCGATTTGGTTGCCATTATGGATGAGTTTGGCGCCCGCATTTTTGAAGAAATGAATTACACCAAGGAAGGGCAAAATGCTGAGCGTTTTGCCCAACTTTATGGTCACCTGTCAGATATCTATGTTCCACAAATTTATTGGGAATATACAGGACGTCGTGTCATAACCATGGAATGGATCTCTGGCACTAAACTGACTAAGATGGAGGAAATTAAAGCCCAAGGAATCGATGCTAAATATTTGATTGAAATTGGAGTTCAATGTTCCCTGCGACAATTGCTGGAACATGGCTTTTTCCATGCCGATCCTCATCCCGGTAATTTGTTGGCAACAAATGATGGCAAGCTTGCCTACATTGATTTTGGCATGATGAGCGAAGTTAAGCCCTATCAACGTTACGGTTTGCTCGAGGCAATTGTTCATTTAGTCAACCGTGACTTTGAAAACTTGGCATCTGACTATGTAAAGCTGGAGTTTCTGACCCCAGATACCGACTTGACACCAATTGTTCCTGCTCTGAAGAATGTGTTTAAAGATGCTTTGGGTGCTAGCGTAGCGGAACTTAACTTTAAGAGTATCACAGATAAGTTGTCCGCTTTAATGTACGAGTATCCCTTTCAGGTACCCGCTTACTACGCCCTGATTATTCGCTCTTTGGTTACTTTAGAAGGAATTGCGATTAATGTTGAGCCTAACTTTAAGGTACTTAGTAAAGCCTATCCCTATGTATCTAAGCGCCTGCTGACGGATCCTTCACCCCGATTAAGAGCTTCTCTGAAGGATTTGTTATTCAAGGATGATAGTTTCCGCTGGAACCGTCTGGAAAATTTGTTGCGTAATGCGGCTAAATCTCCAGATTACGAGCTTAATCAATTATTGAATCAAACTTTAGAGTTTCTTTTCTCTGAGCGGGGTGCTTTTATCCGCGAACGACTGGTAGATGAAATTGTTAAGGCACTAGATACTTATGGACGTAGGACTCTCAGTAACCTGTCTAGTTATTTGCAGGAAACTTTGGGGTTAGCTCAGAAGCCAACTCAGACACCGGAGATGACAGAAGAAACTACTCAGAGTGCAGAGCATATCAAGCGAATTTGGGAGATTCTTCAAGAAACTCCTGGTTTTGATCCCATGCAATTAGTACCAGTAATTCCTGAATTACTGATGAAGGAAGAAACTCAACGTATGGGACAAAAGATTGCTGGTGGCTTAGCCCAGCGAGTAATTGCAAGAATGATTCGGGAGGCTTTGATTAAGGATTCTACTGAGGAAGTAGCAGTACCCAACGAGCCGCAAACCACCCAAGAGCCTCAAGTAGTTACCCCAGCTCCTAAATTATTGCTCCCTCCTGCAGCTTTGATTCAATAGGATTATGAGCACCTAACGGCGCAGGCAACAGGCAACAGGATAAAAATACCACACCGAAAAAGAAGTCGATAATTGTTTGTAGGGGCGTAGCATTGGCGCTAGTATATTGCCCATAAAATCCAAGTTTTGTTCCGCCAATGCTACGCCCTGACCGGATTGACGCAAGAGGTCTACTATCCTTTAACTTGTCACCATTACCTAAAACCTACCACCTACCACCTAACACCTACTCTTCATGCTCAATTCTCTGCAAACTCCTCACAGTGAATATCACTGGGATGGTAGCGATAATCGTTTTTTTGAAGGTTGGTACTTCCGAGTTACCTTACCCAGTTGCCTACAAACCTTTGGCTTTATGTATTCCATCGATGACCCAATCGGTGGTAAACCTTGTAGTGGTGGTGCAGCCCAAATTATTGGCCCTGATGACGAATATCTCTGCCGTACTTTCCCTCAAGTTAACCAGTTTTGGGGCTCTTCTTCATCCTTAGGTTTAGGACATTGGGGTAAAACTACTTTAAATATTCCACCCCAACAACTAGATAAAGCTAAATTTGAGGCTCAGATCCAGGAAGGCTACCAAGCAACAGCCACCTTGAATCAAGGTATTATTCGCGACCCTGCCAGCGAAGCTTATTGTCGCTGGCAATATGAAGTTCAACCTGTTTATGGCTGGGGAGATTCTCGCGCACCGCAGCAATCAACTGCTGGTTGGCTGTCTTATTTGCCCATATTTGAACCAGGGTGGCAAATTTTAATGGCTCACGGTTTGGCAACTGGTTGGATTGATTGGCAGGGAAAGCTCTATCAGTTTACCGATGCTCCTGCCTATTCGGAGAAGAATTGGGGTCACTCTTTCCCCAAGAAATGGTTTTGGCTTAATTGCAACAGCTTTGAGCAGGAAGCGGAACTTGCTCTAACTGCTGGCGGTGGTATACGGAAAGTGCTGTGGTGGGAAGAATCTGCGGCTTTAGTTGGTATCCATTATCAGGGTAAGTTCTATGAATTCGTACCCTGGAACTCACAAGTTAACTGGCAGATTCAACCTTGGGGTAGCTGGCAGATGCAAGCCAGAAATGCTGAGTATGAAGTTGAGTTAACTGGTACTACCAACTTACCAGGGACACCATTGCGAGCACCAACTCAAAAAGGCTTAATCTTTTTCTGCCGGGATACAATGCAAGGTAAGTTGACTCTAGAACTACGAGAGCGAAGTACCAATAAGTCAAAAACTATCTTGAAGGCGAGTAGTTCTATTTGTGGATTAGAAATAGGCGGCGGTCCTTGGCAAGAACCTTGGCATTCTAGTATCGAAATGTATTAGAGATCTGGCGGTCAAACTGCTTTCTTCGTAAATTAGGATTTATATGAGCCAATTAGATTGCACTTTTGTGCAATTTAATTAGCAGAAAATAACCTTGTAAACTATTTTTTAAAGAATTAAATTAAAAGACACACAAAAGTATGATCTTCAGTTAAGTTTTGGAGATTAAAAAGCTATGGTTGTTCGATTCGGTGACTCTGGAAACAATACACTAAGGGGTAGTAGCGATAACGATAGACTATTTAGTCTTGGAGGCAACGATAGACTATTTGGTCTTGGAGGTGATGACATCCTCAATGGTGGCGAGGATGATGACATCCTCAATGGTGCCGGGGGCAATGACCTCCTCCTTGGTGCCAGGGGCAGTGACCGCCTCTTTGGTGGTGCGGGCAGTGATCGCCTCTTTGGTGGTGTGGGCAGTGACCGCCTCTTTGGTGGTGTGGGCAATGACTCCCTCGAAGGTGGTGGGGACGACGACTTTCTCTTTGGTGGCAATGGAAATGACACCCTCCTTGGTGGCCATGGAAGTGACTCCCTCAATGGTGGTAGGGACGACGACTATCTCAATGGTGGCAAGCATAACGATCTACTTATTGGTGGCTTTGGTTCTGACACCCTCCTTGGTGGCTCTGGAAATGATATTCTCATTGGCGGGGAAAATAGTGGCCACTTAGGTGGCGGCAACACAGTTAATGGCGGTGTTGGTTATGACCAATTTGTCTTGTCCACCACGAGTATTACTTTAATAGAGGACTTTGAAGACGGTATTGATCGTATAGTCATAAGAAATTTAGAATTTGACGAGATTGATACTATACAGTTAGGAAGCTCTACATTTATTATTGATACAACTCAGCCAAATCTACCAGCTATTGCTGAATTGGCTAATTTCGATAAGGAGAACTTTACAGAAGCTGATTTTATGGGGAGAATCGATAGGTCAGTACTGTTCGGATAAGCCCTAATATCAAGTTCGGTTGAATACTTACACTTCGGTTGCAACAAGGCAGAGGGCAGAAGGCAGAAGGCAGAAGGCAAAAGGGAAGAAAGAAGGTTGCAAGGGAGCAGGGAATTATAAGTGATTATCCTTTCCTTGATATAATTCTTCTCCCCCAACTTTTTAACCGATAATTTCTATTCTAGCCCTCAAGGGCTAGAAAATTTTTCTATATTTTGTGAGTTATCTCGCTGATTCCTTTCCCCCTGCTTGCTGTATCAATTCTCCATTCCTTCTCTTCCTTGTTGTCTTCAAAGTCCCAAACCCGACTTAATCAAGTTGATTACTTGGTAAACGGCAGTAACTCCGAAGATTAAAATTGAGGTGGTGAGCAAGGCTCCCATTAGACAAACAAATAAACCTGCTAAGCTAATAGCACCATCATCTTCGATCAAACCAAAACTGGTGATGAAAATACCAATTGCAGGTAAGGTATTAGTCAAAGGAAGGATAATCATCATCGAAATTGACATCAACGAGATCGCAACACCAATGACCACTCTACCAGGTAAACTGGTGCAGATATAAGTGAAACGGGGACGTGCGATCGCTTCAAGCCTTTTCAACCAAGGAATTCCTGCCTTAACAAAACCTTGTACTGTTTCTAACTTGATGGCATGATTCATCATCTTCTGCGGTAGCCAGGGACGTTGAGCACCGCCGATTAGCTGGATTGCTAGTAGCAGCAAGACGAAACCAAAGGGAAGCGAGTAACCAGGAGCAGGAACTGGTAAAGCTGAGGGAAGAGCAATGATTAAGAACAAAAAACCAAAGATTCTTTCCCCTGCTAGAGAGAGAATATCGATCAACTTTACTTGAGGCTGTCGGTCTTCTTCAAAAAAATAGCGCTGTAATTCCGTAGAAAGTCTAGCCATTTATATATTCTTTAGGAATGGAGAATGGAGAATGGAGAATTGAGAATTGAGAATTGAATATATTACCTAAAACCTAACACCTAACACCTAATACCTAACACCTACTCCCTCAGACAACAATCAACGAAAGGTTGTTGAGAGATATCTTCTAGCTCTACTGACTTTAACAGTTCTTCCCACTCAGCTGGATTGGATTCTCGCAAATCCGCCAAAAGAGTTAGAGTTTCATGCCAAATCTTAGCTTGGCAATACAGTAGAGCCTGTTCTAGGAGATCAGACTTCTGTTCTAGCATAGTTTGCAACTCTTGATTGAGCTCAGTGCGCTGGAACCATCCTTGGACAAACGGTTCGCGGCTACGTTCATCAGGATCGCACATGAGGGAGAAATACCACTGATAATTCTTGCCAATTTCGAGAGAAACGGTTTTTGGAAGGCTCAATCTCAAGATACCTGGAGTTTTGGGCAGCAGGATATCCTTTCTGTAAACTGTATTATCCTGTTCATCGTAGACTGCGAATTCTGCTTCTGCAAATTTACCAGTTCCTGGAATATAGATAAACAATGTTGGATGAGCAGCAACAGTGGTTACCAGATGATCTGGAGGCATTAAGGCAGTCATCTTTGTCGGTAAGCGGAATGCCTTGGGGCAAGGGGTTCGTGCCTCACCTCTGCCATCAGAATGTCTTCTGCCCGGTAAAAATTGGCTGTCTTTCGGGGGGAATTCGAGACTTAGTTGCCATTCTGGGTAGGGTTGAGCTAGCAGTTGAGAAGGCAAGCTAGAGAAAATTACCGGTACAGTGGCAATGACAGCAGCAAGCTTACCCATGATGAGTTAACCTCCCTGTTGGACTCAGTTACCAGCCTCTTTTCGGATGAGAAAAAGGTTAAGGGGTCAAGGGACAATAATGATGCCCTTTCCCTTAACCTTCTTCAAGCTGTTAGTCCAGTATTCCGGAAAAAAGCTTTACCCTTTCCTTATCCTAGAGTGAATCAATAACTTTTCTAGGTTCCAGAAGTCCAAGAGTTCATGTATTCAATTTGCTCTGGTGTCAGGGTATCAATAGCAATACCCATTGCTTGCAACTTCAGTCGAGCAATTTCTTTGTCTACCTCAACAGGAATAGAGTGTAAACCTGGTTCCAGGCTACCTTTGTTCTTCACTAGGTATTCACAAGCTAAAGCTTGGTTGGCAAAACTCATATCCATTACCGCACTGGGGTGTCCTTCTGCTGCTGCCAAGTTAACTAGGCGTCCTTCTCCTAGTACAACAACAGATTTGCCACTCTTGAGGCAATACTGCTGAGTGAAGGGACGGACATCTTTTACTTCAGAAGACATCTCGCCTAAGGACTTAAGGTCAATTTCAATGTCGAAGTGTCCAGAGTTGGCAACCATTGCTCCGTCTTTCATCGCCTCGAAGTGCTCAGGACGAATAACGTGCTTGTTACCAGTAACGGTGATGAACAAGTCTCCTTGGGGTGCTGCTTGCTCCATAGGCAATACCCGGAAGCCATCCATAATGGCCTCAATTGCCTTGGTGGGGTCAATTTCGGTAACAATGACGTTAGCTCCTAGTCCCTTACCTCGCATGGCAACTCCTTTGCCGCACCAGCCGTAACCGGCTACTACTAGGGTTTTACCAGCAAGTAAGACGTTAGTGGCACGAATGACACCATCCAGGGTAGATTGTCCTGTACCGTAGCGGTTGTCAAAGAAATGCTTAGTATCAGCATCGTTGACGTTCATCGCGGGGAAACTTAGTACCCCGTCATTGAACATAGCCAGCAGACGGACGATACCGGTGGTGGTTTCCTCGGTTGTACCGATGATCTCGCTAAGCTGACTTTGTCTGTCCTTGACCAAGCTGGCGGTAACATCGCTGCCGTCATCGATAATGATATTGGGGCGATGGTCGAGAGCGATTTCAACGTGGCGGTTATAGGTATCGCTGTCTTCTCCCTTGATCGCAAAGACAGGAATATCGTAATCGGCAACCAAGCTAGCCGCTACATCATCTTGAGTGGAGAGAGGATTGCTAGCAATCAAAACGGCATCAGCACCACCGTTTTTCAGAGCGATCGCTAAATGAGCTGTTTCTGTGGTCACATGGCAACAAGCCACCAAACGAATACCGGCGAAGGGCTTTTCTTGAGCAAAACGTTCTTGAATTTGCCGTAGTACAGGCATTTCCCGTCCAGCCCATTCAATCCGCTGCTTACCAAAGGGAGCAAGGGAAAGGTCTTTAACTTCGTGTTTTAGTTTAGTAGGAGTTGCAATCATTTACTTAGCTTGTTAACGAAAGTGCTTTTTCTAGTCTTAACTAGGTTACTTCATCTTGTGGAAGCTGTCTTTGACGCTCCTCTACCTAATGGTTGAGGATTTTTGCTTCAACAGGAGTCCCACGACTTTACCCGAACCAAGCATATATAGACTGCCCGACGGTGTTGGATACGAGATTTAACGAAGCTCTTACTACGACTCCCACTTTTATACAAGATTTAGGATTTGTACTACCAGGGTTCCGGATCAGGAGTTGTCCGCTTGACCTACTTCGTTTTGATCTATACGCCTTAAGGCGAGATTTGATTTTACCACAAAAATCCTTCTTAGAAAAAAGGAGCTAATAACCCAATTATTTGGGGAAATTTGTGCAAAAACCTGTTAAGTATTAGCTGTTAAATGCTTACTGTACAAACATTCTTACCCTTTACCTCCTGCTTCGTGTCTCCTTGCTTTCTTGCTGAGCTTGGGCAAAACGCGATCGCAAACAAAGAGGGTTCCAGAAGCGACACACAAAGGAATAATCAACAGATTCAGCACCGGCACACTCATTAACCCCAAACAAACCAAACTAAAGCTAGCACTAGCAGGGAAGGCACTCAAGACAATCTTTAATTTCTTCCGAAATCTTAGGCGTCGGCGCTCCAAAGGACCATCAAAAAAATCTAGACAAGTAATTGTTGCTGTGATGATAATACCACCAACTGTTGCTACAAATGTCCCGATTCCAGGTAACCAATTCAGTAGCAACAATGGCAGTCCAACTCCCAGAAGTAGCAACAGTTTTTTCACTTCAAACAGGATTGCTCGGCCAATATCCTGAACAAGTCCTACCTCAACTATTTGTACTTGACCAGTACGTAACTCCTCCAGCTTTTCTGAGAGTTGACCATACCAAGGCGCACCCAACAAGGTTCCAAATTGCAGCAGCAAAAAGCCAATTACTAACAGCAATCCCACAATCAACAGAAAGCGCAGTAAAAAACCTAAACCAATGATCAAGAATTCTAAGTAGTTCAACCAAGCTGGCAAGTCAGCGATGAGTCTGTCAAACCAATTATTGAGATGGACTGTCAGGTTCTCAACCCCTTGCCAACCGGGTAGTAATAACCCTGCATATAGGGCAATGCCCACAATCAAATTGACCAGAATGGGGATAACCATGTAGCCCCATAAACGAGGCGTGCGCTGGAAAAGCATCAGTGCACGCAAAGGGTAAGTTGCCCCTGTCAGTAAACCAAATCCGCCCAGTACCTTGCCCATAGTGAGGTTCTCTGCTATCCATTCAACATTATGCACCTAACACCTAATACCCATTGGTGACAAGTTAAGGTAAAAATGCCGTTGTCAAGGGAGCGGAGGAGCAGAGGAGCGGAGGAAGAAGAATACAATTTTCCTTAACCCCTGGGGTATTTCCATATATAGGTTTTTTTAGCACCACTGCGCCATATATGGGAGTTGACAAAATGTACTACCTTTTAACTTGTCACTATTGCCTAATACTTTTTCAAGAAGATTCTATCTTTAGAGGGGTGCGTAATATGAAATATTGTTATCGATAGAGTTAAAATAAATTTAGTTCGCTGGATAAAAATGGACTTTGCAGATGAACGAAACATTTATTAGCTACAGCCCCCAAGATAGCAAATTTGTTCGCCGAATCGTTGATGCCCTCAATAAAGCCGGAATAAACACTTGGTTTGAAATGGAGGATATCAGACCAACAACGAAGTGGACGCAGGAGATACTATTAGGTGTTCAAACTTGCCACAACTTTGTTTTTATTATTAGTCCTGATTCAATCGCTTCACCCTATTGTGAGATGGAGCTCAACTACGCTCTTCTGCACAACAAGCGGCTAATTCCCGTATTATACAAACACGCTGAAGGAATTCCCCCAGTGCTAAGGGAGCCTAGCTGGATATTTTTCCACAACTTTAGCGAAGGGATGGAAGATTTACTTTTAGTGATTGAGAGTTCCTTTGGTGCTAGTCTTGGTAACCGCTTAGACGCTGTCATTTTTATTGAAACACAAGGTACTTATAGCCGCTCATTCTTTTTATATAGAAATCATTATCTAGTAGGACGTAATCCCAAAGGGCAAATTGGTAATACTGGAATTCTTCTGATTAATGATAAGTATGTCTCCCGTTCCCATCTTGAGTTGAAATTAGATGCAGGAAAGTGGCACGCTGTAGATTGTCACTCCAGAAACGGTTGTTCTATCAATGGGAGTAGGCTAAGAGAGGGGCAAAGCAAGCTATTACGGCATGGAGATCGCATTATGCTGAGCCCAGCAAGCAAATTGATTTATGAGGAAATTCAGCCTAAAAACTGGATTGTTAATGGTAATGAAAGAGAAACTACACCGGAAAGGGTGGAACAATTCCCTGCAACCTGTTAATGGAGAAGGTCGAATGGGGATGGGGAATTGAGAACTACTACATACCAGAACCATCTAAAAACTGCCGAATTTCCTTATCTTGGAGGCGACAATTTTGACCTACAGTAGTTTTTGCCTCAAAAGTGGAACATTCCACAGATAAAGCATCAGTCAAGGAAGCCATTGCCAATTGTTTACTGGATAACTCTTTTAATTGTTGCTCCAGAGACTCTATCCTGTCTACTAAAGTACGAATAACCTGGGCTTCAGAGTCAGGTAGACAACCATGCTCTAGGGGGTTTACTCGCACACCGGAACGATAGATAACTCTACCAGGAATACCCACTACTGTACAGTCAGAAGGAACATCCCGCAGTACAACAGAGCCTGCCCCGATACGAACATTATTACCAATATGGATGTTGCCTAGAACCTTAGCACCAGCACCAACGACAACATTTTCTCCTAGGGTAGGATGGCGTTTGCCACTTTCCTTACCAGTACCACCAAGGGTGACGCCTTGGTAGATGAGGCTGTAATCTCCAATAATGGCGGTTTCTCCAATGACTACCCCCATACCGTGGTCAATGAAAACCCCTTTACCAATAGTCGCACCAGGATGTATTTCAATACCAGTAACAAAGCGGGAAAACTGGGAAATTAATCTGGGAATAAAGGGAATTCCCAAAATATGTAGCCAGTGACAGAAACGGTGAAATAATAATGCCTGCAAACCAGGGTAGCAGAACAAAACTTCTAGCCAGTTACGAGCAGCAGGGTCGCGCTCAAAGATAATACGAAAGTCTGTAATTAGGGCAGATAGCACAAGTAAATTACTCAACGTAAGGTACAATCTCTGACTATCTTAATCTTTTCCTTGCTACTCTCGCACAGTTAGGGTGTAATTGAGCATTTTGGCGGAATCAACTGTACCGACCCAAATCCAGTAAGTGCCAGCTTTCCAGGTTTGGTCTTTGATAGTTGCATCATTAGTAGACTCTATCCCATCACCGCAACGAAAGGTTTGGTTATCCGGTCCTTGAATCACGAGGGTTGTACCTTGTCCTTGGCTATTGACTTTGACAGTAAGATTGGAGAAATCTTGTTCTAAAACTAGCTTGTGGTCAGGAGTGGTATCGCCATAACCAATACAGGGATTGCCGTTGCGATCGCTATTAGTTTTAGATGATAAGGGAAAAGAGCCATTAGTATAGCCTCCTACTTGCCCTCCTTCTGAAGTAGGATTTTGGCTAAAACCAGGTGATAAGCTCAAACTATCAAAATTCGCTTCTTTATTTTCCTCTTGGGATAAGGCAGGTATGGTGTTTAAGGTGACCATCAAAGTAATGATACCAATTACAGATAACCGCTGCATGATGCATCTCCTCCTAGTACCACTTGCGGAGTTCTCAATTCTCAATTCTAAAAGGCCGTTTACTTGTAACCTTAACTTGATTTGGGCAATCTGAGAGGAGGTGAGGTGGCAGTATTTAATCTGCCACACCCTCTGTTCATTAGGTAATGACTTTTGTGGAGGTACTGTGCCGTTTATTATCTTAATCTTACTAGCACTAGTGAGTAATTGGCTGTTTTCAGAAGCTCTCGTATTGTTGACGATAGATATCTTTAATTACTTACAGCACCTAATCTCTTTAATACTGGTGGTTACGCTGTTGTTATTTTTTTGGTGTTTTGGAGAGTGAACTGGCAATTGGTCATTGGTCATTTGTTGTTCGTTGTTAGTCCGTTTTATATCCGTTGCTTGTCCGTTGTTTGTCATTATATAGGGTTTTTTAGCGCCCAAACGCCATGTATGGGAGTTGACAAAATGCGCCACCCTTCAATTTGTCACCAATGACTAATGACCAATGACCAATGACAGAGCCGCTTTGCTTTTTATGAAATGAGCTTAACCTCTACCTTAGAGGCTCTTACCTTCTTGATTAAGAATTATTGCTACTTTACTCAGATTCTCTAATAACTAGACCATAGTTAAACAGGGCACTTTTGCTACAGTTTTTCTATTATTGTTGTTGCAACTGAGCTGTTCGCAAGGAATAACATCAGTAATAATTGTGGTAATTTTATCACTAGTATGTACCTCTAGTTTAGCCTGTTCAACTGCTTCAAATAATAGTCTCTGACCAGGAAAAACCACTCTTTCTAAATAAAAACTGGGAATATTGGAAATCCGAATTATTTGGATTCTGCTACTCTGGTTTGAATAGTAGCAAAGAAAACTTTCAGGGCAATTGCCAGGAAGAGAATTAAAAAGTTCGCTCATTATCATTTTTCAAAAAATTTATTTGCATATTCCAATAATTACTAAGTCTAGCTAAAAAAGTCATAATATTTTGACTTTAATTAATATTTGTTATTGAAAATTAATGAAGTTACGGTAAATTCTAATCATTGACGGAAATTTTTTCCATATTTCTAAAGGATTATTTTTGATTAATTATGATATCCGGAAGGCAGTTCGGCGAAGCCGTTGCCGAAGGCTAGGTTCCAAGGGAAGCGGAGTTGTTTCTCACCTTCTTTTTCGACGTGGTATTTTTACTCTGTTACTTAGGCGATTGCGTGAAAATAATTGTACTCGTGACGCAGTGCGTTACGCTTAGCTAACACACCCTACGATAGGTGCATTTTTTCCTGGAGATCACTTTATTACTTGTTACTTTTTTTTAATACCTACCTACAGATGACTGATCTACCTCCCACTCCTAACCAAGATTCCCAAACTGAGGAAAATAGCCAAAAATCACTAAGTTCCTGGCGCTGCTTAACTGGAGCAATGATTTCTGGAGGATTAGCCTTTGCTGCTTACTCCCTAACCTCCTCTATTGCTCAAACCTATGCTGCTAAACCAATTGCTTCTAGTAATCCAACAGCAATCAATATTGCGATCGCAGTACGTACTTTAGTTGTAGGGGTGAGTAGTTTGGCCACCTTCGTCTTCGGTATTGCTACTGTTGGTTTGGTGGCTTTAGCGATCCAAATCTCAATTCAAAATTGGAAAAACCGCACAGCTTCGACTTCTGACTGATAATAGATAACTATAAGTCCCAGCAGGCATTATGCGATTAAAACTTTGGCAGTGGTTGGTATTAACCCTTCCCATTGCAATCATCGTCGGTTTTTTATTGATTGCAGCAGGTGCGCAAATCCACGCCTGGGGTATTAGTTGGATTTGGGGGTTATTTATCTTCCTGTTATTGGGTTGGCGTTGGTTGTTAGTCAAATGGACTAAACCTACTATCCAACAGATGGAAGCTGTTATGGCTCAAGTCGGTGAAGAAATCGAATCCACCGTAGGCAAGAGAACCAGCTTATCAGAGGGTAGCGATACCGCAAATCAGATAGAAGCAGTACTCCAAGAAACCCTGAAAGCAGCGCAGCAGGATCCACCCATCTGGGAAGACTGGCAAATTTTTTGGGTAAGATGCCAAGAGCTTATTGTTGCGATCGCACAAGTTTACCATCCGGAAGTCAAATATCCCCTGCTGAACATCTATCTGCCGGAGGCTTATGGGTTGCTGCGAGGGACAGTGGATGAGCTGGATTTGTGGATGCAAAAGTTATCCCCGGCTCTTAGTCAGGTTACTGTAGGACAAGCTTACCAAGGTTATGAAGTCTACCGTAAGCTGGAGCCCTCTGCTCGCAAACTTTTGAGAGTCTGGAATTGGGCTCAGTGGTTATTGAATCCCGCAGCAGCAGCGGCAAAAGCCATGAGTAGGGGTTCTAGTCAGCAGGCAACGGAACAACTGCTAGTGAATTTGAGCCAGCTGTTTCGGGAAGTGGCTCTCAGGAATCTCTGTCAGCAGGCAGTTGCTCTCTACGGAGATAGCCCAATACCTACTTCAGAATTTTCTGTTGCTACCCCAACTCTACCCACAGCAAAAACCCAAACCCTCCGAGATATCCTGGCTCAAGCTCAACCTCCGGAAGTAGTTGAACAAAAACCTGTCAATATTTTACTAGTAGGGAGAACTGGCTCAGGAAAAAGCAGCCTGATCAACACTCTGTTTGAAGCAGATCTATCCGCTGTGGATGTTTTGCCCAGTACTGATCAGATTCAGAATTACCACTGGCAAAACTCAACTGGGGAAATGTTAACGCTTTGGGATACTCCGGGTTACGAACAAGTTAACCGTGGGGCTCTTCGGGAGCTAGTGCTAGATTATGCCACCAACGCGGATCTATTGCTGCTGGTTACCCCGGCTCTAGATCCAGCCTTACAAATGGATGTAGACTTTCTCCAAGACCTCAAGGCGGAAGTTGCAGACTTACCGACAATTGCGATCGTTACCCAGGTAGATCGTTTGCGTCCGATCCGAGAGTGGCAGCCTCCTTATAATTGGCAATGGGGGGAACGTCCTAAGGAAATGGCTATTCGGGGAGCAACGGAGTATCGGGCTGAGCTACTTGAGGCATTTTGTGAGCAGACTTTGCCCATCGTAACTGCTGACCTCCAAACTGGTCGAGCTTCCTGGGGAGTAGAAGCCTTATCATTAACTTTAGTAGAAGCGATTGCCCCTGCCAAGCAACTCCGTCTTGCTCGCTTTTTACGCAATTTGGAAGCCCGCACTATTGCTGCGGCGAAAATTATTGACCATTATACCTTCCAGATGACAACTACCCAAGGACTGACGGCACTGTTGAAAAGTCCAGTTCTCCAGTTTATTTCTACCCTCTCCACCGGAGCACCAACCCTAGCTTATCTATTGGCAGAGCAAATTCCTGTGGAACAGTTGCCTGTAGTTATTGGCAAACTCCAGATGGCCTATGATCTATTTTCGCTCCTTAATCAAGAGGATTCTAACACCCTCAATTTTGACCTACTTTCCTTCTGGCCTTTACTAATGGAAAACTCTGCTTCACCAGAGCGCAACGCTTGGGCATTTGGTCATGCCTTGGTAGAATACTGGACTCAGAAGTTAACCGTTGAACAATTACAGGAAAAGTTTGATTACTATCTTAAGCAGATTTAACCTATATTCCGCATAATAGAAAGCAACCTATGGAGCGATTGCCTCCAGCACCAGCTTGCGTTGATCGCCATGACACCAAAACAAGAACTGCTCAAAGAACTGGAAACTGTTCCGTCACCTGTGATTAAAGAAGTGCTTAACTTCCTGCGTTTTCTCAAAGCAAAACGCTCGCCTGTTGATTTCATGGACTTTGCGGGAATGGCATCTGATACCCCTGAACTGATAGATGAAATTATTGGCAATATTGAAGCAAACCGCGCAATGGACTTAGAGCGTATCCGTGAGCTATGAAACAATGTTTACTGGATACTAATATAAGGTATAGTAGTCCATAATTTAGGTGTTAGGTGGTAGGTGGTAGGTGGTAGGTTTTAGGTTTTAGGTTTTAGGGATTTCCTAAACAATGCTTTAAGCTAAAACAAATTTACAGCAGTTCTCGCATCCGTGAGGTACATTTCCCATTCCCCATTCCCAAAAAATAATAACTGATGTACCTCACAAGCATGAGAAGTGCTATATATTAGAACAAATCACCAAATTCTAACTTTAAATCTCTTTCCATTAAAGCTTCCACTGCCTCTAATGGAGTTATCTTATTATTGAGTAGACGATAAACCTGCCAAGCAATTGGTACTGGAATTTGTTCCCGATTTGCCAAATCAATTAGCACATTAGTAGTATTAACTCCTTCAGCTGTACCCTTTAATTCCCGAAGAATTTCCTCCAAAGATTTCCCTTGTGCTAAATTGTAACCAACCTGATAATTGCGGCTGAGGGGACTGTTGCAAGTGGCTAACATATCTCCCAAACCAGACAAGCCGAAGAAAGTTTCTGTTTGAGCACCAAGGTGAGTGCCAACACGAATAATTTCTGTTAAAGCACGAGTAACTAGAGCAGATTTAGCATTAGTACCCAGTTTAAGACCATCACAAACTCCAGCTGCGATCGCAATGATATTTTTCAAGGTTCCCCCTAACTCAGTACCAATGGGGTCGGTACTGGTGTAAACTCGGAAGCGCTCAGAAGCAAATATCTGTTGCACTAGTTCTGCTGCTTTGAGGTTAGTACTGGCAACTACCGTGGCAGCGGGTAGTCCCTGTTCAATTTCTTTCGAGAGATTTGGGCCAGAGAGTACTACAATTGGATGCTTGGGAAATGTAGCTTGCCAAATTTGAGAGGGGGTGTGAGTTGTGTTGGTGTCTAACCCCTTGGTTGCTGTCACCATCACCACGTTGGCAGGTAACTCAATTCCTTGCATTTTGGCAGCAGTAGGGGCAACCCCTCTCATGGAAATGGCTGAGACGATTACCTCAACTTCCATCAGCACTTCTTCTAGGGTTTGGGAACTACTACGAGACCACAAGCGTACCTGATGACCATTGTACCTTGCTAAGGATGCTAGAGCTGTTCCCCAAGCACCAGCACCAAGAATTGCCAGGGTTGACTGAATCATTGCAGGATGCCAGTTCCATGTTTACCCTTAACATGATAAATCCATTAGCGATCGCTTATGCTGGTGCCGAAGGCAATCGCAGATTGATCATTGCAGTGTAATTCGGCTAATTAAGCTAGGATATAATTTTAGGGAGCAAGATGCTCCCACTGAAATCGTTTAAATTATGAATGCCAATGTCAATACCGTAAAACTCCATCGTCGAGTCTTTTTTGGTCTGGATACTTTATCAGAATCTGAAAGAGAAGCCGTTATGCAAGTCATTCATTCTCTAGAGAGCTTTTCTCCGGACAAACCCCTTATAAAGGAAATGAAGCGGCTTGAAACTGAGGAACAGCTTTATCGCCTCTATGCCACTCCCTCATTTGGTTTAATTTTTGGGATTAAAGCAGGCAATGAAATCGAGATCTTAGATATATTTAATCGGGAAATGGTCGATTACTACTTCGGAAAAGATAAAAAAATACAGCAGCCTGTAGTTCTATGAAGAAGTTTTCCCAGATTGCTTTCGATCCAAATCTCTGTAGGGAGCAGGTTTCTGAATTTCAGCAGCTGCTAAAAAACAATCGATTTTTGCCTGAGCGAGATAAGATATTACCTTTTTTTCGAGAAAGGTGGCAGCTATCAGCATTTATGGGTTACTACCACCGTTAGCTAAAGAAAATAGCGATCGCACTACCTTATTATCGGAGGTAGGTTAATCAAGCTAGGGTGTAATTCTAGGGAGCAAGATGCAATTCTAGGGAGCAAGATGCTCCCACTACTAAAATCGTTTAAATTGTGATTGGATTGATAGTCTGGTGTCTGGTTTGGTATTTAGGATAGAATAGCGATCGCCTTCCGAATCTCCCCCATAAAACCCGAATTATCGACAATAGGCACAGGTGTACGATAACCAGTTACATCCCTATCTTGATTCAATTTGCCAGGAATACGCCCAATGGTGGGAATTTTACACCCTCACGGATGTGGTGGGGAAACAACGGGATAAGCAGAAACAATGCCCCCCACTGTTAGATTTGATGGTGCAGACGGTTGAGCAACAGCAGGAAGAGAGGGAAGACGGAAAGGAGAAAATCGAGCGGTTGGCGGTTGTTGAAGGATTGCGCAAATATGCTCCTAATCATGTCTTGTTAGTAGGTCGTCCTGGTTCCGGGAAATCGACGGCTTTGGTACGGTTGTTATTAGAGGAAGCGGAGAGAGGAAGAGACACGGAGACACGGAGACGCGGAGACGCGGAGATTGGAAGAGGAAGAGACGCGGAGATTGGAAGAGGAAGAGACGCGGAGATTGGGAGATGGGGAGATGGGGATGTTTTTAGGATTCCGGTGTTGGTGGAGTTGCGGTATTATCAGCATTCGGTTTTGGAGAGGGTAAAGGCATTTCTACTTAAACATCAGCCAGATTTGGATGTGGATGAGGAGATATTGAAACAGTGGCTGCGTCAGGGAAGATTGTTACTGCTGTTGGATGGATTTAATGAATTGCCTTCGGAAGAGGCTAGACAGCAGGTAAGGGTGTTTCGTCAAGACTACCCCAATGCACCAATGGTATTCACCACAAGGGATTTGGGGGTAGGGGGAGACCTGAATATTACCAAGAAACTGGAGATGCAACCCCTGACGGAAGCTCAGATGCGGCGGTTTGTCTGTGCTTACTTGCCACAACAGGGTGAGCAGATGCTTAAGCAGTTGGGTAGTCGCTTGCGAGAGTTTGGGGAAACACCCCTGTTGTTGTGGATGCTTTGCTCTGTATTTGCTAACAACTCTAACCAAATACCTGCTAATTTGGGTTCGGTATTTCGCCGCTTTACCGAGATTTATGACTATCAGCTGAAGCAAGGTGTCTGCACTTATAGAGAATCACGGGATTGGTGGCAGGATTTATTGCAACATTTAGCTTGGGTAATGACTCAGGGAAAATCCAAGACGGAACTAATGGTTGCCATTCCCCGGCAGGAAGCTAAGGTAAAACTAACGGAATTTTTGCGAGGTAAGGTAGCTTCTCCAGATGATGATGCTCGTTACTGGTTGCAAGATTTACTAGACTATCATCTAATTAGAGTTGATCCAGGTAGTAATCAAATTGGGTTTTGCCATCAGTTGCTTCTGGAGTATTATACGGCAGAGCAATTGTTGCAGCGATTGGCAAGTCTTTCTGATCAACAGTTGAAGTGGGATTATTTGAATTATCTCAAATGGACTGAGCCTTTAGCACTAATGATGGAGTTGCTGGAGGATGAGCAGCAGGCGGTGCGGGTGGTGAAGTTGGCATTGGAGGTAGATTGGCTCTTAGGTGCTAGGTTGGCAGGAGAGGTTAAAGGTAAATTTCAGAAGCAAACAGTAGATTTGGTGCTTGGGTTACAACTGCCTCAGCTGCTTAAAGTGATTTTAGCAAGGGTAACAAAGTCAAATGAAATAGTTCCTGCAATAATTAAAGCCCTAGAAGACTCCAACTATGAGGTGCGTCGAAGTGCGACAGATGTTTTAAATGAAATTAACTCAGATGCTGCTGTTAGTGCCTTAATTGAAGTCCTAGTAGACTCGAACTATGATGAGGTGCGTAGGAGTACAGCATATGCTTTAGGTGAAATTGGCTCAGATACTGCTGTTAGTGCCTTAATTAAAGTCCTGGGAGACTCGAACTACGATGAGGTGCGTAGGAGTACAGCATATGCTTTAGGTGAAATTGGCTCAGATACTGCTGTTAGTGCCTTAATTAAAGTCCTGGGAGACTCGAACTATGATGAGGTGCGTAGGAGTACAGCATATGCTTTAGGTGAAATTGGCTCAGATACTGCTGTTAGTGCCTTAATTGAAGTCCTGGAAGACTCAAACTATGAGGTGCGTTGGAGTGCGGTAGATGCTTTAGGAAAAATTGGCTCAGATGCTGCTGTTACTGCCTTAATTGAAGTCCTAGAAGACTCAAACTATGAGGTGCGTAGGAGTACAGCATATGCTTTAGGAAAAATTGGTTCTGATGTTGCTGTTAGTGCCTTAATTAAACTTCTAGGAGACTCCAGCTATGAGGTTCGTAGGAGTACAGCATATGCTTTAGGTGAAATTGGCTCAGATGCTGCTGTCACTGCCTTAATTAAACTCCTAGAAGACTTCAACTATCAGGTGCGTTGGAGTGCGGTAGATGCTTTAAGAAAAATTGGTTCTGATGTTGCTGTTACTGCTTTAATTAAAGTCTTAGATCACTCTAACTATGAGGTGCGTCGGAGTGCAGCAGATGCTTTAGGAAAAATTGGTTCTGATGTTGCCGTTACCTCTCTAATTCATGCCTTAGAACACTCTAACTATGAGGTACGTGGTAATGCAGCTGAAGTCCTAGGTGAAATTGGTTCTATCGCTGCTATTCCTGCTCTAATTAATGCTCTAAAAGAATCCTACTCTTATGTACGTTTGAATGCAGCATTTGCTCTAGGAAAAATTGGTTCTATCGCTGCTATTCCTGTTCTAACTAATGCCTTAGAACACTCCGGAGACTGTGTCCGGATAAAATCGGTAGAGCTTCTAGGCAAAATTGATTCTGATGTTGCGGTTCCTGCCCTAATTAATTGCCTAAAACACTCCGACTATGAGGTACGTATAAAGTCGGTAGAGCTTCTAGGCAAAATTGATTCTGATGTTGCGGTTCTTGCTCTAATTAATTGCCTAAAATACTCCGATTATAATGTACGTCTCAAAGCAACAGAGGCTCTAGGAAAAAATGGTTCAGATATTGCAGTTAATGCTCTAATTTATGCCCTAGAAGACTCTGACGATGAAGTGCGTGAGATGGCGGCAAAAACCTTAGGAAAAATTGGCTCAAATATTGCAGTGACTGCTCTAATGAATGCCCTAGAAGACTTCGATTATGAGATGCGTGAGATAACGGCAGACGCTTTAGGAAAAATTGGTTCAAATACTGCGGTTCCTGCCCTAATTAATGCCTTAGAAGACTCCGAATATAAGGTTCGTTTGAGTGCAGCAAATGCTTTAGGAAAAATTGGTTCAAATACTGCGGTTCCTGCCCTAATTAATGCCTTAGAAGACTCCGAATATAAGGTTCGTTTGAGTACAGTAAATGCTTTGGAGAAAATTGATTCCGATATTGCGGTTCCTGCTCTAATTAATACTCTAAAAGACTTCAACTATGAGATACGTGTGAGTGCAGCATATGCTCTAGGAAAAATTAGATCAGATGCTGCGTTTACTGCGGTTCCTGCTCTAATTAATGCTCTAAAAGACTTCAACTATGAAGTGCGTGTGAGTGCGGCATATGCTTTAGGAAAAATTGGCTCGGATGCTGCGGTTACTGCTTTAATTAATACTCTAGAAGATTTCAACTCTGTGGTGCGTGGGAGTGCAGCATATGCTCTAGGAAAAATTGGCTCAGATACTGCTATTCATCAACTAATTAAAAAACTGCAAGATCATAACTTTGTTACAGTAAATAGTGGAGCTACTCTCAAGCAAGTTCTCACAGCGCTGCAAACCATCCAACAAAGCTGTCAATATTATAGGCCGACTTCTAGACTTACCATGCCCAAAACTCTCTCCCACAACTATGCCTTGCTCATTGGTGTCGGTGAGTCAGCCTACCCTCAATGGTCACTTCCTGTTACAGTTAAAGATACTCTAGCCCTCAAATCTCTCCTCACAGACTCTAATTTATGTGGCTACGTCGATGATGAACAACATCTACGTCTACTCAACGATGCGATCGCAACCAAAGAATCGATATTATCTAACTTAAACTGGCTTCAACAACAAGCTGCTGCCGATTCAGAAGCTACCGTCTTTGTTTACTATTCCGGTCATGGTTGGTTAGACAATGCTACCGGAAAATACTACCTAATTCCCCACGATGTCGAACCTTTTGATATTCCCAACTCCGCTTTACCAGCCGACACATTTACAGAGGCACTGCGACAAATTCCAGCCCAAAGATTACTGGTAATTATCGATAGTTGTCATGCTGCGGGTATGGCTACGGCGAAAAATACACCTGTAGAGACGTTGCATGCAACGTCTCTACGATTACCCAATAATTTTCTCCCCACTGCCTTACCCAAAGAATTAATCGACAAACTCAAACAAGGTACAGGAAGAGCCGTATTTACTTCATCTACAGGAGAACAACAATCTTGGATTCGCCCTGATGGTAAGATGAGCATCTACACCTTCCATTTCCTGGAAGCCTTACAAGGTGCAGCTAATCAACCAGGAGATCAGGTGGTGACGGTTTCTAATTTGATGAACTATGTAGGAAAAACTGTTCCCGAAAGTGCCAAGCAACTATGTCAAGCTGAGCAAACTCCTTTCTTTGACTTTGCCACAGAAGATTTTCCGGTTGCATTACTCCACGGAGGTAAGGGTATGCCTCAACAGGGATGGGATGAAGTTAAAGCAGAAGCCCAGGAAAGGATTAGTCAGATTAGTAATGTCAGTGTGGAAGGCAACCAAAGTCAGATGAATCTTAGTGGTGGGAGTACTAACATTAATATTAATGCAGCTGGAGATATCAGCAATGTTGGTATTTCTTAATCGGAAATGCGATACAAAAAGTCGATCATTGGCTGTAGGGGTGACATTGGTGTCAACTTAAGCTGAAAACGCTCGAAGTATGGGGAGCAGAGGAGCAAGAGAATGCTGCTGTCGCTGGCTCTTTTGACTGTTAATCAGGTAGGGTAACGCTACCCACTCAATTGAAGTAGAACGTCTCTAAAGCCTCAATCGGCAATGGTTGTAGCTTAAGTTGAGCATTTTTTGAATTCAAAATTCAAAATGCAAAATTCAAAATGTAGGAAAAGATAATTTTGAATTGATTAATTCTGGGTACAAGCCCCCACCAAAATCTTTGATTTGGTGGTCTTCAATTAGTGGTGGGTACAAGCCCCCACTAATTGTCTTCAATTTTGAATTGATAATTTTGAATTTTGAATTGTTTTGACACCAATGCACCATGTCCGTCTAATCGCTTACGGTAAAAATTCTCCGCGTCCCCACGTCCCCGCGTCTCTCGGTCAGCCTGAATGATAAGTATTCAACCAAACTTGATATTAGACATTACTGTAAAAGTGTTTGTGTATAGCCCAAAGAGGTACTGCAAATATAGAGAGAAAAACAAGGTTGAGAACAGCGTTTTGCCAGTATCCAGACAACAAAGAGTAGGTGGTATCTGGGATGAACCATGAACCGAGGGATATAGCAAGTAGCTGCCAGCCTAGGCGGTTACCTTTAGCAACGAGTTCACGAGTGATGAGTAGCAAGGCAGCACCCCATCCAACCATGATACCTCCAATGACAGCATGTGCTAAGGAGACATATCGAATCTGCTCAGTGCCAAAGGTATTGAGTCTTGATGGCGAGGAATAGATAAGAAGGGAGAAGCCTTGGCGAGCTATAGTGGGAGCAACTACTAAGAATAGACCAAACAGGATAAAGCTTGCAGATGCAACAAAGAGCCATCTTACCCAAAGACTTGAAGGTGGGTTGTTGAACGACATGGAATTTTGACCAATCTGGGTCTAGTAGCAATTGTACCGATTCTTATAGCGCTACGCGCTATGGTTAGGAAATTAATAAAGCCTGAAACCTACTCATGGCCCATTTTTGAATTTTGGAAAGCGTAGCATGGTGAGCATTTGCAAAGCATGGTGCGTAGCAGCAAAGCGTTAGCGCAGCGGGACGGAGTCCGGCAAATTTTGAATTTTGAATTTTGAATTTTGAATTGCGCTATACTCTAAGGCTGAAACCTTTTCGGAAACAAGCCGAGATATGGGCAAGTCGTTGATCGCATTCCCCATTCCTCGATTAAAAGATTGTAAACTTATGTAAAGTACAAAGTTTACAATTCTCACTTATGATTTCCCGCCGCACTTTCTTCAGCATTCTCTTCGCTAGTTGTCTCGCCTTCGTCAGTTGGCTAAATTTTGCCCCTGATGCCAATGCCCTAGGTGGTAAACAACCTCCCATTAATGAACCTGCCCCGGAGTTTACCTTGCCTACCAATACTGGCGATGGTGAGATTTCCCTGGGGGATTATCGAGGTAAGTGGGTAGTGCTTTACTTCTATCCCAAAGACTTCACCTCCGGTTGTACCATAGAAGCTCAACGCTTTCAGCAAGACTTGCCCCAATACCAAGACAGAAATGCGCAGATTTTGGGGGTTAGTGTTGATGATGTAGATTCTCATGCCGAATTTTGTGATTCAGAGGGACTGAAATTTCCTCTTTTAGCTGATACAAATGGCAAAGTGAGCAAGGCTTATGGTTCTTGGATGAGATTCTTTTCTCTACGTCATACTTATATTATTGATCCAGACGGTATCTTACGGCAGACATTTCTCGGTGTGCAACCCGTAATTCATAGTATGGAAGTACTAGCGACTCTGGATAAGTTGCAAACAAGTTTTTAATAGAATTACCCCTTAGTCCCCCCTTGAAAAGGGGAGTGTTGGGGAGGGGTAGTTACACAGAGGGGGTACATCTGTCATTGGTGTCAACTTAAGCTTAGATATAGCTGGCTAGTTGATGACCTAACCCACCTTGGATTCAAAGATACTGTTGGCGAACGAAGAGAGGGTCTTACCCCTCACCGCGCTCAATTACTGATTTTTCAAGACTTTTCGCGCTTTGTCCAACAATTGTTGACCTAACCCCCCAACCCCCTTCCCTGCAAGGGAAGGGGGAGCCGGAAAGCCCCTCCCCTAAGAGGAGAGGGGTTTGGGGAGGGGTCAAACCCCACATCAATTCGCCAACAGTATCTTCAAATCCAAGGCTAATAGCTCAAGTCATCTAAAGATGACTCAATTTTCCCTAAAATCTTCAGTCCACTTGAGTGGACTTGAGCTATTAGCCCAGAACTTGAGTTCTGGGTGGGTGTGGAAGCTAGTCGTTAAGCTATCCCCAGCTTAAGTTGACACCAATGCACATCGGTGCGCCCCTACATTCAATTGCTACTTAATCCTTCTTTTCAACCACTATCGTCAACTGAACCACTAATGCTCCAATTGCTGCGAGGGCAGCAATGAAGGGGAATACAGTGACACCAAATAAGCCACCTACGACTCCTACCGTTAGAGGAATCTCCAGTAAGATCTGTCCCTCTTTATTTTTGATAATAATGCGACGCAGGTTACCTTGGTCAATCAGTTCTTTAACCTTGGCAATCAGATTATCGCCGCTAATTTTAAATTCTTCCACACTGACCCTGGTTACAGGTTCAACTTCCGGTTCTATCGGAGTTGATTCAGCTTGAGTCTGACCTACTGTACTGTCTTTGGGATCTACTTGTTCGTTCATTGGCTGATTCTCCGTAGATATTGATACTGCGTTTTAATGCGGTTCCGGAATATTTCTACTTAACCAAAATCTTACTATACAAACCAATTTTAGATTTTAGATTTTAGATTTTAGATTTTAGATTTAATCTAATTACGATATACCGGGTTAACATAAAAAGGGAAGAGTAAGATACCTGAAATGCCCAATCCTAAGCCAAAACAGACCAAAGAATTTAAGAAGTACCAATATAAGTTAATCGGGGAAGAACTTCCCCCAGGGGAAAAGCTATCCAAAACTCCAGTCTGTGTCAAGCTACCAGAGAGTGTTACACTCTGGCTTAAGGCACTTCCGGTGGAAGAGAGAGGAAAGTGGTTGAGAGGGGTTATCTGGGAAGCGGCGCAAAAAGAGGAGTCGTTTAAATCAAACCTTAGCCGTTAAGTTATCCCCCGGCTAAAGCACAGGGATTTTGTGTTATTTGTTTTGGTTGTTATATCAAGTTCGGATAAACAGTTATAGTTCCCTTCTCCCTTGCAACTTTCTTTCTTCCCTCCTGCCTCCTGCCTCCTGCCTCCTGCCTCATTGCCACCGAAGTGTAAGTATTCAACTGAACTTGATATTAGTTGTTTGTCAAGAAATCAAATAACAAATATAGCAACTGCCAAGGTGATTAGGACAAGGGGCTTAAGCCCCTTGTTCATGAGAATGTCTTAACCATCCTGGCGACTGCTATAACAAATAACAAATAACGAATAACCAAGGAGTAATGAGCAATCAAAGCCGCAAATTTATTACGACTGAGCCCATCGGCAAAGGTGGAGAAGCAGCGGAACAGTTGGTTTGGGAGGCGGTTAACCGTGCCTTTACTCCTAGGGAATGTCTGGGTTACTGGCGCTATCCGATTTTCTCGAAAGTGGGTAAGTACCGCAAAGAGCCTGATATCCTGATAGCAGATGCTCAACTAGGTTTGATTGTCATTGAAATCAAAGCTGTTACCATTGACCAGATTCTGGCAATTACTGGTCATAGTTGGGAGTTCCAAAACTTCTACACTACCAGCAGCAACCCCTACCAACAAGCAGAACATCAGCTATTTGCTTTACTGGGGTATTGCGATCGCGAACCTTCTCTACGTCGTAGAGTACATGGTCGTGCCCTAGTTTGTCTACCTTTAATTACCGAGGAACAATGGTATCAACAAGGTTTCTACCAACTTCCTAGCTGTCCCCCAATTATTTTTCGAGACCAAATTCAGGGTCAACCCAAGGTAATAAGTCAACGACCATTGAATGGTTCTCTACTCAAGCTAATTGAGACAACTACTCCTATTATTAAAGGCTGCCACCTGAATGGTGAGCAGTGGAAACTGCTACAAGCCGTTATTAGTGGCACTCCAGTTTTCCGCCACCAGCGTTCAGTTAATGCCATTATCCCACAAAATCAGCAAACCCGTGGTAGTGTCTTAGTGCAAGTAAGGCAACACCTCTCAGAATTTGACTTACAACAAGAACATATTGGCAAAGAAATTCCTCCAGGGCCTCAGCGAATTCGAGGTATTGCTGGTTCGGGGAAAACCGTACTACTGTGTCAGAAAGCAGCCCATATGCACCTGAAGCACCCAGACTGGGATATTGCTTTAGTCTTTTTCAGTCGTAGCTTATACCACCAAATCATTAAGCAATTGGATAAATGGTTGCGTCGCTTCAGTGGTGGGGAAGTGGGGTATGAGCCAAAGCAGACCAAATTGCGCCCCCTTCATGCTTGGGGTGCGAAATCCCAACCTGGACTTTACAGTACCATTTGCCGTGCGGTAGGTGTGAAGCGCTTAAATGTTAATGATACCCAAAGCAAGCAACCCCATGAAGCCTTAGCAGAAGTCTGCATTCAGTTACTCAAAGAGGCAACAATACCTCAACTGTACCATGCGATCTTGATTGATGAAGGGCAAGACCTGATTGTCGATAACCATCTCAAGTTTGAAGGTAAGCAGCCTTTCTACTGGTTAGCATATCAAGCCTTAAGAGCTGTTAGTTCTAGTCAACCAGAACAAAGACGCTTAATTTGGGCTTATGATGAGGCTCAAAGTTTGGAAAGCCTGAATATTCCCAATGCCAGTGAGTTATTTGGGGAAGAGTTAGGACATCTGGTAACAGGGTACTACAGTGGAGGCATTAGAAAAAGTGAAATCATGCACCGGTGCTACCGTACACCTGGCCCAATTTTAACAGCAGCCCACGGTATTGGCATGGGTTTACTGCGGCGGAGTGGTATGTTGACGGGGATTATCCGTGCAGAAGATTGGCAGGCAATTGGTTATCAAGTCATCAGCGGCAACCAACAGACTCGATTGCCCATGGAATTTATCCCTGGTCAACAGATTACCCTGAAACGACCCCCAGAAAATTCTCCCAATCTTGTCCCCAAATTATGGAAGCATCCTGTTCTTGAGTTTACCGCTTATCGCGATCGCCAGTCAGAATTAACAGCTTTAGCCCAAAATATTATCTACAATCTCCGCTATGATGCACTCAAGCCGAGTCGAGAGATTCTGGTAATCGTCTTAGGTAATGGTTTCGAGGCAATGCAACTAGAAACTGCGGTGGCGGAGTTTTTAATTTCCCAAGGTCTTGACATATATATCCCCAGTGCCCTAGATTGCAATATCCTCCAACCAGAAAAAGAAGAAAGAGACCCTAATCGGTTTTGGTGTGAAGGAGGTGTTACCGTATCTCGCATCCACCGCGCTAAAGGTAATGAAGCGGAGATGGTGTATGTCGTCGGTTTAGATAATGTGGCTAAAGATGCCAGTAATCTCCAGTTACGAAACCAATTATTTGTCGCCTTAACTAGAGCCAAGGGTTGGTTGAAGTTGAGTGGCATAGGAGCTTATCCTTTATATGAGGAGATGTGGCGAGTAATCCGCAGTGGAGATAGTTTCACCTTTACCTTTCGACGGCCACCCCAACGGGAAATTGGTGTAACCGATACTAGTGAACTATTGAAGCGCTATGACACTGGAGGGAGAAATTTTCAGAATGCCGATTTAGCCGGTGCGCAGTTAGCAGGAGCAGATTTGCGCAATGCGAATTTAATTGGTGCAATTCTCCGGAATGCAGATTTGAGAAATGCTCAACTAGATGGAGCAAAGTTAGTGATTGCAGATTTAACTGGCGCTGATTTGAGTAACGCTAGTTTGCACAAGGCGAAGTTGGTAGGAGCAATTTTGCAGGAAGTGCAGTTAAAGGGTGCAGATTTAAGTCGAGCCAAGTTAGGTAATGCTGACTTGAACCATGCTCAGTTAATGGGAGCAAAATTGAGTGGTGCGGATTTGAGTGGCGCTGATTTGACGGGAGTGGATTGGCATCAGGCAGATTGGAGTGAGGTGAATTTGGAGGGGGCGATTATGCCAGAAGAGTAATAAGTAATGAGTAATGAGTAATGAGTAATGAGTAATAAGCAGTAGTAGGACTTCAGTCCAAAAAGAAGTCATAAACAATATGACGAGCGATCGCATCTTCTCTGGGATTAACCATAACAAAAGATGCGATCGCTTAGTTTAGTTTAGGAGTTCCATCGAGTCTCTAATGCTGAATTTGTTGAATGTCTGTAATTTTGGGAGCTCCTTGTAAGGGTTGAGAGAATTTAGAATTTAGAATTTAGAATTGAGTCTACTTAATAAATTAAGCTAACTTTCGGTCAAGCTCTCTGTGATAGTATCGAGAAATACAGATTGGCTTACCGGAATTAGCACCAATAATCAAAGTATGACCTAAAGTAGTATCAATATGCCATGTAGGTTCACTCGTTTCTAGATTTAATGGCCAAGACAGTCTAATGCCGGTGAAAGTATCCCCAAAATTTAGAGAATGGAAGATCTCGATGGCCTCTGCGTAGGTAATTTTGTAATCTTTGATGGCTTTGATACCGCAAGGACATGGTACAGGTTCTGTTTTTTTTATGCCCACTAGGGTTGAATTGGCAAGATAATACTCACAGCATTGGCTATTGTCATCATGAACCAAGTACTCAAAGCCTAAAACATCCTCTTTGTTCTTGCCTGCACCATTTTTGATTTTACCTGTTTTAGATAATAAAAGTAATTCTCTTGTTACCACAGGATTACAGGGTACATCGGGATCTGTACCAGTAGTAATGGTACTAGCACTGGTATTATTGACTATGAGAGTTAGCATTTTCTATAGCTTGGGATGTATTAATCTAGAATCACAGGGTAGATATCATCCACCAGCAAGCTGGAGATTCTGGCTTTAAGGCTGAACACTTGCCACATCCTGATTAATTAGGTTGCTATCTTAGCTTGACTTTGAGCAGGTGGATCTCATAAAACTCATATAAAAACTCATATAAAAACTCATATAAAAACCTATATGTTGTCTGTAGAGTCTGCTGATAGTGCATTACGATCTTTCATAGTACATCAGTACTTGATAATCTAAGGGATGGTGCGTTACGCGATCGCTAACAGCACCCTACATATGATTCGGCGTTAGGTTAGCGATAACGTAACCTAACCTACTTATTCCCTAATTTTAGCTGTGCGATCATACGACAAGAGAGGTTATTAGCTTCTATATATAAGACGGATCTCGAAGACCAATCCTGAAATTTTTGAGTTAGGGATATTTTTTCCTGGCGATCGCTACTCAACCTACAAGATATGCAATTATACTGCAAGATTGGCGATCGCGGTCTATTTTAAGTTACTGTTTGGGAATAAGTAAGCTCTCGATCAAAATGACCAATAAACCTCTCCCAGAACTTTTCCGGTAACTCAGCGATCGCTTTTCGGATCTCAGCAGAACTTTCTTCTTTTTCCACAACAGACTCCGGATATTCCACTGTTGCTGCGGTGCTCATTTCCTCTGTTACTGTATCATATTGAGTTTCATTCACCGGCAACTTATCCATTCTCTCATTGTCCCCTTGTCCCGGTGTCTCCCCGTCTACCTCAACTGCTATCTCTGAATCAGTTTCCTCCCCAACAAAATATCCCCTCAACTCCTCACGCAATATCTTCCGCGCCTGGGAAATCCGCTTGCAGACATTCTGGTAAGAAATCTCCTGCAGTTGGGCAATCTCTTGATAAGATAAATCCTGATAAAAATGTAAAATAAACGTCTCCCGCAACCTAGGGGGTAAATTATCAATCCCACGGCGAATCACAACTTTTTTCTCATCAGTTTCCATGGCTCTTTCCGGGGTATCCTCACTCTCTAGCAATTCTTGCTGCTCACCAGAAACATAAACTTCAATATCCTCAACTCGATTAGCTTCCCGACTGCGCTCACGGTAAATATCTACACAAAGATTACGAGTAAGACTGGTCAACCAACTTTTAAAATTACTAATTTGACCTGCAAACTTTTGCACCTTCTCCCAAGCTTTCAACATCGATCTGGAAAGGGCATCTTCGGCATCAATAGAGTTTCCTCCCATCCACCTAATGCAGCAACGGTAAAGATAATCTCGATACTGCTCCCATTGCTGCCAAAACCTTTGCTTTAAACCTTCAGAACAACTCCCCTGAGATGATGCAGTAACTGATTGAAAGTTTGACATAATATCTGAATTAGTAACACACCTAATCAATTTGTTATTTATCTTCTTATAGGTAGATATTTTAGTTTGACTCTGAGGTTATTAAACTCATAAAACTCATACCAAAACTCATATAAAATCTCATATAAAAACCTATAACTTGTCTATAGAGTCCATATCTGGCAAAAAAGAAGTAACCAAAAAGCACTCTGCCCTTTAGATCTGAGGACGGGTAACTTGATGCCAATGATGGAAGCGATCGCGTCAGATTATCGTATTCTGGTGTCAGTAGGGCTAATCTTCGTCCTGAAGCTGAGCTATACCCGTTTAATGTACGGGATGCAATTCCTCGATTCTTACTTCCTTTGCCGTTAGGCGATCGAGAACCTAATGTTTGCCGCTGAATGGGAGCAAAAAAGTTAGAACAGGTCAGCCTAAATTGCAGTGCAACGGACGCGAAGACTAAGGGATATGCTTTTCCCACAGTTAGTTTCGCGCCGCTGACCTTGGTCTTTAGATACGTAAAGGCTTGCAATTTTTAGGTTTTGTAAACCTACTTAACTAATCGCAGTGATCACACATTATCAATCTAAACAGCCTTAAACAAACCTCGGATTTATTAACCATTGTGGTCGCCCACCTTCGTTATCAATATAGGTAATATTCTTGTCAATATTGATATGGTTAACAAAAATATCGATCTCAGATTGAATCATTTGATAACCTCTTGGAGCTGGGGTATGAACCTTACTTGCTGATTTCCAATAATGTTTAAATTTAAGATCTTGGTATAGTTGCTCCCCATTCAGAAGTGTATTTGCCCCAACATAAAGCCCAGGAGTATGTTCCTTAATAGCTACTGCATCATGCCAGGCATTGCAATAGGCAATGACATCTTGAGCTGTTGCAGAAGAGCTGATTCCTTCTAGGTCACACCACAGGTTTACCCCGGATGGAAACCCAATTTGATCAGCATGGTTAGCAGCCTCCTCTCCATACCTTTTCCCGAGTTCAGCACTAGGAGGCCAACCAGGGTTACGAACGTGTTGTACTGGCATTAAGGCTAATCCTGCTTCTAGAATTCCAATGGCTTCTTCATGGCTTAAATCTTCTGGAGCTTCAGAAGCTCCTAGGGAGATATATCGAAGGCAAAATTTGTACCCCTGGCTATGAAACTCTTCAGCAACAGCGCGTGAAATCCTGCTGTCTACATCAAATCCTAATGATTTGTTGGGGGCACTTTGAACGACTCCATTTAAATTTGGATAGGACATAGGAATTTTTTCTCCTCTGGTTGATTAGATAAATTAGCTTGGCAATGTTACTGGAATTAGAAGCACTCAATTGCCTGTTTACCATGCTTCTATTATCACTTTCTTCAACATACTTTGTTAGTCGGAAAAGTCGGATATAAAGTCGGCGAAGTCGGGAGCATTTCAGTTCTGTAAGAATATATGGACTATCAAGATAACTATCAGCTCAAAATAATTCTGTGTTTGAGCTTAATGGGAGCATTTTGAATTCAAAAAATGGTTATCCGGATTCGGTATAAGTTAATCCTGTGGTACGTTTGCGATTGTTAACACGCCTTACTGCTGTGGCTAGATTGGTTCCGCAAAGGGTTTTGGTGCGTTACGCAGGGGCAGAGGTTATCTATGTCATTGATAAACTTCTCCCTTGCTAACGCACCCTATCTTTCCCCAGTGCTTGCTTTTGCCGCTTCAATTTGTGCAAGCACTTTCTTTAGATAAGTTCGTGCTTCCCCTTTTGTTTTTATCTTCTTAAATTCCTCGATCATCGCAGCCTTTTCCTCTGGGCTGCCATCAGCTAAATCTAGCTCGGCTTTGAGTGCTGTGATCATAAAACTTGCCAAGTAACCCGATTCAGGTATGGGTTGTTGGTCGATTTCAGCCTGCTCTTGAGCTGAAAGAGGAGCGGGTGCAACCGAAGCTAATTTTACAGGATTGTTCAGTGTTGTCGGACAATCAGTTCTTGGGGAGTTAAGGGAGAGCAAATGAAGCAAATCATTAGCTTCCTTGTCTCTCTGGGTTAGCGGAGATAATCCAAACAACTCTTCAAGGGTCGCTAACACTGAGGCATGGTCGTAAATTGTGTGATCGACCTTGCCTTTCTGGATCAGGGGAGAAACAATGACTGCGGGAACCCTGACTCCATACTGTGCAAAGGTAAATCCGTACTTATTGTATTTATTGCTCTTTGAGGCACTGCCATCCCCAGGCTCTGGAGCAGCACCTGGCTTGACTGAATCGTAAAAACCACCATGCTCGTCATAAGTAATGATCAGCAAACTCGAATCCCAAAGCGGTGAATTGCGAATTGCTTCATAGGTTGCCTTAATGAGTCCTTCGCCTCCATACATATCATCCATAGGATGTTGGGACGATCCTCCTGCATAGGAGTTGTTTAGAATGTTGCCATAGTTTGGCTCAATGAAGGTGTATTGATAATCATAGGAAACCTTTAGATCGGAAGCGAAATGGGAAAAGGAGTGAACGTCCTTGTGATGAATTCCTTTGATGGAACTAACTTGAGCGATAGAACCAAGACTGTCTTCTATACAATTTGGGGGATCATCACTGAACTGATTATCGTAATCGTTATACAATCGATATTTCAATTTTTTTGCTTTTATGGCATCGAAAATTGAGTGGTTTGGGTAGGTAAATCCACCCCAAGGATTAAATTCCCAGTCTGCAATTGTCCATGGTTTTGGGCTAGTCGCCCAGCCTGCAGAAGAAGCGCCATGCACAAAAAAGCGGTTAGGCCAAGTGGGACCTGGAAGAGATGAAAACCATTGATCACAAAGCGCAAATTCCGTCGCCAACTGATAAATTACTGGAAGTTGTTTCGGTGTATCGAAACACTTCATAATGTCGCCAATATCTGCAATCGGTGGAGTCGGCCCCTCTGTTTTCGAGGTGGCGTAATTGCTAACAAATCCTGAGTTGTTGATTGTTGGGTACGGGCCACCGGAAGGATAATGTTTATTACCAGAAAGCTGCTCCACAACGTCAGGAAATTCATGGCCTGGATCGCTGGGCATACTCACAGGTGCGCCAGTGGAAACGTAGTAATCTTTATTGTCATAGGAATTTTTGTCATTGGTAGTGGCAGCGATAATGCCTGGGATTCCAGACATGGCAAAGATATTGTCAAAAGAATGATTTTCGAGCATCAACACAAACACATGGGAAATCGGTCTTTGAGTCGTCATATTCTAAGTCCTTGAATTGAGTGAAAAAAGATCTCAAGAAAATCAGCAAGATGATTCTTGAGTGCTTTATTTGGGCGTGTGATTGTGCAAATACTAGACAATCTGCTTATTGAGTAGCTTCCCGGTGGATGATTGAATATGCTGGTCGAGTAGAAAATAACAGGAAAAGTCTGCGATCGCACTAGGTAAACACCTCACCTTCTAAAAAGGTCAGTGGTGGGTACGAGTTTTTCGGGAGAGCCAAAGCGATCGCCAAGCTATTTCTTCAGCACAGGGCTAAGCAGGAAAACGTTCAAGGATGAGTTGAGTCTAATCCTGTGGTACGTTCGCTATTGTTAACACACCTTACTGCTTTGGCCAGGTTTGTTCCGCGCTCTCTATCCTAGATAAAATTTCGTTCACCCCCAACTCCTTACCTTAAATTTCATATCGTTCTTTGCTACTGACGTTTGGTGCAAATCTATATGCCCCGAAGATGACTTAGGCTTAAATCCATACTGGTTTTCGTAATACTTGTTTTTAAAGATTATCGAATCCTCACCACCGAGCGACATCAGCCATGTCGTTTTTTTATCCGACCAAGTGTAATAATACAAGCGAGAATCGTCAGCAAACGCCCCTAGATACTGATTCGCTTTGGGGGTATTCTCCAAGGGATATGGGTTTCGAATCCGCACCTCTATAGTTGTTGTACCAATGTTGCTCAAGGGCTTCCCCCATTGAGCTCGATTATCGTTTATTGGCTCGATCTCAATGAGCGACGATAAGGATTGATCTCCGGTTTGGGACAGCGCTGCACATTGATAATTACTCAAAGTACCACATATGAACCCACCGAGACTATACAGCGCTTCGCGCTGTTACGAGGTACAGTAAAATCGACGAGGAAGAAATATATCAGATCTTGACAACTTATTCAGGTGTACCTCATTGCAGCGGTAAGCGCTGTATCCATTGTATTGACTCTCGGATCCTACATAGATCAGAGTCAATCCCTGGCCGAACGTTATCTTTTCTAAAGACATAACAACCTCCTAATTAGTTGGATTTACTGTTGTATGCCTATATCATCACTCCCTTTGATATACTTTGTTAGTCGGAAAAGTCGGATATAAAGTCGGCAAAGTCTGGTTATCGCTTCAATGCTTCAAACTTAAGTAATATCACTTATAGATAGTATCTAGAGACTTAGTTATATAGTTCATGAGGCTTACAATCTAAGTGATTTCCCTGAGCTTTGCAATATATGAGTTTTTATATGAGTTTTTATATGAGTTTTATGAGTTTTTATTTCTCAAGAGGCGAATAATAATAGTATTGTTTGGGCAAAATTATGGGTTTTCAGGTTGCTCTGTAGTGTTTGAGTAATTTTGCCGGACTACGTAATGGGGATACTGAATACAAAACTCCAACTTTGTCCAAAGTCTCCATGAGCCATCAGGGTGCTTATGCGAATAAGAAACAAAAGCTTTGCAAAATCACATTGATGCGAATATGGTCTTTGAAGAAGCTCTCGCATGGGTAGACTCTACCCTCCAATCCCAAATTAATGAACGACTAACTGCACCAGAAAAAGCCATTCTCAAGGCTGCTTGGGAAAACCAAGCCTACAGCGCTATCGCAGATAACTTATGTCTGAGTTTAGGACATATTAAGGATATAGCTTCCCGGCTATGGAAGTGTTTATCCAACTTATTTAAAGAAAGGGTTACCAAGAGCAATTTCCGTTATTTTATCTTAGAAAGACGTTCTACACTAATACACAATATGCCAGGAAGAGGACTAAGCAATAACTATCTGAGGGAATACTTTAAAGGCACAGTCTTAATTGTGGACAAACTCATTGACAAATTGGACTTCTTAACCTCTAACTTGAACCAGCAAAGGTACAAAGTTCACAGCGCCACTGACGGCGACCTAGCATTGACAACAGTCTGCAACAATCCACCGGATATCATTTTACTAGAGGTTAATGTACCCAAGATCAATGGCCATCAACTCTGCTCAACTCTGAAAGCTAATCCAGAAACCTCAGATATTCCGATTATTTTTTTTAGTTCCTCGAATCAAGTAGCTGATAAACTCAAAGCTTTTCAAGTAGGGGGAGCAGACTATATCACCAAACCCTGTCAAACGGAAGAAGTGGTGGCGAGAATTCAAACTCAACTCACCATCAAGCAACAAAAATACCAACTGCAACAAACAATCGCCCAACAGCAACAAACTACAGAAATGCTCCAGCAATCTCGTGCTTTCCTTACCAGTATCTTCAACAGTTCCAGAGACGGTATGGCAGCGATGGAAACGGTGAGAGATGCAGTCACTGGGGAAATTGAAGACTTTCGCTATTTGCTGGTTAATCCTATCTTTACTAAGCTGTTGGGAACAAAACGAGCAGACTTCACCAATAAATCAGGACAAAAGCAACTGTTGAATTGCCTTATTCCTGGATTGTTTGCCAAGCTTGTACAAGTAGTGGAAACAGGAGTAACTATGGAGCAGGTATTTTGCTGGGAAAGTGATGCCCAAAAGCTATGGTATAAATTGATTGCTATTAAACTGGGTGATGGTTGTTCAGTAACCGTGCGCGTGGTGGATGAGAGCTGAGGGAGCTGAGGAGCGGGGTAGCGGGGGAGCTGAGGAGCGGGGGAGCGGGGGAGCTGAGGGAGCTGATACTTTTTGGATACTTAGCCAGGAAATCCCACCCAAAATTTCGTTCACTCCACCCAAACCCATCTATAGCGCTTCGCGCAGGTGTTAGGTTTTAGGTGTTAGGTGTTCAGCGATCGCACTGTATGGGGTAAGATTATCATCTAGCGACAAGATTACGGCAACTTTTCCACAAGAGTGAAGCAACAAAACTCTAGCGTCACAGTTTCTCCCCAGGAAACCCTCGAAGTGGCAGTGCTGGGGAAGATGTTGGTCAATAGCAGTTGATGGTTATTGGTTATTGGTTATTGGTTATTTCTACAAAGGACAAATGACAAATGACAAAGGACAAATGACTAACCTATTCAAAGTCTTTTTGATCGCCGTGATCTTAATAGGTATAAATTTGGCAAGTCCCTTTCCCAATGCTGCCAACTGTGCTCCCCAAGATACCGATCTTGGTGTCTGTGCTGCCCCCCAAAAGCTTCCCGCCGCCCGAAGGCAGGCAAGTTATCTCATTAAGCAGATTCGGGCAGATCTCGCCACAGTCGAGGAGCGAATCCGCAACGTCCCATTCCTAGCAGAAGTTGAAGCCGGGAATGCTTCCCTCGAGCAGATTGCCTCTGTAGCTGCTGAACAATACAGCATCATCCGTAGCGATTGGAGCAGCTTCGCACAAATGACGGCTCGCTTCGACGATCCGCAAAGTCGCCAATTCTTTGGGGGCATCGCCTCCGGTGAAGCCATCGCCCTGCAACTGCTGCTTGATTTTGCCGAAAGCGTCGGTCTTGATGAGCAGGATCTGAGAGCCTACGAGCCGAGGCCGAAAGGTCAGACCTATCCTTCACGGGTTGCTTGGATTGCCGCCAATGCCAATCGTGCTGCTGCCGGAGCCTCGTTTTTGGCGAACTTCCCAGTTTTCGGTGAGAACATGGGCCGCTTGCGGGATGCCCTCGTCAACGTCTACGGTTTTTCTCCGGAAGAGGTGGCGTTTTTTAGCCTCTTTGCCGAACCGAGCCCGGGTTTTGAGGAAAACGCTATTGAGGTTATCGCAGCTGGATTGCGGCGTGGTGCTTGCCCAATAGAGGTGCAGCGCTCGGCGCGGCTACTCCAGTCTTACGAGTTGGATTTCTGGCAGGCGGTGGGGGAATCCCCCGGTTCGCCTCTGCCCGTGGTTAGGAAAATCCATTGAAAAGTTTATCCCAAGATGAATCTAAACCCAATCTACAAGATCCGCGATCGCACTCTTGGGCAAGTTGGTTGCTATTGCTGCCGACAGCAGCTTGCGCTATCACTATTTTTTTGATACTATTATTTTATAATAGGAAAAGTATGCGCACATATATATAGTCCCACTGGTGAAAAATGTAGGGGCTTATTGCATAGCATTGGTGTCAACTTAAGGTGAAAGCCTTACCTCACCGGTCACTTATGTTCCTTTTCTTATAGCTCAAGTCATCTAAAGATGACTCAATTTTCTCTAAAATCTTCAGTCCACTTGAGTGGACTTTAGCTATTAGCCCAGAACTTGAGTTCTGGGTGGTGTGGAAACTAGTCTTTAAGCTATCCCTAACTTAAGTTGACACCAATGCCTAATACCTAACACCTGCGCGAAGCGCTATATGAGTTTTTATATGAGTTTTATGAGTTGTCATTGCTCCGGATATAAAGGAGAATAGCTTTGGCCTGAACTCTACCTCCCACAAGAAGTGCAGCCATGCTACCTAAACCCCAGTTCAATCCCTGTTATTCCGTAGAAACGATCGCACAAGACCAGACATTTTTATTATCGGAGAGAGAAGCCGTTTGGTTAAGCGATCGCTTATCTTGTAGTTTAGCTACTCTAATCGACGGCAACCGTAATATTGACGAGATTATCGACACCCTGCAACAGTCCCTACTGCAAGATCCAGAGTCTTTGCCAGACCCTGCCACCTTCTTCCAAGAAGTTCTCAAGGTGAGTATTGAGGCTCAACGTAGTTTATTCGAGATGCAAAAGAAGGGTTACCTGGTTGATCAGGATAACTCCCTCCCCTCCCAGTTAAGCATTTTCTGCCATCATCTTAATATTGCTCCCAGCTTAGCCCAGGAAAGATTGCGAGGGACTAAGGTAGCGGTAAAAACTATGGGTTCAGTTGCGGCGGCAGGCTTTATTGATCTGCTGGAGTCTCTGGAAATTCAGGTGGCAGAGGCAGGGGATTTTACAGTAGTTTTAACCGATGATTATCTCAATCCTCAACTAGATGAGTTTAATCAACAAGCCTTAGCATCCCAATCTCCCTGGATGTTGGTGAAACCAGCGGGAACTATAGTTTGGCTTGGTCCGATATTTGAGCCGAATAAGACTGGTTGTTGGCACTGTTTAGCCCAGCGTTTGCAGGATAATCGACCGATTGCCGGGTTTCTTCAGAGACAGAAGTCCCTGGCTTCCCCTCTGGTTCCTCCTTTGGGAAGTTTGCCCTCTACCGTACAAACTGCTTTAAGCATGGCAGCTACAGAGGTGTTTAAATGGATTGTCCAAGGGGAAAATCAACAGCTAGCCAACCATTTACTTACTTATGATACGATTACCCTGCAAACAGAAACCCATCCTTGGGTAAAGCGTCCTCAATGTTCTAGTTGTGGAGAGGAGAGAAAGAGGTTACTGAAAAATCCCTTACCCGTTGTTTTAGGACATTGCCAGAAAACCTTTACCGCTGATGGAGGACACCGTATTTGTTCCCCCCAAGAAACCCTGAGGAAATATCAACATCAGATTAGCCCGATTACTGGTGTGGTGCGAGAATTACGGAAAATTCCTGGCAATGGGTTAACTCACAACTACATTGCTAAACATCATTTCTTGAGTACTTTTGATAATGTAGCTAGTTTGCGGCAAAATTTGGGCGGGAGAAGTGCCGGGAAGGGTAGGACTAACTCCCAGGCAATGGCTAGTGGTTTCTGCGAAGCGATTGAAAGGTATTCTGGGGTCTGGCAAGGGGATGAGATTAGAGAAAAAGGCAGTTATCAGCAAATGGGGGATAAAGCGATTCACCCCAATACTTGTATGAACTTCAGCCAGCAGCAATATCAGCACCGAGAACAATGGAATATGGCATGTCAAGGCTGGTTTCAAAGAGTCCCGGAACCTTTTGATGAAGCCAGGGAAATTGACTGGACTCCTATTTGGTCTTTAACTCACCAGGAATTTAAATATCTGCCTACAGCTTACTGTTATTATGGCTATCAACCGGACTATCAACCCGACTGTTGGGCTGACTCTAATGGCTGTGCTACGGGTAATACCCTCGAAGAAGCGATTCTGCAAGGGTTTATGGAGTTAGTCGAGCGGGATGCGGTGGCTTTGTGGTGGTACAATTACTTGCCCAAGCCTCAAGTAGATTTAGATAGCTTTGACGAACCTTATTTTCACCATCTCCAGCAATATTATCAAACGATTAATCGAGAACTTTGGGTTTTAGACCTTACCAGCGATTTGCAGATTCCCGTTTTTGCTGCCATTAGTCGCCGCAGGGATAAGGAAGTAGAAGATATCGTTTTAGGTTACGGTGCTCATTTCGATGCCAAGATTGCTATTAGTCGAGCTTTAACGGAAGTTAACCAAATTCTACCTAATGTTTTATTGGCCAAAGCCGATGGTTCTACCCAATATCCCCCATCTGCGGATATCTTAGCAGTAGATTGGTGGCAAACGGCAACTATTGGCAAGCAGTCCTATTTAATTCCGGATCAGGGAATTGCCGCTAAAGTGAGTAGGGACTATCCTTCCATGGCTAGTGATGACTTACTCGAAGATGTCCAGCTTTGTCAGCAAATCGTGGAAAACCAGGGGATGGAAATGCTGGTATTAGACCAAACTCGCCCCGATATTGGCTTGAGGGTAGCTAAAGTAATTGTCCCAGGAATGCGTCATATGTGGAAAAGGTTAGCACCGGGAAGATTATATGAGGTTCCGGTGAATATGGGTTGGTTGTCGGAAGCTTTGACGGAAGAGCAACTGAATTCTTTTCCGATGTGGATGTAATGCAAAAGGCAGAGGGCAGAGGGCAGAAGGCAGAAGGCTCCAAGGAAGGAATAAGGTTATTTTTACCTATCGTAGGGGCTATCGTAGGGGCGGGTTTAGGGACAATCTAGCCCACTTTACCCGAATATTGAAATCAAAACCCGCCCAACACCTTCCCGTTACTATTTTTCCAATTTATACCCTTGACCTTCGTGTTATTTGTTGGTATTCTTTTACATAATGGAATAAGTGTGCGCCTGTAGAGTCTGAGGAATGATTACTGGCAAAGTAACCATCCTACAGGTTTTATAGAGAGTATTTGATTAATTGTTAAGAAGGATTTGGTGAAAGTTGTGCGATTGCTTTGCTGCAGCGAAGTGGGGGATATCCCATAGGTCAGCGATCGTAATGACATGGGCTCGTTGACCTATTGCTGTAACAGGTGGAGGATGCGATCGCGCAATCAGCGCAAGCTGGTGTCGTAGGCGGCGAGCGCTCAATGATCTAAGGTTATTTTCACCTATCGTAGGGGCGGGTTTAGGGACAATTTAGCCCACTTTACCCGAATATTAGGATCAAAACCCGCCCAGGTTATCGCGAGGGTGGGTTTTGTCTTCCAATTGTTGCCAAATGTCTTAACACCTGACCCATTACCATTGGTGTTAACTTAAGGTAAAACCCTTATCTCGCCTGGGGTTCAAACCCCAGGCTAATAGCTCAAGTCATCTAAAGATGACTAAACTTCAGGTGAAGCCGAAGAATTTAGTCCATAGTAATTGATATGCGATCGCTTATTGCCCAATGTTCAGATCCATAGGTGATTTAAGCACATTAAGTACGGAAGACTTGAAGGCAGTCCCGATAAAAAAAGTTTTTTCGCGACTCTCCCTTGGCGAAGTCGCTGCTACCGGAGAATTCGACATCAGCCGTGATTGGTCTGTTTCAAGTGATCGTTATCTCTAAAACTCATACAAAAACCTATTAAAGCTCATACCCAAACTCATCCAATATATGAGACTTATACAAAAACCCATCTAAAACTCATACCCAAACTCATCCAATATATGAGACTCATACAAAAACCCATCTAAAACTCATACAAAAACTCATCCAATATATGAGACTCATACAAAAACTCATCTAAAACTCATACAAAAACTCATCCAACTATATGAAACTCATACAAAAACTCATACCGCAAAGACCAAGGCGTAGGTGCAGACATAAGCTAAAAGCCAAGCTATGAGAGGGAAAAGCCGACTTTGCATAGGTGTATTAGTTTTTAGATGAGTTTTATGAGTTGTTATTTATTTGGTAACGGAATATGATACTAAAGAGTCATTAAATTATCTGTCCATAGATTGATGACCAGATTATGCTCAAAGGATACTCAATCATCGATGCCGACTCCCATGTGATTGAACCTCCCCAGATATGGAGGGAATATCTCGCACCAGAATTTTTAGACTTTGCTCCGACGGCACAGATGAAAATTCAAGGGGAAGACATTGTCGAGAAAGTATCCCCGCAAGTTCGAGATGCGGGCAATGAGCAAATGAGGCAAGCTCACCCCAATGCTTATTTCCAACATTATAATGTCGAGTCTCATCTGCAAGAGATGGTACGGATGGGGATTGATATCGCTTTCCTTTATCCCACCTATGGTTTGTGGCTGTGGGCGATTGATACCATGCCACCGGCAGTAGCGGGAGCTTTTACCGATGCCTATAACCGTTGGTTAAAGGACTTTTGCAGTTACGACCCCAATAGATTACAGGGGGTAGGAGCAGTTAATCTCCACGCGCCTGAGTCATTGGTAGGTCAATTGCAGCAGATTGCTGATTTTGGTTGGAAAGCAGTGTATTTGCGCCCTAACCCCATAAAGGGACGGTTGTTAAGCGACTCGGCTTATGAACCATTTTGGACAGAATGTGAGCAACTGGGGATAGCAGTCGGTATTCACGAAGGCACTCACAGCCGCTTACCAACTACGGGTACAGACAGGTTTAACAGCCGCTTTGCTACCCATGCTTGTTCCCATCCTATGGAACAGATGATGGCTTTACTCGCCCTGATTGAAGGAGGGGTATTACAGCGTCATCCCCAGCTAAAAGTAGCTTTTCTGGAGTCCGGTGGTGGCTGGCTTCCCTACTGGTTGTGGCGACTGGATGAAGAGTATGAAAACTTATATTGGGAGGTCAAAGATCATGTCAGGATGAAGCCTTCAGAATATTTTCGTCGCCAGTGTTTTATTAGCATTGAGCCTGGGGAACCTTATTTGGCTCAGGTGATGGAATATATTGGCACGGACAACATTATCTTCGGTTCGGACTATCCTCATATGGATCACAAGCCGGATATTGTTGCTGAAATGGTCAAGCTTGAGGAAACTGTGTCCAAGGAAACGGTGGAAAAGATTCTTTGGCATAATCCTCGACGTTTTTACGGTTTGGTTTGAGTTAGATACAAAATCATAGAGGAATAGAAAATGGGAATAGGTAAATATCAATATGCACCAAGATTTAAAACACAGGGGTGGTATAACCCAGATACTTATTACCAGATATTATCTGTAAAGCCTTGTCCTAAAAAGAAAAGAACCAGAATAAATCAACATATAATTACAGAAATATCACTTAAAAAGAGAGGCACTGGCTCTGAAAATCTTGGAGAACTAAAACCAGGGAGTTTTGATGATTTTCAACTAGATTCATATACAAAAGAAAAATTGGAACATTATCCTAAACATAAGAATGAGGATATCCTATCTTCCTATTTGCCTTCCCCAGGAGTTATTCTTCCAAAAAAATTTATCGAAACTATAAGTGGGGATGAATCTGACAAACTTGAAAACACTGCAATCACTAATTTTTATGAACCAACTCGCGCTATATTGCAAAGTCGCAAACTATCTCAGTTGGTTGCTAAAACATGGTGTTCTTATCAGGAAGCGAAAAAAAATGGCGACTGGGACAAGTTTACTGCTGGTGACTGGGAGAATATCACATCTCTTGAGATTTTGGATGGTCTCATCGCAAGAGAAATTTTTCTTTTTGCTGGGGATGTTTCTCCTGACAAGATTGAACATCCTGATATTTATACACCACTGAATCCTCATCCAGCTGGAGGAGAAATAGGACACCACAGGTTCGTGATTTTGCCTAGCAGTAAGGCTTGGGAAGGAATAGCGTTATCGCTTTTGCTTTCTGGGCAGGCATACTATAAAAACAAACAGAAAACAGATGACAAGGGTAAATATCACCAAATTTCTCAACCTATTTTGAGTACAGGGGAAATCGTATCCAAATATTCTTTTGAGGTAAATTGGAATATATTTGACGGTAAATTCAAAGAGCTTGCTACAGATAATAAAGCACCTTGGATTGTATATCAGGTTCTTCTTCCTTATCCTCCCATCCCTTCTAAAAAAGATCTGGATCCAAAGCACATTAAAAAATGGGCATATGCACCAGATGAGGGTGGAGACTTTCCTTTTTATATCACGGAAAAGAATGAAGGAAAAGAAGCCGGAGAGGAAAACATAAATTACTTGACAGGTATTGACTATTTTCGCTCTCCTTACCCCTATATGCCACTAACTACAAGTTAGAGAGATAGGTAAGTAGGTTTGGGTAGCCATTACGCCTTCAACAAAACCTTAAGCTCTGCTCAAAGTTTAGGTACTATGATAAGATCCTGGAAAACCTGTAGCTAGAAAAATTCCGGGATTTTATCATCTTTTGTATGGAGCATAAGTCAGAAAATAATCAAATAGGCTATCAGATTAGCCAAAAAATCTATGAAAGTGCTAATTCATTAGTCTATCGAGCAATTCTTGAGCCTGACAACCAACCGATTATTCTCAAGATTCTTAAAGAAAACTATCCCACTCCCTCAGAATTAACTCGATACAAGCTCGAATATGAAATTACTCGCTCCATAAGTACTGATGGAGTTATCAAAACCTATGATTTGCAGAGATATGAAAATAGCCTGGTAATGTTGTTAGAAGACTTTGGCGGTAAATCTTTAAAATTGTTAATGTACCAACACCGATTTACTATCAAAGAATTTTGCTCAATTGCCATCAAAGTTACGGAGAGTTTAGCTGCCATTCATGCCGCCAAGATTATCCACAAAGATATTAACCCCTCTAATATCATATATAATCAAGAAACTGAACAACTCAAAATTATCGATTTTGGCATTTCTACCCGTTTATCAAGGGAAATTCAGACAGCTAGCAATATTGAGCGATTAGAAGGAACTTTAGCTTATATTGCCCCAGAGCAAACGGGAAGAATGAACCGAGGGATAGATTACCGCAGCGATTTTTATTCTTTGGGTGCTACCTTATACGAATTACTTACTAATAAACTACCTTTTGCAACTACTGATTCTATCGAATTAGTTCATTGTCATCTTGCTCAAAAACCTATTCCTCCCCATGAACTTGTAGCAACATTAAGTTCAACCCCTCAAGCAATACCTAAAGCGGTTTCAGACATTGTGATGAAATTGTTGGCAAAAACCCCAGAAGAACGATACCAAAGTGCTTGGGGCATCAAAGCCGACTTGGAAATCTGTCTGACTCAGTTACAGAATTTCGGACAAATTACCCAGTTTCCTTTAGCAACTCAGGATATTTGCGATCGCTTTGTCATTCCCGAAACACTTTATGGTAGAGAAACAGAAGTCAGACAACTGCTAGCTACCTTTGAGCGAGTTAGTCAAGGCAGTAGCGAAATGATGCTGGTTTCTGGTTATTCAGGAATTGGCAAATCTGCCTTGGTGAATGAAGTCCAAAAACCCATACTACGTCAGCGAAGCTACTTTATCAAAGGTAAATTCGACCAGTTGCAGCGAGATATTCCCTATGCAGCGATTACTCTGGCTTTTCAAGACTTAATACGGCAGTTACTTACGGAATCGGAAGCAGCATTACAAAGTTGGCGGCAGAAAATTTTAGCAGCCTTGAAACCTAATGCTCAAGTTCTCATTGATGTTATTCCCGAATTAGAGCAGATTATTGGTAAACAGCTACCAGTTGAGCAATTGGGAGCAACTGAGGCTGAAAATCGCTTTAACCTATTTTTGCAAAGATTTATTGGCGTCTTTACTCAAAAAGAACATCCCTTAGTTATTTTTCTCGATGACTTACAGTGGGCAGATTTAGCATCTCTGAAGCTAATTGAACGATTAACCACCAATGTTGACAGCCAATATTTATTAATCATCGGAGCTTATCGAGATAATGAAGTTGATGCGGCGACTCATCCTTTGCTGCAAACCCTAGAGCAAATTGCCAAAGAAGGTGCTAGTATCAATAGGATATCCCTACAACCATTGGCAATCGAATCCATTAATCAATTAATTACCGAGACCTTAAATTGCTCCCCAGAAAAGTCCCAACCCCTGGCAGAGTTAGTAGCTAACAAGACTCAGGGAAACCCCTTCTTTATCAATCAGTTGCTCCAATCTCTATATAGAGAAAACCTTTTATCATTTAACTATAACAAAAATCTATGGCAGTGGAATATTGCAAAAATCGACAGAATAGGGATAACGGATAATGTCATTGACCTAACCATAGGTAAGATTACAGAACTAGAAGAAAAGACTCAGAATTGTTTAAAATTAGCTGCCTGTATCGGCAACCAGTTTGATTTAATCGCTCTCTCCGTCGTCAATAATCAATCTCCAGTAACGACAGCTAGAGAACTTCAGCCAGCACTAGAGTCAGGTTTAATTATACCCCTGAGTAATGACTATAAGATACCTTTGTTTTGGAACCAAGAAGAAATCTATCAGTCTACTTCAGAAGTCTCCCCTGCTTTTATTCCCAAAATACCTTCATCTATACCCTACAAATTTTTGCACGACAGAATTCAGCAAGCTGCCTATGCCTTGATTCCCGAAGATGATAAAAAAACAATTCATTTGCAAATTGGCCGTCTCCTGCTAGAGGATAATAAAGAAGACGATTTAGAGTTAAATATTTTTGATATTGTTAATCAATTTAACCAAGGAAGTGAATTAATTACGAATTCTTCAGAAAAAGAGAATTTAGCACAACTAAATCTTCAAGCTGGTAAAAAAGCCAAAGCTTCAACAGCTTGTCAACTAGCCCTTCACTATTTAGAAGTCAGCTTAAATTTGTTGGCAATTAATAGCTGGGAGAAACAGTATAATCTAACTCTAGAAATACATCTGCAAACTTTAGAGTTACTTTGTTTAAATACCCAATTAACGCGAATTGAAAATATTGCTGATACCATACTAGAAAAAAGTAATAACATTCTGGAAAAAGTCAAAGTTTATCAGCTAAAAATAGCTTATTATCACAGCATACTTCAACCTCAAAAAGCAATAAATGCTAGTTTTGAAATTTTATCAAAACTAGGAATAAATATTCCAGATAAAACCATCAGTATAGATAAAAGAATTGAAGCACAACAAGAATATATAAAATTATTTTTGAAAAATAGAAAAATTGAAGATTTAGCAAATCTACCGATAATAAATGACCAATATAAACTAGCATCTATACAAATACTACAGCAAATTATGGGAGCTGTACATACAACCAATTATTCATTATTTATTGAAGTAATATTAACCCAAATTAATTTATGTCTTGAATACGGTAATTCTTCCGAAGCTGCTGGTATATACAATACTTATGGAATGCTTTTATGTACAAATAAACAGTATATTAATGATGGATATGAATTTGGTAAACTATCTCTCAATTTACTCCCCAAAATTAATAGCCCTAAATTACAAACTCTTGTTGTCCAGATGTATTATGGACAATTATGGCATTGGAAAGAATTCCTTGGAAATAAACAAGCGCAACAAGCATTACTGAATTGTTTTCAAAAAGGAATAGATACAGGAGAGTATGAATATGCTTCTTATGCAGCTATCAACTATTGCATAATCAAATTCTTCAGTGGACAAAATTTAGAGGAGGTTGATTTAGATTATAAAAAATATACTAAATCAATTCAAAAAATAAAACAAACTTTTAGTTTCTATAATCTAATAATATTTTATGATTTAACAACAGCATTGTCAAAAATAAATAATGAAATACCAATTATAGTTGGTAATTTTAAACGAAAAGAGAATGAATTAATAAAAAAATGGAATGTTCAAAATAATGAATGGTTACTATTACTTGTATATTGTGCTAAAACAATTTATTCTTATATTCTAAAGGATTCTTTTAGTGCTTTTAATACTAGTATCAAAGCAGAAAAATATAAGAATGCCACAGCTGCATATATAACTACGCCCCAAAACAATTTTTACTCCTCTCTGTCCTTTATTGCTCATTACCATAATTGCAACTCAGAACAGCGAAGACAGCTTTTAGAAAAAGTAAACAACAATCAACAAGAGATGAAACTATGGGCTGGTCATTGCCCTGCAAACTATCAAAATAAATATGATTTAGTAGAAGCAGAGAAAGCACGAGTCCTCGGACAAAATTGGCAAGCCCAAGAACTTTACGAAAAAGCCATTCAAGGTGCTAAAAAATCTGAATTTATCCACGAAGAAGCCATAGCCTACGAACGAGCAGCAGAATTTTACTTCTCCTTGGGCAGGGAAGAAATCGGGCGACTATACCTCAAAAATGCCCATCATTGCTACAGTCGCTGGGGTGCAACAGCAAAAGTGCAAGCCCTAGAAGCGGAATACCCCCAATTTCTCAGGGATTTGAACAACCGCCAAGAAAAGCAAAGTATGAAGACAACGGAATCTACTGGTAGTAGCAGCCCCCAGGTGCTGGATATCGCCACAGTTACTAAAGCCTCTCAAGTCTTAGCTAGGGAAATTAAACTAGACCAACTGCTGGCTAAGTTAATGAAAACTCTGATTGAAAATGGCGGTGCTCAAACAGGCTTGATGATTCTCGAACAAGATGGGCAATGGGTAATCGAAGCGGAAGGTAAAGTAGATACGGATGATGTGACTCTAATGAATTCGCTTCCCATTGACTCTGTAGATACCGAGACCCAAACCCCCCTGCTACCGGTTACCATTATCAACTACGTTGCCCGTACCCAGGAAAATGTCATCTTAAATAATGCTGTCGATGAGGGACAATTTACCCTAGACCCCTACATCGTTGCTCACCAGCCTAAATCGATTCTCTGCGCTTCCTTGCTGAATCAGGGTAAAGTAAGCGGGATTATCTACTTGGAAAATAATCTCACAACTAACGCCTTCACCAGCGATCGCATCGAAATCTTAAGAATTCTCTCAGCCCAAGCAGCTATCTCCATTGAAAATGCTCGTCTCTACACCCAATTAGAAGACTATAACCGCAATCTAGAACAAAGAGTAGAAGAGCGCACTCAGGAATTATCCCAAACCCTGGACGTGCTCAAAGCCACTCAAGCGGAACTCATCTTTGAAAACGAGTTACTCAAAAGTGATGAACAAGCCTCAGATTTCGACTATCAAGTAGGGGGAAGTCTACCAATGGATGCTCCTACCTATGTCGTGCGTTCAGCGGATCGTTATCTCTACCAAGCATTAAAGCAAGGTGAGTTTTGTTACATTCTCAATCCCCGGCAGATGGGTAAGTCCAGCCTAATGGTACGTATGATGAACCACCTCAACCATGAAGGAGTTAGCTGTGCAGCGATCGATCTGACTCGAATTGGCAGCGAAAATGTGACCTCAGATCAATGGTACAAGGGATTCGCAGTCGAACTCTGGCGAAGTTTTGGTTTACTAAGGAAAGTCAATTTAAAAAAATGGTGGAAGGAACGAGAAGATATTTCTGCGGTGCAGCGGTTGAGTCAATTTATTGAAGAAGTCTTGCTGGGGGAAATGGATCAACCAGATAACAGTTTACCCAAAAACATGGTAGTTTTTATCGATGAAATTGACAGCATCTTGAGCTTGAACTTTCCAGTGAATGACTTCTTTGCTCTGATTCGCTCCTGCTATAATCAACGTACCCTCAATCGAGACTATAGCAATTTAACCTTTGCCTTGTTGGGGGTTGCGACTCCCTCAGGCTTAATTACCAACCATAAAACAACTCCCTTTAATATTGGTCAGGCGATTGAACTCCAAGGCTTTAAGGAACATGAAGCCCAACCTCTACTACAAGGATTAGCAGAGAAAGTGACCAATCCTCAAACACTGCTCAAAGAACTGTTAGCTTGGACTAATGGTCAACCGTTTTTAACCCAAAAACTCTGCCAATTTATCCGTAATACTTCCTCCCCTATCCCTACCAACAACGAAGCAGAATGGGTTGCGGATTTAGTGCAAAGCTCAATTATCGACAATTGGGAAGCCCAGGATGAACCAGAGCATTTGAGAACCATACGCGATCGCCTCCTCAAAAGTCAACAATCTAGGCAGCTACTGGAGATCTATCAACAAATTCAGCAGCAAGGAGAAATGGTAGCCTTTGATTCCCAAGAAGAGAAAGAATTGCTATTGTCAGGGTTAGTAGTCAAGCAACAGGGTTTGCTCCGAGTCAATAACCGGATTTATGAATCCATTTTTAACCACAATTGGGTTGAGGAACAAGTTAAAGGAATGGAGAATGGAGAATGGAGAATGGAGAATGGGGAATTGGAAATTGGGAATTGATAATTGGAAATTGGGAATTGGGAATTGGGAATTGGGAATTGGGAATTGGGAATGTTACTATGAGGAGAAACAATTAAAATGGTGATAAAGATAAGCTAAGAGCCCTTGTGGAGCTGGATTAAGCGATGGATAAATTAGTCAAATATCAAAATCTTATTCCTACTGTCTTGAATCCATATGTAAGTATCAAGTATGCCAATGCTGATTTCAAAAATCGCGCAGCTTATGATCGCGAACATGGACAATACTTGATTATTTCTGAGGGTTGGCAAGAAAAGCAACATTTTCATAGTTGTTTGATTCACCTAGAAATTATCAATGATAAAGTCTGGATTCAATGTGACAATACAGAAGAAGGGATAGCCAACGAACTAGTTTCAGTAGGGATTCTCAAAGAAGATATTGTTTTAGGATTTCACGAGCCGGAAATTAGGAAATATACAGGGTTTGCTGTTGCTTAGCAGAGCCACTACAACCCTAAACTGCATTATCAAGGTAGCTAGGGCTTGGGAGAATAAGTCGTAATTTTCTTTCTTTGAATAGGCGGTAGGTGGCAGGTGGCAGGTGATAGGTAGGGTCTGCTGAATAAGTCGATTGATGTGGGTTTTGAAGTAATAAGTAATAAGTAATAAGTAATAAGTGAAGAGTCATGTTTTGCTTGTGATATAAGTCTTGGAGACAAGTTTAGGAGGTGAAACTACTTCGATGAAAACATGCTTAGTTTTCTTGAATATTCGGAATTTAACGAAGGATTCCCCATACTAGTACAAGGATTTTAAGCCCACAGATGCAACTTCCTTGCACTTTTGAAGAAAAAAATTGATTGAAAGCATCGTCTGGCATGGCTTACACACTTATACAGCAAGCCCTAGGTAAGGTTTTAGGTTTTAGGTAATTTGACCCGGGCTTGGTGCAGGAAAATTGTACCGATGAGCTCAAAAACCTGGTATCTTAACGAGAAATCCCTAGAGCGATCGCAACCTCTGTTTTGCAGTCTTATAAATTAAGGTAGGCATTGCTCCACAGCAGATAATAACCTATGCTTTATCAGCAAAAAGCATACTCCATTAATCATTATCCACCCCATGACCCGATTTATCCATGACCAGTTTGCCAAAGACTACTTAGAAGAATTGCTCACTCCTTACGGTGAAGTCAAAGCACCGCGACGAGTTTCAGGAGAAATGCGAGAAATTGATGTCTGGTTTGCTCCCGACTCCGAGAGGGCAAGCAATCTCCACACCCTAGGATTTTTGGGGCGCATCGCTCAAACCCCAATACTTAGGGCTTGCTGTATAAGCGTGGAAGCCATACCAGACAAGCTTTTCAATCGTTTTTATGCTTGCCAAATGCAAGGAAATGGTATTTTTTAGTTCAAAAATCTTGCACTTTTACCGAAAAATTACTCCTGAGCTCTTAACTTATTACTTATTACTTATTACTTATTACTTCAAAACCCGAGTCAATCGACTTATTCAGCAAACCCTACTTATAGAACCCTTCCGTAATGCCGCTAGTCCTGAGGAAATCTGCGATTGTCTATTAAAATTACTAGAAGTTCGGGGTGAGTTGCGGCGTGAAGCTAATCGTAATCAGCTCAAACTTTCTCCAGCAGAAACTCCCAAGTTATGGATACTCACCCCAACCGCCTCGGCAACATTGTTAGAAGACTTTGGGGCAAAAGTGGATGAGGATTGGTTACCTGGAGTGTACTTTGCACCAAAGAATTTCAGAACAGTGATCATTGTCATCCATCAGTTACCCCGTAGCCAAGAAACCCTGTGGTTAAGGATTCTAGGAAGGGGAAGAGTACAACAGCAGGCAATTGATGAGTTGGAGGCACTGCCAGAAAACCATCCCCTACGTTCCAATACCCTAGAGTTGTTGTATAACTTGCGGCAAAATTTGGAAGTAAGACAAGATCAAGATCTAGAGGAAGGAGATAGGGAGATCATTATGCGTTTAGCACCACTTTACCAACAAGACCGAGAACAAGCGATCCTCGAAGGAGAGCAACGAGGAATTCAACAGGGAGAGCGCTTAGTGGTACACAACTTACTGCAAGTACGCTTTGGTAGTGTAGATGAAGAACTAGCCGCAATTGTTGAGCCCTTATTAGCACTATCGCCGGAAGAATTTACTCCCATGCTCTTGCAATTATCCCGTGAGGAGTTGTTAGCTCGTTTTCGTGGGGTGTAGGGTGTAGCGTGTAGGGAAACAAGAATAGATGTCAATACTGCTCGGTTAAGGGAAGACGGGGAGGACAAGGGAGACAAGGGAGACAAGGAAGATGGGGAAAGAAAATGTAGGCTTAACCGAGCAGTATTGGAATAGATGTAGGTTGGGTCTCGTTGCCTTGACCCAACACCAGTAAAGCTTTGTTGGGTTTCACTCCGTTTCACCCAACCTACATTTTAAGTGTGTCGCGCCACTTCTTACTGAAATTGATTGTTATCAGTCAGGATATTCAGTATTTTTGATGCATAGTGCAAGATGTGAGTAAAACCTAACACCTGTCTCAACCAGAAATTTACGACTTATTCAGCAAGCCCTCATGAAACAGGCAGAGGTGAATTATTACCCAATCGAGTTGCATCAAAGTCTACATTACTCGCAACAAAGATAGCATCTGTAACTCCTACAAATGTCACTTTGCCACCAAAGGTGAATGTTAGCTCCAAATCACTCGTACCAATTTTGTTAAACATCACCTCGTCCATACTAATGTCTACGAGTCGTAAGCGATCGTCTTCAGCAGCATTGAAGTCTAAGATTTGATCAACAAAAGTGCCACCCATAAAGTCACTCTGACGAAGTTGGAAAATATCATTTCCCTCACCGCCAGTCATCAGATCATTACCCCTGCCACCTTCAAGTAGGTCTAGATCATGACCACCAAGTAGAGTATCATTACCATTCTGACCAAAGAGGCGATCGCTACCAGCACCTCCATCAAGCAAATCGTCCCTTTGTCCACCCCAAAGGGTATCATTATCATTTCCACCAAAGAGGGAATTGTTGCCACCGTGCCCCATCAGCCGGTCATTACCATCTTCTCCTTTGAGGATGTCATCGCCGCCTGCACCGCGCAAGATATCGTTCCCGGCTCCACCAAAGATGACATCAGCTCCTCGGCCACCATTGATTACATTGTTACCTGAATCACCTACAATGCGATCGCTATCCCTTGTACCAACACTGGAGGGGTTAAGTGAGCCTTCAACAGCACCAATATCGAAGCCTTCACCTTGAGGACGAGATATACCCCGCTGATCAATAATGACACCTGCAAGAGGATTAGCAGCATCTAATACTGGACTACCAGGAAGGGGTGCGTGGGTGAAGGTCGGGCCTCCGTTATCTTGCAAATCTCCCAGCATCGGGTTTATGGGGTTAGCACTAGTACCTACTTGGTTACCTTCTGCTGTCAGGAAGTCACCGTTGCTAGTGTTGTCACCAAGATCACCAATTAGGTTAAATCGGTTGTTAGAGGAGAATTCCCCCCAAACATCAGGACTGTTTCCGTCTGAACTATCATTGTCAAAGTTTTGGGCAATGATGCTGTTATTAATCGCAATCAAGTCATCATTAGAATTGGCTAAGTTTGAGAAGATACCCCCTCCATTACCATTGGTTGTATTTTGAGTAATAGTACTGCTATTGACAATCAAGGTGTCTCCGCCAGAGCCCTGACCGAAGGAGATGCCACCACCGTTATTACCTGCTTGATTGCCGCTGATAGTGACATTGTTAATTGACAGAAAGTCCGAACCGCTGATACCACCACCAGCTGAGCGCTCGGCGGTATTGCCACTGATGGTGCTGCTCTTAATATTTAAACGTCCATCAGAAAAAATGCCACCACCACTGAATTGTGCTGTGTTATCGCGAATCGTGCTGCTGCTGATTAGAAGCTGTTCTTCATTAAAGATGCCGCCACCAAAATCAGCATTTCCATCAGCAATGGTTAATCCACGAATCTTGACATCAAGGGAGTTGAAAGCATTTCCATCGTCAATATTGAAGATACGAGAGGTATTGTTGCCGCTAATAGTCAGCTTGTCTGCACCCAGCCCATTGATGGTCAGATCTTTGTCGATGACAAGTTCACCCAAAGTAAGGTCAATGGTTCCACCTGCGAGACTGGAGTCGAAGTTAATAGTTCCACCCTCACTGATGAGTGCAAGTGCCTCTCGTAGAGAAACACCACCTACGCTGAGATCGTTATCATCTATATCTTCTAGGGTATCAACTGTAATTTCGAGGGGGGAAGGAGGAGCAAATTGAGCATCTAGGGGGGTTAGGTTTAATACATCTGCAAATGCTGTATTCAGTCCATCACTGACAAACACACGGATTAAACCTTGGCTGCCCAGACTATTTTGGATTTCGGTTGAGTTAAAGGTAATGGAGTTCTCAGTTCCTGGTACATTAACTGCGATCGGTACAAAGTTGTTACCGTTATCGGGGCTGTAAGCCAATTGGAATTGCAACTCTTCTGCTGGAGTATCTGGATCAAAAGCATCCCAAACCACTTGGGTTTCTTCACCTAGAAATGCCCCGGTTAATGGCTCAACGATGGAGATTTGCGGTGCTGCTGACTGTTGCAAACTTCCAAACTCTTGGTTTCCAGAAATATCTGTGATGCGGAGAGAGGCAACTTCAAGGTCTGAAGATACAGGAACCATAACTTCAAAGAAACCAAACTCTTCCTCACTGTTTGCTGAATCACTTTCTATAAAAGCATCAAAGCGTATCTGGGTAACATTACCGGCTTCATCAACCACCTCTGCCATAAATTGCCCTTCCTGCTGAAGTGAGTCAGCCTGCGAAAGCCAAGGGAAGCGGAATGTATTCAGTTCTAAGAGTTCCTGCCCTTCCGGATCAAAAATGCCTTGAATTACAAAAACACGTTCCCTCAAATCGCCTTGATCAGGACCACTAGCACCAGCCATTACACCAGAATTTAGTAAGCTTTGATAAGTGATCGTGTCAACCCAAGCCTGGTTTGTAAGAAGTCCACCAACCATAATATCGTTTAAGGTTGTCGGTTTGACGTGACCAGTCGTGTTGTTGGAACTAGGATTGCCATCTAACCTAGCGCGGACATCCCAACCCACTTGGTCAATAGGAAGAAGTATCTCGACCCCCATCATATTAGTAGGGTGATCCACTCCAAATAAGTGACCTAACTCATGGGCAAACGTGCGTTGATGACGAGTGGGATCTGTGTTTCCAAAAGCAACAGGATTACTTCCTGAAGCCCAACCGTTACCATCAATTGGGTTACCTGCCAACCAACCATATAGGAAAGTGTTACTATTTGCTCCTAGTTTATTGTCCACAATCAACTGCCGTTGAGCAGCTAAAAGAGCCAAAAGTCCGTTTACATCAGGATCTTCTAGTATTCCTTTTTGATTTATGTTATTTCCAGCTGCATCAAAAATATCGTTGTCTTCACTATACTGAAGTGAGGGAGAGGGTGCTAACTTATAAAGGTTAGGATCGTTATCATTAACAGGAAAGATTCCTTTCACAAAAGCATCCCCTACCCCAGGTTTAATAAGGTCGAAGTCTGGTAATCCTAGTCCTGAGGGTGTGTAGTTAATGCTAGTGAAGAAAATCTTTGGACTGATTGGAGCAACAAATTCGAGATCATTCACTTCTGCAAATGGATTTCCCATAGTAGGAGCAGGAGAAATGTCAACTCGAAAATCCACATCAGAAGAGACAGGAATACGGATATTATCTGAGATTTCAAAATTCAGAGTATCTGTTTCGTTATTGCGTTGTGGAGCACCCAACCCCACAATTGGTGAATTAATTGAAATTAGACCAACCCTAGGGGTAATCTCTCGACCATCCGCAAAAATATGGAGTCTTCCACTAACTTGCATAGGTGAGCTGCTACTCCCAGCTTCAACGGTTACTCGAACAGCCGTTGAGCGTTCTGCAACTAATGGAACTGTGTTGTCAGGAGTCTGAATTCCTTGAGTAACTTCTATATTTGTGACCTCGATATCTACTGGAGGTACTACCATTTCTACTTCTACAGCCCCAATATCCGGCAGTAAACTTGCACCTTGAGGACGACGTACACCCCTTTGGTCGAATCGAAAGAAACTATTAGGAGCACCAGCATCGATCGCAGGACTCCCAGGTAAAGGAAGATGAGTAAAAGTCGGCCCACCATTATCTTGTAGTGGACCTAGAAGAGCCGATTGTCGTGGGGGAAAACCTTGGTCACCAATCAAACTGAAGGAACTCGTCAATAACGTTGGACCAAATCCAAAGATGTCTGCAGATCCAGAACTCGCACCCAAATTATCAACTACAATCGAGTTTTTAAGTCTTAGCTGTGGATCAAGAGCTTCGTTAAAGAATTGATCACTATCAAGAGGGTCACTCCTGTCATCAATTATCGCTATGCGAGGACCAGCGAACGAGGTGATGCCACCACCCCTGTTTTGAGTGATTGTACTAGACTCTACCTCAAGAATCCCCCTTCCTTCATCAAGAAATATCCCAGCCCCATGTCTTGCTGAATTGTTGCTGATCGTGCTGTTGACAATCTGCTTAGAAAAAGTGGATGGGGCATCAATATCAAGAAAAAGACCTCCTCCGTTACCCTCTCGACGGACAGAACCTTGAGCCAGATTACCGCTGATGGTACTGGCACTAACTAATAATTCTGCATCCCTAGTAGAAGCAATCCCGCCGCCATTTCCATTTTCTGTGAAATTGTCACGGATAGTACTTCCAAAAACCCTTAGCGTAGAATTAGGACTGCTGAAGATTCCCCCTCCATTCAAAAATGCACTATTTTCAGCAACAACGCTGTTACGCAACTCAAGTGTTGCACCTCGATCTATAGCAATCCCTCCCCCATTACCATCTATCGTTTCACTATCTAGGATTCCATCTCCTCCAATTCCAGTATTCCCACCGGAAATTGTCAGACCAGTAATGGTTGTGTTAGTGTTTTCCAATATCGTGAAGACACGGGAAGATCCGTTACCTGAGATGGTTAGGTTCTCGGCTCCGAGTCCTTCAATTGTAAGGCTGTCATCTATAAATAGCTCACCAGAAGCTAAGTTAATTGTGTCGGGTGTAGAATCAGTGAAAACTGCTCCCTCAAAGATAATTGTGTCAGCCCCTGCAGTCGTGTTTGCCAAGTCAATAGCGTTTCTGAGGGAACCATTGCCATCATCATTTGTATTGGTCACAGCAAAAGTTACTAACACCGAGGCATACCTATCCTTCACCTCCTCTGAAAAGGCTAAGGACACCTGCATTGGGTTAGTTGTTACTTCTAGGTTCCAATCTCCCTCTAGCATGGCAGAACCTGTACGCTTGGCAGAAGCAGCAATATTTGCCCCTGTCAGTTGCCCAAGTCGTGTCACAAACTCTTCCCCTGCATCCCCAGCAGCCACATTACAACCATAGAGAAGAATCGCAGCAGACTTACCTCCCTGATTAACAGAAGCTGAAGGAATCCAGGTTTTTAGTTGCGTGGCGTAGTGACTTAAGGTATCTAAACTCAGTTGACTATTCCCTAGGTATAAACACCCCGGTGAACCGTGAGAGACAAGATGAATAGCAGCAATCCCTGCTTGTTCTTTAAGTACTTTAGTAATTTGTTCCACCCCATCCTGTCTAGAGTCCAGGACAATTACCTCAGCTTCCGGTACTACACCATTAACCAAACTCTGATAATCATCAACTCCTGAGTCGATAAAAACAATTGTGCTAGGAGTTTTATCACAACTTTCTAGAACTTTGTATTGCTCTGATTCACCAGAGTTAAACAACCGATAAAGTTCGTTGCCTCTTGCATCTGTGCTATTTAACATGTTAAGCTATCCTACAGCATGTGTGTATTTGTAACAGTATCCACTGCTGAATTTTGTGATTTCAGCAGTCACCTAAAATCCCATTAGTTACTGTTAATATTCACTGCATTATCATTAGTAGGTGGGGTGCAAACCACCTACTAATATTTATTCGTGATTAACAGCTGTAAAGCATTGCTCATATAGTTTTGACTGATTGAAAATTTAGTCAAACTTAGCAATGATTCTCCGAAAATTATTAGAAAAAGACGGCGATTTCCTAAAGTACAGGTTATGCTAACTGCTCTTGGGAGTTAGCAGTAATTCCAATAAGTCTGGTCACCATAGCTATTCATAAAGGCAAGACCAGCTCACCAGAAAATATTTTATCCGATAAAAGTCGGAGAGTTGATACCTGAAGTATCAACTAAATTGATCTTAATTATAAATCTGGAAAATATATATAAAGATTGGATGAAGTACTCTGCAAATTAGATTAACTTCAGTAAAGTAACATTCTATTAATAAAATAGAATTTTTGGTCGAATTAATGATACGTTATCTGACTTGCACTTTTGTGTATCTAACTTGCACTTTTCTGCAATAGTTTTTGCTTTTTTTCTAAGTGAATTCCTCAAGAAACAAGTCAGACTCACATCTTGCACTATGCATCATAAATAATGATTTAAAGTCCCCCAGTATTGATACCGCTGGCGAACTTAATACTTGGTAATAAATTGTCCAATTTAGTTGACAACACCAACGATATTATTGTTCTCCCTCAGCTCCCTCAGCTCCCTCAGCTCCCCATTTTGTAAACAAATATGAATTTCGCCACCGGCATCAGTATTGGGGGATTGAGGGGGCTAACTAATAGTTAATCAATATCAATTGATTTTGGGGAAGAGTCACTGGCTGTAGTAACAGACAAAGGTTTGCGATAATCTTTATAGAGGCGATCGCGCCAATCGAAAAAGGTTTCATAAAGACCACTATCAACTAAGCCAGGAATACCTTTGCCTCTAAGGTTTTCTGGTATATCCAGGTAGGGGCCATCGGGAAGCTTGATGACAATACTTAAACCAGCTACGGCAAAATCTGCTAAGCAGGGAGAATTTCCTAACAGATAGGGACTATCTAATAAAATCAAACTCAGAGCTTCTAAGTCTTGCTTGAGGGCATCTTTGGCTTCTTTGACTGAGTCTGAGCTAAAACCGACACCGGTTCCCAACACTTTAAGGAATTCTGGAGGGACAGCACCAATTAGAGTTTTGAACAAATCGGGAGTATCGTTAGGCAAAAAAGATGTCCGGAAGCTTTGATTTTGGCTGAAGGCTCCATACAGTGCTTTGCGACTTTTGACCCCAATGGACTCATCTGCCCATTCTTCCATTTGTAAGCAGAGTCCCCTTTCCCTATTTCCTTGGGGAAGCAGGGGTTTGTCTGGATACTTGCGGTCCAAATACATCGCGATCGCGGTAGAATCACTAATAACTGTATCTCCATCTTTGAGCACCGGTACCTTGGATTGACCAGACATTTTGAAGACGTCGATTTGTCCTACTCCTGGGGTTACTTCAATCTTGCGATACTCTAGTCCCTTGTAATCGAGAATAAACCGGACTTTTTCTGAAAATTGGGACAGTTCAAATTGATATAACTCCAGCATGTTGAATCTCCTTCCTGGCTATTTTCCTGAGCACCATTGCCAATTTAACGTCTCCAGCTTTAGATCTGCTGCCCTCTGGAGGTTCGGCAATTACGCCACAGGGTGTGGGAATGGAGAATGGAGAATGGAGAATGGAGAATGGAGAATGAGGAATGGGGAATGGGGAATGGAGAATGGGGAAGGTCGAATACGAACACCTACCACCTAAAACCTACCACCTACCACCTAACACCTAACACCCAACACCTGTTCCCGCTTACCTGGTGGAGGTTCAATCACTTGGGTAGAAAGGTTATGGTCTGCTAATTGCGTTCTTAATCCTTCCACACTACCGGAGGCCCGTAGCAGGGAATTCAGAATTCCGGCATATTCGACATCTCCTCCTGCTGCTGTTGGCAGAAATACTTGGGGTTGTGCTAATTGTGCCAACTGCAAAGCTGTAGTGTTGCCCTGAATAACTGGTCCTAAGAGGGGAAGTTCCAGGTTTAGCACAGGACTGATGACTACATCCACTGGAGCATAATTCTTCAATTCCTCAGGGGGATAGCCATGGGGTTCGTAGTAGACACTTGTACCACTATCTAATTCTTTGAGAAGATAGGAATTCTCTACTTGTAACGGCCCAATGGGTGCTCCTACCATTGCCCGAATTTCAACTTGATTGCCCAGGATGAAGGTTTCACCAGGAGGAAGGCTAGTGACTTGGGTATAGCCAAGTTGTTCTACTACTTGGGTTGCACTGATGGAAGCAACCACAGGAATAGTTTTATCCAGTTGTTGGAGAGTTGGTTTGTGGGCGTGATCTTCTAAACCTTGTGAAAGTAGAATTAAGTCAATCTGTTCAGGAAGGGAGTCAAGGGCTGCTGGTTTGTCGCCTTTAAAAAACCAGGGAAGATTACCGAAGACTAAGGAGTCTACTAACCAAGGGTCAATGAGTATCTTTTGCTGTCCTAGTTCTAGTAGCCAGCTGTTTGCTCCGAAGTAAGTCAGATGCATAAAAGTGGGATAATTTATTTTAAGTTTAATTAATTTTAACCAATAAGGTCTTGTCGGGTGAGTTGCGATCGCGTTCTGGCTTCCATTGGTGTGGGGAGATGGGGAGCGGAGGAGCGGAGGAGGGGTGAGCGAAAAAAAGGGTGGGGAGCTGAGGGAGCTGAGGGAGCTGAGGGAGGGGTGAGCGAAAAAAAGAGTGGGGAGCGGAGGGGCGGAGGGGGTGAGGAGCTGAGGGAGCTGGGGAAGCTGAGGAAGCTGGGGGAGCTGAGAAAGAAGAGCAGCCTTGGCACTATCACAAATATTTATCTTTACAAATATTGACAAAACAAACCCTTCTCTGGACTGATGTCAGATAATAATAAATGATAATTTTTTAGATTAAATTTCCAGGGATGATGCATCTGTCTACTCATTATGGGTGCTCATAGCAAATCTGACTAGATAACCGGCAAAAATCTTGTACCAGACTCTGCCTGTAGAGTTTGGGAAAGTCTAGTGCTTTGAAGGCAGAAGGCAGGAGGTCGAGGTCTCCGCATCTACTTTCAAGTCAGGGTTATCTAAGCTGGATTTGGTATCAGTGAGGACTTTGAGGAATCTTGATTAAACAAACTTGGAACTTGGAACGATGCTCAGCATTTCTGGCTATCAACTTCTCACTCCAATCTATGAAACTAGAAATTCCTTAGTTTATCGAGGAATACGAGAGCAAGACAAGCAACCAGTAATTCTAAAAGTACTCAAAGAAGATTATCCTAGACCGTCAGAACTTACCAGATATCAGCAAGAATATCAAATTACCCACAATTTGAATCTTGATGGAGTTATCAAGGCTTATAGCTTGGAAAAGTATCAAAAGACCTTGGTAATTATCTTTGAAGATTTTGACGGTGTATCTTTGAAGGAATTATTTAATAATGGTGCAGGAAAAACTCATGATTTTTCTATACAAGAATTTCTCCGTATTGCCCTCAAAATAACTGAGAGCTTGGAGCAAATCCATAGTGCTCAAATTATTCACAAAGATATTAATCCCGCTAACATTGTTTTTAATCGAGAAACCCAACAACTTAAAATTATTGATTTTGGTATTTCCACGGTCTTAACTCGGGAAAATCTCACCCTGAAAAATCCCCAGGTTTTGGAAGGGACATTAGCTTACATGTCTCCGGAACAAACAGGAAGGATGAACCGTTACCTAGACTACCGGACTGATTTTTACTCCCTAGGAGTTACCTTCTATCAATTGCTGACCCATCAGCTGCCTTTTGAGACTAATAACCCCCTGGAATTAGTGCATTGTCATATCGCCAAACATCCAGTACCCCCCCATTTAAAAATCGGGGAAGCAGATTGTCCTCAAGTGGTTTCTGATATTGTGATGAAGTTAATGGCGAAAACTGCTGAGGAGCGATACCAGAGTGCTTGGGGTATTAAAGCCGATTTAAAAAAATGTCTGGAGAAACTAGAGTTTTATGGACAGATATCAGAGTTTCCCATTGGTAGTCAAGATATTTCCCATAAATTTCAAATTCCTCAAAAGCTTTATGGCAGAGAGAAGGAAATTGAAACCCTACTAGCAGCGTTTGAGAGGGTCAGTAGTAATTGCTTAGTAGGCCATAAGCAAGGACAAAAAGCAAAGAACAGGAAACAAAACGAGCTGATGTTGGTAGCTGGTTATGCTGGCATCGGTAAATCAGCCTTAGTAGCGGAAATATATAAACCTATTACTAAACAGCAAGGTTATTTTATTTCTGGAAAATGTGACAGACTGCAACGAAATATCCCCTACAGCGCCGTTGTTAATGCTTTTTCAAAATTGGTACAGCAACTGTTAACGGAAAGTGAGTTTGAACTTAACCAATGGCGAAGCAAACTGCAGTTAGCTTTTGGCTCCAATGGTCAAGTGATTATTGATGTGATTCCAGAACTAGAGCTGATCATTGGCAAACAGCCCCCTGTAACTGAGTTGGGAGCAGCTGAGTCACAAAATCGCTTTAACCTAGTCTTTCAAAACTTAATCAAAGTGTTTGCTCAATCAGAGCATCCCTTGGTAATCTTTTTGGACGATTTACAGTGGGCAGATACGGCAACGCTGAAATTGGTGAAACTGTTAATGACGGCAACGGATTATCAGTATCAAAATACTGCTTCTGTTACTATCTCCCCTGTTACTGAGGATCAAGGAGGGCTGTTTTTAATTGGAGCTTATCGAGATAACGAAGTCAATGAGACTCATCCTTTGATGTTAATAGTGGATGAAATCAGACAATCTGGAGCAATTGTCCATCAGCTATCTCTTTGTGCTTTAGAGTCAACTCACGTCAACCAGCTGATTGGCGACACCCTAAAGTGTACGGCAGAAAAAGCCAAACTTTTGGCGGAATTAGTGCTATCTAAAACTGGAGGCAATCCCTTTTTCGTCAATGAGTTTTTGCAATCTCTTTATACTGAAGGATTAATCAAGTTTAATGTCCACAGTTTCAGCTGGCAGTGGGATTTGCAACAGATTCTGTTGAGGAATTTTACTGATAATGTTATCGAACTGATGGCTCTCAAGATTCAAAAGTTGCCGACTACCACTCAACAGGTACTGCAAAGAGCAGCCTGTATCGGTAATCAATTTGAGCTCTTTACCTTATCCCTGGTTGCGGCTCAACCTCAAAGAGTAGTGGCGGACTTACTATGGGAAGCAGTAGCAGAAGGTTTAGTCATACCCCTAGGTGATACCTACAAGCTCATTGAACTAGATTTTATTAGTGAGTCATCATTAGACGCGGGTACGCGGAGACGGGGAGACGCGGGTACGCGGAGACGGGGAGACGGGGAGAATGGAAATTCCATCTCATATTTCGTTAACCCCACAGACAATCAACAACAAGCAACCAATAATCTAGATGTACCGGCAACTGCTTGTAGGGAACAACCAATAACCTTTGAGTATAAATTCACCCACGACAGAATTCGACAAGCAGCCCATTCCCTGATTCCCGAAGAGGATAAACAAGCAGTACACCTACAAGTAGGGCAATTGCTACTAGCTCATACAACTACTAACCAACAAGAACAAAAAATCTTTGATATTGTTAACCAGTTGAACCTGGGAAGTCCCTTAATTAAGGATAAAAGCAGGTTTTCTCAAGAACAGGTAATCAAAACAGAAGAGTTAGCTCAGTTAAATCTACTAGCTGGCAAGAAAGCAAAAGCATCAGCAGCCTATAAACCGGCTCTTCAATACTTTCAGTTTGGTATAGGATTTCTTGAGGAAGGAGACAGGGGAGATAGGAGGGATAGGGGAGATAAGGGGGACAAGGCAGACAAGGGGGACAAGGGAGATGGGGTTGGCAAAACTTCCAATTTAGTGCAATATTCAACATCTCCCTCAGCTCCCTCAGCTCCCTCAGCTTCCTCAGCTCCCTCAGCTCCCTCAGCTTCCTCAGCTTCCTCAGCTTCCTCAGCTCCCTCAGCTTCCTCAGCTCCCTCAGCTCCCTCAGCTCCCTCAGCTCCCTCAGCTTCCTCAGCTCCCTCAGCTCCCTCAGCTCCCTTCTCCAGTTGGCAGAGACATTATGACTTAACCTTAGCGCTATTCGTCGAGGCAGCTGAGGCGGCTTACCTGACTGGTGACTTTGAGCAGCAGGATAAGTTGACTGCTGTTGTACTGCAACAAGCTAACCAGCTGTTGGACAAAGTGAAAGTATATGAGGTAAAGATTCAAGCCTATATCGCCCAGAATCAGCTCACTGAAGCGATGGAGACGGCTTTAGCGGTACTCCAACTTTTAGGGGTGAAGTTTCCCACACAGCCAAGTAAGTGGGATATTTGGCGGGGTTTGCTGGCAACTAAATTAGCTTTAACAGGTAAAAGGATTGAGGATTTAGTTAACTTACCTCCCATGAGACAGCCGGACAAGTTAGCAGCAATGCGTATTCTCTCTAGTGTAATGTCTGCTGCTTATTTTGCGATGCCGGAAATGATGCCGTTGATTGTGTTTAAACAGGTAAATTTATCGGTTAAATATGGCAATGCGGCGGTGTCTGCCTCTGCTTATAGCAGTTATGGGTTAATTCTTTGTGATTTTTGTGGTGATATTAATACTGGCTATCGATTTGGTCAATTGGCTTTAAGTCTCTTGTCCCAAGTTAAGGCTAAGAATGCCGCTAACCTGGCTGCTTCCACTAAAGCCAAAACCTGGGCCAATGTTCACTTCTTCGTCAAGCCTTGGAAAGATCATTTAAACTCCACATTGCAACCGTTGCTAGAGGCTTATGCGGAGGGATTGGAAACGGGGGATTTACAAGCAGCGGGTTATGCCGCTCACAATTACTGTATACATTCCTACTTCAGCGGCAAAGAACTCAGCAAACTGCAAGCAGAAATGGCGACTTACAGTGAAGTTCTCACTCAACTCAAGCAAGAAAGAACCTTGCAGATGAATAAACTATATCGACAGGTACTCTTAAATTTACAGGAGCAAAGATCTCCTCAGGGGCAAAATCATCATCTTCGGGATTATCAACAATGCTACAGTGAGCAAGATCATCGGTGCTACTTAAATGGTAAGTTGTACCAAGAGTCGCAGATGCTAGGGCAACATCAAGACGCCAAGGATCTAACGGCTATTTGTGTTTTGTATTTCAACAAACTGATTCTCTCCTATCTGTTTGGTTTTTACCAGCAGTCAGTAACAAATGCAGCAATTGCCCAGCGGCATTTAGAGGGATTGCGAGGAAGCATTATTATTCCTTTGTTCCATTTCTACGATTCTCTGGCACGATTGGCCATGTATGGAGAAAGTTCCCAGTCAATGGGTGAGGGAAAAAAGGGGTGGGGAAATGAGTCAACAGACACGGAGACGCGGAGATGTGGGGACGCGGTGACGGGGAGAATGGAAACCCCACACAAAATTTCGTTCACCCCCCAGTCAGTTTCTCTTCAATCTATCCTTCAGCAGGTGGCGGTTAACCAGAAGAAATTGAAAAAATGGGCAGATTATGCCCCAATGAATCATTTGCATAAATTTTATTTAGTCGAGGCAGAGCGATACCGAATTCTTGGTAGAGTTAATCAAGCAGCAGAACTTTATGATCGCGCGATCGCTTTAGCTAAAGAACATGAATATCTTCAGGAAGAAGCCCTCGGCAATGAGCTGGCGGGGAAATTTTACCTAGCTCAAGGTAAAACTACTATTGCCAGAGCCTATATGCTCGAAGCTCATTATGCTTACCTGAAATGGGGAGCTGTGGCTAAAATTAAGGATTTAGAGGAGCGATATCTCCAGTTAGTTGCTCCTACTAAAATCAAAATTAAAGACCGAGGCTCAGTTAAGACGACCACTGCTAGTACCACCAACAGTAATTGTACCGAAACCCTGGATTTAGCTACAGTGATGCAAGCTTACCAAGCGATTTCTGGTGAAATTATCCTGGATAATTTATTGTCAAAATTGATGAAGAGTCTGATCCAAAATGCTGGGGCAGAAAAAGGATTTTTGTTATTGCCGACAAAAACTAAGCAGGAGTCTAATAATGTAACGATGCTGATTGAAGCAGCAGGAGCAGCGGGTTCCGAACAAGTCAAAGTATTGCTGTCTCTTCCCCTAAACAACTACCTACCCACATCAATTATTAACTATGTGGTTCGTACTCAGGAAACAGTAGTTTTAAATGATGCCAGCCGTGAAGGTTACTTTACTCAAGATGACTATATTCAACAGTATCAGCCCCAGTCGATTCTCTGTTGTCCTCTTGTCAATCAAGGGAACCTTAGTGGTATCATCTATTTGGAAAATAATTTGACTACCAGTGCTTTTACTCCTGACCGGTTGGAAGTAATCAAGCTACTATCCTCCCAAGCCGCTATCTCGATTGAGAATGCCAAGCTTTACTCAGAGTTAAGAGCAAGAGAGAGCCAATTAACTCAGTTTCTCGAAGCTATACCAGTAGGGGTAGTAGTGCTTGCGGCTAACGGTCAACCCTACTACAGTAATTATCAAGCAAAGCAGTTACTAGGCAAATATCTTTTAGCGACCGCTACCTCTAGTCCCAAAGTTAGCAGTTTAGAGAAAGCCCCAATTTATATCGCTGAAACGAATCAACTGTATCCCCGAGAAGAATTGATTGGTGTGCGAGCCTTGAAGGGGGAAAGTGCAACAATTAATGATTTAGCAATCCATCAAGGAGACCAGGTTGTTCCTGTACAAAGTTGGGAAACGCCTATATTTGATGAACAGGGTAACATTATTTATGCGATCGTTGCCCTCGCTGATATTACGGAAAGAAAACAAGCCGAAGCAGAAAGAATAGTGTTTATGGGGGAACTAGAAACTAAGAATATTGCTCTGCAAGAAATGAACCGTATCAAAGATGAGTTTTTCAAAAATACTTCCCATGAGCTACGCACTCCTCTCAACGGCATTATCGGCTCGATTCGTCTTATCTTAGATGAATTTTGTGATGACCGTAATGAAGAAGTTGAATTGCTACAGCAGGCAGATCAATCTGCTATTCATTTACTAGAAATTATTGACCAAATTCTAGAAATAGTCAAACTGAAAGAGGGTAAATTTTCAGTAGAAATACAGCCAACAAATCTCCACGGCTGTTTAACAGAGGTAATAGATGAACTGCGAAGTCGCATCCAGCACAAAAGTCTCCAACTACAGAGAAACTATGCCCCTCAACCACTATTAGTTCTGGCAGATTTCACTAGTCTCAAACAAGTGCTGTTCAACATTATCGAAAATGCAGTCAAATTTACTGATAGTGGCAGTATTACCGTTACCACTAAAATACAATCAACGATAGAAGGAGAGATTCCCGAAGAGATACGGATGGCAGTTGTCGAAATCCAAGATACAGGAATTGGTATTGAACCTAGCCAACAAAATAAACTCTTTCAACCGTTTATCATGCTGGATGGCTCTACTACTCGTTCCCAAGGAGGAATTGGTTTAGGATTAGTGATTGCCCAAAAATTTATCGAACTGATGGGGGGTAGTATCACCATCGAAAGTGCTGGTACAAACCAAGGTACCACAGTTGCGATCGCTTTGCCTCTTGGATAAGTAATAAGTAATAAGTAATAAGTAATAAGTAACAAGTAATAAGTAATAAGTAACAAGTAATAAGTAATAAGTTTATTAGGGATTGACAGGTGAGTTAACTGTCTGATAAACTAACAATTATTCATTGGCAGCTAGAAATTTTTCAAATTCTCTGATAACATCTTGAGTAAATTTATACTCTTGTTTATTTTTGCTCATCTCATCTCTATCTCCCCACATCTCCCACACTCCCCACACCATTTTTACTCAACCCTGGCAACCCCCTGCTACAATAGTACCTACTCTGATACCTTTGTCTGCTGCCTAACTTAACTAATAATACCAAATCCGGGTTAGAACCCCCGTCTTCAGCAAACCGCTTTCATCCTGTAGAGACGTTGCATGCAACGTCTCTACAATGTGGACATAAAGGGTTGATATGTGCCGGATTTGGTATAACCTGTAAAACTAAACTCGATTTGGTATGAGTCGTCTACTTTATGAACAATCTGTTTCGTACAAAGGATATTTAATCATTCCTTTTGTGCTTACCGACGTTAATAATCAATCAATTTATTCTTACACACTACTTTCACAATCGGGACATAAAAGTAAATTACACAAATCAGATAACCCTGAGGGAACTTATGCCAATACACTGGAACGCTTAATTGATATCGCCAAAAAATATTTGGATGAACATGCAGATATTATCAGTAAGGATGATTACTTTAAACATCGCTACACCTACCGCAACGATTTGATTATTATCTACGAAGAGGCTAATAAATATTTCTACGACCATTATAAACCCAATAGTTTGAATAATGTTGCTGCCCCTAAGATATTTAGTTCAGAGCGAGAATGTATTAATTGGGTTAAAGCAGGATTAGACCGTTCACTGTATTAAGGAGGAGGCAGGAGGCAGAAGGCAGGAGGCAAAAGGCAGAAGGCAGAAAATTGATAGGTAAAGGTTGCAGCATTTAGCCTTATCCTAATCGCCTTAGCAACTGCTATACAATCCTCCATTCTCCATTCTCCATTCTCCATTCTCCATTCTCCATTCTCCATTCTCCATTCTCCATTCCCTTGTGAACATCGACTCCCTTCTCAACCCCTATCAACGCTTTGGTATCAATTTAGGCTTAAAGCGGATTGAGCAACTATTGGCAGATTTGGGTAATCCACATCACCGCGTTCCCATTATTCATGTCGCAGGAACTAATGGCAAAGGCTCCGTTTGTGCCTATCTCTCTGCTGTCTTGACTGAAGCAGGCTATCGAGTAGGACGTTATACTTCTCCTCGTTTAGTAGATTGGACAGAATGTATTTGTGTTAACGAACAGCCAATTGCCGCTCAGGATCTAGAACAAATACTACTGCAAATTAAAGCATTAATTCCAGAGGATGCGGAAGATTCTCCCACTCAGTTTGAAGTAATTACTGCTGCTGCTTGGTTATATTTTGCTCAGCAGCAAGTCGATATAGCAGTAATAGAAGTAGGATTAGGGGGAAGGCTGGATTCTACTAATGTCTGTGATAACCCCTTGGTTAGCATTATTACTTCTCTAAGTCGAGAACATTGGCAACAGCTTGGCCCTACTCTGGCTGATATTGCTGGGGAAAAAGCTGGTATCCTGAAATTAGATTGTCCAGCAGTAGTCGGACTTTTACCTTCAGAAGCGAAGCAAGTCATTGCCCCACGAGTTGAGCAGCTAAATTGTCCCACTGTTTGGGTAGAACCAGCCACTGAACTTAAAGTTCCTCCGGCAAAATACAATCTCGATGAAAAATTAATCCCTAGATGGGCTTGCTACCAAGGTATAGAATATCCCTTACCCTTACTAGGAGATGTTCAACTCATTAACTCCGCAATTGCGATCGCGGCTTTAAAAATACTACAACAAAAGGGTTGGGCAATTACTCAAGAGGCACTGGTCACCGGTATGGCAAAAACCTCTTGGCCGGGACGTTTACAATGGACTAGTTGGCATAATCACCCCATACTAATTGATGGTGCTCATAATCTAGCATCAGCCCAAGCTCTTCGGCGGTATGTCGATACTTTCAATACTCCAATTACCTGGGTAATGGGTATTCTTGCTACTAAGGATCACCCTAAAATTTTCCAAGCTTTACTTAAGCCTAATGACCGATTGTACCTAGTACCAGTACCGGATCATAGATCTGCTGAGCCAGAAAAATTACAAGCGATCGCTAAGGATATCGAACCCCAACTAACTGATTGCCGCACCTATCCTCAGTTAGAGTTAGGATTACAAGCAGCTACCTCAGACAGCCAAGGGTTAATTGTCTTGTGCGGCTCCCTTTATCTGATTGGTCACTTTTTTAAGACTATGGCACGGTCAAGATTTTAGATTTTAGATTTTAGATTTTAGATTATCCGGACTTGGTATTACCATAGCTTGCGATCGCGTGTAATCGGTTAGGCTTAAAATTAAGATAATAAGGTACTTAGCACAATTCTAAATTCTAAATTCTAAATTCTAAATTTCAAAAAAGATGACTATCTCTCCTCTCAAAACACCCGTTGTTTACCCTGAACCAGACGGCTCACCTATGGCAGAAAGCGATCCTAACCGGGACTATCTAGTTTATGGGGTCGAATCCCTCAAACTCTATTTCCAAGACTCCTCTGATGTCTACGTTTCCGGCAATCTTTGGCTATCTTATGAGCAAGAAGTCTCTGATGCAGCCGTCTCTCCGGATGTGTTTGTGGTCTTTGGAGTAGAAAACCGTCCCCGCAGAAGTTACAAAGTGTGGGAAGAGCAGGGAAAGACACCAGATTGGGTTCTGGAAGTGACTTCGGGCAGCACTCGCCGTAAGGACGAACAAGAGAAACCACTGATTTATGCTCAAATGGGAGTCTCGGAGTATTTTCAGTATGACCCCAGTGGAGATTATCTGACACCTGCACTCAAAGGAAGGCGTTTAACCCAAAATGGCTATCAAATAATCACTCCCAATTACCTAGAAAACGGAACTCTAGTTATTCCTTCATTGGTGTTAGGATTAGAATTTTGGTTATTGCCTAATGGTAAGTTAAGGTTTTTCAATCCTCAACAGGGAGAGTTTTTAAGAACTTATCGTGAAGAACGAGAAAGGGGAGATTACGAGCAACAACGAGCTGAACAGGAACGACAACGGGCTGATATCCTTGCCGCAAAGTTGAAGGAACTCGGAATAGATCCATCAGATTTATTGTGATCTTTCAAGAAAGCGGAAACTAGAAAGGACTTTAGATTATCTGCTACAAAATCAACAAACCTTGCTGGTTATAGAAGCAAAAAACGAAGATTTAGAGCGAGGCTTTGTACAATTTGCCATCGAATTGATTGCCCTCAAACCTAGATAAGATAATACTTTTGCAGAATTTACTAGTCATAATTGCTAGCAACTCAATATTATCTTAGGCATCTTCTGTGCCCGTTCCTTTTCCTGTTCGATTCTGCTGGAATTGTCTGATTGCACCAAGAGCTAGATGACTTTTTTGACGTTTTTCCTCCTGAAGTCTTTCGGCGATCCAGACCTTGATCAGGGACTGCCGGGTGACCCCGACCAAACTCGCAAGTTCATCGATAGCCTCAACGATAGCGGTTGGGAAATCAACATTCACTCTCTTGTGCTTCTCATTAAAACGACGCGCCTGACTCAGATCGAGATCGTCAACAATGTCCTCATTACCTTCATCAAACTTCTTGTCAAAATCACTTGCCTTCATAAAGAGCTATTTCCTTATCTCGTGACCTCCGTGCCGAGATGATCCTGATACTGTCGCCTCGGTAAGTGATGACAACAGACCAAAACTTGCCATTTAGCTTGCCGATAACAACATATCGAAGTTCGTCTATTGTCTTGGCTGGAACTTCCAGCAACCGCTCATCTTCCCAAAGAGCCTGAATCTCCTCGAAGTCGATGCCGTGTTTCTCCTTGTTTGTGCTGCTCTTTGCAGAGTCAAACTCGAATTTCATCCTATATATTTATTATACCTTTTTTATACTCTATATATCAATATCATTTGTAGCGCAAAAATATACAAAACATACATGGGATATGGGGGCTTGAGTAGTATCTGATATCGACTACCTCAAACTTAGGTGCTCATTAATCCTGCGATGCGATTGCTTTCAGCACTCTTTGTAGCTAATCGCTAATCCTGGGATGTGCTTTGAGCACTACCGTAGGTGCATTTAGTTGTGTCGAACCAGTAGTGCAAGCATCTTGCTCGCTTTTTACCCCTAGCATTACTGGCGTTGGGTTACGAAGAAAGCTACACCCAACCTACTTATTCCTAAAACCTACCACCTATTCAAAGCACCTGTGCCCTAAGCCATGCAACTGGTAAATATAGCAGCTTCTTGGTCTTGGGAACAAAAGCCCTTTTACTAAAGACATCGTAATCATTACGTTCAATAGCATCCAGAATCCGATAGTAGAGCATGGATGCTGCCCAAACAGGCCAGCGGGAGTCACTACTAAGAGCAGTGATACTTCTTTCCGCCTGCACATAATACTTCCGTGCCCGTTGAATTTGGAAACGCATTAATTTGCGCCAACGGCTATCAACTACCCCATTAAACAAGTCGGTTTCTGTATAGTCGAATAATGCTAGTTCTTCCAAAGGTAGATAGATCCTACCTCGCTTGGCATCTTCGCCAACATCTCGGAGGATATTGGTTAACTGACAGGCAATACCTAAAGCGATCGCGTCTTCAGTAGGATCTTTGGCATTTAGGGGTTGACTCCAGGGAGTGTGGCTAGAAGATTCAAGACCTAACACAGCACAGGACATTAATCCCACTGTACCAGCTACCCGGTAGCAGTAAAGATTTAGCTGAGTAAAGGTCTCATAGCGCCTCCGATACAAGTCCATCCTCTGACCAGCAATCATATCCCGAAAGGGTTCAATATCCATCGGGAAGCTTTGTATTGTATCCACTAAGGCTACATCAGGGTCATCCATCGGTTGTCCCGCAAACAAAGATTCTAGATGTTCTTCCCACCGGTCTAGAGTTTCAGGGGTGGTTAAACTAGACTGGGGACCATCGACTAGTTCATCGGTTCGCCGACACCAAGCATAGATTGCCCAGATAGCTCGACGTTTGACTTCTGGCATCAGCAATGTGCCCAGATAAAACGTCTTGGCATACTTAGCTGTAATCTGACGGCAGATTTCGTAAGAGTCCGACTGGGAAGCCAGCTTTCTCATTGGTGGAGATTTAGACAGTTGAAGCATTGTCGCAGACTAGGAGAGTAGCAGCCATTAGCTCTGGGCTTTCGGCTTTGGATACCGGTTTTTAGGAGTCAAGATTTGGCCTGTTAATTGTCAAGCCCCAACTTTCTATTAAACCCTAATAGCTTAGCCAAGAGAGCTGTTGGCGCGGGATCTGTCTCCTGTCGGGGTGAAGTAGTACCCTGAGTAGATGCCTTATTTGGTTGCGCTCCCAGCAAACTTTGGCTGCCGTTTATCGCTTGCGCTGTTAGCTTACCAGAAAGTACGGCACCTTCCATACTTGCTAAGTAACGTTGCATGGTGTAATCACCAGTTAAGTAAAAATTGGCAATCGGCGTTGTTTGAGAAGGGCGGTACTGTTGACGTCCCGGTGTTGCTTTATAAACAGAGCGAGGTGTCTTAACAATATGATACTTAAGCAGTTTAGCAGGGTTATCTCCCTTCAAATGTTGGGGGAAGAGTTTTTCCAACTCTGTCATCGTAGCATCAACAATTTCCTGTTCGGATTTAGCTACCCAATCCTTTGCCGGTGCTAGCACTAATTCCAGCATTGACTTATCAGGATTAGCGTACTCTTTACAGGTGTTGCTCATATCAGCATAGACACTCAGCAGAGGCGATCGCGAAAATAGGAGATGATCTATATCTGTCAGCTTACGGTCAAACCACAGATGCACATTAATCACTGGAACCCCTGCCAAGCCATCCAACTGCTTGAAGAAATCCAGCTGCTGCCAGGGTTCTGGGAGCATCAGTTTTAAAGGATCTACGGGTATAGCTGACACATAGGCATCTGCTGTCAGTACTTTCTCCTCAACTCCCTTGATTCCCCTGATCGAAAAACCCCTTACTGTACCATCGGAGTTCAACAAAAATTCTTTAACTGGTGCATTCAAATGTACCTCGCCCCCCCTTTCCTGGATGTAATCTACCAGGGGTTGACAGAGACGCTCTGTTGGAGAACCATCCAGGAAGGCCATTTTGGAACCATTCTTTTCCTGAAGGAAGCGATTGAGAGCAGTGAGTATCACCGTTGACGAAATCTCATCAGGGTTGATAAAGTTCAGTGCCTTGGACATCGCAATGAACACTTCTGTTTCTACCCTAGGAGGTACTTTTTGTCGCTTCAGCCATTCGGAAAAGGAATACTTATCCATTTCCTCAACATACTTCTGTCCCTGGATAATTGCTGGAATTAAACCAATCCCGAAGCGAATTTTCTCCGGCCAGGTGAGCATATCGTTGTTGCGCAGAATGGCGACAATGCCATTAAGAGGGGCTGGTAAATTCGGAAAATCAAATCGGGAGTAAGTACCGGGTTGATTCGGTTGGTTGAAGATCATTGTGTGCTCTTTCCACTGCAAACGGTCTTCAATATCCAGCTCTCGAAACAGTTGCAGCATGTTGGGATAAGCACCAAAAAAGATGTGCAAACCGGTTTCGTACCAGTCTCCCTCTTCGTCTTTCCAGGCAGCTACTTTCCCTCCTAAAACATCTCGGCTCTCCAGGACAATTGGTGTATGTCCTGCGTCAGTTAGGTATTTAGCGCAGGAAAGACCTGCTAGACCGGCTCCCGCGATCGCAACTCGCATGTGATGGTACTACTCTTAATTACTTGTTGGTCGATGTGGTAATTTACTTATTATCCCACATTCCGCACCCCCCTACTGTCACAATCGGTTTTTACGTAATTTATGGTTGTTCTTGGTAACTTTTTATACCCAAATGTCCCTGATCAGTGGTGTGATCGCAAAATCAAAATCTCCAAACAACCAAAATTCTTAGTGTGACAGTTCAGGGTACGGAATGTAGGTTATTAGACTTTGCATTCTGTTACATTTGTTATTTGTTATTTGTTGTTTGTTGTTTGTCATTGGTCGTTTGGAAATATCTCCTTGTCTCCCCATTTCTCTGTCTCTCCAACTTCCCCAGCTCTCTCAGCTTCCCCATCTCCCCAGCTCACCATCTCTCTAAATTTGAATAATTACCAAGACTGTGGCAAGAGCGGCAGCAGAAGCGTGACGAAATAATAGACTAAAGCACCGGTAAAAACGTAGCTATCTGTCCGGTCTAAAATGCCACCGTGGCCAGGAATAAGTTGCCCTGAATCTTTCACCCCAGCATCCCGTTTCATCATCGACTCGGTTAAATCTCCCAAGAGGCTAGAAGTCCCCACCAGTGTTCCCAAGATAACGCCGCTTAGCTGCCAAATTGGCCAATCTAGATACCAAGCCCCTAATACTGCAACTAAGATGCTACCAGTCATACCAAAAATTGCCCCTTCGACAGTCTTCTTAGGGCTGATGGGAGAAAGGCGAGTACGACCAAAAAACTTGCCGAAGGTGTAAGAACCAATATCTGCTGCCCAAATACAGGCAAAAGCCAGGAAAGTGGCGCTCAGAGCCAAAGGTAGGGTACTCAAATTAGTCCAAGGGTGAAGCCAGTATTCGCTCAAGGGTAGGTCACTGGATGCAGCAACAGCATTACCAGGTAGTGATGAAGCCTGAGTCAAGCCAACCCTCAGCCGCACCCAATAGCTAGGCAGATAACCACCATAGAGTAATCCTAAAATTGAGGCAGAGATATCTGCAATGGTTGCCAGCTTAGGTTGGAATAGTAGGTAGAAACAGATAAAAGTTCCGACTAGTGGGAAGACTGCATCTGTGAGATTTGGTGCAAGAGCCGCTGTAATCAACAGCAACTGACTGACGACAAGGGTAGTTTTAGCAGCCGGAGCAATTCCCTTTGCTGTAACCAGCTGAAAATATTCCGACTGACCAAGAAAGACAATAACACAGAAGCCAATGGTAAAGTACCATCCACCAATAATAATCATCCCCAAAGCTAGGGCGATCGCAATTATTCCACTAAAAATCCGAGACCAAGGCATAATGCTTTTTGCTGAGGACAGTTGGGGCAAACTGTCCCAATTAAAATATAGGGTGAGACAGTGAAGATTAACAAAACCTTATATCAAGGTAATGATTTCCTTTTGCCTACTTTAACGTATCGCGAAAGTTGCCACCTGAAGCTTAAGCAAGGTTAGGTGTTAGGGGAATTCTTGAGAGGCAAGACCAACAACAAAAAGTTTATCCCATTCCTCTAAGTATATTTGCCAGTATCTCTTCTGTTGTTTTAGCCTTGGGTGTCGTCTTGCACAAGCACTCTATACAGCAAGTATTTGAAACCCAGAGGCTAATGTTTAGGTAGAAGTGGAGTTCAGAAGTGAACAAGTAGCGACAGTGAACTAGAATCCCCTCAGCTTTGGCGGAGGGGAAGATCAATCCTTGCTAGCCAAGCTAAATTCTCGGAAATGTTGAGCCTGTTGCTCGATTCTAGTAGCAAGGCGATCGCAAACCAAATTACACAGCTGAAAAATGAGCTCATCTTCTACCTTGTAGTAGGCAGATGTTCCTTCAGAGCGGCGGCTGAGGATACCTGCTTGTAGCATCACTTTCAGGTGCTTAGAGACATTCGCCTGACTAGTTGCTGTTGCTTCTACCAACTCTTGTACACATTTTTCGCCTTCCCTTAGCAAATTTAAAATTCGCAGGCGCATTGGTTCACTCAAGATACTGAAATATTCAGCAACTTGTTGTACGACCTCTTGTGATACAGGGTTTGCTATTTGCATTGGCATGACCCAGAATTAAGTGATCCCAAAATTGTAGCAGCTATTTTTACTCTATGGTTATTAACAAAATAATCATTAAGGAGTTTATGAGAAACAAGAGAGTACATCTCCTGTTTTTCAACCAGGGTTGATCCGCATCAATGGTTGACCATACTCTACTGGTTCCCCATTATTGACTAAAATTTCCATGACTTGCCCTGATAACTCAGCTTCAATTTCATTCATGAGCTTCATTGCTTCAATGATACAAAGGGTCTGACCAACACGAACGCGATCGCCTACTTCCACAAAAGGTGCTTCATCGGGGGCAGGGGCATGGTAAAATGTGCCCACCATGGGTGATAAAACTGCCTCCCATTTGGAATCAGCTGTGGGAGGAGCAACAGGTGTCTCGGTGGCAATCACCGTTGGCTTACTCTCTGGTGCAGGAGCAGATGCAGTTGAAATTGCCAATACTGACGGTGTTTCTAACAATCCTGAAGCTTCTAGAGTGCTGCTATTACCGACATTTGTGTTAATACTTCCAGTGGTAGAACCACCCTTACGCACTGACAGTTCAAAATCATCACTCTTGAGAGTCAGTTCCGCAATATCATTTTGAGCGATCGCGGTTAGCAATTCACGGAGTTGGTTAAGGTCTAAGGTCACAACTAATTGATTTATAGGGGTTGCGTAATCGTCTTTAAGTGTTCAGATGCTCTTGATTGCCTCTTGAGTATTGAGTATGGAATCAATTCTCAACCGGAGCCAACACTCAACATCCAACACCCGATAGATATCTCCGAAAAAGAATCTAAAACCCTTATTCTCTCTAGGTTAAACTTAATTTCCGGAGAGCTCTCATGCTTCTTACTTGATGCAATTTATTCGCGACCAAGGTAGGAATCATTACGGGTATCAATTTTAATGCGTTCTCCTACTGAAATGAATAAAGGAACCATCACTTGAGCACCGGTCGAAACCTTGGCTGGCTTGGTACCGCCAGTAGCAGTATCACCTTTGACACCTGGATCAGTCTCAATGACTTCCAGAACTACGGAATTAGGCAGTTCCACTTCCAAAACTCGCTCATTCCAAGTCAAAACATTGACTTCCATTCCTTCATTAAGGTACTTGACGCGAGTACCAATTTGGGATTCGAGCAGACGAGTTTCCTCAAAGGTTTCCATATCCATAAAGACGAACATATCTCCATCTTTGTAGGTATGCTGCATAGTGCTTTTTTCCAGGTTGGCTTGGGGCACTGTTTCTCCAGCTCGGAAAGTTCTTTCGACAACACTCCCAGTTTGTGCATTTTTGAGTTTGGTGCGTACAAACGCAGAGCCCTTTCCTGGTTTGACGTGGAGAAACTCCGTTACCCGCCAAACAGCCCCATCTAATTCAATGGTGACACCGGTGCGAAAGTCGTTACTAGAAATCATGAACCTGTTGCAAAGGGCAGAACAATTGGCATCTTATTTTACTTTGTTGAGGTACTCAAGGGTTGTAGGTTGAAAAGTTAACAAAGAGGAGAACAGGAGGCACCAAGGCAGGAGGCAGGAGGGAAGATGATTTGGCTTGTTTATTTCATTTGTAGGGGGTGGCGTGCCGCCCGTGGGGCTGCTCTTAAGAAAAACTTCTACTAGGGAACTCTTCATGGCAAGATGGGAAAGGGAATTTTTGGGCTGTGGATAAGCCTCAACCTATTACTGCTAAGCCGTTAGTGATATATTTATGCGCTCTTTACAAATTTCTTTACTAGATTGGTGCAAACGTTTGGCTCAAACAAGCGTTTTAGCGCTGCTCTTGGTTAGCCTTTCACTAGGACTTAGTGGAGCTTGGTGGAACTTTGGCAATGACCAACCGGTTCGCGATAGTCGATTACCGGGGGGTAATGCAATTACAGATGGTAAGGCTTTGTTGCGGTACGCCCTACCAATAGATAACAAAGAAATCAGGGATATTCAAGCAAGTATGGAAGATATCCCTATCCAGCTACGACGTAAGCGTTGGACTGGAGTTAGCCGAGATGTTGCTCAAGCTTCTAGAAGATTGAGTGCTCCAGAAAAGCTTCTTGCTGCCATCCCAGAGGATAAGCAATCCCAAGCAGAAGCCTTGATTGCGCAAATGCGGGAGGGTATTACTACAATCCGAGCAGCAATTGAAGCTAAGGATAAGGAAAGCATCTCGAAGGAGCAGCATCAATTTCTTGAAGAAGTTGGTGAACTCGAACAGTTGATGGTAGCTGGGTTTCCCTTTGAAGTACCAGAGGAATACAGCAATTTACCCCAACTTAAGGGTCGTGCCACCGTGGAATTGACTACCAACAAAGGTAACTTAACTCTTGTCGTTGATGGCTATAGTGCTCCTGTTACTGCCGGTAACTTTGTTGATCTAGTCCAACGGGGATTTTATGATGGTATTAAGTTCAACCGTGCTGAAGAATTTTATGTATTACAAGCAGGTGACCCACCAGGACCGGAAGCAGGTTTCATTGACCCAACGACTGACGAATATCGTGCAGTTCCTTTAGAAATTTTACTTAAAGGCGACTCAGAGCCGGTGTATGGCATGACTCTAGAAGAAGCGGGTTTGTACCGTGAGGAACCAGTACTGCCCTTCTCTGCCTATGGAACCCTTGCTATGGCTCGTCCAGAAAGCGACCCTAATGGTGCTTCTTCCCAGTTTTTCTTTTTCTTATTTGAAGCAGAACTAACTCCTGCAGGCATTAACCTGATGGATGGACGTTACACTGTCTTTGGTTATGTGGTAGAAAATAAAGAATTATTAAGGGAGATCAAATTGGGTGATGTAATTGAATCGGCGAAAGTTGTTGAAGGAGCGGAGAATTTAATCGAGCCTTCTTAGGTGATTTCTAGGAAAAAATGTACCTATCGTAGTGGCGTGACCCACCTAAAACTGTGCAATAGATTTTTCTCCCTCAGCTCCCTCAGCTCCCTCAGCTCCCTCAGCTCCCTCAGCTTTCTACTTTCTAATGAACCATTTTAGCTGGGTCACGGCAGTAGGGTGTGTTAGCGCAGCGTAACGCACCAAATTCCGGGTACAATTATTTTTGAAAATCGCCTTAAGCCTAGACATGGCCAGCTGATTGAATGACCTAATCCGCCCTTGGTATGACCCCCCATTCGCCAGTGGTATCCTCCCAGGAGGGGAGACTCCGGTTCCCCACTTGGGAGCTAGGGGTGGGTTAAGGGATGATAGACAAAGCTGCAAAAGTCTTACCAATGACAGACTAAAAAATAGTGTATAATTACAGAAAATTAACTGTTAGTTATCAGTCATACTCCATAAAATCAACAGTAAGATGTCTCCAAAAGCCCAGATTAAGACACGGTAGCATGGGGCTTATAGCGTAACTATTGGAGCTCTTGAATAATCTAAGTTTAATTTGGCTGACATAAGTCAAAAACTTTAAAAATAGTTAAAACCTAGGAGAAAAAGAATGTTACGTAAAACATTAATAGTCTTAGGAATTGGAGCAGCAGCTACAACCATAGCACCCGTTGCCCAAGCACAGTCACAGCTACCGCCTGGGCAAAATACTGGCTCAATTACTCTCTCTGGTGAATCCCTCACCACCGTTGAGGGTCGCTCAGCAGAGGAGTTCTTTGGGAAAAAGTCCGAATCCTCATCAGATAATGGCTCTCCAGAGTATCAAACTCTCTCAGATGTCTTTCAACCAGTCAGGGGAGTAAATCTGATTTATGGCAATCCCATTGATTTTCAAGACGAATACGAATTATTCAAACCATCCGGAGACGTTAATCAAACTCAAAGGGTGAATTTAGAAGTTCCCCTAGGGGAATAGATCATTTGGTCATTGGTTATTGGTCACAGCTCACAAACAACAAAAGACCAACAACAAACAACAAAAGACCAACAACAAACAACCAACACAGAAACTTCCCGCAGTGCCTGTGCGTCAAGATGAGGTGTAGTTCTTGCTGCCATAACGGTGGATTCCACGCGCTCGTAGAACTTTCAAGCTTTCTTGCTATATTTCTGTAAAATATCCATAGAAGAAGCATTCCACAAGTTATTCAAGTTCCTCACTACTCTACACCGCCAATGAAACCCTCTCTAAAAATCACTACCAATTTAAGGCAACGCTTGGGTTCAGTTTTAATGCTGACAGCTACTTTGGTGGGAGCGATCGCTTTTTTGGATCACCTGCAAAATGCCGAAGCACAAACCGGTGATGGACGTGCTCTAATTCTACGCTCTGATCGCCAGGAAGCAAACAGAGACACTGGTGTTGTTACTGCTACTGGAAATGTGCAAATTAACTACCCAGCTAGACAGCTTCAGGCAACTTCTGCCCAGGCTCAATATTTCAGCCGCGAGAACCGGATCGTTTTGACAGGGAATGTTTACGTTTTACAGCAAGGCGGCAATAGTATGCGAGGTGAAACGATTACCTATTTTATTGACGAGGGACGTTTTGTTGCACTGCCGAGAGCTCAGCAGCAGGTAGAATCCACCTATATCGTTTCTGACTCAGAAGCTCCTACAAGTCCTGTTGCACCCGCTACTACTCCTTTTAATCCCAAACCAGTGTTCAAGACACCTCGTAGTGATCAGCCGTAACGCTTCTTTGAATCAAACCTAAAACCTAATACCCAAGAGCCAAGAAAATCAAACAGGAGAGAATGAGTGGAGGTTACAGCAGCAGTCGCTTTTGAAGCAGGTAAGCCATTAAGCATCGAAAAAGTGCAACTAGAGGGACCAAAAGCTGGTGAAGTAATGGTTGAAATTAAAGCAACCGGAGTTTGCCACACCGATGCTTATACTCTCTCCGGTGCTGATCCCGAAGGGCTGTTCCCAGCTATCCTGGGTCATGAAGGCGCAGGTGTGGTAGTGGAAGTGGGTTCAGGGGTTACCAGCGTCAAACCAGGGGATCATGTGATTCCCCTCTACACCCCCGAATGTCGTCAGTGTGAATACTGCTTAAGTGGCAAAACTAATCTCTGTCAGGCAATTCGTGCAACCCAAGGGCGCGGTGTGATGCCCGATGGTACCAGTCGCTTTTCCCTCAATAGTCAAATGCTGCATCACTATATGGGAACATCCACCTTTGCTAACTACACAGTATTACCGGAAATCGCTGTTGCCAAAATTAGAGAAGATGCCCCTTTTGATAAGGTTTGCTACATTGGTTGCGGTGTGACCACTGGCATTGGTGCAGTGATCAATACCGCCAAAGTACAACCAGGAGCGAGAATAGTTGTGTTTGGGCTTGGAGGCATTGGCCTTAATGTTATCCAAGGGGCACGGATGGTTGGTGCTAGCCAAATTGTGGGAGTGGATATCAATCCAGCCAAACGAGAGATTGCTGAAAAATTCGGCATGACTGATTTTGTTAACCCCCAGGAATTAGAGGGAGATTTAGTCCCTTACCTGGTGGAATTAACTAAAGGTGGAGCTGATTACAGCTTTGAGTGTGTAGGTAATGTCAAGCTCATGCGCCAAGCTTTGGAATGTTGCCATAAAGGTTGGGGTGAATCGATTATTATCGGTGTGGCAGGTGCTGGGGAAGAAATTAATACTCGACCTTTCCAGCTAGTTACTGGACGTGTTTGGAGGGGTACAGCCTTTGGTGGTGCTAGAGGCCGCACCGATGTGCCCAAAATAGTTGATTGGTACATGGAAGGCAAGATTAATATTGATGACCTTATTACTGAGGTGATGCCCATCGAACAAGTTAACGATGCCTTCGATTTGATGCACAAAGGGGAGTCTATTCGCTCTGTTTTAACGTTTTAATGCCCTTGCACCGGAATTGCTAGTAGGAATTGAAACCAAGAGCAGAGGACTGAAAATTCTCACTTCGGCGGTTCAAATCCGCCTCAGACTAAAGTCTTGGGCAATCTCGCTTTTTGACCAGTTGTATAACCAGCAATTCCCCGTACCGCCAGAAGCGATCGCCAAACCTCATGTGCCTATTTTATTTTTTCAAATTTATGCTTGCCAATTGCTATTAAAGTTTGTTACATTAGTTAAGCAATAAAAAATTAAGCCGGGATAGCTCAGTTGGTAGAGCAGAGGACTGAAAATCCTCGTGTCGGCGGTTCAAATCCGCCTCCTGGCATTTCCAAACCCTTACTCTTTCTAGCCTCTGACAATTGTCAAAAAAAGTGACAAAGCACCAAGTATATATTTCTAGCACTTTGTTTGTTGGTTTTTGGCTATCGTTTGGCTATCCTTAATACTCTTATTCAAGATCCTTGTAGTCTAACTTCAACGTTTGAGATGACTCCTGCCTAATTGAGTGAAGAACTAATCGAGGGTAAAAAATTGACAATCTGGGGGAAAGCAATAATCAGTACTAAAATTAGCAGTTGGAGCAAAATAAATGGTATCGCCCCGCGATAGATGTTGCCTGTCGTCACTTCTGGAGGAGCAACACCACGGAGGTAGAAGAGGGCAAACCCAAAAGGTGGCGTGAGGAAAGAGGTTTGCATATTGGCACCTAAGATAATGCCATACCAAACTAAATCGAAACCCAATTGCTGGGCAACGGGAGCAAACAGAGGCACAACAATAAAAGCAATCTCAAAAAAGTCGATAAAAAAGCCCAACAGAAAGACCGTCAACATGCTGACGATCAAAAAGCCCGTACTTCCACCAGGGAGGTTGGTCAGCACATCTGACATAAAGGTATCACCATCCAGGCCTCGGAAGACTAAACTAAAGGCAGTGGAACCCAGCAGGATAAAGATTACCATGCTCGTAGTGCGCAAGGTAACATCACAAACCTGCCTCAGAGATTCTACCGTAAGTTGACGATTGGCTACAGCTAGAGCGATCGCACCAATCGCACCAATCGCACCTGCTTCTGTTGGGGTGGCAAAGCCGAAAAAGATACTACCCAGCACTAGTAAAATTAGCAGCAATGGTGGGATCATTACCTGGAATATCCTTATACCTAATGCCCTACCACCAATATCTCGTACTTCTAAGGGTAATGCTGGTGCTAATTCTGGTCGAATAAAGGCAATAATCAGTACATGTAGGGCAAAGGCACCTGCCATCAACACACCTGGAATTAAGGAACCAATAAACAAGTCACCGACAGAAACTCCTAATTGATCCCCCAACACCACCAACACGATACTAGGGGGAATAATTTGTCCCAAAGTTCCGGAAGCGGCAATTACTCCTGTTGCTAGTTCCTTGTTATAGCCGTAGCGCAGCATGATGGGTAGGGAGATCAAACCCATAGCCACCACCGTTGCCGCCACAACTCCAGTGGTAGCAGCCAATAGCGCTCCTACTAACACCACTGCTAAGGCTAAACCTCCCCGCAAGCGCCCAAAAAGAATCCCCATTGTTTCCAGGAGATTCTCCGCGATGCCAGATTTTTCCAGCATCGAACCCATAAAAATAAAGTAAGGGACTGCTAAGAGCGTGAAGTTATTCATAACTCCAAAGATCCGCTGTGGCATCGCCGTCAAAAAGACCGGATCAAAGATCCCTAATCCAATACCAATCAAGGCAAACAGAATTGCGACACCCCCCAAGGAGAAAGCCACAGGGTAGCCTAAGGGGAGCAGTACCAAAGCCCCCAAAAACATCAGGGGTCCTAACCACTCATAAGCTAGGGTCATCTTCTGCCTCCTGGGAACCCAGCTGGTTAGTCAGAATCGCGAAGTTTTTAATTGCTTCGGAAATTCCTTGAACAATTAGAAGTACAAATCCCACAATAATCATTGATTTAATCGGAGCACGGGGCAAGCCGCCAGGATCTGGAGAGAGTTCCCAAATTTGCCAAGAAGCGAGAATTGCCTTCCAGGAAAATAAGATAACCATAATGCTAAACGGAATAAGGAATAGTAAGGTTCCGAGCAAATTTGCCAGAGCCCTCCGTTTCTTATTCCAATTGCTGTAGAGCACATCAACTCGCACATGGCCATTATGCTTGAGGGTATAAGCGGCTCCCATAAGGAAAATGACATCAAATATATACCATTGGGATTCAATAAACCCATTGGAAGTTAAATTTCGTTCTAAGAGTTTCCCCAAATAGCGGCCAATTACATTCCATACCCCAATCAACACCATAAACAGCACCAACCAATAAGTAAATCGACCGATGCGTTCATTAAAGTTGTCAATCAGCCTGGAGAGGCGTAATAATGTCTGCAATGCTTTACACTTCCTTCATTTCCAGCAAATATGTTACCCCAAAGAAAGCATAAAATATCCCTAATTTATTATTCATTATCAATTCTTAATTATTCCTTCTGGCTTCTTTTTGGACTGAAGTCCTACTACGGCTTATTACTTATTACTCATTACTCATTACTTATTACTTATTACTTATTAATCCATGACAGTTCTTTTACCTGCCATTGCTCCTGTAGCCTTAATCATTCTCATTGGCTTCCTTGCTTATCGTACTTTATCCCTAGAAAGTAGAACCCTTTCTCAACTAACTATTTATATCCTCACACCAGCTTTAGTGGCAGACAGTTTGTATCGAACAACTCTGTCTGTTGAAACTAGTGTGGGTTTAGTTACTTCAGTGGTAATTACTTGTTTAATACTATATCTGTTAACTTGGGGACTAGGCAAAATCTGCAAATTAGCAGAACCTGCACAAAAAAGCTTGATTGCTACTACTTTATTTTCCAATAATGGTAACCTCGGTCTTCCTGTAAACGCTTTTGTTTTCGACGAACCAGGATTGGAAAGAGCCGTAGTCTATATGATTACTACGGGCTTAATAATGTTTAGTATTGGTCCAGCTTTGCTCAAAGGGGGTGGTATTTCTGAAGGGATGCGTTTAACCCTCAAACTTCCCCTACTTTGGGCAATGTTAGGGGGATTAAGCTTGCGTTTATTTTCAATCGAATTGCCTCTGCAGCTAGATAAAGGTATTCAGCAGTTGGGGGCAGCAGCTATTCCTATTGCTCTGATTATTCTGGGAATGCAATTAGCCAGTACTCGCTTTGAGGTGGGGATTTATGAAATTTGTGCTGCTAGTTTGCGTTTGTTGGGGGGACCTTTGGTGGCCTACATGGTTGGTAAACTTGTGCAGTTGGAAGGGTTGGATTTACAAGTGTTGGTGTTACAGGCTGCCATGCCAACGGCAGTTAATACCATAGTATTGGTTACCTTTGGAGGCGATGCTCCCCGTGTGGCGAGGACAGTAGTTGTTTCTACTTTAATGAGTTTTGTCACCCTACCTTTTGTATTGTGGATATTGGTTCATTAATGAGCTTATAATGACGCAGGTAATAGGGAGCTTCAGCAGGGTAAACCTGCGTTTACCTTCATAAATATTCGACATTCCCAACCATTTCCTCAGGAGAATAAACTTCATAAATCAAAACTAAACCTTCTATAATCTCTCCAAGAGAGCGAGTTCTCTGCTTACAGTAAACTATGCCGGGATGGGCGCTAGTACGGCTGGCAATAATGAGAAAGTCTTGGTCATGTGTGAAAAGAACCCGCTGCTGTTGACAAACAAACTCGAACTGAGATTCATCTTTAGCAGTACGTAGTCCAACTTCAACTGTTGTTGTGACATCAATACCACGACGACCTAGTTGTGAAGCAATTTCAGGATCAACTTGCTCATCAAGGTGAAAGCGAATTTTATTCTTCACCTCTTATCTCTCTCCATCTTTTCTGAAATTTTGATGGAGCATTATTAAGCCTCATCCTTTCAACAATTCTCTCAGTTTCCAGACTGTGATGATCTATTTCTTGCTGGTGATCATAGTAGTATGCCATCGCACCATGAACTGCTGCTAAGGGCAAATTGTACTTGATGGCAATATCCTCTAAAGATTGTCCCATTTCCAAATACATCTGTGCAATTGCAGCAACCGACATTCTTGTTCCAGCAATGCGAGGTTTACCAAAACAATAGTCAGAGTCTATGGCAATATGCTCTGTACTTATTGGTTGAGTTATCATTCGTTTGACTTGGGTATAGGAGGCAACTTTATTATATCAAGTTCGGTTGAATACTTACACTTTGGTGGCAACAAAGCAGAGGGCAGAAGGCAGAGGGCAGAAGGTAAAGAAGAAGGTTTACAAGATAAAAAGGAATTGATAAGTGATTATCCGAACTTGATATTACTTCTCCTAACCAAAAACTTTCACTAAAAATCCCCATTTATCTGCAACTTCCTCAATAATTTTGGTGGTGGGTTTTCCTGCACCATGCCCTGCTTTAGTATCAATGCGAATGAGCACAGGTTGCTCTCCTGAATGAGCTTCTTGCAAAGCGGCGGCGAATTTGAAGCTATGGGCTGGTACTACCCGATCATCGTGATCAGCAGTAGTTATCATGGTGGCAGGATAGGCTGTACCCTCTTTTAAATTGTGTAAAGGGGAATAGCTGTACAATACCTTAAATTCTTCTTCGTTATCAGGGGAACCATATTCAGCGCACCAGGCCCAACCAATGGTAAATTTGTGGAACCGCAGCATATCCATTACCCCCACTGCTGGTAGTGCTGCCCTAAATAATTCTGGGCGCTGAGTCATACAGGCACCAACTAGTAATCCTCCATTACTGCCACCACCGATGGCAAGTTTTTCGGTGCGAGTATACTTATTGCTAATTAACCATTCTGCGGCAGCGATGAAATCATCAAAGACATTTTGTTTCTTTAACTTCATACCGGCTTGATGCCATGCTTCTCCATATTCTCCACCACCCCGGAGGTTGGGTACTGCATAAATTCCTCCCCTTTCTAGCCAAGCTAGATTACTGAGGGAAAAGTTAGGAGTGAGGGAAATATTAAAGCCACCGTAGGCATAGAGATAGGTGGGATTATTACCATCTAATGGCAGCCCTTTTTTATAGGTAATAAACATGGGGACTTTTGTCCCATCTTTACTCTTGTAGAAAACTTGTTGAGTTTCGTAGCTATCAGGGTCGAAATTGACTTGAGGCTGGCGAAAAATTTCGCTTTTCTCTGTCACCAGATCGTAGCGGTAGATGGTGGAGGGGGTAGTAAAACCAGTGAACAGATAAAAAGTTTCTGTATCGTGACGCTTACCCCTAAAACCTAAGGCAGAACCAATTCCCGGTAATTCTACTTCTCGGACAAAATTACCATTCAGGTTAAAAATTTTAATTACCGTCCGGGCATCTTGCAGATATTTAGCAACAAACTGGTTATTCAGTAAACCTACAGTTTTCAGCGTGTCTTCCGACTGAGGAATAAGTTCTTGCCAGTTGGCTTTAGTTGGCTGATTCAGATCAAGGGCAATTAATCGTCCACGAGGGGAATCTAAGTCGGTACGAAACCAAAGAATAGTACCATCGTTATCAATAAAGCTATAATTGGCTTCAAACTCATTAATCAGCTCAACAACTTCTCCTGTGGGGTCTCCCAAGTCTTGGTAAAAAACCAGGTTCTTAGTATCTGTACCCAAGGAAACACTAATGATTAAATAGCGTCCATCTTCACTAACCTCACCATCAAAGATCCATTCTGCCTGATCTGGACGGTGGTAAATTAAAGTATCTTCTGATTGAGGTGTACCTAGACGGTGATAAAAGAGTTTTTGATAATGGTTAGTATCTTCTAGTTTGGTTTTTTCTTGGGGTTGATCGTAACGGCAGTAGAAAAAACCCTGATGATCGTTAGTCCAAGAAGCACCAGAAAATTTGATCCATTGCAGATGATCTATTAAATCTTCTCCTGTGGCGACATTTCTCACTTTCCATTCTTGCCAATCAGAACCAGAATTAGACAAACCATAAGCCATTAATTTGCCATCTTCACTAATCGCTATACCGCTTAGGGCAACTGTACCATCCGAGGATAGCTGATTAGGGTCTAGTAGTACCTGAGGCTCCCCATCTAAACTAGTTAAGGTATAGAGAACATCCTGATTTTGCAAACCCTCATTTTTAAAATAAAAATAGCGATCGCCTTTTTTCCAAGGAATACTATACTTCTCATAATCCCAAAGTTCCGTCAGGTGCTGTTTAATCTCTTCCCTAGCGGATATATCCTCTAGATAACTGAAGGTGACTTCATTTTGTGCGGTAATCCAAGCTTTAGTTTCCTCTGTATCAGGATCTTCTAGCCAGCGGTAAGGGTCTTTTACTGCCACGCCATGATAAATATCTACTTGCTCAACTTTGTGGCTGGAAGGATAATTTAGGTTAGCTTGGTCCGATGGCATAGTTTAGGTGGTAGGGAATTTAGAATTTAGAATTTAGAATTTAGAATTTAGAATTTAGTGCATACGCTACGCGAACGCACTACCGAAAATCTATTTTACATTTTTAGCTGTGTCACGACACTACATTTCTAGCTGACTTTCGCTTATCCCTTGGCTTATTAGTATAAATGTACTATAATAGAAGCAAATATCACTTGTACCAAAATCTAGGCAAATAGGCGTTTGGGAGAGTCAAACATGGTGTGGCAAGCAGGGCAAAAGTTACAGAGTGGCAAGTACAAGATAGAAAAAGAACTTGGACAAGGGGGCTTTGGGATTACCTATCTGGTAAAAGATAAACAGGGTAATCAGCTAGTTGTCAAAACCCTCAATGACTACCTGCGACGCCAACTGGATTTTGCCAAGTTTGAGCAGGATTTCCTTAATGAAGCACTACGCTTAGCCAAATTCCGCCATCCCCATATTGTGCGAGTGGACGAGGTCATCCAAGAAGGCGATCGCTGGTGTATGGTGATGGAATATATTGATGGGGAAGATTTAGCCCATCTAGTTTGGCAGCAAGGGGTTTTGTCAGAGTCGGAAGCTTTGCGCTATATGCAGCAGCTTGGTGAAGCACTGACAATGGTTCATAATCACGGCTTACTACATCGAGACCTGAAACCTCTCAATATCATGGTACGCAAAAATCTTTTAGATGCAGTGCTGATTGACTTTGGTATTGCCCGTGAATTTAGCCCCAATTTAACTCAAACCCATACCCAATCCCTTTCCGATGGTTTTGCACCGATTGAGCAGTACGACTGGCGAGCCAAGCGGGGAGCTTATACTGATGTTTATGCTTTAGCTGCTACTTTGTATGCCTTACTAACGGGGGAAATGCCCATACCTTCTCCAGTGAGAGCCTTTGGGACTAACTTAGTATTTCCCCAGAAACTCAATAATAACATTAGCGATCGCGTCAATCGGGCAATTCTCGAAGGTATGGCAATGAAACCAGAGGATCGTCCTCAATCAGTCAAGGAATGGCTAGCAATGTTAGGCTGTAACCAGATCATTCCTGGACTTTCCCCGACTGACTATGGCAAGCTGCGGGGTCTACTTGCTGCCGAAAAGTGGCAAGAAGCGGATCAGGAAACAGCGTCACTGATGCTCAAAGCTGCTGGCAGAAAAGGCTGGTTGAGGGTTGCAGATATTGAAAAATTTCCCCGGCAAGAATTGCAGATGCTTGATAAACTATGGAAAGAACATAGTAGCGATCGCTTCGGTATCTCTGTACAAAAGCGTATTTGGCAGAGTTTAGCAGGTAGCCAGAAGACAGATTGGCAGAATTGGTGTAGTTTTGGCGATCGTGTGGGGTGGCGGTCAAGAGGCAACTGGCTGGCTCACTCTAGCCTCAATTTTACCAAAGACGCCCCTATAGGAGAACTTCCAGCTTTAGTTGTCTGTGATAGTATTGCTCTGCGCCACCAAGAATCTGTAGTGTCTTTGTTTTCTCGTCCGGATTTATAACTTTTGAGAAACACTCTGGCTAATGGCTAATGGCTAATTGCTAATTGCTTTCAAGAAACAAGGGAACAGGGAATAGGGAATAGGGAATAGGGAACAGGAAAAGACATTGTTTATGGCCTTCGTCGTGGGTGGCCATCACCGCCAGTAGGGTTGCTCTTCAGAAACAAGGCAGTCCCGATAAAAAAAAATTTTTCACCACCATGGATGAAAATCCCTCTCTCCGCGTCTCCGTGTCCCCGCGTCCCCGCGTCTGCTTATTCCCCCAACCCTTTTTTCACTCACCCATTTTCCCTGTGCGGATTTGCTAGTTAAACAGACGAAGTATTAAATAGACCCCCTTTTGAGTTATCCCCTTGCCTGTTATCCGAATCATCAACCCAACACCGGGACCAACTACAACTGAGAGAATCCTAGAACTACTCAACTCTGGTAACCAGGGAATGACTATTAAGGAATTGTGCAATGCTCTTAACCGTCCTGTCTCAATGGTACAGAGATGTCTAAAGCTGTTAATAGCATCCGGTCAAGTTTATTCTCAGTTAGATGATACTAGGAAACAGTTAGTCTATTACCCTAAATCTGGGTTAGCTACCCTCTGATATCAAGTTCGGATAAACAGTTATAATTCCCTTCTACCTTGCAACGGGTGGACGAAATTTTGCGTGGGATTTCTTGAGCTTTGTATGCAAAAATTATCAGTTCTCTCTTTTTCCTCCGCTCCTCTGCTCCTCCGCTCCTCCGCTCCCCACCCTTTTTTTCACTCACCCCTGCCTCGGAGCCTCCTGCCTCGGAGCCTCCTGCCTCCTGCCTCGGAGCCTCCTGCCTTCTGCCTTCTGCCTTATTATCACCAAAGTGTAAGTAGGGTCTGCTGCATAAGTGTGTAAGCTATGCCAGACAACGGTTTCAATCGTTTTCAGTCTCGCCAAGTGCAAGGAAATGGTATTTTTTAGTTCAAAAACCTTGCACTTTTACCAGAAAGTTACTCCTGAACTCTTAACTTATTACTTATTACTTATTACTTATTACTTATTACTTATTACTTCAAAAACTGCGTCAATCGACTTATTCAGCAAACCCTAAGTATTCAAACGAACTTGATATGACTATTTCCTTCCTTTAAGAAAATAAGTCGTCATTTCTCCTTTCCCTTTAATCAGAATACTACCTCGTTCTTCAAAAAAAAATCTTTCCTTTAATCGCTTGTAGGTAGTAGTAGTTACCTGAATTTCTCCCGGAATACCACTCGATTCCATGCGAGAGGCAACATTAACTGTATCTCCCCACAAATCGTAGATAAACTTAGTAATTCCAATTATTCCTGCCACCACTTGTCCAGTGTGAATACCAATTCTCAACTGAAAATCTTCCCCGGTCTTATCATTAATATTAACCATTGCAGCTTGCATATCCAGAGCCATTTGAGCAATGGCTTCAGTATGCTGGGGATGAGGTATAGGTAACCCTCCAACCACCATATAAGCATCACCGATAGTCTTAATTTTTTCTAAGCAGTGATTTTGAGCTAATTGGTCAAATTTGGAGAAAATCACATTGAGCAAGTCTACTAGTTCTTTAGGAGTTTTTCTCGAGGACAATTCAGTAAAACCGACAATATCAGCAAACAAAACACTAGCATCTTCAAAATTATCAGCAATGGTACTGGGGTCTCGTTGCAAACGCCTAACAATGGGAGCTGGTAAAATATTGAGCAGTAGGTCTTCAATTTGTTCTTTCTTAAACTTCAGTGCTTCTTGGGTTAATTTACGCTCTGTAATGTTAGAGACACTGCCTTCGTAATACAGTACATTACCCTGAGCATCCCGCACTACATGGGCATTTTCCTCTACCCAAATCACTTGACCATCCTTACGATATACCTGAGACTCAAAATCTGACACATTACCTTCAGCTTCCACTGCCTGAATAAATTCACTGCGGCGGTTGGGTTTCACATAGAATTGCTGTCCAATATCTGTAACGTTTTGCATCAAATCTTTTGAAGAATTATAGCCATACAATCTAGCTAAAGCAGGATTAGCACTTAGCAAACTTCCAGAAGGTGTAGTTTGGAAAATTCCTTCTTTAGCATTATCTACAATACTGTGATACTTCTGTTCAGCAATCTGCAGAGCTTCTTCTGTTTGTTTGCGCTTAATCAGTGAACCTAACTGAGCCGCAACCGCACTCACCAGGGCTATCAAATGTTGATTAGGAGTGCCAGCTGCTTGTTTAAAGAAAACTAAGACCGCTAATACTTGGTCATTAAAAAAAATAGGGACACCAAAAGCCGCTTTTAGTCCCACACTTGCCGCAATCTGACTGCGTTGAAAAACTGGGCATGACTCAGTGGAAACATCTTCAAGCCATTCTGGTTGCTTAGATGACCAAATTCTTCCCGGTAGTCCGGTATTCTGAGGAAAAGTGATCTGTGAGCTTTGTTGTCTAAATTCTTCTAAACCTGAGTTCTTCGCATAAAGACTGTGACTATATTCCAAAACTGTAGCATCTTTATTGGGAACCCATGCTTCTCCCAAATCCCAATCCATTGTTTCACAAACTTGGCTTAAGATTACCTCTAATGCTGAGTTAAAATCAGAAGCTTCACTAATGGCTTGGGTAGTAGAAAGCAAAAAAAAGATTTCTTCTTCGGCTCGTTGACGGACAATAATTTCTGCTTGCAGTCTTTGATTTTGCTCTTTAAGCTGCTTTTGTAAGCGATGAATTGTTAGTTGGTTCTCAATACGAGCCAAAACTTCTTGGAGTTGAAATGGCTTAGTAATATAATCGACACCCCCCATCTCAAAAGCTTTGACTTTATCCCAAATATGATCTAAAGCACTAATAAAAATTATGGGAATCTCACTGGTTTGTTCAACTGCTTTGAGTTTTTCACAAACTTGATAGCCGTTCATCTGGGGCATATTGATATCCAGTAGAATCAAATCAGGGGGAGCTATAATCACCCCTCTCAAGGCAATTTGTCCGTTAATTGCCTTTCTCACCTGATACCCTTGGGATTCCAGCATCGTAGATAACAACCGCAGGTTATCAGGGGTGTCATCTACAATCAGAATATTTCCTTTGGATGTATGTTCAGTTTGGGGATTCATTCCAGATGGGTTGAGACAAGCTGGGGGAGCTAGGGAAGAGATAATAGTGCAAACTCCGAGTAGTATGGGGGTAAGTTCCTTTCATACGTATAACTCAATCCTAGGGAAGTTGTCAGCTTCTGGAATGATGTGTAAAACCTGCATTGGTCACTAGTACAAGAAAGCAGAGGCAGGAGGCTCCGAAGCAGGAAGGAAGAAAGCTTGTGTAGTCAGCTTTTGATCCTTTTTTCAGTTGTGAGTAATTTCCGCAGTGTTGCATATTATTCACAACTTAGTCAAAAACACTTATAGCAGTTCTCTCGTCCGTGAGGTATACTCAATTTTGATGAGCTTATATCAAATTTGGTTAAATACTTACACTTTGGTGAAAATAAGGCAAAACCCACCCCTAACCCCTCCCAGGAGGGGAACCGGAGGCAAGAGGCTCTGAAGTAGGAGGGAAGAAAGAAAGTTGCAAGGAGGAAGGGAATTATAAGTGATTATCCGAACTTGATATTATTCCCTATTCCCTACTCCCTATTCCCTCTTCTCCTCAAGCTACTGTAAAGTATCTAATGTCTTCTCAACCCAACTCAGATCAAAGATTGATTTATAAATACGGTTATGAACTCTCAGGCTTCCTTGTTGCTTAATGACTAATCCTGACAAAAGTAATTCTGTTTTTTGCGGAGTATCAGCTGCTACCACCTCTCCTTTTTGTAAAATTTGCTGGTAAAGCTCTAGAAGCGGAATCACATGCTGTTTACTGTTGAGCAGTCGAGCACAAATTGTTCTCAAATGTTCTGGCTCATCCTGAGCTTGCCAATTATCTATGATCTGTGTTTGCACCAAGTCTTTAATCCACTCTACTTCAGAGTTTCGGGGAATAGCAGATGCATGGTGACGGATGATTTTACAGAGTTTTTGAGTCAAAAAAGGCTGACCATTAGTCCAGAATAAGACTTCCTTGAGAACTGCTTGAGGGTTGCTAACTTTCTTATTCAAGCCTTGAAGCAATGGTTGTATTTCATGCACTTGAAAACCCTTGAGTTGAATACCTTGACCAATATTAAAAGGTGTGCGATTTTTTTCTTTGATTAATTGAGCAGGAGTAGCTACCCCCAGTAAGACAAAGCTAAGACGTTGGTATTGAGGATAGTCAACTCGTTTATTAAAACAGCTACGAATTAGAATAAAAAAATCATCAGTTTCAAAATCCAAATTAACTACACTGTCAATTTCATCGATAAAAATAACTATATTTTGAGCAATATTTGCCAACAAGACTTTATTGATAAATTCACATAAACGATGCACTGGTGATAAGAAATCGTGCTCCCGCCACCAACTGCGGATATCAACTTGCTCTAACAAGTTAAAACTGCTTCCTAACATGTAGATCAAGCCTGCATACCACTGTTCCAAAGTGAGCTCCCGATTCCCAATCTCAGAAATATCAATAGCAGCACAGGCGAAGCCTTCTGCCTGTAGCTTATTCATCATTTGGACTCGCAAGCTAGATTTACCCATCTGCCGTGAATTCAAAACATAACAAAACTTTCCCAGTTTTAAAGCTTGGTAAAGGTGGCGATCCGCAGAACGAACTACATAAGTAGGAGCATCCATCGGTAAACTACCTCCAACTTGATAGTCATAGATAGAAGTCTCTTGGGTACTCCTGAGTAGAGCATTTTCGAGCATTAGTTCTGCCTGGGTAGCTTGCAGCATTTCCAGGGTTTGTGAGAGTTCTTGAGTACGCTCTTCAACTTTTTGCTCTAGGGTGCGGTTAGACTCAGCTAGTTTATTTTTTGCTTGCTCTAAAGCTCTATTTTTCAACTTGAGTTCTTGAGTAAACTGAAGCCGTTCAGCTTCTGCTTGTTTCCGTCGGGTAATATCTTTAAAAGCTGCTATGGCATAAACAATCTTGCCCTTGTCATCAAAAATGGGTGTTGCCCAAATTTCCAAAGGGATAATTTTATCTCCTTGACGGATTTCCAAATTATCAACTGTTACACTTTCACCCTTAAGAGCTCGTACAATAGGTTGTTCCTCAGTAGGGTATAGTTGCTGGGTTCCTGCTAAATAAGCTTGATAAATTTCTGGCAGTTGTTCAGCAGTGGCTTCTCCCACTAAACTTTTACCCAGTAATGTATGTGCAGTCTGATTGACATAGTACAGCCTGCTCCACTTATCAAACACAAACAATCCCACGGGCACAGCATCTAGAAATTGAGCTAGTTTTGCTTCACTTTTGCGTAATACTTCTTCAATTTGCTGACGCTTGGTGACTTCTTGCTGTAGATAATGCAATAATTTTGTTTGAGCTTGCTGTGCTAAATGTTCATGCTCCAAAGCAACTTTCATCTGCTTTACATACTCCAGGGTTTTGTGGGTAGTAATTTCTAAATCCTGAAGATTAATTGGCTTAGTCAAAAAGTCAAAAGCACCGCGATTCATGGCTGATCGAATATTTCCCATATCATCGTAAGCAGAAATAATTACTGCTTGGATGAGGGGGTGTAGCTCCTTGAGCTTAGTGAGCAAAGTTAACCCATCCATTTTGGGCATATAGATATCGCTTAACACAACATCGATATCCGGTTGAGCTTGCAACACCTCCAGCGCTTCTACTCCATTGCGAACAAAAGTAAACTGAAGTCGCTTTTGCCGGATTTGTTTTCTAAATTTCTGGCGGATTAGATTTTCTAAATCAGGTTCGTCATCTACAACTAGTATTTTGTCTGTCATTTTTATAAGACAATTTTGTACCAATGAATTAACATTAAAACCTAAAACCTACCACCTACCACCTTCTGTACGAAAATACTGAGTGTACAGTTGGCAGCTGGGTCTTGCTTGATTGCCTTGGAGATGCACTAACCCCATACTCTGTAACTTGAACGCCTGCACTAAGTCTAACTCTACTGACTTCGATGTCGTTATGACCTTATCGAAAGCTTTGACTAACTCTGGATACTGTTTGAGGTACAAAGACTGTTGCCGTAGATGTTCTTTGTAAATTGCTTTGGCACAATCAAAGGATTGGTGTAATAGCTGTTCTAAAGTTACTTCCTGACGGCAAATATGATAAAGCGCGACCCTCACAAGATAGGCATTCCCTCCTACTAGAGCCATCAGTTGCTGTACTTGCTGCTCTGACCAATCTAATCCATGCCGCTTAGCTAAATCCTGTACCTGCTTATTGGTAAATGGTGGCAATTCAATCGGTATACCTACATTAAATGGTGATTTATTAACACTCAGTGGAATATAAACTTCCGTCGAGTGTGCCACAACTAATCGGAGTCTTTTCCAAATATCCCGATTTTTTGCTTCTTCATGCCAGGTTCGCAACAGTCCAAAAAATTCGTCAGCGAGTTCAGGGTATTGAAACAATCGATCCACATCATCTAAACCCAGCACTAAAGGTTGTTCTGTTTGAGTTAACAAATAACTTTCAAAGTACATTTTGCAACTAATTTTGCTACCAAACAGATCATCCCAATGGTCTTCTACCCGATTGGGCAATCCTAACCCTAGACCGACGCTAGCACAGAACCACTGTAAGAATTTATCTAAGTTTTGTAAAGCACATATTTCTGCTAGTTGCAAGCTCAAAGATACAGTTCGATAGTTCAACTCAGCTGCTTGATGGAGAATCCTCGCCATCAATGAGGTTTTTCCCATCCGCCTTGGAGCCTTAATCCGGAGTAGGGCTCCCGGTTGCACAATTGCATTATAACCAAATTCAATTTCCGGCTGTTCTACATAAAAGATTGAATCTAGAGGTACTTGACCCTCAGGGAATTCCGGCTCAGGGTTTGATGGGGCTGCTGTAGGGTCTGACTCTTCAATGTCCTCAGGATGGCAATAATCACTATTATCTTCCAGAACTAAATTAAAAGCTTGGAAGCAACAATGGAGGCTTTGTTTATCAACCTTATCTTGACGAAATATCTTCATCAGAGTATCTATAGCTAAGCCGGTGCGATGGTTCAATTCTTCGAGGGTATAGCGTTTACCCAAGTTTTCCTCCAATTCGACGCGAGATTTTGCCTCTTGTAATTTAGCTAATCCTTCAGATGTCAAGACGACGCCTCGCCTACGTTTACGTTTTGCTTCATTCATCTGTCTCATGAGTCCTATAGCCTTAACATGATATTGCCGCAGACTGAATTAACGTTATAGCAACGGTTTGGCAGCATCCGGTTTTTGTAGACAATCCTAGACGGTTTCACTAATTGAACGAGGAGCACAGAACAGTTAATTTTCTACCCTGTTCAAACCCACGATGAGAGTACTTTATAGAGAATTTTCCTAAATTAAGCAAATTTTCCTAAGTTAAGGAAGAGTGCTTCCTAAATTAAGCAAATTTTCCTAAGTTAAGGAAGAGCATTTCCTAAGTTAAGCAAATTTTCCTAAGTTAAGCAAATCGATTGAGAACCAATTTTATTCTTAATGTGGTGAAAACCCAGACTAGAAATAGATTTGCTAAGTTAACGATAAAAACTCTTAACTTGGGATCTTAAGTTCCTAAACTTAGGTTGTGCAAATTTGTACTAAAGGCCAAACTTAGATCAGTTGTTCAGCACGAACTTTATGGGCAAAGGGGGAAGGGAAGTTGATTCCAATCCTTTCGCCGCTTCCCTTTGTCCTTTTCCAGTTCCTTCAGTTAAATACAGGTGAGTTCATCGTAAGTGCTACTGAGCAGAACCTGAGGCAGTCAGTTACTTCTACCATTGCCTTTTCCTGTTCAAACATCAAGAGAAATGTGAGTTGCAAATTTATTTAAGCTACCCATTGATGATTGATGTTGGGTGGGACTGATACTCAGGTAGTTTATCGGGAAGGATTACTCAGAGCACAGATAGATACATTAGGGAGGAAGAATTTTTCTTCTTTCCTTTTCCTCTTCCCAGGAACTATGGTCAAGCAGTCCTTCAGGTAAGCATTAGCCCTTGGTTGACGAAATTAATCGAGTACAGCTAGGGGCAAGGAGAATAATCAGCAAAAAATGAATACAAACTTAGTATTAGAAAACCAACAAATTAGACAAGATACCCAACTCAAAACATTGAGCCAGTATCTACAACAACATCCCCAGTGGTGTCAAAAACGTTTAGAACTAGCAGAGCTACTGTATAGTAGAGGTCGCTGGCAGCAAGCAATTGAGGAATATTATCGAGTACTAGAGTGGCAGCCCCAATTGTTAGAAGCACGGCTGCAACTGGCAAAAATCTTGCACCAGCTGGGTAGAGAGTCTGAAGCAATAGAAATTTATCTGAGTGCTCTACCCTTGTCACCCAATATTGCCACTCTGCATCTGGTTACTGGCTGGGTAGAAACTTGTCGCCGTCGCCCTCAAATAGCAGCCCAGAAGTTTGAGTCAGCAGCATCCTTAGAACCTGAGAATGTAACTCACTGGCACGCTTTAGGACAAGTTTATCTGGAGAAAAAATCTCCTTTTGAAGCTTTGCGAGCCTTTGATAAAGCTTTGGCAATCAATCCAGATGATATCGTTGCCTTAGGAAACAGTTATGATGCCCTCCTAGCAGTGGGAAACTTTCGAGAAGGGTTGCGGCGGCTAAAGCAAGCACTAAGATTGGCTCCCTATGATTTCTTAAGCCTCAAACGGATGGTGGATCATCGCTGCCATCAGAGGTTAGTTTTCGGTAAGGAGGAGCACGAGACCCAAGAGCTAATGCAAACTGCTATGCAACTAGCTCCTGATAGTGTTGATGCCTATCACAGCCTAGCATTATACCATCTAGCACGAGGGGAGTGGGCAAGAGGTGTCGCTGTAATACAAAGATTTGCACTGTTGCACCCTGACAACTCCAAAAGCTGGTATTACTATGCTCAATGCCTCTACCAAACTGGTAATGCTAAGGGAGCAGCGGAGGCACTTCTTCAGGCTTACACTATTTACCACAACCATCCTGACATCTATTTGGCACTGTGCGAGATTTTCCCCGATGCGGGCAGACTCAATCATTTAGAACCTCTAATTGAGGATATGTTAGAGCGCTTTCCTGAATGCTGGAGTATTTGGGCGAGGGTCGGACAACTGCTGGTAGAAAACTTCCAGGACTTAGAGCGTGGGTGTAGTGTTTCTGCCAAAGGGCCACAACTTCAGCCGGAACTAGCTGAGGCTTGGTTCCGTCATGGACGGGTACTGGCTTTAGCAGGGAAATACGGGAAAGCATTGGAAGCCTTAGAGCAAGGATGGCAGAAATTACCATCCCAAGGTGGTTACCTCTCATCGGTACCCGCAGCTATGTGGCTAGGGGAAATTTATCAGGCACTAGAAGATCATACTAGTAGTCAGCACTGGTGGACAGAAGCCACTCAAAGAGCAACGGAACTCAGGGAATTTAATCCAGCTATTGCGGATTACTGGCAAGGGAAAGCTTTGGAAGCTTTGGGGAATGTGGCTGGTTCTCAGCAGGCTTACCGAAGTGCTCTACGTCAGCAGTTGTTTCATCCTTTTAATGGGAAGATTAAGTTAGCTTTAGCTAGATTGAAATGTGCTTGATTAGGTGTTATATCAAGGAAAGGATAATCACTTATCATGCCCTTCTCCCTTGCAAACTTCTTTCTTCCCTAGGAGCCCTCTGCCCTCTGCCTTCTGCCTTGTCGCAGCCAAAGTGTAAGTATTCAACCGAACTGGATATTAGGTTCTCTTTTTCTTATCTTTGTGAACTTTGTGACTTTGTTGTTCCTTTGTGCCTCTGTGGTTAATTCCTCTAATTGCTGCAATGTTGGGTTACGCTAGCGCGACTCCCAACCTACTATACTCGAAAGCTTGAGAATTTCGCGATCGCTTATAGATATAATATATCAAGTTATCCAGTTCAATTATGGTATGCAACATTATACTCTTACAGATGCTCGTAATCGACAGAGTGAAGTCTTTAATAAAGCCACTACAGAACCTGTTTTACTGACCAACCAATCCCTTCCTAGCCATGTATTGATGTCAGTTGACACCTATCAAAACTTGATTGAGAGGCTACAAAAATTAGAAGAAGAAGTTTTAGGTAAAGCAGTAGAAGCAGCACTGAATCAGTCTCAAATGGTAGGAGTAGAAACTTTTACCTCTACACTTGAAGGTTTGGCAAATGGCGAAGCTTGATGGCCTTGAGACGGTTCTGGATTTTCTCAAGGGATTGCAACCAAAAATCACTGCACAAACTCAAACCCATGATAGGGTAAAAAAGTACATTGAGGGGGCTAAATTACATTTTTCCGTAACTATGGAGAATTCAGCTATGAAATTTGAAGAACTAATTACCCAAAAACGAGAAGCAATATTAAACCTTGCGGCTAAACACGGTGCTTGTAATGTTCGCATTTTTGGCTCCGTAGCACGAGGAGATGCCCGCGAAGACAGCGATATTGATTTTCTCATTGATTTAGGAGAAAAACTCAGCCCTTGGTTTCCCGTCCGATTCATTCGAGACTTAGAAAATTTACTCGGTTGCAAAGTAGATGTGATCACAGAAAAAGGATTGAAAGAGCGCATTCGAGAACGGGTAATTCAAGAAGCAGTACCACTATGAGGGATAATCGCGAACGATTGCAAGATATTCAAGAAGCGATCACAATCTTGTAGGGTACGTCACTGATAGGCAAACGCACCTCTGAAACCACAAGCATAAATTTATTTTTTTCTATCAAACTTGCAACTGACTGTTGCTATCAATTATCCATATCCTACCTTAATGAGGCATCAACTGCAATAACTGAGGTATTAATGAGGTATTAATCATCCAGCTTGAAGTATTAACTCTATTGCTCTGGCTAAATCCTAGATGAGATAGTAGATGATATAGGAGTTGTTATAACTAATACCTCAGATGAACTACAGTGAATCCTTGAAGCAATTAAACGAAGAACAAAGGAAACAGTTTTATATCCTAGCTGATTTCTTGGTTACTAGGGGTTGGCAAGCTGATATGAGTCAAAAAGCTTTTGCCAAACTGTTGAGTGACAAAACCCACTGTCAAGTCCCCAGTGCTACTGCTGAGCGTCGTTTAAGGAAGTTTCAAGAACTAGGATTGATTGAGCTGCAAAGTCATGGGAAGGGCAATGTTGCCAGTACGATTACTTTGAAAAGTTATACTTATCAAGGTTCCCTGATGACCGGAATTGTTCCCCTGGATAGTCCCCTCTATATCCAACGGGAAGCCGATGACCTTTGTCAAGAAGCTTTAAATATTGCTCAAGATGGTGATGCTTTGCCCTTTATTCGGATTAAAGCAGCTCAAGGAATGGGAAAATCTTCCTTATTAGCTAGACTGGGTAATTTCTTAGAGACAGAGCAAAAACAGGTAGTCGGTTATGTAGATTTAGCTAGCGATGGTTTTTATCGTGAGTTGTTCACTGATTTAGATAGATTATTCTACCAATTTACCGCAGAAATTACCCAAACTTTCCAGCAAGCTGTCCCTGGACTTAATCCTCCTAGCTTGGAGAGTTTTTGGAAAAAGCCAAGAGCCCCTGGTAAGAATTGTACAGATTACTTACATGAGCATATATTTAAAAAGATTAAGCAACCCAAAACCCTGCTTATCGATGGCATTGATCAGATTTTAGGACAAACTACCCAAACTGACTTTCTGTTGGTACTAAGGTCTTGGAATGAGAGAAAGATGAAGGTGGTAAGTAAAGCACCGATTGTTTGGCCGAGTATGGTCATTGCTTATTCTACGGAACCCTATCCCGATCATAAGCTGAAGGGTTCACCCATGCAAAATGTTGGTATGGCAGTGGAGTTACAGGAATTTAGTCCAAAAGCAATTCTAGCATTAGCGAAGATTTATGGTTTGAGTTGGACTGAAAATGAAGTTGATACTTTGATGAGGCTGATTGGAGGTCATCCGACTTTAGTTCACCGAGCCTTTTATCAACTTAGTAAAGAAGGGAAGAGTTTAGCCGAGTTGGAGCAACAAGCTGCTCAACTGAATGGTGCGTTTAGTGATTATTTGTTGAAATATTTAAATTTATTGCAAAAGGATGAGCAATTATTAGCATGTTTTTCTAAAATTATCAAGGGAGGGGAATGTACTGATGTCTTTGCCAAATTCCAGTTAGAGAAGGTGGGATTAATTAAATCAGACCATCAGGGAGAAACCGTTAGATGTGAACTATACCACAGATATTTTCAAAAGAATTTATAGCTTTCATATCTGGTCAATAATGCAAGATTACTGGTTTTTGCTAATTGCTAATGGATAATTGCTAATGGATAACTGATAATTAAACACAACAAACAACAAATGACCAATGACCAATGACAAATAACAAATGACCAATGACAAACAACACTTATCAAACCCAAGGGGGGACCCTACCTTTAACTGCACCAACTTATGTATCGAGGCAAGTAGACGAGGAATTGTATCAATTTGCCGCAGTTGAACATGAGAGTAATCGGGTTTGTTCGGTACTAGCTCCCCGGCAAATGGGAAAATCTAGCTTGATGGCAAGGACAGCAAAACGCCTGAGCGATCGCGGTTCTCTTTGTGTGCAAATTAACTTACAGGAATTAGGTCGAGTCACTTCTGATGAATCCCTCTGGTACAGTCTGTTGGAGGAAATTTGTAAACAAGTAGATGAGACGATTGAGAAAAACTCACCAATTGATTTTACTTCTACCTTAGATCAAGTTTGGTACACAAAACAAGATAAGTCAGCAGCAAAGCGGTTTACCAGTTTTCTGACTGAGGAAATTTTACCCAAGATTCAAGGCCAAAAGCTAATTGTCTTTTTAGATGAAATCCAAAGTTTAATTAAGTGGGAACTACAAGACAGTTTTATCGGTTATATTAAAGCTACCTCGGATAACATTAACCAACCAATCCTACAAAAGTTAAACTTTGTCTTACTAGGAGTAGCCAAACCCTCAGAATTTGTCAGTAGCAGTGACGTAGCGCTGAATGTGGGAGAACAACTGGAAATTGGCTATCTGAGAGGAGACTGTCAGCCACTCCACCAAGGACTCCAAAGAATTACCCCTCAACCAGAAACAGTAATCAGGATTATTCTTAACTGGACAGGGGGTCAACCTTTTTTAACCCAACTCATCTGTTCCTTAGTAGCAAAGCAAGAGACAGTCATTAATCACGAGAATTGGGAAAACCAGATTCAGCAGTTAGTACAAAAGAGAATTATCCAAAACTGGAGGGGGCAGGATAGACAATCCCACCTCCAAGAAATTGAAAATTACTTTATCAGGATTAGTGATCAGGAGAAGCCAGAAAAGCTAGCAGCCCTCAATCACTACCGAACTATCTTAGAGCAAGGCCAAATTCCTTGGCAAGAAACCGATAACAGCCAATGGGACTTATTAATTTCTGGCTTAGTTACCAAACAAGTTACCCCAACTGGTAGCTATCTCCAAGTTGTCAATCCGATTTATCAACAAATTTTTAACCAGGATTGGTTAATCTCAGTGCAAACCAATCTCCAACAGGAGCTAGATATGTCTAACCATAACAACTTTACCCAAGCAGTTACTCAAATTGAACCGCCAACTCCTCACTCTGCCATCAACCAAAACACCATGACTTATACTAATAGAGCCGAAAAAATTGCCAAAATCATTGATAAACGCCTTCCCTTAGCTCAGGAAATCCAAACAGTTGAGCAAAAATTAGATTCCCTTGCCAACGCCTTGTTAGCTATTGACCAACACCGCTATTATTTGCAAGGACAACTTCCAGAACCCAAAATTCGTGAGCGCATCTCTGCTATCGACTTCTCTCGGCTACGCTTCCAAATTAGCCAACAACAAGCTCAACTACAGAAACTGCGCCATCGTTTCTCCCGTGACACCCTAAATATCGGGGTAGTGGGACTTATGGGACAAGGGAAAAGTACCCTACTCCAGAGTATCAGCGAACTGACCAACGAGGAGATTCCCGCTCTCAGAGGGGGAGCCTGCACTGCGGTTCGCAGCACCATTTGTCATCAACCAGGCACTACCTATGCCGAAGTTACAGTCCATTCGGAAGAATCATTTCTCCAGGAAGTCATTACTCCTTACTACCAAGAATTGGATTTAGGTACTCCCCCCAATAACCTACAAGACTTTAGCAAACACCTACCCTCCTTTCGGGGAGCCGATGCCACCAAAAGGTCGATGTACGAACACCTCCAAAGGGACTATCATCAAAACCTACCCAAATATGAACATCTACTACAACTAGGTACTCCACGACAACTTCCCCCAATTCCCAAAGAAAGGATTCACGAGTACGTTTCCCAGCGCCGGAACTCCTTAGGAGAACTCCTCAGCTTCCACCATCTAGCAGTAAGATCAGTAAAAATCTTCTGTCCTTTCAAAAACCCAGAAGTTGGTAAAATTGCCCTAGTGGATGTTCCTGGTTTAGGAGACACTAGACTAGGAGACGAAGAACTAATCCTTGAAACCCTAGGACAAGAAGTAGATTTAGTTCTGTTTGTCCGCAGACCAGATCCCCTACGCTATGGTTGGGAAAAACGAGATACCGACTTATACCAAACCGCAGCCCAAGCCTTACCCAACCTCAAAAACCGCTCCTTTATGATCCTCAACCAAGTCACAGGAGTTGACGGTAACCAAGCAGCCTGCCAAGAACACCAAGCAACTATCCAAGACAAGCATATCGAAGTAGTCCAGTCTCAGATTGCCGACTGTGCCGATAGCCAACAAGCTAACCAAGTACTCAACTCTGTACTGGATTACCTCGCCAATAATATTACCACCCTCGACCAACAACAAGCGATCGCTTACCAGAACCAACTCCATCAGCTGCAACAGGCAATTAGTCTAGAATTAAATAAAGCCAGCCAAGCTTGGATAGCCACCCTCACCCCCAGTGACTTAAACGAACAAGGCAAGTTTTTAACCCACTTCAACAAACTTTGGACAAAAATCACCAGAGGATTAGAAGAATTACTAGATGATCTAGACTCGGCTCAAGCTACAGAAACCGTAGACATCTTTAAGCAACAAGTAGAACAAGTTATCCAAAACTGCAAACAGAATACAGGCTTACCGACAGAAGAACCAATCGAACAAATTATTGAGCGACGGTTTGAAGAAGGAGACTGGCAAACTGTCTATGCCAAATACCTCCACGAAATCCGCAACCACCTTACCCAGCATTTCCACTCGATGGACACTGGGCTTAAACAATGTGTAGAAGAAGCCAAATCCCAAGTTACCCAAGTACTGGTAGCAGAAGGAAACCTAGAGCATCTAACTTCAGCACGAGGGTCAGAATTTCTCGGCCAGATGGCACAAATTGTACCGGAAAACCTAGCCAGACTCCAAAGAGCATTCCACAGTCTCTCCCACTTTGAAATGTCTTATAAAGCTAACTTCCACTACCGTATTCGACCCCAACTCAACAACCTCAACCCCGACAAAACTAACCTACGCCTTTCCCTCTCCACAGGTAATGAAGCCAGAGAAACCAAAGCTCAAGAAATCCTTACCTATTTAGGAGTACTCCAAGAAGAAGCAGTCTTCAAATGTCAACATGCCTTAGAGGATCTCTACTGCGAACCCCATCAAGCAGTCTTTGCTGAAGTTGAAGAATTCGTAGATCAAGTATTGCGGGCCAAAGGCATGAAAGACGAATGGCAAATCTTCCTCTTCCAAGAAAAAGCCAAAATCTGGCCTTCAGAATTTGGGAACAATCCCCAAACTAATGATCAGCAAAAATGGCAACAATTAATAGAACAGGCTCAAGTTCTCAACAAACTCGAATCGATGCTCAGTCAGCAGGAGGTATCTGCGGCAGCAACAGTATTGTTATGATTTCTCCGGATTTATATACCACAGAGGCACACAGAGAAAAGATGTTGTCTTAATACGCTATAACTGCTGGTGCGTTAATATATTATGGTGATTTGCGATCGCGCTATACTACTGCCGTGGCACGACTAAAAATCTAGGTTGGGTGGAACTCAGATCTTGCACCATTCTCAACAAGCTCCAAAACCGCCGTGGAATTAATTCCACGGCTAATAGCCCAAGTCCACTCAAGTGGACTGAAATTCCTACCCAGTCCACTTGAGTGGACTTTAGCTGAACTTGAGATTACTCTCTAATGAACACAAAGATGCGATCGTTGCTGGACTAAAAAAATATACCCCAACTATTGAATAATTACCTCACTTTGAGGCGCGATCGCATATTTTGTAGTGGCGTAACCCAACAGGGTCGCATATTTTGTTGGGTTTCACTTGTGTGACCCCCAACCTACTTTTTTAGTAGTGCCACGGCAGTAGTGGCACGTAAGAAAATTTGTACGGGCAGGATGCCCGTTCCACAAGAGTACTAACACCTGCTAGCTATAAATCAGCCTGACTTTGGGAGAGTAACTGTTGGAACTCTACCATAGAACTAATGGCGATCGCTTCTCTCAACAACTGCTTCAAAACTGAGACATCTTCTATGTGATTAATCGCTTCAGTCACTTCTGATGGCACTACTTCAAACCGAACTGTCAATACTTCGAGTACTGATTCACGAGCATTTTGCACAGTTCCCTGTTTAATACCCTTTTCAATACCCCGTTGCATTCCTCTGACTTCCATATGACTAAGTAATGGCATTTGTCTCTCCTGTTGATAACGATTTAATCTTTCCTCAAAACTTTGCTGTAACTCCTCTGGCAGTGTCATCATCCAGTCGATGGCCCTGAAGAGTTTTCTGATATCCTCTTGATGGTAACCTTTTTCCAGTAGTCTCCTCACCAAATCCCATTTTCCCTGCTGTCGCATTTGTGGTTTTCCCAGGGTTCTCATAGTTGTCAAATGAGCCATTGTCATGATGGCAAAGGGATTGGTACTTTCCTCTAAATCCTGCCACTTTGCTTGATAATCCAACAGTTTCACAATCGGAAACTTCAGTTTCAGCTTACAACCTCCCAGTTTATAACTGTAGTCACTCGGACGCCAGGTTGCCCGGTCATCCCCTAATACTGCCAAGCTAATCACTGGTTGCTCATAAAGGTCAAAAGCCCTGTAGCTATATTGATAAATTCGCTTAGCAAAGTCACTTTTATATTGACTTTGGACTTCGATATGAATCAAAACCCAAGTGATTTTGCCATCTAGTAACCACACCTTGAATAATTTATCGGCAACTCTCTCTCCAGAGTCGGCTTGTCGCAGAATCTGTTCGAGTTCCTTATCCAAGGATTCCGGTGGCTGACCCCAGTCGATTAAGGGATGAACTTTAGGAAAAAAGAAGCTCAAAAAAGGCTCGAAATATTGCTGTAAGGCTTCTTTCCAGGGAGTATCGTAGTTTGCTGCTGGTAATTCATTCACGCTTTTGTTACTCAAAAATACTGTTGCCTATCCTAAACAGAGTCCCCCTGAGAAAGAAAGCTCAAATTGATATTGACATTTGGGTTGATTTGAGAGGTAACCATGCTTGACAGACAAGACAACCCAGGTTGCTCCTCCGGTTAGCCACTCCCATTTTGAGCAAATCGCAAAAACCCTGTACCAGACATTTCGTGCAACGTCTGGTACAGGGTGGGGGGAATGGCAGGCTTGTTAAGCCGAAAGGTTTTCGTCTCTCCTGTTGCGACCTAGGAATCAGCCTGATTTTAGGAAAGTGACTGCTGGAACTCTACCATAGAAGTAATCGTGATTGCTTTTCTCAACAGTTGCTTCAAAACTGAGACATCTTCTATTTGATTAATCGCTTCAGTCACTTCCGGTGGCACCACTTCAAATCGTACTGTCAACACTTCGAGTAACCATTCGTGAGCTGTTTGCACAGTTCCCTGTTGAATACCCCGCTGCATTCCTCTGACTTCCATATTGCTAAGTAAAGGCATTTTTCTCTCCTGTTGCTACCTAGGAATCAGCCTGATTTTGGGAGAGTAACTGTTGAAACTCTACCATAGAACTAATGGCGATCGCTTCTCTCAACAGCTGCTTCAAAACTGAAACATCTTCTATCTGGTTAATCGCTTCAATCACTTCCGGTGGCACTACTTCAAATCGTACTGTCAACACTTCGAGTAACCATTCGTGAGCATTTTGCACAGTTCCCTGTTTAATACCCTTTTCAATACCCCGCTGCATTCCTCTGACTTCCATATTACTAAGTAAAGGCATTTGTCTCTCCTGTTGATAACGATTTAATTGTTCTTCAAAACTCTGTTGTAACTCTTCTGGCAATGTCATCATCCAGTCGATGGCCCTGAAGAGTTTCCTGATATCCTCTTGATCGTAACCTTTTTCCAATAGTCTCCTCACCAAATCCCATTTGCCCTGCTGCCGCATCTGTGGTTTTCCCAGGGTCATCATGGTTGTCAAATGAGCCATTGTCATGATGGCAAAGGGATTAGTACTTTCCTCTAAATCCTGCCACTTTGCTTGATAATCCAACAGTTTCACAATCGGAAACTTCAGTTTCAGCTTACAACCTCCCAGTTTATAACTGTAGTCACTCGGACGCCAGGTTGCCCGGTCATCCCCTAATACTGCCAAGCTAATCACTGGTTGCTCATAAAGGTCAAAAGCCCTGTAGCTATATTGATAAATTCGCTTAGCAAAGTCACTTTTATATTGACTTTGGACTTCGATATGAATCAAAACCCAAGTGATTTTGCCATCTAGTAACCACACCTTGAATAATTTATCGGCAACTCTCTCTCCAGAGTCGGCTTGTCGCAGAATCTGTTCGAGTTCCTTATCCAAGGATTCCGGTGGCTGACCCCAGTCGATTAAGGGATGAACTTTAGGAAAAAAGAAGCTCAAAAA
>JAAHFP010000018.1:0-18782 GCA_010672925.1 Symploca sp. SIO1C2 | reverse complement strand
ATTTATCGGCAACTCTCTCTCCAGAGTCGGCTTGTCGCAGAATCTGTTCGAGTTCCTTATCCAAGGATTCCGGTGGCTGACCCCAGTCGATTAAGGGATGAACTTTAGGAAAAAAGAAGCTCAAAAAGGGCTCAAAATATTGCTGTAAGGCTTCTTTCCAGGGGGTATCGTAGTTTGCTGCTGGTAATTCACTCACGCTTTGTTACTCAAAAATACTGTTGCCTATCCTAAGCAGAGTCCCCCTGGAAAAGAAAGCTCAATTTGATATTGACATTGGGGTTGATTTGAGAGGTATCCATGCTGTTACTACCAAATCCAGCACACATAAATCCGTTATGTCCACATTGTAGAGACGCGCCATGGCGCGTCTCTACAGGATTTCTCGCTTGATCCTGTATATGCTGACCTATTTAATGGATATGTGAGAGTAAATGCACTTAACCAGGGATTTACAGATGATGCTGAAAAAGGCTTTACAGATTCTACTGATTGCTTTGCCAGTCACCTTTGCCGAGTTGTGTTTACTGGATTTTGGTGTCAGGTTGCCTAGGGTTGAAGTGGTGGCGCAAACTGTTGATGAGCGTAAATTAGAGGCAGATAGGTTATCCGAGGAAGGTAAGAAGCAATTTAGTAATAGTCAATTTGAAGAAGCTTTACAGTTATGGCAACAGGCGTTAGTCATTTATCGTGAAATAGGATATCGCCAGGGAGAAGCTAATTCTCTGTTTAATCTAGGGATTGCTTATCGTAGTTTGGCAGAGCATGAGCAAGCTATTGATTTCTTTGAACAATCTTTAGCTATTTCTAGGGAAATAGGCGATCACCGATGGGAAGCTCTTTATCTCTATAATCTGGGAATTGTTTATAGCAGTGTGGCAGAGTATGAAAGAGCTATTGATTTCTTTAAGCCATCTTTAGAGTATGAAGGAGCTATTGGTTCCTTTAAGCTCTCTGAAATAGTTACTGCTTATGACAGTGTGGTAGAGTATGAAGGAGACATTGATTTCTATGAGCAATCTTTAGCTATTGCTAGGAAAATAGGCGATCGCCAAAGAGAAGCTTGTTTTCTCACTAATCTGGGGGTTGCTTATCGTGATTTGGCAGAGTATGAGCAAGCTATTGATTTTAATAGGCAATCTTTAGCTATATCTAGGGAAATAGGATATCGCCAGGGAGAGGCAGGTTCTCTCAATGGTCTGGGTGATGCTTATAGTAATTTGGCAGAGTATGAGCAAGCCATTGATTTCTATGAGCAATCTTTAGCTATATCTAGGGAAATAGGCGATCGCCGAGGAGAAGCTATGTCTCTAGGTAGTCTGGGTGATGCTTATAGTAATTTGGCAGAGTATGAGCAAGCCATTGATTTCTATGAGCAATCTTTAGCTATATTTAGGGAAATAAATAATCGCCAGGGAGAGACAGTTTCTCTCAATAATATTGGTAGTACATATAATAGCTTGGCAGAGTATGAACTAGCCATTGATTTTAATAAGCAATCTTTAACTCTTGCTCGGCAAATAGGCGATCTTCGAGGAGAAGCTTTTTCTCTGTTTAGTCTAGGGAATGCTTATAGTAATTTGGCGGAGTATGAACTAGCCATTGATTTGATTCAACAATCTTTAGCTATATTTAGGGAAATAGGCGATCGCCGAGCAGAAACTTGTTCGCTATGTGATCTGGGGACTGTTTATAGTAGCTTGGTAGAGTATGAGGGAGCCATTGATTTATATAAGCAATCTTTAGCTCTTGCTAGGGAAATAGGCGATCCTGACTTAGAAGCTCTTTCTCTGGCAATTTCATTGAAGCAGAACCTTACCTCTACGATTCTATCAAAATCTACGAGACAATACGCGGCAAAATAAGTTTACATAATGATGATTTGAGAGTCTCTATATTTGAAAAACAGACTCATCCCTACATCACACTCCAACAAGTATTCATTGCCCAAAACAAACCTCAACAATCACTCTTAATTTCTGAACGGGGAAGAGCTAAAGCTTTAGTCGATTTATTGTTGATCAAGCAATCCTTAACTCCTCAACCCCCCAACCTACAAGAAATTAAGAAAATTGCCCAAGAACAAAACGCTACCTTAGTAGAATATTCCGTTATCTACAACAGCGAACTCTACATCTGGGTAATTCCGCCTGATGGGGAGATTCAATTCCGTACCGTTAACCTACCCCAAGATATTTCCTTACAACAACTAGTCAAAGTTAGCCGGGAACAAATTGGTATTAGGGGACGTGGTAACAATAATGCTACTCCCCAAACTTATGATGCTACCAACCATTTACAACAACTCCATCAACTCCTGATTGCACCCATCGCCGACTTACTCCCGGAAAACCAAGAAGAACGCATTATCTTTATTCCCCACCGAGAATTGTTTCTGGTTCCTTTTGCTGCTCTCCAAGACCAGAATACCTATCTTATCGAAAAACACACTATCCTAACAGCTCCTTCGATTCAATCCCTAAGCTTAACCCGTAAACACCGACAAAGAGTTAAAAACCTGCCGGGAGAAGCCTTAGTGGTAGGCAATCCTACCATGCCTAAATTCAAAAATTTATCCCCCTCCCCGGTGCAGAAACAGAAGCCAAGAAAATAGCCAAGATGCTGGACACTGAACCTCTTCTAGGGGCTGAAGCTACAGAAAAAACCATTGTCGAGAAGCTGCCAAAAGCCAAAATTATCCACCTCGCCACCCACGGATTACTCGATGATATTAGTGGAGTAGGTTCCCCAGGGGCGATTGCTCTTGCTCCTTCTGGTAAAGATGACGGTTTCCTCACTAGTAGGGAAATCATGGAAGAGTATGGACTAACCAATACTACTCCCCTGCAAGCGGAATTAGTAGTCTTAAGTGCTTGCGATACCGGTAGAGGGGATATCAAAGGAGAAGGAGTCGTCGGTTTATCTCGCTCTTTAATTGCTGCGGGGGTTCCCAGTTTAGTAGTTTCCCTGTGGAAGGTTCCGGATCATGCTACCCAAGAGTTAATGGTGGAATTTTACACCAATCTCTATGAGAGGAAACTAGATAAAGCTCAAGCACTGCGGCAGGCGATGTTGACTATGCTTGAGGGAGGAGAAAACCCAGACCCGTTGGATTGGGCAGCTTTTACGGTTATTGGTGAGGCTGAATGATTCAATTTTTGTTTCTTTTTGGACTGAAGTCCTACTACAAACCTTATATAAACCTACTATCAAGCTCCCCCATTATAAGTCCCATGTACCTTACCATCCAACCAAAGTTGTTGCAGTTTCTCCAAGATGTCTTGAGGAAGATTAGGTAATGCAGCTACAGAAACATTAGAACGAATATGTTCAGCACGAGAGGAACCGGGAATTACAGAGGTAACCGTTTGATGGTTGAGGATATATTTTAAAGCTAAGGCTGACATCGATAAATCCGTATTTTGGGCAATTGGTTTAATTTGCTCGACCATTTCTACCTGTTTAGCTACCCAATCATCAGGAGTCCATAATCCTCGCCAATCCCCTTCGGGAAATTTATGAGAGGCTGTCCAATTACTAACTAATGCGCCGGAACTAAATGGACAGCGTGCGATAATACCCACCTGATGTTTTTGCGTCATGGGAAACAGGGTATATTCCGGTTCTTGTTCTAAGATATTATAAACAGTCTGCACAACATCAAGCCGCCCAGCTTCAATATGACTATTGGCTTCACTAGCGCGGCGATCGCCAACGGATATCCCAATAGCTCTAATTTTACCCTGTTCTTGCAACTTCACCATTGCTTCATACCATTCCGTACAATGCCCCCAGGCTAAGTTCCAAGTATGCAAAAATAAAATATCAATGCACTCCCGCTGCAAGTTTTTGAGACTAGTTTCACAACGGTTGACTATCCAATCTGGGGAAAAATAATCTTCAATTTGACTTTGAGGTTTGGGAGACCAATCATCGCATTGGGGCGGAACCTTACTGGAAATTACCACTGATGAATTTCCCTGTAAAGCTTTACCAATAACCTGTTCACAATAGCCATTGCCATAGTCTAAAGCTGTATCTAAGTAATTGATATCTGAATCCAAAGCTACTTCAATTGCCTGAATATATTCTGCTTCGGTTTTTTTCCCCCAGACATCCCCTGAAAGTTGCCAAGTCCCCAAACCTACTTCACTAATTTTGATATCAGTTTTGCCTAATTGACGCTTGTTCATAGTTACGTTTCCTTATTTCAGACCTTTAATGTAGAGAACAAGGTTGACTTCCGGGTCTACTTTACGATTAAGCCAATAAAGTGGGTACAAGTGCCCTTCGCGAGATGACTGGAGTAGATACTCGGTCACACCAGACCAACGGGCAGGTATGCCATAATCATGCCAAAGAATAATCGCTTGCTCATTGGCAACAGATAGAGCTAACTTAGTATCGTTCTCAACGTAGGGATATGAGTGGGAGCCGTCAATAAAAATCAAGTCAAACTTACCTGCAAAATCTTCGGCACTTAGGTTAGCAGTATCTTCCTTAATTTGCTTAATGCGGTTAGCTGTTGAACGACCTTCAAACAGGAGTGGTGTTTTATCTTCCGGAAAGAAACTGGCATTCCATCCACTAGAATTGAGGCGAGGAGTCTGACCATCTGGTTACTATCTGACAAATATGAAAATGAAACTAGTGCAGATCGACGGAAATAACCTACCAACTTCAAATCGTATAATCTTTGCTCTATAAACATTCTTAATTCTTAATTCTTAATTCTTAATTCAGCACAGCGGTACTAGTATTAGCTTTCAGTTGTCATCAACGACGAATTCACAACATGAGGTATTAACTGCAATAGCTGAGGTATTAATGAGGTATTGCTCGTACAGATTGAAGTATTAACTCTATTGACTTGGCTAAATCCTAGATGAAATAGTAGATAGTAGATTCTGATCTGGCATAACTAAATCAGTTTCTTGTTGGGTTAGTTCCGAGCTCGTAAATGGAAAAGATTATATAATATAGAAAATATGAATAGTCGCAACAAAGCCAAACTATACTTCAATTAATGACTTTTAACCAAATGCTAGAAAAACCCACAAACGATTATGAACAAAGAACTTAAAATCACCATGCTAGGAGCCAGCGGTGTTGGCAAAACCACCCTGCTAACCTCGATGTATGAACAATTTGAAGCAACCACCAAACAAGCTAACCTCCACCTTAAACCCGACATCGAAACCGCAGCCATCCTCGACAAATACCTCGGACAACTCAAAAGCTTAACCTACGAATTCAAAGCCGATGAACGGAAAAAAGGCATTCGAGGCACCGCAGCCACTGCTGGTCCGGAATCACTCCCTTCCTATATTTTTGAACTCGGGAAGCCGGAAAAAGCTTCCTTCAAACTACTCTTCCGCGACTATCCAGGAGGCTACGTTTTACCCAGTGATGTGGCTGGCAGAAGATTCATCCACAAACTCCTCCGAGAATGCGCCGCTGTAATCATCGCGATCGATACTCCCGCTATTATGGAATTAAATGGGAGATGGCATCAACTCCGAAATCGACCAGACGAGATTCTCTCCCTCTTTAAAACCGCCTACCAAAATCTCAACGAACCCAGACTAGTAATTTTTGCTCCAGTTAAATGCGAAACCTACGTCAAAGATGAGGCTTCTGCCGAACAACTAATTTGGCGCATTAAAGAAGAATATGCACCCCTGCTAGAATTTTTACAACAACCCAGCCGAGCTGATAAAGTAGCAGTAGTCACTACCCCAGTCCAAACTGTAGGCTGCGTAGTTTTCTGGAAAATTGAAGTAGAAAATTTCAGTACACCTCGTTTTTACTTCCGCAAAACCAGCTTTAATTCTAAATATAGTCCCCAAGATAGCGAACAATTACTCCGGTATCTATTGCGCTTCCTCCTTAAAGCTCATCTCCAAGACAAGCGTTGGCCAATGTTTGACATAGTCAGACAAGCTTTCAGTCCTGATGCTGAACTAAAACAAGCAGTAGAATTGTTCGCCAAAGGTTGTAAAAAGACAGGTGGCTTCGCCATTTTGCAAGGTCAAGACTTACTCAATATTTAGATAGAGAATTAGGAATGGATATCTACGTACAGAGTCGTGGTTTTGAACAGGAGCATGACTACCGCTGGCTCCAAATCTATGGAGACGGGACAACCAAACAGCAACTACCTCCTATTTCCCTGGAAGTCACTAATTTAATTGATAGTGAATCCCCTTCAGTGGTACTGGAAAAACTACCAAATGAACAAATCCTCTTACTAATTACAGGCATTGAACCCGACGAAAGAGTAGATTTTCTAGAGCGCCAAATTCGTATCTCTGTAGCTTGGGTAGGTTTAAGTTCCGACGAATCAGCGATACGGAACCTGGCAGTACATGCTTTAAAAACCGAAGAACAGCATTCCTTAACAGCTGAAATTAACCAAGCAGTTCCCTTGGGAGGTAACTATGGCTTTCATATTGACTCGGAGCATATGCGGCAATTAATTTCAGCTCACTCATCTACCCAGTTACCTGCTAGTAAACCACCCAACCTTACTAAGAAAATCTGCAAAAATTTACCGAAACTGAGAAATCAGCTAGCAGAAGAACTTACGGAATACCAGTTACCAACAGAACCGGGTACTCTAGTCATTGTCACAGGTATCAAAAAAAGAGAAACTCTCGAAAATGCAGGTATCTGGCGGAGCCTTTCAAGCTTGGTAGAAAACGATAACTGGGAAGAGATTTCTCCCAAATCTTGGTCTGCCATTAAAAATAACTGGCAACAAACAGAGCATAAAAACCTGCTAGTGTGGCTGATGCTGTTGATTGCTATTATCTCATATTTCTTAGAATTGATGCTTAAGTTGATTTACCCTAACAAAGAGGATTAGGATTAGAATTTAGAATTTAGAATTTAGAATTTAGAATTTAGAATTTAGGGGAATAGGGCATGTCTTCAAAGTCACAAATCTGATGTAGGGGCATAGCATTTGGGCGATAATTCATCGGTTAAACCCAAGTTGTACAATCCAAATGCTATACCCTCCGATAGTGTGAAAACACACCCTAAAGCTGAACAATGCAGGAGTTAAAGCTTAACGATAGTAAGGGAATTTACAGATTTCTGGGTCAGAGTATGGACAAATTGACCGGACAGTCTGAACAATGTACTAAAGGGAGGGCATTACGTCTGAATGACCCTACCTACGTCTATAGAGAGGCAGACAAACACCTGCTGAAATTCCTACAGGCTAACAATCCCCCTAACCTAGCCTGCTATATTTTAGCAAGTCCTCAAATGGGTAAGTCTAGCTTAATGGTTAATACCGCTAGTCGGCTTCCTAAAAACAGATATATTTGTATTATCATTGAGTTGAAAACAAACGTATCAACATTATCGGCAAATTTATTTTATTTAAATTTATTGAAAATTATTTGCAAGCGAATTGCCAGAAATAGCAATAAGCTGCTGCAAGAGTTGAATAGTTTCTGGCAGGAGCATCTAGATATCGCTCCTTCTCAAAAATTACAATTATTTATTCAAAAACTTTCAACCATTATTGGCAACAAAAAGTTAATTATTTTTATAGATGAAATCCAGAAGTTAATTGACTGGCAACTCCAAGAGAGTTTTAATAACCTACTCAATACCTTAGCCGCATCTCCAGAAACTTACCAACAACAGCTCACTTTTGTCCTTTTAGGAACAGCCAATCCTGCCTACTTACTTCCAGAAGCTAGCAAGAATATCAGTAGGGTGTCCCTAATTCAACTAAGCAACTTTCCAGAAAATTGTCCCCAATTGCTGCCAGGACTAAAAAAAGTGAGTAAGCACCCTACCAACCTTTGGCAAGAAATTCTATTTTGGACAGGGGGACAACCATTTTTAACAATGTCTTTATGGGATTTAGTGACCAAAAGACTTAAAGTTCAAAATGATTCTGAGCTCAAAACTCAGATGGAACAATTAGTCAACAGTGAGTTCTTACAAGCCGGGAGCCAAGGAATTCTCCCGTACCACCGTCAAAGTATTGAAAATTTGTTTATCAGGGGTGATACCGATACAATAGATAGTAGAATATATGCTCTCAATCTGTATGAAAAGATATTACTTAATTCCCCAAGCCGGGAGGTTAGCGATCGCACTCTAGGAAGGAGTCACTTACTGCGATCAGGGTTGGTGGTAAAATATGACAAACTTCTCAAAGTTGCCAATCCGATTTACCAACAAATCTTCAATAAAAAATGGATTGAGCAAACTAAACAATTAGTAATACAACGTAGGTGTTATAATATGGCAAGTCCCAAAATCTTTGACCGTGATGTGTTCCTGCTCATCGATCAGAGTGGTTCGATGGTGCGGAAAGACCAATCAACAGGTGGTAAGATCCGTTGGAAGTTTCTCCCTGAACCCCTCGAAGGTCATGTTTACCGCATCTTAAACGAAACAAGTTTAGATGGTCACAAGATTTGTGAGGAAATTGTCGCTACTTGTTTTAGTCCAAATCGAGTCAACAAAAAAACTGCCTACATTACTAATCCTTCCCAGATAGAGACTTTCTTTATTGAGAACCAACCAGCTACCTCTACTTACCTTGTACCAACTCTAGATCACCTCTTAAGCCAATGGTTTGCTACCAGAAATCAGCGTGGTGGCTTCTTTATTATCTACACCGATGGTCAAATTGATGATCGTGATGAGTTTGTCAAACTGATTGAATCAACTTGTCGGAAGCTCAACAACCAAGATGAGCTCAAAATTGTGATTATTGGTATTGGTAGTGATATTGACCCCAAATTTTATATCCAGCTAGACCAAAATACTAGGGCTTTTAAAGATGCTAAAGGATTAGAGTGTAATATAATTGTCTTCGATTTGTTAAATGAAATGGAAGACATCATTGACCTACTAGATCGTCAGCTTGAAGATCCAGAAGCCGGGATGCCAACGTGGGCGAAAGATCAATATCCAGAGTTATTTACTTAAGACTCATTGGGATAAGTTACTTTCGTTCTTGGTTTTGGGGAATGGGGGATAGGTAAGATGTATTTACCTCACAGATTTGAGAATTGTTATACACTATTCCTCACATTCCCAGCCAAATCATTTAACTTTGGGAGAGTAACTGCTGGAACTCTAGCATTGAATTATATTAATTCCGATGCAACCGGAATTGATATAATGGCATTTGTCTCTCCTTTTGCTACCTATGAATCAGTCTGATTGTAGGAGAGTAACTTTTGAAACTCTACCATAGAACTAATGGTGATCGCTTGTCTATGCAGCTGCTTCAAAATTGAGACCTCTTCTATCTGATTAATCGCTTCAATCACTTCTGGTGGAACCACTTCAAACCGTATTGTCAAAACTTCGAGTAACCATTCGTGAGCATTTTGCACAGCTCCCCGTTGCATTCCTCTGATTTCCATATGACTGAGTAAAGGCATTCGTCTCTCCTGCTGATAACGACTCAATTGTTCTTCAAAACTCTGTTGTAACTCTTCTGGTAGTGTCATCATCCAGTCGAGTAACCGGAACAGCTTCCTAATGTCTTCTTGATCGTAACCTTTTTCCAATAGTTTCCGAACCACATCCCATTTTCCCTGCTGCCGCCTTTGTGGTTTCCCCTGGGTCATCAGAGTTGTCAGGTGAGCCATAGTCATGATGGCAAAGGGATTAGTACTTTCCTCTAAATCCTGCCATTGTGCCTGATAATCTAACAATTTTACTACAGGAAACTTGATAAAAACCTTACAACCTCCCAGTACATAACTGTATTTATTCGGACGCCAAGTTGCTCGTTGATCTCCCAATACGGCTAAACTGATTACCTGCTGCTCATAAAGGTCAAAGGCTCTGTAGTTATACTGATACATTCTTCTGGCAAAATCACTATCAGATTGACTTTGCACTGAACCATGAATTAGAACCCAAGTCGCTTCGCCATTTTGTAACCACACCTTGAATAATTTATCGGCAACCCTCTCTCCTGAGTCAGCTTGCCGCAGAATCTGCTCGAGTTCCTTATCCAGGGCTTCGGGTATCTGACCCCAGTCGATTAAAGCATGAACTCTAGGAAAAAAGAAGCTCAAAAAGGGCTCAAAATATTGCTGTAAGGCTTCTTTCCAGGGGGTATCGTAGTTTGCTGCTGGTTGTTCACTCACTTACTTGTGCTACTCACTCGGTGACTTTTGCTTAGGATAAGCAGAGTCCGACTGGTAAAGAAAGCTCATTTTGATATTGACTTTGGGACTGATTTGAGAGGTATAGCAAAAGGCAGAGGGCTCCAAAGCAGTACTGCAAGCAAAAACCCAACGCTTATTCTCTTAGTGTTGGGTTTTGTAAAAACTGCACACAACTTACGAACTTCTGTTGAATACTGAAAACCGGGGCAGGTGCGAGTTAAATTATCGTTGAATAGCCAAGTTTCGGGTGAACCCGCCCCTACGCATCTAATTCTGGTTTTCTTCAACCCAACACCTAACACCTAAATTCAGTACAGGGTATAATCTATCCTTCTACCACTCGACGATCGCTTCCTATGGTTCAAACTCCTGAATCTACCACCGAACTTGCTGCTGCCCTAGAACAACCAGTTGACCTGAACTTTCAGCTGCCTGATCCAGAGGATGAGGAAATTCTTGAGTACGATTTTCAGCAGCAACTGGATAATGCTTGGCTAGTATGTGATCGCTTTGACTTGCAAACGGAGATCTGGCGGGGACGTATCTTAAGAATTGTACGTGACAGGGAAAAGAAAGGTGGTGAGGGACGAGGAGCTGGATTTTTAAATTGGCTCAAAAGTCGAGAAATCAGTAAGAGTCAGGCATACTCTTTAATTGAACTCGCCAATAGCGCTGATACTCTGCTAGCTGAGGGCAAACTGGATCCAGATGCTATCAGAAACTTCAGCAAACGGGCTTTTGTGGAAACAGCTAAGTCTCCTACAGAAGTGCAACAGATGGTATCAGATGCAGCACAAAAAGGCGATCGCATCACCCGCCGGGAGGTAAAGCAACTGTCTGATGAATGGACAGCAATGTCTTCAGACTTGATACCAGAGGCAGTGAAGGAAAAATCCGCTGAAGGTGCAATGCCTGCTCGTTATCTAGCACCTCTGGTTAAGGAAATGGAGAAGTTGCCAGAATCTCATCTGGCACCATTACAGCAGGAAATTGCTGCTAGTCCAGATGTGGATACAATAAAACAGGTGACAACAGATGCCCGTTACTTAGCCAAGTATCTAGATGCAGCGGCTCAGGTTCAGACGATTAGCCAGTCATCTATAGATATGGAAATGGCTCTCGAAGAAGCCCTTCGTTTGCAATGCTTAAACACTGCTGCTGACTTAGTTAAACAGGCGTCTGTGTTAGAACAAACTATCGGTAAACTCTATACTACCTGGAAACGTCTGGGAAATTTATCAGACCGTTTGTACGTAGATACAGGGGCTAGTACTCCCCAGTTGCGATCGCTCCTCAGCTGCATAGAGAGCCTCACTGGAGAAATTATAGAGGTACCACTGGATGAAACCGGTGAGCAGATCATTCGCCTAAAAGTCATCACTGAGAATATGACATCGGGTTGATACTTTAAGGCAGAACCCACCCCTAACCCCTCCCAAGAGGGGAACGGTCGGCAAGGGGAATAAATCGGTTTTCTAGCCTAAACCTATATAGGACTTATACCAAATCCGGTATAAATAGACCGGTTATGTCCACATTGTAGAGACGTTGCATGCAACGTTTCTACAGGATTGTGCGGTTTCCTCAAAACGGGGATATCCAAACTAGATTCGGTATTACGCATTAATGCGTAAGTCCTATTCGATTTTTTAGGTGTTCTAAAAAGAGTTGACACAAAAACCGTCCAGAACGAATGAGTAAAGAATCTCTAGCATTGTTTGCTCGTTTATCATCCATCCTGGTTGAGATGCCCCCTGAACTACTTCAGTCAGTTGAAGCCTACGAAAAGCGGTTTCATCAATGTCTTGAAAACGACGGAATTGATCCGGTTCAAGCAAGGATTATTCAGTTAGCAATTGATGGACTCTGGTTTTCGGAAGTCTTTCAAATGTCTGTACCCAATGAAGAAAGACGCGCTCAAGTCGTGGAAACCTTATTAACTATGACGCGATCGCTTCAATAAACTGATTTAGCCACAACAGATTCAGTCATTATTGACAACCTCTAAAGGTTGATCAACCAGCTTATTCTGGGAATTTCTATATCATTTCAAGCAATTCTAAGGAGACTATCCATGCAAACCTATCAAGTACAAGATGCAGCTAAAAATTCCGTAAAAGTAGTCAGTAATCCAGATATAGTTCGTCTGAAATCATCAGATTTTGCGATCGCATCAGAGCGTCTTTCAGCGGCATTCAGCCAGGATCCTCTAATAAGCCACTTTTTGCCTGAAGACACTGCCGCAAAGCAAAGGGCTCTTAAGCACCTCAGTATGGGATTTCTCAACTTTGCCCAGCCATACGGTCACATTTACACCACTGCTGATGAGCCCAAAGGAGTGGCAATTTGGTTGCCTCCAGAAGCATTTCAAATTACTTTTTTACAGCTATGGCAGGCATTAACCTCGGGGTTGCTCATCAGTCCATTTTATATGCGTTGGACTCGGATCAAGGACTTTCTGGCACTATTAAACACGGAGATTCAAATGCAAGAGAAGCTTTCTCCAGAACCACACTGGTATTTAGGAATGCTGGGAGTTTCGCCAAAATGCCAGGGACAAGGAATTGGAGGAATATTGCTTCAGCCTGTGTTGGCAGAATCGGATCGCACCAAGATACCTTGTTATTTGGAAACTACTACTCCTTCAGCTGTGCGGTTCTATCAGCGGCATGGGTTTGAAGTAGTTCACCAAGGAATGTTTGTTGATCATGAGTATTGGGCGATGAAACGCTATCCCAAAAGCTAATTTCAAGTTCGGTTGAATACTTACACTTTGGCTGCAACAAGGCAGAAGGCAGAGGGCAGAAGGCAGAAGGGAAGAAAGAAGGTTGCAAGGGAGAAGGGAACTATAAGTGATTATCCGAACTTGATATAATTCCCAGCATAGCGGGGCGAAGTCCAGTGCAATCCCCCGGCTCAAGCACCGGGGGATTAGTCATTGACAGTTTATCTACTAGTAGGTATGCTGGGAAGATGAAATCAACCAATACTCGCACTCATATTCTGGACACCGCTCAAGAACTAATTCAAACCGTTGGCTTAAATGCCATGAGCTACGCTAATATCAGCCAAGCTGTGGGAGTTCGTAAAGCTAGTATCCACTACTACTTTCCGTCTAAAGATGACTTGTTAGTGGCTTTACTAGAACGTTACAGTCCCTACTTTTTGAGGGTTGTGGACACAATTTTAGATGCTCCTGAGTCTGCGGAGGTTAAATTACGCCGTTACTGTGGGCTATTTGAAGCTACTCTCAGTAGCGGTAAGCAAGATAAAGTCTGCCTGTGCGGTATGCTTGGTGCTGAAATTAAAACCCTAAATACCCCTCTGTCTGAACAAATTTCTCGATTTTATCAACAAAATGAAATTCGTTTGACCCAACTATTGAATCAAGGGTTGAGTGCAGGGGTTTTTAACTTTCCTGGAGATGCAGCTGCTATGGCTCAATTAATTTTTTCCCTTCTTGAAGGAGAATTGTTAATTGCCCGCGCTGGTAAGGGTGTACCCCATTTTCGAGGAGTGGTTGAACAATTAATGCAGTTGGTGAAGCAGTAATATCAAGTTCGGTAGAATACTTACACTTCGGTGGCAAGAAGGCACCAACCCACCCCTAACCCCTCCAAGGAGGGGAACCGGAGGAAGAAGGTTGCAAGGTCGAAGGGAATTATAAGTGGTTATCCGAACTTGATATAAGGTATGGCGCTATAAAGCCTAATTTTTTTGTCTTTTACTTACCTACTAGTAGATATATAAAAGGAACTTCAATCATGAAAATTCATGCAGATTTAACCCAAAGAGCCGTTGTCTATAGCCAGGATTTACCTTGGGTGGATTCTCCCATACCTGGTGTGGAACGTCGAATGCTGGAACGTGACGGAGAAGAAGTAGCTAGAGCAACATCTTTGGTTCGCTATGCGCCGGGAAGTGCTTTTTCTGCTCATACTCATGGTGGAGGGGAAGAGTTTTTCGTTGTTTCTGGAACTTTTTCCGATGAAAAAGGAGATTATCCCTCAGGAACCTATGTGCGCAATCCAGTAGGATCAACTCATACCCCATCAAGTCATGAGGGTTGTATTATTCTCGTTAAACTCTGGCAAATGTCCCCTCAAGACCAACAAAGGGTAGTTATCGATACAGCTAATAGTCCTTGGATGCCAGGTTTAGTGAAAGGATTACAGGTTATGCCCTTACACAATCATGGTACAGAATCAGTTGCCCTAGTTCAATGGGAACCGGGAACAGTTTTTCAGCGCCACACCCATTTTGGTGGAGAAGAAATTTATGTCTTGGAAGGAGTATTTGAAGACGAACACGGAACTTATCCCCAAGGGACTTGGATTCGCAGTCCCCATGCCAGTGTTCACACTCCCTTTAGTCAAAGCGGTTGCTTAATTTATGTCAAAACCGGTCATCTTGGATAATTATGGCGAACCTCTGGGGAAATTTACCATTAAACTAACAAAATACCTAAAACCTAAAACCTAACACCTAAAACCTACCACCTAACACCTAATAGTGAGCATTTTCCAGCAACCACGTCCCTGGCTAGTGGGAGTAGTAGTCACTGTCGGTATCCTTGCTGTTTCGACTTCAGCAATTTTTGTTCGCTTAGCGATCGCGTCTGCTGGGGAAAGTGGGTTAGCATTTAGCCTGTTCCTCTCAGCCTCTCGTTTAGCGATCGCGTCCCTACTACTACTACCAACTTGGCGCAACTTTAAGCAAACTCCTCTCAGTCCTGGTGCTTTGTACTATGCTGGTGCTGCTGGTATTTGTCTTGCCCTACATTTTCCCACCTGGATTACCTCCCTTTCTTTTACCTCAATTGCTGCTTCTACTACCTTAGTTACCACTAATCCCATTTGGGTGGCTTTGCTTTCTTGGTTGTGGTTTAAGGAAAAACCTAGCAGGTTAACATTGCTGGGAATGGCAATAGCCCTGTCAGGTGGTGTGCTGATTACTTTGGGCAACCCAGGAACAGTTACCGATGGAAGTAATCCACTACTAGGTAATTTCCTGGCACTCCTAGGAGCCTGGATGATCAGTTTTTACTTACTTTTAGGAAGGGAAGCTCAACGACGAGGTTTAGGTATCAGTAGTTATATTGCTGTTGTCTATAGTACAGCGGCATTGATACTGTTCCCTTTTCCTTTAATTTTTGGTTCCGGTTACAATGGCTACCCACCTACAGTTTATCTGTATGTCCTGTTAATCGCTGCTTTCCCCCAATTAATAGGTCATACCAGCCTCAATTGGGCAGTGCGTTGGATTTCTCCCACTCTTATTACCCTTGCTGTTTTGTTTGAACCGGTAGGTGCGAGTATTCTTGGTTATCTTATTTTTCAGGAAGTACCTGGTTTGCCGGTTTTCCTAAGTGCAGTAATTTTGTTGATGGGGGTAGCCTTAGCTGTTTTCGGCTCTAGGAAAAAGTCCAGTAGTACCGCTGCGCGGAATGAAGAATTAAGAATGAAGAATTAAGAATTAAGAATGCTTAGAGAGTAAGGATTCTATAGATCTCAAACTAGTGGGTTATTTCCATGCCCGCTGTATTAGTACTGGAGTTTAGACTAACTCAAAAATTACGCTATATATAGAATCATCATTCAATTTACAACCATTACATATGGTGTAGAAACGGCATTTAGTCTAAACTACAGTTAGTACAGCTGCACAGAATATTAGGGCATAGAGGATGCGATCGCAGACAAGTTAGTTGAATACTGAAATCTCCCAAATCTCTCTGGTTTTTCCTGTTCTGTTCGCCTTATACTGAGTTTAGTGGCAAATAACAATGCAATTTTGCTGCCTGTGACAAATCTTTGATTATGAACACCCAACTTGTTGAAGCTCTTCTTCAGACTATTCTTGCTCTTCCAGAAACAGAACGTAATTGGCTAGAAGAACAACTTTCTCATAAAGCCGTTTCTCTTGACTCTGCTATCCAACCTACCAAGCGGGCGATCGATCTCATCGGCTTTGCAGCAACTGATCAACCACCTCCAACCGATGAAGAAGTTCAAGCTATCTTAGAAGACCGATTGGTTGAGCGATATCTATCATGAAAATCTTGTTTGACACTAATGTTTTGCTAGATGCGTTACTCAACCGAGAGCCATTTGTCAATGAAGCTAGAACTTTAATGCAGGCGGTTGATAGAGAACAAATTATTGCCTACGTCACAGCAACAACTCTCACTGACATTTTTTATATTGTTAGAAAACACACCAAAAGTTACCAACAAGCAAATCAAGCCCTCACCAAAATTTTGAGCTCGATGGAAGTTTGTCAAGTCGATCGTAAAATTATCGAACAAGCCATTGTTTTGGACTGCAAAGATTTTGAAGACGCAATTCAAATTGCCTGTGCTATTGCTCAACCTGTCGATGCTATCGTCAGCCGCAACCTCGATTTAGTAAGATCGTCAATTCCTATCCTGTCTCCTTTGGAACTATGCGAGCAACTGTAGATCTTGAGAAGACTTAAGCAACAATCTTCTGGGGAGAGCGTATAAATATTCAACGATTAGGACTGCCATAGCTATGATATTAGGACAACGTAGACGGAAAATCATAAGTCTAATTACTCGTTCTGGTGGTGCAGCGATTACTGTAACGCTTGCTGGGGCATTGGTGAACTGGGTAGGTGTGGCTGGAACTGGGGTGGTTGCTGTGGCAATTAGCCGTGTTGATACTGGCGTATTGGCTGGGGTACTGGCAGGTATTTCAGCCTTCGTTGGTTGTGAAGGATTAGTTCGGTTGTTTCAAGGAGAGATTGGGCGAGGATTGGCTTTGGGTATTGGTTCTGCTATCGGGTTAGGGTTTGCCGCGATCATCTTTTTTGAATTGGTTAAAGAGGTTGAATCGTCTGTGAAAAAAAACCAATAGCCATAACGCTCATTGAGGCATTAAAAGTGTAGGGTGTAAGGTGTGGAATTTCGGCGAAAACCAAAAATCGATGCAAAGACTAACGGCAACTATCCGTAAATTCTTACCGGAGCCCCCAACCGCAGAACAAGAGCATAAACTGTATCAAGAGTTAGTCCAAGATGCTACTTGGAATACCAACTATGTAGCTCTTACTCTTAGTTCCTGCATCATCGCTACATTGGGTCTGATTAGCAATAGCACAGCAGTAATTATTGGTGCTATGTTAGTCGCTCCTTTGATGTTACCCTTGCGAGGCTTGGCATTTGGAGCATTAGAAGGTGAGGTGAAGTTGTTTCGCCAATCCTTATTAGCGATCGCTGGTGCTACTCTAATTGCTGTAAGCCTTTCTTGTCTCATTGGGCTAGTAACTGGAATTCCCGAATTTGGCTCCGAAGTGCAAGCTCGTATCCAGCCCAATTTGGTAGACTTAGGAATTGCTATTACAGCGGGAGCCATCAGTGGCTTTGCCAAAATTAGACCAGGGATTAGTGATGCTTTAGCAGGTACAGCCATTGCAGTGGCGTTAATGCCCCCTTTGTGTGTGGTGGGTTTATGTCTATCTCAAGGAATTTGGCTATCTGCTGTAGGTGCTTTAGTTCTCTATGTAACTAATCTCCTCGGTATTGCTCTAGCCTGTATGGTCTTATTTATCAGTGCTGGCTACGCCCAATTTAATCGTGCCTTAGTTTGGACGACAGCTCTTAGCTTCCCTTTAGTACTGTTATTAGGACTAAGTTTTTGGGAGCTAGTAAGAAATGCTCGGTTAGAAGCAGCCATCAAGCAGAAGTTAGTCAAAGAAACTATTACTATTGGTCAACAAGGTAAATTACTTGACACTAAGGTGAACTGGGGAACTAACCCGCCGCAAGTCTATTTAAGTTTGTGGACTGATCAAAAAATTACCCCAAAGCAAGTGGAGTTGTTACAGGAATTCCTTTCTCTTAAAATGAGACAACCCTTGACTTTGATTATTCTTATCAGTGAAGTTAAGCAAGTTACCGCAGGAGATGAAGAAAATTTAGAAAAATCCGTGCCACCATTGTTGGATGCTCCTATACAAATTCTTGAACCCCCTAGTCCTAAAAAATAGGTGGTAGGTGGTAGGTTTTAGGTTTTAGGTTTTAGGTAAGAGTTTAAGTTGAACACGCATAAGTCAGATCATCGTTTAATTCTTCAATACTGTAATGCTTGACAACTTCGCGTCTACCAAGTAGTTGTCCAAACTCATATCTATCCATTTGAGCCAGTTCTCGTGCTTTGCCAAAAGATAATATATCTTGTGTATAGAGAGCGATCGCTAATTCTTGCAGTAATTCTTGCTCAATACGCTGTTCCGGCAAACGAATGGCTTACAGAATGGAATCAGAAATAGACAGTTTATTGATTATCTTCAACTAAAGACAGCCGAACTCAGTATAGCTCATTATGTGAGGTTCTCCTGCTGTTAGCCCGCCCTTCGGACTGGACTCAAAGTCCCCCGTGGAATTGCAAAGCATCTTCTCGCTTCCCCGTGGAACCAAGAGCCTTCGCAAAGCGTTCTCCGAAGGAGTAGCATCCTCTAGCTCCCCCTTTCAAAGCAGGGCTAATTCATTGTGATGAGAGAAAATTAGGACAGCCAGAAAAAGTGCGTAAACTATTCTCAGTGAACGAATATGTGGAACTATCGGAGAAATCAGCCATGAGTCGGATTTGGTGTGCGATC
>JAAHFP010000179.1 GCA_010672925.1 Symploca sp. SIO1C2 | reverse complement strand
GTCGCACTTTATTGCGCATCAGTGCTATCGAGTTGGAACAAGGAAATTTTGCTCTAGCTATCAACATTGCCCAGCGAATTCCGATAAATACTAGCCTTTATCAAGAAGCTCAAGATTGGATTCGGTTTAGTCGTGCTTCTGAAGCTGCGAAGAAAGATAATATTCTTGGCTTAATAGATGCCTTGGCAGGAGTACGCCAGATTAATCCCAAAAGTCCAGTTTATCCAACCGCCTCAACCCAAGCAGCTCTTTGGGAGTCTAAGTTACAAGACCAAACCAAATTGCAGTTTGCTCAGATTTTGAGTAAGTTTGAGCAGAGAATAGGGCATCAGGTGGCGATCGAACAAGCAGCTTTGGTCGAACCAGGCAGTCCCCAACGCCTACTTGCCCAAACCCTGATTGCTCAGTGGCGTCAGGAATTATGGCAAATAGAAGACCAACAAAAGCTACTTAGCGCTCAAAAGTTGGCTGCAAGAGGAACAATTGAAGAGCTGAAGGCTGCAGTAGCACAAGCGAGTAAAATTAAACCAGGTCGGCCTCTACATCCTGAAGCACAAAAAGTCATTGCTCAATGGCATTGGCAAATAAAAACTCTTGAAGACCGACCAATTCTGGATTTAGCTAAGACCTTTGCCCAACGCTTAGATTTAGTTAAGGCAATTTCTACCGCTAGGCAAATTCGTCCTGGTAGTGCAGTGTATGCTGAGGCACAAAAAGTTTTGGCTGGGTGGGTTACTCAAATGCAAATCGCTGAAGATAGTCCCATTCTGGATGCAGCGGTAGCTCTTGCTGCTCAAGGAAGACTAGATGCTGCAATTGCTACTGCGGAGAAAATCTCTGCTGAACGAGTGCTTTATGAGCAAGCTCAAACTTTGAAAAATGCTTGGATAGCTCAAAAGGGAGAATTGAGAATTAAGAATTGAGAATTGAGAATTGAGAATGGTTAATTCTGCTAAGGGAATATATCGCAAAAGGCAGAGGGCAGAGGGCAGAAGGCAGAAGGGAAGAGATGGACAGGTAAAGGTTTCAGCATTTTGTGTTGTCCTAACCGCCTTGGCGATTGCTATATCAGTAACTGCCTTTTGGCGTTAGTGGCAGCTCAATAACAAACTCTGTACCTTGTCCTGGAGTTGACTCGCAGTGCAACCTTCCCTGGTGCTGCTCCACCACAATCCGGTAACTAATGGCTAAACCTAAACCAGTTCCCTTTCCTACTGGTTTAGTGGTAAAGAAGGGGTCAAAGATTCTTTCCTTAATTGATGGTGGTATACCAGTGCCGTTGTCAACAATGCGAATCGCCACCTTTGGTAAACCATCCTCAAGCACTTGAGTACTAATGCCTAGGGTCGGTGAATTGGTCGTTGTCAGTTGGGAGTTATTGAATCTACTCTCTCCGAGAGTTATGTTAACCAGGGATTCTTCATCCCGTCCATTCTCTAAGGCATCGATCGCATTGCAGAGCAGATTCATAAAGACCTGATTGAGTAGACCTGGGTAACAGTAGACTAGAGGCAGTTCTCCGTATTCTTTGATGAGTTGAATCCCACACCGCCGAGACTTGGGTTTAAGTCGGTGCTGTAGAATAAGCAAGGTACTATCGATATATTGATGAATATCTACTAGCTTGCCTTCCTCTTGATCGTTATGGGAGAAATTTTTCAGGGATTGAACAAGAGAGCAGATGCGCTGAGCACCTTCCTCCATTGAAGAGAGTAGTTTGGGGAAATCAGTGGCAATGAAATCTAGCTCAGCTAATTCTAATCGTTGAGCAATTTCTTTGACTGGTTTAGGGTAATGGTGCTGATAGAGTTCAATAAGCTGTAGTAGATCCTCGGCATATTCAGTAGCTGGATTAATATTGCCGTAAATGAAGCTGACGGGATTGTTGATTTCGTGGGCTACCCCTGCTAACAGCTGTCCCAAGCTCGCCATTTTTTCTTGCTGTACTAATTGGGATTGAGTTTGCTGGAGTTGGTGTAAAGTAGTTTGGAGTTGTTGGGTTTTCTCCCGTTGGAGCTGACTTAGATATTGCAACTGTTGCTCTGTATGTTTGCGAATAGTGATGTCTTCGGCAATACCAGCAAAGCGATAGACCTCTCCTACTTCATTGTAGATAGGAAAAGAGCGTGCTCTAATCCAACGTTTTTGACCGTCAGGGCGAATAATGCGATACTCCTCATCAAAATAAGTTCCATTACATATTTGTCTATCTAAGGCTGTCGTAACTCTAGGTAACTCCTCTGGGCAAATTGACTCTAGCCAAGAACGGGAGTCAAGATACAGGCTTTGGCAACTCTTCTGCCAAATTTGTTCGTAAGCAGGAGAAACATAGAGCATTTCTCCAGTTGAGGAGAAGAGAAACAAGACTTCTCGAATATTTTCTGCCAGCTGGCGGAAGAATTCTTCACTTTCCTGTAGTGCTGCTTCAGCTTGCTGACGCTCTAAAACTTCCTGCTGCAACTGGATATTAAGACTCGATTGCTCTTGAACACTGTTTTCTAATTGCTCCATCGCACAGACAATCCTCTGAGCCATGTGATTAAAACTGTGTGCTAGTTGTCCAATTTCATCCCTTGCCCATACCTCAGCCCGCACTTGCGGATTGCTGACAGAGAATTCCTGAGCCCTGAGTTTTAGCTGTTTGAGTGGTTTAGTAATTGCCTTCCCCAGAAGCATCACTAAGGCTCCATTGGCTGCCAACGCTAGGAATGACACCACTAGTTGTAATTGCAGTTTGTTCTTGAGTAGCTGATTGACCCC
>JAAHFP010000178.1 GCA_010672925.1 Symploca sp. SIO1C2 | reverse complement strand
AATCCTGAAAAAGTTGCACTAAGAGAGCCTAGTCTTGACTCTCCACTATCGCTCCGAGCCAAGACTAAAACCAAAGAATTGGGGAGTATATATAAATAAAGTTTATCAACATAGATCCGGGAGAGCCATTATTAGCAGGAGTAGCCCACGAAATCAACAATCCTGTCGGTTTTATCTACAGCAATATTGAGCCAGCAATAGGATATGTTCAGGATCTTCTTGAGTTGATTGCTCTCTACCAGAAATCGGAGCCTCTAACCTCTGGAGAAATTAAAAACAAAATTCAAGATATTGAGCTGGATTTTATCCAGGAAGACTTCCCAAAGTTACTAGCTTCTATCCAAGAAGGAGCTTCTCGTATCATGAAAATTGTTCTCTCCCTGCGGCATTTTTCCCACCATAATCAAGCTAATAAAAAATCAGTTGATCTACATCAAGAAATCGAAACTAATCTGATGATTTTAGGTAATCACATCAAAGCCAAGTCCCATAGAGGGGCAATTGAAGTAATTCGAGAGTATGGTGAACTCCCTCTAGTAGAGTGCTATCCTAGTGAGCTCAATCAAGTATTTATGAACATTTTGAGTAATGCTGTTGATGCTCTTGAAGAGAAAATGCTAGAAAATTCTTCCCTAACTCCTCAAATTCGCATTAGTACGGAAGTTGTTAAAGCTGATGAAGGAGATCCAGAGATTGGGAGACGCGGGGACACGGGGACGCGGAGACGCGGAGATGAGGAGATGGGGGAAACAAAGGAGACAATTCCCAATTCCCAAATAACAAAGGACAAACAACAAACAACAAACAACAAAGTAATAATTCGTATTACTGACAACGGAACTGGTATTCCTCTTCAACTCAAACAGCGGGTATTTGACCCCTTCTTTACCACGAAACCCGTTGGTAAAGGTACTGGTTTAGGCTTGTCCATTAGCCATTCAATTGTGGTGAAGCAACACAAAGGCCAACTCTATTGTAATTCCCGGCTTGGACAAGGTACTGACTTTATTATTGAACTACCTCTATGATACCAAATCCGGTTCTCAGGCTCTCCCGTACTTGTGGTGGAAACTCCGGTATTTGTGATAGCTTCCTCGAAAATATATTCCTGTCATCCTTGCTGTGTAAGGAATATAGAAATGATAACCTCAGCTTATCACCCTATGTACTAGAGAGCCCAGATTTTAGCTTATAGGGGATAGCAATCGCTTAATTAGGTCTGCTGAAAATATCAATATTGATAAATTATCATCCCGTAGGGGCTGGTTCACCAATCCAGCAAACACATTGTCGGTAAACCCGTCCCGGTGATGCTGGTGGGGCGGGTTTAGTTCAATATTGCCAGGTTCTGTTATAGCAGAGGACAGAGGGTAGAAGGCAGAAGGGAAGAGATTGACAGGTAAAGGTTTGCTGCATTTGGTGGGTGTTGTTCTAACCGCCTGTGCAGTCGCTATATCAACCTGTATTCACAATTCACGAATAGAGAATAGAATGGAGTTAACTGAATGTTCTATGAAAAAAATGCTCAAGCCTCAAGATATTGTGGTTTTACTGAAAGTTCACAGTTTAGGTCCGGCGTGGACTTATGATGAATTGGCGAAAAGTTTAGAGACAAGTTCTTCGGTGGTATATGGCGCTTTGCAACGTTGTGAAGCGTGCAATTTGTACCATGCCAAACGAAGAAAGGTTTTGAAGGGAGCATTAGAGGAATTTTTGGTGCATGGTTTGAGGTATGTATTTCCGACAAAGGTTGGGGCTTTAGTGCGAGGAATACCAACGGCTCATTCTGCGGAACCTTTAAAAGGGTTATTAATGGTGAGCGATGACAATGCTTATGTGTGGGCTGCTGGATCTGGAAAGGTGAAGGGTAAAGAAATTACGCCTTTATATAAGTCTGTTCCGAAGGTAGTTGAGAATGATTCTCTATTTTATGAGTTGCTCTGTCTGGTAGATGGGTTGCGAGTGGGGAAAGTACGAGAAAGAGAATTGACAATTGTGGAGTTAAAAAAGAGACTTTATGAGTAATCGTATCATTGAGAATTTGGAGAGGGTTGCAGAAATTTTGGCTTCGGTATCGGAACGTTTTGTGTTTATAGGTGGCGCAACAATCCCCCTGTATGTGGATGAAATTTTATGGGATGAAGTGCGTCCGACTTTGGATGTCGATTGTGTAGTGGAGGTTTTTACGCTAAATAATTATTATGCTTTGTTAGAAAAGTTAAGGGCTGTAGGTTTGGAGGAGTGTGCCGACTTGGGTGCGCCGATTTGTCGGTGGCGGCATCAGAATTTGATTGTGGATGTTATGCCCTATGAGAAGGAGATTTTGGGGTTTAGCAATTATTGGTATCAAGAGGGATTTAAAAATGCTATTGATTATTTTTTACCGAGTGGTCGAAAAATTTCGATTTTTCCGCCGCTCTATTTACTAGCGAGTAAAGTGGAGGCTTTTTTACGTCGAGGTCAAGATTTTCGCTTGTCTAAGGATATTGAGGATATTGTTACTGTTTTAGATGGTCGTGAAGTTTTAGAGGAAGAGTTCCATCAGGCAAGAGGAGAGGTTAAGGATTTTCTAGTGTCTTGGTTTCGGGAGAATGAGGAATATTTACAGGAGCCTGTATTAAGTTTTGTTTCTTCTGATGATCGGCAAGATTTTGTAATTGATTTAATTACTGGAGTTTAGACTAGTTAGGAGTGCGAAACTCCAAAGTCTGATAGTCCGCAAGATAAAAAATCAATCAATTCAGTCAATGGTGTCCCAAGAATACGTACAATTGCCAAGTCTAAGAGAGGCAGCGC
>JAAHFP010000177.1 GCA_010672925.1 Symploca sp. SIO1C2 | reverse complement strand
GTCGCACTTTATTGCGCATCAGTGCTATCGAGTTGGAACAAGGAAATTTTGCTCTAGCTATCAACATTGCCCAGCGAATTCCGATAAATACTAGCCTTTATCAAGAAGCTCAAGATTGGATTCGGTTGAGTCGTGCTTCTGAAGCTGCTAAGGAAAATAATATTCTTGGCTTAATAGATGCCTTGGCAGGAGTACGCCAGATTAACCCCAAAAGTCCAGTTTATCCAACCGCCTCAACCCAAGCAGCTCTCTGGGAGTCTAAGTTACAAGACAAAACCAAGTTGCAGTTTGCTCAGATTTTGAGTAAGTTTGAGCAGAGAATAGGACATCAGGTGGCAATCGAACAAGCCGCTCTAGTTGAACCAGGCAGTCCCCAACGCCTACTTGCCCAAACCCTGATTGCTCAGTGGCGTCAGGAATTATGGCAAATAGAAGACCAACAAAAGCTACTTAGGGCTCAACAGTTGGCTGCAAGAGGAACAATTGAAGAGCTGAAGGCCGCAGTAGCACAAGCTAGTAAAATTAAACCAGGTCGGCCTCTACATCCTGAAGCACAAAAAGTCATCGCTCAATGGCATTGGCAAATAAAAACTCTCGAAGACCGACCAATCCTGGATTTAGCTAAGACCTTTGCCCAACGCTTAGATTTAGTTAAGGCAATTTCTACCGCTAGGCAAATTCGTCCTGGTAGTGCAGTGTATGCTGAAGCACAAAAAGTTTTGGCTGGGTGGGTTACTCAAATGCAAATCGCTGAAGATAGTCCCATTTTGGATGCAGCGGTAGCTCTTGCTGCTCAAGGAAGGCTAGATGCTGCAATTGCTACTGCGGAGAAAATCTCTGCGGAACGAGTGCTTTATGAGCAAGCTCAAACTTTGAAAAATGCTTGGATAGCTCAAAAAAGAGAATTGAGAATTGAGAATTGAGAATTGAGAATGGTTAATTCTGCTAGGTTAGACTCACATCTTTAACTAGTACATAAATACTTAATAAGAGCAATTTTGTTTCTTAAGAGCCCCCTACGGGCGGTGCGCCGCCCCCTACAAATGAAAGAAACACTCCCTTCTTTCCTTCTTTCCTTCTTCTCTCCTGACTCCTGACTCCTGACTCCTGTTTCTTAAAAGTTAGATGCCTAGCAGCTTAGTGGCAGCTCAATAACAAACTCTGTACCTTCTCCTAGAGTTGACTTACAGTGCAACCTTCCTTGGTGCTGCTCCACCACAATCCGGTAACTAATGGCTAAGCCTAAACCAGTTCCCTTTCCTACTGGCTTAGTGGTAAAGAAGGGGTCAAAGATTCTTTCCTTAATTGATGGTGCTATACCAGAGCCGTTGTCAACAATGCGAATCGCTACCTTTGGTAAACCATCTTCAATCACTTGAGTACTTATCCCTAACGTCGGTGAATTGCTAGTTGTCAGTTGGGAGTTATTGAATCTACTCTCTCCGAGAGTTATGTTAACCAGTGATTCTTCATCCCTTCCATTCTCTAAAGCATCGATCGCATTGCAGAGTAGATTCATAAAGACCTGATTAAGCAGACCTGGGTAACAGTAGACTAGAGGCAGTTTTCCGTATTCTTTGAGGAGTTGAATCTCACACCGCCGAGACTTTGGTTTAAGTCGGTGCTGTAGAATCAGCAAGGTACTATCGATATATTGATGAATATCTACTAGCTTGCCTTCCTCTTGATCATTATGGGAAAAATTTTTCAGAGATTGAACAAGAGAGCAGATACGCTGAGCACCTTCCTCCATGGAAGAGAGTAGTTTGGGGAAATCAGTGGCAATGAAATCTAGCTCAGCTAATTCTAATCGTTGAGCAATTTCTTTTACTGGTTGAGGGTAATGGTGCTGATAGAGTTCAATAATCTGTAGTAGATCTTCGGCATATTCAGTAGCTGGATTAATATTGCCGTAAATGAAGCTAACAGGATTGTTTATTTCGTGGGCTACTCCTGCTAAAAGCTGTCCCAAACTCGCCATTTTTTCTTGCTGTACTAATTGGGATTGAGTTTGCTGGAGTTGGTGTAAAGTAGCTTGGAGTTGTTGGGTTTTCTCCCGTTGTAGCTGACTTAGATATTGCAACTGTTGCTCTGTATGTTTGCGAATAGTGATGTCTTCAGCAATACCAGCAAAGCGATAGACCTCTCCTACTTCATTGTAGATAGGAAAAGAACGTGCTCTAATCCAACGTTTTTGACCGTCAAGGCGAATAATGCGATACTCCTCATCAAAATAAGTTCCATTGCGTATTTGTCTATCTAAGGCTGTAGTAACTCTAGGTAACTCCTCTGGGTAAATTGACTCTAGCCAAGAACGGGAGTCAATATACAGGCTCTGGCAACTCTTCTGCCAAATTTGTTCGTAAGCAGGAGAAACATAGAGCATTTCTCCAGTTGAGGAGAAGAGAAACAAGACTTCTCGAATATTTTCTGCCAGCTGGCGGAAGAACTCTTCACTTTCCTGTAGTGCTGCTTCAGCTTGCTGACGCTCTAAAACTTCCTGCTGCAACTGGATATTAAGACTCGATTGCTCTTGAACGCTGTTTTCTAATTGCTCCATCGCACAGACAATCCTCTGAGCCATGTGATTAAAACTGTGTGCTAGTTGTCCAATTTCATCCCTTGCCCATACCTCAGCCCGCACTTGCGGATTGCTGACCGAGAATTCCTGAGCCCTGAGTGTTAGCTGTTTGAGTGGTTTAGTAATTGCCTTCCCCAGAAGCATCACTAAGGCTCCATTGGCTGCCAACGCTAGGAATGACACCACTAGTTGTAATTGCAGTTTGTTCTTGAGTAGCTGATTGACCCC
>JAAHFP010000176.1 GCA_010672925.1 Symploca sp. SIO1C2 | reverse complement strand
GCCCTGCCTCTCCTAGACTTGGCAATTGCACGCATTCTTGGGACACCATCGACTGAATTGATTGATTTTTTATCTTGCGGACTATCAGACTTTGGAGTTTCGCACTCCTAACTAGTCTAAACTCCAGATGATGAACATGCCTTGCGAATTTATATGGATCGTTTAAAAAGTGAATCTGGGATTATTCGGCATCAAGGTGGTGTGACAACAGATGACTTAGCCCAACTAGAGCAACTTTTGCAAAATAGTGTTAATCAAACTCCAGATGCAAGATAGGAGGTAGCTGGAAGTGATTAGTGGGGCTAGGGGGTGTTTTCAAACTCTCGGAGGGCGTTAGCGTAGCGTTAGCGACGTAAGAAGCGTCAGCATTTGGACTGTATACCTTGGGTTTCACCGATAAATTGTCGCCCAAATGCTATACGGCTACGCAAACGCCTCAACGTTAGGTTTTTGATTTTGAAAACACACTCTAGAGGTAGGTTTGCTACCTATGCAACTTTTGTGATATCAACGGATCGCACCTACATTCTAAATTTACTAACCTAATAGTGAAAAAATTTTTTACTTGGGGCTGCTTTCTACCTTCTGCCCTCTGTCTTATCACGCTAGTTGGCTGTAATTCTTTGAAAAAACCTCTATCGTCGGGAGAGATACCCCAGGAAATAGAGTCAAAGTACTTAGAGCCTGCTGAGTATTATTTTAATCAAGGGAATAAGTTCTCTAATCAGGGGCTTGTTCAGGAAGCTCTTGCTGCTTATAATAAAGCAAGCAATGCTGAACCCAAAAATGCTGATGTTTGGTATAAGAAAGGCACTTTGCTAGCAGATAAGTTAGGCAAACATGAAGAAGCGATCGATTCCTTTGAGCAAGCCATAGAGATTAAAGATAACTTTGCTAAGGCTTGGTATAGGAAAGGTATTTCGCTAGATGAGTTAGGCAAAAAGCCAGAAGCCATCTATTCCTTTGAGCAAGCCATAGAGATTAAATATGACTTTGCTAAGGCTTGGTATAGAAAAGGTATTTTGCTAGATGAGTTAGGCAAAAAGCCAGAAGCCATCTATTCCTTTGAGCAAGTAATCGGGTTTAAACATGACTTTGCTTGTGCTCCATATAAGAAAGGCCATTTGCTAGATGAGTTAGGCAAATATCAAGAATCTATCGCTTCATTGGAGCGAGCCATCAAGATTGAACCTAAATATGTTGATGCTTGGCTTAAACCAAACAATGCTCTATGTGATTTAGGCAAAGACCAAGAGGTGATCGCTTCCACGGAGAAATTCATCAAAATTAAACCTGATAAATCTGATGTTGCTGCTGCTTGGTATCGCCGAGGCTCTGTGATATATGATTCAGGGAAATATAAAAAGGCGATTTTGTACTTTGACAAAGCTATCGAAATTCAACCTGAAAATCGTCAAGCTTGGTATCACCGAAGCAGGGCGCTAGAAATGTTAGGTCAAAACGAAAAAACACTCGCTTCTTTTGACAAAGCTATCGAAAATCAACCTAAAAATCATGAGTTTTTGTATCAACAAGGCTTGGAGTTAGAAATGTTAGGTCAAAACGAAAAAGCACTCGCTTCCTTTGACAAAACCATCGAGATTAAACCTGACTTTGCTCAGGGTTGGAATAAACGAGGTGTTGTGCTAGAGAAACTCAAACGCTATGATGAAGCTCTCGAATCTTACAATCAAGCGATTCGATTCGACTCTAACTACCAACCTGCGATTAGCAACCGCAAAGAATTGTTGGAGACATTGGGATAGTAGCATTTTGTCCTACCAGGGTGTAGGGCGTAGGAAAAAAAAGAAGAGCAAAACCTTCATTTTTTTCGAGCCCAAGTGCAAGGAAATGGTATCTTGTAGTCCAAAAACCTTGCGCTTCAGTTGAGATTAACTCAAAACTTGTTACTTGTTATACTAAATCCGGTTGGATACCCCCGTTTTTAGCAAACTTCTAAATCCCGTAGAGACGCGCCAACAGCCCTACGGGCATCCTTCGGCAGGCGCGTCTCTACACTCATCAAGCCGTTTGCTCTTCAGTTAATTTCAACCAACCGCGATAACGAATAGCACTCACCACAACAAAGATGAGATCTAAACCAACAAGAGAGCCCACAATTAACTCAGAACCTCCTGTACTAAAACCATAACTGTGCAATCCTGTCCCCAACACAAAATTGACCCCATACCAAGCCATTAATACCGCATTAAAACTGACAACACTGGTAATCGCTAAACCAAAATCCCCTAGCCAACCGACTAAGCGACCGTGGAGGGGTATAACGTAACACATGAGGGCAATTAATGCCCAAGTTTCTTTCGGGTCCCAACCCCAGAAGCGTCCCCAGGAAAAATGTGCCCAAATTCCTCCGAGAATTACTCCGGCACTCAACAGTAAAACTCCCACTTGTAAAATGCCATAATTCCACTTGGCTAAACTGCGAATCCGTTCTTTTGCCTGGGGGGTAAATAAATAGTTGCTGAGGATAATATGGCTCAAACCCATCGCTAAAGCAAAACTAGCGTAACTAAGGGTAATAGTAGGTACATGGATACTTAACCAAAAATTATCTCGCAACACCGGTACTAGGGGTTTAATACTAGGATCAAGAACTGCTGGTAGACTATCTGCTAGCACCAGGCAGATAACAGATAAAGGTGCAGCGGCTAGCAGGTAATATTTGGCACGGTAAATACCTTCAAATAGTAACGCGATCGCGGCAACACCAAAACCTACCCAGATTACTGATTCATACATATTAGTTACTGGGGGTCGTCCGGCAATTTGCATCCTTTCAATAAAGCCGTATCCCTGGATGAGTAAACCACTAGTAAAGA
>JAAHFP010000175.1 GCA_010672925.1 Symploca sp. SIO1C2 | reverse complement strand
GTCTGTGGATAAAGGAAAGAGGGTTATTATGCTCCTTGTTGATAATTTGATTACCTAAATTACCTTCGTATTGATCTCTAGCAATCAAGTTATCAAACATAATAAAGAAAGGAGAGCCTCCTCCACTTATTCCTACTTCACCGTGCATTGCACCAGCCCACAAGGGGGCGACAGTCTTTGTCCACAGAGGAGAATTGAAATAATTGCGATGACTCTCATTAAGAGGAATGTTGCTTTTTAGCATTAAATTGCATCTTCTTAGATGAGCGCATATTTCAAGTAGCACAGAACATAATCTATCCTGCTCGTCTGCTTTAATGCAGCGAAAAATTTCGACGATTAATCCTGCACAAGGTCCAGCAAGCAACTCTGTCATAAAAAAGGTGAGGATGAACCTTCTTTCGGCTTCAATATTAAATATCGGAACTAATAGTTCTAAGTTGTCAAGACATTCAGTTAAATTGTTAAGATAAAATTTAGGTCGCGAGTTATTTTTAAACCTCCAATTGTATAAAGCAAATTCATAGATTAAGGCTTGTGGATTGGCTCGATTAAGCCTTTGGGTCAGTTCTTGATAAGGAATTTTGAGGGAAATTGGTAATTTCCGCTCTTTGGCTTTTGCTGATGAGGGAGTTAAATGAAAGGTTTGTTGACAATAGGCATTTTCTCCGTATGCATAAGCGTGAGCCGCAGAACCAATAATCACTGATGCACGATAAATATACTCTTCAGGAAGAGCCATGGCTGACAAACAAGGCATCTGTGTTAGATACTCAGCTACACTATTTGTTCTCATCAAATCTGGCAGTTTGCTTGCCAAAGTATCCCATGCTTCATGAGTTGCGGGCAACTTGGTTAATGGTGGCTTAGGGGGAATAAAACCTGTTACTGGGTCAATTTTTTCAAATGGGGAAATAGCCCTTAAACCCTTTTCATACCAATATTCAACATTGTTAATGTTTTTGAGTTCTTCCGATGATATCTGAGCTAATGTCAGGTATTGTTCTGCTGTCAAAGTTCTCGCTTTACCACTAAAAGGGCAACGAACTAATTGATTACCGATGTTTTCCATTGCTTTACTCTTATTATTCATCACTAATTAGGGCTTTATGAAAATCAAAAGCCTCTAGTTATTAGGGTATTTGCAGACGTTATTGATTAGCAGAGTGCAATCATAATCACGTCTCTGCCTGCAAAATTTACGAAATTTGCTAGTGTCTAGATTATCCTGAACTGCTCTAATAAATCCTGTCTTTTAAGCTTCGCAAAAAAAAATTTAAGCAGACCTTAATTAGAGGATAGTTATTAATTAAGCACGACTACTTAACTGAGCGACTGAGGGGCAAGACCCTCAATTACTGAAGTTATAGCAACTGCCAAGGCGATTAGGACAAGAGGCTCAAGACCCTTGTCCTAATCGCCTTACCTGAGAATATCTTAAGCGCTCTAGCGACTGCTATACTTCCTTCACGACTCAAGAAAATTGATATTAGCTTGTAGCAGAATATAGAACCTGCCTTGACTCCAATATGGGCTCTGATGGTATTATTGCCTTTGATTTAAAATTGACCGCTTTTGTGTATATAATACAAGTCCGGGTTAGCTTTCTCTGTTTATTCAAAACAGCTAAAACCTTGTAGAGACGTTGCATGTAACGTCTCTACAATAAGCAAACAAAGTCTTAAACTTTCCCTTAGCAGCTTTTAATTTAACAACTCTGAGTAAGAGGAAGTTGGATAGTAAAGATTGTTTGAGCGGCAGGACTTTCTGCTTGGATACTTCCTCCCAAATGCTTCACTAACTTCTTCACCAGTGCTAATCCCAAGCCTGTACCACCATGCTTCCAAGGGTCATGGTTAGGAATGCGGTAAAACTTCTCAAAGATTTGAGATAGTTCTTCTGTGGCAATTTCTACCCCAGAATTGCTTACCTGCAATTGCATCATTGTTTCTGTTGCCTGTGCTGAAACAGTAATTTTTTCTCCCGCTGGTGTATACTTACAAGCATTATTAAGCAGTTCACCTAAGATGCGTTCCAAAGCATGTTGGTCACTATTTAAGGAGGGCAGTTGATTTGGTAGCTCTAACTCTAATAGTTGTTCGTGGTTGTGAACACGAGTCACAAAAGGTTTTATAATTCCCGGGAGCCAGTCTTGTAGTTTAATCGTATTTAGCTCCAAAGGTTCACTTCCTGCTTCTAAACGAGAAAGATCTAACAAATTATTAATCAGGATAAGTTCTCGCACAGACTCATCTTGTAAAATCCGCAAATAGCGCTGAATTTTTTCTTTGGCATTGCCTAAATCCAATGGCTCTAAGTTCATTTCCAACATTTTGAGTGCCATTTTGATGTTAGTCATGGGAGAACGCAACTCATGAGAAACGGTACTGAGGAAATCATCTTTGAGGTGATTGAGTTTTTCTAAAGCCTCAGCTTGTTGCTGTGCTGCTTGGTAGAGGCGAGCTTGGCGCAGAGCAATAGCACATTGGTTAGCTACCTGCCGCACTAAACGAATTTCTACATCGTTGAAGCTTTGGGAGAGTGGGATCACTAACCTCAACTCCCCCAGAACTCCTTGCTCGTCAACAATCGGACATGTCAAAATTCCTTCACTAGCCTGCACTTGCGCTGAAGTCAATAAAAAACAAGGAAAATACTGTTCTTGTTCTAGTTGATAGTCAACTTGGGATAACTTTGCTAGAGATTCCAATTGAGACTCAGAGGTAGATGAAATTCTATACTCATAACAGATGTTAGAACCTCCCGGTTCAGTGGTTTGTACCGAAGCCTGACAACAATCTACTCCTAGAGCCAGAGCCAATTGCTCGACTGCTGTTTGTAAAATTTTATTTTCGTCAAGACTGTCCCGAACTTGGTCAGTAATTCGTTTGAGGGTAGCTTCCAAATCCAGAGCTTGTTCCAGTTGAGCAGTGCGTCGTTGCACTT
>JAAHFP010000174.1 GCA_010672925.1 Symploca sp. SIO1C2 | reverse complement strand
CATCGAGTCCGATTCAACAGCTGCTCGAATTTTGAGCTGACGGTGGAGTCCTGGCGGGAGATACAACGTTACCTTTTGCTTGTCTTGCATAAAAATTCAATTTTTTTACCCGGGTATGTATCCAAGATTATCCATTATTTAGGTGGCTGTCAAGACACTATACCAGTATGACGTCATGATTGTTACATTGCTTTACACTTGAGCAAGATTTAGGCTGTGGGGTGTTCGGTGTAGGGACACAAGAATAACTTCGTCTTGTCCGTAGGAACTGGAGTTGAGACTATAAAATGGGGGTTAATCGCTGTTCAACTTCATGGAAGTAGTCTGTTAAGCCTGAATGAATACCTCTTTCACGCAGAAGTTCTAAACTTGTATCTTCCCAGCACTGCTGTTCACGCTCCATATTTCCGCCTGTTAGCTTGTTGACTACTTCTTTTGGATCTCTAATATCATTTCTTCCCCGTAGTCTGTGTGACTCTATGCATGGATCAAACTTTAATTCGTCCTTGAGCTCTTCCAGAATTTGTTCTTCCTCTTGATTAGATGGTATAAACCCATTCAAAACCCAAGCTTCGCGCATTCGGTCTGCTGTACCAATAACAATTTCTAATTGAGGTTGTCGATTGATGTGTTTGGCTCGTGCTTGTTCAAGTCCTTGTCTACGCTCTGATTTATTGTCTAAATCAATAATCAATAAAATTGCTCTAATCCGTCGTGTTTTTTGCAGGAAGTGTACTAACTTCAGAACTTTATCAGATTTCGCTCCATACTCTTTATATGGCACTCCATCTCTATAATGACCCATAAATCTGGCAGGTTTATAACCTAAACTTTTTGCTTCCTCAATGATTTTATCAAGGTATTTCCAACAAGAATGTTGTGTTCCATTTTGCAATCCACTCCACTGGAAAAAATATTGAAGATTACTGTCCTCTAACCAATCTACTTTTTCCGCCAGAATACGCTCGGCTAATTTCGTAGCAGTGCGTGCATCAGCACCACTTTCCACGATCACGATGAACTCAGTCACTTGCTTCTCCTTCAACTACCCAATTCTCTCCTTCAGCATCCCAAAATTCACCAGTTGTCAAAGTTTGTTTAGCCCATTCCACATCAGGATGTTCATCCAAACGCTTAGAAAGAGTAAAACCTAAATTAGTGTTGCTTAATACATGAACTTGAGAAGGAATAAGTTCATCAATAATATAAGGAGAATGGGTAGAAAAAATAATTTTCAGATTGTTGTTATCTTTAATGATTTCCTTAAAAACAGTGATTAGTTCTCGCTGCGCTCTTGGATGTAGTCCCTGCTCAATATCATCCAGTAGCACCAAATTAGGTTGATTAGGATTCATCAGAACAGTCAATAATCCCAACGTTAGTATTGTTCCTTCACTAATCCCATAGGCTGGAATACGCTTACCCGTATTCATGTCTAGGACAACTTCCTGTCCTGCAATTTCCTGACTTTCCTCGTATGAGATAGATTTTCCATCGACTTCAATTAAGCGTTGGCGATTTACAGCAACTTTGGCTCGCCTTACTCCTACCTCCCGTACACCTGGAACAATCCGTTGCAACATTTCCTGTAAGGATTGAAATTTATCTGGAGCTTCGCTACGAAGATAGTCTAGGGTAGGTGCTAATCCTGAACCATCAAACTCTACTCGCGGCTTAATTGCATCACTGTAAGCAGCTTTGGCAAGGTTAGTCGCAACTAGCTTCAGGTGAACTGAGTATCTCAAGGCTTGGGAAATTGGATCTGGAGCATCGCTCAACGAACTTGACCATCCTTTAACACTTTTTTCATCTTGATCAGTCTTCCATGATGCTGTTGGGAACCAAGGAGGATTAACGTGTTGTTCCCAGTGATAGGAAGCTTCCCACTTTTTGGGATTGTTATGCCCCCAGTAACCACTTCCAGTAACAGATAGATGATTTTGCCCAATTGTTGTAATTAATTCAGGCGCTCTTTCATATTGAAAAATTTTTGCGAATGATGAATTAGCCAGCCGACCAAGATAATGTAATGCTTGCAGTACAGATGTTTTTCCAGCACTGTTTTGTCCAACGAGTGCATGTAATCGGGACTTATCTAAATTAAGTTGTGTAGATTTATGACTTTTAAAATTATGAAGTATGACCTTTTCTAGCATTTAATTACTAATATCCTTTGCTAAAATAGTGCATCTGTTGTTTGACACTCCAGGGATACTTGAGTCTGGAGTGCTTAAATTATCGCCCAAATTCTACGCCACTACATCCATTACTCATTACTCTTGAGAAAAAAGGCAGAGGGCAGAGGGCAGAGGGCAGAGGGCAGAGGGCAGAAGGTTCTAAAAAAAGCTGACTTGTTTCTCTTCTTCTTTTTCGGCGTGGTATTTTATCCTGTTGCCTGTTGCCTGTTACCTGCACCGTTAGGCGCTCATTACTCATTACTCAAACTAAAGGTGTTGCTTTAGGTTCTGGCAAATTAAGTGGGGCTTTTTTCGTGAAGGTTAAGGCATTCTCTTCACAGTCAATCACAATTGTGTCCCCTTCAATAAAGGTATTTTCCAAGATTTTGGTAGCGATCGCATTTTCTAGTTCTCGCTGAATTGCTCGCTTGAGGGGACGAGCACCGTAGACTGGATCGTAGCCAATGTCGGCTAAGTAGTCTTGAGCTTTAGCTGACATTTCTAGGGAGATCTTTTGTTCTGCTAACAAACGTTCCACCCGCTTGAGTTGAATGACAACAATTTCTCGCAGTTCTTTACGGGTCAGGGTGTGGAAGATCATGATATCATCCACCCGGTTGAGGAATTCGGGACGGAAATGCGATCGCAAAGCATTGGTTACCAGTTTTCGCATTTTGTCATACTGAGTATCATCTCCCGCCACACTGAGAATATGCTCACTGCCAATATTACTAGTCATAACAATGATGGTATTGCGGAAATCTATAGTTCTCCCTTGAGAGTCCGTAATCCTTCCATCGTCAAGTACTTGCAACAAAATGTTAAACACATCCCGGTGAGCTTTTTCTACTTCATCCAGCAATACTACTGAGTAGGGACACCGGCGAATTGCTTCTGAGAGTTGTCCTCCTTCTTCGTAA
>JAAHFP010000173.1 GCA_010672925.1 Symploca sp. SIO1C2 | reverse complement strand
AGAGAGATTGTAAGAAAGCACGACGTTGGTTATAAAATTGGTTCAGGCTTTTTAACGGTCTGCCATTAATCAACAAAGGAGTAAAATCTGGTTGATTTGAAGTTACAGCCATCAAATTATCTACACCCAAATCTATTGCTGCTATCTTGTCATTAGGGGCTAAGAACTGTTCATTTTTATCATAAATCACCTCGATTACATAACAATCACATTGGGGAACAATTCTCACCTCAGCTATCCAAGAAGCTACTTTAGTCGTTAACTCGATTGAAGTTCCCGATAGTTTGACCAAACCTTTTTTTAGGGCAACTTTACTTATAGCTTGAATCGTATAAACTAAAATATTTCTACCCTTTTTTTTATCTTTGTAACCGGGGATTTTCGGTTGACCCAGAAACTTATTGGGATTAGTCTTAAATTCTGATAAAGCTTGAAAAAATGATTTCCAGTTACGGTCTAATCCTCTTAATATTTGCTGTGACACTTTAGCGGGTAAAGCTCGATATTGCTCACTATTTTTCATCAAGGAAGCCATCTGATTATAAGTCAAATAGCCATGGCCATAAATGAAGTTTTGACGAATTAGATAATTAGCACAGTTGTAAAGATTTTTCGACTGCCAAGATAAATTATCTATCTGTGTCCAAAATCGATGCCCTTTCTTAATAATGTGTCTTTCTGCTAGTAACATTACTGTCCGTTAGGCTCTAGCTGTAGCATATCGAGAAAGCTTCATGTGTACATGATAGCATAGATGACTAGGTTTGACTATATTTTTAGTGAAACTTTACGATACCATTTGCAACCTTCCTCCTTGCCCTCTACCTCTTACTGTATCAAGGCTAAGTACTTAACTGAATATTACATATTTTACTTGGATTTAAGCTCAAGGGGCTCACAAAAACTCTTCACTCCTTTGCTTGCTACATACATCAGCACTGGTGCTATAAGGATTTTTGGTAGTAGGGGAGTTTCCAGTAGATATCTAAACACGCTACTATAGGAGCCCCTAAGTAAATCTCGCCGCAATGCCTTTTGACAAATGACAGCACGACATTTGCGAGCTAAAGCATCTAACCACTCAGAATTTTCTCTTTGTGGTTGTTGTCCCGCCTGAATTGCTAAGGAAATGGCAGCGTCTTCCAAGTCTCCCTCACAATCCTCAATTACGTCTAGCGCTTTCATCGCTTCAGGATAGTTAGATAATTTAGAGCGAAACTGAGCAATTTCTTCAGAGGTAACAATAGTCATAGAGTATTTTGTGCCGTTAGCCCAGCATCAAGTATATTTCAGCCATTACTACTATTGTGACAGATTGAAACTACTGATGTCTTTTCTAGAGATAGACTAGTGCGTGCACGTCCCACAAACAAACATCTGGTTCGCTTTTCACCTAAATGTGATACAAAATCCGGTTAAAAAAAGGTATTCTTTTGCCCCCTAAATCCCCCAATTATGGGGGACTTTGAATTATTTTACCCCTGATCTGAGAACCGGATTTGGTATAAGTTAGACATTCGTGCTACGCGCAAGCTACGCGAACGCACTTTCTCAAGACCCTCATTGGTTTACCCGACTCAGGATGCAACTGGAGTTTAGACTAACTCAAAAATTACGCCATATATAGCATAATCATTCAATTTACAACCACTACAAATGGTGTAGAAACGGCATTTAGTCTAAACTCCAAATGCACGTCAACAAACTCTGACAAACATGAAGTGATTTGTAGACAGGCTAAATATGGAAAAATTCAGAAATTTTACGGATTGACAAGCTGAGTAAGCAAATACAGATAATAAAAAAATTAATTTGAGCTTGGTAAAAAATGAGAGTAGTTTTTTAAAGATTCTGTAAAGGCAACTCCCTGATCATCATCAAATATATAAAGATTTGGCAAAGATACTTATTTGCCAGATCTGCCCTTTGAGCCTTACTTGTATACTCACTAATAACTGTTGTTCCAATTGATAAAGTACTTGACTATCCTAGTAGCGCCACATGGAGCAATATCAGTGAATCTACTATTTGAGGTCAAATATATGAATTTACTCAATTCTAGTACATTTTTGCCTGTAGCAACTACTGCTATAACTACCTTGGCTGCATTGAGCTTGGGAGTTTCTCCTGCTGCTGAGGCGGCATCCTTAAAAACAATCACAGCTTCAGCATTCGCACAAACTCGCTCTAGTGATGCGGATTTTCCCTTCTTTTTTACGTTCTCGTTTCCTGATCAACCTGGAACAGGGGCAACTGCTATAGCTGTATCTGTTGCTGACACTTCTGTAGGAAGGGCGGATGCCTTTGCAAGTTCCACAGCTGAGCGAACTTCAACTGGTAATTTGTTCTTTTCAACTCAAGAACGTCAGAAAATCCTGAGAAGGACTCCTGGGGCTTTGCAGGCTTTTGCTGTGACTAATGCAGATGCAGCCCCCGATCCATTTGAGTCTCCTGCTCTTCCCGATATTGTCAATGAAGAAGGCATTCCTTTGTCTGTTGAAGAGGAGTTTGAGTCAGATCTGAATACATCTTTGGAGATTATATTTGATGATGAAGCCAATCTGATTGTCTTTGACTTTTTAGGTAGTGCTCTACTAAGAACTGAGGGGCTTTTTGACTTCTCAACAGGTATTAGGTTGGAGTCTGTAGGGCTAGGACTCCTACGCTCCTTTACTATCAATGAAAGTTTTGAACTCGCTTTTCAAGGAGGTTGGGGATTAGACGATCTGTCATTTACACAAGATGGAAGCAATTTTGCTGCTGATTTGGACAATCTTGATTTCACAATTCCCGTTGCTTCAGAATTTACCGCAGAAGATTTTCAAAATCTCGACTTTAGATTTAACGGATCAGGTATTGTTGAAGCAGCTTCAACTCCAGAACCAGCTTCTCTTCTTGGTCTACTATCAGTAGTTATTGTAGGTACTGGTTCAGTAGTTAGTCGGTTGGGTAGAAAGAAGTGAAACCCAACTCTCTTAGGGAACTGTGTTGGGTCTCGTTGCCTCGACCCAACCTACATTTTTAGGTGTGCCATGCCACTAGGCAGCTAACTCTGATGGTTGAGGTTTGATAGTTACTGGTGCTATCTCAACAGTCGCCTTTTGGGGTTGAGAAATTGGCACTTGCT
>JAAHFP010000172.1 GCA_010672925.1 Symploca sp. SIO1C2 | reverse complement strand
CTATCCCTTAGTCGCATCTTTCTTAACAAATGAAAGTAAGAGTAGGTAAGGGATACAGGGATTTTGTTACAGAACTTAAGCTCCAAAATGCCAGGATTAGACTTGTTTGACACCATCGATATGATCGTGGGGAAAGGTACCATGTAACGAAAACAAGGTACCATGTAACGAAAACAAGGTACCATGTAACGAAAACAAGGCAGCATGTAACAGAAATGTAACCAATTAATTGGTACCAATTGGTACGTTGTATGAGTAATTACGATCACACCATCAGAGTTGGAGCTCCAGTTTTTGAGTTGTGGGAGTACCTCTTATGCTGTCAGAAAGAAAAATTGGGATGTGGTTGTGGGTGTATGGTCGAGTGAGGAAGAGAAGCTGTAGCCCTTGAAAAATAGGGGATTAGAAGTAGTATAAAAGTAGTGGGAATGCGAGTGTGTCAACTTTTGGGATGGTTGCGTGCGGAACGTGATCACAGTGGGATGTTTGCGATCGGAGCGTGATCACAACCTCCGTGATCATGAGGGGAGTGGTTAGTTAAAAGTTGGGGAATTGTTACAAAAGATGCGATAAAAGGACAAAGACAAAAAAGTAAAGAAAGTTTGACCCACGAATAGTCTTTGTACTTTAACTATCCATAGTCAAGCAAGCTTAGCTATTCATATCCCAATTTTTGTCGTCACAGACCAATAGTCAAGTAAAATTAGCTACCCATAGGGAGACAACAGAACAAAAGTCTTTGTCCAGAGGGAGAGTAAGAGATAATGAGTTGGGCAAGTGAAGAATTAGAGTTTGCCGATTTAGGGGATAAGCGCCGCAATCAGCGTTTGGTTAAAATTGTGGAGGACTTGGCGGCAGCTCCTAATGCCAGTATCCCTCAAGCAGTTAGGGATAATGCAGCTCTGCAAGGGTTGTATGATTTCTGGAGGAATCCGCGTGTGGAAGCCAAGGAGATTTTAGCAGCACATACACTCAAAACTATTGAGCGGGTACGAGAGCATTCGTTAGTATTGGCGGTACAGGATACAACAGAGTGGGATTTTACAGCACACCGTAGTAAGCGGGGGATGGGTTCATTAAGTAATCATAATGCTAAAGGGCTAAAAGGACATTCAGTGTTGTGTGCCTCACCAGAAGGAGTGCCTTTGGGTTTGTTGCACCAACAGGTGTGGGCGAGAGCCTCTCTAAGGCGGGGAAAGGGTTATAGGGAGCGTAAACGGGCGATTGAAGACAAGGAATCTGGACGTTGGTTGTCATCATTGGAGCAGACCCAGCAGTTAATTCCTGGGGAAGTAGGTGTAGTGACCATTGCGGATCGGGAAGCAGATATCTATGATTTGTTTGCCTTGCCGCGTCGAGAAGGAAGTGAGTTTTTAATTCGTGCAAATCATGACCGTTGTGTGAAGTCGAAGGATGGGGAGGAAGTAAAGTCATTATTTAGCAGTGTCCGAGAGGCTCCGGTATTTGGTCAGGTGACGTTGGAGCTACAGCGTACACCCAAACGGAAAGGGCGTTTAGCGACTTTAACAGTGCGTGTGGCAACGGTGTTTCTGCAACCACCAAAAAACCGCCTTTCATCGGAGAATTTACAGCCGCTCAAGGTGCAAGGGATTTTAGCTGTAGAGGAAAATCCGCCCATTGGGGAAAAGGCTGTATGTTGGTTGTTATTGACCACCTTGAGTGTTAACAGTTTGTCGGAAGCGTCAAGATGTTTGTTGTGGTACTCATATCGGTGGTTAATTGAGCGCTTTCATTATGTGTTGAAGAGTGGCTGTCATCTTGAAGAACTACAACTGTCTTCAGCAGATCGCATTCAACGGGCAGTAGCGACTTATGGGATTGTTGCCTGGAGGCTGTTATGGCTGACTTATTCAGCACGAGTAAATCCAGACTTTGAAGCTGAAGGAATATTGTCTACTCATGAGTGGCAGGCGTTATACTGCACCATCCATAAAACTCCCAGTCCCCCAGAGAGTTCACCAACCCTATCAGAGTGTGTGCGTTGGATTGCTCAACTGGGAGGTTTTTTGGGGCGCAAGAGTGATGGGGAGCCAGGAGTAAAGACTTTATGGCGGGGTATACAGCGGTTGAATGATCTGGCTGCGATGTGGCAAATGCTTGCCAAAAATTCTAGACTCGACTAATGGAATGGTCAAGGGGACTAGACTAGCTATTGACTGACCAAACCTTAATTTGGCAATAAGCATTGTTTTTTTATATGGTCGAAAGTTTTTTCCGGCGATACTTCTATGAATTGTCGGTGGTTGTGGCGCGATAGTCATGTTGCAATCATGGGTAAGTTGTAGCAAATGGTCAATTATCATGCATGAAAAGCTGTTTATAGGTAGTTAAGTATAATTTGACTACGCATCCGCCGTGTTGTACCTAAAATTGGGACATAAAACCGGTAAAATTAACAAGCATATTTTTACACGCTTTGTTGAGCGAGGTGATAAAGGGAGAGTCTTTATGGGTAGTCAAAGTTGTTTAACCATTCATACTGATTGTATATACATACTCTCTTCTAGGCTCAACTTTACCTCTTTGAATATGAATCGCCAAAACCCTTGGAGTATATAGATTATACTCTTGAAGAATGAGTAGTCAAATGGTCTAAGCTAGTCATAAAAAGAGTAGTCAAGCTCCTTTAACTATTCAGAGCCGATTGTATATACAAAAAAAGCTAGGGTCAACTTACCAAGAGGAATATAAATCGCCAAAATTCTTTGGAGTATATAGATTATAGCGATGTCACTATGTATAGTCAAGTAGGTATAGCCAACTCATTTATGAGTAGTCAAGCACATTAAGCTACTCATCGGAGCTGGTCTAGACACGCTCAAGGCTAGGAGCCACCTTACCAAGAGGAAGGTAAATCGCTAAAACCGTTTATGTATATAGATTCTAGCCTTGATATCATGAGTAGTCAAGTAGTTTAAACTAGCTATATCTCTGAGTGGTCAAGCATACTTTAGCTACCCATCGGAGCTTGTATATACAATCTACAGCTAGGGTCAACCTTGCCTAGTTGAAGATGAGTCGCCAAAACCCTTGTATTGTATAGATTCTAGCGATAGCAATATGAGTAGTCAAGTAAGCTAAACCAATCATACTTATGAGTAGTCAAGCACCAATGACCATTCATATGTCATCGTACATACACACTGAATGCGACTGTACTAACACTGTCATTGTACATACATCTATGGTACTGTTATACATTCACGTTATACTCTC
>JAAHFP010000171.1 GCA_010672925.1 Symploca sp. SIO1C2 | reverse complement strand
ACAGCGAAAAGTTAATTGGGGGGAAAGCTTGGCGATGAATTCTGTTATTCGCGTTAGTATACCGGAAAAATCTTATGATATCGCAATTGCCAGGTTTTCCGAAGGGAGCATCCCTAAGAAGGCAACAGCAGAGGGGAACCCAGCAGGGGGTTTAGATGATTTAGGAGTTTGGCTGAGTCGCCTAAAACTGGGTAAGAAAGTTTTAGTGGTATCTAATCCAGCAATTTTTCGACGATACGGGGAAAGAGCGATCGCGGCACTAAAGTTAGTAGGATATGAGGTCTCTAGCTGCACCCTCCCCATAGGGGAGCGTTACAAAACCCTCAAATCAGTCCAAAAAATCTATGATGCTGCCTTAGCAAAACGTTTGGAACGCTCCTCCACCATGGTAGCTTTAGGAGGTGGAGTGATTGGAGATATGACGGGTTTTGCCGCTGCTACCTGGTTGCGAGGAATTAACTTTGTTCAAGTACCCACATCTCTGTTGGCCATGGTAGATGCCTCCATTGGGGGGAAAACTGGTGTTAACCATCCCCAAGGCAAAAACCTGATTGGTGCTTTTTATCAACCACGATTTGTCTTAATTGATCCCTCTGTACTCAAGACATTACCCCCAAGGGAGTTGCGTGCGGGGATGGCAGAGGTGATTAAATATGGCATTATCTGGGATGCGGAACTCTTTGCCAAGCTTGAGGAAGCTAAGCGTCTTGACCAATGGCGCTACTTAGATCAAGAATTACTATCAACCATCCTCATCCGTTCCTGCCAAGCCAAAGCTGATGTCGTGAGCAAGGATGAGAAAGAAGCTGGGTTAAGGGCGATTTTGAACTATGGTCACACTATTGGTCATGCTGTGGAAAGCTTGACTGGCTACAAGTTAGTTAATCACGGAGAAGCTGTAGCAATTGGCATGGTAGCAGCAGGGAAAATTGCAGTTAAACTTAAGTTGTGGCAAGAGGAAGAGGCTCAACGCCAAGATGCTTTAATCCAAAAAGCAGGATTACCTACTCAGCTACCAGCGGGACTAGATATTGAAGCGATTCTGGATACTTTGCAAACAGATAAAAAGGTTCAAGATGGGAAAGTAAGATTTATCTTACCCACCCAGATTGGCCAAGTAACCATAACAGATCAAGTACCCAGGGATGTGATTATGGAAGTCCTAAAATCAATAAGTGTCGAGTCTGTAGGGACGTAGCATTGGCGCTAGAATATTGATCATAAAATCACAGTTTTGCTCCATCAATGCTACGCTCTTCCAGGATTTGTGTAATATCAAGGCGAGGATAAACAGTTATCATTCCCTTCCACCTTGCAACCTTCTTTCTTCCCTTGGAGCCTCCGGTTCACCTCCTTGGAGGGGTTAGGGGTTGGTTGGAGCCTTATTGCCACCGAAGTGTAAGTATTCAACCGAACTTGATATGAATCCACTTGCCAAGGAGAAAGTAAATGACCCACACACCAGTACAACTGACCTTTCTCCACGTTCCGTGTGTCTCTCATGTCCGGTGCGTCATTTTGTGTGGATAGTGATTGTACTAAGCTGCTGCGCAGCAGCTTATAATGAAGTTGAGACGAATAATTAGGGCTTGCTGAAAAAGTCTAAGAAGCCTATCTACTAACTATCTCACTTAACAGGATCTACTTATGGGTATTGCCTTTGAACGCATCGTGATAGTTATGCTGGAAAATTCGACAGTCGCAAACGTGCTGGCCAATGCTTATATGAATACGCTACGCACAAAGGGTGTCTTTTTAAGCAGCAGTATAGGTGTGACCCATCCATCGCAACCCAACTACATCCTCTCGATCGGCGGCGACACCTTTGGTCTATGTAACGATTCACCAGGTTATGTAAAATGGGGCGACTATGGGAGCAAGTCCCAGATCTCCAATATCGTAGACTTGCTGGAGGCGCAAGAGCTTACCTGGCGGTGCTACGCTGAAGACCTCCCGGAGAATTACAAGGCTGACGCTGTGTCTGGGTATCCCCAGACCATCCCTCAGGACGAGGATCACTTCGCACGCAGGCACGTTCCCTTTCTGTCGTATCCCAATATTGTTACCGACCCGGTACGACTGTCAAAGATCGTCAACGCCACCCAGTTCGAGCAAGACCTCGCCAACGGCGAGCTACCCGATTACACTTGGTATACGCCTAACCTGATCAACGACGGGCACAGCCTCACGCCCGAACAGAAAAAGACATGCTCCGACAATAGCAAACCCCACGTCAGGATCGAGAACGTCGCAGAGTTTCTGAGTAAGTTCTTAGGCAACGACCCCGTGTCGAAATTTCCCCCGAAAACCCTGATCGTGATTACCTTTGATGAGGTTTACCCCTATGACGAAATCTACAGTATTTACACGCTGCTGATAGGGGATATGCTGGAGGCCGGCACAACCGTGACCACACCCTATAACCATTACAGCATGCTACGCTCAATCGAAGTCAATTTCGATTTGGGAGACCTGGGACGTAATGACGTAACGGCGATGCCCTGGTGGTTTTTGGCCGAGTAGCTCCAGCCACTTTACAAAAAATAGCTTGGCAAAAGGACTATTTGGCCTTAACCTGTCACCAATGCCCAATACCCCACACCCAACACTTCCCACACTCCTCATCAATTCAGGATTTCCCCCGTCCATTATCCACCCAGGCCATCAGTTGCTGTAGTTCATCTTGTGCCATATGTCGAACATTATCTTCTGCAGGAAACACTTTTTGTTCAACTTCCTCTCGATATTTTTTGATCGTATCAAGACTTAAAGTCTGATAATCCTGATATTTTTTAGCTAGTCTGAGCTTATAAGGAGTAATCCCCAAAATATCGTTAACGATAAGAACTTGCCCATCGGTAAACCTACCGGAACCAATACCAATTGTCGGTATTCCAGAGTTGTCAGTAATAATCTGCCCTAACTCTTCAGGAATTAACTCCAGCACCAACATAAATATACCTAATTTTTCTAGAGTTGTTGCCCCTAGGATTAATTCCTTAGCCTGCTCAAATTTTTTACCTTGTACCGCTTTCTTGTGTTGAGTTTGTGGCAGCAAACCAAGATGTCCACAAACTTCTATATTATGTTCAATAAGATACTTAACTACCTCTTCACGAACTCCCTCTAACTTAACCCCATCAGCACCATGAGATAAGAGTATTCTGGCATTATCTAGAGCCTGTTGGGGAGTTTCATAGGAACCATAGGGCAAATCCGCTAAAATGTAACTCTCCTTCGCTCCTCGTCGGACAGCTTTCAGGTGATGGACGATATCATCCATCGTTACTTCCGTTTCATCTTGATAACCGAGAATATTAGTCCCTACACTATCTCCTACAAACAGCATATCTACTCCAGCTTGCTCTTCTAG
>JAAHFP010000170.1 GCA_010672925.1 Symploca sp. SIO1C2 | reverse complement strand
CTATGCAAACTAATTATTACGATTTTCAAGCTCAGCACAAAATAGGTAAACAGGGTGAACAGTTCATTGATAGATGGCTCAAAAATAATTACAAAGTTACAGATGTCTCAGATATTCCCAATTATCAAAAAGCTGGAATTGATCGTATTATAGAGCTCAAAGACGGCACTACTGTAACTGTTGAGTATAAATTCGATGTAGCAGCCAAACGCACAGGAAATATTTTTTTTGAGACAGTAGCTGTAGATACTCAAAGTATCCCTGGTTGGGGATGGACTTCACAAGCTGATTATTGGATTTTTTTGATTCCTGAACAAGAGATTATTATAGTCCAACCTGGTAAACTTAGATCCCTTGTCTGGCAGCAACAAAAAGTTCTTAAAGAAAAAACTGTACCTAACAAGAATTACCACACGCTAGGAGTCCCAGTCTTGCTATCTGATGTGAAAAAAATCGCATATCAAATTCAAAGGTTGTAAAGTTGAGGGTTTGTATTGCATACAGCTTCCCTTGATACACTGGTAATGCGATCGCGTATTATCGTAGGTTGGGTTGACGAAGGAAACCCAACACAGTGTACTCCGGCGTTGGATTACGCGATCGCTCTCTTAATCATTAGCTAAGGGGAAATGTTAATTATGCCATCGGGTGAAATATCATTGGGCGAGCGTCTAAACTCTAGCCAACTCAAGTCATTCGCCATTAACGGTTTGTTTGGTTTTAAAGATATAAAAATTAATTTAGATAAAGAAACTCTAATTCTTATAGCAGAAAATGGTGCTGGTAAAACTACTATTTTGAATATACTTTACTATTCAATTTCTTGTCAATTTAACAAATTAATTTATGTAGATTTTGAATCAGTATTTATCGAATTTATATCTGGAATTGGCGTTGAGATTAAAAAAGAATATTTAGTTTCATCTAACATCCACGATGATAGAGTGATTTCAAATTTAAACAGACAAAGGCTAGAAAGTCAAGAAATGATTTTCTTGCCAACAAAAGAATATCAAAAATATCAAGAAAAAATAAAAAAAGCAATAGAACGAATGATACTAAACAACACAGAAGACAAAAAAAAAGTTATCAAACAAAATTTAAGTGAGTCAATTCTGTATTTTCCAACATACAGAAGAATTGAAGAAGATCTCAAAAATTTAGGATATAAAGAAGATGAATTCGAGCAGTTAAGTCTTGGTGATGGAGAAGGCAAGTTGATCCAATCTGGAATGAATGATGTGAGTGATAAGCTTGATGAAATCAAGACAAATATTAAAAATTCAGCATTAAATCTCTTTTCAAAAGTAACAGGAGAAATTCTAACTCAATTCGTAGAAAGTAAACCAATCACCCAAGAAATGAGAAATAGTATTAAACCTGAGACTTTAAGCATAGTTTTGAGCCGTGTAGGTGAAGAAAATATATCATCATCAGATAGGGAAAAAATTGAACAGTTGGTTAGTACAGGAGAAATAAATTCTCCTCAACATGATCAACTAGTTTATTTTTTGTCAAAACTAGTTAGCTTATATGAGCAGCAAAAGGAAAAGGATAAATCAATCAATCAATTTGTTGAAATTTGTAACAAATATTTATATCAAAAGCGTATCATCTATGATGAAGCCAATGTAGAGATATCTATCCTTCAGACTAGAGATAATAGTCCCATTGAACTTAAAAATCTTTCATCTGGAGAGAAGCAGATTATATCACTTTTCTCCAAAATATATCTAGAATCCTCTGAAGACTTTATTCTTTTATTTGATGAACCAGAGCTATCACTTTCTCTAGAATGGCAAAGAATGTTGTTACCGGACATTTTGAAGTCAGGTAAATGTAAATTACTGCTAGCTGCTACTCATTCTCCATTTATATTTGATAACGAGCTAGATTTCAATGCCCATGATTTAGATACTTTTGTACAAGAGAGATAAATGTCAGTAGATAATTTGAGAGCATCACGGGGCAAAGCTAAAACTGTATTTATGGAGTTTACTAGACTGTATAAGCAATATGAATCTGCTTTATATTGCTTTTTTGAAGGAGAAGATAGTCAATATTACGGAATTAGAATAAACAACATTGCAAGACCTGAAAAAGATATTTACCTCAGATGTAATGGGAAAGAAGGCGTTTTAGGTATCCACAAGATGCTCTTATCCCGTAAATATTATGCCAATGCCAGAGTAGCTTACTTTGTAGACAGAGATTTTGATAAATCAGTCAGCGAGACAAATTTAAATAGAATTTATGAAACTCCATGCTACTCAATAGAAAATTTCTATACATCAACTCAATGTCTTGAGAATATTTTGAGAAGCGAATTCAAACTCACTGAGTCAGATGAGAACTTTGCAAGATGTATTTCGCTCTATAAGAAATTACAAGAAGAATTTCATGATGCAGTTGAATTGCTAAATGCTTGGATTGCTTGCCAAAGAGCAAAGTCTAGTGAACTCAATATCTCAAGTGTTAAGGTATCAGATCTTGTAAATATATCTTTAGACAAGATTACCATAAAATATACAATTGATGACTTATATGATAGATTTCCCAAGGCGTTGACTATCTCTGAGGAAGAATTAGACACTAAACGAAGTGAATTAAGGAATAAAGTACGACAGAAGAGCTTTAGAGGGAAGTTTGAAATTGAATTTTTGTATAATTTTCTGCAAAAGCTGATACATGAAGCTAACAAGGGCAATTATCCATATTTCACTCGAAAAGTGAAAGTAGCAAGACCTCTATCAATAAAAACAATTATTTCTGATTTCTCTCAATATGCCGATACACCAGATTGCCTCTACACCTATCTTGAATCTTTTAGAGTTACCTCTTAATGAATGAAGGAAATCCAACACCATCCCCTGGTGAATGTAACCAATCCCCAATCTTACATTCTCAATTACTAGGGTTATCGTTTGGGCGGGTTTTGTATTAAAGTTGTCCCAAATGTGTTAACGGTGACCCTAAACCCGCCCCTACAGCAATCGATATTGTATGTTTTGGGCATCTATAGCAATTCTCGCATCCGTAAAGTATATTTCCTATTCCCTATTCCCCATTCCCAAAACCGATATCGAATGTATCTCACAAATATGAGAAACGCGATAATTCACATTATGGGTGAATTGGCTAAATCCCCAATCCATGCTCCTGTAAATCATACACTGCTGCTGCATCAGTGAGATTGTATTGCAAAGGGGTTACAGAAATATAGCGATCGCGAATTGCCTGAACATCCGTAGGTATTTCCGGGGGAAGATGGAGATGATCTGGTTGTTCTATATCCTCAATTGCTTCACCAACTAACCAATAATAAGTCTTGCCTCGCGGATCAGTTCGTTTCTCAAAGGTCTCGATATAGCGACGAATTCCCTGGCGAGTGATTTTAACTCCTGCTATTTCTGAGAGTGGCAGTGGTGGTACATTAACATTCAG
>JAAHFP010000017.1 GCA_010672925.1 Symploca sp. SIO1C2 | reverse complement strand
TCGACCTCTGCATTGGTGGGGAAACCCCTCAATGTAAGCCGAGTCGCAGAAAGAGAAAACCCACAGAGCGATCTTTGGAATCCCCCACTATATTCGGTACTCCGAATTAGTGGTGGGAGGATGTCAAAATGGATTGATAAGCTAAAACCTAAAACATAAAACTTAATACCTAAAGCAGCAAGACTATGAGTGGGATACAGGGTGCAGACAATATTCATCTCCAGAGCTATGTTTCCCCCTTTGGTAAAAAACTGATTCAGTTAGGCTATATTGAAAGCGATCGCTTGGAGCAAGCGCTGGTAGAAAGTTATAGATCAGGTCGCCCTTTAACAGAAATTTTAGAATTAATCACAGGGCGTCCCCTCTCTGCTAACTTGCGACACCAGTACAAAAAATTTCGGCTGTTTCAGCTCAAAGTTCTTTACGGGGTTGAATCTATAGAGCCAAAAATCAGTCGAATTGCTGTCCAAAGAATTTGCCGCCTAATCAAAAAAATCATTCCGATTGATTTATGCTACCGCTATCGTTTAGTTCCCCTATCCCTAGTCCCTCAACTGAAAGCTGAAGCTGAACGATTGTCGGTTTTAGTCGCAATGGTTAGCCCTGATAACCTAGATGCTCAGGATCGACTGCACTACATCTTGCAACCTTGGAGTTTAGGACTACAGCGGGTAGTAATTACTGGAGAAGATTATCAACAATTAATTTCTCTCTATTTAGAACAGCAAAATTATTCTGTGTTTTCCCAGCAGCAGGATTCTGTAGAGGTAGGGGAAATACGACCCAGAGAAGGTGATGTGGTGCTTGGGAGTCAAATTAGAGCTCCAAAGCATGGCGTAGTTTTAGGGGGTCTCGAAGGTATTGAGATGCAGTTGACAAGCTCTACTATCAAGGGAAAGATTTCTGCTTTGTCGAAAGCAGCCAAATATGGGGCAGAAGGCTGGAAATTAGTGATTCAAGCTCTGAAAGATGAGTCAGAACAAATAGAGCAGGTTGCTGAAAAATTACTGCTCCAAAAACTGATGCAACAATGGCGTAATCAACGCCAGATGAATTTCTTCTACACTCTTAGGGGGCATTCTTCCTGGGTTGAATCCGTAGCCATCAGCTCAGATGGGCAAGCAATTGTTAGTACGGGTTTAGATAATACTATCAGAATCTGGGATTTACCAACAGGACAGGAACTTCGTGTCCTCTGGGGCAATTCATCCTTATTTTATTCCCTTGCCCTCAGCCCCGATGGTCAGATTATTGCTAGCGGCAGTTGGGATAATACTATCAGAGTCTGGGATTTTGAGACAGGCCAAGAACTGTACCATCTTAAAGGACATACAGGAGAGGTGGATTCCCTTGTTATTAGCCCAGATAATCAGACAATTATTAGTGGTAGTCGAGATAATACCATTAGAATTTGGCATTTGCCTACAGGACAAGAACTTCGTACCCTCCAGGGACATGCAGGGGAGGTTTATTGCCTTGCTATTAGTCCAGATGGCCGGAAAATTGTTAGTGGTAGTCGGGACAATACTATCAGAGTCTGGGATTTAACGATAGGACAAGAGCTCCTTATCCTTGATGGACATACAGATGAACTTCGCTCTGTTGCCATTAGTCCGGAGGGTCAAACAATTGTTAGTGGTAGTCGGGATAATACTATCAGAGTTTGGAATTTACTGACAGGACAAGAACTACGTACCCTCAATGGACATTTATCCTCAATTCAATCGGTAGCTATCAGTGCTAATGGACAGACAATCGTCAGTGGTAGTCGAGACAATACTGTTAGAATATGGGACTTAGCTACAGGTGAGCATATTCGCTGCCTAAGAGGGCATACAGATTTAGTCCGTTCAGTAGATATCAGTTTAGATGGGCAGAAAATTGTCAGTGGCAGTCGAGACAACACGATCAAAGTTTGGGGGATGCGTTAATATCATGTCCGCCTGCCTACTTTGATACAAGCTCTGTACTAATCAAATTTTCCTGGAATAAATTTTTACCTAAATCTGACTTATGACGCAATCTCACTAAATAAAAACCGTCAGTTTCTATCACAGAAGTTGTATATTTGTCAGTATTAATTTGACAAAAATTAATTGGCAGACTAGAACGATTAAATATAGTTAAATAGACATCATAATTAGTGAGTAATAATGGATTTAATGTCAGAGTCAAAGAGTAACCTTTATAAATAACTCCATAGACAAACTCATTATTGGGGTCTCCCACAGGTAAAAATTCTTTTCTAACCCATTCTTGAGGTAGCCATTTCTGGCATACTAGAATAGTGAATATATAGTAATTAAGAAATCGATAAAAAATATTATCTTGTGCTATTAATTTGGGCAAATAATTGAAGTAATTGTTAATATGACTACTATTAACTGATTCAGTATTGATAACTTGATTATTATCCACACTAACAGCAGGTAAACTGACTTGGTCGTACCAATGATAATATCTTAAGCCTAGAGTATATTTACCTGGATCAAGGTTTATTTCCCGCCATGATTCCTGAAGTATTGGCTCATGAGATGCTATGTATTTGACAGGTTTTCGTTCAGGAGAACTATAGATACCTATACTCCATGACAGAGCTGAAGCAACACAAGAACTGATGTCAATTTTTAAAGATTTTTTGACTGGAACCGGTTCTGTACTAGCAATAATAGCGTGGACATTCCATCGAGGAGCAGTAGTTAAAATATAAGATAATACTAGAGGCTGTCTTATCACTTCCTCAGAAACAAATCGCCATTTATATACTTCTTTGTTGGTTGAGTTTGCTATTTTTTTGTTAGTCTTGGCCTTATTCTGAAAAATCTTCTTCAAAAAAAGAATGGGTAGAAGTCCCTTGATAGTTTTATAAAATATTAAAGATAACAATGCTAGTGGCAATTCCCACCAGAGTTTAAATGCTAAAAATTTGTCTCGATTTTTCATTATCAAATAAGCTCCATAGGGTTTCTAAGAACATAAACCATATTCATCCAATGACAACTTCATTGGTGACCCAAATAAGTAATTTTTTTATGCCCACTTACTTATCTAAATCTACTAGTTCTTCGCTAAAAGGTTGTTTACACTTTTTATATTCTTATATCTCATATTTATGGTGATAATTTTTATTAATGTCAATTTCTGAGATTGCTTGGCCAGTGAAAGTCCATCAATAATCAATGTGAAAATTGTGATTTATTATACTTTTTACACCATTATCCTTCAAAAAACTGAATATCTGTAGAAAAATTGTTTACAATTTATACTTTTGGATGTATATTATCATGAACAATGTAGCTAAAAAAATAACAATGCATAAGCTCTACATGGAAAGTGATGACATTTTAAATAAGTATTCAGCGATATATAATGGTTATACTTTGGATCTCAAGAAACAATCATTGGATAACTTAATTAAAGGATTGACTCAAGTAAGGGATCTTATCTCGAATGAAGAAGTTAATTTACCAGATCGTGTAGATGACAGATTAGAACAATATCAAAAAAAATGTCATGATTTTGCTGAAAAGCACAAAGAGAAACACTATTTAACCAAGGAAGAAATTGATCGTTTTTTTGAGGATGGATTAGTCTATCCGTTTAAGGTTATGGATAGGGATGATGCAGTTGCATTTCGATGTAAAATGGAAGATAAAGTTGCTAGAGGAAAATTAACCTATGGTCCATTTGAAGAATTAGAATCAGATGAATGGTATCAAAAATGCAAAGAATTAAATATGAGAACAGATATTGAAATGAGAGGTTGGAATAGACATTTTAATATACCAGAACTGATGGATGTGTTATCTAGCGAACCTTGTGTTAAACGATTGGCATCATTATTAGGAGAAGATGTGTACCTATGGCGATCACAATTTTTTCCTTTAAAACTTGGTGCGGCTCAAACATCGTTACATCAAGTAGATGATTTCAGATATAGTTTAGGTAAACCACCGTTAATAGCGAGGACAACGGAACTTCCAAGAATATTTTATAATTTAACATTATGGATTGCCTTGACGGATGTAGATGAAAATAGTGGAGCCTTGGTATTAATCAAGGGATCCCACAAAAATATTTGGATGACATCTGGGCTAGAGGAAAAAAATAAATTTTTTAACAATCTAAGTATAAAAGAAATTGTTTCTGGTCAGTTAATTAATGCAGTTGGAGGTGCTGCAGAAACTAGATTTGATAATGCTGGTTTCGCAATGAATATATTGAAGAAGATTTATCCAAATCGAATGGATAGGCTTGAGAAAAATATGATAACACCCCGAATGAAAGCAGGAGAAGCGGTTATCTTTACAAGTTGCACAATTCATGGTTCGCATACCAATCAGGGCAATGAAAAACGATTGGCATTAGGAGGTCGGTATGCAGGAGGTTCTGTGGATATATATCCAGATGATGAATATGTTGAGGACGGACATTTTAATCCTGTTGTTGTAAGTTTAAATAAGGCATATTTACAGGGTTTAAAAGTTCATTAAACAACAAGATATTCCTGTATAGCAATAGTGTAAGGACTGAAAAAGTTCTTCATACGATGACTGAAATCATTACCATGTATTCCTAACAATCAGAAAAATGAAAGTAATGACATTTGAAGAATTAGAAGAATTAGCAAAAGAGGAAGATAAATTACAACAAAATAATTTGTTGGTTAAAGAAGAAGACATAAGACAAAATCAAAGACTAGTTGCAGCAATGAAAGCAGCCAGATTAACCGTAGATCAGGCATCGCTAGTTGTTAATAGTTACTTTAAACGACAAGCATTTGAAAAGATAGCCTATAATAAAATTGATATGTCATTAGAAAAGTCGGTTCAATGGAATATTTTTCCATCAGATGATATCAGTATATCTGAGGAAAAAAAGAAGCTAATAGAAGTATCCAGGTTGTTGGGTCCACGTTGGAATGCTTTTGCCTTTTTAGCTTTTACATATTTATTTCAGGTAACTGAAAGCTTGCGTATTAACAGCACAGAATTGAATAACTATTCAGATTCTTGGGCTGCGGTTATATATAGTGGACAGAAAACTATAGCAACGATTAGTTCCATGGATTTGGAGCAAGATAAAGTCTTGCAATTAGAAAAAGGTTTATATCACATTACATATCGTTTTTATACAGATGGAGATGATTTATATTGTCCAGAAGTAACAATTGATGATAAATGGCATATCCCAGCTTATAAATATACAGAATATCGAAAAAAGAATGACTACATGTTTGATGTAATAGAAAAAAATCGACATTCATTATATTTATGGCAGCAGTATTATGTATTTCATTGGTTGAAAAATATTACCCAATATGATGAAAAAAGGTTTACACAAGAATGGATGCCAGTGCCAAATCCAGATACATATTATAGTTATGGATATCTAGAAAAAGGTCAAGGTATTCAGATGAAAATTGAAAAGAGAACAATGGAAAAATTTAGAATATATGTAATGTTTTTAAATCAGATGAGTATACCAATATTAAGGGAACGGGTGAGGGAAGATAGATATGTATCTCCAAGGATAAGAGAGGATGGAGCTTATTTTATACGTTTTGTGTATAGAGGAAAACTAGAAGAAGTAGAGCCAGCAATATATATGATAGAAACAACACCGTTGATGATCACCGGCATGATTGCTTATGAACATAACTTTTAACCTTTCAATGATTGGATTGACATAGAAAAGTTATGCTGATTGTGAAAACACTTGAAAGTTGAGTAAGAGGAAGTTAGACATTAACTCTACCTTCCTCCATGTTATGTTATTTATCATGATTGCCATATAACTTCTGCCAAAGCTTGAGCCGCGTCAATATGAAGATTATGTCCTCCCGGCAGAAAAACTCGTTTGGCTTGAGTCATGGTCATTTCCTGTTGTTGTAAATCTTCTGGTCGATTTAGTTTGCTACGATCTCCATAGACTAGCGTAGTGGGAACTTGAAGAGATTTGAGCATCTCCAAATATTGAGTTCGACTACCATGAAAATTGTTGAAACTCAGAATCGAACGAGTACGAAGAATCGCATCCCAACTCCAGCGAACTCCACCCTGATATGGTTCTGTTGTTCGTTGAGCGAGCATATAGGAAAATTCTTCTGAAAGAGAGGCTGTAGCTTGACGCAACCGGCTCGCCGCAGTTGCCACATCGGGAAAGATGGGATGTTGAGGAGTAGAACTGAGATAGTCTAAACAAGTCGTTAGCTGATTAACTGCGGATTCTTTCTTGCTTTCCTCCGCAGGTAGCAGCAGTTCTACCAAAATCAACTCTTTGATTTTCTCTGGTCGCACAGTAGCGATCGCAGTTGCTAACATGGCACCCATAGAATGACCCACTAGTAACAAAGGTTGGTCTGGTAATTCTTGCATCACCCGGTCTATCTGAGCTACAAATGTCAGTGAACTATAAGAAGTCACCATTTCTAAATGAGAAGAACGCCCGTGACCGAATAAATCGGGAGCCACTACCCGATAGCCTTGTGTTGCTAAGGGAAGTGCAACTTCTTGCCAAGCTAATCCTTGTTCCAAAATGCCATGAATACAGAGAACTATCGGATGATCTGGGGAACCCCAACTACACAAGCAGCTCTGATTTCCTCCAAACTCCAAGAATTTTTCCTCCATAAGAGGCTGCTCTGTTGAGGGAGTTGTCGAGACTTGAGGCTGTTGCTGTTGGTCTGTCGGAGTTGTATCTAGGTTTGGTAACTCATAATTAAGTTGGCTGGCTATCCGTTGAGTTTCTGACTTCAACTGATGAGGTAATTGAATCGTTTTCCATTTGTCCGCCAAACTCTTATCAATATTGTTGTGCTTGAGGAAGTTGGGGTCACTGATGGACAAGGATGTTTGATGAACACCCCCTGTCATGCGATCGCCCTGATAAGGTTGTAAAAGTTCTGGCTCGAAATCAATATTGAGAAAGTCGCATAGATGGGATAGCACTGATTCGGGTTCTGTCACCAAATCTTCATAGTGAATCTGATGCTGATGTTCTGGCTCCAACTGGCTCAAGAAATCAAGAATGTTCTGGTTACTCTTAGCCCATACCTGCTCAGCTAACCGGTAAGGATTTTCCTCACCTAACCCGACAAGTTTTTGCATCCGCATCCGCACGAATGATTCTATGACTGAGTAGGGATGGCGAACCAGGTAAATATATTTAGAGTTGGCAAAAAGTGCTTCCCCTCGTTCTAGAATTGTTGACTCCATAGCATAACTAGGAGACTTGTCTACCAGCAGACGAGGTGCTATGTTCTCTTGGAGCATCCCATATACCTGCTGAATCGATAAGTTCTGTGACTCGAGATCTTTAATGAAAGCCTGACTAGCTGTTGCATCCAGGTTTTTTACTTCCATGAAAGTTTTCTGTAGCCCTTCACCCAAGTAAGAAAGATTGAGTTGTTCCTGTCGCTCCTTCATGGTGTCAAAGGGTAACAGATGCAACTCCGGTGGTGAAAATAGGGCAGAATGACCCGCTAGCATTACTCTGAGTAAAGTTGAACCGGAGCGAGGACTCGAAAGGATAAAAATAATGCCAGGAAGACGTGAAGAAACAGAGGCTGGGCGTGCAGACTTGCCACTAAGTGAACTTTTATTTGCAAAGATTTCTGAGCTTGTTGGGGATGCTTGAGCCTTAACATTATCATTATTTAACTCAGCAATCAAATATTGAGTCAGGGAGTTGATTGTTGGTCGTTCGTAAAATTCTCTGGGATAGATGATAAAATTCAGGTCGCTACTAAGTTTATTTATAATTTCCATTCCCATTAGGGAATCCATACCCATTTCTACAAAATTGGCATCGGTGGAAATTTTTGATGAACTAATTCCGAGGGTTTTTGCGACTAAAGATTGAACATAAGTTCTGAAAATACCTTGGTGTTCATTTATTGGTGCAGCTTGTAACTTCTCTAAAATCTGTTCCTCTGTTTTTTCTAAAATTGTCTCTTGCTGCAATAGTTCTAATAGTAACGAACCTGGATTTGCTACAGCAAGTTGTTTTGCCAACACCGACCAATCTACAGGTAGCACTCCCACCTGTGTTGTAGATTGATTGTTTAGAAGTTGCTCTAATACTTGTATTCCTTGCTCTGGAGAAATTGAACTTATCCCTACTGTTTTCAGCCGATTTTGATGCTGACTGGCGAGACTAGTCGCCATCCCACTTCCAGACCATGCTCCCCAATTAAGGCTTAATCCAGGTAATCCCATCTCCCTACGATAATGAACTAAAGTATCCATAAAAGCATTGGCAGCCGCATAATTTCCTTGACCAGGAGAGCCGAATAAGGAACTCATAGATGAGAAGCAAACAAAGAAATCTAAGGATAAATGCTGGGTTAATTTATGTAAATTCCAAGTCCCGTTGACTTTGGGGGCCATCACTTTCGTAAAGCGCTCCCAACTCATTTGTTGCAGTACACCATCATCCAAAACGCCTGCTGCATGAATTACGCCGAGCAATGGGGGTAGGGATGTTTGAATTTGCTCTAGGATATTGGCGACATCAGATTCAATTGATATGTCTGCCGACAAAACTTTTACCTGAACGCCTAGTTTTTCTAAGCCTTGAATCCTTGGTTGTGTTTGCTCAGAGGGTTGACGACGACTGATTAAAACTAAATTTCTGGCTCCTTTTTCTGCCATCCACTCTGCTGTCTTTAAACCTAGTGCTCCTAATCCTCCAGTAATTAAGTATGTGGCATCGGAATGTAATGAGAAGGGTTGAGATTCTTGAGGAATGTGCTTGACTAAACGAGCAACGTATGTGTTGCGATTGCCTTCAGCACAGCGAAGCTGATCGCGCACCGCCAGATGGTCTTCTTTGTGACTATCTAGTATCTGTTGTAATAGTATTTCCACCTCATCTTCCGAACCCTGTGGCTCGAGATCTATCAAACCTCCCCAAAGCTGCGGATGTTCAGAAGCGATCGTTCTACCCAAACCCCACAATGGTGATGTTGCTACCGTTAGTTTTTCTGTTGGTGACAATACAGGTTGAGTGCCTCTAGTAAGTAGCCAGAGTTTGGGTGGGGTTGAGTTGGGGTTTTTGACTAAAGTCTGTAATAAGTGCAGTACGCTGCCACATCCCCATAGTTGGGCTTGTTCTAAGGTAGCAGTGGTTAAATCTTGTTCAGAAGCAGCATCTAAACTCCACAGATGAATTATCTTTTGTAAAGGTAACTTACCGGTTTGAATTATCGATTGATAGACTTGTTCAAACTCCTGGGGATGAGATGGATTAATGTGATAACTTCCTGGTTCAGGATTTTGATAATTATCGCCTTTATAAACTACACTGCATTCATTTCCCAGTTGTTGCAAATGAGTTGCTAGAGATTTGCCCAATTCTTTTGAATCTGCCAAAATCAACCAATGACAGAGTTGATTATCTGATTTGTTTCGTTTAGGTTGTATAGTTTGAGATTTCCACTGGACTTTATAGAACCAATTTTGGGTAGTTAACCTGGCTAATTCTTGTTGATGTTGTTGAGATAAAGATGCTAATAAATCCGGTAATAGTTTTAACTGTTCCGGTGGCAAATCACTAGTTTTTTCAAGTTTCTCTACTAACTCTTTAGTATTTCCTTGGCTGAGTAATTTAACGATAGTAGTATTAGCATCTTCAGGTGTACTTTGGGGGTTTAGCTCTCCAGAGCCTACAACTTGTTGTTGATTTGTACCAGTTTCCACCCAATACCGTTCTCGTTGGAACGGGTAAGTTGGCAATACTACTTTCTCACGGTTATAATTTTGGTCAAATTTTAACCAATCTACTTTGGCTCCCCGTACATATAACTGTCCTAAACTTGAGAGAAGCTGTTGCCATTGATCTACTCCTGGGCGCAACGATGGCAACCAGACACCAATTTCTGGTGGTAGACATTGCTTGCCCATACCTAATAATATTGGTTTAGAGCCGATTTCTAGGAAAGTTTCATAGCCTTGTTGGTGTAAGACGGCCATACTTCGGGCAAATTTTACTGGTTGACGCACATGATTAACCCAATATTGGGCAGAAGCCATACTCTGATCTACTTTTGTGCCTGTGACGTTGGATATGATAGGAATCCTGGGTTGATGGTAGGTAAGTTGACTTGCTACGGCTTCAAACTTGGCCAACATTGGTTCCATCAACGGTGAATGGAAAGCATGGGATACTTGTAGTTGTTTGCTTTTGATGCCAAGGGATTCGAGGTTAGTTGCGATCTCTCTAATGGCTTCAGCTTCCCCGGAAATGACTATGCTTTGGGGTCCATTGATGGCGGCAATGGCTACTTTTTCTGACCGGGACATCGCCTTCAATGTCTCTCGGACTTTCGACTCTGAAGCCATAACTGAAACCATCTCTCCACCAGGCGGTAATTTCTGCATCAAAGAACCCCTAGCGGCAATTAGTTTCAAACCATCTTCTAAACTCAGTACTCCTGCTATGGTTGCTGCTACATATTCTCCAACGCTATGACCCATGACTATATCTGGTTTAATGCCCCAGGATTGCCAGAGTTTGAATAGGGCATATTCGATGGCAAATAGAGCAGGTTGAGTGTAAGCGGTTTGGTCTAGTAGAAATGAACTTGATAAGTCGTCTGCTGGATAGAGAATTTCTAGTAATGATTTTTCCTTAAATGTTTCTAGACTACTGAGAATTTCCTCGCATTGGTTAATCGCTTCACGAAAAGTTGGTGCTTGTTCATACAATTGCCTTCCCATGTTCACATATTGGGAACCTTGACCTGTGAACAGGAAAGCAATTTTGGGCACTGTGGTGTTATTTGGCAGTTCTCCTGAGTAGATTCCTACTACTTCTGCTTCCTGTTGGTGCTGTCTGAGTTTATCAACCAATTCTTGTTGCTTAGAGGCGACAACTGCTAGTCTGTGGTTGAAGTGGGTACGTCCTGTATTAGCGGTGTAGCAAATATCGGCTACCTCTAATTCGGGATAAGTTAGGAGATAGTTGTGATAGCTAGTAACTAAATCATCAAGAGATGTTTGAGTTTTAGCTGACAGTGTTAGTAGATGAAATGAACGTTCTATATCATCTTCTGTGTTTTGAGTTTTGAGTGATACTGGTGCTTCCTCTAAAATTACATGAGCATTGGTACCACTAAAGCCGAAGGAGCTCACTCCAGCGATGCGAGTTTTACCGTTGGTTTGCCAAGGGGTGAGCTGAGTTGAGACTTTGACTGGTAATTGAGACCAATTAATATAAGGATTAGGATGGTTAAAATGCAGTGATGGTGCTATTTTTTGATGTTGCAGTTGTAGAACTAATTTCATCAAACCTGCTATTCCTGCTGCTCCTTCGGTATGACCAATGTTAGTCTTAGCTGAACCAATAACTAAAGGTTGTTCAACAGAGTGGGTTTTGCCAAATACCGTTCCTAGCGCTCCGACTTCAATGGGGTCTCCCAAGGAAGTTCCTGTACCATGAGCTTCAATATAACTGACATCTGCCGAATCTACTCCTCCATTTTCCAAAGCTTTGCGGATAACAGCTACTTGAGAAGGTCCATTAGGTACTGTCAAACCACCACTTGGTCCGTCTTGATTGACTGCCGTGCCGCGAATTACTGCTAGAATATTATCTCCATTGGCTAGTGCATCGGAGAGTCGCTTCAAAATAATTATTCCGCATCCTTCTCCACGCACATAACCGTTTGCCGAAGCATCAAAAGTCTTGCACCGACCATCAGGAGATAACATCTTGGCTTGAGAGAATATAATACTTAATTCAGGAGACAGAAGTAGATTCACACCACCAGCTAAAGCCAGATTACATTCTCGTTGTCGTAAACTCTGACAAGCTAGATGCACCGACACCAAGGATGAAGAACAGGCAGTGTCTACTGCCATACTAGGACCTGTCAACCCTAATATGTAGGATAAACGTCCTGCAGCTGCACTGCGAGCATTACCAGTACCCCAATAAGCCTGTGGAATCTCTGAGATTGCCAGCTTCTTTGAGTAATCGCTATCACAGATACCAATAAATACTCCACTAAGACTGTTAAATAATTTATCTGGGAGTATGTTAGCCCTTTCGAGGGCTTCCCAACTAGCTTCGAGTAACAAGCGTTGTTGGGGATCTAAGCTTTGAGTTTCTCGGGGAGAAATACCGAAAAATGGTGCATCAAAGCAATCTACTTGTGAAATAAAACCACCGTCGCAGGTATAAATTTTGCCTGGAACGTTTGGGTCTGAGTCATAGTAGTTATTAATGTTCCATCGGCTAGAGGGAACCTGAGAAATCGCATCTACTCCATCATTGAGTAATTGCCAGAAGGCTTCAGGAGAATTTGCTCCACCAGGAAAACGACAACTCATACCGATAATAGCAATTGGTTCCTTGCTTTGAGATTCGTGTTTTTCTAGTTTGGAGCGTGCATCTTTAAGAGCTAGAAGCGCTCTTTGTAAGGGTGACAGTGGTTGTTGTTCTTCTTGTTCAGGTTTTAGGCTCATTCTGTCTTCAAAGAATAGGGTTGTAGGTTTTGAATTAAAGGTGGGGTGTTAGATTATATCGGTATTATGTTTAGAGTCTCTGCTTAACCCCCAACACCTACCTTTGTTCAAACTAACTTTTCTAATGCTTCAATTTCTTGAAGAACTGATGCTTCTAGTTCAGTTTCTGATAGTTCGGTGACATCTGATAACTGAGATGATTGCTCTCCAGTAACATCTTCATCCTCTACTTTACTTTGATTTTCATCTAGTTCAGAAGAGAAATCTATCTTGATGACATCGCTCACTAAATACTCTACCAAGGCTTCTAACGTAGGATAATCAAACAAAAGTGTTGAACGTAAGCTTGTCCCTAAGCTTGACTCTAGGCTATTTTTTAATTCCACTGCCATCAGAGAATCTAATCCTAAGTCAAACAAAGGTTGGCGCATTTCTATCTTTTGTATATCTTGCAAGCCTAAGGTTTTGGCTATCGCTGAGCGAATATGATTTGTTAATAACTCCTGACGCTCGGTAACTGCTGCTGCTTCTAGTTGTTCTCTAAATGCCAACTTTTGAGTTAATGATGGCTCATCAGTGGAAATCAAATTTGATAAAAATGGCATCTTTGATCCACCAGGGAACTGCCTCAAAAACTTTGACCAATTAACTGGGAACACTCCTACTTGACCGTGAGGCTGTAATAACAATAACTCTAATGCCTGCATTCCCTGTTTGGGTTCGATGGCACTGACACCAGTCTCCTTCATCCGTTGCTGATGCTGACTATCTAAACGAGCTGCCATTCCTACTGAACTCCAGGCTCCCCAGTTGATACTCAATCCTGGCAATCCCATACCGCGACGATAGTGAGCTACTGCATCCATAAATCCATTCGCTGCAGCATAATTTCCTTGACCGGGACTCCCCAAAAGAGAAGCAATTGACGAAAAGCAGACAAAGAAGTCTAGGGGTAAATCTTTTGTTAGTTGATGTAAATGCCAAGTACCCTGCACTTTTGGTGACATGACTTTGGTAAACTGTTGCCAACTCAGGTTTTGCACTAAGCTATCATCTAATACTCCTGCCGCATGAATCACGCCTTTGAGTGGGGGTAATGATGTCTGTATCTGCTGGAAAATTTTAGCCAGTTCTTCTTGACGGGAAATATCCCCTAACAGTACACTCACTGAAGCTCCAGCTGTTTCTAAGGAGGCTATAACTTGTTGTGCCGCTTCCTTGGGAGCACGACGCCCAGTTAAGACTAGATGCTGTGCTCCTTGAGTGACCATCCATTGGGCTACTTCCAATCCCAAGGCTCCTAATCCTCCGGTAATTAAATAACTGGCTTTTGGTTGGATGGACTTTGGCTTACCTGGGGCTTTTGACATCTCCACTACTACCTTGCCTATATGCTGGGCTCGCTGCATATAACGGAAAGCTGCTTTGACTTGTGTACTGGGGAATACTTTACAAGGTAAGGCTTGGAATTTTCCTTGATTCCATTGCTGGGTTAATTCCTCTGAAAGTTGGTCAATTAACTCAGGCTGTTGTTTGCTTACATCTCCGATATCAAAGGGAAAGTAATCAGCATTTGGTAGTTTCTGCTTCACCTGTTCTGTAGTCCAAATGCCAATTTTGCCAATTTCGACAAACCGTCCTTGAGTAGTTAAAACAGCTAAACTCTGTTCAATGAACTCTCCATTGAGGCTGTTGAGGACTATATCGACGCCTTCTCCCTGAGTCACATTCAGAATTTCGTCTGCAAACTCTAGGGTGCGGGAGTTCATTATATGTTGCACACCCATCGACTTGAGAAACTCCCACTTGGGAGGACTAGCGGTGGCAAATACTTCTGCCCCTGCCTGGAGGGCAATTTGCACTGCTGCTTGTCCTACTCCTCCTGCTGCAGCATGGATTAACACCCGCTCTCCTGGTTGAATCTTGGCTAAATGCTGCAACCCATAGTAGGCAGTGAGGAATGTCAGGGGAAGGGTAGCCGCCTCGGTGAAACTCATCTGTTTCGGTTTAGCTATAACTAGCTCAGCAGCTATAGTCACAAAGCTACTAAACCCATTATGAACAAAAGCCATTACTTGATCTCCCACCTGCCATTGGGAGACATCCTCTCCCACAGATGTAATGATGCCTACACATTCTAGACCGAGGGTAAGTTGCTCTACACTTGTAATACCTAGGTGTTGAGCATAATATTCTTGGAGTAATCCGAGGGCATTGAGTACATCTCGGAAGTTGAGCCCAACGGCTTTGACTTGAATTTCTACTTCTTGGGCTTGGGGACGACGACGCTGCATTGGTTGCCAATTGAGGTTGTCTATCAGTCCGTATTCCGACAACTTCAATTGCCATGGTTGACCATCAAGTATGGGCACTTGTTGTTGTGATGTTAATTTCTGCTTTTGTTGTACTAACCGGGCGACATAACGGATTCCCTGACGAATTGCAATCTGGTCTTCGTGATTATTAGACAACAGTTCATTTACTAATATGGGGAGGGTGTCAGAAACAGGGGATTTGGGGTCTAAGTCAACTCGGCAACAGGCTAATTCTGGATGTTCGAGGCGAATAACTCGTCCTAGCCCCCAGACTGAGCCCTGTTGGGGTTGCACCACTTCTGTTGCATCGAATACACTCTGAGTGCCCATAGTGACTAGCCACATCGCTGGTAGGTGAGTTAGTCCGGCTTTAATTAAGGCTTGTACTAAATGTACTACTGTAGAACAACCTAGTTCTTGGGCTGTTTCTAACTCATCCACAGATTCAGTTGCTTCTTTAACACCCCATAAATGGACAATACCTTTAAGATCAGTATTGTCTTGCAGTAGTTGTGGGAATTGTTCAGCAACAGTGGGGTTGATTTGATAATGTTGAGCATCTAATTTTTTGTACTCTGAACCTGGAGATACCCAAATACATTTGTGTCCCTTCTGCTGTAATTCCTCTCCAATAAGCTCTGCCAATTCACTATTGATGGCAAAGACTAACCAATTACCTGCTTGATTTTCTTGAGATGGGTGCGTTGAAGGTAAAGGTTGGGCTTGCCAGTTGATTTGATAAAACCAATTACTCAAATCTGAATCCAGAGTCATCAGCAACATTTGGGGATTGGCTTTCCTACCTTCAAGACCGCTAATCTGAGCTACTAGCTGCCTCTTTTGGTCAAACAATTGTATATCTGCTTTAAATTTTTCTTCTGATTGTTGATCTTTTGAAACACGAGTATAACACCAAAGAATCCCAGGCTGAGGAGAATTATAGAAAGTAAATTTCTCTACACTGAACGGCACAAATGCTTCATGCTGGTTATCATATAGATTTAAAATGAGTGTTACACTTGATTGAAAGCAGGAGTCAATTAAAGCAGGATGTAGCTGATACTTACTAGCGTCGATAACTGTGGCAGGGACTTTCATTTGGCACAGAACTTCTCCTTCCCCTAACCATACTTGATCGAGCCAGCGGAAACTTTGACCTAATTTAATTTGTAAATTATCCCACAGATACTGGTAAACTTCTTTGCTTTCTATTTTTTTACTACAGCGATCTTGAATCTCTTCAAGAGATATTACTGCTGTCTCAGGATTCACAGGAGCAACTTTTCCAGTAGCATGAACAGCAAAAGAACTAACTTGTTTATCATTGTTTGACACTTCATGAGTCTGTGTGTCTAAAGATTCATCAAAGCTAATTACTTGAAATGCATAGGAGCTCTCCTGTGGTGTCAAAGCTACCTGGACAGTTCGTCCTCCCTGCTCAGATACTGCTAGCGCTTTGGGAAAGAGAATATCATCTAATTGGCATCCAGTTGAGGAAAAAGTCAGAGATGCAGCTGCTAACAATAGGGAGATGTGAGTGGCACCAGGAACTACTACTTGGTCATATATAATGTGGTCTGCTAAAAATGGGTAGCTTTCTGTACTAAAGTGAGACTCAAAAAAGATTTCTTTTGATAAAGGAGATTGAAACTTTTGATTAATCAGAGGATGGAGTTTACTTGCAGAAATTGCTTTTGCTGCTTCACTCTTAGCCATTTCCACCCAATACCGTTGTCGTTGGAAGGGATAAGTTGGTAAGATTACTTTCTGACAGCTATAATCTTGGTCAAACCCTGACCAATCTACTGAGGCTCCCTGTACATACAACTGTCCTAGGCTATAGAGCATTTGTTGCCATTCATCTACTCCCGGACGTAACGACGGTAACCAAGTACTGCTCCCTTCTGGCAGACATTGACGCCCCATGCCTAATAATATTGGTTTGGCTCCTATTTCTAGGAATATTTCCAAGCTTTGTTGGTGCAATGTTTCCATACTCACAGCAAATTTTACGGGCTGGCGTATATGATTGACCCAATAGTCGGCTGTAGCAATACTATTGTCTACTTGTGTGCCTGTAACATTAGAGATTAGTGGTATTTTTGGTTGATGGTAGGTAATTTGCTTGGCTATAGTTTCAAACTCTGCCAACATCGGTTCCATTAGGGGTGAATGGAAGGCGTGGGATACTTGTAGTCTTTTAGTTTTAACTCCGTCTGAGACCAACTTATTGACAATGATGGCAACGGCTTCGGCTTCACCGGAAATTACCACACTTTCTGGTCCATTAACAGCAGCAATTGCTACTTTTTCTGTGTAGGGGGTAATCAGCTCACGAATTTTAGATTCTGATGCCATGACTGAAACCATTTCACCACCAGAGGGCAACTGTTGCATCAATCTTCCCCTAGTGGCAATTAGTTTCAAGCCATCTTCTAAACTGAATACTCCTGCAACAGTTGCTGCTACATACTCTCCCACACTATGACCCATCAACGCATTGGGCTTAATTCCCCAAGATGTCCATAACTTGCACAAAGCATACTCGATCGCAAACAGGACTGGTTGGGTATAAGCGGTTTGGTCTAGTAGAGAGGAGCTTGATGTTGGTGTATCTTGAGGATAGAGAAGTTCTAAAAGTGAGTATTCTAAATAAGGCTGTAAGATTTGGTCACATTGCTCTAAGGCTTGACGAAAAGTAGGCTGAGTTTCATACAGTTGTCTTCCCATATTCACATACTGGGAACCTTGACCGGTAAACAGGAAAGCTATTTTCGGTGGGCTTTGGCTGGCACTATCAAATTTGCCAGAAAATAGTCCTACGACTTCCTCCCCAGTTTTTTGGGAGAGTAGTTTTTGAGCGAATTCCTTGCTCTCAGAGGCAATAACTGCTAGTCGGTGGTTGAAATCAGCTCTTCCTGTATTCGCTGTGTAACAGACATCTGCGATCGCATTAGCCGAACTGAGTTCTATGGCTAATTCTTGGTCAGTTTGGAGATAGTTGTGATAAAGAGTTACTAAATCTTCGAGAGCTTTTGGAGTCTTAGCGGATAAAGTTAACAGATGAAGAGGACGTTGAACAATGTTTTCACTCTTTTGAGAGTTAACTTGAGAAGGAGCTTCTTCGAGCACTACATGAGCATTTGTGCCACTAATAGCAAAGGAACTGACTCCTCCGACTCGTTTTCCACCAGATGATGGCCAAGGTGTTAGTTGAGTGGGAACTTCTATAGGTAGATTCTCCCAATCAATATAGGGGTTGGGATGTTGAAAATTCAGATGAGGCGCAATTTGTTGATGTTGCAGTTGTAGAACTACCTTAATTAAACCGGCAATTCCTGCTGCTGCTTCTAGGTGACCGATATTGGTTTTCACTGAACCAATCCTCAAGAGATTTTCCTGGTTATGTCCCTGTTCAAACACGCTGGTTAAGGCTCTCACTTCCATTGGGTCTCCTAAAGACGTGCCTGTACCATGAGCCTCGACATAACCTACCTGGGATGGTTCTACTTTCGCCACTTTAAGAGCTTGTTGAATGAGCTTTTCCTGGGCTAGCTTATTAGGCACTGTCAACCCACTGCTGGAGCCATCATGGTTAACTGCTGAACCACGAATCACTGCCCAAATGTGGTCGCCATCTTTAAGGGCGTCAGACAGACGCTTGAGTACCACCATGCCACATCCCTCACCCCTGCCATAACCATCAGCCGCAGCATCAAAAGTCTTACATCTGCCATCGGGTGATAGAGCCTTTAATCTTGATAGCATGGTTGTCACTTGAGGGGAGAGAATCAGTTGTACTCCTCCGGCCAAAGCCAGATTAGACTCACCCTGACGCAGACTATGACAAGCTTGATGTAGTGCCACCAGAGAGCCTGAACAAGCTGTATCTATTGACATAGATGGGCCTTGCAATCCCAATGAGTAAGATAACCGACCTGCTGCATAGCAAAGCCCATTTCCTGTACCATCATATGGGTTAATATTGTCCAGTTGGCTGAAGCTCAAATTAGCATAATCATTTTGACCAATGCCAATAAAAACCCCTGTTTGAGTGTTTTCTAATTGATGGGGATTAATTCCAGCTCTCTCCAGAGCTTCCCAGGTTACTTCCAAAAGAAAACGTTGCTGTGGATCAAGGCTATTGGCTTCTCGGGGAGAGATGCCAAAAAACTCTGGATCGAACTGATCTACCTGAGCCACTAATGAAGCATTGCGAACATAAATTTTTCCTGGAGTATCAGGGTTAGGGTCATAGTAAGCATCGATATCCCAGCGTTCAGGTGGAATTTCTCTAACTGCATCTTGACCACTAGCTAACAGTTGCCAGAAGCTGTCGGGTGTATTGGCATTTCCTGGAAATCGACAACCGATGCCAATAATGGCAATAGGTTCACTTTTGCCAAGCTCCACCATCTCCGATTTCGCCTGTGCTGAAATTGGCAAAATATTGTTGTGTTTCTCTTCTAAATCAGATAAATTGCGCTTATAGTCTTCTTTCCTTAATGATTTCCATCCCATTACTTCCTTAGATATATACTGGGATAGTTTTTCAATCGTTGGATATTCAATAGCTACTGTCCCAGGCAAAGTAGTTTCTAGTTGAGTTTGCAGTCGATTCTTGAATTCTAATGCCATTAGGGAGTCCATCCCCATTTCCATAAAGCCTAAATTTACTGGAGGTAACTGAGATGATCTTAAGCCTAATAATTGAGCTACTTCTCCTCGAATGTACTCCCTTAAAATTTCCTGACGATTGTTTGGGTAGGCCGCCTCTAATTTCTCTAAAATTCCTCTTTTTGCCTTCTGTTTAAGATGTTCATGTTGTTGTAATTTTTCTTGTTGTAATAGTTCCCGCAGTAATGAACTTTTCTGGAGATTACTCCACTGTTGTGCCAACAATGACCATTCTAAAGATATTATGCCCACCTGTTCAGTTGCAGATTCATTTCCTAGCAGTTGCTCCAAGACAGACATTCCTTGTTCTGGGGTGAGAGCAGTAATTCCCAGGTTTTGAATTCGATTCTGATGCTCAACTGCTAAACGAGCTGCGATGCCTCCAGATTTCCATGGCCCCCAGTTAATACTTAATCCAGATAATCCTATGGCTCTACGATAGTGAGCTAAACCATCCATAAAAGCATTGGCAGCAGCATAGTTTCCTTGTCCTGGTGAACCGATTAAGGAAGCAATTGAAGAGAAACAAACAAAGAAATCTAACAGCAAATTTTGAGTTAATTGATGTAAATGCCAAGTACCTTTTACTTTTGGTGCTATTACTTTAGCGAAATTCTCCCAACTCATATGTTGCAGGGTGGCGTCATCAATTACTCCCGCTGCATGAATGACCCCTTTAAGGTTAGGTAAAGATGTCTGGATCTGTTCGATAATTTGGGCTACATCTTGTTCGACAGCAATATCTCCTAACAAAACCCTGACTTGAGTGCCTGCTTGTTCTAATTTATCTATAACTTCTTGAGCTTGTTCTGCTGGAGCACGACGCCCAGTTAACACAATATTGCGGGCTCCCTTTTCTACTAACCATTGAGCTGTATGTAACCCTAAAGCTCCCAGTCCTCCCGTAATCAAGTAAGTCCCATCCGAGGCTAATGATAGTGGTTGAGGAGATGCTTGGGGAGATTGCTGAATTAGACGAGCTACATAGATCTTTGCTCCTCGTAAGGCTAGATAGTCTTCTTGTGGATTGTTGATTAGCAGTTGCAGTAGCCTTTCTACTTCCTCTTCTGGAGTTTGTGGGTCTAAATCCACCAATCCTCCCCATAATTGCTGATGCTCCAGAGACACTACTTGACCTAATCCCCACAAGGGTGAGGCGGCTACTGTTAGTTTCTCTGTATTAGATAAGACTGACTGAACACCTCTAGTGACTAAACTTAGTTGGGGAACACTGGTAGTTTTGAGTAGAGTCTGTAGAAGGTGCAAGACACTACCACATCCCCACTGTTGGGTTTCCTCTAAGCTGTTAAAGGTTAAATCTTCTGTAGCTGGAGCATCTAAACTCCACAAATGAATTACCTTTGACAACGGCAATTTACTGGCTTCCTCAATAGCCTTATAGAGTTGTTCAAATTCTTCAGTAACACAGGGATTGAGTTGATATCTTCCTGTTGCTAGTTTTTGATAGTCGTCTGCTCGATAAACTAAGCTGCATTCATTTCCTTGCTGTTGTAATTTTTGGGCTAATTTTTCTGCAACTCTGGTGGTATCGGCAAAAATCAACCAATGACTTGGTTTAGTGCTTGATTTTGGCTGAGTTTCAGATAAAGGTTGCCACTGCAGTTGATAAAACCAATTTTTAATCGTTGCAACTACTAATTGTTGCTGATGTTGTTTGGCTAGTACTTCTAATATTTCGGGTAAAAGTTTCAGCTGTTCTGGAGAAAAATTGGCTGCTTGTTCAAGTTGTTGCGCTAGGGTTTCAGTTGCTCCTTGATTGAGCTGGTTAACGATCTCAGTATTATTATCTTTTGATTCTAAAGAATCATTGCTTTGATCTTCTTTTTCTTTGGTTTCTACCCAGTAGCGTTGTCGTTGGAAGGGATAAGTGGGCAATGCCACCTTCTGATGAGGATAATCTTGGTCAAATCCTACCCAATCTACTTTGGCTCCTTGTACATATAACTGTCCTAAACTTGAAAGCATCTGTTGCCATTCATCCACTCCTGGACGTAATGATGGCAACCACACACCTACTTCTGCTGGTAGACATAGCCTTCCCATTCCCAACAATACTGGTTTTGGTCCAATTTCTAGGAATAATTTATATCCTTGTTGATGCAAGGTTTCCATGCTTTGAGCAAATTTCACTGGTTGGCAGATATGATTTACCCAGTATTTAGCTGTGGCAATACTATCGTCTGCTATTGACCCCGTAATATTAGATATCAGTGATATCCGAGGTTGACTATAGGTTATTTCTTTTGCTACCGCTTCAAACTCTGCCAACATTGGTTCCATTAACCGTGAATGGAAGGCATGAGATACTTGTAGCTCTTTAGTCTTGATTCCTGCTAATTCTAGATTGTTAACAATGGTATTGATAGCTTCTACTTCACCAGAAATGACTACACTTTCCGGTCCATTGATGGCAGCAGTAGCTATTTGCTCCTGGTATAGATTAATCAGTTGACGAACTTTCAACTCTGATGCCATCACCGAAACCATCTTTCCACCTGCAGGCAACTTTTGCATCAACTGTCCCCGCATCGCAATTAGTTTCAGACCATCCTCTAAACTAAATACACCTGCTACTGTTGCTGCTACATATTCCCCTACACTGTGACCCATGACGACATCTGGTTTGACGCCCCAGGATTGCCATAATTGACCTAAAGCGTATTCAATAGCAAATAAGGCGGGTTGGGTGTAATAAGTTTGAGCTAGTAGAGATGAGGCTTCAATATCTTCTGGATTTTGAGGATAAATAACTTCTAAAAGGGACTTTTCTAGTAATGGTTCTAGTATTTGGCTGCACTCGTCCATCGCTTGACGGAAAACTGGTTGCGTTTCATACAATTGCTTGCCCATGTTCACGTACTGAGAACCTTGACCTGTAAAGAGGAAGGCTACTTGTGCTATACTAGTCTCAGGTATTTCTCCAGAAAAAATTTCTGTTACTGGTTCTGTTGCTTGGTGAGCTTTTAATTTTTCTAGTAGTTCTTGTTGATTGGAAACAATAACAGCTAGGCGATGGTTGAAATCAGCACGTCCTGTATTAGCCGTATAACAGATGTCGGCAATTGCTGATTCTTGATGAGTTTCAAGATAGTTTTCATAACGGCTGACTAGTTGTGTAAGCGCTTCTGGGGTTTTGCCTGAGAGGGTTAATAGATGAACTGGAAGATCTGAGAAATTTGCTTTCTTAATTGGTTCCGGCGCTTCCTCCAAGATTACATGAGCGTTTGTTCCTCCAATCCCAAAGGAACTAACCCCTGCTCGGCGAGGAGTTCCATTAGTTTTCCATTCAGAAAGAGTGGTATTGACATAAAAAGGACTGTTAACAAAATCTATTTTGGGGTTAGGTTGTTCAAAATGTAGCGTTGGGGGCAGTAATTTATGTTTGAGAGCTAAAACAGTTTTGATCAGTCCTGCTACTCCTGCTGCTGCATCTAAATGACCCATATTACTTTTCAGGGAACCAATAGCACAGAAACCCTTCTTTGGCGTACTATACCTAAAAGCCTTGGTCAAAGCAGCGATTTCCACAGGATCTCCCAGTTCTGTGCCTGTGCCATGAGCTTCTATGTATGAAATTGTCTCCGGCTCTACTTCAGCAAGAGCTTGAGCGTCTGCAATCACAGCAGCTTGGCCTTCTATACTAGGCGCAGTGTAGCCCACTTTCAAAGAGCCATCATTATTGATAGCCGATCCCTTAATAATTGCCTGAATAGAATCACCATCTGCGATCGCACTATTGAGTCGCTTGAGAAGTACAATCCCACAACCATCACCTGGTATTGTACCCTTGGCTTTGGCATCAAAAGTTCGACAGTGGCCGTCAGGAGATAGAATCATTCCTTCTCGATATAAGTGTCCGGCTTTCTGGGGAATATGGATAGAGGCACCACCAGCAAGAGCCAGATCACATTCTCCATTGAGTAAACTTTGACAAGCTAGGTGGACAGCTACCAAAGAGGTTGAACAAGCAGTTTGAACGTTGATTGCAGGTCCTCTTAAGTTTAACTTGTAGGCGACACGAGTTGCCAGGTAATCTTTATCACTACTGATCATTAGCTGATAAGAGTTCACTGGATTATCAGGATCGTGGTTAGGATAAAGATTCGTCAGTAAGTAGTTGTTCATGCCAACACCAGCATAAACCCCTATTAAACCTTCATAGGTATCTGGATTATAACCACCTCTTTCTATTGTTTCCCAAGCGCATTCAAGAAACAAACGATGTTGTGGATCCATTTCTTCAGCTTCTTTGGGACTATAGCTAAAGAAATTAGCATCGAACAGATCGATGTCTGGAATTACAGCACGAGCCTTTACGTAGTCAGGATTATTTAGTAACTCAACTTTAACGCCAGACTCTAGCAATTCTTGCTCTGAGAAAAAGGATACAGATTCAACACCATTTTTAAGGTTTTGCCACAATTGATTGAGGTCTTCAGCTTGTGGAAAACGACCAGACATGGCAATAATTGCTATGCCTAAATCATCTATTAAATTTTCTGCATCGTATTGATTCATTTCTTTCTCCTTTGAGACTCACTTTAATTAATGAATTGCGCAGCGATTATGCAATCAATTCAAATAAGCTTAATTAATCTTTTTGTTGTCTTCTAGAGCGATTATTTTGTCTTCGTTCTAGCCTTTTTTTGCTCATACTTTTACCGTCTTTAAGGTTGTTACTACGAGTATGACGTGCTTCATTTGAGTCATCATTAGTGATAGTTTCTCCTTTAATATACTGACTCAAATAATAAATATTTGGATATTTCAAAAGTTCGATTACTTGTAGTTCTATATTGAGCAGTTCTTTTAGTTTGCTACTTACCTGTACCAAGAGTAAAGAGTTGCCTCCTATTTCAAAAAAATTGTCATAAATTCCTACTTTTTCTATTTGAAGAACATCTTGCCAAACCTCAGCAATCCGTTGTTCTGTTGCAGTTTTAGGCACAACATATTCAGTAACAGAGCGATTATTTATGTTGAGGTTGGGCAATTTTTTACGGTCTATCTTTCCATTGGGAGTTAAGGGCAAAGACCCTAACAGCACAAAAGCTGATGGAAGCATATACTGAGGAAGACTCTGTTCGATAAAATTGCGTAGTTTGGGAATGATCTGCTTAGATAATTTACTCTGTAAAGGATTGTTACCGTAAATAAGCCAGGGTTTTTGTTGGTACTTTTCTATGGATAGTGGGGGTAATTCGTTATTAGTTATGGCTGATGATTTTTGCCAACAGATAACGTCGTAGCAATCATTGGTCTCAATCTCTGACCAAGTAATGTAGATGCTATAAGCTGACTCATCACCCAAACTCCAAAAGTCTTCAGGCTCTATCCCTGGTTCTAGATTAATTTTTGGTAACGCTTTTCGGAGCTCCCCTACTGTAACAAATTCGTCTTTTCTTTTCAGAAGTTTGTTGAGTTCAACTTTTGATTGGAGGCGTGCATTGGGAACATCTTTAATCGTGAGCATCTCTGGCTGTTTTTGTGCCAAAATTTGCTGGAGAGATGGCAATGTCAGTTGCTCCTGCTGCCAATTCAAAAATTGAGGATTAACTGGGGATAAAACTTCTTTTCCTACATGAAGAATCACATCATACCGGAACTTGGTAATCTCATTATCATCACGACTGCGCTTGAGCTGAATCTCTACCTGGCCAATTTGGGGCAAATGCTGCTTCAAAGCTTGGAAAAAGGCTGGATCGATTACCAATTCTTCTTCTTCTGTTAATTTTTTTTGCACTCGCTGCCATAAATCTTCTACTGGTAGCTCATCGGGAGCCTGGGTCAGTATTAGATCAGTATGGAATGTTTCCAGCAGTCGCAAGTTCCGCACATCTCCGACAAAGATAAAGCCACCCGGTTCCACTAGTTTTACTGCCCTTTCCAAAACCCCTACTAAGTATTCAACACTAGGAAAATACTGGACAACTGAGTTGAGGATCAAAGCATCGAAAGTCTCTGTCTCCACAGCTTGAAAATCATGGGCAGGTTGGTTGTAAAGCTTAACCTGAGACCAATTGCCCTCAAGTGCTTTCAACTGCTGCTCGATATAAAAAATAGCTTTGTCGGAAATGTCTGTACCACAATAGTTGGTAGTATGTGGAGCAATCTGGAATAACAGCATACCAGTGCCACAACCAATCTCTAACACACGCTCAGGTTTTAAACAGAGAATTCGCTCAATTGTCGAGTCTAACCATTGACGCATCTCTTGTTCCGGAATCGGCTGACCTGTATAGCTATCTCTCCAACCGATAATATTGAATTTTGGGTCTTGATCAATTGCAGTTTGCTTGTAGGTATTATCCCAGACTTGTTGCCATAGGGATAGCTGATCACTATGGGATTGATTCATAGATCCGTGCTCACTTAGGGATTGATGCTCAAAGTGAGGTATCACATAGGCTGCAAGCTGCTTATCATTCAATTGATCGGAGTAGGCAATTACTACTGCTTCTTGCACCTCTGGGTGTTTAATTAATGTTGATTCAATTTCTCCTAATTCAATGCGGAACCCTCTAATCTTCACTTGATTATCAATCCGACCAAGATAATCAATCTTACCATCAGGTAAGTATCGAGCTAAATCCCCTGTTTTATACAATCTTGACCTTTGACTTTGACTTTGTGAACTCTCAAAAGGGTTGGGGATAAATTTCTCTTGAGTTAATTCTGGTTGGTTGAGATAGCCACGCGCTAAACCGATACCACCGATGTGTAGTTCTCCCGGCACTCCAATGGGTACAGGTTGCAGATATTGATCTAGGATGTAAATTTCGGTATTGGCAATGGGGCGACCAATTGGTGTAATGATATTACTATCTTCAGCATGTTGTGGTTTATTCCCTATTTGATGAATTGTTGACCAAATTGTAGATTCTGTCGGACCATAAAGATTCCATACTTCCATGCCGATTGGCAGTAATTGAGCTGCTAATTGAGCTGGTAAAGCTTCACCACCAGACAATAATTTTATACCCAACTTGTGATTAGACAAGCCTGAAGTCAACAGCATTTTCCAAGTAGCAGGAGTTGCTTGCATCACTGTTGCTTCGGACTGTAATAACTGAGGTAATAGTCTGTTACCATCCATAGCAATTTCACGAGAGACTACTACCACTGATGCTCCTACTATCAGTGGTAGATAAAGTTCCAACGCTGCAATATCAAATGAGATAGTGGTAATTGCATTGAAAGTATCCAAGCTTGTCAATCCCAGATAACTATTCATGGATACTAGGAAGTTGACTAAAGACTGATGGTGGATTTGAACTCCTTTAGGCTTACCTGTAGAGCCAGAAGTATAAATCACATAAACTAGATTCTCAGGAGTAACTCTGCTCAAAGGATTTCGGTGAGAATGTAAAGCGATCTTTGACCAATCACTATCTACACATACTGTTGCTGCCTTATGCTTGGGCAGAAACTCCAATAATGACTCTGTTGTTAGCAATACGGGCACAGCAGCATCTTCTAACATATAAGCCAACCGTTGCTGGGGATAACTGGGATCGAGGGGAACATAAGCACCTCCAGCCTTAAGTATCCCCAACAGTCCGATCATCATTTCGATGGAGCGCTCTACACACAAACCTACCAACGTTTCTGGTTTTACTCCGAAACTCTGTAGATAATGGGCTAACTGATTGGCTTGTTCGTTCAACTCTTTATAAGTCAACTGTTGATTGCCAAAAACCACTGCCACAGCATCTGGAGTTAGTTCGACCTGATTTTCAAACAACTGATGGATACATGTGTCTTGTGGATATTCCACAGCAGTGTTATTCCATTCCCCTAATAACTGCTGCTGTGTATCCGCCAACAAAGGTAGTTGTCCAACCCTTTGCTGGGGATTATCGACAATCCCGGCTAATAAAGTCTGGTAATTACTAACCATCCTCGCCATAGTCTGCTTATCAAATAGGTCTGTATTGTACTTGAGGAATCCCAGCAGAGACAAGTCATTTTCAACCATTTCTAATGTCAAATCATACAGGCTTTCATACTGCTCTAAAGCAAAAGGTTCTACTGCCAATCCTCCCCAATCTATCAAGGTTTTCGTACTGCTAAATAAGATTTTTTGTGTATCTTGAGATTTTGGAGATTTTTGTAGTAGAAAGTAAGCCTGAAAGAGAGGTGAACGGCTGGGATCTTGCTCCGACTGTAACCGCTGTACTAACAAAGAAAATGGATAATCTTGATGAGAAAATGCCCCGATCACAGTTTGTCGTACTTGGAGCAACAAGTCTTTAAAACAGGGATTTTTTGACAAATCTGCCCTCATCACTACTTGATTGACAAAGTAACCAACAATAGGTGCAAACTCTGGTCTAGTTCTACCGGAAGTAGGAGAACCAACCAAGATATCCTCTTGACTAGTGTAACGAAATAGAAGTATTTGAAAGGTTGCTAATAGAGTCATGTAAAGAGTTGCCCCTTCTTCTTGAGCCAGTTCTTTGAGTTGCTCCGTTAACTTGGCAGATAACTTGAAAGGGTAGGCAGCACCATTATAGGTTTGTATTGGCGGTCGTGGTCGATCTGTGAGTAAATTCAACACAGGTAACTCCCCTGCAAGTTTTTGTTGCCAGTAGCTCCAAAGGCGCTCTCCTTCAGAGCCTGCTAATAATTGCCTTTGCCAACTAACGTAATCTTGGTAAGAGCTATCTATTTGAGGAAGAGATAGCTCCACACCCGCTTGTTGAGCTTGGTAGATTTTTGGTAATTCCTTGATAATCAAATTTACTGACCAACCATCCCAGGCGATATGGTGTATTGTCAACAACAGGATATGGTCTTGTTCTGAGTGGCTAAACCACCTGATCCGCATTACTGGTTTTGTTGCCAGGTCAAAGGGATGACGATGAGCTTCAATTACTTTGGCATACAACTCATCTTCACTCCAACTCGAAGCATCAATCTCTAAGAAGTCTAATTGTTGATTTTGATGTACCCGTTGCACAAGTTCTTGACCCAGTTTTGGAAAGGTACTCCGCAACATTGAATGACGTGCCCTTAACTCCTCAAATACTTGCTGCCAACTAACTGGATTTACCGGGAAGTAAATGCGCATGGCAAATGACAAGTTGTAAGTATAACTCTGTGGTGCTAGTTCCCACAAAAATCGTAGACCTTTTTGACCGTAGGACAGAGGATAGACTTGTAATAGATCTGGTTGTTCTTGCAGCAGCTGTAATATTTCAGTTTTGTGCTGCTTAAGTTGGGTAATAGCATCTGGAGTCAATATTTCCTGGGAACCTCCAGTTCGCAAATTTTCCCCATCTAGCCATAACCTAACTCCTTTGAAAGCAAGGTTTTGTAAAAATTCAACTACGTTCATAGTTCTACCTCTATCCAGTTACTATTTTGGGAGTTATTTTGCTCAATTTTTTCTTGATTATTTTGCTCACTAGCTTGCTCTTGCTCGTTTTGGTTCAATTGCTTATTTAATTCATTTGCTAAGGCAATAATAGTAAGTTCTTCCATAAAGAATGCTAGCGGAATATCTACTTCCATATCCCTTTGAACCTGATTTCTTAGTTCTAAGGCTATTAAAGAGTCTAGACCCATTGTATTTAGAGGTTTTTGTACATCTAGTTGAGTATTTTTCATGCCCAGCACTTGAGCAGTTTGATTTTTGAGATAAGCAATTAAGATGTTTTCCTGTTGCTCTGGTGAATCTGAAGCTGCTGCTTCTAGTTGCTCTCTAAATGCTGACTTCTTGGTTAAAGATGGCTCAGCCGAAATCAAAGCCTCTAAGAATGGTATCTTTTGTCCACTGGGTAGTTGTCTGGCAAACTTTGACCAATCAATGGGTAATACCCCGACTTGGCTGGAAGAGTCAGATAACAATGACTCTAATGCCTGCATTCCCCTTTCTGGTTCGATGGCACTCATGCCAATGGCATCAAGCCGTTGCTGATTGAGACTATCCAAACTAGCTGCCATACCTCCTGCTGCCCAAGCTCCCCAATTGATACTCAACCCCGGTAATCTCATACCACGACGATAGTGAGCTATTGCATCCATAAAAGCATTGGCTGCGGCATAGTTCCCTTGCCCAGAATTCCCCAACACCGAAGCCATTGAGGAGAAACACACAAAGAAATCTAAGGGTAAATCTTTGGTAAGTTGATGCAAATGCCAAGTCCCTTGCACCTTTGGTGCCATCACTTTGGTAAACTGCTGCCAACTCATCTTTTGCAGTACCCCGTCATCCAACACCCCTGCTGCATGAATCACTCCTCGCAGCCTGGGCAACTCTGCTGCAATTGTCTCCATCATCTGAGATAGTTCTTGGACATTAGAAACATCAGCAAGCTGTACACTAACCTTTACCCCCAACTCCTCCAACTCTGAGATCGCTGTTTGTGCTTCAGCCGAAGGAGAACGACGTCCCATCAATACCAAGTGACAAGCACCCTTGTCCACTAGCCACTTCGAGACTTCTAATCCCAAAGCTCCCAATCCACCCGTTACTAGGTAGCTACCCTCTGCTTGTATCTTTACCTTCTTTTCTTCTTTCAATGGGGGGATAGCAATCACCACCTTCCCTATCTGCTGTGCTTGTTGCAGATACCGGAAGGCTTCCTGCACCTGTCCTAACTCAAACACTTGATGTGGCAAAGGTTGCAACTTCCCTGTTTCAAACTCTGTGCCCAGTTCCCTCCATAGCTGTGCCAGTAGCTCAGGCTGCTCTCGCACCATCTCCATCAGGTCAAAAACCTCATACTTGGCATCTGGACGGTGCTCTTGTGCTTGACTCTGGGACCAAATATTAATTTTGCCGATTTCAATAAATTGACCCCCACGAGCCAACGCTTTAAAGCTTTGGGCAATGTACTCTCCATTGAAACTGTTGAGCACCACATCTACTCCTCTGCCTTCAGTGGCTGTTTTTACTTGCTCAGCAAACTCCAAAGTCCGGGAATTCATTATTTGCTCTATTCCCTGCTGTTGCAGAAACTTCCATTTCGGAGGACTCGCTGTTGCAAAGATCTTAGCCCCCCTGAATTGAGCCAACTGAACAGCTGCTTGTCCCACTCCCCCCGCAGCTGAATGAATCAACACTTGTTCTCCAGATTGTAGTTGGGCTAAATGATTCAATCCATAGTGAGCTGTGAGAAAAGCTATAGGCAAAGTTGCTGCCGCTTCAAAACTCAAGTTTTGGGGCTTAGGTAGTAATAAATCAGCCCGAATCGTTACATAGTGAGCCAGGCATCCCATGGCTAGAGTAGAAACTACCTCATCACCCACTTGTAGGTGTTCGACATCGGCTCCCACAGCTACCACGACACCAGCACATTCCCCACCAAATACTACCTGATCAGCACTTTCAAATAGATGCTGAGTATATTCCTGCATCATACCTAAAGCGGTGAGCACATCCCGGAAGTTGAGACCCACTGCCCTGACTTGAATCTCCACTTCTCCCGCCTCAGGCTGGCGGCGCTGCTGAGGTTGAAGTACAAGATTGTCTAAAGTGCCGTAATCTCTGAGCTTGAGTTGCTGAGGTTGCTCCCCAGAAGGTTGGGGTACAAAACGGTTTAGCCTTGCTACATAGCGTTGCCCTTGCCGATAAACGACCTGGTCTTCAGTGTCAGGAGCAGAGAGCTCTTTCTGTAGCATATTTATTCCTACAGCAATGTTGGCATTCTCTGGATCCAAGTCTACACGGTGGCATTTCAACTCGGGGTGCTCCAACGCCATCACCCGACCCAGACCCCATAAGGGGGATTGCTGCACATGCATGGTAGTTTGCTCGGCTACACATTGAGCTCCCTGAGTCACCAGCCACAGAGGTGGTACTTGAGAATCGAGCACTTCGACTAGAGCCTGAACTAAGTGCAGTGTACTGCCACAGACTAGTTCTTGGGCTTGCTTCAACTGTTGTTGGTCACTCAGCAGACTCCACAAGTGAACTACACCCTGTAAAGTAATGCCCTGCTCAAGCAGCTTTTCCAACAGTTGTTGGAAAGATTCTTTTTGGGTAGGACAAACTTGGTAGTGATGTTCCCTCAGATACCGGAAATCCTCTCCTGCTGACACCACGATAAATTGCTGCCCACTTTGGGCTAGAGAGCTTGTAAGTTGCTCTGTCCAAGCTCCCTCAGGCACAAACAACAACCAGGTATCTGATGTTGCTAAGGAGGCAACTGTCTCCTTGAGCTCTGAGGGTTGCCACTGTAGTTGATAAAGCCAATTACTGATATCTGGCTGTAAACTCTTCAGAAATAGCTGACTCGGGGCTCGCTTAACCGTAAAACCGTCAATGCGACCGAACGCCTGACCCGTTTCATCCAACAAATGGATGTCATAGGAGCGCGTCTGCAACTGCTCGTTAATGCGGGATGGTTCCTCCACATAAGCATAGAAGCGTCGTGGTGTTGGACGCAAGAGCGTCATACCTTTGACCTGCCACGGTGCCCAAAACACCCCTGACTCGGAGCTGAGCTCGAACAAATCTGCCGTTAAGCGTGTGCAAGCATCAATTAGCACTGGGTGGATTGCTTCCCCAGCCAACTGGAATGCCAGCGCCTTTGGTACTTCAATTTCACTGAGGACAGTGTCCTCACCTACCCATGCCTGTCGGACAGCCTGCAACATTGGGCCATAAACTAGGGATATACTGCTATAAAGGTCAGTGAGAGTCTCAGTTTCCAGTGGTCGTAGCTGCTCACGTAGTGCAGAAATATCTACAGTGAGGCTGGGCAGTCGTGATGCATTCTCCTGAAGGGTGATACTAGCATGTTGCCGCCATTCGTCCTGCTTGGCAGCATCCCGACTGAAAATTTCCACAGGTTGTTTGCCGACATCGTTGGCGGGATGAATAACTAGCTGTGTTTCCCGTGTGGTTTTGGTATCCACTAGAAACAGTGGTTGTTGGAAGTTGACATCCTCAACTGCCGCCGGTAACTCAACTGCTGCTAGGGTCATAGCTATGTAACTCACACCCGGAATCACTGCTGTGTCGTAGACGCGGTGATCGCCAATCCACGGATGGTTGCTCAGGTTAATGTGCTGGTGGTAGATTGTCTGCCCCGTCGATGCCAACTCTAGCTTACTCCCCAACAAGGGATGTACTTGTTGACCTGATAGCACAACAGGCTTGAGAGCCTCTATCCAGTAGCGTTCTCGCTGGAAGGGATAAGTGGGTAAGGTTACTTTCTGACGAGCATAATCTCGGTCAAATCCTGACCAATCTACTTTGACTCCCTGTACATATAATTGTCCTAAACTCAAGAGCATCTGCTGCCATTCATCTACTCCCGGACGCAATGATGGCAACCACACACCTACTCCTTCTGGTAGACATTGCCTTCCCATCCCTAACAGTATTGGTTTAGGTCCGACTTCTAGGAATACTTCAGAGCCCAGTTTTTCTAAAGCTTCCATACCTTGGGCAAATCTTACCGGTTGACGTACATGGTTTACCCAATATTGAGCTGTGGTTATGCTGTCATCTGTTGTTGTTCCTGTAACATTAGATACTATGGGAAGTCTTGGTTGATGGTAAGTGATCTGCTCGGCTACTGTTCCCCACTCTGCTAACATCGGTTCCATTAATGATGAATGGAAGGCATGGGATACTTGTAGTTGTTTGGTTTTAATTCCTGCGGATTCTAGGTTGGTTGTGATCGCTCTTACTGCTTGAGACTCTCCGGAAATTACTACACTTTGGGGTCCATTTATTGCTGCAATGGCAACTTTCTCTCCAAGAGCCATTGCCTTCAATGTCTCTGTGACCTTCAACTCATCAGTCATGACGGAAACCATCTCACCACCATTGGGCAACTGTTGCATCAACCTTCCCCTGGCAGCAATTAGTTTCAAGCCATCTTCTAAACTCCAAACTCCTGCTACAGTTGCTGCTACATATTCTCCAACGCTGTGACCCATGACTACATCTGGTTTAATTCCCCAGGATTGCCATAGTTGAAACAAGGCGTATTCTAGGGAAAACAAAGCAGGTTGAGTATAATTGGTCTGTTCCAAGACAGACTCCTGTGCTTCTGAGGCATAGAGCATTTCCAGTAGAGGCTTGTCGAGGTAGGGTTGCAAAATTTCCGCACATTGTTCTAGAGCCTTTCTGAAAGTAGGCTGAGTCTCATACAGTTGTTGAGCCATGCCTACATATTGAGAACCCTGACCCGTGAATAACATGGCCACTTTGGGGGACTCACTACCACTGATTACCCCACTCACCAGTCCAGTTATCTCTTCCCCTGTGCCGAAAGCACTTAGTTTCTCTTGCAACTCTGTTGTTGTCGCCACTACCACACTCAACCGATGATTGTATGACAACCTTCCCGTGTTGGCTGTAAAGCAGACATCCCCCAGCTCTTGCTCTGGATGGCTCTCCAGGTGTTGAGAGTAGCTGTGGCCTAGCTGAAGCAATGCCTCTTCACTCTTGGCGGATAACACCAATATCTGCAATGGTCTTTCCCGCTTTATCTGAGGGCTTTCTCGTAGAGATGGTGCTTCCTCCAGCACCACATGGGCATTTGTCCCCGTGAATCCAAAGGAACTTACTCCAGCCAACCGACGACCAGATGCCTCCCATGGTGTCAGTTGCTGTGGTACTTGTAGCCAAGGCTGCCAGTCAATCTTGGGATTGGGCTGGTGTAAGTGCAAATGGGCTGGCAGGAGTCGATGCTGTAGCGATAAGACTACCTTAATTAGTCCCGATACTCCCGCCGCTGCTTCTAAATGACCAATGTTCGTCTTCACCGAGGCCATCCACAAGGGAAATTCTGGAGTGCGCTCCTCTGCCAGCACTGCCACTGCTGCATTTACTTCTATCGGGTCTCCCAAGGATGTCCCCGTGCCATGAGCTTCCAAATAACTGATTTCACTAGGCTTGATCTGTGCTTGAGCTAGAGCTTGCTTGATTAATTTTTGTTGAGACTGTCCATTGGGCACTGTTAACCCACTACTTGGTCCATCCTGATTAACTGCACTACCCCGAATCAGTGCTAAAATCTGGTCTCCATCACGCTGTGCATCACTCAGACGCTTGAGCAGCACCATACCACAGCCCTCTCCCCGTCCATAACCATCCGCTGAGACATCAAAGGTCTTACACTGCCCATCGCCTGAGATCATTCTGGCTCTAGAAACTCCAATATAGGAGGATGGGGTCAGGTGTAGTTTCACTCCTCCTGCCAAAGCCATCTGACATTCTCCCAGTCGCAAACTGTTGCTGGCTTGATGAATTGCCACTAGAGATGACGAGCAGGCAGTGTCAATTGTTACTGTTGGTCCAGTGAAGCCAAAGGTATAAGCCAAACGACCTGCAGCATTGGATAAAGCATTACCTGTTCCTGCGTAGGTAATTAATGAACTATCTGGCTCCTGCTGTAAGTGCTGCTGGACTAACTGTTCATAGTCATGACCATCATTACCTACAAACACACCAACAGAGGCTTCTGACAGGCGCTCTAGTACCTGCCCACCTCGTTCTAATGCCTCCCAACTTACCTCAAGAAGTAGACGGTGTTGGGGATCCATTGCCACAGCTTCACGGGGGGACATCCCGAAAAAACTTGGATCAAATTGGTCAACATGCTCTACAAAGTGTCCATAACGGGTGAGCATCTTACCGGAAGCATCTGGATCTCGGTCGTAGTAGGCTTCAATGTCCCATCGCTCTCGTGGGATTTCTGAGCACGCACTGATTCCTCCTTGCAACAATTGCCAAAACTTTTCTGGGTCAGATGCTCCTCCGGGAAACCGACAACTCATGCCAATGATGGCAATTGGTTCATGTAAATGATTAGATGATTGCTTGAGCTCAGTTGGAAGGTTTGCTTCAAATGAGTTGCCTTCTTGTTGAGATTGTTCAGTTTCACTCTTAAACAAACCAACTTTGATAAGGTGCTGGTTAATTATATATTTCTCCAACTTTTCAATGTTGGGAAAATCAAAAGTTAAAGTTGAAGATAAATTCACTCCCAAAAGCTTACTCAGTCGGTTCTGTAACTCTACCGCCATGAGCGAGTCCATTCCCATCTCAAAAAATCCTACTTCTGGGCTTGGTTTTTTGGTGATGGGTAAACCTAAGACCAAGGCGACTTCCTCTTGTAGTGCTTGTCGCAGCAAATCTCCCCTCTGACTTTCCGTTACAGCCTCCAACCTTTGTCGTAAACTAGGAGCTATATCGGCCTTAACCTCAACCTCTTCAGTCGGAATAGCTATGAGCTCTAGGAGTGGGCGAGGACGTTTAACGGCATACATAGCTTTGAAGCGATACCAGTCACTGCGACTAACTGTAACCTGAACTTGGTCAGTAGACATCAGGTGTTCTAAGGCAGAAATCGCCAATTCTGGTGACAGGGCTTCTACTCCAGTTTGAGCTAGCCACTCTTGAGCTTCTGCTGTAGCCATACCACCCCCTGCCCATGGTCCCCAATTAATAGCTAATCCTGGTAAGCCTAGGGAACTACGATAATGCATCAGCTCATCTAGGAATTGATTCGCTGCTCCATAATGACCTTGACCTCGGGAGCCCCAAACTGAAGCAATCGAAGAGAAGCAGACAAAGAAATCTAGATCCTCACTTTGAGATAGCTGATGTAGATTCCATCCCCCCTCTACTTTGGGGCGTAGCACTGCTTCCCATGCTTTCTGGGTCAGTTCTTCTAGAGTATCTACTCTTGCTACTCCTGCCGCATGAATAATCCCTTTCAGAGGTTTCCCCTCAGCTTGAATCTGCTGCCAGACTCGCTCCATATCTGTTAGTTCTGCTACATCTGCTGCTAGGACATCAACTTTAGTCCCTGCCTTTTGCAGCGCTGCCACAGCTGGTTTAGCTTCCTCTGTCAGCCCCCTCCTACTGAGCAGAATCAGATGACGGGCTCCCTGTTGAACTAGCCAATCTGCCACTTTCAGTCCCAAGCTTCCCAATCCACCTGCGATCAGATAGCTCCCTGTTGGCTCCGTTTTAAATATCTTTGAGGTAGAAAGAGAACTGGAAACTAAGCGGGGAACATAACGTTCTGCCCCACGGTATATCACTTGGTCTTCGGCATCAGGGTTCAGTAGTTCTCTTAGAAGGCATTTTATTTGAGTTTCTACAGTGCTATTGGGTTCTAGATCGATTAATCCTCCCCACAACTCTGGGTGTTCGAGTGATACAACCTTGCCTAGTCCCCACACAGGTGCCTGAGTCACAGATATAGGATGCTCTCCTAAAGCTACTGCCCCTGTCGTAACTACCCAGACTTTTGCTGGAGTTGAAGATTCTTCTTGAAGTAAGGCTTGTATTAGTAATAATAAACTTTGGCAATTAGTTGCTGTTGGAGAAGGGACTTCTTCAGGGGTAAAATAAACAATTCCTACCAAGGGCAGCTCAGTTTCTTGTTGAATCTGCTGCAATAGTTGTGAGTAGTCTTGAGGGAGTTTCTCCACAATCTGGCAGCTCTGTCGTTGTTGCTTGAATTGCTCCGCTAACTTTTGAGTCAAACCTACTTCACCCTCGATAATCAACCATTGACCAAGCTGGGGAGGAGTTTCTGGAGCTAGGGCTGAAGGCTTGACCTGCCACTCTATCTGATAGAAACAATCTTTGAGAATCTTTTTTGCCAGTGCTTTTTGATGGTGGTGAATCAGTTGCTGCACGACTTCCACTGCTGTCAAGGAGCCATTTTCTGACAACATTGCTGTCAACTGTTGGTAATCTGCTCTATCTAGGAGTTCAGTCACAGGAGAAGAGCTTGTAACCAATAACTGTTTTGTCGTTTGGTCTGTATCTTCAGGATGCTCTATCCAATACTTCTCTCGTTGGAAGGGATATGTTGGCAATGCGATCTTCTGACGCACATAATCTTGGTCAAATCTTATCCAATCTACTTTGATTCCCTGTAAATATAATTGTCCTAAACTCGAGAGCATCTGCTGCCATTCATCCACTCCCGGACGTAATGAGGGCAACCACATACCAATTCCTTCTGGTAGACATTGACGCCCCATGCCAAGTAAGATTGGCTTAGAGCCAATTTCCAGGAATAACTCATATCCTTCCTGATGCAGATTCGTCATACTCTGGGCAAACCGCACTGGTTGCCGGACATGATTTACCCAATATTCAGCACAAGTAATCTCCGAGTCTACAAGTTTACCAGTAACATTGGATATCAGTGGTATCTTCGGCTGCTCATAGGTTATTTCTTTAGCTACTGCTTCAAATTCTGCCAGCATTGGTTCCATCAGAGGAGAATGGAAGGCATGGGATACTTGTAGTGGTTTGGTTTTGATTCCAGCTGATTCGAGGTTAGTTGCGATCGCTCTTACTGCTTGAGACTCCCCAGAAATTACGATACTTTGGGGTCCGTTGATGGCTGCTATGGCTACTTTGTCTCCCAGAGACATCGTTTTCAATGTCTCTAGGACTTTTGATTCTGATGCCATCACTGAAACCATTTCACCACCAGCAGGTAATTTCTGCATTAATCTGCCTCTGGCAGCAATGAGTTTTAAACCATCTTCTAAACTAAATACTCCGGCTACAGTAGCAGCTACATATTCTCCAACACTATGACCCATGACCACATCTGGTTTAATGCCCCAGGATTGCCATAGTTGGCATAGGGCATACTCTAGGGCAAATAGGCATGGTTGAGTGTAAGCTGTTTGGTCTAGTAGGGAAGAATCTGATGAGTCATCCGCTGGATAGAGGATTTCTCGTAATGATTGTTCCTGGAATGTTGCTACAGTCTTGAGAATCTCCTCACATTGGTTAATCGCGTCCCGGAAAGTTGGTGCTTGTTGATACAAGTCCCTTCCCATATTGACGTATTGTGAACCTTGTCCTGTGAATAGGAACGCGATTTTTGCTACTGTGGCGTTATCTATCAGTTCTCCCGAGTAGATTCCTGCTACTTCTGTTTCTTCTTGGTGCTGTTGTAATTTTTCAACCAATTCTTGTTGGTTAGAAGCAACAATTGCTAGTCTATGGTTGAAATGGGAACGTCCGGTGTTAGCTGTATAGCAGATATCAGCCACCCTTAATTCCGGATGAGTTGGGAGATAACATTGATAAGCACTAACCAACTCATCAAGAGCTTTTTGAGTTTTAGCTGATAGCGTTAATAGATGAACCAAACGTTCTAAATTATCTTGAATTTTAGATTTGACTGGCGCTTCTTCTAAGATTATATGAGAGTTTGTACCACTGAAACTAAAGGAACTCACTCCCGCAATGCGACTTTTCCCATTGGTTTGCCAAGGGGTATGCTTAGTTGATACTTGTATTGGTAATTCAGACCAATTAATATAAGGATTAGGATTATTAAAATGTAGTGAGGGTACTATTTTTTGATTTTGTAGTTGCAGGACTACCTTAATTAAACCTGCTATTCCTGCTGCTCCCTCTAAGTGACCTATATTGGTTTTAACTGAACCAATGACTACAGGTTGTTCTTGAGAGTGAGTTTTTCCAAATACCGTTCCTATTGCTCCCACTTCTATGGGATCTCCCAGAGAAGTGCCTGTACCATGAGCTTCAATATAACTAACTCTTGCTGGATCTACCTCACCATTTTTCAAAGCTTGACGGATAACAGCTACTTGAGACGGACCATTAGGAACCGTTAAACCACTGGTATGACCATCTTGGTTAATAGCACTACCACGAATCACCGCCTGGATATTGTCTCCATCTGCCAGAGCATCTGATAAACGCTTAAGTACAAATATACCGCATCCTTCACCACGAACATATCCGTCAGCTGTTGCATCAAAAGTCTTACAACGACCATCAACAGATAACATTCGAGCTTTAGAAAAGGTGATGCTGTACTCTGGGGAAATCAGTCTAGCGACTCCTCCTGCAAGAGCTAAATTGCACTCTTGGTTCCTCAGACTCGAACAAGCCAAATGGACACTTACTAACGAAGAAGAGCAAGCTGTATCCACTGCTAAACTTGGCCCTTTGAGTCCCAGAATGTAAGAGAGTCGCCCTGATGCGGTACTGTGGGAATTACCACTACCCATATAGGCATCAATTTCTTTATGTCCTCCGCTGATTATGCGTTGGCCATAGTCATTACTACAAATACCGATAAATACACCTGTTTGCGTTCCTGCTAATAGTTCAGGATTTTGTGCTCCCTGTTCAAGAGCTTCCCAAGTAACTTCTAATAGTAGGCGCTGTTGAGGATCTAGAGAAATTGCTTCTTTGGCAGAAATTTGAAAGAAAGAGGCATCAAACTCCTTTAGTTGTTCAATAAAGCCACCATAACGGGTGTACATTTTTCCAGGAGTTTCTGGATCAGGGTCGTAGTAATTATTCAGACTCCATCGATCCGGTGGAACTTCACTAATAGTATCCACTCCCTGTTGTAAGACATTCCAGAATGCTTCTGGGTTAGATGCACCTCCCGGAAAACGACAACTCATACCAATGATCGCAATTGGTTCACTTTGTGATTTTTCCAGGATATCCAGCTTCGCCTGCAATCGTTCAATTAGCAAAAACGATTTTTGCAAAGGAGTTAGTTGTTCATTGTCATGGGATGAATTTTTCATAATTTCTCTAGTTTACTTTAACTTTATTCATTAATAAGCAAATTAAATTTTTGGTTAATCATTTTTTCTAATTCTTCTTCTGAAAGCTCTTTTGTCTTATTTAATAATAAATCTTCTTGTTTTTCATCATTGGGAGCTTCTATTGTTGCACTAGCTACAGTATCAAAATACTCTTGCTCTAAAACACTCTCAATTAAATAATCTACTAGCTTCGTTACTGTCGGATAATCAAAAGCTACAGTTGATGGTAGCGAACACTCTAAACTAGTTTGCAACTTCTTCCTTAACTCAACAGAGTTCAAAGAATCCATGCCCAAGTTAAAAAAGCCTGTTTCTAACGAAATTGATTCAGGATTGTTTATTCCTAACACCAGAGCTGCTTGATGACGGACGTGATCTACTAATGAAGAACGACGTTCACTGGGAACTGTCGCCTCGAACTCCAACAAAAATGATGACTTTTGGGTTAAAGATGGCTCAGTGGAAATCAAAGCCTCTAGGAATGGTATCTTGTGCCCACCTGATAGTTGGCTGACAAACTTTGACCAATTAATGGGGAACACCCCAACTTGGCTGGGAGAGTCGGATAATAATGAACCCAATGCCTGCATTCCCCTTTCTCGTTCGATGGCACTCATGCCAATGGCATCAAGCCGTTGCTGATTGAGACTATCCAAACTAGCTGCCATGCCAGCTGATGCCCAGGCTCCCCAGTTGATACTCAATCCCGGTAATCCTATACCGCCACGATAGTGAGCTACTGCATCCATAAAAGCATTGGCTGCTGCATAGCTACCTTGGCCAGAATTCCCCAACACCGAAGCCATCGACGAGAAACACACAAAGAAGTCTAAGGGTAAATCTTTGGTAAGTTGATGCAAATGCCAAGTCCCTTGCACCTTTGGTGCCATCACTTTGTTAAACCGCTGCCAACTCAAGTTTCGCAGTATCCCGTCATCCAACACTCCCGCAGCATGAATTACTCCTTTTAGTGGTGGTAATGATGCCCGCATCTGCTGGAAAATTTTTGCCATATCTTCTTGTGCAGAAACATCCCCTAACAAAACACTCACAGATGTTCCGGCTGTTTCTAACTCCACTATGACTTTTTGTGCTGTTGCATTGGGAGCACGACGTCCGGTTAAGACTAGATGCTTGGCTCCTTCGGTTACCATCCATTGAGCAACTTCCAATCCTAAGGCTCCTAATCCTCCTGTAATCAAATAACTGGCTTCTGGTTGAATTGACTTTTTCAATGGTTGGCCTTCTGATATGGGCAATTGTTGTGAGCTTAGCTTCTGCTTTTGTTGTTGTACTAATCTGGCTACATAACGAGTTCCCTTACGAATTGCGATTTGGTCTTCCTGACTATTAAACAAAAGTTCATTTGCTAATATAGGGATAGTTTCAGTAACAGAAGATTTAGCGTCTAAGTCAACTTGGTAACAAGTTAATTCTGGATGTTCCAAGCGAATAACTCGCCCTAGTCCCCAGAGAGAGCCTTGTTGAGGTTGCACAACTTCTGTTTCAGCTAAGACACTCTGAGTTCCTTGAGTGACTAACCACATCGGCACTACCTGGGTTAGTCCTACTTGAAGCAAGCCTTGCACTAAATGGAGTAATGTAGCACAACCTAGTTCTTGGGCTTTTTCTAACTCACTCAAAGATTCATTTGTTGCTTCATTGACGCCCCATAAATGCACAATGCCTTTGATATTAGGATTGTCTTGCAGCAGTTGTGGGAATTGCTCAGCAACAGTGGGGTTGATTTGATAATGCTGATCATCTAATTGTTGGTACTCTGAACCTGGAGATACCCAAATACAGTTGTGCCCCTTTTTGTGTAACTCCTTACCAATTAGCTCTGCTAATTTGCTAGTGAGGGCAAAGACTAACCAATTACCCGTTTGATTTTCCTGAGGTGGGGAAGTTGAGGGTCGGGGTTGGGCTTGCCAGTTGATTTGATAAAACCAATTACTTAAGTCTGAACCCAAAGTACTCAGGAAGGTTTCTGGATTGGCTCTCCTACACTCAAAACCAGTGACTTGAGCTAGTAACTGTCTATCTTGGTCAAATATTTGTACATCTGCTTTGAATTTTGCTGCTGATTGTTGGTCTTTCGATCTACTAGTATAGCACCAAAGCAATCCAGCCTGAGGGGGATTATAGAAAGTAAATTTTTCTACACTGAACGGAACAAAGGTTTCCTTTTTATCATCGGGTACACTTAAGTTAAATGCAATAATTGATTGCAAGCACGAATCGAGCAAAGCCGGATGTAGTTGATACTTACTTGCATCCAGAACAGTTTGGGGTACTTTCATTTGACAAAGAACCTCTCCCTCTCCCAACCAGACTTGATCAATCCAGCGAAAACTCTGTCCTAATTTAATTTGTCTATCCCAGAGATATTGGTAAATTTCTGTATTATCTATTTTGTGACAACATCGAGATTGAATCTCTTCTAGAGATACTAGTGATTGCTTTGCTTTAGCAATAGCTAATTTTCCTGTAGCATGAACAGCCCAAGAACTGACTTGATTACCATTGTTTGACACTTCATTGGTTTGTGCGTCCAAAGAGTCTTCAAAGCTAATCATTTGAAATGAATAGGAGCTCTCCTGTGGTGTCAAAGCTACCTGAACATTTCGGACCCCTTGCTCTGGAATTGTTAGAGATTGGGGAAAGAGAATATCTTCTAGTTGACATTTAGTTGTATTAAAGGTTAAAGATGCAGCTGCTAACAATAGGGAGATGTGACTGGCACCAGGAACTACCACTTGGTCGTATATAAGATGATCTGCTAAAAATGGCAGGGTAGTGGTGCTAAAGTGGGACTCAAAAAAGATTCCTTGTGCTAAGGGAGATTGAAACTTTTGATTAATCAGAGGATGGAGTTTGGTTGTTGAGATAGTTTTTCCACTCTTAGCTGTTTCTACCCAATACCTTTCTCGTTGGAAGGGATATGTCGGTAATGCCAGCTTCTGACGAGGATAATCTTGCTCCAATCCTCGCCAATCTACTTTGGCTCCCTCTACATATAACTGTCCCAAACTAGAGAACATCTGCTGCCATACTTCTGCTCCCGGACGTAATGAGGGTAGCCAGACACCAACTTCTTCTGGAAAACATTGACGCCCCATACCTAGTAATATTGGTTTGGGTCCGATTTCCAGGAATAACTCATAGCCTTCCTGATGCAGAGTTGTCATACTCTGGGCAAACCGTACTGGTTGGCGCACATGATTTACCCAATATTCTGCAGAGGTAATCTCCTCTCCCACCAGTTTGCCAGTAACATTGGATATCAGTGGTATCCTTGGCTGTTCATAGGTTATTTCTTTAGCTACTGCTTCAAACTCTGCCAGCATTGGTTCCATTAGAGAGGAATGGAAGGCATGGGATACTTGTAGTTGTTTGGTTTTGATTCCGGCTGATTCTAAGTTAGTTGCGATCGCTCTTACTGCTTGAGACTCCCCAGAAATTACGATACTTTGGGGTCCGTTGATGGCGGCAATAGCTACTTTGTCTCCCAGGGACATCGTTTTCAATGTCTCTAGGACTTTTGATTCTGATGCCATAACTGAAACCATTTCACCACCAGCAGGTAATTGCTGCATCAACCTTCCCCTAGCGGCAATGAGTTTCAAGGCATCTTCTAAACTAAATACTCCGGCTACAGTAGCAGCTACATATTCTCCGACACTGTGACCCATAACTGCATCTGGTTTAATGCCCCAGGATTGCCAGAGTTGGCATAGGGCGTATTCGATAGCAAATAGGCAGGGCTGGGTATAAGCTGTTTGGTTGAGTAGGGAGGAATCTGATGAGTTATCTGCTGGATAGAGAATTTCTCGTAATGAAATTTCCTGGAAGGTTTCTACTCTACTGAGAATATCCTCACATTGGTTAATCGCTTCACGGAAAGTTGGTGATTGTTGATACAACTCCCTTCCCATGTTCACATATTGGGAACCTTGTCCTGTAAATAGGAAGGCAATTTTGTCTGCTGCCGTTTTGTCGATTTCTCCTGAAATAATTCCTGCTACTTCTTCTTGCAGTTGGTGTTGTTGGAGTTTTTCGACTAATTCTTGCTGGTTCTCGGCGACAACAGCTAATCTATGGTTGAAGTGAGTACGTCCTATATTAGCTGTATGGCAGATGTCAACCAACCCTAATTCTGGATGAGTTTTTAGATAATTTTGATAACTACCAACTAGTTCAGCAAGAGCAGTTTCAGTTTTTGCTGACAGTGTTAACAGATGAACTGAACGTTCTAAATAATCGTTACTATTGCCTGTTGCCTGTTGCCTGTTGCCTTTGCTGTAATCTTCACTGTTGCCTGTTGCCTGTTGCCTGTTGCCTTCTGTTAGTGCTTCTTCAATAACGATATGAGCATTAGTGCCACTAAAGCCAAAAGAACTGACGGCAGCTCGCCTGGGTTTACCTTCGTTCACTTCCCAATCTTTTAATTCTGTGTTGATATAGAAAGGGCTATTGGCAAAGTCAATATGGGGATTAGGTTGATTAAAATGTAACGAGGGAACCAATTTCTGATGTTTGAGGCACAAAATTGTCTTAATTAAACCAGAAACCCCAGCAGCAGTTGAGGCATGACCAATATTAGTCTTTACCGAGCCAATTGAACAAAATTGTTTTCGGTTAGTCCACTGAGAAAAGGTTTCGGTTAAAGCTTCGACCTCAATGGGATCTCCCAAAGATGTTGCTGTACCATGAGCCTCTACATAACTGATAGTTTCTGGATTAATCCCAAATTTTTGATAAACTGTTTCTTCTAAACGGGTTTGAGATTGGCTACTAGGGGCACTAATGCCATTGGTATTGCCATCATAATTGATGCCTGTACCCTTGATTACTCCATAAATATGGTCTTGATCTCGAACTGCTTGCTCATAGCTTTTGAGTAAGAGAACACCACAACCTTCACTCCAAACTGTACCGGAGGCTTCCGCATCAAACGTTTTACAACGTCCTGCCCCCGATATCATTTGAAACTGACTCGACAGTATTTGGAAGTCTGGGGTGAGCATGGTGTGGATACCACCGGCAATTGCTAACTCACTCTCTCCCTGTTTAATGCTTTCGCAAGCTTGATGAACAGCAACTAATGAGGCAGAGCAAGCAGTTTCAACTGCCATTACTGGTCCTCTAAGATCCAGGAAATAGGCTATTCTTGCTGGTACGATCGATAGTTGATTCCCTGATAAAGCCAGTCGATGAGTCCCTAAGTCGGCATCTGATAACAATTTGCTATAATCACTCTTGACAGCTCCAACAAAGACTCCGCATTGTCTGCCTTTAAGAGAATCAGGAGCATAGCCAGCATCTTCAATAGCGTGGTAAGCTTCTTCTAAAAAGATTCTTTGTTGAGGTTCGATAAACTGAGCCTCTCCCGGGGAAATTTGAAAGAATGAAGGGTCAAATTTGTCTATATCATCTATAAACCCAGCACACTTACAATAGGATGTACCCGGATGTTCAGGGTCTGGATGATACCAATTTTGTCCTTCCCATCTTCCGGGGGGAGGCTCTGTTACACTATCAACTCCATTCTTTAAATTTACCCAAAATTCTTGATAATTTTTGGCTCCTGGATAGCGACAGGAGATGCCAATGATTGCTATATCTGTATTCTGATCTGAGGTTGTTCTATTATTATCGTTTTTTGTGACTTCTAATTCTGATTGTGATCCTAATAATAAACTTTCAGCATTTTCTATAGATATTTCTCCTGAACCCAGTAAAGATAATATTTCTTCTGATTTATTAACAATAGGCTCCTTAATAAGAGCACTTGTAACTTGCTGCTCCTGAATGGCTTCCCCTGGTGGTTCTTCTTGCGTAATTTTCAGTAACAGTTCTTCAGCATTCTCTAAAGAAATTTGACCAGACTGCAATTGGTTTAGTAGTTCTTCTTGCTGATCCATCTGTTTCTTATTAGGTAACCGATAATTAGATAATTCTTTGTGAGAAACTTCTGACATGGTCACCACTACCCTGCCTAGATGCTCACTCTGCTGTAGATAGCGGAAGGCTTCGACAATATTTTCGCTCGGAAATGTTTGGTAAGTTAATGGATGCAGTTTTTCATACTCGAAGTATCTTACTAAATTTTGCTCAATCTGGGAATATAATAGGTTATTTGTCTCAAATTCTTCTAGTAAATCAAACGGAAAATATTGAATATCTGGTCGTTTTTGAGCAACTTGAGCATGACTCCAGATGTTCTTTTTGCCAATTTCAATATATCGTCCCCCTAAAGCAAGAACATCTAGATTTTTATGAATGTATTCTCCATGAGTCAGGCTATTGAAGATCACATCCACTCCCTGCCCCTGAGTGAGTTCCCTTAGCTCCTTGGCAAATTCGGTAGTTCGAGAGTTCATCACATGCTTAACTCCCTGTTCCTGGAGCACAGCCATTTTCTGGGGGCTAGTTGTAGCAAATACTTCTGCACCCCAAAATTGAGCTAACTGAACTGCTGCTTGTCCGGTTCCTCCTGAAGCAGCATGAATTAATACTCTTTCTCCTGACTGAAGTTTAGCTAAGTTATGCAACCCGTGATAGGCGGTGAAAAAAGGAATCGGAATTGTCGCTGCCTCTATTAACTTGAGATTGGAAGGTTTAGCTATTAGCTTATTTTGTGAACAGATAATAAAGCTACTGAAGGCATCATGGCAGCCGATTACCATCACTTCATCGCCAATTTGCCATTGGGATACCTCTGATCCAACAGCAACGATAACGCCTACAGCTTCAAAACCAAAGGTGAGATATTCTACACTGGTAATGCCAAGCTTGGTTTGGTTATGCCCTTCCAGCATACCAAGAGCATTGAGGATATCTCGGAAATTGACTGGTACAGCTTGGATTTGAACCTTGACTTCACCAACTCCAGGACTTTGATGCCCCAAAGATACCCAAGTTAAATTCTTTAATGAGCCATAACTAGCTATTTTTAGTTGAACTGGTTGACTAGTGGTTTTAGGTATTTCTTGATTTGCTAGCTTTGCCTGCTGGAAGGTTTTTTCATGCATCTCTAGCTCTTGGCTTACCACTGCTGGTAATTTAGAGCGGATTTCCTCGGTTAAATTTTCTTTCAAAGCTAGTAGAGATAATCTAGGTTTTTCAGCAATTTCCTTCGCTAGCTTGTGAGCGTATTTGAGTACTTCTTTTCTCGGTAAAACAGGAAAAGGAATACCTCGTTGAGCTAGTTCTGCCCCACGATATTGCCTACCAGTGTAAATCATTTCTTGCCCCAACTCTGCCCCTAGTTTCTTGGGTAAGATGAATGAGGTTGAGCCGACTGGGGTTAAGCCATATTTCATTAAGTTATTGGCGTAAAAACTTTCTCGACTCAACACGATAAAGTCGGCATATAGACCTAAATTTAAACCACCTCCCAAAGCATGACCTTCCATCGCAGCGATGACTGGTATCGGACAATCGAGAGCTAAAGTTAATATTTCATAGAAATCAGTAAATTTAATTTCTTCTCTGAAGATTGATTGTAACTGTTCCTGAGTAGCACCGGTGGAAAAGTAATGACTAGTTCCTGCTAGGATTACCACTTGATAAGTCGGATTTTGACTAACTGACTCAAAACATTGAAACAACTTATCAATAAATTTTCGAGAAAAACTATTCCTGTTCTTCTCATCCTTCATCGTAATTTGCACAATGCCATTACCCAACTCTGCCAGTTGTACTACCTCAGAGTTGCTAGTTCCTAAGCCCCGATTCAAATTCAGCTTTGCCATGGGTAAACCCCCTCTTTCGCGAATTGTTTAATTTTTCCTTGAATCGTTGGGTCACCTAAGAGTTCAGCAGACTTGTTGGCGGCTAGATTCTGAGTTTCTTCCTGAATAATCCATAACTTATTCATATAGTCTTTTAATTCCTTAACCCCAGATGAGGGTAAATATCTTAAACGCCGAATATATTGACTAATTAACTTATCAAGATTGCTGCCATATTCATCGACTAAACCCCAGTTATAGGCTTCTGAGCCAGAAATTGGTTGAGTTGTAAGGGATAAACGATAGGCTTTTTGAAATCCCACTCGACGAATTAAGAATGGTAAGACACAAGCGGGTAATAAACCAAATAGTAATTCTGATAATACAAAGGTGACGGTTTCATCCGCAATAACCAGATCACTTGCCGCGACAAAGCCTACTCCTCCTGCTTGGACTCTACCACGCACAAGAGAGATAATCACTTTGCTACTTTGAGACATCTGTTTGAGGATGTTGTAGTAACCATAAGCACTGACTTTAGTATCTACCAGTTCACCATTGGCTATTGCTTGGAAGTCCATCCCGGTACAAAATACGTCCGGTAATCCTTCAAGAATCACTACTTTAACAGTTTCTTCAGCTTCAACAGCTTGGAGGGCTGATAATAATTCTTGAGTCAGTTGTTCATTGATACTATTATTTGCTTCTGGTCGATAAATCTGGATTCTTTGTACAGCAGGTTGATGGTTTATTTTTAGGGTTTGGTAGTACATATTATAAATTTCTCAATGATTTGTCAACCTGGATATTTTAGCTATAAGCTATCAGATTTTTGGCTCTTATTGTCTTTTATTCTGTTTTCTTTTATACAGTATTCATGGTTATCACCCAGGGAAAATCTTAGTACATCGCGGCAAAAATAACCCACCCGTTTGAGAACGATATAATCTTTACTTCATAACCATTCTTACTTATTACTTGTTACTTATTACTTGTTACTTCCGCGCAGCGGTACTATACCCACTCGTATTCTCGATGAAATTCCTTGATTGCTCTTAAGACTAATCGACCCTTACCTGCTATCTTTTCCCAGACACCAGGGAAAAGTTGGTAGTCTAAGGTGACGTTTCTAGTACCAAAAGCAACTGCACTACTGTGATAGAGTAACTGCTCATATTCTTCCATACTTAAAGCATAACGGTCTGCTAACTGGGCTGATATATTTTGTTTAGCTTGCAGTTGCTTACCTTCGGGATTTACCACCCCACTATAAAACTCGGAACAACAACCAGAACCATAAGAAAACATCCCTATTCTTCGAGGGGTGCTGAAGTCTCCGTTATCGATAGTACTAGCTAGGGATAAAAATAAGGTTGCTCCCATAATATTACCTACTTGTTGGCAGTAGACTAATCCCGGCATTACCCTGCTTTGGAAGTCTGCTTCAATCTCTCTCGGCTTGGCTCTTTTAAACCTACGCATCATACTTCTATGAGCACCTTTAACCATACCTCCAAAAGGGGTATGAAAACTCAAGTAGTCAAAGCTTTCTTGGTAGTCTACGCCTTCAACTCGGTTTTGATAATGTCGATAGGCATTTTCGCAACAGTCTAGGTAAGAAAGTAAGGATAAGTCCGCATCTCCTGCTTCCGAATCGGGATTGGGTCTACAGGTATCCATGACTTCATAACCATAGTAACCGTTGCAGCCTACATCAACTTGCCAAATGTAGGGAGTATCACTGACTAAAAGAGCTACTGCACCAGCACCACTACTGGGTTCGGCAAAAGACCAATCGTAATTAAGCGCTTCTCCTTCCTCGGCAACCAGAAATCGAGAAATATCGGTGGCAATTACTAAGGCTTTGGCTCCGGGAAAGGTTTGGGACAAAATGAAGTTGATGGCCATTTGTAAACCTGCTGTTCCTGAGTAGCAAGCTTGCTTTAGTTCAAACATGCGGCAGTTACGACTTAAGCCCAAATATTCCTGGATATAAGTGCTCATGGATTTACCAAAGTCAATGCCCGACTCGCTGCAGGTAATCACCATTTCTATGCGCTGCTTGTCAGTATCACTCAGGCGATCGATAATGGGTTTGGCAGCATTAACAGCAAAAGAAACTGGGTCTTCATAGGGCAAAGATACCGCTTTCTCTTTCATCATGAGATTGTCAAAGCGGGAGATATCCAACTGACGCGCCTGTGCCAATTTGTGTAACTCTAATTGAGCTGAACCTCCATATACACTAAGAGCTTCAATACCAACTGATTCCATAGCTTTACTCCTTGCCCAGTACTAGAGCTGTATTGATGCCGCCAAAAGCAAAGCTATTGCTGATGGCATAGTTAATTTCCGCTTGAACCGCAGTTTCTTTGACCCAATTTAGGGTATCATCAATGGGATTTACCAAATTGTGAGTCGGATGACAAAAACTAGAGTTAATTTGTAATAAAGTAGCGATCGCTTCGATAACTCCAGCGGCAGTTAAACAATGACCAGTTAAAGACTTAGTGGAATTCACCAGACAATGGTTAAGTTCCGTGGATTTCAAAGCAGCTACTTCCGTTTTATCACCAAGGGGGGAACTGGTACCATGAGTATTGACATAATCGATTTGCTTTGGTTTTAAGTCTGCTATAGCTAAAGCTGCACTCATGGCTTGTGCTTCCCCTTTTTGGGATGGTTCAGGGCTACGATTGCCAGCTAAATTTAAGCTCCAACCTAGGAGTTTTCCTTGGGAAACGACTCCTCTTTGTTGAGCGCTGTCAGCTTTTTCTAAGACTAAAACTCCACAACCCTCCCCATAGATAAAACCGTCATGGTTGTGGTCAAATGGTCTACAGGCAAGTTCTGGATTATCAGCAAAACCTTCGCTACCCATAGCTCCCAAATTTATTAGTCCCTGACATTCGTAGGCACAGATATCAAAGAGACTACCGACGGCAATACTAATATCAGTAACTCCTGTTAAAATTTGTCGAGCTGCATGAATGATCGCGACTGCACCACTAGCGGATGCTCCACCTACGGTATAACCTTCTCCTTGAATCGGAAAACATTGGGAAAGTAGGCCCAAGATATCCGTATCCCATACTGTAAGTCCATAGGTTGGTCGGATAAATTCTGGACGTGATTGATAACGTTGCCAGGTTTGTTGCTGATGGCGTTGTTGCAGATTGGAGCCACCGATGACTAAGCCAATACGTTCAGGGTTAACTGGGGCAGAGGTTAGTTTAGCATCTTCCCAAGCCTCAGCAACCGCTAGCATAGCAACTTGCCCACTCCAGGTTGCACTGCGTAACAATCCACTGTGTTGAGGAAATAGGGCTCTGACATCAAGCTCTGGTAGTTCTGCACCAATAAATGGTTTACTAGGGTTTTCCCTTCCTGGTCTTTGCAGATAACCAAATTGAGTTTTTCCGGAAAATAGGGCTTCCCGGAAAGATTCAACTCCTTGGGCAATGGGAGTGACAATGCCCATACCAGTTATCTTGATATCATTCATATACTAATACAAATTTCCAATCCCCAAACAACAAACGACAAACAACAAATGACCAATGATCAATCTTATAACTTGGCGGCAAATAAATCAGCAAGTTCGCCAATATTCTTTGCTCCAGCAAGCTCAATGCGGGGAATATTCAAGGATAAATCTTCCATCACCATCATGATAATTTCTGCACGATTAACTGAGTCAATCCCTAAGTTTTTTAAGCTATCAGTAGGTTCTAGGGGAGCCTCTTCTAATTCTGGTGCTACTTCACGAGTGTATTTTTTAATCAGTTTTATGACTTTTTCTTTGCTCATATTCCCTCCATTTTATCTTAAGATCTAACCTGTTGTTTGAGTTGTTGAACCAGTTTATTCGCCTCTTGGGCAGTTAACTCCTTGGTTGCCACCTTATTTAGAATCTCACGTAAGCGCAATTTTGGATCCATCTGCTCTTTCGGTGAACCATTATTTGGCGCAGATCCTTGGAAATCACTTCCATTTGTTTGGGGGAATTTGCTACCACCAGTAGAGGAAATTTCCTGGGCGATATATGGCGCTAATTCTAATAAAGTAGGATAATCATACAACTTGGTGGCTTTGAGGTTTAAGTTATAGGTTTGATTAATCGTAGTTGTCCATTCCACCCCAACGATGGAGTCTAAGCCTAAATCCACAAATTTCTGGTCTTCGGCAATTTCACTCTCTTCTGTATAGAGTGCTTCGGCTAACTGCTGTTTGAGAACCTGCTTGATTTGGGATAGATTTACCTGGTTTACCTGGGGTGTCGGCAGTGGTTGTAGAGTTTTTAAAGGCTGCTGAGTTTGAGAGCTGGAGTTTATCGGTTTTGTTCCCTGAGTTGATAAAATTTGGGCAATGTATTCGGTTAACTCTAATAAAGTAGGATAATCATACAACTTGGTAGCTTTGAGGTTTAAGTTGTAGGTTTGATTAATCGTGGTTGTCCATTCCACCCCGACGATGGAGTCTAAGCCTAAATCCACAAATTTCTGGTCTTCGGCAATTTCACTCTCATCTGTATAGAGTGCTTCGGCTAACTGCTGTTTGAGAACCTGCTTAATTTCTGATAGGTTTATCTGAGTTGTCGGCAGCGGTGGTAAGGTTTTTACCGGCAGCTGACTAACCTGGGGTTTGGCACTCTGAGTTGATAAAATTTGGGCAATGTATTCGGTTAACTCCAATAAAGTAGGATAATCATACAACTTGGTGGCTTTGAGATTTAAGTTGTAGGCTTGATTAATCGTAGTTGTCCATTCCACCCCGACGATGGAGTCTAAACCTAAATCTACAAATTTCTGGTCTTCGGCAATTTCACTCTCATCTGTATAGAGTGCTTCAGCTAACTGCTGTTTGAGAATCTGCTTGATTTGGGATAGGTTTACCTGATTTACCTGAGGTTGAGACAGCGGTTGTAAGCTTCTTCGGGGTTGCTGAGTTTGAGGAACCGAAGAAATGCTTGGCGTTTCTTCAAAACTGATCGTTCCAGCTGCCATCCTTTCTGCTAAGGTTTGTTGCACATGAGAAATATCTCGTAAGTAGGGAGATTTTAAACCTTTCTGGACGGCACGGGAAACCATCACTAGTACACTATCTTTGTTATAACGAGGTAGGGTTTTGTAATATCTTGAGTGCAATTGAGAGTATTTTGAGAATAAACCCAACCTTTCCTCATCCACCCGCGTGTCATAATCTACTAGTCGAATCACAAAAGCACGACGTAACTTATGTAGACCAGGTTTTAGGGGAACCGATTGATGTAAAACATATTTATTGAAGAAAAAGGCATCCCCTAGGTCATATTCGTGCTCTTCATAACCATCTTGAATGGTATAATCGATTACATCTTCGGTGATTTTATTATAAATAGTATTAGCATTCCCTACATATTCATTCAAATCCCCTTGGGATTCGTCCCACCTAATATTATTTTTTAAATGTAAGTCAAAAACACTGTAATAGAACTGTCCTGGAAAAATCTTGGTAGAGACATATTGCATCCCACCTCTATATTCTTTGGTTATTTTGTCTAAGGGTATCCATATGGAAGCACCAAAGTCTTCAGTTTTGGTAAAGGAAAACGAACCGACTCCTACATGCCAAGGCAATCCCTTATGGTTTGGTTCCACCGAAAACAGGGCATTGTGCATGATCATCAAGTTTTTGCCGGTGATGTAATTCAGCAGCGCCAGCTTCTCTTGGATAAAGGAAGAAACAAAATCGTATTTTACTAAGTCATAGGCATGATCATTGGTATCGATATCATCAATACCTCCCAATTTTAAGGTTACTTTTTCTTTAGATATCTGGCTTTCTTGTTTAGCCTTCTCCAAGTTTTTTTCAATGGTTTTTATCGCAGAAAAGTCAAATAGTTTTTGAATTTGACAGTATCCCTTCTCTTCATACTCTTGTTTGAGTTGTTCAACTTGTTCCCGGTTCATGGTTGTTGGTTCCTTGATTGGTTCTTGGTTAATCAAAATATCCTGATGTAATGCTTTACCCAAATCTTGGGTAATTTTTTCCGCTTCAAGATAAGCTTGAGTTAGTTGAGCAGGTTCTTCAGGAGTCAGTGGAACTCGTAATTGAGTCAACTCTCTTTTTGCTGGTTGTTGTTTGGCTACTGTGGTTTTGGAGAAAGATAGTGACGCTGGATTGGATAATCTCTTTTGTTGTTGCTGTATATCGAGAGCATCGGATTTTTGTATATTTATTGCTGTAGTGCGATCATCTTGCTCGCTTGCCTTAATTGGTAGTTGTTCACTTACCTTAATTTGTGGTTGTTTGCTTTCTTTAATTCCAGGGAGTATCTTGCTCCCACTACTGTTATTTGTGGCTATGCTGTTTTTGCCTTTATTTTTATTTTCAGGTGCGACTTTGCCGTTTTTACCTTTATTTTTGTACTGTTGCAGATCACTGATCCAATATCTTTTCCGTTGCCAGGTATAGGTTGGTAACACTACCTTCTGGGGAGCAGAATCTTGGTAAAATCCTAACCAGTCAACCTTAACTCCTTGTACATATAACTGCCCCAAACTTTGCAGCATTTGTAACCAGTCTGGCTTCCCAGGACGCAAACTTGGCAACCAGATTTTTTTGCTTCCGATGAGACATTCTCTACCCATGCCTAGTAGAACTGGTTTAGGACCAATTTCTAATAAGATACCAATATCTTGTTCTGCTAAGGTCTTGATGCCTGCGACAAATCTTACCGGTTTGACTACATGTTCTACCCAATAGTCAGCAGTAGCAATACTATTGTCGGCGATGGTTCCTGTGACATTGGATATTACAGGTATCTGTGGTTGATGGTAGGTGATTTGCTTAGCTACAGCGGCAAACTCTGCCAACATTGGTGTCATTAAAGGGGAATGAAAAGCATGGGATACCTGAAGCTGCTTAGTCTTAATCGATTTTGATTCTAGTTTTTTGACAATAGCTTCAATCCCTCCCGCTTCCCCAGAAATCACCACACTTTCGGGTCCATTAATTGCAGCAATTGTCACTTGGTTAGTATGACTAGCTATGGCATCTTTTACCTGAGACTCTGATGCCATGACAGAAACCATCTTTCCACCAGAGGGCAACTGTTGCATTAATTTTCCCCGCAGGGCAATTAATTTCAAGCCATCCTCTAAACTCAAGACTCCAGCTACAGTTGCTGCAACATATTCTCCCACACTGTGACCCATCACCACCTGAGGCTGAATACCCCAAGATTCCCACAACTTGCATAAGGCATACTCTAGGGCAAACAATGTCGGTTGGGTATAGGCAGTTTGGTCTAGTAAAGAAGAATTTGAGTTTGGTGTATCTTGAGGATAGAGGACTTCTAATAAAGGATGCTCCAGATAGGGACGTAGGAGTTGATCACATTGATCTAAAACTTGACGGAAAACCGGCTGAGTTTGATACAGTTGCCTTCCCATCTGCACATACTGAGAACCTTGACCAGTAAACAGAAATGCTACTTTGGCGGGACTACTACTATGGGATAATTGTCCTGAGAATACCCCACTCTCTTCTTCCCCCGCTTGGTATTGCCGCAGTTTTTTAGCTAATTGTTGTGGGTTAGTAGCAATTATTGCTAAGCGATGGTTAAAGTGAGCTCGTCCACTGTTTGCGGTGTAACATACATCTGCTAGTTCTAATTCGGGATTAGTTTCGAGATGATGCTGATAACTACTGACTAACTCAGAAAGTGCTTGCTCTTTCTTTGCAGACACAGTTAATAAATAAGGTTGAGCCTGCCTTCTGCCTTCTGCCTCCTGCCTCCTGCCTCCGGTTCCCCTCCTGGGAGGGGTTAGGGGTGGGTTCTGCCTCCTGCCTTCTGCCTCCTCAACAATGGCGTGAGCATTAGTACCACTAAAACCAAAAGAACTTACCGCTGCTACACGAGTCTTATCTCCCTCATACTGTTCCCATACCTTACCCTCGGTAGGAATCACCCCAGGAATTTCTGCCAAACTTATATAGGGATTCAACTCTTTCCAATGCAAGTGAGGGGGAATATACTGATTTTGCAGCAACAATACCACCTTAATTAACCCAGCAATACCCGCAGCTGCTTCCGTATGACCAATATTGGTTTTAACTGAACCAATCATCAAGGGTCGAGCTGAACTACGATCCTTGCCATATACTGCTTCTATGGCCTTAATCTCCACCGGATCTCCCAAAGAAGTACCGGTACCATGAGCTTCCACATAGGATATCTGGTTAGCCGAAACTCCTGCTACCGACAATGCTCTTTTGAGCACCGCTTCTTGGGCCGATTGATTGGGGGCAGTCAAACCATTGCTTGCACCGTCTTGGTTAATGGCTGTACCCCTAATTACTGCTAAAATTCGATCATTATCTGCGATCGCTTGTTTTAAGGACTTGAGGACTACAACTCCACAACCTTCACTCCGCACATAACCATTGGCCGCAGCATCAAACGTCTTACAACGTCCATCTGGTGATAACATCCCAGCTTGAGAGAAACTGATACTCAACTCTGGAGACAACAACAAATTCACCCCTGATGCCAAAGCCAATTCGCATTCCCCATTGCGTATACTTTGGCAAGCTAAATGCACTGCACTCAGGGAGGAAGAACAAGCCGTATCTACCGTGATTGATGGTCCATTTAATTGAAAAAAGTAGGATAATCTTCCCGCACCGATAGCAGTAGAATTACCTGTAGCAAAATAGATATTTAAATCTTGCTCTGAATAATATTTGTCCTGTAACCGTTCGTAATCGTGAAAAGCAATACCTACAAATATACCCGTTTCTGTACCCGAGAGAGATTCCGGATTAATGCCAGCATCTTCTAATGCTTTCCAATGTTCTTCTAGCAGCAGACGCTGTTGTGGATCCATGTAGAGGGCTTCCCTAGCCGAAATTCGGAAAAAATCTGGCTCAAATTTGTCAACTTCAGTGAGGAATCCCCCATAACGACTAGCTATTTTTCCTGGCTGATTTTTCTCAGGATGGTAATATTGCTCAATATCCCAACGAGTTGGGGGTACTTCCGTAATCCCATCAATACCATTATGGAGCAATGACCAATATTGGTGAGGACTATCGGCATCTCCAGGAAACCGACAAGCCATACCAATAATTGCTACCCCATTTTCTAGTTGAGCTTTGGAAAAACCAGCATCAGTTTTAATTGCCTCTGGCTCTGGTAATAAATCAGAAACTTCCTGGTGTTTCTCTGTTGTCTCCCCTTTAAAATAACCAGCGATCGCGGCAGCAGTGCCATACTTAAAGAAGAAGTTAGGATCTATTTCCACTCCCAGCTTCTTCTGGAGCAAGTATCTTAGTTCCAGCAATTCCAAGGATTCAATGCCCATCTCCATCAATGCTCGTTGGACATCAAAAGATTGCTTCTGCTGCATCACTTTACGCACACAGCTAGCTACAACTTCATCTATATCTTCTGCCAGCTTTACCTTAGTCTGTGGATTTTTTTCAACAGTCGCACCATCAAAACGTTGACGATGGTGAATATCGTAAGATACAAGAACTCCACAAGTCTGGTTTTCCAGATCTTTGGGGCGGTAACCAGGAAGCAGCTTCTCAATTTTTGCCCCATGAATCTGATGAAAGCGCAACAAGGGATCCACCAGTAGCCCCGAATCATTTTTCTGTTGAATATATTCTGCTATGGGCATGGGGGAATAGTCAGGATAATTGCGACAAAGAGTAACTGCCACAATCTTTTCCACCCCATCTATCCGGGAACAATATTGCAGCATAAACTCCAGCAACTGATCCCCCAATCCCTGATTTTGCAACTCCGGCAAGATATTCACCGCCAACAGTTGCACCACAACTCCTGATTCAGTATGTAATGATGGGACTTCTGTACAAGTTTGGTCATCCAAGAGTTGAGCATTATCAATCCTTTGAGAATAGATAGCCCCCAAAATCTTACCCTCAAGTCCTAAAACAAACTGCCCTTGGGGAAAATCCACAATTCGTCTCTGTAGTTCATTAGCATCAACTCGAAGATTGGCTGACCAACACAATTCCTCTAGTGCAACTAAATCAGCTAAATCCTCAATGCTAGGATGACGCAAATGGTAAGGTTTGTTATCAAAACAATTTAAAGCGATATTACTAATTAACTCTGACATTATGTTTTCCTTACCTTTGGTTCGATTTAGCTCTGTACAAAAGTTGGATTCTCACTTTAATCAAGCATGATTAATTCCGTTTTTTCAAGATATTTTGTTACTCTTTTTCAAGGAAAAAATTTCGCGAAAATTGAAACATTATCAGTGATATGGATCACATGATACAAAAAATCATGTTATGTATATTTTTTTACTTTGTTAAAGAAAATGTAGTTATCAAAAGCTTTTTATCAAACAATTATTTTGGGTTTTAACCCTAATACCCCGTAATGATACATAGTCCGGTTGCTCTCGCAACACAATATACTCTAATTTAATAGTTTTATTATCTAACAATAAAAAAAAATTATCTTTGGTTGAATATGTTTAGTTGTGGGGCTAAAAATTAGCCTTTACCATTAAGTTAATCCCCATATTAGTAAAAAATTATACAGTTTCCACCATAAACTTTTAAGAGCCTAAATTATGGCTTGGGAGAATAAGGGACTTTTAAATAAAAAAAATATCTTTAGCTTGCAGTATTTTCCAGATTTTGTAAAAATTACACTGTGGTCTTTGAAGTTATCTGTTTTCGTCACCCGGTCTCTGATTATTTCCTTCTCATATACCTTTCGCCATCTTTGGTGCATTTCATAAAATTGCTTTGATGTCGGATAATAATCTTCTACAAAATCCTTGACCAAATCAAAGGAATAAAAGCTAGTTAGATAACTCGATATTAGGTCAAAATCCAAACGATTACTTTTACTCAGGCCATCCCATACACTATTACTGTCCTCGGAAATAATTTGGAACTCTGTTCCTGTGCGCTGTCATTCCCTAATCAATGGCACTGCACTAAGTCCAAAACCAATGATACATACTTCGAGCATGATATTTAGCCTTAAAATCTTATCAAAGTGAAAATTTTAAAGATGACAATTCCGTTCCACTTACCACCCATTGGTGATAAGTTAAGGTAAAGATGTCGTTGTCAAGGGAATTGGGAATGGAGAATGGAGAATTGGGAATTGAGCTTCTTTCCACCTACCACCTACCACCTACCACCTACCACCTACCACCTACCACCTACCACCTACCACCTAACACCCAATGGTGACAAGTTAAAGAGTCGTGAGTTTTGTCAAGTACTATATGTAGTGTTTGGCAACTCAAAAAACCCTATATAAGGGAAAGCCCAAGAGACAAAAAAATCTATATTCCCAATTCTCCATTCTCCATTCTCCATTCTCCATTCCCTTGACAACGACATCTTGACCTTAACTTGTCACCAATGCCTAACACCTAACACCTAAAATCATTCCGGTTGCTGACCCGAAACTACAGGGGCAGTAGCATTCAACTTCAACTTGGGGTGGTCTCCTTCCACCTGCTGTAAATTCCACTCATTACGGAACAATAACACTGGACGCCCCCAGTTATCCTTTACTGCTACGGTATTAAATAAACGCCCTGCTTGTTTCAAGGCTTCCCAGCCACCAGTTACCCAACGGGCAACAGAATAGGGTAGCATTTCCAACCTAGTTTCCACCCCATACTCGTTCTTGAGACGGAATTGCACTACCTCGAATTGCAACTGTCCCACTGCTGCCAAAATAGGATCACGCTTGGACTCATCAGCTGAGTACATAATCTGTACTGCGCCTTCCTCCCTTAACTCTTTAACTCCCTTTTGGAATTGTTTGAATTTAGAAGGATTGGGATTTTTGAGATAGGCAAACAGTTCTGGAGAAAAGCAAGGAATCCCTTCGTACTCTAATTTCTTGCCATTGTAGATGGTATCACCGATCGCAAAGACTCCAGGATTATTCAAACCAATTACATCCCCCGGATAGGCAATATCAAGAGATTCCCTGTCTTGAGCAAACAATTTTTGAGGTCTTGACAAACGCACGGTTTTACCAGTCCGAGCATGGCTAACAGTCATGTCTTTTTCAAACTTACCGGTACAGACACGCACAAAAGCGACTCTGTCTCGGTGCTTCGGATCCATATTGGCTTGCAGCTTGAAGACAAAACCAGTGAAATCGGGGTGGGTAGGGTCAACTTCTCCCATTGTGGAATTCCTGGATCCAGGTTTGAGAGCATAGTCCAGAAAAGCATCCAGGAACAGCTGCACCCCGAAGTTGGTCATGGCACTACCAAAGAAGATTGGCGTCATCTTGCCACTATGAATCAACTCGAAATCTAGTTCTGGGCCAAGACCTTCGAGGAGTTCTATGTCTTCTTTAAGCTGGTAGTAGAGTTCTTGTTCTAATAAAGACTCAATCTGAGGATCACCCAAATCTACTACAGTAGCTTTGGCTTCCTTGGTTCCGTGAGCACTGCGTTCAAACAGGTGAATCTGTTGCTGGCGTCGATCGAAAACTCCCTTGAAACGATCGCCTACACCAATTGGCCAGTTAACTGCATAGGTTTGTAAACCTAGTTCCTGTTCAATCTCATCTAATAGATCTAATGGTTCCCGCCCCGGACGGTCAAGCTTGTTAACAAAAGTAAAGATAGGAAGCGATCGCATCCGACAAACTTCAAATAGTTTTCTAGTTTGCGGTTCCAAACCCTTGGCAACATCAATCAGCATAACAGCATTATCTGCTGCGGCGAGAGTGCGATAAGTATCTTCACTGAAGTCTTGGTGTCCAGGAGTATCGAGTAAATTAATCTGACAGTCTTGATAGCCAAACTGCAACACTGTCGAGGTAATCGAAATTCCCCGTTGTTGTTCCATTGCCATCCAGTCAGAAGTTGCCTTGCGTTGTGCTCTCCGCGCCTTGACTGAGCCTGCTTCGTGGATCGCACCTCCATAAAGCAGTAGTTTTTCTGTGAGTGTTGTCTTACCAGCGTCAGGGTGGGAAATAATCGCAAAGTTGCGTCGTTGCTCAACCGCAGTTTCTAGTTCTGCCTGCATTTCAGTGGACATTCAACAAACCTATGTTAGGGAACCTCCTCAATATTATAGGTGTTAGGTTGTAGGTTGTAGGTTGTAGGTGTTACTCACATCTTGCACGCTTGCATCATAAATACTTAATAGGGTTAGTTACAACAATCAATTCCGATACTGAAACGGTCAAATCTTATCACTGTTGCCTATTGCCAGATGAGCTGTTGCCAGATGAGCTGCCACTTGTCACCTAACACCTGATCGTAGATTCCACCCCTGATTATGACGGGATTTCCCACCTGTCATTCCTGAAGTTACTGCTAAAGTTGTAATTAATTGAGTAATACATTTTTGCAGAAACAAGGGGGTTTATTTGATGGTAAATGACCGTGACCAATATAGCGAATACGACCAGGATAAAAGAAAGCTGTTATCAGCTTTATCTCATGGAGCAATTTTTGTTAGCACTTTGTGGGTGTCTGTTTTAATTCCTCTAGGTATTTTATTAGTATCTGATGATCCAGTTGTTAAACAAAATGCCAGGGAGTCTCTTAACTTTCACTTCAATATCTGGCTTTACGAGATCATTTTTGGTGCTTTAGCGTTTATTCTCATTGGTTGGCCATTCTTGATTGTAGTAATTCTGGCCAGTTGGGTTATGCCAATCTTGGCGATTATCAAAATTTTCGCTAATGCTAATGAATCTTACCGCTACCCATTTATTTTCCATCTGCTGTAGATGAAAACCTAAGGTATTAAGCAATTGAAGATTGAAGATTTTAGATTTATCCCATAAATAAATTTTGGGGTTTGAGGATTATAAGATTGAAGATTTTAAATTTACCCCATAAATAAATTTCGGGTCTTGTAGCCGTTGTAATTCTTCAATCTAAAATCTAAAATCTAAAATCTAAAATTTTTTCAATTCTTCAGAGTATTAGCACACAAAATACCAGAAGCAGCTACTGCTGGAACTCCAATTCCCGGCATGGTGCTATCACCTACTCGATACAAACCCTTAATCGGCGTGTAAATTCCAGGAAATAGCCCTTTTCCTGCCGCAATAGCCGGACCATAAGTTCCCTGATAACGGCGTAAATAATGGGCATGAGTTAAAGGTGTACCAATTAATTTTAAAACTATGCGCTCTCTAATATCGGGAATTACCTGTTCCAAGGCACTCAACAGAGGTTGCGATCGCAATTTTTTCTTTTCTGGGTACTCTTCATCTCGACGCCAGTCTGAGTAGGGTTCTAAGCTGTAAACATGGACTACATGATGCCCCTCAGGAGCGAGATTCTGATCCCAGACAGAAGGAATAGAAATCATGCAAGTGTTGCCAGGTTCAGTAAGATCCTTATTAGGATCCTGAACTACCACATGATGTCCTGTCAGCTGTTCTAACCCCTCAGCTTGAATACCCAAATGTAAGTGCATAAAGCTATCAACTGCTGGTGTTGCCAAAGAAGATTGGCGAAAAGCTTGAGGTAAGTCTTCCTCCCGCAGTAATTTAGTATAAGTGTCCCAAAGAGTAGCATTAGAAATCACCACAGGAGCTTTGATTACTTCTCCATTGCGCAACTGAATACCCACAGCTTTACCTCCTGTCACCAAGATTTGCTCCACATGAGCATTCAGCCGTAATTCTCCACCCCAGCGCTGCAAACCCCTCACTAAAGCAGCTACAATAGCTCCACTACCTCCAACTGGATACTCAACCCCAGCGCGGGTACGTTCCCCCAACATAAATGCTACTTCTGGAGCAACTGTTCCATGTGCCTTTAATCCAGATAGCAAAAAGCATTCCAAATCAATCAGCCTTCGTACCCAAGGGTCTTGCACAAATTCATCCATTACCTCCCCCACTGAACCCTGAATGATACCCAACTGAGGAAGCATTTTTACTAGAGTAGGCAGATAGTTGGTTAATAAAATCGGAATTAGTCGCCAATCTGCTCTTAGGGCAATAGTTGGTATATCTTTGAGACAGTCATAAAGGGATAAAAGCCGTTGTTCAAATTGGGCGAGTTCCCTGGCTCCCTGAGGCGTAATTTGAGCCACTGCTTCTCGGTAACGTTGTATATCGCAATAAACCGGAAATGTGCCATCGGGAAAGTGATAATGCCCTAAAGGATCGTAAGAAACTACCGCCAAAGATTCTTCCAAAATCTCCAGTACCTGGTGTAAGGGATTTAAACTAGGGCGTTGTTTTCCCAAGCCACAGTAAAAAGAAGGACCAGAATCAAAGGTAAATCCTCCCCTCGTAAAACTATGAGCAGCACCACCTGCAATCGCATGGCTTTCACATACTAACACCCGCTTCTGATAACGAGCGAGTAGGGTTGCAGCAGTCAACCCACCAATACCGCTGCCGATGACAATCACATCAAAACTCATAGTTGTGCTCAATCAAAGCTCTAAAACTTAGCACTTGTTACTTGTTGTAATTATTCATCATTCATTATCAATTATCCATTAATTACTTACTTACCGCGCATTAGAGACTTGAGAGACCGGCGCTTACGTAAATCCATCATCTCTGCAAGACTTTCTGGTTTACTATCTAGGGGGTGGTTATCCTCCGACGATAATACCGTTACCTGAGTTGGTTGGGTGTTGGATTGGATATAGGTTTGAGGATTTGGCTGTATATTTGGAGGTTGATAATTTGGCTGTATATTGGGGGTTTGAGGATTTTGCCGTATATTGGGGGGTTGATAATTTGGCTGTATATTAGGTTGGATATTTGGCTTTCTATTAGGTTGGGTTTTGACAGAAGCAGCTGGCTGTGGTTTTCTGCCAGCAGGTGGACGGCGTCTTTTGCTAGGAAGCCTCTTTGGTTGGTGAACTATCCCACTGGGTTTTAGTCTCTTGGGGGATCGACGGCGCTGCGCTGATTGTCTTAAAGCGTTGGTAACTAGTAAAGAACCACCGACACAACCTAGAACAACTGCACTAAATAAAGGTAAAGACCAATCCTGTTCCTTGGGGGATTTGGGTTCTGGGGATTCTTGTATCTGTGTGGGAGCTGGTTCTGATTTAGGCTCTTCTTCTTCAATTGCACCAGGGTCAAACAAGCCGATAGTTGCTACAGTAATTATGGTGATTAGTATTGCCCACAGCCCACCCCAAAAAACAAACGGGTATTTTTGGAGCAGCTTATGGAAATTGGCTAGAGCATACTCCTGTTCAGGAAGATTATCAGACGATGATTCGAGCATTGAATCCCTTAACACTCAACAAAAATTAAAGCGCAATGCAATTATTTGCGCTTGTACAGAATTATAGTCACCACGATAACTTAATTCCAGCTTAATTAAACATTGGATTTGCCAAGGGGAGAGGATCCACCAAGTGGGTAGGATGTCCTTCTCTCCCATTGGTGTCAACTTAAGGGGAAAAGCGCTTGAAGTTGGGGAGCGGAGGAGCTGAGGAAGCTGAGGAAGCTGAGGAAGCTGACTCTTTCTTCTGTTAATCAGGTAGGGTAAGGCTACACACTCGGTTGAAGTAGAACGTCTCGAAATAATCAATTGGCAAGAGTTGTGGCTTAAGTTGACACCAATGCTTCTCCCCAAACTCTCCAAACTCTCCACACCCTAAACCCTGTTTTCTTTTTTGCATGGTTAACTCTTCCCCTTTTACCTGAAATATCTGTCCTTTGGTAGTTGTTGGTGGGGGAATTGCTGGATTGACAGTTGCAAGGTTTAAAGAGCCGATTTTTGCCTTTTCAAGGGTCTAAATTATAGAGCGATCGCTTATTTAAGGAGAGAGGTGAGCTTTTTTGGCGCGGTTGTCTTGATACCAACGGGCGATCACCGGACTCCACTCCTCAAAATGACGAAAGAGCAAATCACAAAATTTTTGGGCTTCGAGTTGAGCATCCCGCTTCCAGCGCAAATCCAATAGGTGCATGAGCGAACGCATATTGCAACTCAAAACAAAGTGTTGACGGGCATCAAAAGGAATTAAGCTACGGGCATGTTCTTCCGCCAATCCTTCTTTAATCCTTTCTTGATAAAGCTTACAGGCTTTAATGCACCATTCTACATCAGCCTGTCGCTGACTCTCGGTATATTGATATTTTTTTCCTTGGCGATTGTTGTACTTGCCAACGGGGCGAAGGTAGAAAACCTCTTCAACATTGCGATTGCCTGTTGCCACATCCACAATCTGTTGTCCTGTATAACGGAAGGATTGAACATCAAATGAAACCCCAATACGATGGCTCCGAACTTGCTGCACCAGTGAATGGGGAAAGAAGCCTACATTGAAGGTGATTTGAGGATGTTCCAATGGTCCATAGTGCCCCCGGTTTCCAGCCAACAAATGCTTGATGACCAATTCTCCTGCTTTGGCTTCATTAGGCCAGTGATCGCGCCCATCTGCTACAAAAACTTCGGAATAGTCCTGGTGCATGGCAACCCAAATTACTTGTTGGGGTTGAGGGGTTGCGGCAATTACATCAATCCGAAATCGATCCACAATTCACGCTCCACGAATTGGCATTCAGTAGGGGGTAGCATAACGTGAAGATCTGGCCTTCCCAGTTAAGCCACCCTTAAATTTAAGGAAATATGTTAAAAAAATCAAAATAAACTGATAGCCAATGGTCTTGATTGTCCTACACTGACGGTGATGCTTAAAAATCATCGGTACAGAAAACTTGACTTGAAAAGATAGTGAAAGGAAACAAATTATGACAACCAATGAAGAGCAAATGTTAGCCGGTTCGGACTACCTGAAAAGTAGTCAGGGACTTTCTGCCGCTCCGTTTGAGGCATATCTAAACTATGGGTATGCGTTGCTCGTTATTGCTGGAGCTGATGGGGAGGTGTCAGAGCCAGAAATGAATTGGTTAATCAATCATCAACGGATGGTTGGTGCTCCTGAAGAAGCAATAGAAAAATACAAAACATTTGACTACAAGAATGCTAAGCTGGAAGATCTGTTACCCAAGATAAAAGCAGATATTCCTAGTTGGTCGGCATCAAGAACCTTACTGTATCATGCCATTAAAATGTCTCAAGCAGACCAGGATTATGCACAAGAAGAACAAGAAGTTGTAAAAAAAGCTGCTAAATTGTTGGGAGTTGGAGATGATATTACCTCGGCTCTCAATGTATTAGTAGGGATGGAACAACAAGTTGAGAGTATGCTGAAGGCACTGATTCAGACTGAAACTGTGTAGTTAGGCTGCAATTATAGCGTTTATCATATTTATGAGGTACAGTCTTTACCTCAAAGTCCCCCTTTCCAAGGGGGATTTAGGGGGAGACAAATGTACCTCACAAGTTGTATAATTGCTATATTAGCCATTAGTTACTGGAGCTTAGACTGGTTTGCGATCGCTAAACTAAAAACGGACACAAACTCTCTATAAATGATAGCGTTAGCCGTAGCGAGGAACGAGTGTCAGTTGAAAAATTTTGATCCTAATGAGATTACTGTACCCAATGGCTGCTTCTTTGGTTTTCCCTATAGCGTCGAACAAGCTGCTATTGTGTTTTTGCCTGTACCTTGGGATGTCACTACCTCTTACCAAGCAGGAGCAGCCAGTGGCCCTCAAGCAATCTTAGATGCTTCGGTACAGTTAGATTGGTATGACTTTGATCTACCCCAAGCTTGGCAAACAAAGTGCGGGACTATACCAATTAGTTCGGATATCCAAGAACAAAATCGAGCCACTAGAGCGATCGCTAAAGTAATTATTGAGCATTTGGAAGCCGGTGGCAATGTCAATGATAGGGAGATTTCTCAACAGCTAGCAACAGTTAATCAAGCCTCCGCTGCCCTCAACCATTGGGTTTACAATCAAGCCTGGGAACTATTAGAACAAGGCAAGCTAGTAGGCATAGTTGGTGGAGATCACAGTGTTCCTCTGGGGTTAATGCAAGCTTTAGCAGAAAAGCACAAAGATTATGGCATTTTACACATTGATGCTCATGCAGATTTGCGGCAAGCCTACGAAGGATTTACTTATTCCCATGCCTCAATTATGCACAATGCTCTCCAGTTATCTCAAATTAGTAGCTTAGTTCAAGTTGGTATCCGAGATGTTTGCGAAGCAGAAATGGCAATTGTAAATAGGGATAAGAGAATTGTTATGTTTGATGATTGGCAACTCAAAGCCAATGCCTATGAAGGTATCCCTTGGGCTACTCAATGTCGTGAAATCATATCTCATTTACCCGATAAAGTATATATTAGCTTTGATATTGACGGTTTGAATCCTACCTATTGTCCCAATACAGGAACTCCCGTACCCGGTGGCTTAGAATTTAATGAAGCAATTTACTTGTTGCGATCGCTCATCAAAACTGGGAAAACTATTATTGGTTTTGATTTGTGCGAAGTTGCCCCAGGTAATGGTGGAGATGAGTGGGATGGCAATGTGGGGGCGAGAGTTTTGTACAAGCTGGCTTGTTTGCAGAGGTTAAATTCTAGACAAGGTTGAACAGGTGAGGGTATGTGGGTAAATTAATACGATAGGGTTTGCGATCGCATTTTACTTGTATATGAGGTAACGTTAAGCTAAAACGAAAGCTAGTCGCAATGGTGGGGAATATAGAAGAAGCTGAACAACTTGTAGCAAAACAGCGATTTGGTTTTGAGTTAGTCTAATAAGTGCGATCGCATCTTTGCAAAATCTCTTCAATTGTAACTACCATGCTAGGTACTGATATCCTGAGCTTCCAAGAGTTTATGACTAAAGAATCCTTACCACTAGCTACCATCCAAGCTGCGGTGTTTGAATTTTTACGAGAGCGCGATGATGTAGTGGTTTTTGGAGCACAGGCAGTCAATGCTTATGTCGGGGAACCCCGTATGACTCAGGATATTGATTTAATGTCAATTCGTGCACAAGAGTTAGTTGAGGAGTTGCGTGAATATTTGAGAGAGCGATTTTACCTTGCTGCGCGTGTGCGGGAAGTTAAAGGAGGAAAAGGGTATCGGTTATATCAAGTACAAAAATCGGGCAACCGTCACTTAATAGACATCAGGCAAGTGGAAAAATTACCCCTAGCGCAACCCATTGAGCAAGTTTTGGTAATGGCTCCAGCAGAATTAATCGCTAGCAAGGTGATATCCTATTATCAACGGCGGGGAAAGCCTAAATCTGGGACAGACTGGCGCGATTTGGCAATGCTGTTGTTGACTTTTCCGAAATTGAAGCAGGAGTCGTCAGAAGTTTTGAGTTGCCTCAAAGCAGCAGTAACCAACGAAAAAATTCTGGAGTTGTGGCGGGAAATGGTGAAAATGGAAATTCAGCAGGAAGATGATGATGAGTATTAGGTAAACTATCTGGGTCTTCCATACCTGGTGTGCTAAACTACCAGTTTAAATAGACCCCAAAGACTACTACACAAAGACTGTAAATTTTAAACTCCTCAAAACGACTAGAAATCCCGATATAAACGGTTAAAGCTATAGCGCGATTGCAGGTGCGATTGTCACCAAACCTTAGTAGGACTGTACAATTAATGCCAACGACTACGAGGATGATTTAAGTACACTCATGGCAAAAGCTCTGATTATTGGCGCAGGTGGAGTTGGTAATGTAGTTGCTCACAAGTGTGCTCAGGTAAAAGAGGTGTTTTCCGAGATTCTCCTAGCAAGCAGAACCAAACATAAATGTGATGCTATCGCTGCTTCTATTAAACACCAATCATTGACCACAGCTCAACTGGATGCAGATAACGTTGCAGAAACCGTTACCCTTATTAATGACTTTCAACCCGATATTGTCATCAATGTTGCTCTACCTTATCAAGACTTGTCAATTATGGATGCCTGCCTCGAAACAGGAGTCCATTACCTGGATACTGCTAACTACGAACCTATTGATGAGGCAAAGTTTGAGTATAAGTGGCAGTGGGCTTACCATGAAAGGTACAAAGAAGCTGGGATTATGGCGGTTTTGGGATGTGGATTCGATCCGGGGGTCACAGGGGTATTTACAGCCTATGGTCTAAAACATCACTTTGATGAGATTCATTACCTCGATATCGTCGATTGCAACGCCGGAGATCATGGTCATCCTTTTGCTACTAATTTTAATCCTGAGATTAACATCAGAGAGATTACCCAAAAAGGACGATATTATGAAAACTCCACTTGGGTAGAAACTGCTCCCTTGTCGGTGCATCGCCCCATCAACTATCCTGAGATTGGTGCGAGGGAGTCTTACCTCTTGTATCATGAAGAGCTTGAATCTCTAGTCAAACACATTCCTAGCATTAAACGGGCTCGCTTCTGGATGACTTTCTCTGAAAATTATCTGACACATCTGCGAGTCCTTGAGAATGTAGGATTAACCAGTATTAAACCGATTGATTACGAAGGGCATCAGATAGTCCCTTTGCAATTCCTCAAAGCTGTCTTACCGACACCGTCTTCACTAGGAGAAAACTATCAAGGTCAAACTTCCATCGGCTGCCATATTCGAGGGCTCAAAGACGGCAAACCAAAAACATACTATATCTACAATAATTGTGACCATGTCCAAGCTTATCAAGAAGTAAGAGCACAAGCTGTTGCCTATACAACAGGAGTACCGGCAATGCTTGGTGCTTTATTAGTCCTAACTGGCGCATGGCAAGGTAAGGGAGTATTTAATGTTGAACAACTTAACCCAGATCCCTTCTTGGAAAAGCTGGGAACTTATGGTTTACCTTGGCATGAGTCCATTAACACCTCACAAGAATTTGAGGATTAGTTAGGGCTTCTTTTTGGACTGAAGTCCGACTACGGCTTATTACTTATTCAGCGTTAAGCAAGATGACTGATTATTCCCAAATCCCTTCTCCCTGCTATGTCTTGGAGGAGAACAAGCTGATTCACAATCTTGAGCTAATCAACTCTGTTCAGAAAAGAGCCGGGGTTACCATCATTCTGGCATTAAAAGGATTTGCGATGTTCAGTACCTTTCCTATTGTCAGAAAATACTTAAAAGGTACTACCTCCAGCTCATTGTTTGAAGCAAGGCTAGCGCGAGAAGAATTTGGCGGAGAACTTCATCTCTACTGTCCTATTTATCAAGAAAACGAGTTCCCAGACTTGATTCAGGGAGCAACCCATATCTCGTTTAATTCCCTCAGGCAATGGGAGCAATTTAAAGAAAAGACTCTCTCGACACAAATATCACCGGGTTTACGCATTAATCCAGAATATTCTCCCGTAGAACAGGATATCTATAATCCTTCGTCTCCCCTATCTCGTCTGGGAATACGTGCTGAAGTATTAGGTGATAAGTTACCGGAGGGCATTGAAGGGTTGCATTGCCACAATTTATGCGAAAGCAACTCCCAGGCTTTAGCCCGTACTTTAGAGCAAATTGAAACTCTTTTTGGGCATTACCTTCCCCAGATTAAATGGCTTAATTTAGGGGGAGGACACTTGATGACTGCTAAAAGCTATGATATCGAACACCTGATCCAAGTATTAACCAGCTTTAAAACCCGTTATCCCCACTTAGATATTTATCTGGAACCTGGCTCAGCAGTAGCATGGGAAACTGGAGTGTTACGGGCAACAGTTTTCGATTTAATTGAGACTTCCGGGCCTACTATTGCTATACTGGATGTCTCATTCACCGCTCATATGCCCGATTGTTTAGAGATGCCTTATAAACCTCGCATTAGGGGGGCAAGAGATCCTCAAGAGGAAGAGCCTACCTATCGGATGGGGGGACTTACTTGCCTTGCTGGAGACTTTATGGGCATGGGAGACTACTACTTTGAAACGCCTTTGCAGATTGGTGACACAATTGTGTTTGAAGATATGATTCACTATACGATGGTGAAAACTTCCATGTTTAATGGGATCAAACATCCTGCAATTGGTATTCTTAGTTCTGATGGCAGCTTTAAACTAGTTAGAGAGTTTGATTATGAAGATTATAAGAGTCGATTGTCTTAGTCTCAGGTAATTTACGAAGCAATTCCACTTGACGGTTGAATACTTACACTTTGGTTGCAATAAGGCAGAGGGCAGAAGGAAAAAAAGAAAGTTGCAAGGGAGAAGAGAATTATAAGTGATTATCCGAACTTGATATTACAACCCGATCACTCATCTGTTAGAATATAAAGAACACATGTATTAATCATCAACCCTTAAGGAGGATTAGAATGAAGCTCTCGAAGCCGTTAGAAAGCGTTTCAAAAGCGATAGTCTGCCTCCACAGAGAATTATTTGACGAAAGCCCTTCACCTATGAAGCTTCAGAAGCTTTGCTACTATGCCCAGGGATACTCGTTAGCTGAGAAAGAAGAGTTATTTCCTGAGGATTTCCAGGCTTGGCAGCATGGCCCAGTTATACCAGAGCTTTATTATAAATATCAACATTTCCAATGGAGACAAATCAGTGATGATATTGAGCCTCCACAGTGCGATTCCTTGGATTTTTTAAGGGATATAGTTTCTGCGTATGGACGCTATGATGGTGCAGCACTAAGTACTATGACCCATAGAGAGCAACCATGGCTTGAGGTTCGAGGGGATTTGAGTGAGTTAGAAGGCAGTACAGAAATCATCTCTAAAGATGCACTCCGCAGTTACTTCGCATCCAAATTAAAGGCATATGTCTAAGAATACTAAGAATAAATATAGACGTATTGCTGATTCAGATGCTCAAGCAGTTTCTGATGAAAAGCTAAGAGTTTCTTTTGAATATATTGATTGGAATACAGAAGAATTTTTCTTCCATGGCATGGAAGTTAAGTACTATCAGAAAATGTTTGCTTGTGTCTGTGAAATTAGCAAGTGTAAGGAAAGTGATATAACGGAGCAAAGCCATCCTAGCTTATCACCAAAATCTATTTTCAATTCTTCATCATCAGTCAAGGACTCGTTTCCAGAAAGTATCATTTCACAAATACAAGAGAAGCTTTTTATTCAAACCCGAGATAAAAATTTATCAAGAACACAAGCAATTGAAATAGCATCTAGAGCATTTGAAGTGAGTTTATCTAAAAATTACGGCAGACTGCACGGCTTTATTTGGAATAATACTTTCCATATAGTATGGTTTGATCCTGCACATAATTTATATCCAATGAGATCTGGTATAACCAAGCACAAAGATGCTGCTACAGTTAAATGCTTTGCTCCCGATGAAATACTCAGACTCCAAAGCCAAATCAAAGAACTGCAAGAAGAAAATGCGGAACTATATGAAGCACTAGGATAACATCAAGGTTCCTACAAGAATTTGCAGAAGTAGAGCCAAATCTTCAGGAACACGGTAAAGCGTGCGATCTTCCGTGATATGGTGCATTAATCGCTCATATTGTCCCAGTTTCCAAATATCCCCGGTAGTCACTGCGCCGTAGAGAATGGGTTGAACCTCTGCCGACACATCAATCCACTGATCCAAAGCAATCAACTCCACTGCCAGTTGAGTAAACCCCTTCGCCAGATCCGCTTGTTTAGCTTCAATGATCAGAAAGTTGCGGGGGGTGGGAATGTAGTAGTCTACATTGCCCCGCAACCAGTCACTGACGGTGAGGGTATATTCAATGTTCAAGGTTGCCTGGACTATTGCGCAGACCTCCATCAGAGTTGGCGCAATCAAGACTTCTCGGCGGGAGATCTCTGTAACTGGATTGACGAATTTAAGATTGCGCCCCAGGTATTGCTGCAGAAATTCGTAGCTGTTTTGAATGACATCTGGTTCAGCTTTGGGCAAGTTGAGCGAAGAACGAGCGATCGTGCAATCCAAGTCTGCTAAAATATCCTCGACGGCATAGCTCATGTCGAAGTATTGGCTGAAGGTATAACGTGCTCCTAGCTTGAGGATTTTGGATTTGGACATAGCTTCTCAAATCAACTTGTGAGAAATGCGGATGGTAACTCGTACTGGCAGTCCCTAATGCTTAACCCACTGCATACTCAGTAAACTTTCGCTTAAATGGAGAATGAAACCCTAAAACAATATCAGTTTTAGGAACTCCTAAATCAACCAACTTACTCGCAATTGAGAGCTCAGTGTTATTTTGTTGAATATATATCTTACCCTCAATGATATCTAAATGAAAAATACACCCATAAACCCAATGACCATTCACCCAACCCACCTGAACCAATAAATAATGATGTTGCTCTTTATCAAAAATAGTCTCGACTGCTACATAACCAGAACGACGTAGTTCAGCTTGTTCATTAATTAAATTTTGGATTAATTCACTGTAATTCATGACCACTTAACAATCTCCTCATTTTCAGGTTTGAAAACTATTAACTTAATTTGGTTAGATTCAATACTTCTTTGAGTAAAACGCTTATTAAAGAAACTTTCATAAGCATCATTAGGAATAGCTAAATATAAAACCCGATCCGGTTCCAACTCTGAAAGCGCCAGACGATAATTAATAAATTGGCCTGCAGCGGTATGAAATTCTGATACCATTGAATCTCTGATAAAACTTTTAATTTCAACCGCAATCTTTTCTTTGCCCCTTTCCGCTGCAATCAATTGCTCAGCTGCTAAATCGACAAAGAGGTTAACATCCTCAAATTCAATAGTTAGAGGGTCATCGGTAATTGTCCAACCTTCTTTAATTAAGGCTGAACGAACAGCACTGTGGTAAGTATCTTTAGCTGACATAGTAACATTGTAGTCTATTATTTAGAGTGCGATTGCCTTTTACCTCAATCTGCCATTAAAATTAGTCGCAGGGGATCTAAACAAACATACCAGGGAAATGGTCGTTGTTTGAGATTTGCCCATTTCTCCTTATACACCTCCGCCTGTAAATGATACTCCCGATCCTGGTTGGTCGAATTGTGCAACTTGAGATAAAGGGTCATCCGATGTTGAGTTTCACTCAGCGTCACCAAAGAGCAAGGAAAGGTATTCTCCCCCTCTGGCTTTAGGGGAAATGTGAGATGATGAGCACGAATACCGATGTAAGATAGGGGATGAGGAATGGGTTCGATAACTTGCAACTTACACCCCCAATCAATCGCCTGAACCTGTTGCTCAGCTATAGGCTGGGCTAGGGAAAAATTTTTACATTCCGTTAGCTGGGCAACTTTAAAGTTAGGGGGATGCTCAAAAATATCTTCCTTGCTTCCCGATGCAATTACTTGTCCCTGGGAAAGGACTATTAGATTACCACAGACTCGGTAAGCTTCTTCTAGCTTATGGGTAACAAACAAGATAACACCTGGATAGGTAGAGAATACCTCAATTAACAGCTTTTCAATCTGACTTCTGAGATAATTATCCAACGCAGAAAGAGGTTCATCTAACAGTAATGCTTCTGGTTCAATAGCCAAGGCTCTGGCTAAGGCCACCCGCTGCTGTTGCCCACCAGAAAGTTCATGGGGATAGCGTCTTTCTAATCCCTGCAACTGCATTAATTTGATATATTTAGATACCCTTTGCTTGCGTTCTATCTTTGATAAGTCTTGCAATCCAAATCCGATATTCTGTGCTACTCTCATCTGGGGAAATAGGGCATAATTTTGAAAAACCAAACCAATGCGACGTTCTCGGCTTGGAAGATTAATGGATTGGGCTGAATCAAACAAAACCCTTCCATTGAGCACAATACGTCCTTGACTAGGTGTTTCTAACCCTGCCAGACAACGCAGGGTCACACTTTTCCCCGAACCCGATGCTCCTAAAATACCTAAAGGTTTACCCTGGGCAACAAAGTTGCTTTCTAGGGTAAAATTAGCAATTTTTTTTTCTAGATTAACTAGAAGTCCTTGGTTATTGGTAATAGCTAATGATGGGACTTTTTGCTTGGGGAAGAGATAGTTCAGTTTTCGGGGCTGGTATAAGCGACGTCCTAGAATAGATGACCAACGATTAATTAAGAATGTCCAATAAGCAACTAATCGAGTTTGAGCTAAATTAGGGGAATTAGATAAATAATTGATTCCTGCGATCGCGATTAGGGCAATTGCTACTACCACTAGTACCCAGAGTAAGGCTTGATCCATTTTCCCCGCCTCCGCTGCAAAGAAAATCGCAATGGGCATAGTTTGGGTTTTACCGGGAATACTACCTGCTAGCATTAAGGTCGCCCCAAACTCCCCCAGTGCCCGAGCAAAAGCCAAAATAGTTCCCGCGATCGCACCAGGCCATGCTAAAGGTAACAGTATCTCCCAAAAAATCCGCCACTCTGATGCTCCCAGAGTACGAGCACAGTTAATTAAGTCTCGATTAACCTGTTCAAAAGCACTTAAGACAGTTTTATACATTAACGGAAATGCCACCACTGTTGCCGCAATTACCGTTGCAGGCCAGGAGAAAATCAGGATAATTCCCCATTGGTATAATAGTTGTCCTAGAGGACTATTTTTCCCCAAAAGTAGCAGCAACAAGAAGCCAACTACCGTTGGAGGTAAGACCAAAGGCAAAGTAAACAAGCCATCGATTAATCCTTTCCCTCTCCCTCGGTAGCCATACATCCAGCCTGCTACCATAATCCCGGCAAAAAAGGCCAAAATTGTAGCAACAGTTGCTGTTTTTAAAGAAATCCAGAGGGGAGAGAAGTCCATGGGAATTTAGAATTTAGAATTTAGAATGGGGAATGGGGAATGGGGAATGGAGAATGGAGAATGGAGAATGACCAATGACCAATGACTAATGACTAATGACAAACAACAAACAACTAATAACTACTAACTACTAAATCCATAATCTTGAAACACTGTTTTAGCTGCATCGCTGGATAAAAACTGGATAAAGTTTTGAGCGGCTTCTAGATTTTTACTATCTTTCAATACGGCAACAGGATAAATGATTTGCGAGTGAGTTTCTGCTGCTGCCGTAGCCACAACCTGAACTTTAGGGGAGATTTGAGCATCCGTCTGATAAACAATTCCTGCATCCACATTACCAGTTTCTACATAGGTCAAAACTTGACGCACATCCTTAGCAAAAATCAATTTTGATGCTAGAGAATCATACAAATTTAGCGCTATTAGCACCTCTTTCCCATATTGTCCGGCTGGTACACTGTCTGGGGCGCCAATGGCGATCTTCTTGACTTGCTCATCTGTTAATCCCTGAAAATCAGAAATCCTCTTTGCTGTTTGAGGTATAACTAAAACAACCTGATTTTTCCATAAATTCTGGCGCGTCCCTTTTAGTAACAGATTTTTGGCTTGCAGCGCATCCATTTGTTGAGGTGCAGCTGAAATAAAAATATCCACCGGCGCACCTTGTTCAATTTGTTGCTGTAAAGAACCAGAAGAGCCAAAATTATAGGTAATCTTCACCGTTGGTTGTTGGTCACGATAAATCGCTTCAATCTCTTTCATCCCATCCTGTAAACTCGCCGCCACCGAAACTGTCAAATTTACAGATGGCGAAGTTTGATTATTCGGAGAAGAGACAATACAGGCTGTCAATAGTAAGGATAGGATAAAACCCAAAAATTTTCGTCTGCCCCTACTCATAATTAGATGTTAGGTGTTAGATGTGATGAGTGCATTGTTTCAGAAGCTTTTCCGGATTTTAACTTAACAGTTAATCAAATACTTAGCGCTCTGTAGTTCTTGACACTCCAGATGCCCCGGACGGGTAGAAATTTTGATTACAGGTAATTAGCCAGATATGATATAAGATAAAAGATTGAGCTCATTCCCATCCCTGCACTAAATGCTACCAACGGAATTTCTAATTAATCGGCTCAATGGAGAAGAGATTATTCCCAAGCGATTGCCAATTAACTCTATAATGTGTGCGATCGCTGATGAGTTAATTACCTGTTTTCAACAAGCTGTTGGTGGTACTCAAGGAGAACTCGATCGTAAATTACAATCCATGGAAGGAGACAGTCCCGATTACCGCCTCAAACGGGGTTTGGCTCACATCCTCAAAAGTAGCTTCAGTACCTTTGAAATTGTCAGTCCCCTGGAACCTAAGGAATTGCGGCGGAGGGTTTTTACCCTTGCATCCCAATCAATTCCCAGTCGTCAGGCCACGGAAGAAACCTTAGAAACTCTCAGCAGCGCCTTGACTCAGGAGTTAAATCAAGAAGTCCTACCTCACCATATTCGCACAGGACTCTATGCAGATTTACAAGAAAATCGTATTCTGACCCAGTATGAAGACCCAGCAGCAGAAGCCCTACTACACCGCTACAATCTATCCCAAGTCCAGGGTATCTTTTATCGAGCTTCTCACATGACGATCAATGCTCACCGGAATGTACCTGGGCAGTATAAATTATTATTCCGCTATCTGAAGCTGTTTCAGTTGATGACCTATATTGAAGGAGATGCAGACCATGGCTTTACCATTACTATTGATGGCCCTACCAGTTTATTTAAACCAAGTACCAGATATGGGCTAGCGATCGCTAAACTACTCCCAGCCTTACTCCATGTCACCAAATGGAGCCTCAAGGCAACTTTACAAAAACGAGACCCCTACAATGGTACTCTCAAAACTGGACATTTTGCTCTTGATGACAAATGTGGTTTAGTTACTCACTATCCTACAGGTAAGACCTATGACAGCATGGTAGAGGAATCTTTTGCGAAGCGCTGGGACTCCCAGAAAACTGGCTGGATTTTAGAGCGGGAAGTGGAACTTATTCCCCTCCCTGGTAGCGTGATGATTCCCGACTTTCGGTTAGTTCATCCAGATGGAAGAGACTTTTTATTAGAAATAGTTGGCTTTTGGCGTCCAGATTACTTGCAGAAGAAATTTTACCAGGTACGTAGGTCAGAATGCGATAATTTGATTCTGGCTATTTCTGAGCGCCTCAATTTGGATAAGGCAGGTATTAAGGTAGAGGATGTACCAGCTAAGATTATTTGGTTTAAGGATAAGCTTTCCCCGAAAGCCGTGTTGAAAGTTTTGGATCAGGTGTGATATCAAATCCGGTGGAATAGTTAAACTTGGGTGAAAGTAAGGCAGAAGGCAGAAGGCAGTCCCGATGGAAAAATTTTACCACCATGCATGAAAATCCCTTTCGACCCTTCCCCGCGTCCCCGCGCCTCTTTCAAGAGAGTGTTTAGCCGGATTTGAGATGAACTACCTCACCCCACACCCTACACCCCACCTCATTTTTAAGTCGCTTGTCACCCCCTGAGTTAACATAGGTTGGCACAGAACACGATACTCTAAATAAAAAAACTCAGACGTTACTAAAAATCTATGGATCAAACGAACATGCATGACCCAATCAATGACATAGTTAAGCAAGCTCGCCAGGGTAGTGTGGCAGCGATTATTCAAACACTCAATGAGCAACTAGCAGACTCTAATATAAGAACCAGAGCGGTTTTTAGCCACGGGGTACTGCAACTTTTGTGTGAGGCAGCAGCTGCTGAGCAACTTGAGCAATCTGTACTAGTGCCACGTATCCGGCAGATTCTTGAAGGTATTGCTCCTCGTAATATTCGTCGCGTCAAGATTAACAGCCGTATTGTACAAGAACAACAGTTGCTTTGGCTTGAAGAAATAATGCGCGACCCAGAAAATCAGCTACTTTGGAGCGAAGAAATTACTCTTGCCAAACCAAATATCTTTAAGCAACTGTTTCTCTACCGCAAGACTCAATCAACCTTATCTAACAAAAAGCCACCCCTGCCTCATAAGGTTCCCCCCATTTACACTTTTAAAAGAAGCTCTTATGGCCGTGGTCTTATCTTTGGTGTAAGCTTGAGCTGCTTGTTGATCTTCGTCGGCTGGTTACTCTATGACCGTTTAGACTTACAACTCCATGCTCAAATTCTGAATAGATCAAGTAATTCTACAGGTCAACCCCAGCCACCAGATACCCCTCCCGCCACCGATCCTTTTGCTGAGGCCGTGCGGCTAGCAGAAGAAGCTGCTGCTGCGGGTAAAACTGTTCAAACTTCGGCTCAATGGTTAGATGTAGCGGCTAAGTGGGAAAGAGCTTCCGATTTAATGAGCAAAGTCAAGCAAGATGATAATCGCTATCAAACAGCTCAAGATCGTATCGAAGTTTACCGCAAAAACAGTGAACTAGCTCAGATGCAAGCAAGAAAGAATCGCTCGTAGTCAGAAGATGAGAAAATGCTCGTAGTGTGATTCTATTTCTTTGGTTTTTGGAGCATCAAAAAATTTACGCTATACAGAGGCTAAACGAAGTTGTTCAGCTCAACTAACAATTGCAAGTACAAACAACCGAGTAGTCTCTAATTAAGGATTTGTTAAAGCATATTGGTCAATAAACAGTGTATGATGACATTACGTTGTTAGTGCTGAAACAAACATAAGTAACTGCTGCTGATTTTGATAACCATGACTCAGATTTTCGGGGAATTTATAGAAAACCTACCCAAGAATCATGAATTTTTAATCCTGGGCTTCTCGCCTAGCTCTGTTCCTATCCGGCAGCGCTGGCGAAATAATGGTTTGTCTGCCGATTTTATTGCCGATTACTTGACGACTTTCTTTCCTGTAAGTGAGACAGAACCTAACAGTCATGATAGACAAGCGGAGGTGAAAAGTGCAGTTAGTTATATTGCTAATGAGTTGTTAGAGAATGCCATGAAATTTAACGACGAAGACTCAATGTATCCTATCAAATTTGAAATTCACCTGATTGAAGATACAAGAGTAACAGTAGTCTTGCAAGTAACTAACAGCGTTTCTGCCCAATCTTTAAATAAGTTTCAAGCATTCATCGAAGAGTTGATCAACTCAGACCCCTACGACTTTTATATACAACGCTTAGAAGATACAGAAGTGTCTGGGTTAGGTTTGATAACAATGATGAATGATTATGAAGCACAGTTAGGCTGGAAGGTTGATACTCTTCAACAAGAGCCAAAGATATTTACTGTGACAACTATGGTACAGCTGACAGTATAAAATTAAAATTTTTCCAAGATTTATCAAAGAAGCAGTTCAGGAGTTTTAACGAACATGGAAAACCAGGAAATTAAGGGTGATAACTATTCTGTAATTTACGAGCCAGAAACAATAACTATCAATTTCAATGGTTCACTACGGTTAAGTGGGATGCCAGAGTACACACCAATCGTGAATTTGCTCGATGAGGTAACTGCTCAACAACCAGCGGTGATTACTCTGGACCTACAAAAATTAGAATTTCTCAATAGTTCAGGTATCAGTATGTTGTCTAAGTTTGTGATTGGTGCTCGCAAAAAGAAGACAATTCAAATAGTAGTCAAGGGTTCTAAAGGTATACCCTGGCAAGGAAAATCTTTGAAGAATTTACAGCGGTTAATGCCTAGTTTAAAACTGGAATTGCTGGAAGTTGAATCATAAAGTAATGTTAGGAGGCAGGAGGCAGGAGGCAGGAGGCAGGAGGTAGGAAAGAAAGTTGCAGAAGAAATAGGATGCTCACTGAATCGATGCTCTAACGACAGCACTGATCCAATCAACGACAAAAGTCAACAAGACAAAACAAATCAGCGTCACTCCCACGCTGGGATAATCAAAACTACTTAATTGTTCAGTCAACAAAACTCCTAATCCTCCAGCCCCGACCAAGCCTACAATTACCGTTTCCCGCATACACACTTCCCAGCGATAGAAAATATAAGCCAGGAAACGAGGTAAATTCATCGGGAATATTCCATAGAGAAACAGGAGCAATCCTGGAGTTCCGTGGGATTTTAAGGCTTCTAAGGGAGGCTTGTCCAAATTTTCATTGATTTCTGCCATCAACCTACCTAGAGTACCAAGATTATGCAATCCTAGTGCGATCGCACCAGGTAAAATTCCTGGAAACATCACAAACATTACCACTAATGCCCAAATAGGTGCAGGAATTGCTCTGCAAAAGAGTAGCACAGTCCGGGTGAGTATAAGGATAGTCCAACCTTGTAAGCCAGTTAAAGAGGTAACTTTTGGATTGGGATTGAGCAATCCCCCTGGTAGCCAAAAATTATGAGCTGCGGGAAAAGAGAGGACAATTCCTCCTATACCAGAACCAGCAGTTGCTAGGATCGACATTCCTAGGGTTTGTAGCGATAACTGTCCTAACTCGGACAAAGGTACAGCCTGAAAATTAAGGGGAAATGAAGCTTGGGCAATATCACCCAAGAGTTTCTGAGTTCGAGGAGACCAAAACTTGCTTACATCAGGACTAACATACCAAAAACTCCAACAGCACAAAACTACTAAAATTAAAACTACTTTGAAATTAATCGAGCGGCGCAAGATAACACTACTAATGTCAATCACACCGTTTAATAACACCAAAGTATAGAAAAACGTCCAAAGTTGTTCATAACGCAGAGATTGTAAACTTAGTAGTATCTCATAGCCCAATCCACCAGCTCCCACTAATCCCAGTACAGTAGCTGAGCGAACAGAACATTCAAAGCGATAGAGACTGTAGGATAGTAAATTAGAAAAGGCTTGGGGAATTAGACTATAAACAAAAGCGGTAAAGGGTGACACGCCGCTACTAAGTAAGGCTATCAAAGCATCTCGAGGCGTTTCATCTAGAATTTCTGAGAAGATTTTAGCGACAATTGCCCCATAGGGAATAGCAATAGCCATAATCGCTACCAAAGGATCTAAACCCCAGATACTGACAAAAAAAATTCCCCAGATCATTTCATGAATGGCCCTGGGAAAAGCCAGTAATCCCCGAAAGAAGAGCCAGATAGGTTGTCGCAAAGTCCAGTGAGGCAAAACTGTTAACCACCAGATTTCCGAAGTGACAACTCCTGCTATCACCCCCAGCAAGATACTCAAACCAGTGCCGCAGGCTGCATAAGCTAGGGTTGTGAGGGTTGCTTTCAGAGTCAGATGCAGAAACTCAGGACTTAGTTCAGGATGCCAACTCCCCCGCACAAACTGCAATAGTTGGGGAAATCCTCCGGGATTTACTAAATCTTGCTCTAAGATACCAGCTTGAACTGCCGCCATCCCGATAATAATGGTAAAACCCAGTCCCCATAGCCAGCGGCGATTTAGTAATAAGTGCCTAGCGGCGAATTCAAAATTCAAAATTCAAAATCGATGAATAGCCGAACAAGAAGTAATAAGCGCCTAACGGCGAATTCAAAATTCAAAATTCAAAATTCAAAATGTAGGAAAAGATAATTTGGAATTGATTAATTCTGGGTACAAGCCCCCACTAATTGTCTTCAATTTTGAATTGATAATTTTGAATTTTGAATTGTTTTGACTAATGAACAATGACCAAATTAACTATTAGTTTGTGCAACAAAATCAGCAAAACTTAACTCATTAATCTGATTCCATCCAGAGACTTCTTCCTGGAACTTCTGCCACTGTTGATAAATTTCTTTAAAGCTAGCATTCTTGCTGGCATTTTCCTCGAACAGCTCCGCCGTTGCTTTTTGAGCAGCTGTCATAATTTCCTGGCTGTAAGCTGCTAGTTTAGTTCCACTGTCTACTAGTTCCTTAAGAGCCTTACCATTCAAAGCATCGTACTTAGCTAACATATTGATATTAGCTTCAAAAGCTGCCGTCTTGAAGATTTCCTGATAGGCTTGCGGTAGCTGAGCCCAAGCTTGTTGATTCACCAAAACATCCAAAGTTGGACCTGGCTCCCACCAACCGGGATAGTAGTAGAAGTTTGCCGCTTTATTCAAGCCCAACTTTTGGTCATCATAAGGACCAACCCATTCAGCGGCATCAATAGCACCCCGGTCTAAAGCTAAAAAGATTTCATTCCCCGGTAACACCTGCACATTCACACCAAGACTGTCCATCACCTTACCACCTAACCCAGGGATACGCATCTTCAAGCCTTGGAGGTCTGCCAGGGATTTAATTTCCCGTTTGAACCATCCTCCCATTTGTGCTCCGGTATTACCTGCAGGGAAGTTGATGATACCGAAGTCGGAGTAAATTTTCTGGATTGCTTCTAAACCACCGCCATGATACAACCAAGCATTTTGCTGTTGAGCATTGAGCCCAAAGGGTACACTGGTAGCAAAAGCTAAGGCAGGATTCTTACCAATATAGTAATAGCTAGCAGTGTGACCGCATTCTACTGTTCCTGCCTGAACCGCATCCAAAACCTGAGTTCCCGGTACTATTTCACCGGCGGCAAAAGGCTTAATCGTAAAACGCCCACCAGTCATGTCACTAACTCGTTGACAAACGGTTTCTGCTCCTCCAAAAATGGTATCCAAAGATTGAGGCCAACTAGTAGCCATCTTCCACCTCAAAGTTGGCAAATCCGTAGTTGAGGCAGTTTGAGTGTTGCTGCTTCCACTACACCCAACTAAGGCAGCTGTAGTTGCTGCACCAAGAGCAGTATGGTTGAGAAACTTACGACGCTTCATTGTTACTAATCAACTCGAGAGCGGTGGTATTACTGTATCACCCCATTAGGATAAATGTTTAAATACCATCTTGAGTAACTCTGATTGATTAAACGGTTTGGTCAAATAACCTGATGCTTTCACCAGTTTTGCTTTAGCTCTGTCGATAAACCCTGTATTTCCCGTCACCATAACGATGGGGGTACTCTTGAACAGTGGATGCTTGCGTAACAAAGAGCATAATTCATACCCATCTAAGTTAGGCATCTCTACATCCAACAAGATCAAGTCTGGCTTCATCCTGACTACTTGCATTAGCGCCTTCACTGGATCATTAATCATCACCACTGAGAAACTTTGATCCTCCAAAAATGAATTGATGGCATTCAAAACTGTTGGACTATCATCAATGCAAGCAATACTATAGGTTTTTTTGTCTGTAGTTTCTTTCTCCTTTTTTTCAAAAGTTTTTAGATTATTTGCCGTCGAGCTTGGACGATTTGTGGTTAATTGGTTAGGATTAGCCTGTTGTTGGGGCAATGCACCATTTTGTCCTGAAGGTTTGGCCGTCCCACCATTGACTTCTGCGGACTGTTTACGGCGCAACTGTTCGTAACAACGCTCCACAAGTGTTCGCAGCTCCAGTCTACAAAGCTTAGGAAACTCCTCAACTGGGTTTGAGTCCACTAATTGGTAACTTCCTTCTCTAACTCCCAGAAATGCCTCAATCACTTCTTCTGCTATTGCTTCAACAAGAGTTGCTGCTTGAGATGAGTTGAGATATTTTTGATTAACCAACCAACAAATTGCTTGGTAATCAGGATTTTGACTAGAGTTATTCTCTAAGTTTGATTCAAATATCTGGCGAATTTGAGTCCTAACAGCACTAACTAGGGTCGGAATTTGACGACTTAGGCGATGCAAGTGACGATCAAGCCGCTCGAAGGGGTCAACAGAATCCGAGGCGTAGAGCAATTTTCCCTGTTCTAAGTATATTGACCACATAACAGAGCCACTGGATACTTGCAAACAACCATTAGCCTGACGACTAGATAATTGTGCTAATAACGAGAGTGGGTTGAGCCTTTGCGAAGATCGGTAGCTAGTCATAGAAATGGTAAGTGGTGTTCATGGGTATCTACCTTGGTTTTAACCAAGATTCATCCTCTGAGCCACAACAAAGTAGGTAGGTGTAACAAAACTAATTTAGCTACAATTTTAACAGTGGTTTTGCTCAAAAACAGCAAACTGATGATGAATAAATGGGAAAGTAGATAAAGCTTTTGTAAGCTATTATTTAAACTATCGATGGAGAAAATTTATCATTCAGGTAGCTGCCTTACGGAAAGTGGCAGAGAGTCCATTACTTAAAATATGGGATAGATAGTCGCCCGCCACTTTATTGTTTGTTGTTTGTTATTTTTTGTTGATTTTTTATTGGGGTGAACGCAATTTTGGGTGGGATTTCTTGAGCTTTGTGTCCAAAAATTATAAGTTCTCTCTTCTCCCCCAGCTCCCCCAGCTTCCTCAGCTTCCTCAGCTTCCTCAGCTTCCTCAGCTCCCCCAGCTTCCTCAGCTTCCTCAGCTCCCCCAGCTTCCTCAGCTCCCTCAGCTCCCCCAGCTTCCTCAGCTTCCTCAGCTCCCTCAGCTTCCTCAGCTTCCTCAGCTTCCTCAGCTCCCCCAGCTTCCTCAGCTCCCTCAGCTTCCTCAGCTTCCTCAGCTTCCTCAGCTCCCCCAGCTCCCCCAGCTTCCTCAGCTCCCTCAGCTTCCTCAGCTCCCCACCCTTTTTTTCGCTCACCCTTTTTATTGTACCCCAATGCTTCTTCCCCCTGAACCAAAACTGATAACAGCATTAGTATTCATGGGTTCCCAACCAACCCCAAAATTCTCTTGCCAAGCAATTTCTCTCGCTTCTCGAAAAGCTTCAAAGCTATCCGCTCTGACGAGAAAAGCTAGATAATCAGTACCAGAGTTGAGTTGTTTGAGAGTATTCCGAAATTGTGAGGTTGCTTGAGTTAATTCTTCCGGGGATTCTCCAGCAATATCTGCTCGGGGTTGAAACACTAAACCCGTGGAGTCAAAGAATACTTTATAGTAAGTTGTTGTAGTCCGAAATCCGCTCAATAACTGAGATTTATTGTTTAAGCAAATTTGATAAGCTTTGATTTGAACTAGATAGGCATTATAGGCTACAGAATCAAAACTAGATGGTTTTCTTGGCTCAATACAAGGAGGAAGACCTTCATCAAATTTGTCTAGCCTTGCTTCAACTTCTTCTTTATCAAGATAGATAACTGTATTATCTCGCACTTCAAAGAAGTGGGGCATTTTGTTCGACTCAGATACTAAAGGAGTGCGGATAACTCGCTCAGTTTTGACATTTTTGATATTGAAGGTAAACAGACTGACGAATAAGCCAATAAACATTAGCACACCGACGGTGTTGGTGAGAATATCCAAAAAAGAGTCTAGATTTTGGCTGGGGGAATTATGCTTGCGATATTGTCTTCTTCTCATTCTGTAAATTAGTTTATTTTCAAGATATCAATTTTGAATTTTGAGTTTTGAGTTTTGAATTCTTAAACTTAAGCTTCCAGCCTTGATCAATTGGCTCAAACCCAATATCAATATCTGCTTTTTCCAGTAAGGTTCGCACTTGTCTAAAGACAGGAAAACCATCAGGACGAACAGCAACGATTATATATTCTTGTTCCTTGCGACTACTGACTTGGAGGATTAATTGCCCCAATGCGGAACCAGAATTAGTAATATCTTCGCTAGCAACAAATTCTTGGCTGGGATGAATAATGATGCCGTCTTCCCGACATTCGATGTAGTGAGGATTTTTCTTTTGGTTTTTACCATCTTCACTTTTCGCAATGAGCGCAACTTCTGACTGGCTATTCAAAATTTGACTGGCAGAGACAATAATCAGCAAAATTAATGTGCCAATAGTGCACACTAAAACTGATAAAAAGGGAAATAGTTCAACATTATTTACCTGTCGAGAGATAGAGCGTTTACGCATCATTGTTGTTTGTCATTTGTTGTTTGTCATTTGTTGTTTTGCCTCGCTTTGCTGCTACGCACCATGCTACGCAAATGCTCACCATGCTGTGCAAAGGGAATTGGGAAGGTCGAAGGTCGAAGGTCGAAGGTCGAATTGGGTTTTTTCCTCACTTCCTTGTCTTCCTTGTCTCCCTCAGCTTCCCATTATTCTTGTTCTAATAAAGTAATGCGGCGTGGCTTGCTCAATTGTTCGAGGGCAGGTTTTAACTGGGTGAGGTTTTCCTGTACTTTTGCCAGAACCTGCTCTAACTGTGCCGATTTTTCTAGAGACTGTAAAGTTTGCTCCAAACTTTGCTGTAGCTGAGCGATTTCTGAAACTTGAGCTGAATATTGTTCTAGGGCTGCAACTCGGTTTTGTAAGGCGCTAGCAGCTTGCTCTAATTGATTGCTGATTTGCTCTGCTTGAGTAAATAAACCTTTAGCAACAGTTGAATTACCGATATTGAGTTCCTCGATCAACTTCATATTGGTAGCTCGCAGTTCACTCAGTAAGTTAGTAAAAGCAGTATTATTGGCTTCTTGCTGCTGTTCTAAAGAAGTTATAAATGTTTGACGATCCTGGGAGACCGTTTGACTCACTTCGCCGAGTTTGTCAATTAGAGTTGCCGTCATCTGTTGCACCTTATCTACTTCCACCATAAAGCCTTGAGCCAGTTTCGTTGCCGCTTGTTGGGCATAGGCTTCGGCTGGTTCAATCAAGGCTTGAGGAGTAGGTAAATGTTCCTGAAATGCTTGATCAACTACCTGTTGTAGAGTATTTTCACTGAGGCTGTCTATACTACTTTTGAATCGGGGTAGTAACTTGTCGTTGATGAAGACATCAATTGCCAGAAGTAGCCGAGATTCGGAGCGTTCAACTAATACCAAGGGAATCATCACTAAAACACTCAGGCATAAAGCGAGTAGAGTCGTATCAAAAGCGATCGCTAATCCTGTGGTAACTTTACCAATACCCTCCTTAATCTGCTCAATTTCCCCAGCTTGCTCTAAGAAACCAGAAAAACCAGTAACTGCGCCACTGATACCAATAACTGTACCGATAAATCCTAGCAGAGGAATTGCCCAGATGAGGATGCGGGGAACAGAGTAGGATGATTCTGAGGCAGCTTGATAGAAGGTGGAGTCATCTAAAGCTAACTCTGTAGCAGCTTTACGACTACCGGAATGGATATAGGCTCCCAAAACACGGCTACAACGGGTAGCAATTAGGGGATTTGAACTAGAAAGATTGTAGTAGAGTTTGAGCATTGGCTGGGCTGTAGGGTCTTCCCAAGGGATACCTTTAGGGAGCCATTCGTAGCTCAAAGCGCGAAATTCCCACTGCAATTTGATAAATTTGAGAATTGTAAATGCTACCACTACACAGGCTAAGATAATCACCGCATACTGGGTAAATCCCCGGTCATAGAGCAAAATACCAATGAAAGAGGTACGCAGGGGAAATAGAGCACCATAGACAATGGCTACCAGTACAAAGGCAACAGCTAAAGCTATGGGTAGTTTAACATCCAACTCTTGTCGTTCGGATTCGCGAAACTGTAACCAGGGCTGTTGGCTAGGGGTTTTCTTAGGCATGTATGTAAAACGGTTAGTCTTGAGCTAGATATGGTGGTAGTCTCCTCATATTCTAGGAAATCTAGGCATATCTGACTTCTATAATGTTCACTCTCCCATAACTGGTATCCGGTCAAATACACTGTATGGCGCTACGCGCTAGGCAACAGGCAACAGGCAACAGGCAATAGTAAGTTGTAACTGAGATCTTGCATCATTCTCGATAACCCGCCAGGGGTTTAAACCCCTGTCTAATAGACAAAGTCGTCTAAAGACGACTGGCTCAAGGTTTTAGTCCACGCTTTGTGGACTTGAGCTATTAGACGTGGACTTAAATCCACGGCGGTTTTGGAGTTTGTTGAGAATGGTGCAAGATCTCAGTTGTAACCCACATTCCACACCCTCAACTGTCACACTAGGAATTTTGGTTATTGTGACATTTGAGCTTTGAGCTAGTCCTAACATTTGTGCCTATTATCTTCAATTATTGTTCTGCAACCAAGCACTTAAATCATCCAGGGTAGAGAAATCTAGAAGTGCCTCAGCTAATTCCTCTAAACTCTCTAAAGGTAATGCCTTGATTTGCGACTCCAATTTTGAAGAAAGCTTACCCACTTTTCTGCTCAACAGCTTCAACACTAATGTCTGCTCTCGTCCCAGTCCTTCTTCTAAGCCTTGTTCTAAGCCTATTTCCAGACCTTCTTGATAAACTCTCGTTTCCTTAATACTTTCAGCTAGTCCTAACATTTCGGCAATCTCCTGGCGGCTCAATAAGGGAAATTTATATACCATTGTAGTCTCCAACAATTCTAGGAGGATTGCTTTGGAAAATGGCAAAGGTTGCTGCTCTACTTGCTCCAAAAGTTGTTTGGCTTTGACTGGGGTTCGTTTCTTGGATGCGACTATCAGCTGCATTAGTCCTATCGCTACTGAAAATGGTTGCACCTGTTCGAGTTCATTGAGATAAAAACGTTGGACTTGGGAACTTTCTAATAATAGGCTATACAGTCCCACATCCTCTGGTTCTAGGGATTTACTCGGAAAAATCACCACCGCCTGCCAATTAGTGAACTCGGGGTTCTGTTGCAAAAACACAAATAGTTCTGCAAATAAGCGATGATAAATCAGCTCATCCTCTTGGAATTGAACTTCAACAAAAAATACGGTGGAGTCGGGGGCATTTGCTGGGGGGAGAAATACTCCATCAATACGAAAGGCGGTTTGTTTAACTTCTATGGATTTAAACTTATACCCTTGGCGTGATGGTTGTCCAATTAGCTCAAAAAATAGCCCTGGGACGTTATGGAAGATGCGGTAAAACAGGGAATCGGTCTTCACGGTGGGGAATAAGTAGGTTTGAGATGGAGCAATGATTCAAAATGATCTGGCTCTTGCTCTTATTTTCTGATATTATTATTTCATAATAGGTAAAGTGTGCGCGTATATATAAAAGTATTCTGCTAGTTTAATAGTTGAGAGCCGTCCAATTACCTGCTGTAGGGGCAGGTATTGGACAACCTTATACCACATCCGCATCTAGCTTAAAACCTCTTCTAAGAGAGCATTATGTTGAGACAATGAGGCGAAAGAGTTGGCAGTAACTAAGGCACTAGCGGCTACAGCAGGTAACCCAATGCCAGGGAAAGTGGAATCACCGCAGCAATACAAATCTGGTACTGGTGTACTGGGACTAGGAAACATTGCTTTGCCAGCAGCGATCGCTGGACCATAACTTCCTTGATGCCGTCTCAAAAATCGAGCATGGGTTAGAGGTGTTCCCACTAAGGTAACCTCACAACGAGACCTCACATCGGGAATGTAGCGTTCAATGGCTTGCCAAAGAGCTTGAGAACGTTGCTGCTTGAGCTGTTTATACTGTTCTGATGCTCGATCTAGGGTCGCCCAAAGCCTGAAGGGTTCGTTGGCAGGAGTATAAGCGTGAATAACCTGTTTACCAGTAGGAGCAAGACTAGGGTCAAGAATTGAAGGAATGGAGACGAGAATCACATTTTGCGGTGCGTCAATCCCCAAGTCCCAATCATTAACAACGATAAAGTGGCAGGGTAAATCCGCAGGAAGATCAGTTCCATCAATACCCAAGTGGAGGTGCATAAAGCTGGGGCAAGGGGGGATATTTTGTCGTTCCCGGTGTAGCCGCTTCACTGCTGGAGAAGTTTGATGATCCAAAGGCAATAGCTTCAGAGTATCCCAGATTGAAGCATTGGAGATCACTGCCCGTTTAGCTCGAATCACTTCACCTGTCTTTAAGGTAACTCCAACGGCGCGACTGCTTTCCATAAGAATTTCCCTGACATGAGCATTCAGGCGTAACTCTCCGCCAAACTTGTTTAGACCCCTTACCAGAGCATTTACTAAGGTTCCAGTACCCCCTTGAGGAAAATCGAGCTGTACTCCAGGGCGATACCAATCAGCAAACATAAAGGCAATTTCCGCAGTAAGCGTACCACTGGCGGGTAGCCCTGATAGCAAAAAGCACAACAAATCTAACCAATTGCAGATCAAAGGATCAGATACAGTAGACTTTAGCACTTGGGCGTAAGGCTTAGTTAAGGTAGACACCACCGGTAAATGGGGTAACATTGTCCCTAAATATTTTGCCGCTGAAAACACCACCTGCCAGTCGTTTCGTAATGCTGCCGGTGGTAAAGCGATCGCGGCTTGTCCTAAAGGAGCCATCACTTGCTGTAATTGCTGCCATTCCTCCACTGCTTGGGAAGAGCGCAATTCCTTCAAGACTTCGATAAATTGATCTGCACCAACCTTAGTGAGAAAGGTTCCTTCAGGAATAGCACATCCCCAAGTATCATAATTCAACCAGGGTACATCTTCCCCCAAAGCATCCAGCACATGAGCCAAGGGGTTTGGGGAGGGACGAGAGGAAAGACCGGAAAACAGAGATGGACCTGAATCAAAGATAAATCCTTGACGGGAAAAGCTATGAGCCGCACCACCAGGAATGCTATGACTTTCGCACACGACAACGTCATAACCGTAACGAGCCAACAATGCCCCGCAGGATAGCCCTCCAACACCACTGCCAATCACTACTATATCTGTAGTTATCTTTACCATTTCCCCAATTTGCCCTGAATTCAATTCATCAATTACTTGTGGAACAGGCATCTTGCCTGTATATCTATTATCCGAAACCTGCAAGATATATGCGATCACCTAGGGTGGTGCCGGAGGCAATCGCACTATTGTTCTAAGTTATGGTTCTGCAACCAGGTACTCAAATCATCCAGGGTAGAGAAATCTAGCAATGCCTCAGCCAATTCCTCTAAAGGCTCCAAAGGTAATGCCTTGATTTGCGATTCCATTTTTGAAGAAAGCTTACCGACTTTTCGGCTCAACAGCTTCAACACTAATGTTTGTCCTTCTTGCTCTCTCCCTTGATCATGGCCTTGCTCTAAGCCTTGTTCTCTACCTATTTCCAGACCTTCTTGATAAACTCTCGTGTCCTTAATACTTTCAGCTAGTCCTAACATTTCGGCAATCTCCTGGCGGCTCAATAAGGGAAATTTATATACCATTGTAGTCTCTAGCAATTCTAGGAGGACTGCTTTGGGAAATGGCAAAGATTGCTGTTGTAATTGTTCCAAAAGTTGTTTGGCTTTGACTGGGGTTCGTTTCTTGGATGCGACTATCAGCTGCATTAGTCCTATGGCTACTGAAAATGGTTGCACCTGTTCAAGTTCATTGAGATAAAACCGCTGGACTTGAGAACTTTCTAATAATAAGCGATACAGTCCCACATCCTCTGGTTCTAGGGATTTACTTGGAAAAATCACCACTGCCTGCCAGTTGGTGAACTCGGGGTTCTGTTGCAAAAACACAAATAGCTCTGCAAATAAGCGATGATAAATCAGCTCATCCTCTTGGAATTGAACCTCGACAAAAAATACAGTAGGGTTGGGAGCATCTTCTGGAGGAAGGAATACTCCATCAATACGAAAGGCAGTTTGTTTAACCTCTATGGATTTAAACTTATACCCTTGGCGTGATGGTTGTCCAATAAGCTCAAAAAATAGCCCTGGGACGTTATGGAAGATGCGGTAAAACAGGGAGTCGGTCTTCACGGAGGGGAATAAGTAGGTTTGAGATGGAGCAATGATGCAAAATGATCTGGCTCTTGCTCTGATTTTCTGGTATTATTATTTTATAATAGTAAAGGTGTGCGCGTATATATAAAAGTATTATGCTAGTTTAATAGTTGAGAGCCGAGTTTTTACCTGCCGTAGGGGCAGGTGATATCAATTTCGGTTGCATCGGAATGATTAAAAATCTGGCTTTCTGGTTGGAAAACATAGATACACCGAGGGCGCAAGCTTTGCGCCCCAACCAGAATGAATATTATCTCAATGTAGCTGGAATTGAGATGATTAGACAACAGGAAGTGCAAGCACCTACGGTGGTGTCGTAGGCGATCGCACTATTGTCCTAGGTCATTGTTTTGCAGCCAAGTGCTCAAATCATCTAGGGTTGAGAAATCTAACAGTGCCTCAGCTAATTCTTCCAATTTCTCCAAAGGTAAAGCCTTGATTTGCGACTCTAATTTTGAAGAAAGCTTACCGACTTTTCGGCTCAACTGCTTCATCATCGTTAAGCTGCTTATTCCAGTGGGAGCATCTCATTTTGAAAAAAACATTACCAAAAGAATGACATGGCAAGGGTTTCAACCATATTAAATGAGACAACTCACCAAAATGAAATGCTCCTTATTCAAGAGGTTCGATAATCGTCAACCCTTGCACCTTAATCTCGTAGGTTGTCTTCCGATGAGTTATGTCATGTAACAAAGTGTGCTCATCCACGCCAACGCTTACCTCCAACGCAACTGGAGAACCAAGCATTACACTTCCCGTTGATTCATCTTGCAAGACATAAAATATGCTATATTGGTAGACTGTTTGGTTCGATGTAGAACTGATGATGTGAAACCATGGATTTGCTTTTTCGTTTGCCAGATTATTAAAAGCATTGATAACATCGGCAACCAATTCCACAGGTTTAGATATACCTGCTTCCTGGAGTGTTTCCTCGATAATTTTTTTCACCACATCAGCTGCGGCAGAACAAGTTGCTTGGGATTGATGTACGGTTTTATTGATAGTTCCAACCACTGCCATTGTTGTATATTTTTTGGCATCAGCAAGGGCTTGTTCGAAGTCAAATTTATAAGTTATATCATCGAAGCTGTTGACGAAGACATTGACCATCTTCTCTGCTTGATCGTAGTATTTTGGCTCGGTATTAATTTGCAAATTAAATGGCAGTTTTTTTGTACTAGATATTGCACTGCTAATGTTTTTGCCTAAAGCATCTTGATTCTCTGATGTCATGACATATTTTCCCTAACGTGATTAACATGAACCTTTCTTAGGGACTTGCGTCAAAATAGAGTACCAGTCAAACAAGCTTTACTTAAGAAATAGCAAAACCTAATTGGCACATTAATAAGCCGCGAGTCCCTCACTTAAATGATGTTGTGCCTGCTAGCTCTGGCTTGAGAGAGGCTCAACAATGGTTATTGCTTTATAATTAACGTCATATGTCACCTGATCGCCAGCACTCAGGTTGAGCAGGTTTGCAGAAGCTTCGGAGAGCTGGACTTCCAGAGAGGATAGAGCACCCGAAAGAACACTGCCTGTATTTTTATTCTGTGTAATCTGGAAGAGACTGTATTGGTAGTGAATGTTACTCGTAGACTCGCTATATATTTTGAACCAACTCCCATTCTTCTGAGCATTAAGATTCATTAAGGCCATCCCAGCCGTTGCCAACTGTCCAGGATTCTCGGTAGCAGCACCTATCGCCATATTTATCAAGTTCTGAACCTGTTCCGCCACAAGATAAACCTTTGTCTTTGAACCATGGAGGTTTTTGGTCATTGTGTTGATGATTGCCATGCTTTTGTGGCTTTTGGCTATGTCCTTTGCCTTTGCAAAGTCAAACTTTCCGGTTTGAGGATCGAAGCTATTATGAAACGATTGAACCATTGCTAGCGACTGATTAACAGACTTTATTCCAATGTTTAAAATTGTCTTAAAGTCTAACAAGGAATCTGAAGTAAGAATAATAGTTATAGCTTGGCTAGCTGAAATATCTTCTGTCATACAGTTCTCCATATTGTTTGTAAAAAATGATCGGGGAAAGGCTGTGTAAAACGGAACCATTACCTGGCCTAGCACATTCAGTAATAAAGTACTACTTGCGGTCTTATAAAGGGGAGCATCCCATTTTGTAAAAAACATTACCCAAAGAACAAAATTACAAGGGTTTCAGCCATCTTAAAGGAGCCAAAGGTGCAACAATGGGATGCTCCCCTTAGATACATCTCTGCAATGTTTCTACGATGTTAATGGTTCTACAACATTCATTGACTGAACCGTGACACTATAGTTGGATTTATCCTTGGTTGTGAAAAAGAGAACTTTCTCCTTGTCAACGTCCACCTCAATAGTCAGACCGATAGGTGCAGCAACCATTACTGCACCAGTGGACTGATTGGCAATGGCAAATAGGATGTTGTATGTGTAAGTTGTCTTGTTTGCTGTATCTTTCGACCAAAATATCCATGCGCTATCTTTATCCTTGTTCAGGTTAGTGAAGCCTCCTTCAATGGCACCTTTGAACTTTTTGTACGTTGGTGTGCCTTCCTCCAGGACAACACCGATCATATTTTTAAGGAGCTCCATTACCTCATTCACCATTGCAGAAACCTGTACCGATTGCTTGACAATCGATTGGTTGAGGGTTGAAACCACTGCCATGTTTTTGTGGTTTCCAACAATTTCTAAGGCTTTCTCAAAATTAAATCTAAGATCTTCAGGCTCAATTGCGTCTTGAAAAACCCGAGCCATCGAGATCGCCTGCAAGACATACTTCTTAGGAACCTGATACATAGTCTTAAAGTTAAGATCTGATGTTGCTTCGTCTTCTGTTGATAGAAGAACAACATGATGTTCGGCAAGTGAACTCATTAGGTAACTCCTTTTATCGATTGAATAAAGTATTATTTAACTTGCTATTAGTCTCAACCCAAGTTAGTTAAATTAAGAAAAAAGTTTGTGACGTTTAAGCTGCAAAAAAGTCCAGCCTCTGATATCAAGTTAGTAAGGTTAAGCAGCAAAATCGTCTATTTTTTAACTGATAAGGGATACAGGCTGATCAAGTAAACTTAGTAAAGTTAAGATACAAGTTAAACTTACTAAAATAAAAGGAGAGAACATAAAATATGCACTCTCCTTTGATCCTGATTTATACTTAGTTGGGTCAAAAAGCTATAATTTATCCTGAAGGAGCGATCGCTTTACACTTGGCACTCCCATAATCCCGGAGCACAGGTTGCAGAACAAAGTAGTCGCCTTGCTTCTTGATTAGCCCTCGTCCTGCCAACTCCTCTAAAGCTTCGATGATTGCCTGTAAAGGCATCAGTGGGGGAGATTGCTCTTGAAGCTCCTTGAAGCTGATATGATTAGGTTGTTGAGCTAAGTAGCAGAGCAACTGTACTTCTGAGGCCGATAAAGCTCGAAATTGCTGGTCTAACTTTTGGCAGATCTCTCCGTAGAGCTTTACATTGCAGTGCAAAAACTCCCCAATATTACTGTTAAAGAGGTTGTGAATCGTCGTTGCCGCAATTTTCAGGAATAGAGGATTTCCGCCATAATAGTTCATCAGATTTTCCCAGTCTGTTTGGGTTCCTGATAAAATGCCCTCCCTATTGCACAATGCTTTACAGTCCTCCAGACTTAACCCTTGCAAGTGCAAGAACCGCCTGGGGGAATTGTCCCCGACAAAATGCTTTATCTCTGGCTGTTTCTGGCAAGTGGTTACCACCACACAGCTGTTATGGAGAACTTCTGCCAACCGTTTGAGTAATCTTTGATACCAGTCACAGTCTGGTATCTTCCTGCTGGTATGGGTCTGACTTTCAACTTCGGAGACTTGCAGCACCGACTCTATCCCATCTAGCACTAACAGACAACGAATGGTTCGCAAACAATGCACTAGTCTGGAGAGCTTACCTTGAACATTATTGGGTAATTCCTCCTGGGCAGAATGGGGGAAAGATTGAATCAATTCTGTCAGGAACTCTCGGATTGGAGGTAAGGTGGATAGCGATCGCCAAATCACAAGATCGAACTTACCATGAAGTTGGTCTACTAACTTGGCTGTCAGAAATGTTTTGCCAATTCCGCTTTGACCTGATACGATAACGAATCGGCAATGTTCCCATAAAATCCATTGTTTCAGTTGGGCTAGTTCCGTTGTGCGTCCACAGAAATCGGTAATATCTGGGATTTCGCCCCAAGTATCATAGCCGGTAACGGTTTTAGAGTGGTCAGGAAAACTCTTACTAGTGGTATGAGCCTCTACTTTCTCCTTTAGGGACTGAGGCTTTTGATAATCGTCCGTCTCTAAGGTTAGATTAAAGGCACTGAAGCAAAGCTGCAATGTTCGCTTGTCTACTTTAACATCTCGTCTAAAGACTTTGCCCAAGGTATGGGAAGCTAAACCTGTCCGTTCAGCCAACTCTTCTACAGTATAAAGTTTACCATAATTTTCTTGTTGTTCTGAATAGCGTCTAGCTTCCAGGATTTTGGTCAAGCCCTGCTCGCTCAAAACAACACCTCGTTGACGCTTCGCCGATGATTCTTTCAAATTTAGCATGACTTGGGATCAAAATTTAGGGATAGCCACCCCTCTCTTTATAAAAAGATTTGACAGGACATTGGACTTTAGACAAAATTGAAACTTATGTCTTCGAGCCTCTATATATAAGACTTATTCAACAAGCAATTCCTGAATTTTTCGAGCTAGAGATTTTTCAACTACAATCACCTGAAATGCACCTCCTGCTATAGGTAGAGATGAATGTCAACCGCTGACTAAGTTAGCAAAATCTTGATATTTCTTTACAAATACTACTAGGACTCCATTCAAAAAAGAGAGAATTAACCACAGAGTCACAGAGGAAATCTAATCTTCCTTCGTGTCCTTTGTGTCTTTGTGGTTTATTAAATTCCAGTTAGTGCAGCGTAACGCACCATTCCTAATAATTTACAATCTCTAACTAGTCAATAAAATACATAAAGTTAATATTTTCACTTTACTAATTATGTAATTATCTACCTAGATACATAATTAAATATTTTTGTCAATATGCTAAATTAATATACTTGGCTTAAACATTAATATATTTAGATTCTAAGTTAAGCAACTCATTAGGATTGACTTATGTTAGGCTTAAACGCATTAATTTTTTCTGATTTATATTGTCTCGTTGTGTCCTCTGTGTCTTTGTGGTTAACTAAATACCACCAAAAAGGGGAAAAGGATTCTTCCCTTTCCCCCTAATCATCAACCCGTATTCCGCATTCCAGCAGCAATACCATTAATGGTTAACAGCGCTCCTCGCAGTAACTCCCCTTTGCTGTAGCGGGATTGCACTACCCCAGAAGCAGTTTGTTGCTTGTGTTGGCGCAGACGTTTGAGCAATGATACCTGGAGGAAACCAACAGGAACAATTGTACCATTGCGCAGCTGTACTGACCGCTGTAAGTCTGGATCACCATCCAGCAGTTTTTTATGCCCTGTAATAGAGAGGACTAACTCACTAGTAAGGTTAAATTCCAGGGCAATCTGCTTAAACAACAGATCAAAACGTTCGAGGTCTTCTGGTCTTGACAATTCCTGCATATAGTGATAAGCCATTTGCAGATCAACTTTGGATAAGGTCATTTCTACCTTAGAAATAGCCATACTGAAGAAAGGCCACTTAAAATTGAAGTAGCGTAGTAGCTTCAAATTCTCCTCATAATCCTCATCTAAAAAGTCTTTGAGAGCTGTACCCACACCATACCAAGCGGGGAGCAAAAAGCGGCTCTGAGTCCAACTAAAGACCCAGGGAATTGCCCGCAGAGAACTTAAATCTTTTTTACCACTTTTCCGCCTTGCTGGTCGGGAACTAATTTGCAACTGACTAATTTCTTCAATGGGAGTCACACTATGGAAGAAATCTAGTAAATCTGGTTGTTCATAAATTAGAGCACGGTAATGTTGACGCGATCGCGTCGCTAGTTCCTCCATGATTTGGTTCCAAGGCTCGATATGATCAAAGCCAGTTCCCAGGAGACTAGCTTGAACTACGGCGGTGGCTACTGTCTCTAGGTTATAGAGGGCTAGTTCCGGTTGGGAGTACTTAGAGGCTAAAACTTCTCCCTGCTCAGTGATTTTAATACGCCCATTGATACTGCTACTTGGTTGTGAGAGAATAGCTTTATAGGCTGGGCCACCACCGCGACCAACGGAACCTCCTCGCCCGTGGAAGATACGTAAAGCTACTTTATATTCCTGAGCAACTTCTTGTAGTGCTTTTTGAGCTTTGTGGATTTCCCAGTTACTACTGAGGAAGCCAGAATCCTTATTGCTGTCGGAGTAGCCCAACATTACCTCTTGTAGATCGGTTGTTGCTTGTTGGTTGTTCGAGGGAGCACTATCTACTGATTCATAACCACCAGCTAAGCAAGCCCGATACAAAGGTAACTCAAACAGAGACCTCATTACATTGGGGGCACACTTCAAATCATCTACTGTTTCAAACAGTGGCACTACCCGAATCGTGCTGATGCCAGTTGCTGGGTCATATAGTCCAGCTTCCTTGGCTAATAACAATACTTCCAGCAAGTCGCTGACATCATGACTCATACTAATAATATAAGTCTGGGAGATTGGGTAACCAAACTCTTCTTGCAATTGCCGCAGCATCCGGAAGGTTTCAATAGTTTCCACCACCTTCTCGGAAAATGGTAATTCTCCTGGGATTAAGGGGCGTCGAGTCTGCAACTCCGTTGCCAACCACAGGCAGCGCTCTGCTTCTGAGAGTTCATTGTAAGGCTTGGGCAAAATTTGCAGGTAATCAGCAATTTCATTGAGAGCATCTGAATGTCTAGTGCTTTCTTGACGAAAATCCAGGTGTGCTAGGTTAAAACCGTAAATTTCCACCTGACAAATCAGATAATCCAATTCACGACAGCTCAATCCCGTTTCAGCTAAATTGCGCTCAATTAACTGCAATTCTGCCAGGAATTCAGCCCCAGAGCGGTAGATACTGGGACTAGAAATATCGGGAAACTGTTGTTGGGGTTGCTCTTCTTTATTATTGTAGAGACGACGGTTGTAAAGATGTAAGTTGCGATCGCGGGTATTTTCCAACCGTTGTTGTATATGGGAGAGCTTGAGTCGGTAAGGTTCTTGCCGATAGCGAATGGCAACCCGTTCATAAACCTCCGGCATTTGAGCCCGGTCTTGCTCTAGAGATTCCAATAATTCTGGTAAGACATCACTCCAGTGTAACGACAAGCTCAGCAATTTGATCAGATGCTCTACTGACTGGATATATTCACTCAAAACCAAATTCCTCTGGTAGCAAGCGGTGCGCCAAGTAACTTGAGGTGTTACCGAAGGGTTGCCATCTCTGTCTGAACCAACCCAAGAGCCAAACTGACAGAAGTTTTTGGCGGGGGGCTGGAGCCAAGGGAAAGATAGATTTAAGGATTTTTTGAGGCGGTAATATAATTGGGGAATTGCCTCAAACAGTACATCTTGGAAGTAGCGTAGAGTATAGTCTACTTCATCAAGCACTGTAGGTTTAATTTGATGTAACTCATCAGTGCGCCACCAGAGACGGATTTCTTCTTTGAGTTGTTCGATATACTCTTCTATTTCCCAGGAAGAAGTCAAACCTAGGGCTCTTGATTCTTCTTCTGCTTGGTCTAGCTGTTGGAGAATATCGGCAATGCGTCGCTGTTTACCCCGAATCGTGTGGCGAACAATTTCCGTGGGGTGAGCGGTAAATACTAACCGAATATCTAGACTATCCAACAGCCGCTGAATATACTGAGGGGGCACATTTAGCCTACGCAAATGGGGAAATAGCCAATGAAATGTCCCTAAATCTTGTTGTTGCTCTTGATCTTCTTGCCAACTTTTTTCGAGTAAATCTGCTACTGGGTCAACATTTTGTGATGATTCCGACCCAGGGTTCACCGGTAAGCTTTCCGCAGCTTCTGTCGTGGTTAAGGAGTTCGGTAAACCCTCGGCAGAAGCTGTTGCCGAAGCAACTGTGTACGTGGCTCGTCTTGAGAGCTTTTGACCCCGTTGTTCATAATTTTGCTCAACAATATTAATGAGCTGGAAATAAAGAGCAAAAGCTCGTGATGCTCGGATTGCAGCACTAAGGTCAAGCTTTTCAATTACTGTGACAACAGATGACTCTGGAGCAGCAGTTATCTGTCCTTCTGGAGAGCACAAGTCCCGCAGCTGGTTGAGTAAATCTACCAGTTCCTGTCCACATTCAGAGCACAGAACCGATTCCCAGCAATCTTCAATAATTGTGAGGCGATGTCGTAGAAAAGATTCTGAGGGAGAAGGCACAGTTAGTTCTTGTTCAGACGATTGGAGAAGGGAGTCCATAAAATCTATCCTTGGTTAGATTTATTTTACATATTTTAATGCTAAACGCTTTTTGAGCAAGTAATTTCTACCAATTTCCTCATTGTTTGCCACCGATGTTTGTCTTACTCCCCCTTGACCCAGGTAGATTTACTTCATAAGCGATTAATACAGTCCCGATGAAAACTACCAGGTTATAAAATTAGAGGAATCCCTTTGCCTACTAATGAGGCAGATGAGGAAGAGCGAGAAATTTGTGTTGAGAAAGGAAACAAACAGCCAACTGTCTCCAAAAGAACAGAATTTTGTACTGTTTTCCTCTATTAAAATTGGTATAATTATGGTTGCTCAGGGAAGTGAAGAATGGGTAAGCGTTCTCCTCTAAACAATTCCTCACTGTTAATACCCGCCTCTTGTAGCCAAGAAAAGACAACTTGAGTTGAGAGTAAGCCTAGGAGCATCGGAGCAGTTGCTAGACTTAGGACGCATTCTGTGGTAACTACTGATTTATTCATATTCAAAGGGGCAACTTGTTACTGCTTCAAAAGAGAGAAGTGACATTGCTATTGAGTTGTATAGGTTAATGAAATAACCAATGACTAAAGTCAAGCATTGAGCAGCTACCCTTCCCATGCCTCCTAGGGATGGGCAAAGGCGCCACTTTTGGTAAAGAGCAATCTTACGGATATAATAAACCACCCCTGCCGACATTAAGTAGGGGTTGAAGAATTGGGTACTGTATTTTTGGCTTGACATCCTCCCAACGCTTAATGGTAATTGCTCCATAATGTCATTAAGGGTGGAACAGGTTTAGCTTTTCCGCTAAATTTATGGTAGTGTGGGCATTCGAGGTTGGGGAACTACTTACCCCACCCCTTCACTAACGGGGCAAAGCTTTCCCTGAGCAATACCCCCCTTCTTAAGGGAAATGCAGGAGGTTATCTAATCTTTAATTCCTAAAACTCAGGATTTTTCAGAATCGACAATAAAATCATCTATCGAAAGAAGTATCTATAATCACTGGTCATTAGTCATTGGTTGTTGGTACAAAGAACAAACAACGAACAACAAAGGACAAAGGACGAACAACAAAAAACAAAGGACAAAGGACAAGTGTTGGATGTCACTCAGCATTCCCCAAAAGACCCCCTGCTAGAAGCACACTCACAGGAAACATCTCCTAAAGGTATTGCTACCGATTCGTCCTCCCTTGCTCAGTGGGTACACAAGACCTTGGGACAAGAAGGTGTGCGCTTAAAAATTAGATTGCGGGGCAATAACTTACAAATTCTTTGTGAAAGCGACAAAAGTCTAGAAGCAAAAAAGATAGTGAGTCGTTTGATTGAGGCACTCAAAGGACAACAGGGAGAAGCTAAGTTGCCCATTGAGCCAGCAAATCCAATTCACGAAATTACTCTTTATGGTCGTACTTTGGGTAAAGAGCGCCTAGATTGGAGCAAGAAAATTAAGCTTAAGTCACAGGAGAATGCTCAGGTATCTGAACCATCAGCCCCAGAAGCAACTGATGGTTCAGCAACTAACCCAGATGGGGGGGATGAGGAAGCAAGTATCCCTAGTCCAGAATCACCAGAGATGATCGCTAGCTATTTGCAAGAACCTCTTCTTACTCTGGGGGTTAGTGTTAAAGTAATTATTCAAAACCTGCCAGAAGTATCGGCGGAGCAGGCAGCAGAAGTCACTGAAAAAACAAAAACTGAGAAGTCCCAGGCATCAGTTAACCAACGTCTTTGGGTCATTTGTAATTCTGACTACAGCCCTGATTCATCCTTGTTGACGGACTTAGTAATTGAGCAGTTGCGGAATTTGCGTCTTTCTGGATTCCGAGATGCAGCAATTTGCTCTCAGGTTAGTGGGGAAGCCGCTCCAGAGTGGATGTTGCGGGTGGATTTGACCCCACCAGAAGTAATGCTCAAGGATTGGGCTCACTGGGGAGATGTGCAAGCAATCGCTTGGATGTTAAATCAGACTTTGGCATCCCAGGGTATGCTAGTACGAGCTGTTCAGAAGGAATCGACACTGCATTTATTTTGTAGCGTCTTGGTGGCACAGAAAAAGGTGACCCCCAAGCAGGGAACCGCAGTGAAATTGATTCAACCCTTGTTGGAGTCTCTTGCCCCTCAAGGTATCCAGGGGGCTACGATTTATGGTGTTGAGTCCGATCATAACTCTTTAGCTCCTGAGCAAGAAAAGCTAGCTTGGATTGACTGGCTCAACCTACCAGCAGCAGAAAAGGAGTTTCTAGCAAACTCTGCGTATGACTTAGCTAAACAAGGAAATCAAGATGCTCTGACTTTCTTGTTAGAAAGATTACTCAATCCGGATCTCGAAAGACGATTAGCAACAGGTGGCATTCAAGTAAAAATTCGCCGCAAACAAAACCTGTTGCATGTTATGAGTGAGGCTCCAGTATGTCCCCCCCAAACTCAAGTTGGTTCCCCCGTTGCCCGCTTTATCCGTGAGCTGGCTATTTCTGAGATTGTGGGAGTTCGAGTTTATGGGCGTCGTGCTGGTGCAACTTCTCCTTCCTGGAACTATGGGGTTAATTTTGTTCATCGCTCCCGTCAAGTACCAGAAGCAACTCCAGAATTTGCACCTTCAGATGCCTACTTACATGAACTAGTAGCTCCCACTGAAGCAATTCGGACGAATGATTTAAGCACACCGGTTTCTGTTTATACTCAGGTCTTTGAGCCAATTGTTCAGGGAACAGTGGAGAGCATCAAGCTTGGGCTATGCTCTTCCCAATTGTTTGTACCCTTGGAAGAGAATCAAGAGCTGGCACAAGTTAATCAAAACTCTAGGAGTAGGTTGGGTAAATTTCTCTCCAAGAGTCATCAGGGTCAGGTAAACTCAGCTCAATCTACTTCTACAGATCGTTTTTCCTCTGCCCTAGGTAGGAAAGTAGCCCTTGTTTGGGGGACTCTGGGATTGTTAGTAACCATACAAGCTGATTGGTTGATTGGTCAACAACTACACTCTCGAATTGAATCATTGCAAAAGTTAGAGCAACCAGGAACTGAAACAACTCCAGTACTACTCCCCCAAATTTCTTTGCAAAAAAACAGCAATTTGGATACTGATGAGTTCAATGATTATGGATTTACCACCAAAGGGGAGAAGAAGGTAATTGTCAACTATGCAGATGCTCCTAACCAGGAGGGAGATAACTCTCGAACTCCGGAGAAATCCAGTGCAGCAACAGCGGCAATGTTAGCCACAGCCCGCTCTCCTAATCCCTCTTTGAACAATCCCCTTTTAGATCAGAAACTGGCTCTTTATCAACAACGACTGCTTAAGGGCAGTCCTCCAGATATCCTCATTGTAGGCAGTTCCAGGGCACTTCGGGGCGTCGATCCCCACGCATTGGAAGCTGCCCTAGTAGCTCAAGGTTATCCAAAAGACATTGAAGTATTTAACTTTGGCATTAACGGTGCTACGGCTCAGGTAGTAGACTTAATGACTCGTCGTCTGTTAACTCCAGAGCAACTGCCAAAATTGATTATTTGGGCTGATGGTGCTAGGGCATTTAACAGTGGCCGAGTAGATAAAACTTATAATGCGATCGCTACCTCTGTTGGCTATCAGCATCTAGCAGATGGAACTTTTCCTAACCTGAATCACTCAACTAGTCAAGAACAGAACCAGACTGCTGAAATTGTGGCAGCTTTGAGTAGGACTTATCAAGAAATTGATAACTTGCTTAATCAACAAGGTACAGCAGTTTCCGCAACTTACCCTCAGCGAGACTTGTTAAAGTCTTGGGTAAGAGAGCAGTTTGTCGGATTTACATCCTTCCTCGAACTAGATAACCCCTCTCCCAGTGATACCTTTCAAGATTTAGAGAAAGTAGCTTCTGCTGAGGAATTCATCGACTTAGATGGTTTCCTGCCCCTATCAGTGCGCTTCGATCCGGCTACCTATTATCAAGAACATCCCAAAGTTATTGGTGCTTATGATCGAGACTACGAATCTTTTCAACTGAGTGGCAAGCAAGACATTGCACTAGAGTCATTGCTACAATTCACTCAGGAAAATAATGTTGGCATTGTTTTTGTTAACTTACCTCTAACCACAGAATACTTAGATCCAGTACGTACCAAATATGAAGCCGAATTTCAGCAGTATCTGCGCGGTTTGAGTGTAGAAAGAGAATTGATCTTCCTAGATTTCACCAAATTGTTACTTACTCAACCGGAAAACTTTTCCGACCCTAGTCACCTCAACCGCTATGGTGCATATAAAGTATCTCACCAGCTGGTTCAAGAAACAACGATTCCTTGGTCATTAGTTCTTGGTAGGGATTAGCATTGGGAATTGGGAAATACCTCCCTTGTCTCCCTTGTCCCCCATCTTCCCATCTCAGTGTTTGGTGCGTCAGTCCCAACTATGGGACTTCAACCGAACGTGATATTATTAGCGATCGCATTCTCTTTTATTGTCAGAAAAGTAACACAGTTTACAGAATTGTTACAAAAGGTTCAGACAAATTTCCCTCAAGCTATTCTGTATAGACATAAACTTAATCTATCACGTACTACTGTATATAAACAGAACAATGGATATTGTCATTATTATTGCTGAAGTTTGCATACTAATTTCTGTAACTATACTACTTAACTGGGTTTTGGGAATCCTTGTTAATAAGTTGACTACCCTTGGTAAGTTCACCGAATATACTCAACCCTTTATCAGGCAGCACAAAACTATCCAAAAAATTGTGACGTTGAGTGGTGTACTGTTGTGTCTTATCACGATTGGGGTAAACGGCTTTATCATTTATCAGGGAAGAAGTGTTCAAGAATTTCAATTAAATTTACTTCAGCTTATTCCGCCTCAATTTTGGTCAAACCTAGCTATTTCTACTCTGAAAAGCGTAATGATTGTGCTCTTGGTCAAGCTTAGTCTGCCAAGAGTTAATATATTCATTGATCAACTTAGTATACGCGCTCAAAATTATGATGATGTTGATGCCAATGATGAAAGCGTTGCTGAGTTTTTTGAATATCTAAAAAACAACCTTAACATTATTATTTGGATTACTGCAGGAATCCTATTAATTCAATTTTTCCCAATTCCAGATATTATTCAAAATTATTTATATATTCCTTTAAAAATTTATCTTGCTATTACCATGGGTTTCTTGGTAATTAAAGCCATTTCCATCGGTATTGACACCTTAGATCATTTCAGTACTCAATACTCTGATGCGAGACACCCCTTAAGGCTCTATGAGCGTTTCCGTGATTTAATTCTTCTCTTACAAAAATTTCTACAATACATTATCTATGTTTCGATAGCAACCCTGGTATTTGAAGAAATAGAGTTTATCTCTTGGCTCACTACTTACACTAACATTATTACCGAAGTAATTGTTGTCATCTTCATTAGCCAAGCCTTAATTCAAGGTTCCTACTTCTTCCTCGAAGAGTTGGTATTGAAACCAAAAAATCTGACAGAAGAACAGAAGAAAAGACGACACACTCTTATCCCCTTAGCCAAGAGTTTATTAAAGTACTTAGTCTACTTTTGCGCAGCGATTTCTATCCTCAAGCTACTCAGCATCGATCCTGGACCAATTTTAGCTGGTGCGGGAATTCTGGGGTTAGCTCTTGGTTTAGGAGCACAAGCCCTAATCAATGATATTGTTTGCGGATTTTTTATCCTGTTTGAAAACTATTACTTGGTAGGGGATTACATTGAAGCTGGAAGAGAAGAAGAGAGGACTGTTGAAGGAATTGTGGAAGCAATTGAACTCAGAACAACCCGTATCAGACATCCTAGCGGTCAATTACAGATTATTAGCAATGGAGAAATTGGTTCAATTGTCAACTACTCCAAAGACTACATTTATGCAACTGTTGAAATTTCTGTGTCTTATCAATGTAACTTAGAGCATTTGTGCAAGATCATTCAGCAAGTAGGGGAACAGATAAATGCGAGTGAGTCAGATGTCCTAGAACCGACAAAAGTAGAAGGATTGGAAAATTTTGGTAAAGAGAAACTGTTGCTCCTTACTTTAACCAAAGTAAAGCCAGGAAAACACCTTCATGTACAACGAGTTTTGCGTAAGCTGTTAAAACTTTCTTTTGATCAGGAGGGAATTGAGCTCTCTAATTTCTAATTGGGAATTTTATAGCGCTTTACGCAGGTGTTAGGTATTAGTGACAAGTTAAAGGGTCGTGCATTTTGTTAACTCCCATATATGATGTAATGGTGCTAAAAAAGACTCTATATATGGAAAAATCCAAGGAGTCGGAAAAATTGTATTCTTCTTCCTCAGCTCCCACAGCTTCCCCAGCTCCCTTGACAACGGCATTTTTGCCTTAACTTGTCACCAATGGGTGTTAGGTGTTAGGGAGGTCGAAAGTACTGTTAAATCAAGGTATTTGTGATTATTCACCTCTATCAATCTGTAAACACACGAGCGCTCTTTGCTATCATAAGCAATGACATCCTTTGTTCACTAGACAAAGGGACTTCCAAATAAAAAAATATCCCAATTAAAGTCACCCAGTCTCCTTTTGAGATCTTGAGCAACACTCGCCATGGCAAGTCTCTCTACAATAAAAAATACAAAAAAACCGCATTCCAGAGAACAATAGTGATAATTGCCAAAATCTTGAAAGTTCTTGGACGTACTAGCTTACCAGAAGCTGACTTCCCAAGTACTTCTCCGAGAAGGAGCTGTTCTAATTCCTGACGGCTGCGATGTGCCTCATACCAAAACCAACACCAGAATACAAATAATAAGACAATCGGCAGTACTACAGCCTGCATAGCAATAAAAGTATCTATATCACCAGAGAGGGCTCCAAACAAAAAATGGGGGATGGATACGCTGTACCATACAGAGTTCCAAAAAATTAAGAAGGCAATTACAAAGGGATGCAACCCCATCGTAATACGAATCCGTGTTCCCGCTGATGACGAATCAAATCTTCCCCGAATATTGGGTAAAAACGAGTTGCGGTAGTCAATAATGCGACGGATCTCAAATCCAGAACTTGAGATAGTACCTTCATAGGGAGCATGGTTGTGAGAAAAATGCCATCGAATTGCTTTGGGGGCTTCGATGTGCTCTTTGAGTCGTTCAATAACCTCTGGAAGGGATTTGTGAGATTGAATAGTAAAGGTATCGCGGGGTAAAAGTTGCATAGTTTGCTACTCCTCCAATCAGTATGGGACTGATGAGATTTTCTAGCTACTCTTTTAACTACACACCGGTATGAGGATTTTTCGTATTGAGCTCAATCTATCGCAATTCTCAAATCTGTGAGGTAAATTGTTGAGCCCCCTAAATCCCCCTTGGAAAGGGGGACTTTGAGGTTAAATAGATTATCCCATACGTAACTAATTCCCAAACAACCAACAACTAACGCTTCATCGCTCGTTCCATATCTCGCTGATCCTGACGCTTCTTGAGAGTTTCCCGCTTGTCATGGAGCTTTTTCCCTTTAGCAAGACCAATCACTACCTTAACCATGCCTCGCTTAAGGTACATTTTTAAAGGAACTAGAGTTAAACCCTGCTGTTCTACCTTACCAATCAGCTTACGAATTTCCTTTTTATGCAGCAATAGTCGGCGGGTGCGACGGGGCTCATGATTAAAATAATCACTACTTTTGAGGAAAGGAGAAATATGCACATTGAGTAGCCAAGCTTCGCTACCACGAATCAGGGCATAGCCATCTCTTAGATTGACTTTGCCCTCACGAATTGACTTAACTTCTGTTCCCTTTAACTCAATCCCTGCCTCATAAGTCTCTAAAACTTCGTAGCGGAAACGAGCTTGTCGATTATCACTAATTACTTTGTAACCTTCACCCTTATCGCTCATCGTTGGGAATTAAGAATTAAGAATTAAGAATTAAGAATTGGGAATTGGGAATTGGGAATTGGGAATTGGTATATTTAATTCCTTCTTGTTTCCCTTGTCTCCCCCATCTCCTCAGAAAAAGAGAGAAATCTCAAATCTCCTCTTGCTTACCAGTATTGCCGTTGCCTGGAGAGGAATTGTAGAGGGCGTCTAATTGTTGACGAGCATCTTCAACGGTTAATGAGCGCATGACTAAAAGTGGTTCATTAATTGGCTTGCCAGTTTCATCCAAAAGTTCTGGGTGCAACAAAGAGTTAGATCTAGATTGAGAATCTTGCGTTGCTGGCTTTCTGGCTTTGGAATAATGACGCTGAGATTCCATACTTAAGGTAAACAGGTTCCGAATTAAATTTGTGACCGCGAGAAAAGCGATCGCTGTAAAGGCTATCAAATAAATTAGGTGTAACATCTCACTCTCCTATGGGCTAAATAGCTTTGATTGTTAAGTTTCTTTTCTAGATTGTGAACAGAAATAGCTTTTCTATCCGTTGGTTAATTTAGCTTATCAAATTTGTTCCTCTCGTGAGTTTGGTAACTTTGTTGGCTTTGACTTCAAAGAGCGCCACTGCATCGCCACTTGCCAGCAATCGCCAACTAACTGATGCCAAGGCATCAAAGTAGCCACTTCCAAACCGACTTGTCTACCGGTTGCCTGAAAGAGCATCTGAGCTGTACTGACTTCTTGCTGAGCTTGCTTAACCCTTGCCAGTAAATCAGTTTGCTCCTGTTGGCTCAGAAAAGTAATCTCTTCTGATTCTAGTAAAGAACGCGATCGCGAAAACCAATATTGAAAATCGTCGAGTAAAGGTGGTAGCAGGTTCTGGAGTAACTCTTTTTCTGTGGGTTGGGGCTGGGACATTAGATCTTTAAATTAGATTATTTTGCTTAATGGTTATTTGAACTATTTTGACATTTCTTCATAAAAAGTTGCAATATTTTTCATAAAAAAAGGAATGGGGAAGTTGAGGGACACTGAAGGCTCAAAGCCACACAACCTCTGTATCATGGAATTAGGGAGAATCAAACCTAGACAACCGACCCAAGGAAACAGTTGCCGATGTCTAACGCCTTACCGAATGAGCAGCCAGAGAAAATTTATCTGCCCCGTACTAGTGAGTCTGAGTCATTAAAAAAGATTCGTCACACTACCTCCCATGTCATGGCAATGGCAGTGCAGAAGCTCTTTCCAGAGGCTCAGGTGACAATTGGTCCTTGGATTGAGAATGGTTTTTATTACGACTTCGACAAGCCAGAACCATTTACCGAGCAAGACCTAAAGACCATTAAAAAAGAGATGGTCAAAATCCTCAAGCGCAAGTTGCCTCTAATTCGGGAAGAGGTAAGTCGGAAGGAAGCACAACGCCGCATTCAGGAAATCAATGAACCTTACAAGCTAGAAATCCTGGAAGACCTAGAAGACCCGATTTCAATTTATTCTCTAGGAGAAGATTGGTGGGACTTGTGTGCAGGACCCCATGTAGACAATACTGGAGACATTAACCCCAAGGCAATTGAATTAGAAACTGTCGCTGGTGCTTATTGGCGCGGCGATGAAAATAAACAACAGCTTCAACGCATCTATGGTACTGCTTGGGAGACGCCGGAACAGCTGGCGGAATATAAGCGGCGTAAGCAAGAAGCTCTCAAAAGGGATCACCGCAAGCTGGGTAAGGAATTGGGACTATTTCTCTTTTCTGACTCTGTCGGACCAGGATTGCCTTTGTGGACACCTAAAGGAACAGTGTTACGCTCTGTACTAGAAGATTTCCTCAAACAAGAACAGCTGAAAAGGGGTTATCTGCCGGTAGTAACTCCCCATATTGGTCGAGTAGATTTGTTTAAAGTATCAGGCCACTGGCAAAACTACAAAGAAGATATGTTCCCGATGATGGCAGAGGATGAAGAGGCTGCTGCTTTAGAACAAGGTTTTGTCCTCAAGCCAATGAATTGTCCTTTCCACATTCAAATATATAAGAATGAATTGCGCTCCTATCGGGAACTACCAATGCGGTTAGCGGAGTTTGGTACTGTTTATCGCTATGAACAATCTGGACAACTTGGGGGTTTGACCCGGGTGCGAGGCTTCACGGTAGATGATTCTCACCTATTTGTGACTCCAGAACAGTTAGATCAAGAGTTCCTCAACGTTGTAGACTTAATCTTATCGGTGTTTAAGAGCCTACAACTGAAGAATTTCCAAGCCAGATTAAGTTTCCGTGACCCAGCTTCTGATAAGTACATTGGTTCTGACGAAGCTTGGGATAAGGCAGAAGGAGCAATCCGTCGTGCTGTCCAAACTTTGGGGATGAACTCCTTTGAAGCATTAGGAGAAGCCGCATTTTATGGTCCGAAGCTAGATTTTATCTTCCACGATGCTCTAGATCGAGAGTGGCAGTTGGGTACGGTACAAGTAGATTACAATTTGCCAGAGCGATTTGAGTTAGAGTATGTTGCTGAAGATGGCATCCGCAAACGCCCGATAATGATTCACCGTGCGCCTTTTGGTTCCTTAGAAAGGCTGATTGGTATTTTAATTGAGGAATATGCTGGAGACTTCCCTTTCTGGTTAGCACCGGTACAAGTAATATTGATACCAGTTAGTGCCGTACAGTTACCCTTTATTCAAGAAGTAGCTCAGAAAATGCGCATCCTTGGTATTAGAGCTGAAGCTGATGCTAGCGGAGAACGATTAGGTAAGTCAATTCGCAATGCAGAGAAAGCAAAAATCCCAGTTATGGCAGTAGTGGGAGCAAAAGAAGTAGAATCCAATTCCTTGAGTATTCGTACCCGTGCCGCTGGGGAATTGGGTAGCATTGCAGTCACAGAGGTACTGGAAAAAATGACAAATGCGATCGCTAATCGGGAGAATTTCTAGCGGTAGATCCCCCTAAATCCCCCTTACCAAGGGGGACTTTGAGAGTTTGAAGTGTAGCTCAAAAATAATGAGAAACGCTATATTAAAAATCTAAGAAACTGATTCGCATCTCCATCTCTTCAGACTAGCTGTAGCGCGATCGCAAACAACAAATAACAAATAACACCTCCATCAGTTCTTTGTGGAACAGGCATCTTGCCTGTTACTTATTCCCTCTAATTACAAGTTAGGCAACAAGATAGTAAATTTAGCATCTAAAAAAGGATATTGTGGCTGGACGAACTAAATTTTCTATTGCGACATTCAACTTATACAATCTTAACCGCCCAGGTTTGCCGATTTATTCAGACTCCGATGGGTGGGATGCAAAAGCGTATCAGCGGAAGCTAGATTGGACAAGCACTATAATTGTGAACAATCCAGCGGATGTTTGGGGTTTTCAGGAGCTTTGGCATCAGGGAGCAATTGAGGATGTTTTTGACCACCAAGAGCTAAGCAACTATCAGCTTCTGGTACCAAAGGGACATTCTGGGCAAAAGATTGTCTGTGGTGGAGCTGTAAAAAAGGATATCCTGGTGGGGGAACCGGAGTGGATTGAGCAGTTTCCTGATAAATTCATCCTACAAAGTGGTGGTGGAGACCAGCAGACATCGGAGATATCAGTTAAGATTGATAGTTTCTCACGACCGATTCTACACTTTAAAGTTCATCCGAGAGCTGATAGCAAAGAAATCTCGGTTTATGTGGTGCATTTTAAGTCTAAATCACCGACAAGAATCGCCTCGGAAGACTGGTATCAAAACGATAAGGACTATTACAAACAACATCAGGAAGCGATTGGTGCCTCTATTTCTACTATTAGAAGGACAGCTGAGGCTACTGCGTTACGGATGATTTTAACTGAGAAAACCAAAGGAACAGATGAGCCAGTAATCGTCCTTGGAGATTTCAATGATGCTCAGCACAGCAATACACTCAATATTATTACCGGTCAACCCAATTACATTCTCAGCGGTTTGAACAAAGGTGGCAGTGATGTTGACCTCTATTCCTTAGCTACACTACAGCAGTATCGAAGCGATCGCGATGTCTACTATACCCATATTTATCAGAATCTGCGGGAATCATTAGACCATATTTTAGTTTCCCAAGAGTTCTATGATAACTCTCGCCAGCGGTTGTGGGCTTTCAAGGGAATGGAAGTGAGCAATGATCATCTAAATCAAGATAACCATAAGGAAGACGGCACTTCAGATCATGGAGTAATCAGGGCTATGTTTGAATATCGACCTCATACTTAGGGTTTGCTGAATAAGTAATAAGCAGTAGTAGGACTTCAGTCCAAAAAAAAGCCGGAAACAGGGTTTAATATTCTGCTTTGATCTCCATAGTCATTCCCGCTTGACGTAAGAGATTTGCTAGAGCATCACCCAAACCCGTTGCAGGAGTTAAAATGCCGCCGCGAGATCGCCCACCGGGTAATGCATCTTGATGTAATGCTAACGTCAGTGCGGATTCGCAGAGAAACTTAACGGTGGCTCGGTTTCCTGGATCACCTTGATCTTGAATCAGTCCCTTAACCAGACGCCCATCCCTAGTTTTCCCCAGGAGTTCACAGCGGAACCAGCCTTTATTCATGGTTTTCTCCGATGGACCAGCACCGGGTTGTGGTATAAAGGATTTGAACAATGGCCGCAGCATTGGTTGCTCCATCATGGTTCCAAATAACCCCATCATCGCTGTTACTCCGGTTGCCTGGAACCAAGCTAGGGGTTGATCAAACTTGAAGTATTCTTGATAGCTGAACTCAGCACCATAGGGAGTTTGCCACTGCTCATATAAAGCTTTACTACGACGTACAACCCGCGTATTGATTGGTCCCATAACAAAGGGGGCAGTCCAGGTTTTCAGGTCCTGCTCATAGTAGGGAGATTGGGGGTCTAGATTATCCTGAATCTCTTCTGGAGAATAGCTTCCGGGAGGGTTGAGGAGAAATCCCTCTCTAATTTGAGACCACTGTCCTGACTCATGGAGGTTAAGGGCAGAGGCTAAGGTTCCTCCATTAAAGCCTCCAAATGCTTGAAAGTAGGCTTTCACTTCCTTACAGGATACATTGAGTTCTTGCTGCATGTAGCGAACCATCAAATAGGTTCCCAAATCCGAGGGAACGGAATCGAAACCACAGAAGGGGATGATTTTGGTTCCCTCCGCAGCAGCTTTCTCGTGATAACGGTCAATCAGAGTTTTTACCCACGGGGTTTCTCCAGTAATATCAACGTAGTGGGTGCGCGATCGCACACAAGCATCAACAATGGAAGTGCCATAGAGAGCAAAAGGACCTGCTGTATTAAGCAGCACATGGGTTTGAGCTACCATTTCATCCACCGCCGATTGGTTGTAGCTATCTGCAACCAAAATGTCAGCTGAATTGGCTCCAGTTCCAACTTGAGCTTTGACAGATTCTAATTTTTGGCGATCGCGTCCGGCAATTGCCCAGCGGACGACCTTAGTAGGAGCATAGTCGGCGAAATACTGTACCGTTTGTTTGCCAACAAAACCCGTAGCACCATAAAGGATCACATCGTAGGCACGCTCAGTCATAAGATGCTTCTCTCCTGAATTAAAATCTAACCATAAAAACTGTCAGCTAAGAGCTGAACACTGAACGAACACTGTATCCCATGAAATTAATCGGTACTTCTCTATTTTGCCATAACCAGCGAATTGCCCCTGTCAATTTATTGACTTTTCTGTGACTCATTATCTTGAGAAAGGCTTTCTCTCGCTGTTGAATTTCTTCCTCATTACCATTATAAACTTTCTGAATTACCCACCACCCCATTAAGGATGAAGCAAATGAGTATATTTTTTTATTATTCTTGACTTCTTCTCTAATTACTCCCCATGCTTCCAGGTCAATCAATTTCACTTCCCAGTTAGACAAGATATTCTCAATACCGCCTATATCAAAATTTTTATTAGGTAAGCGACTTTTGAGAGCAGACAGTGCAATAAGCATCAAAAGTGTTTGTTCTAATTCATTGGATAGTTCCCATATCTGTTGGAAAAACTGTTGATTATTACTCAACAACTCAGAGGCTAATGCTTCCGGTTCAGGAATTTGACCCAACCTCAGTTTACTGTAAAGACGATAGAGAGCATTTTGGAGTAAGGTTGGGTTACCATCAGCAATTGCTCGAATTTCCTCTTTCCAGGTTGGGGTAATTGGAATACTATCTAACAGTTCAGCGACTTCATCATCAGTAAATGGCTTAAGCAGGTGGAAGAAATAATGGTTGTACCAGGGGGACTTCCCTGGCGTGAGTTTAGGGCCAATTTCATTGAGGCGCCGCAACGAGGTAACAATTATTGAAAGGTATCGACTTTGTTCAGAACTATATGCCAGATAACGACAATGGAACAAGAAGTGCTCTAGATAAGTTTCTGTGTAATGTTCGTGGGAATATAGGGCGGCATCATAATTATCCAATAGTAGTACCAAGAATTGGTCTTGTTCTCCTATCTTTTGTAAGATTTCTGCGAGGTCATTGTGATTTACTTCTGCTTTTTCCAGTAACAAATTGACTTCATACTGTAAAGTTGTACTGTGCTCAAGCTTATTTTGTAGAAGGTTCAGCAGTTGTCGCCAAAAGTTAGAGGGCATGAAGGGACGGATATCTAAGCAATCGAGATAGACTATGATTGCTTGAGATGGATCTTCTCCATAAGACTCCCAAGCTTGAGGATCAGTTAGATAATTGAGGAAGGACGACTTTCCTACACCTGGACCACCCCAAAGAGCCAGATGACCTCGATAATCTGGGTTTCGACTCGAAATGCAATCAAATGCAATTTGAATGTCATATTTTCGCCCCACAAAATGCTTCGGGGGAACTAGCCGATTAGGAAAATTGAGGCTGTTGGCTAAATAGCGATGGCTTTCCGATAAAGAGCGCTTGTTGATTTCAATTGCTTGCTCATACAAAAGTTTGGCCTCATTGTAACTTCCAAGAGATTCGTATAGTCCAGCTAAGTTGTTGAGGTTAGAAGCCAAGTCCTCTTCTAAGCCTAACTCTTGTTGCAAATCAACAGCTTTGCGAAAATATTCAATTGCCAATGCTTGTTCCTGCTGGTAATCCTGGAACTCACCCCGTTGCAATCTTCTGCGATAAATTTGTCCTACTCTAGGGTAAAAAGTAGCCAGACTGGGATCTTTTACTCCTCTCTGCTCCTCCGTCTGCTTAATCAAATGTTGCAAGTCTTCTATTGGTAAGAAATAGGGATTATCATTATCATCTTCATCACTCTCAAACCATTCCCTACTCACCAAAAAACGGCGGATTGGTTCGAGTTCTCGTCTAGATATTGCCGCAGTCTTTTTCGAGGGAAAGCGAAACACTCCATTGCGCCAACTCCAAAAATCTGGAGCTTTTTTGCTCAAGTTGATCAAAATTTGCTGAGTAACCCACAAGACAACTGGATAAGGAAACTGGCGCAAAGCTTCTCTTGTCCACTGTAAGTAACCGAAGAAAATCTCCTGTTCTGAGCGTTCTTGATTTCGTCTGATAAAGGATAGTCTTTCTGCACCTGTCACCGTCAATACTGCTTTTTCTCCCTGACACAGGTATTCGTGTTCTACCACTAGTTGAGCAAGGGCTGCTCTTAAACTAGGTTCTCCTCGGGGTAAAGTTACCTGATAGGTAGGAATCTTTGGAGCTATTTCAGCCTCGTAACGGGCAATAATTTCCTTTCGATAATTGATATCATCGCACACCCCAATCAGCAAACTTAATTGACCCTCATTTGCTTCAATCGAGACTAGCAAGTCAAGATAATTATCCTGATTATCAGCAGTGGAATTAGTAACAGGAAAGGTCTCCCTTATCTCCATGTTTTTCTTCTCTTCCATTAGAGGATTCCCCGTTCTTTCAATATATCCGTCACAATCGGGTGAATATCATACCAAATTTCACTATTACGGTACTCTAAAACATAAAGACCGTGAAGCAAATCTAAAAATTTTTGCGCTGTTGGGTCATCGGGAGTGCAGTTCTGATAAGTATTTTTTAATATCTGATAATCAGCAGTACCGATGGGAGTAGCGAAATCAAGACGTAGTTTATTCACTGCCTCCTGCAAAACTGCCTGGTCAATTTTAATATTCTCACGCTCAGGATATTTCCTTACCAATCGCAAGCAAATTCGACAGCATTCATTGGTAATCCGCACTAACTCCCGCAATACCCCACCACTTTTAACGACAATTTGCTCAGCTACCTGGGGTTCTAATAATTCCTGGGGAATTCGTTTAGTTAAAATTTGACAAAGAGTATCTTTTGCTTCCTGCTGAGGTACAGCGTCAGGCAAGCAACGTTTTCCTTTACCAAACAACTTAGAAACCGGCATCGGGACAATCTGATTATTAGTTTCTGTATTCATTACTGCCACCATCTTGGTCTCCCTGAGAGCAGAAATAGGTATAGTTAAAATAATCCGAAAATTAGGTTTAAGTAGAGCCTTGATATTGTCTTGATAAATTTCCCTAGCTACCGCTAAATCAAGTTTATCTAAATCATCAATAATTACCAAAACATCTTGACTAGTTGCTCTATAAATGATAGCAGCAATCTCATTAATCCTAGCAATTAAATCCGATACCCGCCGCTGAAACTGTTGTTTGAGTTCCTCCCGCACTTTCGCCTCAGCTTGCAACTTTAACTTAATTAACTCCAATAACTTAATCCCTGGAAATGGCGGAAACTCCAAACTAGCTTGAGTGCCTACCTCCTGGGACTCAACGCGAGTTCTCGTGGCAAACCACTTATAAAAAGCCTCCTTAGAAGATGGAGGAATAGGAATTTGCTGTTTTTCCGCCTCAAACATCAAATTAACCGCGATCGCGAATAAGATATTGATGTGATTAACATCCGACATCTCGATTGTGTCAGCAATGGAGAAGAAAACGACAAAGTAGCGCTGATTAAACCGCCGTTTTAACTCTGCCAGTAAAGTAGACTTGCCACAGCCACGATGTCCAGTAAAAATTATCTTGTCATCCCCATCAGGACTATCCTCCACCAGTTGTTCCAAATCAGCAATGACTTGACTACCATAGTCAACCCGAAACCTCTCCAATTCTCTTGGCTCTAACAACGGCTGAAGTTTGAGATTTCCGTAAGCTTCCCGAAAGGCTGCCAATAAATCCTTGGACATTGCACTCTGTTACTGTAGATGGGCTAACTATTCATATCATGACCCATTCAGAAAGGAAACTGTAGGGGCACACTGATGTGCACTGGTGTCAACTGAAGCTGAAAAGCTCTTTAATCTGGGGGAACAGAGAAAAGAAAGCTGGGGGAGCAAGACAGTGCTACTATCGCTGGCTCCTTCTCCTAGAATTAAAATCTACCAAAGTACGTGGAATCCCAGTTCAATTGGCAATCTTAGCAGACTGACGCCAACAATCCCCCTCAATTAGAGTATGAAGTTGCCAATCAGCAGAAGTTTGAGGATAATCACTGCGGTAATGTCCACCTCGACTTTCCTTGCGCCAAGCAGCACTTTTCAAGATTAAAGAAGCAACATTACTCAGATTAATGGTTTCTGCTGCCAGCCTCAAATTCTGTTGAGCCTGCTCCGAGTTCAATTGCAAAGTTTGGTTAGGTGTTGCCTTGAGAACATATTGGCTCACATCTAAATCAGCGAGTTGAGAATACCATATATTTAGTTGCGCGATCGCATCTTCAAGGATGGCTTGGGAGCGAGAAATACCAGCACTTTGCCACATGAGTTGAGGTACATTTTGTCTGATAAAGTTAATCTTCTCCATCTCGTTACTCCAGTCTTGCTGTTCTTGCTTATATCCAGGCTCTTCGCTGACAATAACTTGAGAGTTAATCTTTAGCTGAGACAATTGAGCGGCAAAAACGATGCATTCTAGTAGGGAATTACTAGCTAAACGATTAGCACCATGCACCCCAGTACTGGCAGTTTCACCGATAGCATATAGCCCACCAATTGAGGTACAAGTCTCCAAATTGGTTACCACTCCCCCCATCCAATAATGAGCGACAGGAGCAATAGGAATCGGCTGGGTAAACAAATCAACACCCCACTGTTGGCAAGCTTGGATAATACTAGGAAAGCGCTCGCGCATCCTCTGAGGTGTGATAAGTCGCAAATCCAAGTACACACAATAGGGGTCGGGTTTGGTTTTTTGTAGGTGGGAGAAAATAGCCCGACTGACTACATCCCTGGGTGCTAACTCTCCATCGGGATGATAATCGAAAGTAAAACGCCGTCCTTGGGAATCGACGACATGTGCCCCTTCTCCTCGTACAACCTCTGTAATCAAGAATCGGGGCATTCCAGCAACTGTTAGTGCTGTTGGATGAAATTGGAAGAACTCTGGATCCCGGATCAAAGCTCCTGCACGCCAAGCTAGAGCAATGCCATCCCCAGTAATGACTGTGGGGTTGGTGGTGTGGGCAAAAACTTGACCACCGCCGCCAGTGGCTAAAACTACTGCTGCAGCTCTAACCCAGCGGACAGCACCCTGATGGAGAATACTCGCTCCCTGACAGTTTCCTGTAGTTTCATTGAGCCACAAACTCAAAGTAAATGTCTGGGAAAATACCTGAATATTGTTGCGCTCTAAAACTTGAGCTGTCAGCGTATCAACTAGAACCTTTCCAGTTGTTTCGCCATAATGGAGGACACGGGGATGAGAATGGGCTGCTTCTAGCTCCTGCACGAGTTTGTTACCGTGGCGATCAAAGGGAACTCCCATTGCTAAGAGGGACTCAATCGCAGTAGGGGCGTTATCAGCTAAAAGTTTTACTGCTTCTGGTTCACAAAGACCTGCGCCAGCTTTGAGGGTATCTTGCCAATGAGACAAGGTAGTATCAGCAGGATCGATCGCTGCGGCAATACCTCGTGCCCAGCTACTTGCTCCTGTTGTCAGAGTTTCTTTGGTCATTAAACCCACTTGGAGGTTAGCAGGCACAGATAAAGCAGCATAGAGCCCTGCTGCACCAGAGCCGATAATTAGGACATCAAACTGGGAAGGAATATCTGACATTGTTATTGTAGAACAGGCATCCTGACTATAATGATTATTGTGGAACAGGCATCCTGCCTGTAATTGTTATTGTGGAACAAGCATCTTGCCTGTAATTGTTATTGTGGAACAAGCATCTTGCCTGTAATGATTATTGTGGAACAGGCATCCTGCCTGTAATGATTATTGTGGAATAGCCATCCTGCCTGTAATTGTTATTGTGGAACAGGCATCTTGCCTGTAATGATTATTGTGGAATAGCCATCCTGCCTGTAATGTCTAAGTTTAGGTACTAGGTATTAACTATCAGAAGAGCAATTTATGCAATTGTGCCAAAGCAAGATTCTTTGAAACAAACTCCTTGGCTCACTTCTTGGTCATCTATTGCTAAAGTTGCTTCCCTATACTCCAAAATAAGGTTACTTTCCATAGTGGAAGTTCGATTGCGCAGAATGCTCGACCAACTGGCAAAAGCTTTATCAAAGCTCAAGTTATACCTTTTGTCTTGAATGCAGGCATAAGCACTTGTTTGGCGATGATAAGACTCTTGTGTTCTTAACAATATTGGCTTTTGCGTCTGGGAAGTATGGAGGATATTGAAATGATTGTTATCTTCTTGGCCAAATGTGGCATCAGCACTCCAAATAATCCCGTAATCAGGAAAGAGTGCATAAACAAAATGGTAGCCCCAAAACCTCGGATAATTTCCCTGATAAATTTTGCAGTACCCTTCCCCTTTTTGAGTACCATGCTCTGTATGGACTACGCAGCTAAGTTGAGGTTGATGGATCACATCACGCTGATTTTCTTCCCCTGGAACACCCCAGGTAATTTGGTTGGTAACTTCAAACTTGATTTCCAGTTTGGTTTCTGGTAAGCAAATCGTTCCGCTTTGATGGTTTTTTGTGATTGAGATATGGTGAGCTGAGCCTTGTTGTTCTGAGGTGTTAACCAGTTCCCTGGAATTACCTTGGGTATCACTCCACCAGGCAGAGTAATGTTCAAGGGTTCCAGTTTTAAATTGCCTCAAAGCTAGGAGAGAGCCATCTTCGAGAAAGAAATGATACTGCTCATTGTAAACAGAGGTGAAAGTCGAGAAATAAGTTTCCGGTACTAGATGTATCTGTGCAGCACGAGGTTTCTTGGCGGTAATCAATGCTCCACCAATTTTACCACTTTGGAACATATCACGACCGATGCGGTACAATTGACTACGATTTTCGTAAACTTCTTCTCCGAAGACCTTGATAAATTCTGTTTGAGACTCGATTAATTGCTGATATCTTTCTACTTTACAACGTCGCCACCCTGTTGTTAAATCAATAAAACAGATATCAGTAAATCCTGCACGCTCTAAGTGATTGCGGTAGGCTTCACGGGTCGGCACATAAGGAGCATAAAATACTTCTTGGAGAGTGGTTTGTATTTCTGGTGTCAGGGTATAATTGGCAACGTAGTCTTCAATATAGACACGACCGTTTTCTTGCAAAGCTCGAAAACAAATTTCCAGTACTTTGTCTCGTTCGGCAATGTGTAGTAAAGCCAGAAAAGAAATTACATTGTCAAATGAATTGGGTAACAGGGCATCTTGGATTTGGGGACTGAGCACATTGCCAGTGAGGTATTGGATGCGTTGATCGAGTCCCATCCGTTGAGTAAGTTCTTGGGCAATTTCGCTAAAGTCTGGCCTTAATTCCACACATTGAAAGTGACATCCGGTTTTATAGCTAATATATCGAGCAGGCCCACCCACACCACTGCCGATATCCAAAACCCGATAGTTGGGATTTAATGCTAAATAATCAATGGCGCGATCGCAAGCTTGACTACCAAAGTAATGGTATTGATCCAAGTGACCTAAATCAAGCAAGTCTTGAATTTCTAAGACTCCAGTAGCTTTTCCTTTTTGCTTAAGGGCTTGACGAATGCTATAAATGCGCCAATCGTAAAGTAAAGCTGCGTCTTTTACGGAGGGGTCATTATCCATTATCCATTGTTTATGATCAATTATTGAATGATTGAGCCTTCAGCTATCAGCTTGTTGACTGACAGCTGATAGCTAAAGCAGTTATACTGACATTTCCAACATACGTTGCATTGGTTTGAGTGCAGCTACTCTAATTTCCTCTGGCAGGGTAATTTCCGGTGTCCGATTTTTCATCGCCAAATATAACTTTTCCAAGGTATTCAGCCGCATGTGGGGGCATTCATTACAGGCACAGTTTCCCGTCGCTGGTGCAGCAATAAACTGCTTTTGTGGTATATGCTTTTCCATTTGGTAAAGAATTCCAGGCTCAGTGGCAACAATAAAAGCCTCTGCAGTGCTTTGCTTACTATATTCAAATAAGGCTCTTGTTGAACCAATGTAATCAGCATGACGTAAAACGGGAGCTTCACATTCCGGATGGGCAATAAATTCCGCTTGAGGATGCTCCATTTTTAGTTGGACGATCTTCTTCTCTGAGAAAATTTCGTGCACCATACAACTGCCGTCCCAAAGTACTAAATCTCTCCCTGTTTCTTCACTGACATAGCGGCCAAGGTTTTTATCAGGAGCAAAAATAATCGGTTGATCTTTGGGGATTTGATTAACAATTTTTACGGCATTAGAGCTGGTGCAAATAATATCGCTCATTGCTTTAACCGCAGCGGAGCAGTTAACGTAACACACCACTAAATGATCGGGATGGGCAGCTTTGAAGGCAGCAAATTCATCGGCAGGACAACCATCAGCCATGGAGCAACCTGCATCTAAATCAGGTAGTAAGACTAACTTATTTGGGTTAAGAATTTTAGCTGTTTCCGCCATGAAGTGGACTCCAGCAAAGACGATCACATCAGCATCTGTAGTTGCCGCCTGCTGAGATAAACTTAAGGAGTCCCCCAGAAAGTCAGCAATATCCTGAATATCTGGCTCTTGATAGTAGTGAACTAAAATAACTGCATTGAGTTCTTTTTTGAGGTCTTCGATTGCCCCAAACAAGTCATCTGGGAAAGGGCTAGAGTTGGTATTCGTTTTCGTTGATTCAGTGATAAACATTGTGGGGTATTTTTATCAAGTACAGGTAATGATCTATTTTAGTTTATATTTGTGGTATCATACCAGACAATATTTTTGAGTAATTTACAGCTTTAGTTGCAGCTCGGTATTTTTCCGGAAATCATCGTAAAGCAAGCATTACTGGAAAGAGAGTTGACTAATTCTTTAAATGATCAGTCAATCACACCTCAGTTGATGGCTCCACGGAGTTAGTGGACTTTTCTAAAAGCTACAACAGCAACTTGGATTATATCTTACAATACTCGGCTTAGACATAGCAGATACGAAATTTTTCAACAAACTGTTTTTTTTAACTTAATGAAAGATACTCAAACAACACTGAATAAAGCAGTTGCTCTCATTCTCCAATATCTAGAAAGTAATTGGCACCCAGAGACCAAAGTCGTTAATTATCAAGCTGCTGATGTTCTCCAAGAAAAACTTGATTTATCCTTGCCAGATGAGGGAGTTACTTTGGAAGAGTTAATTCCTATAGTTGAATCATACCTTCAGTATAGTGTCAGAACCGGTAGCACTCAATTTTTTAATTTACTCTTTAGTGGCTCTAGTATTCCGGGAATCTTAGCAGAGATGGTGACTAGCGCAACTAATACTACCATGCACACCTATGATGTCGCCCCAGTAGCCACACTCATGGAAAGGGAATTGATTAAAAATTTAAACAGTTTAGTCGGTTTTCAGCAGGGTGAGGGTTTAATGGTGACAGGGGGAAGTAATGCTAATTTGGTCGGAATGCTCTGTGGGCGACATAAAGTTTTACCTGAAGCTAAGTTGAAGGGATTAGGTCATCATCGGTTAGTAGCATTTGTCTCAGAACAAGCTCATTACTCTTATGCTAAAGCTGCTAATTTGATGGGAATTGGTATAGAAAATTTAGTCAAGGTTAACTCTGATAGGGAAGGGAAAATGATTCCTGAAGCCCTAGAAGCTGCTATTCAACAGAGCTTATCAGAGAGAAAAACACCTTTTTTTGTTGGTGCAACTGCCGGAACTACAGTTTTAGGAGCTTTCGATCCTTTACCTGAGATTGCTGTAATTACCAAGAAATATGGCTTGTGGCTGCATGTGGATGGTGCTTGGGGTGCACCAGTTTTATTTAGTAAAAAACACCAGCATTTGTTAGCCGGAAGTGAGTTGGTAAATTCTTTTACCTGGGACGCTCATAAATTAATGGGAGTTCCTTTGATTTGTTCTGCTATTTTGGTAAAAAATCAAGGAATTTTGCAAAAAGCTTGTTCTGGTGGTGGTACAGATTATTTATTTCATGATGATGAAAATGCGCCTTATAATCTAGGCCAAATGTCGTTACAATGTGGTCGAAAAGTAGATACTCTTAAACTATGGTTATGTTGGCAGTACTATGGTAATAAAGGTTATGAACAACAGGTAGATAAATTGTTTGATTTGGCTCATTATGCAGTAAATTATATCCAAAATTGTGATAATTTAGAATTGATAGCTGAACCAAAGTTTTTGAATATTTGCTTCCGCTATATTCCCCAAGAAAATCAACTTGATTCTACTGTTATAGATCAGCTAAATCTGGAAATACGTAAACAATTAATCTACTCAGGTGAAATATTTGTCAATCAGGCTCGTTACCAAGGTAAGATTATCATTCGCTTGATTCTGGCTAACTCGGAACTGCAAAAGGCAGATCTAGAAAAGTTTTTTGATAATTTAATTAATGCTGGTAAAATGTGTGAAGCTATTGGAGTCTAGAAAAAAATAATGAAAGATAGCCAAGAGTTTTACGAAGGGATAGGATTGAAATTTCTCGATCCTCAATATCAGACAGCAGGAATCAGAGAGTATATGGAGTTAGAAGAAGAATTTATCCTGAAAACCTTCAAGGATGTGGCTACTGTTCTAGATGTGGGATGTGGCGAGGGACGTTATTTGCGTAAGTTGGTACCCACTGTTGGTAAAATCACAGGCATTGATTTCTCGGAGCAGCTGGTAACTTTGGCGAAGCAGTCAACTTCTACTCTTAATAATGTAACGGTTATACTCGGCAGTGCAGAGCATTTAACAACTCTAGTTCAAGAAACTTTCACTTACGGTTTATTGGCATGGAATACCATTGGTAATATTCCTCAAGAGCTACATCGAACTATTTTTGATAATCTAGCACAGGTTATAGAAAACAAGGTATTTATTTCTACTTTTCAATGTAGTGCAGCAGTAATGGAGGAACGCTTACGCTATTATGCTAAAACAGGTTTTAAGGTAGACAGTATAGATGGCAATCAAGTAATTTTAGAAGGGGGATTGCATCATGCTAATGCGTATCCCCTTAGCTATTTCCAAGAGTTGTTGGAATCTACAGGATTTTCCATGAAAACTCATGATTTGGGTTTTGTTGGTGTGATGATTGAAGGTGGTAGGTGTTAGGAAAAAATTTTTAGCTCTCAATAGCAAGAAGTCCCACACCTACCCGCAAGGGAGGTGTAGGTATGTTACTAAGCACCAATCAACTCATACGCATATACAGTAGCCTCCCCATGAGAAGCTCGTCCTGCATGTGCTGCTTCGATCAGTTTCATAGCAGAACCATCCGCTAGTACTGCTTCTACTTGGGCCACAAACTGCTCCAACTCGGCAGGTTTCAGCAAATCAAACGCTACGTCTGTTGAGCGCCACCCTGGATCTAAGCTACGACTCACCATCTGTTCATCCTGGGCCTCGATCCAATGGGATTCTGATGGGGTAGCGTTACCGATTGCCACGAACCCTAGTTGCTCCATCACTGATGTAAACCACTCATTCTCTGTCAAAGACCAGACGGAATCAAGGCGCTCCCATGCAGATTGTGGGAACAAGTTGAAGTGCCAGTAAGCTGCACGTCGCTGCTCACGGTTGGTGGTGACGAGTATCAAGCGTCCCCCAGTGCGTAACACTCGCTTGGCTTCCTTAATGGCTTGCTGGCACTGTTTCCGCAGCTCATTTACCTCTAAAATTTCCCCTCCGAGGTGGTGTAGCACTTGTGCTAGCAGGACTACATCAAAGGAAGCATCCTCGAAAGGAAGTTCTGTAATCGAACCAACCTCGAAGCTGGTATTGTTTAAATTGCTGCAAAGCTCCCGCGCGATCGCGACACGAGCAGCATCTGAATCAATTCCCACAACTCGACTCGCCACTGTAGCGAGGTGTTGTGCATGTTGTCCTGTACCGCAGCCACCATCAAACACCACATCTCCTGGGGGGATAAATTTCAGGATTTCTTGTACTCCAAAAGGGCTGCGTGCCTTGTTGTAATCTGTAGCCTGTTGACTCGAACTGTCATCACCACAGGCTCGCAAGACGAAGATGCAGTGATGTATTTCCTGGTTTGATTCGATACCGATAAAAGAATGCTTATCTACTACTTCAGCAACCCCAGCTGCCACTAACCTATGTACCTCATCAATGTATTCACTATCAGCTTCCCGCATCGACAACAATACCAGTCCACCTTCTTTGGTAACCCGAATAAACTCAGAAATTGCCGGTTGTGGTCGAATTTGGTTGGCGGCGAGTCCTCCTACACACAACACAGCGTCATACTGACACGAAGGCATCGGGAAAGGTTGATTGGCATCTTCCTCATGATAGGCACGGTATAGTTCCCGGCGACGTGCCTCGAACAGCATTCCAGTGGAGATGTCCATTGCCTCTATGTTCGTGAGCCCGTAATTCCGCATCAGGTGTAAAGCATTCAACCCTGTACCAGCTGCAACATCTAGGATTAATGGACTGGAGCCATTGTTGTGAGCACCGAGATGCTGTGCGAGAATACCGGTAGCAGTGCGCGGAATATTGTAGCTAGCCCGGTTAACGTCCTGTTCGTAGCGGACTGCCCAATCTTCGTAGCCAGCACGATTGTCGTCTCGCTTTAAGTAGTACTCGATACTGCGCTTAGCTTCTTCTACTTGTCCACTGTTTCTTACATACCGCTCTGTCCGCAAATGGGGGTCGTGAGCAACAACCCGATGCATTCGGCGCAGACCCTGGTAGTCTGCCTTAGCTAGGTGCTGCACTCCAAGATTATCCCAGATAACAACATCACCAGGATTCCAAGAGTGAGACAGGATTTGGTCTGGACGGATAGCTTCCTCGAAGATGCGGTTGAGCAGCGCCGTACTCTCTGGTTCGGACATACCCAATACTGCTACGGTAAAGTTCGGGTTCAAGTAAAGAAGTGGAACACCGGTTTCGGGATGTCTGATCACTGCAGGATGAATGGACTTTACATCTGATTTGACATCATCTGGTCTATTTACTCGAGCATAACCCCGTTTAAGGGAGTGGAGAGCGCTAACACTGTGCAACTGCTCTTTCAATTCCGGAGAAAGTCTGTTGTACATCAGATTGGTACTCTGGAAGCAGGTGTCACCACCACTCGGAGGTAAAACTTTTCCACATAGTACACTGGCACGGGATGGGTTGACTCGCCAGCTCATATCCGAGTGGAAGAGGAAAGAATCTGCTGGAATTCCTGTGTTACCCATAGTTTCCAGAACCTGCACCCTGCCAGCAACATCTTTGCTTTCGTTAACAGGGTGGTAGTTCTCGATCTTCCCAAAAAGCTTGGCCAACTTCAGGAGACTTTCGTCAGCGTTGATTGGTTCAGCACCGATACTTGCTCCATTAGCAGGAATGATCACTACCCCATTCTCATAGAGGAGAGCCCGGATGCGATCGCGTTGCTCAGAGGAATCAATATCGACGTTTGTTAGCTTTACCCCAAAGGGTTCAAGTTGATGGATGGAAAGGGATGTCATTGGTATTGGATTGTTAGGGTTGAGACTGTACAATCAACTTTTGTATCAGGGACTTCTCAATAAAAATATCCCCTTTTGGTAGAAATACTTTCTTTTTCAGCTGTTCTCAAAGATACCAAACTTCTCTGTTCCCCAGCTTTGGTTGACAGGAAGCTTGCTAATAGAAGCTCCTATCTTATACTCAGATCTTGCACACCTGTTGAACATTGACCTGGGTCGTTAGGGAATAGGGAATAAGGAATAGTGATAAGATTTGACTGTTTCAGTACTGAAATTGATTATTATCAGTCAGGATATTCAGTACTTTTGTACTAGTGTAAGCTCTGGGTTATACTCTCTGCTACCAAATCTGCCTGGATCTCTTGAGCGGAAAAAGTAACCTCAGGTTGGAGGCAATGTAAAACATAATCTTGGCTCATACGTTGAACACCTCCACTGGTAATGTTGAGTAGGATACATTCTTTTTTTCCTACCCTCCCAGCCTCGACAGCTTGCATTAAAGCCGCAGTAGCAACACCGGCAGCAGGACTAATATCTATTCCCTCTAATTCCTCAAATAGAAGCCTTGCTTTCTCGGATTCTTTATTGGTAACCCCATACATTTCTCCATTAGTATCCACTAGTGCGTCATAAACTCCTCCTGCCAGAGAGTAAGCGGGTTGACGGTTAGTTAACACTTTACCTGATACCTGATTAATGCATTTTTTTGCTTCTATTTCACTCATAGGAGCAATTTCCCTACTACCAGCTTGCCAAGCATCGGTCATTGGTGTAAAAGGTATATTTTGAGCCAGGTGAAGCTTCATTTTGTTGTTGCCAAATCGCCCATCAGCTAAAAACCGGAGATTGGTTTCCCAAGCTGAAATACCTCCGGTACCGGAACCAACTGCTTGGAAGTAATGGTCAGGAATTTGCCCGATTGTTACCGTAGCATCGACAACGGTTAGCCCCATACCATCCCTTCTGGCTACATTGCTGGCTCCTCCTTCAGGAAAGAAGCCGTCAAACTGACTGATAATTTTGCCCAAGCGAATAGCATCGAAGTAGTCACCATTGCCACCGACAGCGATCATACGAACACAAGAGTCAAAATTATCTTTTGACCAAATTGCAGATAAATTTTGCTCTGGAATAACCAAGCAAAAGGGAATTCGCAGCTTAGAGCAAAGGTTAGCAAAAGCTCTGCCAGTATTTCCGGCGGAAGCAACTACCAGAGTTTTTGGATTATTGTCTGGTACTCTAGCTAAAATAGAGAAAGCTTCTAACTCTTTGAAAGAACAAGTAAAAAGATGAGCATTGCGCTCTGGCCAATAACCATTAAAACTGATAAAGAGCTGATCTAATCCTAAATGGTGAGCAAGATTCTTGCTTTGATAGGTGATTGGCTTCCCTTCCACATCTAAATGTCGCTCAACGGGTAGCCAATCAATAAATCGAAATACACCAGGGAGAGTTTCTTTGACTTCCAGCTTGTTGTTAGTATAGACAGCACGAAGCAGGGATGGCTCATGCTCCTCGTCACAGCTTAAGCGGAAAGGGTCTGGTGCATATTCTTTTCCACATAAATTGCAACGAAGGATATACTTGAGTTGAGATGCCATTGTGATTAGTTTTGTCAAGCAACTTGAAGACTGAAGATTTTAGATTTATTCCCTAAATTTATTTAGGGGCTTGTGACCGCTTTCATTATTCAAATCTAAAATCTAAAATCTAAAATCTAAAATTTCTCTAGTCATTTCTTTGGCTTGTAAGTAGAAGCTACAGACAACTCCTTTAACTGCTTATTATCCACAGTACTAGGAGCATCAGTGAGCAGAGAACGAGCTTGCTGTGTCTTGGGAAAGGCAATTACTTCCCTAATTGACTCCTCTCCTGCTAGTAACATTACCAATCGGTCTAACCCATAGGCAATTCCTCCATGAGGGGGTGCACCATATTCAAATGCCTCCAGTAGAAACCCAAACTTACTCTGAGCTTCCTCAGTAGACAAGCCAATAGTATCAAATACCTGTTGCTGAATTTCTGGTTGGTAAATCCGTAGACTACCACCACCTACCTCATAACCATTAAATACCAAATCGTAGGCTTGAGCTCTTGCTGTCTTGAGATCATCTAGCTCATCGGGATGGGGTGCGGTAAAGGGGTGATGTAGGGGCTCCAAGCGCTTCTCATCAGCATTCCACTCAAACATGGGTGGATCCGTCACCCAGAGTAGATTGAGTTTCTGATGGTCAATTTGCCCTAACTCTTCACCAATTACTAGTCGCAAGCGATCAAGGGTCTTATTGACAATTTCTCCAGGACCAGCACCAAATAGCAAGAGGTGACCAGCTTCAGCACCAGTTAGTTCTAGAAGCTTCTCTGTTTGCTCTTGTGTCAGATTGTCCTTAATTGCTCCAATGGTGTCAATTGCTCCCCCTTCCTTAACTCGGATGTAGGCAATACCCTTAGCACCAACTTCGCTAGCTTCCTTGAATAAATCTCCACCGGGCTTAATCCGTACATTGGAGATAGTCTCATTGCCTCCAGGGATTGGCAATACTTTAATAATCCCTCCCGCTGCCACTGCACCGGAAAAGACTTTAAAGCCACAATCTTTGAGTAAGTCTGAGACATCAACTAATTCCAAACCAAAACGAGTATCTGGCTTATCACTACCATAGCGCTCCATGGCTTCGGCATAAGTGAGGCGGGGAAAAGGTAAGGGTAAGTCAATACCTTTGACAGTTTTGAAAATGTAACTGACTAACTCCTCATTAAGCTGGATAATCTCTTCTTGGGACATGAAGCTCATTTCCAGATCCAACTGAGTAAACTCTGGTTGTCGATCCGCCCTAAGGTCTTCATCCCGGAAACAATGAGCAATTTGGTAGTAACGGTCAAATCCTGATACCATCAACAATTGCTTAAATAACTGGGGAGACTGGGGCAAAGCATACCATTGTCCAGGATTGACTCGGGAAGGTACTAAATAGTCCCTAGCACCTTCAGGAGTAGACCGAGTTAATACCGGTGTCTCAATTTCAATAAACCCTTGCTCATCTTCGAGGAAACGGCGCATCGCTTTAGTTACCTGATGACGCAGTTGCAGGTTTTTGCTCAAGCGATCGCGTCTTAAGTCCAAATACCGGTACTTGAGTCGCAAATCTTCCCGCACATCTTCTGTATCAGCGGTAGAAACTTGGAAAGGTAGCTGCTTCCTAACGCCATTGAGCAGTGTAATCTCCTCAGCGTAAATTTCCACTTTTCCCGTCGGCAGTTTGGGATTCAGGGACTCTGCTGGACGTTCCGTCACCCGCCCTTTAATACTTACCACATATTCATTCCGTAATGCCTCGGCATCTGCATAGGAATCTGGGGTGCGTTGAGGATCACTAACAATTTGGATAATACCGCTCTTGTCACGGACATCCAAAAATATTACACCCCCGTGGTCGCGGCGACGGTCTACCCAGCCACATAGGGTAACAGTTTCTCCAATATGATTCTTTCTGAGTTCGCCGCAATAATAAGTTCGCATAGTTGCTGATTCACCTAACTTTGGCTTGAGGATGGTAAATTTTAGGCATCAAGCCTGAAGTCTATAATAAGCGCGATATAACTCACTATGCAGTAGTGAATTGGGAAAGCCTGCTTCAATATAGATAGCTGTCTAATTTATAATCCCCTACATGAGAAAGAAATAACTTATGACAATCAATACAGCCAAGCTTGAGAGTATTTTACAAAATTTTGTTACCGGAGCAAGTGACGTTCAGGGAGCTGCCCTTGTTTCTCCCGATGGACTTCCTTTAGCATCCAGTTTACCTAGTGAGATGGATGAAGAACGAGTATCGGCAATGTCGGCAGCAATGCTGTCTTTAGGGGAGCGTATCGGTTCTGAATTGTCTAGAGGTTTTCTAGACCGCATCTATGTTGAGGGAGATCAAGGTTATGGCATACTAACTAACTGTGGAGAGTATGCCGTTTTACTAGTTTTAGCTAGCAAAGCTGCTAAACAGGGGGTACTCATGTTGGAGATTAAGCGTGTGATTCCAGAAATCAAGATCGCTTTAGAACCAATCCGAACAATAACAGGAGCTTACGATACTCAGTCTTAGTTGACAAAACCTATCCTGAATGATATAAAAAACCGGGACATCGAGGGCAATGCTATTGCCCCTACATTACGATAGAAAGGAAGCCGGAGTAATACTGACACTATCAATTAATGACTATATTTGAAGCCCCCTGTCACTCTAAATTCTGCATTTAGGTATAGGTGGGACTATAGAGTATAGACTAAAATCACTAACTTGTGTAAGGTTTATATAACAAATATAAAAAAAATTGGCAGTTATTCACAGTTTAGTTGGTTAATAAGGGGATTATCCATTGTTGAAAGCAAATTTTTAGATGTTAATGTAAAGATAATGGCAATTATAAGTACTTTGGCAGAGTTTTCCCTACCAGAATTATTTCAATTTCTTGATCAGGGAAACAAAACTGGATTACTGACTCTCCGGTTCCAGACTGATAGCCGGAATCCGGGCAAGAAAAACGTCCGACATGTGCTATTACACCAAGGTCGCATTGTGGCTGTAACTAATCGTCTAGATTACCAATGCCTACTAGCGATGATTTGTCGGCGAGGTTGGATCAGTCCCGGAATGCTGCGTAAACAAGTGAACCGGTGTCCTGCTAATATACCAATTGGTCTATACCTGAAGACCCAGGGGTTTCTACAGCCAGAACAGCTGAGGTTACTATTCCACGTTTTAGTGCTCCGGCAAGTTTGTGGTTTGTTTCGACTCAGAGATGCTCAGTTTAAATTTGACTCTAAAACCACTTTACCAACGACAGAAATGACCGGGTTAAGCCTTAGTGCAACGGAAGCAACATTAATGGGTTTGCGAGTTTTGCGAGACTGGAGTTCCTTGAGAGAAAAACTACCAGCCCCGACTTCTGCTCTATATAGAGTAGTTATTGGGAAGCGTCACTTGCGGCTAGATTCTCTTGAAGGAAGAGTTTGGCAGTTAGCCAATGGCTCAACTTTACTTAATGTAATGGGAGACCAACTAAAGCAGCCTATAGAAATTATATTACAAACAGCCTTCCGACTAATCAGTGTTGGTTTAGTGGCAGAAGTGCCAATGATTGCCATTTCTCGTCCTACCGGAGCTATAGAAAGCTTACCAGAACCGGTTAGTATAGCAGTAGAGAACAACGGTAGAGAGAGCAATGGGCAAGAATTGAGCAATTCATTTGTACAAAACTTGCTGGGTTTCCTGAGGAGTAGCAGGTAAGAGTGGAAATAATGCGTCTGGTGGTGACAGGTTCAGTGGGTGCAGGTAAGTCTACTTTCATTCGCTCTGTTAGTGAAATTGCTGTTGTAGATACAGACCGTATCGCCACCCATGAAACGGCAGCTATTAAGAAAAAGACGACAGTAGCAATGGACTTTGGACGCCTGCAATTTGCCCCACAAATGGCACTGCACCTGTACGGTACTCCAGGACAGTCTCGTTTTGATTTTATGTGGGACATCCTTATTAAAAAAGCTCATGCTTACATTCTTCTGGTGGATGCTCATCGTCCCAGTGATTTTCAAGCTTGTCGTCGTATTTATGCTTTTATGCAACAGCGGGTAAATATTCCCTTAATAGTTGGTTTGACTCATATGGATTGTCAAGGAGCCTGGTCTGAGGAAAATGTCGCGATTGCGTTAGGCTTTGTAGATGAGGAAAAACGACCTCCTTTTGTAACTCTTAATGCCAATCAAAAAGAATCTGTGGTTGATGCTTTAATTGTTCTGATGCAGCATTATGTGGAAGGGATGCAAAGTAGGGAATTGGGAATTGGGAATTGAGAATTGGGAATTGGGAATTGGGAATTGTTAATGGCTAATGGCTAATGGCTAATGGCTAATGAGGGTCGCTGAAGGGAGACCTAACATCAGCGTTTTCACACTAATCTTTTATGCTTCTTCATCTGGTGGAACAATGCTTACTAATTCTGCAATCAATTGAGGTACATAGTTCTTAATTGTCTCCCAAACAATATCTAGGGTCTGCTGAATAAGTGTGTAAGCAATGTCATTCAAGGCTTTCAATCATGCAGCAGGCACTAGAAGTCTCAGCAAATATGGTAAAATGGCTCAAAATCCTTGCACCACCCTGACGGGACAATGTACCGAAAAGCTGCATCAACCCCCAACTCAACAGAAGATTTTGAGTTCCCTCATCTGGGAAAGTTATCATCTGATAACAGATGGGTAATCATGG
>JAAHFP010000169.1 GCA_010672925.1 Symploca sp. SIO1C2 | reverse complement strand
CGGAACAATTAATCTACAGGCTAATAACTCCGTAAATATTACCAATGGTGAAATTCAAGCACAGAGTAGGGGAAGTGACACCATTGGAGGTGGTTCTATTGAGATTACTGCCGATACTGGCTCGATTGCTCTCAACGAAGGAGCTAGGCTAAATACCAGTGCTACAGGGGATGGATTTGCCGGGAATATCCATCTGGATGCAGGCAGTGAAATTGTGCTGGCCGATGACAGTGAAATCAGAAGTAATGCCAACAATGGAATAGCTGGATTTATTGATCTACAGGCCAATAATTCTGTTGAGGTGAACAATAGTAAACTGAGGGCTGAGAGTAGGGGGGCTGACGATTTTGGAGTTGGTGGCTTTATTAAAGTTACTGCGGAAACTAACTCAATTTCTCTTGATGGAGCAACAGTGAGTACTACTGCCACAGGTTCTGGAGTAGCAGGGTTTATTAATCTGGCTTCTGGCAACGAGATTATTACCAAAGACAGTAATATTCAAAGTAATGCTGCCAATGGCTTGGCTGGAGCAATTGATTTGCAAGCCGATAGCTCAGTTTCCCTAACCAATACCAAAATAACTGCTGACAGTGAACCTGTAAGTGGAGGCATATTAATTAATGGAGAACAAGGGGATGGTGGTGATATTAGCATCAACAGTTGGTCTCTGGTAATGACTGATAGCGCTATATCTTCTAATTCTAGAGGAGATGGGAATGCCGGTAATATTACCCTCAACATCGTAGACAACCTACACCTGGATAACAGTGAAATTACTGCTGACTCTACCCAAGCTGGAGGTGGTGACATCAATATTACTGCCTATGATAGCCGTTTGCGTAATGGTAGTTTGATTAGCAGTAGTGTGGCTAACGGTGACGGTGGTGGTGGCGACATTAATATTACATCCCCCCTGTTCCTGGCTTTGGAAGATAGTGATATCCTCGCCAATGCCAATCAAGGGGCAGGAGGCAATATTACGATTAACTCCGAAGCCTTCTTAGCTGACTTATTTGGCAGTGGTAATGCAGTGGCAGTCGGTAGTAACCCCGGTGACTTTAACCAATTTCGCGGTAATGATCGAGTAGATATCTCCGCTTCCTCCCAAGTAGCAGGACTCAGTGGACAAGTCAGTTTCCCCGATTTCAGCTTCCTGCAATATTCCCTCTCCCAACTCTCAGCCAACTTCGTTAATCCGGAGCAAGCGATTGCTGGTAGCTGTTTGGCGCGTCGCAATACCCAACAAGGCAGCTTTACTGTCACCGGCACCGGCGGTTTACCCCCTACTCCCAACAATACCTTCAGCAGTCAGTATCGTCTCCGGGGAGTACAACCAATTGGTGAAGAAAATGTGAGTCAGACTCAGGCACAACCAACCGCAGCAATTCCCCACTGGCAAATAGGTGATCCTGTGATTGAAGCCCAAGGTCTGATCGCCACCGCCGATGGTAGGATTGTCTTGGGTAATGAGCCACAGTTCGGGGCAATGGTTGGTGTAGAAGATGTGGTTTGTGAGTAACAGTAGTAGGACTTCAGTCCAAAAAGAAGTCATAAACTAGTCAGATCAGTAGAAGAACGTATTTTAACAGTGCGCTTTACTTATCGTGATGAGTAATTTGTATATTTGGTGCGGCTGAATGGCGTAAATGGAGAAAATTCTATGAGCAACACAATACCTGATCCGGCAGAACCAATTGGTAATGTTACTCTTGTTAAAGATTTCTTGCCACTACCAGAGCAGTTAATGCCGAAAAAAAACACTGTACGGGTGACAATGGAATTTACGAAGGAAAGTAAAGACAGTAATGTACCTATCGTAAACAGCAATTACCAACCCAGTGCGATCGCTTTTAATCCTGTTAATATTGTTTGTAAGCAGTGGAGGTGATCATATGGAAGCAAACCTCAATAGCGTACTTGGAGATCTAAAGGTACTTATACAGCAGCTTTCTGTTAGTGATCGTTGGCTATTACTGAAGTGGTTGGTCAAATTGCTACAGCAAGAACCTCAAAGCCATCAAAAAGAGAAGACAAAAATCGATTTGAGTGCGGTTCATCAAATTTGTGATGAAATTAGAAGTCTACCAGTTCTTGACAGTCGCTCTCCTAACGAGATCATTGGTTACAATCAGTTTGGAGGATTAGATTAGTGGTCATTGATCCTTGTTGTCGCTGTAGTGCGATCGCAGTAGCATATCCTACAAAATAGCGACAACTTGGGAGATGGATCAAGATGGCTCCAATTTTTAAGATTCAGGACGTGGTCAACGAGATAGACACAATTAGCAGTTTTAGCAATGAGCATTATGGCTACATCAATAATGAGTATCATGCCTACCTCAATCGACAGACTGGCGAACTAGTCACCATCAGTAATGAGGAAATTCGTGCTGTTGAAGAGGAGCACGAGTTGGAAGACTATCCCAACTGGCAGCAAGAAATGATCCAACAAGCCAGAAAGGTTTTCGAGTCTGATGACTATTTACCACTTCCTAGTAAGTTTGAGATTCACGAATACTCGATTATCAAGCAATTTTGCTATAGCATTGAGGATGCTGAATTAAGCAACGAATTATTGTTTCAAATTCAAGGCTCAGGTGTATTTCGACGCTTCAAGCACGCAATCCACCGCTACAATCTTGCAGAGGATTGGTATAGTTATCGACAACAGGCATTAGAGCAAATTGCCATTGATTGCCTCAAAGCCAATTCTATCCCCTATTAGTTTGGGAATGGAGAACAGGGAATAGGGGCGTTGCTTGGTGAATTATAAGGAGTTTGAGATAATAATGCACAACCAAAAGAGTTCAGAAAATTCTCCTAATTTAGGGAAGCGCCTCCTTACTGCATTAAGTCAACAAGAAATGGCTCAACTCCTGGATGCGCTATTTGGGGTTATCTTACCCGAATTACAAGAGCAAGCGATCGCGCAACTTTCTCCCGATACCCAGCAAACCGTGCAGCAACTTCTAGATTTTACCCAGAATGATCAGTCAACCCCAACCGTTTCTCTCGCAAAACAGGCTCAAACCTGGTCTAAACTCTGGAAAAAGTGGAATGCGATTGTTGAGGAAGCCTCGGAAGAAGAAGGGAAATATCTCGTCCAAGAAGTTGATTGGGAACCACCTTACTTTGATACATACACCTTTGTTGAAGATTTAGAGACTATTGCCGGTAAGATGCTACCTCTACTGCCCATAGCATTTGAGCATGAATTTACCCCATCTGGGGATTTTGCCACAGCACTCTTGGAAGCAGAAGCAGAAGTTGCTTTTGGTTTACCTGATTGGGAAATTATCGACGGATTGGATCTAGAACAGCAGTTAACCAATTGTTTATTGCAGTGGGAATGGCTAACTGTTCAGGAACAACAACAAGATGCCTTTTACCTTACTTAAAAAGATAAACTTGCCCTAGCAGAACCCGTTATACCTAACAAACGATGCAAGGGTTGAGTACAATGATGACCAGAGCGGATGGCTACCCCTTC
>JAAHFP010000168.1 GCA_010672925.1 Symploca sp. SIO1C2 | reverse complement strand
AGGTCGATGTAGCCATCAATCCAACCATCCTGTTCATCATAGCGGCTGATACCAAGGCGCTGGCGGGTAACCGGGTCTATCTCTTCCTTGATACAAGCTAAAGGTACATATTTCTGATCGATACCTCGTTGCTCAATCTCCTTCTCCAACCAGCTGAGGTAACCACTAAAGTCGGCATCTTGATCAAGTAGTTCATCAAAAGTGTAACAACCAAGATGCTCATTTTCCGGTTTAGCCACTTCATCACGAGCCGCACGAGCAATACGACGATCCGTCACAAGCCAGCCTTCATCTGCTTTTTGGCTATTTACCGACTCTCGCAAAGCATTAACATCCGCTAATCCTACCTCCCCATCTACTCCCCGCACCAAAATCCTAATGTAGCGACTCCGCCAGACAGAGACATTGATAATCCATTCAAAATAATCAGCATCCCACACCTCATAGGTTTCAAAGCGATAACCCAGAGTCTCGAACCAGCCACGCATTTGTTGAGCTAGAGCCAAGGCTTGACATTGCTCTGCACTAAAAGACTCTGCTCCTGGTAAACTTGGATAGGTCTGAGCCGCTAATCGAGCAATTTCAGTCCGCATACCTTCCAAAGTAGGCAAGCGATTCAAACGCTCTTGTAAACTACCAATCTGCCGATGCAGGGATTCCAGCTTCTGATTGGTAAGAATCTCTGCGGGAGTGCGGGTGCGTTTGGCAACCTGAATAAAGATAACAGCAAACTGGTAAAATTCCCGACGCACATCTATATTTTTCGCCGAGAGTTTAGTCTGCAAGGAATGCTCAGCCAGAAATGCTTCTCCTTTCTTGAGAAGAATGGCAGGATTATTTTGCTCCAAAGCCGAACGAAACAGTTGCTGAATTTCCTTTTGGCGGAAAATCTCTAGCACTGGACGAGGCTTACCTACTCCATATTCTACCAGGGCATATTGATAAACCCCGGTAAAGTCTTCTGGGGGATGATCTGGATCGAGATTAAGTTGCTTGAGCAACCAGATAATCCGTTCATTGCGACTAAGGCTCTCCTTAGCAGAGTCGAAGAGCAGACTGATCAGATTGTCAAGCATCGGTGGTAGGTATTAGGTGTTAAGTATTAGGTGTTAGGTTTAACTTAACAGATATTTCCTAAGGGAATAACAGGCTAGAAGCCTGTTCCACGGGAGTGTAAAAATCCTAGTAGGGTTTATGTCTTGGCCTTCCCTCATTGTTATCGAAGCAGTCCAAATTATTGCCGGAGCTTTTATTCCCTCTTTAACACAAATAGAGCCACCGCACCTAGTAGGTATTTCCCTATCCACGATGCGACTAGTTCTTATTGATATGAAGTCTCAGCAATTTGTTGTTCAAGCTAAAGATATCCGTAGCTTCTATCAAGGCTGTATTTTAGCCGCCATTCTCCTACTATTATGCCATTTCAAGAAACACAAAGACAAAAATTTTGATAACGCCTGACAAGTATTATATGTGCGCAATTTTCTAGCCTTAGATCTCAACTAGTATGGACAAGAGAGACAAAGAGGACAAGGTCTGTGTGAGGAGAAATAGAGGAAAATTTCAATTTTGCTCAAATAAAATTTGTAGTGGGAGCGTCTCGCTCCCTAGTACTTCTCCCTAATGAGCAAGATGTTTGCGCTACTCGCACGCGACGAAACACACTACAAAATTTACACACTTGGGATGCTTCCAGAAAGAGGAACTTATCCAAGTAGTATTGAGACAAGGGAAACATTACCCATTCCCAATTCCCAATTCCCAATTCCCAATATGAAAAAAATTATTTCCACCATCCTTTTAACCAGCTGCTTCTGCGGAATCGCAGGAATTAGTAACTTCCCTAAAGTAACATCAGTAACAGCACAAGTATCTCCTGGAGGAGAACTACAGTACAATTTCTACGGTCGTTCCATTCCCCTAAGAGTTCGCCAAGACTCCGTTGCCGTTAGCTTTAAACCCGCTGCGAGTACCCGGAGTCTAGGGGCAACAGAAGCCTCCTATTTAAAATTGCAGCGAGATTTGCGGGGGGGAACCCGCAGCATTTCTGGAAATAATAATCTAGAGGTTAAACCTTTAGGATTGCGCTATGCTTTGGTGAACTTACCTCCTGGGAACAGTAGTTCTCCGGCTGCGGTGACCCAAAGAGTCAAACAACTACCTTATGTAGCAGGAACACTCCCTGTTCTCTCCCGTAGCGATCGCGATGAAGCCATTGTCCTACCCAATGAAATTGTAGTTGCTTTCGAGCCAGAACTAGCCAACCAGGAAGCAGTGCAGGCAATTCTCAATCGCTATAACCTAGAAATCATCAAACCCCTGCGCTTTGCCAAGAATCGCTACTTAGTACGTTCCCAGGCCGAATCAGGTATAGCCATCCTTGCCATTGCCAATCGCCTCAATAATGTACCGGGAATTAATTCTGCTACACCCAATTTTGTTCAATCAGTAACTTATAATAGCCCAGGCGGAGGTTTTGGGGATGCGAGTTTTACTGAAACACCCAGAGCAACTGACTCTCTCAAGCAAATGTTAAGTGAGTTGGAGGAACAAACTAGTCCAACGCCATTTCAAACAGAACTTCTCCCCTTGCAATGGCATCTCAACAGCATACCTCTGCGGGGAAAGTTGTTACCTCGTACTGATATCCGAGCAACGGAAGCTTGGCAACAGAGTAACCAAGGGAATGGTGTGGTAGTCGCGGTAATTGATAGTTTGATTCAATGGGATCATCCTGACTTGAAGGGTAATATCTACCAAGTAGAGAATATTGCTAATCCCTTACCAGGGGAAGTGCACGGTTGGGATTTTGCCCAAGATGACCCAGATACCCGGATTAGTGAAGAAGAATTAGCTACTGTACTGCCAGATTTCCAGAATACCTTTAGTTTGTCCGACGAAGAATTACTTCAGCAATACGCTGACTTAGCTGGCTTAATTCCCTTTCTGGTTCCCGATTTACCAGAATCAGAAATCCCTACCTTCCTACGCAACCTGATCCGTAATAAGATTGCTGGCGAATTTCATGGTACTTGGTCAGCAGGGGTAATTGCAGCTAGTCCCCAGGGGGAAGGAGGAATAGTAGGAGTCTCTCCTAAAGCCAAAATTCTACCAATTAGAGTTTTTGGTTTAGGGGGTCAAATTTCTCCAGCAGTAGTCTCCCAAGCGATTCGCTATGCCGCTGCTAGGGATGTCAATGTGATTAACCTCAGTTTAGGGGGACTCTTGCCGACTCCCGAAGAAGTAGAGACGATTTTTGAAGTACTAGATGAAAATCCCAACTTAGTGATAATTGCTTCTGCTGGTAACGATAGTTTGGATGGTGTCGCTTTTCCCGCAGCAATCCCCGGTGTAATTTCCGTGGGAGCCACCAATCTTGCTGGTAAACGAGCTGCCTATAGTAGTTATGGTGGTAGGTTGGATATAGTAGCTCCTGGGGGAGAAACCTCAGATTCCAAAAGAGGAGGAATTTTAACCACTGGAGGCACAGGAATAGATGGTTTTTGGCAAGGAATTGGCGTACCAGATTATAGCTGGGGTCATG
>JAAHFP010000167.1 GCA_010672925.1 Symploca sp. SIO1C2 | reverse complement strand
CCTACGGAATCACTCACCTGGTTGACTTCACCGGTGCTGACTTCAGTGATGGAATTTTTGTTGAAGCGATTATGCTGCGCTCAACATTTGATGATGTTGATATCAATGGTGCAGACTTTACTGATGCGGTGTTAGATGGGCCCCAATTCAAAAAACTCTGTGCCAGAGCATCTGGTGTAAATTCCCAAACTGGGGTCGCTACCAGTGAATCTTTAGGATGCCGCTAGTGTAAGAAGGCAGAAGGCAGAAGGCAGAAGGCAGAAGGCAGGAGGCAGGAGGGGGATAAGGAGAAAGGGAAGAACTCCCAATTCCCGATTCCCCGATTCCCAATTCCCCAATTCCCAATTCCCCAATTCTTAATCCTTAATCCTTAATTCCCAATTCCCGGTATGATATGTTGAGATATATGAGAATAAGTAAAGAATAATAACAAAATTTTGTTTAACAATAATTTCTTCTCTATTGCTGCTAAAATATTGAGCCAATCAGGACAATTTTCCTTACCTCAGGAAAATTGTGGAATTATTAACTACCTTCAGGCAGTATGGTGTACCAGGAAAAAATCTTGGTTAGTGTTCGCTGCTGCCTCTTTTTTAGTTTCCGTGCCAGTATTTGCTCAAGCACCTTTAGTTCGTCAGCTACCCTTATTAAGCCTACTGATGACTCTCGGTTGGGTATGGTTAGGATTAATCCTTTTGAAGGAAGAAGCAACTCACCTGTGGGGCGATTTACTACTGGGGTTTAGCTGGAGTTGGCTAGCTGGCTCAATTTATTGGGGTTGGTTCCGTTGGGAACCTCTAATCCATCTACCAGTCGAAGCAATTGGTCTACCCTTTGCTGTAGCCGGTTTATGGTACGGTTGGGGAAAAGTTGGAAATTGGTTTTACTTGGGGTCGCTGCTGGGTACAGCCTTAACAGATGCATATTTTTATCTAACCGATCTAATTCCTTATTGGCGTCAGCTCATGAAAGTTGACACAGCCCTAGCTACGCCAATCCTTCAGAGTGCACTGGCACAAGTTAATACTCCTTGGGGAATTAGTTGTTCTGTTCTATTAGTGGCTACACTTTTGGTTATCGGTCTTTGGACTTTGGGCAAAAAGCAATTACACTGGAAAGCGTTTAGCGGGGCAGTATTGAGTACAATTTTGGTAGATAGTCTTTTTTGGTTAGCAGCTTCTATAGCTTAAATGTAGTTAAATGTTTACTATGGATAGTTTTTTTGTCAGACTTGATTAGCGCTGCTCCATCGAAAATCATTAATTTGGTTTGAGACATGAATGGTGCTTGGGGTTTGATACTCAAAACTTACTCCTATGCCTCTGATCCTGCTAACTTAGCTAGTGCTACTATCACGCTCATTATCCAGGAAATTCCTGTATGGTGTCGCGTAAATGTATCAGTAAGTCTATTGCCTCACTCTTGCCTTTAAACCTGTCGTCGCTTGTATGCCTGTGGTGACTTTGCGCTCCACTCCCTACTTACTTCTTCAGACTGAAACCGGCAATCGCTATCTTCCCTTAGTAGGTAGTAGTTGTTGGACAGTTGGTCGTAGTGATGATAATAACTTTGTACTACCAAATCGGTGGATTTCTCGAAACCACGCGATGTTTCAGTGTACTGAAGCTGGTGATTTTTACCTCATCGATTTGGGTAGCCGTAATGGTACTTTTGTGAATGGACGCCGGGTAACTGTTCCAGTCACTTTACGTAACGCTGACCGCATTACTTTTGGTCAAACCGAGCTAGAGTTTTATTGTCCATCTAAAGACCACAAAACAGATGTGCCCGAGGTTTCTGAAAATGAAACCATGACTTCAACTTTACATATACGTCGCCTGATGTCTGTAATGGTAGTTGACATCAGGGATTTTACCGTGCTAACACGTCAGCTTGATGAAAAAGTTCTTTCAGCTTTAATTGGTACTTGGTTTCGTCAAATAGGCGATATCATCGGCAAATATGGCAGCTGGGTGGATAAGTACATCGGTGATGCAGTCATGGCGATTTGGTTCCATGACTCCCAAGGACTGAGCCAAGCCGAAGCCCTAAACATCTTACAAGCGGTGAGTAAGACCCACACAATGACTGCAGCTCTTTCCAAAGAATATACTTTACCCTTCCCCCTGCAAATTGGGACGGGAATTAACACTGGTTATGCGATGGTTGGTAACACTGGCAGTGGTGACCGTCCTGACTATACCGCTATTGGTGATACGGTTAATGCGGCTTTTCGCCTAGAATCTGCCACTAAGCAAATTGGTCTCAATATTGCTTTAGGAGAAGATACCTACCGCTATATCTCAGCCCTAGGGAATACCGAATCAGTCTTCAAACAGCACACGGTCAATCTAAAGGGTTATGACGCTCCCACAACTACCTATGCTGGGAATTATGAAGATTTAGATAAGTTTTTACAAGCTTCTACTTAATGGTTATTTGTGGTCTTTGATTTGTGCTAATTATTAATAACTAGTGACAAATTAAAAATGACAATCTTTATATTATGTTCGCTTGAAAACCATAATTAGGATTGATGCTCCAGACATGGAGAAATTTTGATTATGGGTGATTTGTCGGACATGATATTGCTAGTGCAGCGGGCATGAAAATAACCCAGCAGTGCAAAAAGATTGAAACGCTTATTACATAAGTTTTCTTGCCTCCTGCTTTCTGCCTCCTGCCTTCTTGTTAATTTTTATGGTGCAGATCTACTTATTTATTCGCGGAACAGTTTTGACACAAAATGCCTCAACATAACTGTGCTTTCAAAATCTACCCTTACAGGAGTAATGGGTTCTATGTCTAATTCCTTATGGAAAAACCCATCCAACCTAATTCTTGGTGCAACATTTATTCTTCTAGGAACTGCTGCACCCTCCGCAGCAACTACCCTCACCGGCTTTCAAACAGTCGGCAGCGATATGGCGGGGATGCAGATAACCGTCAATTTCTTTGATGGTACTTCCCAAACCTCAAGCTGGCTTCCCACAGGTGGTGATTCGGGAGGTGCATTTGGCACTGGCTGGTCTCTGACGCAATCAGGCAACACTTTCGGTTCATTTAACAATCCCTGGAGCTTCAACTACACCGGTACTAACACTGTTGCTGCTCTAATTATCGATACTATCCCTGGTAACACCGTATTTGATATTTTACCTGACCTCAACGGCCCCTTTCAAACACCAGGTTCAGCTGATGGTTGGCATTTTCAAACAGTTTTTGGGGTGGGACCAACTCGCGCTCCTGAATATTCCGTACCAATCGATATTTCCCGAGGAGATTTATTTGGTCGTCTCTCGTTGTTCTGGGACACTGGATTTAGGGGTCTAATGGGATTTTTGGCAGATACTGATAGTGGTACAGCTTTCGATCCTGTCCAACCCAGAAATCCACCACCGCCACCACCGCCACCACCGCCACCACCGCCACCGCCACCACCGCCACCCCCACCACCACCACCACCACCACCTACTACTACTACTACTACTGCCGCCGCCCACACCGCTCCCACCGCCCCGTCCAACACGCGCCACTCCCGCAGCACCACTCCTCTTACCCCCTC
>JAAHFP010000166.1 GCA_010672925.1 Symploca sp. SIO1C2 | reverse complement strand
AATAATTTAGGTAATCGGCACTAAATAACTCCCGCCCTGTCGATTTTGGTGGTAAAACCTGGAAGAAGTTTTGGTGAAGTAATAATTCTACCAAAGCATCAGATTTAATTCCACTAGCAGCCCAGCTACCATCTTGATCGTAGGTTTGCCTGCCATTGGTGATACGTTCTACAGCTAAATCTAGTAGGGCATTCCCAGGGCCGGTATCCCAGCCACATACGAGCTCCAACCAGTTACCCTGAGATGCTGGTATATAAGTTACATTAGCGATACCACCGATATTTTGGATACATCTGTGCTTGGTCGGATGACTTAGTAAATAGGCATCTACTTTTGGCACTAGTGGAGCCCCTTGTCCTCCAGCAGCAATATCAGCAGCTCGGAAATTGCTTACGGTTTTGAGCCCAGTCAATTGAGCAATTACTTCTCCCCGCCCTAACTGAAGGCTATATCCTAAGGAGGAGATTGGTTGAGCTGGTAATTCTTGCTTTTTCTCTGGTTCTTCTAAAACTTTACTATTGGAGTTACTTGGCGGTTGGTGGTATACAGTTTGTCCGTGGGAGCCAATTAACTCAGCAGGAGAGTTACCTAGCTGAATTTTTTGGGCAGCCAGGGCAAATTGGTAGGCGATGGCATCATCTAGTGCGGCTAACTCTGCCATTGAGAGAGCTTTACTGGCACAGACTGCCAAAATTTGCTCCCTTAAGACTTTGGGGTAGGGATAAGTCGCACTAGCTAGTAGTTCAACTTTTAAATCAATCTCATTACCAGCAATTTCCACCAAAGCAGCATCTATGCCATCCACTGATGTACCGCTGATTAATCCAATGACACGAGTTACTTGACTAGACCCTGAGGCTTTTTTCTCCAATAACATTACTTCTTGATACAAACGACAATCTAGAATTATGTTTATTTTGAGCCGAAAATTAATTCTAAATTCTAAATTCTAAATTCTAAATTTACTTAATGTACCTTAACGCAGAAGGGCTCTCCAAGTAGATGGGCCAACAATTCCGTCTGGTTCTAATTGAAAGTTACTTTGAGCTGCCTTAACCGCTGCCAGAGTTTCTACTCCAAAAACTCCATCCGCTTCTTCTTGCAAAAATCCCAGGGCTCTGAGCCGGTCTTGCAACCGCGATATAGCTGAACCTCGCATACCCTTTTTCAGAATTGGTAAGTCAACAGATGTGGGCTGGGTATTCTCCCTTGTCGGGGATATGGTAGCAGCAGGAGGACTATTGCTCCTAGTATTGTTCCTAGGAATTGTTTGCAGTGCAGTAGGAATTGGAAAAGAAGATGCTGAGTTATCTGAGGAAGTAGCAGCAGGTAAAGTAGTTGTTGTCGGATTATTAGGAGCGATAGAAGGGGGACTCACATTTGTTGTTGGGTTATTGGAAGTAGTAGGCAGAGAGTTTGCCGCTGTTGTTGGGTTATTGGAAGTAGTGGGAAGAGAGTTTGCCGCTGATGGTGTATTGGGAAACAGATGATCCCAGGTAGTAGGGCCGGTGATACCATCAACAGCTATACCTGCGGTTTCCTGGAACAAAGAAACTGCATTTGCGGTGTTCTCTGCATAGATACCATCAACAGCACCAGTGTAGTATCCCAAAAGCTTGAGAGCTGCCTGAAGTTCAGCTACAGCCTTGCCCTCGCTACCAATTCTAAGCATTGGTCTTTCTACTACTGCTGCTGGTATTCCCTGAGCAATCATCGTAGTAGCTAGCTCCGTTTCCGCTGCAACTACTGCTTTTTCTAAGGTGAAGCTTAGTCCACTTAACAAGCTCCAACAGACTAAACAGCTAGTACTAGCTAAATCCAGTATCATACTCTTAGCCATTGCCGTACATCCTCTACCTATTTCTAGAGATTGTTTTGTTAAGCTTTTGCAAGCTACTTGGTATTACTGAGCATACAGCACAATTTTGCTCTATTGTATAGCAGCCTGCAACTAGTGCAGCGGGCATGGAAATAACTGAGCAGCTAAAATCTCCTTGTCCTCCTTGTCTCCCTTGTCTCCCTTGAGGTGCTTAAGGACTTCTGCCTAGCTGAACTAAAGTTTTAGCGGGGGCTAAACTCGATAAAATCTTCCCTGATTGTGACATCATAGCTGCCAAAAAAATTCTGTCCTAGGAGTCCAATATCCAGGAATTTATTGATACTCACAACAAGATTTTTTGCCTCCACTCCCCCTGCTGCTACAGAATTGACACGACCCAAGGGAACTTCTACTGTACCACCAGCAGTTTCAAAGATGCCGCGACCCTCTGGTTCTACTCCCAACGCTGTTGCCATCTGAGGGGTGATAGCTATCCCAGAGGCCCCGGTATCAAATAACATTTCAAAGGTTTTTGTGCCATTAAAAGTCACCTCAACTACAGGAATGTTGGCATCTCTGCGTTTGATCGGAATTTGCAGCCTCCCATTTCCGGGTGTTCCGAGACCACAAAGCTCCCCAAGGTCGATAACATTACCATTGTCATCGGTCATAAAACATGGTATTGCTTCTTGGGAATGAGCAACCGTAGGAATTAAAGAAACCACTGCGATCGCAATTAACCTAGTAAGTAGCTGTTTTGGTAAATACTGTTTCACGGAAATATAGTTTTTCTCATTAATCGTTATGAAGGAAAGAAACAGGCAAAACTTTCTTCCCTTAGATCCTTCTGCCTTTCTTCAAAGTTTAACGCTTTTTGCTTGAGCTAGAAGACTTTCTACTACCAAAACTAGAAGAAGACTTTTTCGAGGCTTTAGATTTTTGTTTGGTTTGGCTAGACTTTTTCAAATTGCTGTTACTATAACCAGAACCTGTTGCCTTAGCACCAGGGGATAATGGAGCAGCTTTAGTAGTAGTTGCTCTGTTATTAGTTACAGGTTGAGCTGTAGTAGTAGTTGCTTTATTGTTAGTTACAGGTTTAGTTGTGGTCGTAGTTGCTTTGTTACTAGTTGTAGGTTGAGTCTTTGCTGCTGTTGATTTGCGTAGTTCTCCCGATGTCCGCAACTGATTGTTCCGAACAGCAGGTGGTTGAGTTTTGTGGTTTTGCTCGTATTTGGCAATTGCTTCTTGATAGGTTGGAGCATGGTAGCCTCTACCAAGTATTACTCCTTGTTGATATACCGGTGGTACATAGTAATAAGGCTGATGATAGTTGAAATCAATCTCAATCTCTAGCTCGTCGTCATCCTCAAAGGGTTCCCAGTAAGTTGATTCCCGCCTCACAATAACGTTTTCTGCACCGTTGACTTGTTCGGTCACTGTATGGATGTACTCAATTTGGAAATCTGGACTCAAATGCAAGATAGCTTGGTTATTTTGCATTTGGAGATAACTCTGTTTCCCTGTCTTTGTTTCCGCTACCGTCAACGGCATTATTGGTAAATTGGTTGTACTGAAAACTAGGGGAGTAGCATTGAACAAAAATAAGGTATATTGCCCATTGGCATCGTTATAAGTAGCTTGCTTGAGGGGATAGTTACCGTTTGCTAGCCTTGCCTGAGTTGATACAGTGTTAGCCCTCTGCTGTCTAGGAACTTGATAGGTATTATTTGGCTGACAGCCTAAGGTTGTCCCACAGAGAGCCAAGCCTAGTACAACGGGAGTAAATTTGCGCAACGTAGTCAATGGCGTAATCATCGCCCTCAAAT
>JAAHFP010000165.1 GCA_010672925.1 Symploca sp. SIO1C2 | reverse complement strand
GGATTTCTGCTAAAAGTATCTCGGCAATAAAGTCATTTAATCTTTGTAAGAGAGACAAATTTTCCCGTTCACGCCACCATTTGCCTAACTTTCTTCTCCCGGATATGGAAACAGGCAAACCAATAGTCAAACTTTTGAGGAATCCTAAATACCATTGTTCAGGAGTAATATTCTGAGAACCAATAGCAGTAATATCAATCGCCACACAAGCAAACCCTTCTGCTTGCAGTCGTTGCATCGTTTTTACCCGCAAGCTAGACTTCCCCATCTGTCGAGAATTGAGCACATAGCAGAATTCCCCACCCTTCAAAGCTTCGTAGAGTTCCTCATCTGCTGGTCGCTTCACATAAGTAGAAGCATCCGCTGGTAAACTGCCACCAATTTGATATTGGTTGTTGGTTGTTGGTTGTCGGTTATTGGTTATTGGTTGTTCATACTTCATGCTTCATCCCGTTGCTACCTTTACTTTTCATGGTAACCTCTTAGAAAACCAACTCAGGGAAGTAGACAATGATAGTGATGAATAATGGTGAATATCATCTTTAAGAAGAAAAATCTAGTTCTTGTGACAATTGCTGGGAGTTGCTTGCAATCCATGCAGCTATAGTCTCCTGACTTTCTATTCCTTCTACTAAATTACTAATCTTGAGCACGGATTCTTCTTCTGCTGCTACTAATTCATATCCGTTTAGACGTGACGTACTCACACTTCTCTACGAGTAAGTGTGAGCTTCTCAGTGACTCGTCTTTGACGACATAAACTGAGCTTTAAGACCGTGCGCCCCACGGTTCTTTATATTTATAGCTGCATTCAAATCCCGACAGATATGTGTATGGCATACCGGACAATGATGCATTCGTACTGATAGGGACTTTTTGACAGTGTGACCGCAATTAGAACAGATTTGGCTTGTACCATTTGGGTTCACCGCAATTACTTTTAAACCAGCATTCTCGGCTTTGTTTGTCAGTATTGAAATGAATTGACCCCAACCAGCGTCATTGATTGATTTAGCTAGTCTTGTCTTAGCAAGTCCTTTTATATTAAGCTTTTCAACTACTACGACATCGTATTTATTGAGCAGTTTATTGGCTGTCTTGAAGTGGAAATCTTTACGGGTATCAGCAACTTTTTTATGCTGAACACCTAGTTTTTTGATTGCTTTTAGACGACGGTGAGAAGCTTTCTGTCTATGAGAAACTTTACGTTGCACTGATTTTAATTTATGTTCAGCTTTCCGCAAATGTTTTGGTGCAGCAATTCGGGTATTATCAGAAGCCACATAAAAATCAATCAGCCCGACATCAATACCAACAATATTATTTGTATCAAAGTCTGGCTTGATAGTCGGAACTTCTTTGTTGTCTAGACTTAAAGTTACATAATAACCATTGGCTTTTTTCGTGACGGATACGGTTTTAATAACGAATCCTTTTGGTATAGGTCTGTGAACGATTACTTTAACCTCACCAATTTTAGACAACGTAATTTTATTATCTACAAAGTGATGTTGCTTGAATTGCTTATAGGTGAAAGTTTTATATTGTCTTACTCCTTTAAATCTAGGTCTACCAGATTTTTTACCGTTGCGATCACCTTTAAGCCATCTGTCAAAAGCTTGATCCACTTTATCACACACAGACTGCAATACTTGGGAATGAACTTTCTTGTACCACGGTCTATCTTTTTTAAGTTGGACTAAACTTTTTTCTTGGCTTGCTTTATTCGGTCTATCCTTTAATTCTGGAAGATAACAAATAAGGGGACATCTATCAAGAGAACAACGATTTTGCTCATACCAATCAAACCGTTGCGCAAGTTGATAATTATATTGATGACGCAACATATTGAGGGTGTTGTCAATAATTTCGCACTGCTCTTTATTAGGTTTTAATTTATATTGATACGAAATTCTCATTAATTTATCTTTTTATCGACCTCTAAATATACTACCATAAAAAGGGTAGACAATGACCACCCACGATTAAAGAAAAAAGATTAAGTAGAAAAGAGAGCTGAGGCGAAAAATTAAGATAAGACGCCCGCAACAATTTTGGAAGAATGGATTGACTCATTATCTGCTCCAAACTCTGCGGTGCAATTCATCTCAACACCGATTCCAAGAATTCGGTGTGAGCCTTCTTGCGGTTGAAGGTAAAAAAACGTCGATGACAGCCAGGGCAATCCGTTTATTGCCATCGACGAAAGCGTGATTTTTAGCCAAACCAAAAGCATAGGCTGCTGCCAAATCCCAGAGAGTAGCATTATCGGTGTAGGTAAATACATTTTTAGGTCTAGCTAAGCTAGCTGCAAGTAAGCCCGGGTCTCTTAATCCAGAATCCCCTTCATGTTCTGCAATTAACTCATCATGTATAGCTATTACTGCTTGGTCTGGTACCCAGCGAGGCTCTTTCACTTAGCTAATTCTCTAAAAGCATTACGATAGTTTTTCCGAGTGATGGCAAAAGCTTGCATTGCTGCTTGGAAGTCAGGATTATCTACAGTAGTTTGAACTTTGTCTAAAGTTTTCTCCCGAAAGCTCTTGGATTCCTGGAAAACACTAGAGATTTCAGCCTCAGCCTGACCATTTACTGCCCTAAAACTGGTTTCGCCTTAAAGCTGAGCAAGAATTTGCTTCAGTTCTACTGATTCTATAGCTATTTCCTTAGCTAGGGTTACAGAATCTGAAGCGTTTAACACCTTAATAGCTAAACCCTGAACTTCTTCTTCATCACTTCGAGTTGTCTCTTCAACATCAGATTCAACGTACCGGAAGCGTTCACCATCAGCCTGCAAAATACGACGAGTCTTTTTATAAGCCTGTTCTAGAGGGGCTAAACCCTTAGCCAAAACATGAAGACTGGAAACACCAGTGGGAAATTCCTTACCAATAGCATTTATTTCCCTCTGAAGTTCAGCTGGCAGTGAATCCTCTAGCTGAGTTAGAGCGACCAAGAAGGCTTTAAGAGTGATTGCATCTAGGGACTCCATGGGATGTAGTACTCCTGCACTAACTTAGGTACGTTAATTATAACCTTTTCCCTGTTGCATGTATTGATTCAATCTAAAATCTAAAATCTAAAATTGTTTCTCGATAGCAACACTTAAAACCTAACACCTACTCCGATGCTAAGCGATCGCGAAAATATTGCTGGTATAAATTACAACGGGGGGTTACTTCATTGCCTTGGAGATGTACTAAGCCCATACTGTGTAATTTAAAAGCTATTTCTGACTCCAAGCGTACTGCTTTATTAGTTGAAGCAACTTGCCACATAGCAGCGGCAAGTTCGGGATTTTGTTGGAGATTCCACAAATGCCGTCGCAAATGATCACTATAAAATCCTGCTTCTGTGGGAGCTGTTTGCAAGAACTCTTCTAAGGCGATATCTTGCCGCGCTAGGTGATAGAGAGCTAATCGCACTAGATAAGGATGCCCTCCCACCATTGCCATTAGAGGAGCAAAATCCTCGATCTCACCTCTAAGTCCATGTAATCTAGCCAAACTGTACACCTGTTCTTCAGTAAACGGGTGTAACTCTATGGGTAATCCGACATTAAATGGGGATTGGTTAATATCCATCGGTACATAAACTTCCGTTGAATGTACCACCACCAAGCGTAGTTTTTTCCAGATATCTCTACTCTTTGCCTGCTCATGCCATGCTCGCAGTAGGGCAA
>JAAHFP010000164.1 GCA_010672925.1 Symploca sp. SIO1C2 | reverse complement strand
GGGACGCGGAGATGGAGAGAGAGGGGGAGAGGGATTTTTTGAGGATTCCGGTGTTGGTGGAGTTGCGGTATTATCAGCATTCGGTGTTGGAGAGGGTAAAGGCTTTTCTGCTTAAACATCAGCCAAATTTGAATTTGGATGAGGAGGTATTAAAACAGTGGCTGCGTCAGGGAAAATTGTTACTGCTGTTGGATGGATTTAATGAGTTGCCTTCGGAAGAGGCCAGACAGCAGGTAAGGGTGTTTTGTCAAGACTACCCCAATACACCAATGGTATTCACCACAAGGGATTTGGGGGTAGGAGGAGATCTCAATATTACTAAAAAACTGAAAATGCAACCCCTGACAGAAGCTCAGATGCGACAGTTTGTCTGTGCCTATTTACCACAGCAGGGGGAGCAAATGCTCAAGCAGTTGGGTAGTCGCTTGCGAGAGTTTGGGGAGACACCTCTGTTGTTGTGGATGCTTTGCTCTGTATTTGCTAGCAATTCTAATCGAGTACCATCTAATTTGGGTTCGGTATTTCGCCGCTTTACCGAGATTTATGACAAAAAGATCAAACAGGATATTCTCATTGATGAAGAATTTCGGCTTTGGCAGGGGCAGTTGTTACAGCAGTTAGCTTGGGTAATGACGCAAGGGGAAACAAAGACACAATTGTATGTGGCTCTTCCTAAGCAAAAAGCAGAAGCAGTGCTAACAGAGTTTTTGCAAAGGGAGGCGGCTCTTTCCCAGAATAAAGCTCTCCTTTGGCTAGATAATTTACTTAAGCATAACCTGATTCAATTGGGTACAGGTAATCAGATTGGGTTTTGCCATCAGTTGCTTCAGGAGTATTACACAGCAGAGCAATTATTGGAGCGATTGGCAAGTCTAAGTGATCAACAGTTGAAGTGGGACTATTTAAATTATCTCAAATGGACTGAGCCACTAGCACTAATGATGGAGTTGCTGGAGGATAGGGAGGAGGCAATGCGAGTGGTGAAGTTAGCTTTGGAGGTAGATTGGCTCTTAGGTGCTAGGTTAGCAGGAGAGGTTAAAGATAAATTTCAGGAGGAAACAGTAGGTTTGGTGGTTGGGTTACAACTACCTCGGTTGTTTCAAGTGGAGTTGGTGGGGGTAACAAAATCTGATGAAGCAATTCCTGAACTAATTAAAGCCCTAAAAAACTCAGAATCTCATGTGCGTAGCAGTGCGGCAGAAGCTCTAGGTAAAATTGGCTCGAAGGCGACGGTTACTGCTCTCATTAATGCCCTAAAAGACTCAGACTCTAATGTGCGTAGCAGTGCGGCAGCAGCTCTAGGTAAAATTGGCTCGAAGGCGACGGTTACTGCTCTCATTAATGCCCTAGAAGACTCAGAATCTCATGTGCGTAAAAGTGCGGCAGAAGCTCTAGGTAAAATTGGCTCGGATGCTGCAGTTCCTGCCCTAGTTAATGCCCTAGAAGACTTCAACAATGGTGAGGTGCATTGGAGAGATGTAAATGCTCTAATTGACATTAACTCCCGTGCTGAGATTGCTGCCCTAGTTAATGTTGAAGCAGACTACAACTATGAGGTGCGTAGAAGTGCGGCAGAAGCTCTAGGTGAAATTGGCTCAGATGCTGCCGTTTTTGCCCTAATTAATGCCCTAGAAGAATCCAAATTCTTGCTGCGTTGGAGGGCAGTAAATGTTCTTGAAACAATTGCTTCTGATGCTACGGTTCCCGCACTCATTAATGCCCTAAAAGACTCCGAATATTTTATGCCTTATAAGGCAGTAAATGCTCTTGGGAAAATTGCTTCTGATGCTGCGGTTACTGCACTAATTAATGCCCTAGAAGACTCCAACTCTGAGGTGCGTTGTAGAGCAGTAAATGCTCTTGGAAAAATCGGCTCGGATGCTGCGGTTACTGCACTAATTAATGTCCTAGGAGACTCCGACTCTGAGATGCGTTGTAGAGCAGTAAATGCTCTTGGAGAAATCGACTCGGATGCTGCGGTTACTGCACTAATTAATGCCCTAGAAAACTCCAACTCTGAGGTGTGTTGTACAGCAGTAAATGCTCTTGGAAAAATCGGTGCAGATGCTGCGGTTACTGCACTAATTAATGTCCTAGGAGACTCCGACTCTGAGATGCGTTGTAGAGCAGTAAGTGCTCTTGGAGAAATCGGTGCAGATGCTGCGGTTCCTGTACTAATTAATGTCCTAGAAGACTCCAACTCTGAGATGCGTTGTAGAGCAGTAAGTGCTCTTGGAGAAATCGGTGCAGATGCTGCGGTTCCTGTACTAATTAATGTCCTAGAAGACTCCAACTCTGAGATGCGTTGTAGAGCAGTAAATGCTCTTGGAGAAATCGGTGCAGATGCTGCGGTTCCTGTACTAATTAATGTCCTAGGAGACTCCGACTCTGAGATGCGTTGTAGAGCAGTAAGTGCTCTTGGAAAAATCGGTGCAGATGCTGCGGTTCCTGTACTAATTAATGCCCTAGAAGACTCCAACTCTAGGGTGCGTTGGTTTGCGGTAGATGCTCTTGGATACATCGGTTCGGATGCTGCGGTTCCTGCATTAGTTAATTTTCTAAAAAAATCAAAATTTGATGTGCGTATTGATGCGATAGCCGCTCTTGGAAAAATCGGCTCAGATGCTGCGGTTCCTGCATTAGTTAATTTTCTAAAAAAATCAAAATCTAATGTGCGTATTGATGCGATAGTCACTCTTGGAAAAATCGGCTCAGATGCAGCAGTTCCTGCATTAATTAATGCTCTGAAAAGCTCTAAATTTGATGTGCGTGTGAGTGCGGCAGAAGCTCTAGGTACAATTGGCTCGGATGTCGCGGTTCCTGCATTAATTAATGCTCTGAAAAGCTCTAAATATGATGTGGGTATGAGTGCGGTAGAGGCTCTAGGTAAAATCGGCTCATATACTGCGGTTACTGCCCTTATTAATGTCCTAGAAGACTCTAAATCTAATGTGCGTATGAATGCGGCAGCAGCTCTAGGTAAAACCTGCTCAGATACTGCTATTCCTCAACTAATTAAAAAACTGCAAGCTCATAAGTCTGCTACAAACAGTACTAAAGATAATCTTAATCAAACCCTCAAAGTACTGCAAACCATCCAAGAACGCTGTCAATATTATAGACCAAACATCAATCAGGAGATCAGGTAGTGACAGTTTCTCATTTGATGAACTATGTCGGAAAAACTTTTCCCGCTAGTGCCAAGGAACTCTACACCTCATCTACATGAGAAACGCTATATTAAGATCTATTGTTGCTGAGTTATGGATAAACTGTAACTACGAGGACTACCAGTGCGATCGCCAATGTAGAAGGAGTAAGTACCAGCCATCCAATACCCGGAGTCTGTGATACTACTTCCAGAGAACTCATCAGACTGTACACAAGAAGAGCTACCATTGGGTCCTTTGATCAAGAGTATGGGTTGACCACCCTGACTGTCTACGGTGAAGCGTAAGTAACTAAAGTTATCACCCAAAGTAATCACATGACTTGCTGTAGGGGACATCTTACCGCAGTTGCTGTCTCCGGAAGTTCCTGTTAGAACCATCGGCTCATTAAATCCAGGGTTCAGCGCCATCTGCTGCTGGGAACGAACTCCGACAATGTTAGTCAAGAGCAATGCTAAAGTTGTGGGAACAGCTAGCCAATATTTAAGTGTTTTCATCTAATACCTCCACCCAGTTGGGAAACCCATATACTTTCATCTAGTACCAGAAAGCAGCAAGCT
>JAAHFP010000163.1 GCA_010672925.1 Symploca sp. SIO1C2 | reverse complement strand
CTGATTACTGACATCGAATGTATCAAAAACTAGACAGGAGATACCCCATTACTGTAAACCATGAGTAGAAAGAGTGGGGTATCTCCATGAAGATTGACCGCCACGGAAAAGCTAAGATTCTCACTCAGTCTGAGATTCAGTTGCTCTTTAGTGATGGGTTGCAATCAGATCGCGATCGCGCTCTGTTTGGCATCTGTCTCTACACAGCTTGTCGTATCAGAGAATGCTGTAGCCTCAGAACCACTGATGTCTACGAGCGCTTTGGCATCATCTATCCCGAAATTACCTTTCGTAAAGGGGACACCAAAGGCAAGCTAGCAACCAGAGCAATCCCAGTAATTGAAGAGTTGCGTATCTTGCTACTGGATTACTATCCATCACCTAGAAGTTGGTTTCTGTTCCCTGGTTTGAATGGGACGGGGCATATCCATCAAGACTCAGCAGCTAGGGTATTGAGAAAAGCTTGCCTCAAAGTGGGAATTAGGGGAGTCAGCACCCACAGTTTCAGAAGGACTGCCTTAACCCAGATGTCCAATGAAGGAATACCCTTGAGGATAATACAAGAGGTGTCGGGGCATCGTAATCTCTCCCAACTACAAAAATATCTGGAAGTGAAACCAGAGCAAGTTAGGGGAGCAGTTTCAGCACTGAGTATGTTGTCAACTGTCGGGAAAAGGAATTTAAACGACACCCCAGACCCTCCCCCAGATTTTACTTGCCAGAAAACTGAAAACCCCACCAGGGAAGTTCTCTGACGGGGGTTGTAATTTTCAAAGCAATTGGCTTCTTGGCGGTGGTGGTGGGTCGGGTACATCTGGTAGACCCTTGCTAGGTTGCTGACATCCTGACATCACTACAATCAGCCATAAACTGCCTATTCCTGCCATAGCTAAAGCAATATTATTCCGATTGATTGTAGGTAGTCTTGAGAACGCTGGTAGCGTCATCCTGGGTAGTTGTGGGAAAGTGAAACCAACATCATCTTGATACTCTCTTCTCACTTCCTTGAGAGTCCTTTTATCAAACAATTAAACTCAGCGAACCAGTCACCCAGTCCGCTGGTCTTCAAAACCGTGCATGAAAGTTTCCCTTCACACGGCTCCTCAATGAATTGGCACTTTTCATGTGTACCTCTTACCCGTGATTCAGAATAGGGATAGTTGAATAAATTCATACTCTTTCTCCTGTTTTACTGAGGGCTTAGGCTTGGCACTATTGCAGCCAGATTTCTTACCTGAACTACCATCTCTGGTAGTTTTTACATCGTGGCAATGTCTGTGTATTAGTTGCAGATTTTTGTAATTATCCTTTCCACCTTCCGATTTGGGGATAATGTGGTCTACTTCCATAACATCGCTATTGCGGAAGTACAATCCGCAATGGGTGCATTTTCCTTTCTGTTGCTTCAAAAGTTTTGAAACTCTTTTTGGCATTTCCGGGTTTTTACCCATTCTTGAACTCCAGTAAACTAGGTTGCCGTCGTATGGTGACGAAGAGCCTTTAACTTTGACATGTCTAACTATTGGAGTTTCGACATGCTTTAGTAACCGGATGTTTTCTTCCGTTCCGGTTGCGAATGCCCAGTTCACATCGCCTATGGTTTTCCAGTATTTATTTGCAACAAATGTACTGTTTTTTCCTGAATGGCGATGGTTTGCCCAAGCCCTGAGCTTCGAGAATATGAGATTATCCATGCGGCTAAAAATGTCTTTACTAACCACTGTCGAGTAATAGTTTGCCCAACCTCGTATTATCGGGTTTAAGTGCTTGATTAGCGCTTTTTGTGGGGCTGCTTTATGTGAATCTATTACTCTTTCTATTTGTCTCAGGTGTTCCTTCTGCTTATCCTTGCTTGGGGTGATGAATGTTTTGTAACCCCGCTTGGATGTGTATTTCCCTTTTCTGTATTGTCTGATGTTAAACCCTAGGAAATTGAATCCGGGTTCTTCATCACCGTATTTATCTAGGGTATGTACCATCCTGGTTTTGCTAGGTTTCAATTCTAAACCCATGTCTTTTAACCAATCAGAGATTATCTCTTTGCATCTTTGGACAACGGTTATGTCCTCGTGGAGAATCACGAGATCATCGGCATACCGGACTAACTTTGGGGGTGCAAAGTCTGTACCCTTGAGGTGAAACCAAGTTTCCTTGTTTGTTCTATACATTTTGGGGAATATTTGGTTTATCCGGTTTTCCATCCCGTGGAGAGCGATATTTGCTAGTAGTGGTGATAAAACTCCACCCTGCGGTGTACCCTCAGATGTTGGAAACAACTGCTTATTATCCATCACTCCCGCTTTCAACCACGCCTTGATTTGTCGGCGAATGGTGGGAAATGTATTTAATTTTCTGAGCAGTGCTTCTTGGTCGATGCGATCAAAACATTTGGCTATGTCGGTATCAAGCACATATCTAGGCTTGCTACTTACTGTGTCAAATATTGCTGCGATAGCATCATGACATGTGCGTCCAGGTCTAAACCCGTATGAGTTAGGTTCAAATCGCGCTTCCCATTCTGGTTCTAGTGCTAGTTTGGTTAGCGCTTGCAAGGCTCGGTCTTTGATGGTAGGTATTCCCAAAGGTCGCTTCTCTTCCTTTCCTGGCTTATCAATCCATACTCGCCGGGTTGGACTAGCCTTTGAACCCAGGTTTAATTTGGGAATCAGGTCAAGACGTTGCTTTGGGGTCAAGCTTTTTAGCCCATCCACACCTGCCGTCTTTTTTCCTTGATTGTCCTGAGTTACTCTACGCACCGAAGTAGCCCTTGCTGACCAAGACTTCATCAACGTCTTCTGGAGTCGGCGAACTGTTTTCACATCACCACGCTGAGAGGCTCGATAAATTCTCTTTTGAAGCTTAAAGACTATTCTTTCCAGCTTGCGCCAGTTGATTTGTCTCCATTCCACCATCGATTTGACTCGTGTTTTAGACTTGTTCACTTTTACTTGAAACCTTATCTTCCAATTCATCGTGGGAACGTCAGCATATACGGGTCATTACAACCGCGTCGTTCGCTTCTTTCCCAATCTCCCCCACTCGCAGCATCCGGTTAGCACCTACTCAAGAAATCGACCTTTCTTTGAGAGCTATCGAGGGGTTACTTCGTTCCGAATGACCATTCTATGTATCTTTAGAGTGATGCTACTCCACCAGGTTTATTGGAAGTGCTTATTGGTCAGGGTTCTATCTGCCAACTCCTTATCCTTTACCTTTTGGTTCCAGTGTTTCAGCCTTATTTCACTGGTTGGAGATCACGATGGTTGAACATCTTCAAGCCGAAGCTTTACTCTTGGACACTTTGCTCGACAAATTACTGAATTAGGCTTTCAGCTATTGCCTTTTCATCCCGCTTTACGGATTGATGGCTAGTCGCTACCGTAGGGATGATGCTGTCACCCTTGCACCTAGGGGGTAGGTTTTTCACCTACATGGTCATTCAGTTGTCAAGGTATTGTTACCTTGCGGCTAATCCCCTCATGCCTTATCGGGCATCAGTTTCTAGCCAACGAATCGCACCAAACCACTCTCCATGAACCCTATAAGCTGAGTATTTTTCATGGAAGTATTTCTCATCCTCTGTGACATTATCAGTCTCAAACCAATCAATCAGCTCTAAAGGAAATGGTGACTGAGAACTGTTTAACTCAGCAAATCGGGCTTCTACTGAGCGTGTTGTCAGCCCAATCTTGTATCTGTCAGTTTCTTGGGCATGAATGAGATAAATGAATCCTGGTTTGTTTCTGTAGG
>JAAHFP010000162.1 GCA_010672925.1 Symploca sp. SIO1C2 | reverse complement strand
ACTTTTTGCCGGTGCCTTAGGAAATGGAAATGCTGGGAGTGTAAAGATTAGTGCGACTGATAAGGTTCGCTTTGATGGCGTCGGCAATAATGGTAACTCTAGTGGAATTGTCAACTCAGTAGGACCAGGGGGGGTGGGGAATAGTGGTGAGATTGACATTTCCACTGGTTCCTTGGAGTTTACCAATGGCGCTAGAGTGTCTACCGAAACCTTTGGAGAAGGACATGCTGGAGGGGTAAAGATTACTGCGACAGATATCGTGCGCTTTGATGGTATTGGTAGTAATGACTTGTCTAGTGGTATTTTCAGCAGTGTGGGAATAGAAGCAGTGGGGGATGGTGGTGACATTGGGATTAGCACTGGTTCCCTGAAGGTCACGAATGGCGCTCAATTGTCTGCCAACACCTTAGGAAAGGGAAATGCTGGAGATGTGAGGATTACTGTGACAGATGCAGTGCGCTTTAATGGTGTTGGTAGTAATAGACAATCTAGTGGTGTTTTCAGCAGAGTTCTATCGGGAGCAGTGGGTAATGGTGGTGACATTGAAATAAACACCGGCTTCCTAGAGATAACTAATGGTGCTGTGACATCTGCCAGTACCTTCGGAGAGGGAAATTCTGGAGGTGTAAGAATTACTGCTAGCGATAGGGTGCGTTTTGATGGTGTCGGTAGTAAAGGAGCTTCCAGTGGTGCTTTTAGTTCAGTGCAACCAGGAGCAGCGGGGAATGGTGGTGACATTGAAATAAACACCGGCTCCCTAGAGATAACTAATGGTGCTGTGATATCTGCCAGTACCTTCGGAGAGGGAAATTCTGGAGGTGCGAGAATTACTGCTAGCGATAGGGTGCGTTTTGATGGTGTCGGCAGTAATGGAGCTTCCAGTGGTGTCTTCAGCCAAGTGAATCAAGGAGCAGTGGGGGATGGCGGTATGATTCAAATTACTGCTGGTTCACTGTTCTTAACTGATGCCTTTATCTCCTCCCAAAGCCTAGGAACTGGCAAAGCCGGTGATATCTCTATCGATACTCGCCAAAACCTCGAAACTAATCGCAGTAGCATCCAAACTACTACCCTATCCGGTGACGGTGGCAATATTAACCTGTGGGTGGGGGATATATTACTCCTGCGGGACAACAGCCAAATTGCCACCACTGCTGGAATTGCTGGGGCTGGTGGGGATGGGGGTGATATCATCATCAATGCTGAATTCGTTGTCGCTGTCCCCAGAGAAGATAGCGATATTAGTGCCAATGCCTTCAACGGTCGCGGAGGAAATATTACTATTACTACTCAGGGTATCTTTGGTTTGCAATTTCGCGTTAGCCTCACTCCTTTAAGTGATATTACTGCTAGTTCAGAATTTGGCTTAAATGGGGAATTTCAACTCAACTTGCTCTCCCCCGTGGATGTCACTCAAGGATTATCGGAGTTACCTGCTGACACTGTAACTTCCGAACTTAACCAAAGTTGTCAAGCTGGAGGAAGCCAATCGGCAGGTAGCTTTATCAACACCGGACGCGGCGGCTTACCACCAGACCCAACAGAACCCCTTGGAAGCAGTGACCTTTGGGAAGATGTACAATTGCCCAAGAAAGCTTCAACCGATACCACTGATTTACCCACAACAACCTCTGGAAAACTGATAGAAGCTCAAGGTTGGATTGTTAATCAAACAGGACAAATAGAGTTAGTAGCTCAGCTTCCCGCTACCACTTCTCAATGGGGTTGTAGTCTCCGATAATGAAATAGACTTCTTGCAAAAGTTGATAATTGTTCGTAGGGGCGTAGCATTGGCCATTAGTGTTAATTTAACCTAAAACCCATACCCCGCAAGGAACTCAAGTTCCTTGCTAATAGCTGAAGTCATCTAAAGATGACTCAATCTGCTCAAAAATTTTTAGTCCATTTTAATGGACTTAAGCTATTAGCCTTGGATTTGAATCCAAGGTGAGTTAGGGAATCCAACTAGTCAGCTATGTCTAGGCTTAAGTTGACACAAATGAGCATTGTCGCGAGCAGATTGCCATCGCCTAAAAGCAAAACAGCCTAATGCCATTACTTGGGTTGAGCGTATAGGTTATGATGCAGTTTGTGCAATAGGTGGAACATTGCTTAAAACAGCGTCGTGATTAAATGATTAAAGTCTACTAGAGTGCATCACTCGAATATTGGTAAAATCAATAAATATTGGCTCTATTTGGGAAAGTTGCCATGATTGTTCGCCCACTCAAACTAATCCTTCTAGCACTGTTAGGCGCGATCGCAACTCTATCTATTTCTACCCTATCAGCCCAACCAGTTATATCATTTCCTTATAACTTGCAACTTTCTTTCTTCCCTTCTGCCCTCTGCCCTGTGCCTTCTGCCTTTTTTCCACCAAAGTGTAAGTATTCAACCGGAAATGATATTAAAGGAACTCCCAGTACAATTACTCAGAGCCTAGAACCTCAAGAAGATATTGCCCAATCTTTATTGCAACAAGGGATAGAAAAGTACGAAGCACAACAATTTTCCCTTGCTGCTGCCCTTTGGCAACAAGCCGCCTCTGCTTTTGCTCTCCAAGAGGATCACTTGAATCAGGCACTGGCGTTGAGCAATCTTTCCCTAACCTATCAGCATCTGGAACAATGGCAGGAAGCAGAAGAGACAATCACCCAAAGCCTCAGCTTACTCCATAACCAAAAAGATGCTGATACCCCAACTTACCAAGAAATTCTCGCCAAAGCCTGGAATACCCAAGGTCGCTTACAATGGTCTAAGGGACAGTTGGAAGAAGCCCTCAACACCTGGAAACTTGCTGCTTCTAATTATGGCAAAGCAGGGAATCAAACTGGGGTTATTGGTAGCTTAATTAACCAAGCAAAAGCCCTACAAGCCTTGGGATTGAGTACTCAGGCTCAAGAAACTTTAACCCAAGTCAACCAGATCCTAGGGCTCGAATCTGACTCTCAGCTCAAAACTCAAGGATTACGTCACCTCGGCAATGCCTTAAGGCGAGTCGGTAGATTAGAAGACTCACAGCAGGTTTTGACTGAAAGTTTGGCACTGGCAGAACTCCCTGCTGCCCAACATCTAGCGCTACTGGAACTAGGAAATACAAAACGAGCTTTAGGAAATAAAGCCAGAGCCATTGGCAAGGAAGCTGAGGCAATGGTTTATACTCAAGCCGCCATCGAATTGTATCAACAGGCAGCTGCCATCTCACCTTCAAGGGAACACCTCCAACCCCAACTCAATCAGCTGAGTCTCTTGCTGGAAATCGGAGAATGGGCAGAAGCGGAGCAACTTTGGCCTCAAATCCAACAGTCAATTAACAGCTTACCTCCTAGTCGCACCGCTATCTATGCCCGTATTAACTTTGCCCGCAGTTTAGCTTGCCTCCAACCTAGTCTTGACAAAGAGTTGCTTTTATGCGGTAACAATTCTGCCCCAGAAAGACTCTCAGTAGCCTCTCCTTCCCAGCAAACCATTGCCCAAGAGGAAGTGCTACAGACATTGAAAACATTGCGAGCAAATTTGACAACTCCCGGCAATACCCCAGAAGTATTAGAAGCAGCAGAAAGCCTCTACAGCTGGTTGATTAAACCCCTCGAACCAGTTTTAGCAGCAAGTACGGTCGTGGAAACCTTAGTATTTATCCTCGATGGTGCTTTACGCAATGTACCAATGGCAGTCCTCTACGACGGTGAACAGTATCTTATCGAAAAAGACTATGCAGTTGCGATCGCTCCCCAACTACAATTGTTTAGTCCTCAG
>JAAHFP010000161.1 GCA_010672925.1 Symploca sp. SIO1C2 | reverse complement strand
TGGCGGAAGCGATCGCGTACTGGGAACAGGCTCTACCACAGATTACTCTATCAGAGGATCGAGCCACTGTTCACAATAATCTTGCGATCGCTTATCGGGAAACTGGTAAACTTAATCCGGCAATTAAGCATTGGCAGCAGGCTATTGAACTGTATCGCTCCCAAGGTGAGGAGGAGAGGAAGCAGGTTATAGCGGAGTTATTGCTCAATCAAGCACAAGCTTACAGCGATTTAGGACAGTATAATCGAGCGATTAAGCTGTTGCAGCCCACGGTGAAAATGGAGTTTCCCCAGCAGGAGCAGCTAACGAAAGCGGCAGTTAAGGGAGCCTTAGGTAATGCCTACCAAGCTTTAGGGGATTATGAACAGGCATTGAAAGTTCACCAGGAAGGCTTAGAGCTTGCTAGAGAACTCAACAATCCCAGCTATATTAGCATGGCTCTCAATGACCTGGGTAATACCTATGTTAGTCGAGCTAATCGCTATGAAGAGCAGGCGAATTCGGCTCTACTGGAGGGAGAGAGGAAGGAATATAACCGTTTAACAGCTGCTTTCCAAGAAGACCGAGCTGAGGCAAAAGAATTACTTGAACAAAGTGTACAATCAGCTAGAGGTCTAGCTCCTAGTCAAGAACTTCGAGCTTTAATGAATCTCAATCGCCTGTTGAAGAAAACTCAGGAAGAGCCAACAACTATTACCAGTAATTGGCAGCGGGTTCAGGAATTACTTCCAGCCGTACCAGATTCTCGAGAAAAAGCCTATGTCCTAATTCAACTAGCAGAGAATAGTCAGTCTCAGGAGTCATTCCCAATTTTAACCCAGGCCCTGGCAATTACCCGTCAGCTAGGAGATGCAAGAGCAGAATCCTTTGTCCTCGGAACCCTGGGCAAATTGTACCAGACCAGGAATGAATATGCTTCAGGGATGGAGTGGACTAGGAAAGCTCAATTTAAGGCTCAGCAAATCAATGCTCCTGATAGCTTATATCGCTGGCAGTGGCAGGCAGGACAGATTTTGAAGGCAACGGGGGATTCTGGTAAAGCGATTGCTGCTTACCGACAAGCGATCGCTACCCTGCAAAGTATTCGTGGTGATATTATCAATGCTAGTAAAGACCTACAGTTTGACTTTCGTGACCAGGTAGAACCAATTTATCGCGAATTGATGGAACTGCTGTTAGAAACACCAACAGCGGCAACCAAGGGAGAAACTTCTCCAGCTAAGGCAGTAGTGGATACTTTGGAACTACTGAAACTAGCGGAGTTGCAGAACTTTTTTGGTGATGAATGTGTACAGGTAGCTCTCTCCCAAGGTGAAGGGGAGCAGGGTTTGCAGGAGCAAAATACGGTAGTTGTGTATTCCGTGGTGCTGGATAAGTTTACAGAAATGATTGTGCGATCGCCTGATGGTTCAATGAGTAATTATCGGGTGGCAATTAGTAAGCAGGAATTAGAACAAGAAGTTACGGAATTACGCTCTTTACTGGAGAGGCGACAAACGGAACAATATTGGCCTAAGACTCAAAAAGTCTATGATTTATTAATTCGTCCCCTAGAAGCCAAGCTAGCAGACAATGATCCTAGTACTGTAGTTTTCATCAACGATGGAGTCTTGCGAAAAATACCGATGGGAGCACTCCATGATGGAGAACAATTTTTAATTGAAAAGTACGCGATCGCTACTACCCCTGGACTGAAACTTACTAGTCGTCAAAGATTAGATCAGCAAAATTTATCGACTCTGAGTTTAGGTTTAACCGTTGCTAGACCACCTTTTGCTCCCCTAAGTAATGTCAAGGCGGAAGTAACAGCTGTTAAAGAAATTTTAGGTGGTAATCAACTAGTAGATGAAGCCTTTACTTTGGCAAATTTTCAATCCCAATTACAACAGCAGAGTTACCCCATTGTCCATATTGCCACTCACGGTAAATTTGGTGCTGACCGCCAGACTACGTTTTTGGTAGGATATGACCAAAAGATTAGTATTGAAGCATTAGACAATTTATTGCGCTCGCGCCGTCGGGGACAACCAGTAGAATTACTCACCCTGAGTGCCTGCCAAACTGCTGCTGGTGATGATCGTTCTACTTTAGGATTAGCTGGTGTCGCGGTTCGGGCTGGAGTAGGCAGTGCTTTAGCAACCCTATGGTACATCAACGATGAGTCCACAGTACCTCTGATTGAGAAATTTTACCAACAACTAAGTCAACCTAATGTTACTAAAGCGGAAGCTTTAAGAACAGCGCAATTAAGGATGATTGCGGATCAGGAGTTTGACTACAACCATCCGGCAGTCTGGTCTCCGTTTATTCTCATCGGTAATTGGCTCTAAAAATAGGGAATGGGGAATAAAATTTATTACTCTCCTACTATTGTCAAAATTTGGTTGTACAAAGATTGAGAAACTCTAAACTTGGATGTAGCAATCAGGTTATCCATTAAAGGCTTAACAACAGGAATAAATCCTCTGTGCTTGGCTTCTACCAGCACCCCTAACAAGCCAGTAATCCGGATGCCTCGTTGATTCGCTTCTCTTCTACCACGACGCTCATCAATGAGTAACAACTCTGCATTTATTTCCAGTGCTAAAGCGATTGCTTCGGATTCTCCTAGGTCTAGTTGCGCTATGTTTTGCAACTGCTCAACCATTCTGTGATCATTAACAGATAAAACCTCAATCCATTGAAGAGTTTTTACTTCAACTGTTCCAAAAACAGGGGGATCGACAGTCAATTCTTGATACACTGCTGTTGGTATTAAGATGTGCCCATAAAGCTGTTGAAGTAGGTATAGGTATCCGATTGCTGCCAGATTGGTAAAGACGGAAGTATCACTAATAACGATCACAGGCGACCTAGTTCCCGCAGGTTTTTTAGATCTAGCTCAAAATCTTCAACATCATAGCTATACAGAGGAATATGACGCTGTTTGAGTATTTCTCGGAAGGCATTAGGTGATATCTGAGCAAGGTGACTGGCATGACCAATTGTTAGTTTACCTACTTGAAATAACAACAAGGCAATTTCTTGCCTAAATTCGGTAGCTTCCATTTGGCAAGCGCGAAGAGTTTCGTCAGATATCAGGACACTCATAGTTAAAATATGGAAACCACTCAATACAGCTCTGTTGATCAAAATTATAACCGATTTTCTTTACCACAATGGGATGCTTCTGTTTTATCTGGAACAAAGCCAAAATCCTTTTTCTGTCCTCACCCTAGCTAATCTGCTATGCTGGTTTCATGACCGACGTTGAGCGAAACAGGAGACAAACAATGTCAGCTGAACTGCAAGTCAACCACAAGAGTCTCTATGAAGCCGACTTTGTACGTTGGATTGAGACTACAGTAGAACAATTACGTAATCAAAACTACACTTGCGTAGATTGGGCTAACTTGATCGAAGAAATTGAAGATATGTCAAGAAGGGAGCGGAAAAGTCTCAAAAGCAACCTCGTGGTAATTATGCTTCATCTTCTGAAATGGCAATATCAACCAGAATGCCGTAGTGGTAGTTGGCGAGGCAGTATTCGGGAACATCGTAGACGTATCAATGATGATTTGCAAGATTCACCAAGCTTAGTACCCTATTTTCAGGAGGTATTGGCGGAATGCTATGTAAATGCCTGCAAACAGGCAGCAGATGAAACAGGTTTACCCTTAGAAATATTTCCGTTCAATTGCCCTTACATATCTGAGCAATTGTTGAATCCCGAATATTTACCAGATTGAAATATTGGTAAGCATTGTAACTGTCTATCTTACCTGAAAACTTATAAAATTCAAGCTATCCTTCTAAGACGGGGTTTTAAACCCACTTCTTCGATAACCAACAATGAAATCACCTCGCCTGTTATCGCTTGTCACTCTAGTCTTTTCCCTGCTACC
>JAAHFP010000160.1 GCA_010672925.1 Symploca sp. SIO1C2 | reverse complement strand
CACCCCGCTCACGTCGCAGTTATACTCCTCGCTTGGAAGGAGATAATCCGGCAATTGTCATGGAGTTTTTGTCGGAAACAGATGGGGGAGAATATTCAGTACGTCCTTTTCCTCCCTATGGCAAACTGTGGTTTTATGAGCACATTCTTCAAGTACCGGTTTATGTGATTTTTGAGCCAGATGCTGGTTCTATAGAAGTACGTCAACTAGTAGAAGGAGCTTATCAGATTCAAACGGCTGATGCTGAGGGTTGTTACTGGATAGAAGAGCTTGGTCTATTTTTGGGAGTTTGGTCTGGTACAAAAGCAGACCGGACAGGTTATTGGTTGCGCTGGTGGGACAGGGAAGGCAACCTGCTACCCTGGGGTATGGAACGGGTTGAACAAGAACAACAACGGACTGAACAAGAACGTCAACGAACTGAGCAAGAACGCCAACGTGCTCAGCAAGAACATCAAAGGGCTGAACAAGAACACCAAAGGGCTGAACAAGAACGCCAAAGGGCTGAACAAGAACGCCAACGGGCTGAACGGTTAGCAGATTATTTGCGATCGCAGGGTTTAGATCCAGAACAACTTTAGGCTCATCCTATAACTTGTATTGTTTACTCTTTTTCTGATTTCGTATTATTGGATAAGTTCAGTACACTGTAACTCTTGATCTGGAACTTGAAAACAAGCTTTCAACTTTCTTCCAGGTCCCATACTACTATAGTGTTGTTGGTAGCCATCTCTTGTAATTGTATACAGACCATACTTTTGACCTTGGGTATCTTCAGTGTAAATTACTGACGAAATAGGTGCAGTAGATCTAGCCCAACTGGCTTGACACTTAATCGAATACCTTAGCTCGATTTCAATACTTTGAAACTCTTTTATAGTAAGAGTTCTAGCGTCTTGGGCACAACCAGTATCTTTTGGATCAAGGTCGATACAAGTTGTTTCTTTGCAAGGCGGTAATACTTTTGCTGGGCTTGGTAATTCGGCTGTCGGCTGCTCCTGAATTTGATTACTCTTAATATCATTGATATTCCCTCCCTGATTATTACTGTGTCTCTGGCTACAACCTAAAGGAATAACAGCAATACAAGAGATTGATAGCAGTGTAAATAAACCTATATAGACTCTCATTTTTCCACTCTGTTGGTTCACAGTAATTACTGGATAAGTTGAGTACACTGTGGTTTTTGGTTGGGCATTTGAAAGCAAGCTTTCAGCTTCCTTCCAGGTCCCATACCACTATAGTGTAAGTTATGCCTTGTAATTGTATATAGACCGTACTTTTGACCTTGGGCATCTTCAGTGTAAATTACAGCTGGATAAGGCACAGTAGATCTAGCCCAACTGGCTTGACACTTCATTGAATGCCTTAGCTCGATTTCAATACCTTGAAACTCATTTTTTACGACAGTTATCGCATCTTGCTCACAACCAGTATCTTTTGGATTAAGGTCGATACAAGTTGTTTCCTTACAAGGTGGTAATACTATTTCTGGGCTTGGTAATTCAGTTTTCGGCTGCTCCTGCCCCTGACTTTGATTAAAATTATTGCCATTGACATCTCCTCCCTGGCTGTTGTTGTGTATCTGAATACAACCTAAAGGAATTACAGCCAAACAAGAGAGTGATAACAGGGCAAATCGACCTAGATAGACTCTCATTTTTCCACTCTGTTGGTTCACAGTAATTACTGGATAAGTTGAGTACACTGTGGTTTTTGATTTGGCATTTGAAAACAGGCTTTCAGACTCTTTCCCGGTCCCATACCACTATAGTGTTCTTGGAAGCCATCTTTTATAATTGTATATAGGCCATACTTTTGACCTTGGACATCTTCAGTGTAAATTATTGACGAAATAGGTGCAGTAGATCTAGCCCAACTGGCTTGACACTTCATTGAATGCCTTAACTCGACTTCAATACCTTGATACTCTTTTATCCTAAGGGTTTGAGCGTCTTGATCACAACCATTGTTTGCTGGATCAAGGTCGATACAAGTTGTTTCCTTACAAGGCAGTAATACTACTTCTGGGCTTGGTAATTCAGTTTTTGGTTGCCTCTGCTCCTAACTTTGATTAAAATTATCGCCATTGACATCCCCTCCTTGGCTGCTGCTGTCTATCCGGATACAACCTAAAGGAATAACAGCAAAACAAGAGAGTGATAACAGGACAAATCGACCTATTAGATAGACTCTCATTTTCCACTCTGTGGTTTCAAGTTAATTACTGGATAAGTTCAGTACACTGTGGCTTTTGGTTGGGCATTTGAAAACAAGCTTTCAGCTTCATTCCTGGTCCCATATCACCATAGTGTTGTTGGTAGCCATCTCTTGTAATTGCATATAGACCATATTTTTGACCTTGGGCATCTTCAGTGTAAATTACGGCTGGACAAGGTACAGTAGATCTAGCCCAACTGGCTTGGCATTTCCTTGAATGCCTTAGTTCGACTTCAATACCTTGAAACTCATTTTTCATGATAGTTATGGCATCCTTATCGCAGCCATAATCTATGGGATCATATCCTATACAGGATGTTCTTATGCATTTAGGAACAAAGCGAAAAAACGTTGGAATTGCGATCGCCATCAGAATTCCAAGCACTGCAACAGTTATTAAAGTTTCAACTAAGGTAAATCCTAAACGATGACGGTTAAGTAACATAAAAACCCCAAAAATATGACTACACTTTACCCTATACCTTTAAATTTCTAGTTCGTCTTTCTCACTTCAAATGTGCTTTCAGGGCAACCTAACATTGTTGCTTTACCCGCAATAACAGTTTCATTAGGGTCAATAGTCGTGTCTTCGCCTTCGAGTGTGACTAAATATTTTCCACTGCTGCCGTCTATAGACAAGTCAACTTTGCCAAATTTGGTAACCGTGCCCTGAATACCTGAAGGACCATAACCACTCAGAGGAGCATTGTAATATAAACTTCCTCCTTCCCTTTGCTCTAAAATTACTGAGCTGGTACCAGCCAATGCGCAATTACCGTCTTTTTCTTGGTAAATGGGGTATTTCAAAGTCCACTTCACATTAGCGGCTTCAATGTTGATCAGGGATTCACTGCCAGTCTGATCTGTTTTTTCCAAAGGTGTTGTAGTAGATTTTGAGCCAGCAGTTTGGGGGCCTGATGAACCAGACTGCTGTTGCTGTGTTGTATTTGGGCTGATGTTAATACCACTCACACTTCCACCTTCGCTCTTGTTATCAATACTAATGTTGTTGGTATTGCGAAGGAGGATAAAAGCGCCGCCTCCTAGAACAACGATAGCCAGTAAGGCAACTGTACCAGTACCAGAAAAGCTGAAACTGCCACCTTTTTTACTCATGGTTTTATTCTCTAGTAAGAGAGTCAAGTGACATCAACCATGATAAGTCATACAAAAATCAAAGGGACTATTCCCTAATGTCTATACGTTTCAATAGAAGGTTTGCTCAACTAAGCACAGCTTACCTCTGAAACTATTGCTGGGCAAAGCATAAGGATACTGAATCAAAATTATCAGCGATCACTAAAACATAAGTTTAATTAATGCTATTTTTTCGCAGTGAGTGCAAAATAACCCATTTTATGATTTGTATTACTTATCAAATAAACACCTTCAATGGAAGTTGACATTTGTGATTTTGTATATAAATGATCTGTAATACAAACTCTAGTTTTCTGCCGTTATTCATACGAGACGGGGGCACTAGCAAGATGCCAGTACCACAATTAGGTAGAGGGATACAATCGCTGTGGTTTGAGTAATAGGGTATATTTAAGACAGCATGGAGTAATAATTATCATTCTCTTTGTGGGATATTTGATTTTTTGAAGTCCCTAAGAAGCACTAACCAAACCATTATGCTTCAGTAAAGGCTCAGTACTGGGTTCGCGACCCCGGAAAGCCTTAAACACTTCCATCGGTGGCAAACTTCCCCCCAAAGCTAACACTG